>NZ_AP024269.1:2650000-3975000 GCF_016629525.1 Kaistia sp. 32K
CGATGAAGGCAATGCCGACCAGCGCCTCCAGCGCGCCGCGGAGGCCGGCGAGTTCATGGCCGCCGACCAGTTGGCCGGCGCCTTTGAGGTCCATGTTCCAGACGAGATGAAGCGAGCGGGAGACATTCCTCGCGTTCCCAGCGCGGTCGGCACGGTCTGTCACAGCTGCGGCTGTTCTGAATTGGACCGTTGTGACGACGGCTGCGACTGGACAAAGACGATCGCTGTGCTGCCCGTCTGGCGCGCGAAGCCAGCCCAGGCGCCGCGGGCGCTGGTGACGCTCGCGGACTTGGTCGAGGGCGACGCCGGCGGTGTCGGCCTCGAGCGGTTGTCGGCAGCCCTTCAGGTCTACGTCGCCATGCGCGGCGAGCGCATCACCGTCCGCGCTGCAGCCGAAGCCTTCAACACCACCGACCAGGTGATCGCGGAAGTCCTGTCTCGCGCGCGTTGGGCCTCGATCGCCGGCCCGATCGGCAACCCGGTTATGGCCGCCATCGAACTGGCTGGGGAATAGCGATGAGCAAGGTTCGGGAGCAGTCAGAAGCCGCGGCCGCCGCCCTTCGCCGCGCCGGCAAGCGCGCCGCCGGCCATCTGCTCGACGGTATCACTCACCGCGAATTCCCGGGAGGCCAGTGATGCGCTCCCCGAAACGCCGCGACATCGACAAGTTGGTCTTGGCGCTCAAGACCTCGAAGATGCGGCGCATCGTGCATGTCGACACGAGCTCCGGCTCAATGTCCGTGTTCCGCCCGCTGGTCGACGAGCGCGTCGAGATTCAGTTGCGCGTGCCGAAGCACGGCGCCGGGCCGGTGAAGCTGCGCTTCACTTTCACCGAGAGCAAGCAGGCGTTCACGACCTATCGCGAAGTGGCCGAGGTCGTGCTGGCACACGATCAGGACCTGCAGGACGAGATCGACTGGGAGAAGACCGCCCCAAAAGCGAGGGCGGCGGGATGACGCTCGAGCAATTCCACAACGGCCTGCGGATCCTGCTGAACCTCGACCTGCACGACTTGGTCGCGTTCGGCGTCATCGATACCGGCGACCTCAATGCCTGGCGCGCCTTTCAGGCTTCTCCCTGGGCCTGGATGATCCGAGCCGAGGATCGCCGATGCCGCAATCTCTGGACCCTCATGCAGACGAGGATGGTCCGATGAGTGCCGCGCGCCGCGTCATCCTGCTGCTCATCATCGTCATCCTGCTCGTCGGTGCCTCATCGGCGATCGCGTCGATGATCATCGCGCGGCATTTCGGGGCGGGCATCAGGCACGCTGTTCTGAAGGTCGAATCCCGCCGCAGCCTTGATCCTGCGCACGACGCTCTGCTCGGCCGGATCCAGACCATCGCCTACGAAATGGTGGCCACATGAAAATCACGATCGAGAGCACCAGCCAGATCGTCCACGTCAACGGCGTCGAGGCGCGGATCTGGGAAGGCGCAACAGAAGCCGGCGTGCCGGTTTTCGCCTTCCTGACCCGGATCGTGCCTGTGACTGGCGACCTAGAGGCGCATCGCGTTTTCAAGACCGAGCTCATGAAGACCAAGGCTCCATCGGCGGCCGTCGAGGGCATTCCCCTCCGGCTGGTTCTGTAGGAGATCGCCATGCTTCCCGGCCAGCTCGCACTGACCTTCCAGGACGAAGCTCGCGGATCGATGCCGCGCGGCGAGATCCAGCGCTCGGCGGCCTTCTCGAGCCGACGCAGGGCCTATCGCTGGGAGCTGCGCCGGGAGTGGGAACATGGGCCCGCGATCGCTTGGGTCGGCCTGAATCCGTCGCGCGCCGATGCTGATCGGGACGATCCGACGACGCTCCGCGAGATCGGCTTCTCCTATCGCTGGGGCTTCGGGGTGCTGGTGAAGGTGAACATCTACCCGTTTTGCTCGTCGACGCCCGGCGGGCTGCATGCCTGGCGCCGCACCAGCGCCGCCGGCCCGGGCTTCCTGCGGGAAGCTGCCGAGCGTGCGGCCGCGGCGATATCGCATTGCGACCTGTTCATTGCGGCCTGGGGCAATCACGCGGATCCGGATGACGTCACTATGTGGCTCCGCGCCATCGATCGCGTGCTCGGTCGAAGCGTCGCCTGGCACGTCGTCGGCATCAACGCCGACGGCTCGCCGCGTCATACGCTTTCGCCCGGCCGCCGCCGCGTTCCCGACAATGCCCAGCCGATGCAGTGGGAGATCCCCAGCAGCATACCGGCGGGCTCGTCCGTCCCGACTGATCGCCGGGACTCAGGCCCCGCAGGCACCGCGTGTCTCTCCCGCGCGGACCAAAAGCCAGCCTCGGTGACGAGCGAGGTTGGCAGCAAACGTCGCGGTGACCGCATCCCACTCGCGCCGCTTTTGGCCGGTGCGTCAACTTCTCCGGAAAGAGGGTAGCTATGAACAAGTCGAAGACCTTCCCGACCTTACTGAACAAGACGGACGCCATGCTGTATGCGGCCGACATGCTCGATCGAATGGTGTCGGACGTGCAGCTCCTTTCCCTTTTCAAGCAGGTCTACGACAAGCTTCCCCCGGAAGCCCCTATCGAGGTGAAGCGGAGAACAGAGGAGTTTCGGCGCATCACGGCCGGGATCGTCGATGCCGATCTTCAGGGTGATGCCATGAGGGCTGCAGCAGCTGAAATTCGCTCGATGGCCCATGAGACCAAACTCGCCGAGGCGCGCGCCGCGGCGAACGGCATCCAGGTCTAGTCGGTCGGAGCACGGCGATGACCGGCGTTTCCCGCGAGCGCCTTGCCAGCGCGCTGATGCGGGATGCGGAACCCCCGCTGCCGCCCAGGAGCGTGTCCTATGGCTGATCGCTCGATCCCCTTCACCGCGCCGATGGTCCGCGCGCTCATCGCCGGCACGAAAACGCAGACGCGGCGACTCACCGGCGTGCCGACGATCGAAGAGGTGGCCGGCTTCGGCTGGCACGTCCACAACAAGGCGGGCGGCGTGATGAACGTCGATGCGCACAACATCGGCAAGGTCGCGGCGGAGCTGCTGCCGATCCAGCCCGGTGATCGACTCTGGGTCCGGGAGGCGTGGCAAACCACACCCTCTCTTGACCATCTGAATGCCACGCAAATAGCTGCCGCCTGCGCAGAGGCCGGCTGGAAGCGGCCTTGGGCGCCGCTCCTCTTCAACGCCGATGGAAAAAAGCGGGGCAGCGCAGAGGAATGGAACGGCGAGGATGTGGGCCGGAGACGATCCGGCCGCTTCATGCCCCGCTGGGCCTCCCGTCTGACGCTCACCGTGACAGAGGTCCGCGCAGAGCGGCTGCGGGACATCAGCGAGGCGGATGCGATCGCCGAGGGCGTCGAGCGCGATAGCGACGGCTGGCGCGACTACCTGATGCCGAGCACGCAGTGCTGCGTCACCGCCCGCGCCAGCTACCGCACCCTCTGGGAGGCTATCAACGGCCCCGGCGCTTGGAAGGCCAACCCTTGGGTTGCCAGCTATACCTTCACGGTCGAGCAGCGGAACATTGACGAGGTATCGCCCTACGGAGCGCGCCAGGAATGAGCCGGCGGCGAAGCAAGGTCGATCCGGATCTCTTCGAAGGGGTCGCAAGTCGCGTCCTTCATCGCAAGCTGCCGGAGCAGAAACCGATCACGCTCGATCGGCTCAAGCACGCCCGACGACTGGCGGCGCGGTTGCTCTTGATGGACGGGGAAGCGGCGCGCCCCATCTTTGAAATGCTCGATCGTGAAGTGCAGGAAGCCGAGCGCAAAATCGACAATCTTGCGCGTGTGCGCGCCATCGCGAACGGGGCATAGTCGCGATCACAAACTGGGTAACAATTCGGGTAACATTGCTATCGTCAATCATTGGCCCAACTGGCCCAGACCCAGCAGAAATGCTCGCTTTCGCCAAGTCTTTGAATTCCGGGCCGAATCTCTTCCTCTCCGCCATTCCACTTTCAGAACAATCTTAAGCTGCGCTCGGACCGTCGTATTTCTGCGGTTTTCAGGCGACTGGATCGCGTTCCACCAGCGCCTAGGGGCCGCTCTTCAGCCGCGCGAAATACCGGGCAGGCGTCTCGCCTACCGACTTCTTGAACATGGTGATGAAGGCGGTCACCGACTCATAGCCCAAGGCCTCGGAGACGCGCTGAACCGTGGCGCCGCTCGCGAGTTCGCGCAGGGCGACGAGCAGGTGCAGGCGTTGCCGCCAGCGGCCGAAGGTCAGGCCCGTCTCCTGCTCGATCAGGCGCGACAGCGAGCGCTCGCTGAGGGCCAGCCTCGCAGCCCACTCGTCCAGCCGGCTGCGGTCTCCCGGATTGGCCGTCAGCATGCGGGCGAGCTGCTCGATCTTGGGATGATCGGATACCGGCAGGCGCAGCGGCTCCTGCGGCATGGCGGTCAGCTCGTCCAGCAGGATCCGCGCCAGCCGGCCTGCGTGGCTCTCCTCCGAGTAGCCGTCGCCGAATTCCGCAAGCCGGTCGATCAGTTCCCGGACCAGCGGGGTGACGGCCAGAATGCAGCACTCGCCCGGCAAGCTCGCCGCATCGGGTTCGACGAACAGATAGGAAAGGCGCGCATTGGCCGTCGCCGTGTTGCTGTGATCGATGCCGCCCGGAATCCAGACGCCGCAATGGGGCGGCACGATCCACAGACCGCCGGCGGCGGTGCAGGTCACGGCGCCATGATGCGCGAGCACGAGCTGGCCCTTGCGGTGCCGGTGCATGGGGACTTCCGCTTCATAGTCCGCGAAATCGAGGTGCAGGGCCACGGCAGGCACCCGCGACCGGTCGGGAACATAGGCTGCGATCGCCGATTTCAGCTGCTTCAACGCTTTGGCCATTTTTCGATATTTTGTGGCAGAATATCGAAATTCTTCGAGCCAGCCAATCGGCTAAACGACCAGCATTCCAATCGGAAGGCTGGTTCAAATGACAAGAAAACGCATTGCGGCCGCTGGACGGCCCGTCCTGCTCCTGGTCGGCGTTCTGCTGATCGCCGCAAATCTGAGGGCGCCGATCACCGGCGTCGCCCCGCTGCTCGATGCGATCCGCGATGCGTTTTCGCTCGGGACCGCCGAGGCCGGCATCCTCACCACCTTGCCTCTGCTGATCTTTGCCGGCGCATCGCCCTTCTGCGTGCTGCTGGCACGCGAATACGGGCTCGAGCGCAGCCTCTTCATCGCGCTGCTTCTGACCGCGGCCGGCATCATCATCCGGTCGTGGGGCGAACAGTGGACGCTGTTTCTGGGCACCGGCGTGATCGGCCTGGGGATCGCCATCGCCAACGTCCTGCTGCCGAGCCTGGTCAAGCGGGACTTTTCGCACCGGATCGCCGTTCTGACGAGCACCTATGCCTTGACCGCCGGCGTGGTGGCTTCGCTGGCCTCCGTCGCCGCCGTGCCGATCGCCAACCTGCCGGGGTCGGGCTGGAACTGGGCGCTCGGGGCCTTCCTCGTCTTTCCGCTCGTCGCGATGCTGGCCTGGATTCCGCAGCTCAAGGGGCACAGCGCGCCGGCAGCCGCCACGCCGACGCCGCCCCATGGCGGCAAGGTCTGGCATTCTCCGCTCGCATGGCAGGTCACGTTCTTCTTCGGCCTGAACTCCCTCGTCTACTACGTTGTCGTCACCTGGCTTCCGGTCATGCTGACCGAGGCGGGATATTCGCCGGCCGCCGCCGGCTCGCTGCACGGCGTGTCGCAGCTGGCCACCGCGATTCCGGGCCTGTTCCTCGGGGCCATTGTCGGCCGGATGAAGGATCAAAGGGCGATCGCCGTCGGGGTCGCTGCCGTCACCGCCCTTTCGCTGATCGGGCTGATGCTGAAGCCCGGCTGGGGGATCCTCTGGAGCGCCCTCTTCGGCGTCGGCGCCGGCGCGACCTTCATCCTGGGGCTCGCCTTCATCAGCCTCAGGGCCGCCAATCCGAGGCAAGCCGCCGCGCTCTCCGCGATGGCCCAGAGCGTCGGCTATCTCGTCGCGGCCGGCGCGCCGCCTGCGATCGGCTATCTGCATGACGGGTCCGGATCCTGGACCACGCCCCTCCTGATCTGCACGGCGGTCTGCGTGGTCATGGGCCTGCTCGGTCTCGGGGCGGGGCGGGCGAAGCAGATCGACTGATGAGGCCGATCCCGGCGTCGGACGTCCCTGGCCATGATCTGAACCTTAGGGCGGCCGACGCGTTCTCATCTCGCCTGTTTCGAGGAGGCTCGTCTCGAAACCTATCCCGTGCCCAAGAGAGAACAGTCATGCGGATAATCGATATTCTGAGCCTCCGTCCGACCCAGTTGACGGCCGGATTCCGCGAGGTCGAGCTGAGACGACGCAGGTTGCGGCAAACCGGGTTCAGCAAGGACGACCTGCAGAGCTATCACCAGATCCCGGTGGTGAGCGGCCCGAAGGGACACAGCTACATTCTGGATCATCACCACCTGGCGCTCGCGCTCCATCTGGAGGGCGTCAGCCAGGTGGTGATCAATCCGATGGCGGATCTGAGCGCCCTCTCCCGCGGCGAATTCTGGTTCGTCATGGAGAGAATGAACTGGGTCTACCTCTACGACCGGGACGGGATCCTTCGGACAAGCGCCGACATCCCGAAGACGATCGAGAAACTGAAGGACGATCCCTTCCGATCCCTCGCCGGAGAGCTCCGGCGCCAGGGCGGCTTCGCGAAGGACACGACCCTCTACAGCGAGTTTCTCTGGGCCGAGTTCCTGCGCCGACGCATCGGGGATCGCGTGGACCATGATTATGGGGGAGCGCTCAAGAAGGCGCTCAAGCTGGCCAAATCGAAGCAGGCCAACTACCTGCCCGGCTGGTGTGGCCGGGATCCCGATGAATGAAGCCCGGTCGGCGCTGCCCGCATGGAACGGCGCGGCCAGCAAGACCCGATGCGTCTACCGGGCGGTGACGGAAATCTGCACGTCGATGTTGCCGCGGACCGCGTTGGAGTACGGGCAGGTGCGGTGGGCTTCCGCGACGATCGCCTCGGCCGTCTCGGGATCGACGCCGTCGATCGTCACATCGAGTGCGACCGTCAAGGCGATCTGGCCGTCATCCTTCGAGACGAGCCCGACGGTTGCGGCAACCGCGACCTGATCGTCGGAAATCCTGTGCCGGCCGCGCGCGACATGGATGACGGCGCTGCCGAAGCAGCCGGCATAGCCCGCGGCGAACAATTGCTCCGGGTTCGGCGCGCCGCCGCGTCCGCCGATGGCGACGGGCTGCGCCAGCTTCAGGGCGAGGAGACCATCATCGCTGGTTGCGGTGCCGTTGCGGCCGCCGACGACGTCCACCTTGGTCGAATAGAGGGTCTTCATGAGCGCTCCGCTGCGCAACGGGCTAATGGGCGGGGAGGCAGGGGCGCCGGCGGCGGGGGTAGGGTAATCCCGCCGAGGCTCGACGCCCCTGCCCGCCTTCAGTCAGGTCGTGAGACCGACCGGCAGACAGCCGGCCGGCCTCCTCGAACCGACAGAACTCAGGCGGTAAGGCCGCCATCCACGGTGAATTCCGAGGCGGTCGAATAGCTCGATTCATCCGAGGCGAGATAAACGATCAGGTTCGAGACCTCCTCGACCGAGGCGAGGCGCTTGACCGGGATACGGGCGTTGATCGCGGCGACGCGCTCCGGATCCGGCTCGTCGACCAGCGGCGTCAGGATGATGCCCGGCAGCACGGTGTTGACGCGAATATTGTACTCGGCGAGGTCGAGCGCCGCGACGCGGCTCATGCCGCCGATCGCCGCCTTGGCGGCGGTGTAGGCGATGTTGCCCTTGACGCCGCGATTGACGGCGGCGGACGAGACGTTGACGATCGAGCCGGAACCAGCGCGCCGCATGGACGGCACCACGGCCTTCATGCCTAGGAACACGCTGTGCTGGTTGACGGCGACGATCTTCAGATATTCCTCGTAGCTCGTATCCTCGATCTCCTTGAGCAGGACGATGCCGGCATTGTTGACGAGGATGTTGATCGGACCGAAGGCGGCCTCCGTCTCGGCGACGACACGATCCCAGTCTTCCGGCTTGGAGACGTCCTGCTGGATGAACAGCACGTCGTCGCCCAGTTCCTTCGCCAGTTCCTCGCCCAGCTCGACCCGGATATCCGTGAACGCGACCTTGGCGCCCTCTCTGACGAAGGCGCGCACGTGCGACGCACCCTGTCCGCGCGAACCGCCCGTTACGATGGCAACCTTGCCCTCTAGTCTTCCGGTCATAGTCTTCTCCAACCTGATGCCGAAGCCGGCATCCAAGCGCATGCATTGCGAGTTCATTCGCCCCGTGGCGGTCGCCGCCGAACGGCGTCCCCTACCCCGCGCGGCCTTCGGTTCCGATTGCGGAGCCGCGACCCGACCGTCATGTGGACATTGTCAACATAGGTAGCAGGGTTGACGCTGTCAACGCGGCCACCCATGATGCCGCATGCGCTCATCCCGGTTCGAAGATCTCCTTTCCGCCGCCGCCGACCTGCTCGATAACGCAGGTGCTGCGGCTGTCACCCTGCGCGATGTCGGCAGCGCCGTCGGCGTTTCGCACAACGCGCCCTACCGCCACTTCTCGAACAAACAGGACATCCTGGAAGCGCTGATCGCCCGCGAGATCATCGCGATGTGCCGGATCGCCGGAGAGCAGAAGAGCCCGGCCACGGTGCAGACGCTGACGCTGATCTTCGCCGAGTGGGCGCTCGCCCATCCCGAGCGCTTCCGGCTGCTGATCCAGCAATGGCCGCGCGGCGAGCGGGAGGATCTGCGCAACGCCATGCTGCGCTGGGACGAGATGTATATCGAGGCGACCGAGGCGGAGCAGGCCAGCGGCACCCTCCCCAACGGCGATCCGCAACGCCTGAGCTATCTGGTCCGCTCGGCCACGCTCGGCTCGATCCAGCACTATCTGGCCGCGGGCGGCGCCGGTGTGCCGCGACCGGCCGACATCATCGTCGACCTCTTCCGCTATCTGGAGCGTGACGCCCGCGCGGAACGGGACGGCTTGTAGCCCGCCGGGTCTGCTCGGATTGCGATTATTGACATAATTCGACAACATGTCAGAATGTCAGCATGAACAAGACAGCTGACATTCGCCGGGCGTCCGTCGTCGACGCCGCGACGCCGGTATTCCTACGCTACGGCTTCGGCCGCACCACGATGGCCGACATCGCCAAGGCTTCGGGCCTGACGCGACCGACCCTCTACCTGACCTTTCCCGATAAGGAATCGGTGTTTCAGGCGGTCGTCGAGACGATGGTCGAGACGAAGCTCGCCGAAGTCCGGGCCGGCACTGCGGAATTCCCCACCCTCGCCGGCAAGCTCCTCTATGCCTGCAACGCCTGGGCCGCCGACGGCTATGACCTGGTGCAGGCCCACCCCGACGCGCGCGACATGTTCGATCTCGGCTTCAAGTCGGTCTGCGCCGGCTACCAGGCCTTCGAGGATCTGATCGGCGACCTGCTGCGAAACGCTCTCGAGCGATCCCCGCTCGAACTGTCGACGCCGGCCCTCGCGCGATCGATCGTCTACGCCCTCAAGGGTTTCAAGGACATCGCGACCGACAGCGCCGATCTCCGCGCGCTGATCGCGACGCATATCGCCGTCGTCAGTACTGCCCTCCAGGAACGATAGGATCCCCCCGGAATGACCCTTCACACCTCGATTTCGCCGGAAGAAGCCGCCGACCGGCTGGCGATCCGCCAGTTGGTCGATGCCTATGCCCATTGCGCCGACCGGCGGGATGCCCGCGGGCAGATGAACCTGTTCACGACCGACACGGTCTTTCAGGTCTTCATGGACAGCCGCGTGGCCGAGCCGACGCAGGTCCTGCATGGCCGGGAGGCGCTCGCGCCGGTGTTCGACAATCTCAACACCTATCAGGCGACGACGCATTTCAACGGCCAGAGCACGGTCGAGGTCGACGGAGATACGGCGACGGGCGAGAGCTATTGCATCGCCCACCACCTGACCGTCACGGGCGAGACGCGGACCCTGATGGTGGCGTCGATCCGCTATCTCGACACGTTCCGCAAGCAGGATGGCGCCTGGCTGTTCGCCGAGCGCAAGCTGATGGTCGACTGGACCGATACGCGCCCCTCGTCTCCCTGAGCCAGCCCTAGGGTCAAGACCGGCGGCCGGGCGTCGAAAATGCCCGGCTCAGTCCCATGCCGGCGACAGGACCGGCGGGCTGACGATGCGGCTGTTCGGGCGAGCGAGCGCGGCGATCCCGTCCATCTCATGCGGGCCGAGCTCGAAATCCGAGATCGCAAGGTTCTCCGCGACGCGGTCGGGTCGGGTGGTGCGCGACAGGGCGACCACCTGGTGCTGCTGGACGAGCCAGCGCAGCACGACCTGTGCGACGCTGCGACCGTGGTTCGCCGCGATCTGGAGCAGGACGGGTTCGGAGAAGACCCGACCGACCGACATGCCGCAATAGGCGGTCACCGCCATGCCGGCCTCGCGCGTCGCCTCGATCAGCACCGACTGGTCGAGGAACGGGTGATATTCGAACTGGTTGGTGACGAGCGGCGCGTTGGAGAGCTTCACCGCCTGCCGCAGCAGGGCTCTGTTGAAGTTGCTCACGCCGATGTGGCGGACCTTGCCCGATCGCGCCACCTCGTTGAGGCTGCCGATCTGCTCGGCGAGCGGCACGTCGCTGCCGGCCGGCCAATGCAGCAGCAGCAGGTCGATATGGTCGGTGCGCAGGCGGCGGAGGCTCTCCTCCACCGAGGGAGCGAACGCCCGGCGCCCGTAGTTCGACACCCAGACCTTCGTCGTCAGGAACAGCTCGGCGCGGGGGATGCCAGAGGCGGCGACGCATTCGCCGACCTCGGCCTCGTTGCGATAGATCTGCGCGGTATCGATGTGGCGGAAGCCGGCGTCGAGCGCCGCCGGGATCATCCGCAGCATCTCGTCCCGCGCCATGCCGTAGGTTCCGAACCCGATGGCGGGAATATGGGCGCCATTGGCGGTGACGATCTTCATGACGCGGTATCCCTCACGCCGATCAGAGCCGGCCGTCGCGGACCAACTCGCCCTCGATCTCGCGGATGCGGGTCTCCCCCGCCTCGAGCGCGGCGGCCGAGGTGTGGACCGAGTAGTAGCCGAGCACCAGCTCATGCGGATGCGGCACGGCGGAGCCGAGCACGAAATGGCTGTCCTCGTCGGCCCAGAACGTCACCGGCTCCGCGCCGGGCTCGAAGATCGCCATTTCGCCGGCCTCGATGCGGCCCGATGCCGTCGCCACGGCGCCGCGACCGACGGCGACCCAGAGTACCTCGTGGCCAACCGGCGGCACGTAGGTCCATTCCTCGCCGGCGCGCAGCACCACGGCGAGATAGGCGATGGACGACGGCGGCTCGATCTCGTTGGCGACGCCGAGATAGGCGCCGAGCAGCACGCGCACCGGCCCGACCTTCGGGATATCGGCGGGTCCCTGATAGAGGCTCGCGGAGGGGCCAAGCTCCAGATGCGGCGGCAGCGCGATCCAGAGCTGGAATCCCCAGGCGCGGCCGGGATCGCCGGCGCCGCCGCCATGCCAGACACCCTTGCCCGCCAGCATCCATTCGACGCCGCCCTCGGGCAGCATGCCGGTCATGCCGTTGGTGTCTTCGTAGCTGACGCTGCCCTCGGCCATGTAGGTCACGGTGGCGATGCCCGAATGAGGGTGCAGTCCGAAGCCGTGGAACGTCTCGCCGCCATTGTCGAACAGATCGAGGAAGACGAACGGCTTCAGGACTTCGCCGAGATCGCTCGGGCTGATGAAGCGGGTGATCATGCCGCGGGTCCGGCCGCGGGTCTTCAGGGCGACCGATCGGGCGACGCGCAGAGATTGGGCGATGGAGGACATGGCGAACCTGCTGACAGGAGATCAGGGAAAGGCGCCGTCCGGGTGGTGCTTTGGTGCCCCCACCCGGACGGCCCGGAGCAGGCTCACGCGGACAGGGCGCGCGGCTGCTGGATGGAACCTTCCGGCTCACGACGCGCACGGCGCGCGTCGAGGCTGAACGAACCAGCGCCATAGGCGACGACCTGAAGCAGACCGCCGGTGATGGCGATGTTCTTCATGAAATGGATCATCGTGTTCTGGTCGGCGAGGTTGTTGTGGAAGAAGAAGGCGGCCATCAGCGTGAAAACCGCCATCACGGCCGCGACCGGACGGACGCGATAGCCTGCGATGAGGAGAAGGCTGCCGCCGACTTCGACGACGACCGCGCCGAGATAGGCGAGCAGCGGCGCCGGCAGGCCCACCGAGGCGATATAGCCCTGGGTGGCGGCCGCGGCGCCGAGCTTGCTGAGGCCGCTCAGGAGAAACAGAATGCCGATGAGAAGACGGCCGACAGCGGCCGTGCCGTTCAGGGTGTTGTTCATGGGTCAGGTCCTTTGCCTTCGGCCGCCGGAAAGGACGATCCCTCCGCAGCCCGTAAATCCGAGCGATCGTGCGACTTTGCTGCGACCCTCCCCTCACAATTAGACCCCGACTTCATCCGGCAAAACGCGTATAATTCCGACAGATACGTTCAAGGAATTCGAACGATCCAACGCCGGCCCACCGGGCCGATCGCCGGCCGGAGCTTCGACTTTCCAGCGGACAGAGCCCGGATCGGGCGCCATCGTTCAGGAGAATGGATACTTGCCCGCCATCGGTACCCCCAGCCTGGACCAGATCCGGGTCTTCCTGACGGTGGTCGAAATCGGCAGCTTCGCCGGGGCGGCCCGCAAGCTGAACCGTGCGACCTCGGCCGTCAGCTACACCATCGCCAATCTGGAACAGCAGCTCGGGGTGAAGCTGTTCGACCGCGAGCACACGCGAAAACCGGTCCTGACGGATGCCGGCCAGGCGGTACTGGCCAAGGCGCATGCGGTCTCCTCCGGCGTCGACGACCTGCGCGCCAGCGTAAGGGGCCTGCTGGACGGACTGGAGGCGGAGTTGACCGTCGTCGTCGACGTGATGTTCCCGCCGGCGCGCGTCGCCGACGCCCTGAAGGCCTTCGAGACCACCTTCCCGACCGTGAAACTGCGGCTCTACATGGAGGCGCTGGGCGCGGTTCCGCAGCTCGTGCAGCGCGGCATCGCGACGGTCGGCTTCGGCGGCGGCATGCGCATCGTCGGCGGCGGGCTCGAGATGATCAGCCTGGGCGACGTCGAGATGATCCCGGTCGCCGCCCCCGGCCACCCGCTGGCCCAGCTGCAGGGCGCCGCCAAACCCGGCGAGGCGCGCCGCCACCGCCAGCTCATCCTCACGGTGCGCTCGCAGTTCGAGGAAGGCGACGATGTCGGCATTTTCGCCGCCGAGGCCTGGCGGCTGGCGGATCTCGGCGCCAAGCGCGCCCTGCTTCTGGCCGGGACCGGCTGGGGCAACATGCCGATACCGACGATTAGCGAGGATCTCGCCGCCGGCAGGCTCGTCCGGCTGGACCTCCCGGAAATCGGCAGCGGCCGCTATCTGCTGCATGCCCTCTACCGGACGCACAGTCCGCCGGGCCCGGCGGCGCGCTGGCTGATCCAGCGCTTCGTCGATCAGACCGACTGAGCGCGATCCGCGGCGACCGAGCGCCCGCGTAGCAACCTTCACTGCGTGACTCCGACTTTTTCAAAGGGACGCATCAGAATCCGCTTGAAACGACTCTGAGATCGATCTCATACTCATGTGAGATCGATCTCAGACGAGAGCCGCATGAAGCCCAGATCCATCACCCTGCTCGATGTCGCTCGTGAAGCCGGGGTCTCCCGCGCCACCGTGGCACGCGTTCTGAGCGCCACCGGCTATGTCGGCGACGAGACGCGGTTGCGGGTCGAGCAGGCCGTGCGGGTGACAGGCTACCGGCCCAATGTCATGGCCCGCAGCCTGCGCACCCAGCGCACCTTCACGATCGGCCATATCCTTTTGGAAATGACCAGCAATCCGTTTTTCGCCCACGTCGCCAGGGCGGTCGAGGGCGAGGCGCTGCGCCACGGCTACAAGTCGCTGCTGTTCAATCACTACAAGAACAAGGAAGCCGAGCGGTTCGGCGTCGAGCGCTTTATCGAGCGCCAGGTCGACGCGGTCATTTTCACCTATCCGATCGATGGCGAGAGCCTGGCGATCCTCAAGGCGGCCGAGATGCCCGTCGTCCAGATCGAGCGCCGCCAGAGCGGCGATACGGACGCCGTCCTCGTCGACAATCGCCAAGGCATCGCCATGGCGATGCAGCACCTGCTGCAGCTCGGCCACCGCCGGATCGGCTTCATCGGCGGCGACCCGGCCCTCTATCCGCACTGGGCGGGCGAGCCCCACTCGATCGAGGACGAACGTCTCGGCGCCTATCTCGACGCGCTGCGCGAGGCCGGCGTCTCGCCCGATCCCGAGCTCGTCCGCCTCGGCGAATATTCGCGCCTCGACGACGGCTCCAACATCGAGGGCTATCGCCACATGCAGGCGCTGCTGGCGCTGAAGGAGCCGCCCACCGCCGTGCTCGCCGCCTGCGACATCCTCGCCGCCGGCGTTCTCCGCGCCACCTATGAGGCGAGGCTGCGGATCCCGGACGATCTGTCGGTCGTCGGTTTCGACGATACGCTCGCCGCGCATCTCGCGCCGCGTCTCACCTCCGTCGCCCAGCCGATGGCGAAACTCGGCCTGACGGCCTTTCAGCTCGCGCTGGCGGCGATCGAGAACCCCGATCACACGCCGCGCACCGTCACCCTCTCCCCCCAGCTCATCCTTCGTGAATCGACCGGACCGGTTCCCCGTATCGCGCCAACGATACGCGGCTAGCCACCGGCTCGATCCAGACCAGACAGAGGAGAACGCCCCTACCGCTTCGCTGACGACCCAAAAATCAAGATACTGGAGGAAACGTCGTGAATCATCGTGCACGTCCGCGCATCCGCGCGGCAGGAATGCTTGCGTCCATCGCCGCCGCCGCCCTGATCGGCCTGGCCCCGATCGCCGCCTCGGCCCAGGAAGCCGTCAAACTCAACTTCTGGGACATGATCTGGGGCCCGCCCGAGTATATCGACTCGGCCAAGGAACTGGTGGCCCAGTTCAACAAGGAACATCCGGAGATCCAGGTCGAGTACCGCTCCGTTCCGTGGAACAACTGGTACCAGACCTTCGTCACCGCGATCAGCTCGGGCACCGCGCCGGACCTGTCGACCGGCGCCGGCTATCAGGCGGTGCAGCTCTACGATCAGGGCGCGATTCGGCCGATCGACGACGTCGTCGAGGAGCTGAAGAAGGACGGCGAGCTGGCCGATTTCCTGCCGAATACGGTCGATACGCTGCGCTATGACGACCACTATGTCGCGCTGCCCTGGGGCCTCGACATCCGCGTCTGGTTCTACCGCAAGGACCTGCTCGAACAGGCCGGCGTCAAGGTTCCGACGACCTGGGAGGAGCTCCGCGCCGCCGCCAAGGCGACCACCAAGGACGGCCGCTACGGCATCGTCGCCTCCGGCGACACGGGCGGATCGCACTTCCTCTATAACGCCCTTCTCAACAATGGCGGCGGGCTCTTCACCCCCGATCGCAAGCTCGACCTGAAGAACGAGCGCAATGTCGAGGCCTTCGAGGCGCTCGCCGGCATGGTCGCCGACGGCTCCGTCAGCCCCGCCAGCACCGGCTACAACAGTGACGACCGCCGCTCCGCCTTCAACCGCGGCCACGCCGCCTTCACGCTCGACGGTCCCGGCCTGATCGCGCAGGCGGGCGACCAGGCCGCCAATATCGGCGTCGTGCCGCCGCTCGCCGGCATGCATGGCGACAAGGGAACGATCTTCTGGGTCAACAACATCATGGTCTACGAGCAGACCAAGCACCCGGAAGAGACGAAGACGTTCCTGAAGTGGTGGTCGAAGAACCAGCTGCCGCTCTGGACCAAGGGCAATTCCGGCCAGCTGCCGGCGCGCGCCTCGATCGCCGCCGACGACTACTTCAAGAAGGACGACGCCCGCGCCTACGTGCTGGAGCACTACGTCCCGGTCGGCAAGACCACGGCCACCAACGCGGCCGGCATCTTCCCCGCCCTGAACGACCTCGAAGGCGAAGGCGCCATGCAGGCCTTCGCCCAGCAGCTCTGGCAGGGCAAGCCGGTCGGCCCGATCGTCGACACCGCTGAATCGCGGCTCAAGTCCATCCTGAAGGAATAGTCCCGTGTCGGTTCGGCCCATGCTTGCCGACGAAACCATGACCTGGCGCGCAAGCGCCAGGGAGTGGTTGCGATCAGGCAATTCGCTCCCCTTCTGGCTGCTCGCGCCCTCGATCTTCCTGATGCTCGCGGTCATCGCCTATCCGATGCTGACCGGGTTCTATTACGGCTTCACGAGCGGCTCGCTGCTGAAGACCGGCAAGTTCGTCGGGTTCGACAACTACGCCCGCCTGCTGCAATCGGCGGACTTCCTGCACGCGCTCTGGTTCAGCCTCGTCTTCGCCGTCTTCAACGTGATCGGCTGCTATGTGCTCGGCCTCGGGCTGGCGCTGCTCATGAACCAGGACGTGCCGTTCCGCGGCTTCTTCCGCGTCGCGCTGCTCCTGCCCTGGATCGTGCCGTCGATCGTGTCGATCGTCAGCTGGCGCTGGATGATGGCGGACCAGCACGCCCTCTTCAACCAGATCATCGGTGTGTTCGGGGGCAGCCCGATCTACTTCCTGAGCGACGAGAACTGGGCGATCGCCGCCGTCATCGCCATCAAGATCTGGCGCTCCTTCCCGTTCATGATGCTGTCGCTGCTCGCCGCGCTGCAGGGCATCGACCGCAGCCTCTACGAGGCCGCCGCCCTCGACGGCGCGTCACGCTGGAACCAGTTCCGCTATGTGACGCTGCCGCAGCTTCGCAACATCTCGATCGTGCTCTGCCTCCTGATGACGATCTGGACGGTCAACGACTTCGACACGCCATGGCTGCTGACGCAGGGCGGACCGGCCAACGCCACCGAGAACCTGGTGCTGCTCGCCTATCGCTACACCTTCGGACGCAACGATGTCGGCCTCGGCTCCGCCGTTTCCTTCGTCACCCTCGCGATCCTGATGGTGCTCGTCGTCATCCTGCTTCGCCGGCAGAGGGAGCGCTGACATGAACAATCTCGCTTCCTCCCGCAAGCGCTGGGGCCTGTTCTGGCTGCTCGTGCTCATCACCGTGATCGTCAACCTGCCGATCATCCTGATGGTGATGAACTCGTTCCAGACGACCGAGCAGCTGGTGAACCGGACGACGATCCTGCCGCATGACCTCACCGTCGCCAATTATCGCTACCTGAACGAACGGACGAATTTCTGGACCTTCCTCTGGAATTCCTTCACCGTCTCGGGCGTCAGCACGATCACCAGCGCGGCGGTCGCGGCACTTGCCGGCTATGCCCTCTCCCGCTTCCGCGGCAGGCTGATCACCGGCTATTCGCGGGCGCTCTTCGTCGTCCAGATGTTCCCGATCATCCTGGCGCTGATCCCGCTGTTCATCCTGTTCCGCACGCTCGGCCTGATCAACAGCCCGCTCTCGGTGATCATCCTCTACACGGTGGTGCATCTGCCGTTCGCGACCTGGATGGCGCGCGCCTTCTTCGACACCATCCCGCGCGAGCTGGAGGACGCCGCCCTCGTCGATGGCTGCTCGCGCTTCGGCGCCTTCGTCCGCATCGTCCTGCCGCTTTCGGGCCCGGGTCTCGCGGCGATCGGCATCTTCTCGTTCCTGTTCTCCTACAACGAGTTCTTCGTCGCCAACGTCTTCCTACGCGACCAGGAGTCGATGACGCTGCCGGTCGGCATCACGATGTTCATGCAGCAATATTCGACCGACTGGGGAAGCCTGATGGCCGCCGCGACGGTCACGGTGATCCCGACCTTCATCCTGTTCCTCGGCATCCAGAAATGGATCACCTACGGCGCGGTCTCCGGCGGCGTCAAAGGCTGACCCTTCCAATCCCCTCCCCGACCAAGACCAACAAATTCAAGGAAACGCATCGTGTCCCAGCAAATCCGCGTCGGCATCGTCGGCTGTGGCGAGGTCGCGCAGGTCATCCATCTGCCTGCGCTGCGAGATCTGCCCGATCTCTTCCGCGTCACGGCCCTTTGCGACGTCAGCCCGTCCGTTCTCGATACGGTGGGTTCCCAGTGGCCGGCGGCCGCCCGCCACGCCGACTATCGTGACCTGGTGACGTCCGACCAGGTCGACGCGGTCCTCGTCGCCAACCCGAATGTCTACCACGCGGAGGTGGCGATCGCCGCCATGCAGGCCGGCAAGCATGTGCTGATCGAGAAGCCGTTCTGCGTCTCGCTCGCCGAAGCCGACGCGCTCGAGGCGGCGGCAGAAAAGGCCGGCGTCACCGTCCAGGTCGGCTTCATGCGGCGCTACGCCCCCGCCTTCACCGAGGCGGTCAAGCATCTCGAGAGCCGGCGCGGCGACATCCTCCTCGCCCGCGTGCATGACGTCATCGGCCCCAACGCCAGGATCATCGACTCGACCTCGAATGTCGCGCGCGGCAAGGACGTGCCCGAGGCCGTCCTGGAAGAAGGCCGCAGCCGCATGAGCGCCGCGGCCAAGGCCGCCGTCGGCGTCGGCGAAGGCCCGAAGTTCAACGCCTACAACCTGCTGCTCGGCCTTTCCAGCCACGACATCTCGGCGATGCGGGAACTGCTCGGCCGGCCGAAAGCCGTCCTGAACGCAACCCAGCACAATGGCGGCCGGGTGATCACGGCGACCTTCGACTACGGCCACTTCGTCTGCCAGTTCGAGACCGCCGTCGACCAGATCCCACATTTCGACGCGCATCTGGAAGTCGTCACGCCGACCGAGATCCTGCGCATCGACTATGACACGCCCTATATCCGCCACCTGCCGGCCAAGCTGACCATCCTGAAGGGACACGGCCCGGCCGGCACCTCGTCCGACACCAGCTTCCCGACGCGCTACGATTCCTTCGGCGTCGAATGGCGCGACTTCCACGCCAACGTCACCGAGAAGCGCATACCGAAGACCTCGCTCGCCGACGCGCGCGCGGATCTGGAGATCTTCCGCGACATGGTCCAGCTGATGCAGTGATCAATAAAGCTGGCGCGGACCGCTTCCGCGCCAGACCCACCAGGGTGTCCCCGCGCCGACCTTCACGCGGCGCGGCGGGCCTCCTTCTCGGCCCGGGTCCGCGCCAACGCCGAATGCGCCCGCTTCGCAGCCGCCTCGCATTTCGCGTGCAGAGCTTCCAGTTCACGGTCCGTCAGCCTTTCGATACCGATGAACTCGTCTTCCGCCTGCGATGAGCGGATCAGTTCGTCGAGCTTGGTCTGCAGCGCGACGCTGTCACGGTTCTGGGTGTTCTGGATCAGGAAGACCATCAGGAAGGTGACGATCGTCGTGCCGGTATTGATGACGAGTTGCCAGTTCTCGGAGAAATGAAAGATCGGTCCGGTGGCGGCCCAGACCAGGACGGCGGCGAGACAGATGAGAAACGCCGCCGAGCTGCCCGTCGCTCGCGCCGTCGCATTGGCGAATTTCTCGAAATATCGCTCCATGGGTTCCTCCAGCCCGCCCCCGACAAGCCGGATTAAAACGGCAGGTTCGGGCGCTTCGTTCCCCTCGCTCGGAGAAAGCAGGCGACCAGCGGAACTTCTCGCCAGGGTCTTTCGTTGCCGCTTTGAAAGTCCCGTGCCCATCGAACGAGGATACCGGATGTCTTCATTCTCCGAAGCGGCGATCCATTCCGAAGCCCAGAGGATCTGGGAGGCAAGCGGCCGGCCCATCTGGTCGCACCCGCTCGACCACTGGGCCACGGCCGTCGGCAACCTTGCCAAGAGCCCGTCGGATGGGGCCCAGCTGCAACCTTCCGCGGATATGGCGACGCCCCGGCCCGGGCAAAGCGGCAAGCCGCTGCAACGGAAGGCCGTGCGATAGGGCGCGGACGCGATGTCCGACACCAAGGACGAGCCGGATTCCGAGGCCGAAATCGCGGCGGAACTCGACATGGAGGGCGTCGAGGGCCTCACCATCCGGCGCCGCCGGCGCGGCAAGGGCTTTCTCTATTTCGATGCGAGGGGAAAGCGGATCCGCTCGAAGAGCGACCTCGAACGGATCGCCCACCTCGCCATTCCGCCCGCCTATGATTCCGTCCGCATCGCCGCCAATCCCGCCTCGCATCTGCAGGCGATCGGCCGCGACGCGGCCGGGCGCTGGCAGCATCGCTATCACGAGGCCTGGACGATCGTTCGCGAGGCGCGAAAGGTCGGGCGGCTGGACGGGCTGATCGCCGTGCTGCCGAAGCTCCGCGCGACGGTGCGGCGCGATCTGGCGCGGCGCGAGCTGGACCGTCGCAAGGCGCTCGCCTGCGCCGTGGCGATCCTCGACGAGACCCATATCCGCGTCGGCTCGGAACCCTATCTGAGCACGTCGGGCGCGCGCGGCGCCGCCACCCTCCTGAAGCGGCAATCGGTGCTCGGCCGCAGCCGCGTGCTGCTCTGCTTTCGCGGCAAGGGCGGCACGCGCTTCCGCTGCACGGTGGTGCATTCGTCGCTGGCGCGGGCGCTCGGGCGCATCACCACCCTGCCCGGCCGCCGGCTTCTGCAATATCTCGATGCCGACGGCGCCGTCCGCCCCATCCGCGCGCCTGACATCAACGCCTATCTGCGCGAGGTGTCCGGCGCGCCGATCACGGCGAAGGATCTGCGCATGCTGGCCGCCAACGCCATCGCGGCCGAGCATTTCGCCCGCCTCGAGCCGGAGGCCAGCGAAACGGCGCGCCGCCGCCAGGTCGCCGCCGTGATGCGGCAGGTCTCGGAGCACCTCGGCAACACGCCCGCCGTCACCCGCAAGAGCTATGTCCACGCCAAGGTGGTCGAGGCCTTCGCCGCGGGAAAGCTGCCGAAACTGCTCCGATCCAGCCGCTCGGCCAACCAACGCAAGCGCGGCGAGACGCTGCTACGACGATTGCTGTTGCTCTGAGGCAACCGGTGGCTCCTCGAAGATCTGCCGCAACATCGGAATCAACCGGTTGCCGCCGCGCTCGCTGAGGTGGTCGTCGTCATAGTAGATCGGCAGGCCGTCGAAGGCCCCCCGGCAGCGGCCATCGGTGCAGAGATAGGGCAAGGGATCGAGGATCTTCACGCCGCAGCGCTGCGCCGCCAGGTCCTGGGCCGCCCAGACGAAGGCATGCCGCTGGTGGTATTCTTCCAGCGAGATGGAAACCTCCCTCGGAATGCCGAGCAAGGCGGCTCGTCCCAGGGTCACAGGAACGTTGACGGGCATTTCGGGGATGGGGCGGACGAGATAGACGGGACGCGTGCGGGCGAACGCGCACGTCGTCGCCACGAGCTTCTCCCGCACATCGTCGTAGAAGGCCTGATCCCGCTTCCGCGCCGTTTTCGTCATGTCGCCTTCATGCGGGTCCGTGTCGATGCCAGTCCGGTTCAGGATCACCAGCGGAGCCTCCGGCAGCGTCTCGATTTTTCGCAGCGCATAGTCCACGAACTCGACGCATCTCACGTCGTCCGGGGTATTCGGCTTCATGCCGCTGATCGTCCGGCAGCCCGCCCGCGTCCAGTCGAGCACATGGAGTTCGGGGTCCGGCAGCACTTTCTCCACCGATCGGATGATGGCGCCCGCATGGCTGTCGCCGAGGACGATCACGCCCAGCTTTGGACCGCCGTAGATGCACTCGGGGACGGCTTTCTGCCCCAGCACATGGCACTCCTCAAACCGCGGATTCTTGTTGCGCGCTTCCGCGAAAATGGCGACGACCTCGGGTGACAGGCGCGCCGGGAAGCCATCCCTCATCTTCACCACTTCGCTCGGGACGATGACGGCGAGGAGCGCGACCAGGATCGCCGCATATCCGGCGCGCAGGGGCAATCGGGAGAGACCGACGCGCGCGGGTGTTTCGACGAAGCGGTAGGAGAGCCAGCCGAGCGCCGCCGTCGCGAAAAATCCGCAGGCGATGGCGACCGGATCCTTCTGCAGGTCGAAATAGAACAGCCCAAAAACGACCGGCCAATGCCAGAGGTAGAGCGAATAGGAGCAGCGCCCCAGCCATTGGGCGACCGCGGTTCCCGTCAACCAGGAATCCTGTCGACCGGCGACCAGGACCAGCGCGGTCCCGACCACGGGGATCGCGGCCCGCCAGCCCGGCCAGGCGACGGACGAATCCAACAGCAGGACCGAACCGAGGATCAGGGCGATGCCGACGATTTCGAGCCCAATCTGGGTGCTCCTGCCGTTGAGCTGGGTCCTGGCAAGCAGAAAGACCAACGCGCCGGCCAGCAGTTCCCAGGCCCGCCATGGCAGCAGGAAGAATGCCCGCTCGGGATAGGTCGCCGAAGTGAAGACCGAAAGCAGGAGCGAGCCGAGCGCGAACCCCGCCAGGGCGAGCGTCAGCTTCCGCCGGCTGGGCATCAGCCGCCACAGCACCAGGACGACGATCGGGAAGAGCAGATAAAACTGCCACTCGACCGCCAGCGACCAGGTGTGCAGCAGGATCTTCTGGTGCGCATCGATGTCGAAATATCCGAATTCACGGCTGAACCGGATGTTCGACACGAAGGCGAGCGCCGTGACCGTGTGCCGTCCAAGAAGCCGGTATTCCTGCGGCGACAGCGCGCTCCAGCCGAGGATCATCAGCACGGCGCAGAGCACCAGCAGCGCGGGAAGGATCCGGCGAGCGCGGGCGAGATAGAAATTCGCCAGGAAGTTTCCGGCCGTCTGCTTTCCGCTCGCGACCTTTTCCACGCCGGCGAGCACGATTCCGGCCATCAGGAATCCGGACAGGACGAAGAACACATCGACGCCGACGAATCCGCCGGAGAAACCGGAAATGCCGAAGTGGAACAGGATGACGGAGACGACGGCCCAGGCGCGAAGGCCGTTGATGTCGGTACGAAAGGCGGGGCTTGGCATTCTCGAATTCGCAGTTTCGGGCGCAAGCGTGCCGCGCCCTGAAGGCGCGGAGGCTGGCGCAATGGGGTGGTGGTGGCTTGGCGGATCGGAGCGCCGATTGAGGAAAACCGGTCCGAAGGCGCTCAGTTCGCTTGTAGGCGGACCTCGACGACTCCGACGGATGGCCTACCTATTAATCGCACATGACTATATTGCAAGCTGACGGGAAGGCACCATTACAACCATTTGGGGTGCCGGCGTCCTGCTACCAGCGTTCGACCGCGAACGGGATCAGGAGCCCTTGCCGTGCTAGACATGGGCCGACGAAGTCTCGAGCAGGGGTGAAATCAGGGATGGCCAGGCGAGCCGGGAGCGCGGATCTGCCTTTGCATGGCGGGCATGTGCCGCGGTGGCTTGCCGACCGGATGACCCGGCTTGGCGCCGTGATCAGCGAGGCGATCGTCCAGGAATATGGCCGCGACGAGCTGCTCCGCCGCCTCGCCCATCCGTTCTGGTTCCAGTCCTTCGGCGCCGTCATGGGCATGGACTGGCATTCGTCCGGGATCACCACCAGCGTGCTCGGCGCGCTGAAGCGCGGGCTGGCGCCGCTCTCCGGCGAACTCGGCATCCATGTCTGCGGCGGCAAGGGGCGGCATTCGCGGCAGACGCCGCAGGAGCTGATCGGCATCGGCGATCGCGTCGGCTTCGACGGCGCGGCGCTGGCCAAGGCGAGCCGCCTCGTCGCCAAAGTCGACAGCGCCGCCATCCAGGACGGCTTCGACCTCTATCTGCACGGCTTCATCGTCGCCGATGACGGCCATTGGGTCGTCGTGCAGCAGGGCATGAGCGACGCGACCCGGCAGGCGCGGCGCTATCACTGGCTGTCGGAAGGGCTGACCAGCTTCGTCGAGGCGCCGCATGCGGCGATCGACGGCCCCCGGCAGGGCGAGATCGTCAACCTGACCGACAAGCGCGCCGGGGCCTCGCGCGACGGCCAGCTCGACATGCTGGCCGATCTCGGCCCCGACAGAATAGCGCTGGAATTTGCCGCGCTGCGGGCGAAGGCGGCCGAGCCGGCGGAGCCGCTGCCAGTGGAGCAGCCGCTGCTGCCGCATCTGATCCTGCCGGCGCATCACGACGTCCGTTCGAGCGATGTGGTGACGCGCCGCCTGCATGGCGCGCTGGCCGCCGCCGCCGAACAGGGACCGGTCGACTATGCCGACCTGCTGCTGGTGCCCGGCGTCGGCGCCCGCACCGTGCAGGCGTTGGCGATGGTGGCCGAGGTGATGCATGGCGCGCCGTATCGCTTCAGCGATCCCGCTCGGTTCTCCTTCGCGCATGGCGGCAAGGACCGCCACCCCTTCCCCGTGCCGCTGCGCGTCTACGACCACACCATCCGCGTAATGACCTCGGCCGTGCAAAAGGCGAAGCTTGGCGAGACCGAGGAGATGGAGGCGCTCCGCCGGCTCGACGAGCAGGCGCGCCGGCTGGAGCGCGTCGCCACCGGCCCGAGCGTGGAAGAAATGATCGCCGACGAGCGCGAACGGTCGGCGAGCTACGCCGGCCGCAGCGTGTTCGGCTGGGAATAGGCCGGCAAGCCCGCGATCAGGCGGCGCGGGCCGCGTGGCGGGCGTTGAGGCGGGCGGCGAGCGCGCGCGCCTTTTCGATCGACTCGGCCCGCTCGGCGTCGAAACGTTCGCCGATCTCCATGATCAGCGCCGTGCCGGGCAGCACGTCGAGGGTGTCGAACACGGTCTCCCACGGCAGGTCGCCCCAGCCGAGCGGCAGGTGCAGGTCGCCGATCCCAAGCGCGATCGCCTCGCTCTGGTGGTAGAACTTCGACAGGGTGTAGGGACGGCCGAAATTGTCGTGCACATGCAGATGGCCGGCGACCGGGCTCATCGCCGCGACCTCGGCGAGAAAGTCGCCGCCGGTGCGGGTCGCCTCGATATAGGCGTGGCCGAAATCGATCGTCGTGACGAGATAGGGATGGTTGATCGCCTGGACCGTCGCGGCGACCTCGGAAGGCTGCTGGCGATACATCTCGTCGTCGACGGCGAAGATGTTCTCGAGCGCGACGCGGACATCGTGCTTGCCGGCGAAATCGGCGAGCTCCTTCAGCGCGTCCGCCTGCATGCGGTCATAGCCGGCGATGACGCGGGCGGGCGCCATCGGCGCATGGCCGCTGTGATGCACGAGGATGTCGGAACCGACGCGATGGCTCAACTCGACCATCGCGCACGCGGCGGCCTTCTGGAATTCGAGGTTCTCGGCGTCCATGAAGTTCGAGACGATCAGGCCGTGAACCGTGTAGCGCAGCGGGAACTTGGCGCAGATATCGGCGAGCCGCCTGGCGCGGCTTTCGATGACGCGGCCGCCGGCGATCAAATCGTCGCCGCAGAGCGACAGCTCGGCCACGTCGGCGCCGAGCTCGACGATGCGGGCCAGCGAGGCCTCGATATGATTCATGTCCCCCGCGTCGGCCGTGGTTGTGAAGCCGACATGGGTGATCCGGTCTTGCGAGATCAGGTCTTGCGAGCTCAGGTCCTGGGTCATGACGGGTCTCCGGGTCAGAGGGCGGTGGCGGCAGGCTGCGTCGCGACGAAGTCGATGCGCAGGCCGGTGTCGTTCGCGTAGAGGTGCACGTCGGCCGGATCGATCCGGACGCCGACGGCGTCGCCGGTCTTGAACACGGCGGCGTCGTTCAGCGCGACGGCGAAGGAGAGTCCGTCGAAATCCGTATGCACGACACGGCCGGCGCCGAGCTCCTCGATGAAATCGACCGTGGCGGGGATAGAGCCGGGCGTGCCGGGCTCGACCAGCTTCGCGGCTTCGGCGCGGACACCGAGCGCGACCTTGTGGCCGACGAGGCGGGCCTCGACGGCGCCGGGAAGCGGGATCTGGCGCTGCTCGTCATAGATGAAGACGCCGTGCCGATCGATCGTGCCTTCCATCAGGTTCATCGACGGCGAGCCGACGAAATTGGCGACGAAGCGGGTGGCCGGACGGTTGTAGACCTCGGCAGGCGTACCGACCTGCTCGATGCGGCCGCCATTCATGACGACGAGCCGGTCGCCCAGCGTCATCGCCTCGGTCTGGTCATGCGTGACGAAAACGGACGTCGCGCCGAGACGGCGGTGCAGGCGGCGGATCTCGGCGCGCATGGCGACGCGCAGCTTGGCGTCGAGATTGGAGAGCGGCTCGTCGAACAGGAACACCTTCGGCTCGCGCACGATGGCGCGGCCCATGGCGACGCGCTGGCGCTGGCCGCCGGAAAGCGCCGCCGGACGGCGGTCGAGAAAGGCCTCGAGGCCGACGACCTTGGCGGTGGCGGCGACGCGCTTCATCCGCTCGGCCTTCGGCACGCCGGCGACCTTCAACGCATAGCCGATGTTCTCGGCCACCGTCATGTGCGGATAGAGCGCGTAGTTCTGGAACACCATGGCGCAGCCGCGCTCGCGCGGCTCCAGATCGTTCACGACCCTGCCGTCGATCCGGATCTCGCCGCCGGAGATCTCCTCCAGCCCGGCGATCATCCGGAGCAGCGTGGACTTGCCGCAGCCGGACGGGCCGAGGATGACGATGAATTCGCCGGCGGCGATTTCGAGATCGACGCCGTGCACGACGGCGTTCTTCGAATAGGCTTTCCGGACGCCCCGGATGGCAATGGACGACATCGGTTTTGGCCTTTCAGATCACTTCTCGGTCGAGATCAGGCCGCGCACGAACCAGCGCTGCATCAGGATCACGACGATGAGGGGCGGCGCCATGATGATGAGCGTCCCCGCCATGGCGACGTTCCAGTCCGGCAGACCGAATTCAGAGGGAATGAGGTTCTTCAGCTGCGTCACGGCGATGCCGAAATTCGGATCGGTGGTGATCAGGAGCGGCCAGAGATACTGGTTCCACGACCAGACGAACATGATGGTGAAGAGCGCGATCATGTTCGGCTTCGACAGCGGAAACAGGATGTCGACGAAGAAGCGGACCGGGCCGGAGCCGTCCATCTTCGCCGCTTCCGCCAGTTCGTCCGGCACCGTCAGGTAGAACTGGCGGTACAGGAACGTGCCGGTCGCGGTGGCGACGAGCGGCAGGATCAGGCCGAGATAGGAATTGAGCAGGCCCCATTCGAGCTTGATCTGCACCCCGGAGACGGTCTGGACCAGCCAGGTGACCCCGGTGATGTTCAGGATCGCCTGGAACGGCGCCAGCGCGTTGGCGGCGACCGCGTAGGTCGGCACAATGCGGACTTCGAGCGGCAGCATCAGCGTGATGAAGATCATCCAGAAGATCAGCGACCGGCCGGGGAAGCGGAAATAGACGATGGCGAAGGCGGCCATCGACGACAGGAGCACCTTGCCGGCCGCGACAGCGCCCGCGAACAGCAGCGAGTTGAAGAGCTTGCGGCCGAGATCGGCGCGAACCCAGGCCTCGTGCAGATTGACGAACAGGTCCGAGCCCGGCATCAGCGGCATCGGCACCGTGTTGACGGTCCGGATGTCATGCGTCGCCGCGACGACGACGATGACGAAGGGAAGCAGGACCGCGACCAGGCCGATCAGGAGAACGATCTGGCAGATGGCATTGAAGATGGGTGTGCGTTCGACCATCGGATCCGCCCCCTATTTGTAGTGCACGCGCCGCTCGATGAAGCGGAACTGCACGATGGTGAGGAGGACGACGAGGCCCATCAGGATGATCGACTGCGCGGCGGCGCCGGAATAGTCGAGCCCTTTGAAGCCGTCGAAATAGATCTTGTAGACCATGAGCTCGGTCGCCCTCGCCGGGCCGCCCTGGGTCATGATGTCGACGATGCCGAAACTGTCCTGGAAGCTCTCGGTGATGTTGATCACGAGCAGGAAGAACAGGGTCGGCGTCAAAAGCGGCAGCTGGATATCCCAGACGCGGCGCATCGGGCCGGAGCCATCCATCGCCGCCGCCTCGATCAGCGAGCGGGGAATGCTCTGCAGCGCCGAGAGGAAGAAGATGAAGTTGTAGCCGATATATTTCCACGAGAAGGCGATGATGACGGCGATCATCGCGTCGGTGCCGTGGAGCGCCGGATTCCACAGGCCGGGCCAGACCTGGTTGATCAGCGACATGAAGCCCGCCTCGGGCGCGAGGATGAAGCGGAAGGCGAGACCGAGCGCCGGCGCGGCGATGGCGTAGGGCCAGATGAAGATGCTGCGATAGGCCTTGTGGCCGCGCATCTCGCGATCGGTGAAAAGCGCCAGGATCAGCGCGACGCCCATGGCGATGCCGGTCGAGCCGAGGCCGAATACCATGCTGCGGGAAATCGCGCCCCAATAGTAGGGATCGGCGAGCAGCTGGCGGAAATTCTGCAGACCCACCCAGGTGTTGCCGCCGCCCCAGGGCTGCTCGAGCGTGAAGGCCCAGTAGAGGGCCTGGCCGCTCGGCCAGTAGAAGAAGACGAAGATCAGCACGAGCATCGGCAGCACGAACAGAAGGCCGATCGTCGTGGATGAGAAGGTGGCGCGCTTTTCCATCGGATGGTCTCGTTGTTCAGGCTGTCGACGCCCTGCGACGGGGCGGCGACAACCTGGATCCGGCTCGGCGCATGGGGCATCCGGCCGGATCGAGAAATAGGCGGAACGTGAACGGGCCACGTTCCGCCCGGCCTCCCTTGTCCCTCCCCGTAGGGCGAGGAGGGCGGGGTGGGGAGTTCGAACCCGCGGAGACTACGGCAGCGTCTTGCCGGCGTAGGTCTGCTCGAACTTGCGCAGGATCTGGTTGCCGCGATCGGCGGCGGCGTCGAGCGAGGCCTGGACGTCCTCGTTCTTGATGAAGATCGCCTGCAGGCCGTTGGAGACTTCCTGGCGGATCTGCAGCAGGCCGCCGAGACGGATGCCATGCGGAGCCGGATCTTCGGCCGGCGAGGCGGTCAGGCTGGCGATCGCCAGTTCACGACCCTTGTACGGAGCCTTGGCGTAGAAGCCCTGCTCGTTCAGGTACTGGAAGCCCGAGTTGCGGACCGGGATGTAGCCGGTCACGGTCGACCAGGTCAGCGCTTCTTCCGGCTTGGCGATGAAGTTGAAGAAGGCGGCAGCGGCCTTGTATTCGGGCTCGGACTTGCCGGAGAGGACCCAGAGCGAAGCGCCGCCGACGAAGGAGCTCTTGCGCGCCGTGCCTTCGTAGACCGGGAGCATCGCGACGTCCCAGTTCATGCCTTCCTTGGCGGTGCGGCCGATGTTGCCGTGATCGCCGACCGAGGTCAGGATGACCTGGCAGTCACCGTTCGCAAAGGCTTCGACGAAGGTCTGGCCGGTTTCCTTCGACTTGATGACGGCTTCGCCGTTGTCGTACCAGCCCTTGAGATCCTTGACGAACTGGACCCACTTGCCCTTGTTGAAGGTCAGTTCGGCGTCGAGGCCGTCAAAGCCGTTGCGCTTGGTGGCGATCGGCTCGCCATGGATGGCGTTGAACTGCTCTTCGAGCTGCCAGACTTCGTCACGCGAGATGTTGAAGCCGAGCGGGCAGGCATAGCCGGCCGCCTTCAGCGCCTTGAAATCGGCCGCGGCTTCTTCCCACGTTGCCGGAGCATGGTCCTTGCCGATCTTGGCGAAGGCGTCCTTGTTCCAGTAGAGCAGCGCGGTCGAGGAGTTGAAGGGGAACGAGAACATCTCGCCCTTCGACGTCGCATAGTAGCTGGAGATACCGGAGAAATAGTCCTTCCAGTCGACCGTGTAGCCCATGTCGGTCATGAGCTTGTTGGCCGGGTAGAAGGCGCCCGACAGCATGATGTCGAGGGTGCCGGCGTCCGAGACCTGCGCGATCGTCGGCTGCTGGCCGGCGCGGAAGGCGGCGATGGTGTTCTGCAGCGAAGCGTCGTACGTGCCCTGGCTGGTGCAGACGACTTCGTAGTCGCCCTGGCTGGCGTTGAAGCGCTCGCACTGCTCCTGGACGCGCTTGGCGATATCGCCCGAATTGCCGAACCAGAAATCGATCTTGGTCTTGTCGGCCGCGGCGGGGCCGGCGAGCAGCGCTGCGACGGCAAAGGTGCCGACGGCGCCGAGGAGCTTGGCGGTCATGGAGAGCCTCACAAAGGGGTTGAGCGCCAGGTCCGGCGCGACGGGCCACCGCTTAGCCCGCCGCCCGTAACGCTCGGATGACACGCCGGCTTAGTGAAGAAAGCCGCCCTGCCCGCCCCTCCCAACCGCGCGGAAACGCTGGGGAAACTCCGTCTTGCCCGACACGGCGAGGCCGCAACCTGGCCGGGAAAAGCACGCCGGGATCGCCCGGATCGATTCAGGCTGTTCTTGACGGTCGGGAAGGCGCATAGAACCGCCGAACCCCCACGAGTCGCGAAGCGGGCCGACGTCAAGCGGCCCGCCACAGGCCATCCGCTCCAAGGCGATCACGCATGAATCCCCGCAACGCGGTCCTCGCGCTCGGCCTGACCCAGATCATCGGCTACGGCACGCTCTACTACAGCTTCAGCGTCCTCGCCCCGGCCATGGGGCGCGAGTTCGGCATCTCGACGGAGTGGATGTTCGCCGCCTTCTCCGCGTCGCTCCTCGTCGGCGGCCTCAGCGCGCCCTGGGTCGGCGCCTGGATCGACCGCGCCGGCGCCGGACGCGTCATGACGGTCGGCTCGCTCGTCGCGGCGCTCGCGCTCGGCGCCTCGGCGCTGGCGCTGAACGGCGCCATGCTCGTCGCCGGGCTCATCGCCATCCAGGTCGCCTCGACGCTGGTGCAATACACCAGCTCCTTCACGCTGCTGGTGCAGATCAACCCGACGCGGGCCCAGCGCACCATCACCCAGCTGACGCTGATCGCCGGCTTCTCGTCGACGCTGTTCTGGCCCTTCACCACCGAGCTGCACGCCTATCTCGACTGGCACCGCGTCTACTGGCTGTTCGCGGCGCTGAACCTCTTCATCTGCTTTCCCGTCCATGCCTGGCTGATGATCCAGACCCGGCGCGACATGAGCCGCAGCTCCGACGCCAATCCCCTCGTCCCGGCGAGGGCGCCGGTCATCGGCGTGGTCGAGGAAGCGGCCCGGCCCCGCGCCTTCGGGCTGATGCTGGCGGGTTTCGCCATCCAGAGCTTCGTCACCTCGACCTTCCTGGTGCACATGCTGCCGATGCTGACCGGCCTCGGCCTCGCCAAGGCGAGCGTGCTGGTGGCGTCGGTGTTCGGGCCGGCGCAGGTGCTGAGCCGCTTCACCAACATGACCTTCGGGGGCAAGCTGTCGCAGAGGACGCTGGCGATCATCGCCTCGCTGTTCCTGCCGCTCGCGACCGGCACCCTGCTCATGACCGCGCCAAACCTCGCCGGCGCCTTCGCCTTCGCCATCATCTTCGGCCTGAGCTCCGGCCTCTCCAGCATCGTGCAGGGAACGCTGCCGCTGGAGCTCTTCGGCAGCGACGGCTACGGCAAGCGCCTCGGCCGACTGACCTCGGTGCGCCTCGTCGTCTCCTCCGCCGCCCCCTTCACCTTCGCGCTGATGACGGAAGGGCTCGGCTATCCGGTGGCGCTCACCGTCATCGCCGGTCTCGGCACCCTCGCCGTTTTCGCCTTCGTGGCAATCGGCAGCCCGGTCAATCCGCGTCGAACGAGGCGTTGAGCGCCGCCGCCACGCCGGCGATGGCGAGGCCCGGCCAGACCATCAGCATGGGATGGTCGAAGATGAACATCCGGTACTCGAACAGCATCGCCCCCCAGTCCGGCCGCGACGGATCGGCGCCGAGGCCGAGAAAGGCCAGCGAGGCATAGGCCGTGACCGCGAGGCCGCCTTGGCTGCCGATATGGGCGAACAGCACCGGCGCCATGTTGGGCACGACATGGCGCAGCACCAGCGGCAGGCCGTCGACGCCGAGCGCCCGCGCCGCCTGCACGAAGGGCTGGCCGAGCAGCCGCTGCGCCAGCGCATGGGCGAACAGCGTATAGGGCCCGACGCCGGCGAGACCGAGCGCCACGCCAGCGGTGAGCGGACTCAGCCCGAAGATCGCCGCGGCCGTCAGCGCCACGATCAAAGTCGGCACGACGATGAACATTTCGGCGGCGCGCAGGATCGCCGCGCCGCGCCAGTCGCCCAGCATCGCCGCCGCGATACCGAAGGCGCAGCCGCCGACCATGCCGACGGCGGCGACGCAGACGAGCACGATCGCCGTGCGCCAGCCGCCGACCATCAGCCGGGAGAGGAGATCGCGGCCGAGCTGGTCGGTGCCGAGCCAATGCGACCACGAGCTCGGCGCATGGCGCAAAGCGAGCTGGATGGCGTCCGGATCATGCGGCTGCCAGAGCGCGCCCGCCAGCATCAGCACGAGGACCAGAATGGCCGGGAAACGCCGGAGGCTCACGGGACCTGCCTCGGCGCCAGCCAGGCAAGGCTCGTCGCGATGGCGGCATTCAAAAGGAGAAGCCAGAGCGCGACGACCATCACATAGGCCTGCAGCACCGGATAGTCGCGCGCCGCGATGCTCTCGACGAGGAACTGGCCGATGCCCGGCAGGCCGAACAGCACCTCGAGGGCGGCGGTGCTGCCGACGGCCCAGCTCGCCTCGGCGCGGAAGGCGGAGAGCAGCGCATAGAGGGCATGGGAATGGCCATGCCGCCAGAGCGCGGCGCCGCGACCGAGCCCCTTGGCGAGCGCGGTGCGGAAGAAGGGCTGCGTGCTGACCTCGATGAGATCGCGCCGATAGACGCGGGAGAGGACGGCGAGCGAATGCAGTGCGATCAACGCGATCGGCAGGATCAGCCCGGTCCAGTCCCGCGTGAACGGACGGATCCAGCGGAGCTGCACGCCGAGCACGAAGAGCAGGATCAGGCCGAGCCAGATCGACGGCACCGCCTGGGCGAGCACCGCCAGTCCCCGTGTCGCGCGGTCCACGAGGCCGCGCGGCCAAAGCGCCGCCAGGAAGCCGAGCGGCACGGCGACGACCAGCGCTATCGCCAGGCCGGAAAAGGCGATCGATAGCGTCAGCGGCAGACGGCGGACGAATTCCTGAAACACAGGCTCGCCGGTGCGGAAGGAGATTCCCCAGTCGCCGCCGACGAAGCGCAGCACCCATGCGGCATAGCGCTCGAGGAAGGGCCGGTCGAGGCCCCATTGGGCGCGCAGCCCGGCGACCAGATCGCCGTCGAGGGGAAGGTTCCAGGCCCGGATCGCGATGGCGACCGGATCGGACGGCATCGCGGAAATGATGGCGAACGCCAGCAGCGAGATCGCCAGCAAGCTGGCGATCGTCCTGAACGCGATCCGGGCCGGAAGGGTCATGAAGGCGCCGTCACCATGATGGGATCGTCACTTCGCCTCGCCGATATCGGCGCGCAGCACGTGATAGTCCGAACCCCACGGCTCGTAGCCGGCGAGCGCCTTGGAGAGGCCGACATGCCAGACCGGCGAGACCAGGAACGTGACGGGCGCGTCCTCGAACAGCTTGGCTTGGGCTGCCGCCGCGATCGCCGCCCGCTTGGCCGGGTCGGTCTCGTTGGCGAAGCCGTCGAGGATCGCGTCGAAGGCGGGATCGGCATAGCCGGAGAAGTTGAGGCCCGCGCCGGTCCGGAACGTGCTGTTCAGGAAGAAGGCGGGATCGCCGGTCGGCGCCGTGTGCTGGGCCCAGAGGAAGATGTCGAAATCACCGGAGCCGGCGACCTCGTTGGAATTCTCGACGATCCGCGTCTCGACCTCGATGCCGAGCGCCGCGAGCTGCGCCTTCACCACCGGCAGCATCGCGACGAGATCCGGCCGCTGCGGATAGGCGAGCACCGCGAGCTTGAGGGCGGCGCCGTCCTTGCTGCGCTTGCCATCCGCGCCGGCGACCCAGCCGGCCTCGGTCAGGAGCTCGGCCGCCTTGGCGACGTCGGTCGTCCGGGGCTCCTTGGCCGCGAACGGGAAATAGGGCGCGTAGGCGCCGGTCGCCGGCAGTCCGCCATGGATCGCCAGCACCAGCTGGTCCCGATCGAGCGCGAGGTCGATGGCGCGGCGGACGCGCGCGTCGCCGAACGCGGGCTTCCGCGTGTTCAAATAGGCGAGATACTGGTAGCCGACGGGGAAGTCCTTGATCGTCAGCTCCGGATTGGCCTTCAGGCGGGGGATGCTCTCCGCCGGCAGGCCGAAGGCGAGGTCGAGTTCACCGGCCTCGAAGGCGAGCGTCATCGCCTGGCTGTCGGCGAACTTGCGGTAGGTGACCGGGCTGCGCTTGTCGGCGCCCTCGAAATGCGGGTTCGGCTCCAGCTCGATCTCGGCATCGGGCCGGAACGTCTTCACCGCATAGGGACCGCTGAAGGTCGCCGTGCCATCTTCCTTCAGGTGGTAGATGACGAGCGGCCATTCGGCGAACAGCGCCTGGATCAGCGCCACCGGCTTTTCCGTCGTCACCTTCATCGTCAGCGGATCGACCGCCTCGAAGCGCAGCGTGCCGCCGGTCGCCAGCGCCGCCTTGTTGTTGGCCATCGTATGGGCGAGCCCGGCGCCGACCGTCTCCGCCGAAACCGCCGTGCCGTCCGAGAAATGCCGGCCGGGCTTCAGCTTCACCAGCCAGACGAGTTCATCGGCCCGCTCGGCGCTCTCGGCGAGCTCCGGCACCAGCACGCCGTCCTTGTCGACCGCGAACAGCGTCTCGCCGACGCCATGGCTGGTGAGCGCCCAGCCATTCGAGCCCTTGGCGGGATCGAGCCCGGAGGTGATGAAGGAAGCGCCGACGCGGAGCGTCTCGGCGGCCGAGGCCGGCACGGAAAGCGCCGATGCCGAGGCGAGCAGCGCGGCGGAGACGCGCAGGGCGCGAAGCATGGTCTTCATGCGGTTTGGTCTCTCTGATGGAGGAAGGAAAAGGGATGCCGGCGGCGTTCAGCCGCGCAGCCTTTGTTTGCGGCCGGTCGGCGCATAGGCGAGCGCCGGGACGATCCGGCCGGCGAGGAGATGCTCGTCGATGATCCGGTCGACGCCGCTCTCCGTGACGCCGCCGTAATAGGTGCCTTCGGGAAAGACCTGCAGGACCGGAGCGAGGTTGCAGGGGCCGAGGCAGGTCGATTTCGCCGTCATGACACCGTCGCCGACCGTCCGGAGCTTGCGCCGTTCCTGCTCGTTGCGGAGATGGCCCCAGATGACGTCGGCGCCGGCCGCGTTGCACGGCCCGCCCTGGCAGACCAGGACACGGCGCTTCTGCGCCGGGACCAGCGAGGCATCCGGCAACGGCTTTTCCGGAAGGGCGACGGGCGGCCGCGCGGCGCAGCCTTCGATCAGCTCGTCGATCAGGCCATCAAGCGCCGGCGCTTCTTCCGGCGGCGCGGCGACCCGGATCACCGGCCAGGCGCTCTCCGCGAGCCAGCGCTGCAGCGTCCGCCCGAGCCAGGCGTTAAAGCTCGGCTCCAGCGGGATGAGCAGGGGAATGATGACGATCTCGGCGTGCCCGGCGTCGCGGAGCGACAGCATCACGTCGCGCAGCGTCGGCGTCCCCTGCTCGGAGAAGGCGAAGACGACATGCTCGCCTGGTTCCCGCTGCTGGTGGATGCGCTCGGCGAGCCGCTGCATTTCCCGCATCGGCGCCGCCGCGAAGGCGGATTTCGCCAGCAGCACGACGGCGCGGGCCGGCGGCCCGGCCTCCGGCCGAGCAGCTTGAATAGAGGACATGTTTCCGACTCCCCGGCGGAACGGGCGAGAGGCCGGAAAAGACCGCATGAATGGGAAATCCGGGCGGAATGCGCCCGTCACGACCAGCCAAACGTTCCCTGTGGACACCCCGCCCAAGGACATTGCACCGGTCAGGGCAGGTCTCCTGGCTCGCGGGTCGATGCCGTCGCTGCCTGTCTTCCCGGCGATCTCTCGCCAGTGACGTAGAATGGCAGCGCGGCTCACCGCTTACAGTTGCGGGGGCAGCTCCGGCCTTGCCTCGGTCCTGGACCGATCGGGCGCACCGGGTTCCCTCTTAGCTCTCTGCCTTGCGGTCAGAGAGAACCTTGACCGGCGCCGAACCTAGCGAGGACGACGCCCAAGTCAACCAGGCAGACCGCGCGATGGCGCCTGCACGGAGACGTTGCAGTCAGCGAGTGCGACACCTCCCTGAATGGTGACGGGCATGACCTTTGGGACACACTCGCGGAGGTTTCGGGAGGTTTTTCCCGGCTGGACCGCATTCACCGCACACAGCTATGACCGACTCAGCTAAGCATCGTCTCAGCGTTAAGGAGACGTTAAGTGTTTGATTCGGCGGTCTACTACGTCCAGCCCAATGAAGACCGGGGCTTTGCCATCATGAGCCAGACAGGCTCGCTCATCGGCGCCTTCTCGTCGCATGACGTGGCGCTTTCCATGGCCAAACACCTCGGCAATTCCGCCGCCGAACTCGGCATGGCGGCGCGCGTCTTCGAGCGCTCGGACGACGCGCATGAAACGCTGGTGTTCGAACGCTGGCCGATCCGCCTGGCCGATCTCCCCTGGGACGCCGTCACCGACTGAACCGTCCCGCTACGCGGGATCGCGCACGGCCCCCTGCCCCGCCGGCTTGACAGCCACGCGCCGATCTGGTGAATGGCGCGCCCGCAGCGAGCCGGAGGCGCCTACCATGGACATCTCGACCGTCGCCGCGCATTGGGAAGCCAATGCTGAAGCCTGGACCCGCCATTCGCGCGCCGGCTATGACGTCTACCGCGACGCCCTCAACACGCCGGCCTTCCTCGCCATGCTACCGCCGATCGCGGGCCTCGACGGTCTCGACATTGGCTGTGGCGAGGGTTCCAACACGCGCCAGCTCGCCGGCCTCGGCGCGCGCATGACCGCGGTCGACATCGCGCCGACCTTCGTCCGCCATGCGCGGGAGAGCGAGGCGGCCGATCCGCGCGGCATCGACTATCATGTCGGCGACGGCATGGCCCTGCCCTTCGCGGACGCAAGCTTCGACTTCGCCACCGCCTTCATGTCGCTGATGGACATGCCGGACCAGCCGGCCGTGCTCGGCGAGGCGCGTCGCGTGCTGCGGCCGGGCGGCTTCCTGCAGTTCTCGATCCTGCATCCCTGCTTCGTGCCGCCGCGCCGGCGCAACATCCGCGACGCGACAGGCGAGCCCGTCGCCGTCGAGGTCGCCGATTATTTCGAGACGATCGACGGCAAGGTCGAGAGCTGGTGGTTCTCCTCGCTCCCCGCCGCCGAGCGCGCCAAGGTCGAGCCCTTCCACGTCCCGCGCTTCCACCGGACGCTGAGCCAATGGGTCGAGATGGTGGTCGGCGCCGGCCTCGTCATCGAGGCGTTCGGCGAGCCGCGCGCCAGCGTCGACGCAGCGGCGGCCGAGCCCATCATCGCCGACACCCGCATCGCGCCGATCTTCCTGCACATAAGGGCGCGCAAGCCGGGTTGAGGCAGGGCGCCGATCTGTTTAATGGCGCGCCCAGATGAAGAAAGGGGCGCCCTGGGGCGCCCCTTGACAGGCTGAGGGTCGAAAGCCGTTTACATGCCGAGATCGGCACGAAGCTCCGCCCTGGCCTCCTCGTAGGCCTTCACGAAATCGGCATCGTGTTGCAACTGGATGGCGATGACCGCCCCGGAGATGCGCCCCATCTCGATGTCGGAAGGGTAGTGAATCCCCGCCACGACCCGGTTGTGGCCGTACTGCCAGGCGCGGGCCATGATCTCAGCGCGCTTCTCCGGAACCATGTCGGACAGGATGATGCCCATCATCGTTCCAACGGTCGTGTGACCGGACGGCCAGGAGCCGGAGGTCGTCGGCTTGACGACGGGCTTGACCAGATCGCTGAGCATATGGGGGCGCGGACGCTTCCAGACGTCCTTGGCCGGATCGACGACCGCGCCTTCCGTCGCCGCAACGCGCTCAAAGAAGGCATCGACCTTCGGCAGGGCGTCCTTGGTGAATTTTGGCCCCATTACGTCAGCGAAGCGCCAGACATTCTCTTCGGCATCCGCCTTGGCGCGCGCTTCCATGTCCGGTGTGCGCGTCACCTGCAGTCTCAGCACTTCGGCGATTTCAGCCTTGGTCTCGGCTGAATCGTTGGCCGGCGGAGGCGGCAGGATCATCGTCAAATCGACGTCCTTGGCGGTGAGGAAAGGCTTGGCGTCCTCGGCATTCGCGGCAGTGCCGACAACGAGAAGGAGGAAAAGCCCAGCGAAGGGGGCAAGTTTCTTCATGGAGGCTGGATCCTGACAGAGAAAGCAAGCAAGGCGCCGATCCTCGTTCGGCATGATAACAAGCCAATGACAGTCCCTGTGGTGGGCGCGTAGGCCGGAGTGACGCCGCGAGCTGGGTGCTCGCGTGAGCGAAGCCTCGAAGGAGCGTCCAGCCGGGCACCCCGGCATGCGGGTTGGTCAGTCTGGCGCGCTCAGCCGACCCTCTCCATCCACTCCGCCACCGCCTCATAGGCGGCGATCGTCCCCGGCGGCGGGGTCGGCACGCCGATGAAACCGTGGTTGACGCCCTGGACATGCCTATAGGTCACGGTCACGCCGGCCGTGGCGAGACGGGCGGCGAAGAGCGCGCCGTCCTGCGCCAGCACGTCATAGGCCGCCGTCACGATCAGCGTCGGCGGCAGGCCGGCGAGATCGGCGACGTCCGCCGCGAGCGGTGAGCAGCGCGGATCGTTCCATTGGTCGGGATCCGGCGCATAGAGGCCGCGGAACCACAGCATGTCGGCCGTCGAGAGGCCGACATTACCGTCGCCGAAGGCGCGATAGGATTCGCCGACGCCGATCGCCGTCATGTCGGTCACCGGATAGAAGGCGATCAGGCCGGCCGGCTGCCGCCCGCGCTCGCCGATACCCGGCAGCACGGCCGCGATCGCCAGCGTCGCGCCGGCGCTGTCGCCCGCGACGAAGACGCGGTCGGGATCGGCGCCGAGGCCCTCCGCCCGCGCCGAGAGATCGGCGAGCGCCGCGTCGGCGTCGTCGGGCGCTGCCGGGAAGGGATGCTCGGGCGCGAGGCGATAATTCACCGACACGACGATCGCGCCGGTCGCGATGGCGAGGCGGCGGGCATTGCGGTCATGCGTGTCGTAGCTGCCGAGCACGAAGCCGCCGCCGTGGAAATAGACGATCAGCGGCGCCGCGGCGCTGACGCCAGGCCGGTAGAGCCGCGCATGCAGGGGCCCCGCCGCGCCGGCGACCTCGATCGCCTCCACCACGACCACTTCCGGCATGCGGGACGGATTGGCCTGCATCTCCTCGAACATCGCCTTTGCCACGTCGGGCGCGACATCGGGAAAGGCCGGCCGGGCACGCCGCGCCTTGACGCCCTCGACGAGCAGCGGATGCAGCGGTTCCGTCGGGGTCAGGTCAGAATTTGCCATATTTCAGATAGGCCTCTTGTGGGTCCGTGCCCGCGAGGATCGCGGTGCGTACGCGGTTTTCCGTGGCGATCGCCGTCTCCGCCCGCTCGACCACCTCGCCGAGATGCTCGAACGGAATGCGGACCAGCCCGTCGCGATCGCCGAGGAAATAGTCGCCCGGACGGATCGCGATGCCGCCGATCTCGATCGGCACCTCAGTCGCCACGGGCAACCAGTGTCCGACGATATCACGCGGGGTGAAACCACGGCACCAGGTCTGGAAGCCCATCTCCAACAGGAAATTCACGTCACGGGCGTAGCCGTCGACGATGCAGCCGCGCACGCCCTTGTTCTTCAGCGTCTCGGCCGAGAGCTCGCCCATATGCGCGACGATCCGGTCGTTCGGCTGCGACACCCAGATCGAGCCGGAAGGCGCCTTGGAGAGAAGCCCCGTCCAGGCGAGCAGCGTCTCGTGACCGTCGGCATGGGGATCGGCCCGGCCCTCGATGGTGAAGGCAGGCCCGGCAAGCGCGCGCTCCGGCAGGATCGGCCTGAGCTCGGCCGGCAACGTGAAGTCACGCAGGCCCATGGCGCGCATGACGTCATGCACGACGCCGGTGTAGCACGCCTCCAGGCGCGCGGTCAGATCGGTCAAGCTGTCCTCCCCCCAGATCGCTGTGGTCAGACCGGCAGGCAGGCCGGTCCGATCGGCTCGAAGCTCTTGTAGCCGAGCACGAATTCCTGGTGCGCCAGCTCTTCCGACTTGGTGCGCCCGCCCTGCCCGAGCCCGACGACGAGATCGTGGATCTCGCGCCCGACGGCATCGAGGCTGGCCTTGCCCTCGATGATCCGGCCGGCGTCGACGTCCATGTCGTCCTCCATTCGCCGGTAGGTCTCGGGATTGGCGCAGATCTTCACCACCGGCGAGATCGCCGATCCGACGACCGAGCCGCGCCCGGTGACGAACAGCACGGCATGGCTGCCGCAGGCGATCAGTTCGGCGATCTCGGCATTGTCGTTGATGTTCGGGAAGCCGAAGCGCACCTCGCCGTCCGGCACCACGTCGAGCAGATAGAGCCCGCCATGCGGCGGCAAATCGCCGGGCTTGATCAGGCCGGAGATCGGCGAGGCGCCCGATTTCGCATAGGCGCCCATCGACTTCTCCTCGATGGTGGTGAGCCCGCCCTCGGCATTGCCGGCGGCGAACGAGCCATAGCCGAGCGTCGCATAATAGCGGGCCGCCTTGGCGACGGACTGCTCCAGGATCTCGCCCAGTTCCGGAGTAACAGCCCGCGCGGCCATGATGTGCTCGCAGCCGATCAGCTCGCCCGTCTCCTCGAAGATGCACGCCGCCCCCGCCTCGACGAACAGGTCGAAGGCGCGGCCGGCGGCCGGATTTCCTGAGATGCCGGACGTGCCGTCGGAACCGCCGCAGACGGTGCCGATGATGAGCTCGCTCGGCTCCATCGGCACGGTCGGCGCAGCGTCGAGCGCGGCGCGCTGCTCGGCGACGAAGGCCCTGCCCTCGTCCATCGACTTGCGTGTCCCGCCGGTCGCCTGGATGACGATGGTCTTCACCGGTCGGCCGCTGTCGCGCACCTTCTTTTCCAGGGCGTATTTGTTGAAGCTCTCGCAGCCGAGTGACACCAAAAGCACCGCCCCGACATTCGGATGAGTGCAAAGGCGCTCCATCATCCGCTCGGCATAGGCATTCGGATAGCAGCCGGGAAAGCCGATGACGTGCACGTCGCGCTCGCGGAAGGGAATCGCGATCTCGCGGGCGACGTGATGGGCGCATTCGACGAGATAGGCGACGACGACCGTGTTGCGGATGCCCTTGCGGCCGTCGCTGCGCAGCCAGCCCTGCATGGTGGATGTCTGGGTCGATGCCGGCGGGACGGGCGCGGCTTCCGTTGCGATCGCCATGCTCATCGGCCTGCCTCCGCCTCGTTCGCGTCCATCAAATGATAGGTCGGCGTGTAGTCGCTCTTGACGTTGTGGACATGCACCGGCGTGCCGGCCGCGATCGCCTCGGTCGCGGTGCCGATCGGCGCGCCATATTTGACGATCTTCTCGCCCGCCCGGATCGGCCGCCGCGCCAGCTTGTGGCCGAGCGGCAGGTCGGCGGCGAGCGTCACCGTCGCGCCCCCCACCGCGATCGACGAGCCCGCGCGGATCCGCAATCGCGCGACGAAGACGTTGTCGGCCTCCGCCAAAAGCAGAAGCCGCGCGTCAGTGCCATCGACTGCGATGGAAGACTCGCCGGCAAGTTGTTGCAAAAGCTCATGATCAGGAAGCGGCATGGCAATCGGGCTCTGCTCAAATATCCGTCTCTCGATAACCGAGCTATCGGATCGGGCGGACAAAAGAAACAAAAAATTTTTTATTGCTAGCCGATCGAATACGCGCTTATCGTTGCGGCATGCCCAAGCTGAAACGAGCCACACTTGCCGAGCAGGCCTACGAGGAGTTGCGGAGCCAGATCGTCTCCGGACGCCTGCCGGCCGGCCAGCGCCTGCTGGCGGACCAGCTGGCGGGCGAGCTGATGATCAGCCAGACGCCGGTCAAGGAAGCGATCGCCATGCTGGCGCGGGACGGCCTGGTCGAGGGCGCCTCGCGGCGCGCCTCGGTCGTGCGCCACTTCACGCCCGAGGACATCCGCGAGATCTTCGAGGCGCGTATGCTGGTCGAGCTGGATGCGCTCGGTCGCGGCATCGCCTCGGGCCGCGCCACGCCGGAATTCGTCGCCCGGTTGCGGGCGATCTTCGAGGCGCACATGGCGGAGGTCGGCAAGCAGAACAGCGATGCCCTGGTCGACGCCATCCGCCTCGACCGCGAGTTTCACGAGCTGATCGTCCAGCTCGGCGCAAATGACACGATCGCCAGCTGGCATCGGGTCATCCAGCGCCAGACCCAGACGATCCGCAATTTCACGCTGAAGAGCTACTCGCTGGAACGGACGCGGCGGGAACATTCCGCGATCGTCGAAGCCGTGGCGAAGGGCGAGGCCGAACAGGCCGTCGCGGCGCTCCGGGCGCATCTGCTCGCGAGCCGCGACGCCATGATGTCGCGCGAACCCGGGGAGTTTCCGGTCCGCGCCTGAGGGCGGACGACACTGAAGGTAAGGCGCGATGTCGGAGGAGGACGTCGTCGGGGGAACAGCAGCACCGGAGAACCGGGCAATCCCTCGACACGGGACTGCGTGACTGAACCAGTGGGAGGAAACCACATGAGGACCTTGAAGAAGGCCGCCCCGATCCTGGGCGCGGCACTGCTGGCGACGATGATGGGGGCGAGCGGCGCCAGGGCCGACGGCGAGAAGGTGGCGGTCGACTTGACGACGCTGACCTCGCCGTTCTGGACCTCCTACAACCGCTACATCGTCGAGGAAGCCAAGAAGCAGGGCGTCGACCTGCTCGAGCCCTTCAATTCCGAGTTCGACACGGCGAAGCAGATCACCGGCGTGCAGAACGCGCTGTCGCTCGGCGCCAAGGGCATCATCTTCTCGCCCTTCGAATCCGCCGCCGCCGGCTCGGTCCTGAAGGCGTCGGAAAAGGCCGGCGCCAAGGTCGTGGCGGTCGACGTCGCGCCCGACAACGGCCCCGTCGCCATCGTCGTGCGCGCCAACAACCTCGCCTATGGCGAGAAGGCCTGCAAATTCATCGGCGACCACGTCAAGGAAGGCCCGGTCGTGCAGATCATGGGCGACCAGGCCTCGATCAACGGGCGCGATCGCGGCAACGGCTTTCGCGAGTGCATCACCAAGAACTATCCGAAGCTGAAGCTGCTCGAGATCCCGACCAAGGCCTGGTCGGGTGAAGACGCCGCCGCCGGTCTCGACGCGCTGCTCAACGCGCAGCCCGACCTGAAGGCGATCTATATGCATGCCGGCGGCGTGTTCCTGGCGCCAACGCTGCAGACGCTGAAGCGCAAGAACCTGCTGAAGCCGGCAGGCACGGAAGGCCACATCGTCATCGTCTCGAACGACGGCATCCCGCAGGAATTCGACGCCATCCGCAAGGGCGAGATCGACGCCACCGTTTCGCAGCCGGCCGACCTCTACGCCAAATACGGCATCCAGTATCTGAAGGAAGCGATCAACGGCACGACCTTCAAGCCGGGCCCGACCGACCACGACAGCACCATCGTCGAGGTCCGTCCGGGCGTGCTGGAAGACCAGCTCGCCGCGCCGCTCGTCACCAAGGAAAACGTCGACGACAAGGCCTTCTGGGGCAACCAGCTCTAAGGGCATCCGGGGTTCGGGAGGTCCGCCTTCCGAACCCTTTCAAAGGCTTGCGGTCACCACCTGACGGAATGGATCAGGCAGCATCGCCTGATCCGCCAGATCCGGAGAAATCGATGCCCCTTCCTTCTTCCTGCCGTGGGCGAAGCGCACATGCCCTCGATTGACCCTGCCATCCCGATCGTCGAGGCGCGCGGCGTCTCCAAGCGCTACGGCCCGACCACCGCGCTGCACGAGGCGCACATCAAGGTGTTCGCCGGCGAGTCGCACGCGCTGGTCGGCCGCAACGGCGCCGGCAAGTCGACGCTGGTCGGCATTCTGACCGGGCTGCGCGCTCCCGATTCCGGCCAGGTGCTGTTCTCGGGCGAGCCCGCGCCGGCGATCGCCGACCGCGAAGGCTGGCGCCGGCACGTCGCCTGCGTCTACCAGCATTCGACGATCATTCCGGACCTGACCGTCGCGGAAAACCTCTTCATCAACCGCCATCCGACCGAGCGCGGCTTCATAAGCTGGTCGACGCTCCGCCGCCGCGCCCGCGAGTTGCTGGATCAATGGGGCGTCGCCGTCTCCGAGGATGCCCGCGCCGGCGACCTGCGGATCGAGGCGCGCCAGCTGGTCGAGATTGCCCGCGCCCTCTCCTATGGCGCGCGCTTCATCATTCTCGACGAGCCGACGGCCCAGCTCGACGGCGACGAGATCAAGCGGCTCTTCATTCGAATCCAGGAGTTGCAGGCCGCCGGGGTGACCTTCCTGTTCATCTCGCACCACCTGCAGGAGGTCTACGAGATCTGCCAGACGGTCACCGTGCTGCGCGATGCCCGCCACATCATCACCGCGCCCGTCGCCGACCTGCCGAAGGACCGGCTGATCGAGGCGATGACGGGCGAGCATGTCAGCCTCGGCGTCGCCGATGCCGCAGGCCGAACCGTGCCGGAAGACGCCGCCGTCGCGCTCGAAATCGACCGGCTTTCCGGCGACGACTTCAAGGATGTCTCCTTCAATGTCCGGCGTGGCGAAGTCGTCGGCCTCTCGGGTCCGACCGGCGGCGGCCGCATCGGCCTCGCCGAGGCGGTGGCGGGGCTCTCGCCCTATTCGGCCGGCGCTATCCGCATCGACAAGAAGCCGCTGCCTTCCGGCGACGTCACGGCGGCGCTCGAACTCGGCGTCGGCTGCGTGCCGAAGAGCCGGCACGACCAGGGCCTCGTCCTGTCGCAATCCGTCGCCGACAACGCGATCATGACCGTGAACCGCCACATGGGCCCGCTCGGCTTCATCGCGCCGAAGCGACGCGCCGAGTTGACGGGCCGAACGATCCGCTCGCTCGGCATCGTCACACAGGGGCCTGACCAGCTCGTCTCCGGCCTTTCCGGCGGCAACCAGCAGAAGGTCGTGATGGGCCGGGCGCTCGCCAACGATCCGTCCGTCCTCGTGCTGATGGACCCGACCGCCGGCGTCGACGTGAAATCGAAGGAGGCGCTGCTCACCGTGATCGAGCGGATGCGCCAGGAGGGCAAGGCCATCCTCGTCGTCAGCGGCGAGATCGAGGATCTGAAGACCTGCGACCGGGTGCTGGTGATGCGGCACGGATCGGTCGTCGCGGAACACAAGGCAGGCTGGAGCGATAACGCGCTCGTCGCCTCCATCGAAGGGATCGAGCTCGCATGAACACGCATCCATCCGCCACGGCGACGACGATCGCCAGCGCCGCCAAACCGGCGCCGCGCCGGCCGATGATCCGCCTGCACGACCTGGCGCTGCTGCCGGCGCTGGTGATCCTGATCGTCATCGGCGCCTTCATCAGCCCCGCCTTCCTGACCCAGGGCAACGTGAACACCATCCTCACCTCCTCCGCCGCGCTGGCGCTGGTGGTGCTGGCCGAATCGCTGATCATCATCACCGGAAAGTTCGATCTCTCGCTCGAATCGACCGCCGGCTTCGCCCCGGCGATCGGCGCCCTGCTGGTCCTGCCGGTCGCCAACAACGGCTTCGGCATCGAGTTGCCGACCTTCGTGGGCATCCTGGTCGTGCTCGGCGTCGGCGCGCTGATCGGCCTGATCAACGGCATCCTCGTCGTCCGCTTCACGCTCAACGCCTTCATCGTCACGCTGGCCATGCTGATCATCCTGCGCGGCATGCTGGTCGGCGCCACCAGCGGGCGGACGTTGTTCGACCTGCCCGACGCCTTCTACGCGCTGATGGTCATCACCTTCCTCGGCCTGCCGCTCGCAGTCTGGCTCGCTGCGCTCGCCTTCGCCATCGCCGCCGTCATGCTGCGCTATCATCGGCTCGGCCGCGCGCTCTACGCCATCGGCGGCAATCCGGAGGCGGCGCGCGCCGCCGGCATCCGCGTCGAACGCGTCACCATCGGGGTCTATATATTGGCGGGCATCCTGGCGGCGATCGGCGGGCTGGTGATCACCGGCTATGTCGGCGCCATCAGTGCCAACCAGGGCAACGGCATGATCTTCACCGTCTTCGCCGCCGCCGTGATCGGCGGCATCTCGCTTGACGGCGGCCGCGGCACCATGTTCGGCGCGCTGACCGGCGTGCTGCTCCTCGGCGTCGTGCAGAACCTGCTGACGCTGGCGCAGGTGCCGTCCTTCTGGATCCAGGCGATCTACGGCGCCATTATTCTCGGCGCGCTGATGATCGCCCGGCTCGCGTCCGGCCACGCGCAGACCTGAGCCGACGTGCAAACGAAAGAAGCCGCCGCGTTGGACGCGGCGGCTTCTCCTTTCCGGGGGGCAGAATCGATCAGATCCGGCGGGCCAGCTTGCAGAGCTGCACCAGATCGGGGTCGAACGACATCGGGTTGCGCAGGATGGTCGGGCACTTGCGCGCCAGCGCCTGGCGCTCGCCGCCGCTCAGGCTGCTGTCCGAGACCGAAGTCGGGCCTTTCGGGTTGCCGGGATTGCCCGGTCCGCCAGGATTGCCCGGGCCTCCAGGGCCGCCGGGGCCGCCCGGGTTGGTGGCGACGCGGCCGCCGCAGGATCCGCCCACGCTCAGGCAGAGATTGAGCAGACCCGCCTGATTGAGCACACCGAGGCGCGTGTCGATCAGGCCGAGCAGCTTGGAACGGTCGCCCGTGCCGCAGCCAGAACCGCCGCCGGCATTCACGCAGACCTTGGCCAGCTCCTTGTTGGAGAGCACCGCCGCCCTGGCATGGATGCCGCCGATCAGGTCGGACCGGACCTTCGCATTGGCGACGCCCTTGGGGCCGAGCACGTTGGCGGTCACCTTGGTGCCGCCCTTGGCCCCGCAGCTGGCGCCGACATTGACGCAGACATTGGCGAGTTCCTGCTTCGACAGGAGCTTCAGCCGCGCATCGACCAGGTGAATCACCTGCTCGCGATTTCCCCCGCAGCTGGCGGCGCCGCCGACACCGAGGCAGAGCCGGATCAGCTCCCGCTTGCTGAGGACGTCGATACGCGCGTCGATGCCGGAAAGCAGCGTCGATTTCGACGTGTTCTGCAGCGCACTCCCGCTCGGCGCCGTGCCGTCACCCGAACCGGTCAGGCCGCTCGTCACGCCGCCGACCGTATTGCCAACAGCGCCGGTGACGCCGTTCACCGTGCCGCCGACGGCATTGCCGAGATTCGAAACCGTGCCGCCGAGCGCGTTGCCCGTATTGGTCACGGTATTGCCCAGACCGCCGCCGACCGCGCCGCCAACAGCCCCTGTCACGCCGGAAACGGTGTTTCCCAAGCTGCCGGTAACGCCGCTGACGACGCCGCCAAGACCTTCGGAGTGGGCCGGCATCAACATGGTGCCGATCAGGAATGCCGCCGAAGTCACTGTCATTCGCAATATAGACATCTAGCCCTCCTTTCCCGTCGAGTGCGTGGCTCACCTCAACCGCGCATTCGTCAACGAAACGAGATTGACAGGGTTCCAGATGAAAACACGAATGATATTCATGTGATCAGGCGATCGCGAAGCTAGATAGGCTCGCGCTGCGATATTCCGCCTGTAGACCATTCGAATTTTAGATTATTTGCCGCACTGCAATACTGTCGGCGGCGCCCGGCGACGCGCCTCTGCCGGAGCGTCACCCATGCAAGTCGTTTTACTTGCCTCCGAGACGCATCGAACATCGCGCCAATGCGCGTTAGAAACCCAACGGAAGCCAACGCGTTTCGGATGAATTTGGCGCCGCCATATTTTGGACGCGATCCGAATAACTTTCGCCGGAAAGCCTATAGGCATGTTATTTCAAGAAATATACAGCTGATATACAAGTCACTTGAATATGAATTGCCGGCAAATTAGTCGATTGATCGGGATATTAAAACAACTCGCAGAAGTCATAATCCCGTAATACTTCGATTCAGAGATGATTCTACCTTGCGACAAAACCTGCCATGGCTAGGTTGCGACTGCCTGCCACGAGGGGTCGTGGCGGGTGTCGGATGCGGCGTTCACGGGGTGGTGACGCGCAACGACCAAATCGCATAGGGGCGTCGAGTGCTTCAGTCGTCGAGGCCGGTCGGATCTGCGGGTCCGGCCGCGTGCCGGCACGGCGGTGTTCGAAATCTCCAAAAATTGGAAGGTCAGAAATGACGTTTAAGTCTCTTATTCTCGGCTCCGCGGCCGCGATCGTCCTCGCCGGATCGGCCCAGGCCGCCGATCTCGCCATTGCCGAACCCGTCGACTACGTGAAGGTCTGCGACGCTTTCGGCAAGGGCTTCTTCTACTCGCCCGGCACCGACACCTGCATCAAGGTCGGCGGCTACCTGAAGTTCGTCACCCAGTTCGGTGACAACGACTACAGCGCCTTCAACAAGATCTACAAGAACAGCACCTGGAACGGCTTCTACACGGAAGCGTCGATCCAGCTGACCGCTTCGTCGATCACCGAATACGGCAACCTGACCGGCTGGATCGACTACCGCGCCAGGACCGGCAACGACGTCGGCTCGGGCTCCATCGCCAACCTGGTCAACGCCCAGACCAACTCGGCCTATGTCGACACTGCCTGGCTGCAGTTCGGCCCGATCAAGGCCGGCCGCTTCGACTCGCTGTTCGACTTCGGCCAGGGCTTCGACGACACCGGCATGTTCGCGTCGGACACCAAGACCGACCACATCGAGCTGTCCTACGCCATCAACGGCTTCGGCCTGACGCTGTCGCTCGAAGACAACCGCGACCGCGGCGCCGTCGGCAACTACGACGTGTTTGACGGCAACGGCAACCTGATCGCCACCGGCGGCCAGACCAACATGCCCGACATCGTCGGCGCCGTGACCTACGCTTCGGGCATCTTCAGCACGAAGGTCGCCGGTGCCTACTTCAAGCACGCCATCGACATCTCGGGCGGCGGCGTACCGGGCAATCCGTACACCTACGACAGCAAGGACGGCTTCGCCGTCGGCGGCATCGTCGAGCTGGCCCTCGACAGCATCTCGAAGGGCGACAAGGTGCAGTTCTCGGCGAGCTACGCCCAGAACGGCAACTCGTTCACCGGCATCACCGGCGGCACCTCGGTCGCCAACCTCTCCAGCTCGATCACCGGCAACGCGGCCCTCGACGCCGTTCCGGGCAACAGCTGGAGCGCCTTCACGTCGTACAAGCATGTCTGGAACAGCCAGATCTGGACGTCGGTCTCCGGCGGCTATGCCTCGTTCGACAGCAAGGCCGACTTCGCCGCCTGGAACGATCGCAGCTTCGACGCCTGGCGCGTTGGCACGACGACCAACTTCACGCCTGTGAAGGGCCTCGACCTGCTGGTCGACGTCTTCTACAGCTCCGTCTCCTCGGACACGGCGAAGGTCAAGGACGGCGACGCCTGGCAGACCAACATCTTCCTGAAGCGCTCCTGGTAAGCTTCGGCCTATCGTGAATGCAGGAAGCCTGGCGGAGCGATCCGCCGGGCTTTTTCCTGTCAGCTCGGCATCAGCGCCAGCATGATGCCCGCCCGCTCCCGGTCTGGGTCGCCCTCGCCCACCGGCTGCCCGGCGCGGCCATACCAGTAGCGCGCGTTCCAGAGGTCGCCCTCAACCCGATGGATGTGGGCGTGAACCCAGGCGCCGGCCCGGCTCTCATCCTCCTGGACGAGCGCGTGCGCGGCCTCCCAGTTGCCCTTCTCCAGATGCCAGAGCGCGGCGAGCGGCGCCGACAATCCTTCCGGCGGCTGCGGCGCCGCGAGCGACGCCCGAAATTCGGCTGCGGTTGCCGTGCTTTTCTCCACCATCCGTCTTCCTCCCGCGTTGCGTTCCGGCAACGGCCCGCATTTCCCGATGCCGGCTGCCTGACGCAGACTTGTCCCTACGGCATGATACATCTATGCACGGAACCGTCTTCAGGAGTTTGGATGTTCCGTTCGCTTCAGTCCCGGTGATCCCCTGCCCCCGTTAGGCAGGGTCAAGAAGCCCGCGCGCGCGTCGTCGCTGCGCGGCCCGCTTTGCTGCGGCTTTTGATCACCGAATATCCGGACGAAGCTTTCCATGAACGTCTCGAAACTCGAGCAGCGCATCCTGCATGCGCTCGCGCAGGGCGCGACCATCCGTCATCACAGGAACGAACAGGGCCGCATCGTCGCGGTCGATTGCGCCACCCGCGAGGGCTGGATCCTCTCTGACTGCACCGTCGAACTGTTCCAGCGCCTGAAGCGCCGGCGCCTGATCGCGTCCCGGGGCAGCGCGCCCTACCGCATCACGCGCGCGGGCCTCGACGCGGTTCGCGCCCAGTTGAACAATCGCTGAAACGAAAAAGGCCGGCGGATGGATGTCCGCCGGCCTTTGTACCTTGCCTCGAGATCTATCGCGCGAGGCGCGCGGCGATGGTCCGCCGCTCATATTCGATGTTCCACTCGATCAGGCGGCGCCAGAGATCGCGCGCCAGACCTTCGTCGAGACCCGCCTCAACGGCTGCGGCCGCCACCCGGTCGAGCACCTCGTCGACCCGCTCCGGCACCAGCGCCTCTTCCGGCGACGACTTGATCTCCGCCATCCGGCGCACATAGCCGAACCGCTCCGCCAGCACCGCGACCAGCTCGGCATCCAGCCGATCAATCTCGGTTCGGATATCGCTCTTGGTCACGCACTCGGCCGGTGTACGCGTCATGACGGCATCACCACCACTTCGACGGCGTGAACGTGCCGGCGGCGTCCTCGATCACCTGGCCGAGGCGGAACAGCGTCTCTTCCTCGAACGGGCGACCGATCAGCTGCAGGCCGAGCGGTAGCTTCGCCTTGTCGAGGCCGGCCGGAACGGCGAGGCCGGGAAGGCCGGCCATGTTCACCGTCACGGTGAAGATGTCGTTCAGGTACATCTCGACCGGCGAGGCCGTCGCCATTTCCGCGAGCCCGAAGGCGGCGGACGGCGTTGCCGGCGTCAGCACGGCATCGACGCCCGCGGCGAAGGCGAGATCGAAATCGCGCTTGATCAGGGTGCGGATGCGCTGGGCGCGGACGTAGTAGGCGTCGTAATAGCCGGCCGACAGCACATAGGTGCCGATCAGGATGCGGCGCTTCACCTCGTGGCCGAAGCCGGCCGAGCGGGTGTTCTCGTACATCGAAGCGATGTCGTCGCCGGGGACGCGCAGGCCGTAGCGGACGCCGTCATAGCGCGCCAGGTTGGACGAGGCCTCGGCCGGCGCCACGATGTAATAGGCCGGCAGGGCGTATTTCGTATGCGGCAGCGAGATGTCGACGATCTCGGCGCCGGCTTCCTTCAGCCAGGCGATGCCCTGCTGCCAGAGCGCCTCGATCTCGTCCGACATGCCGTCGAGCCGGTATTCGCGCGGGATGCCGATGCGGAGGCCCTTCACCGACTGGCCGATCGCGCCTTCGTAATCGCCGACCGGAACGTCGACCGAGGTCGTGTCCTTGTCGTCGACGGAGGCCATCGACTTCAAGAGGATCGCGGCGTCGCGCACCGTGCGGGCGATCGGGCCGGCCTGGTCGAGCGACGAGGCGAAGGCGACCGTGCCCCAGCGCGAGCAGCGGCCATAGGTCGGCTTGATGCCGACGGTGCCGGTGAAGGCGGCCGGCTGGCGGATCGAGCCGCCGGTATCGGTCGCGGTGGCGCCGGCGCAGAGGCGCGCGGCAACGGCCGCCGCCGAGCCGCCCGAGGAACCACCGGGAACCAGCGGCGCGTTCGAGCCTTCCTTGCGCCACGGATTGACGACCGGGCCGTAATAGGAGGTCTCGTTCGACGAGCCCATGGCGAACTCGTCCATGTTCAGCTTGCCGAGCATGACCGCGCCGTCGTTCCACAGATTGGCGGTGACGGTCGATTCATAGTTCGGCTTGAACTGGTCGAGGATGTGCGACGCCGCCTGGGTGTGGACGCCTTCGGTCGCGAACAGGTCCTTGATGCCGAGGGGCACGCCCTCGAGCGCCCGGCCCTCGCCCTTCGCCAGCCGCTCGTCGGAAGCGGCCGCCATGGCGAGCGCCTGGTCCGGCGTCTCGAAGACATAGGCATTCAGCGAACGCGCGGCTTCCATCGCGGCGAGATAGGCCTTGGTCAGCTCCGTGGCGGAGAAGGCCTTGGCCGACAATCCCTCGCGGATCTCGGCAATGGTCAGGCTGGTCAGGTCTGTCGAAGACATCGGCATCTCGAAAATCAGGAGGCGGAAGCGGTGAGCGGCGTCACCGTGCTGAGGACGCGCGCGCCCTCTTCGAAAAGTCTGCGGCCCGTGCCAGGCGTCACTCGACGACCTTCGGCACGACGAAGAAATCGTCGTCCGAAACCGGCGCATTGGCGACGACGCGATCGGCATAATAGCCGTCCGAGACGACGTCGGCGCGCTTCTTCATCGTCTGCGCGACCACCGAGGTCAGCGGCTCGACGCCCTCGACATCGACCTCGTTCAATTGCTCGGCGAAACCGAGAATGGCGTTGATCTCGCCCTGGAAGGAAGCGGCTTCCTCCTCGGTGACAGCGATCCGGGCGAGATGAGCGACCCGCTTGACGGTGGCGATGTCGACGGACATGGCGAGAACCCTTTGGCAAGAACCGGTTGGACGCGCCGGCAGGCGGCGGAAATATCCGCCCGCTATATCACCCGCCCTCGCCGCACCGCAACTGAACAGGTTTTCCGCACCGATTATTGCCGCGGGGATCTCTGGAACAAACCGCGAACGGATTGCAGGGCCGCCAACGGGCCGCTAACCTGCCCGCTCGCGGCACCGGACCGTATCCGGACCGCCATGATCGGACCGCCATGTCGACCGCTGCCAACACCCTCGCCGGCTTTTGCCGCGATTGCCTGACGCCGGCGGCCGGCCGCCGCTGCCCGGCCTGCGGCAGCCCGCGCCTGGTGGCGCATCCCGAACTCGGCGCGCTCGCCATCACCCATGTCGATTGCGACGCCTTCTACGCCTCGATCGAGAAGCGCGACGATCCTGATCTCGCCGACAAGCCGGTCATCATCGGCGGCGGAAAGCGCGGCGTCGTCTCGACCTGCTGCTACATCGCCCGCATCCACGGCGTCCGCTCGGCAATGCCGATGTACAAGGCGCTGGAGCTTTGCCCCGACGCCACCGTGATTCGGCCGAACATGGAGAAATATGTCGGAGTCGGCCAACAGATCCGCATGCTGATGCAGGAACTGACGCCGCTGGTCGAGCCGATCTCGATCGACGAGGCCTTCCTCGATCTCTCCGGCACGGAGCGGCTGCATGGCGCGCCGCCGGCGCTGACGATCGCCCGCTTCGCCCGCCGGGTCGAACAGGAGATCGGCATCACCATTTCGGTCGGCCTCTCCTTCAACAAGTTCCTCGCCAAGATCGCCTCCGACCTCGACAAGCCGCGCGGCTTCTCGGTGATCGGCCGCGGCGAGGCGCTCACCTTCCTGGCCGACAAGCCGGTCAGCATGATCTGGGGCGTCGGCAAGGCGCTGGAGGCGAAGCTCGCCGAGAGCGGCATCAAGTCGATCGGCCAGCTGCAGCGGATGGAGGAGAGCGACCTCGCCAGGCGCTATGGCGTCATGGGGCTGCGGCTGGCGCGGCTTGCCCGCGCCGACGACCGCCGTGTCGTCGAGCCCCGGCACGAGGCGAAATCGATCGGCGCCGAAACGACCTTCGAGCACGACCTCGCCGATCTCGCCAGCCTGCGGCCGATCCTGCGCCGCCTTTCGGAAAAGGTGTCGGGCCGGCTGAAGCGGGCAGAGCTCGCCGCCTCGAACGTGACGCTGAAGCTGAAATCCGCCGACTTCAAGCTCCGCACCCGCTCGCGCCAGCTCGCCGACCCGACCCGCCTCGCCGACCGCATCTTTCGCACGGCGGAACAGCTATTGGCGCATGAGACAGATGGAACGACGTATCGGCTGATCGGCGTCCAGGTATCGGATTTCTCCGATCCGCAGTTCGCCGATCCCGATGACCTCGTCGACCCCGCCGCCGCCAAGCGCGCCAAGGCCGAGGAAGCGATCGACAAGGTGCGCGGCAAATTCGGCAAGGCGGCCGTCGAGCACGGCATCACGTTTCGGAAGTCGGACTAGCCTCCGCCGGCTCGCAACCTCTTCACGCGCACCGGCATTCCCTTCAGGGGATACGCTGCGGCGCGCGATTTGATGCCGCCGCCTAGCCGGGACTAGGATCGCCGAGGGGGACGATGGAGGGAGGAGCCCGCGCATGACTGGCAAGACCGCGAGGAAGCCGGCGACATCCGCCACCCGTCCGGAGACGCAGGATGCGCCGGCGGGCGCGCCAAAACTGCTGGCCGGCGGCAATCCGCAGATCCCGAAGGGCTATGGCGACGAGCCCGTGCAGGCCTATATCGCCGCCATGCCGGGCTGGAAGCGAGATGTCGGCAAAGAGCTGGACGCGATCGTCACGCGCGCCGTGCCAGGCCTGCGCAAGGCGGTCAAATGGAACTCGCCGCTCTATGGCGCTGGCGACGACGGCACCTGGTTCCTGAGCTTTCACTGCATGACGAAATACGTGAAGGTGGCCTTCTTCCGCGGCGCCGCCCTCGATCCGACGCCGCCCGGCCCGTCGAAGCAGGCGAATGTGCGCTATCTCGATATCCACGAGGACAAGCCCTTCGACGCGGCGGAGTTCGAGGCCTGGGTGAAGCAGGCGAGCCGGTTGCCGGGCGAAAAGATGTGAGCAGGCCGATCCCCGCCCATCGATCCCGAGAGAGGTGACAGTCCATGAAACCGACGCAGGACGACACGACCGAGGACGATCTCACCTCGCCGGCCCGGCAGATCGACGCCAAGATCCGCGAGCTCGGCGGCTGGCAGGGCGAGACGCTGGCCCGCGTCCGCCGCTGGATCCACGACGCCGATCCCGACGTGATCGAGGAAGTGAAATGGCGCGGCGTGCCCGTCTGGTCGCATGACGGCATTCTCTGCACCGGCGAGACCTACAAGAACGCCGTCAAGCTCACCTTCGCCAAGGGCGCCTCGCTCGACGATCCCAAGGGCCTCTTCAACTCCAGCCTCGAGGGCAACACCCGCCGCGCCATCGACATCCACCAGGACGAGGCGATCAACGAAGAAGCCTTCCTCGCCCTGATCCGCGCAGCGGTGGCGCTGAACGTCGAAGCTACCGCCGCCCGGCGCAAGCCGAAGCGCGGCTAGGGGCACGACGGCGGATGTGGATGGGTCGCCGCCCACCGCGAAGTCTGCCGTTGAAGCGGCAATTCGGCTGTTGCTCATGACGGCCGCCGCGATCATTCTCGGCACACCGCAACGGTCTGGAATCGCAGAGAAGGCGTCATGTCGGAAACCCATTTGAGCCCCCTCGCCGGCAAGCCGGTTCCCCGCACGCTGCTCACCAACATCCCCCGACTGATGACCGCCTATTTCGCGCAGACGCCGGATCCGGCGATCCCGACGCAGAAGGTCGCGTTCGGCACGTCGGGCCATCGCGGCTCGGCCTTCGCCTCCGCCTTCAACGAATGGCACATCCTGGCGATCACCCAGGCCGTCTGCCTCTATCGCAAGCACGCCGGCATCACCGGCCCGCTCTTCATCGGCATGGATACGCACGCCCTTTCCGAAGCCGCGCTCGCCTCGGCCATCGAGGTGCTGGCGGCCAACGGCGTCGAGACGCGGATCGACGAGCATCTCGGCTACACGCCGACGCCGGTGATCTCGCACGCGATCCTCACCTATAACAGCGGCCGCACCGAGGGCCTCGCCGACGGCATCGTCATCAGCCCCTCGCACAACCCGCCCGACGATGGCGGCTTCAAGTATAATCCCCCGAATGGCGGACCGGCCGACGTCGACGTCACCTCCTGGATCGGCAAGGCGGCCAACGAGTTCCTGGCGGCGAAACTCGACGGCGTGAAGCGCCTTCCCTATGCGCGCGCCATCAAGGAAGCCTGCATCCGCCCCTACGACTTCATCACCCCCTATGTCGCCGACCTCGGCAGCGTCATCGACATGGAGGCGATCCGCGGCGCCGGCGTGAAGATCGGCATCGACCCCCTCGGCGGCGCGGCGGTGCGCTACTGGGAGCCGATGATCGAGCGCTATCACCTCGACGCCACGATCGTGAACGACGTCGTCGACCCGACCTTCGCCTTCATGACGGCGGACTGGGACGGCAAGATCCGCATGGACTGCTCGTCCCCTTACGCGATGGCGCCGCTGATCGCGCTCCGCGATAAATTCGACATCGCCTTCGCCAACGACACCGACGCCGACCGCCACGGCATCGTCACGCCGTCCGGCGGGCTGATGAACCCGAACCAGTTCCTCGCCGCCTCGATCGCCTATCTCTGCGCCCACCGGCCCGAGTGGCGCGCCAGCAGCGCCTTCGGCAAGACGGCCGTCTCCAGCGGCATGATCGACCGCGTCGTCGCCAAGATGGGTCGAAAGCTGGTCGAGGTGCCGGTCGGCTTCAAATGGTTCAGCGCCGGGCTGATCGACGGCTCGCTCGCCTTCGGCGGCGAGGAGAGCGCCGGCGCCTCGTTCCTGCGCCGCGACGGCGAGGTCTGGACCACCGACAAGGACGGCATCATCCTCGGCCTGCTCGCGGCCGAGATCACCGCCAAGACCGGCAGCGACCCCAACCAGCTCTACCAGTCGGTCACCGCCGATCTGGGCAAATCCTACTACGCCCGCATCGACGCCCCGGCGACATCCGAGCAGAAGGCGATCCTCGGCAAGCTCGACCCGTCAAAGATCGACGCCGACGAGCTCGCCGGCGAAAAGGTCACTGCCCGCCTCACCCGCGCCCCCGGCAACGACGCCTCGATCGGCGGCATCAAGGTCGTCACCGAAGACGGGTGGTTCGCCGCCCGCCCCTCCGGCACGGAAGAAGTCTACAAGATCTACGCCGAAAGCTTCCTGAGCGCCGACCACCTGGCGCAGATCCAGGCGGACGCGCGGGCGGTGGTGGCGAAGGTGTTTAAGGCGGGGTGATCCAACAAACACCCATCTTCGGTATGAATCAGAAAGAATACTGACGGGCAGCCACACTAAAGAACCGATCAATATGACGAAGCTGCGACCATCCTACTGGTCTACCCCCAACTATTTAGCTACGCGAATATATTCGCACCTGTCGAACGATCTCATCGCCGCCGACCTCGCCGACAACTACCGCCCCATCTTCAACTTCGAGCTTGAAGTTTCCATCGTCGTCAACATCTCCCCAAGCTGATGCAAGCAGGTGCTCAATGACATCAATAGGCGCAGACCCATTACCCTTGGTAACCTCGGCAACCCATGAAGTTCTCTGCACTCGGGAGTAGCGCGTATCTACAGTCAGCGCAATATCATCCCAAATCTCGAAGTTATCTTCGAAATCCCTCTTAGTAACACTGTCATCTTCGTCATGATCAACCTCCCCCCTATGCACTATTATCTGACTTAGCTCCTTAACAATCTGAGAGAATTCTAGGGAACTTATCCACTCCCCGTTCCAAGATACTATTGGAAGCCCAGCCAGATCCCCCCCTAGCGCCAATACGATTTCAGCGGCCCTTGCTTTATCGTAGCCTGGCAAGTCAGCCGCCTCAAACACTAGCGCCTGCTCCGAAGCCCATGCGGCCAACACCGGCGGTGGCACAATTGGGAGAGCCGTATTCCGAGAAGCGGTTGTTTCAACACCTACCAGAACACCGCTTATCAGATCAATATTAGTAGCGGCGAGTCCATCGACGGTAACTAATCCAGACGACCACCTATATGGATCGATTCGAGCTCGACCATACACCCTTCCATCATCATCACGGAGGTCCACCAGCTTCAGATTGTTTTCAGGATGCTCTCGCGAGATTCTTTCTAGAAGCGCAACTCCATCAATACCGAGCCAATCACTCGCGGCGGTACTGCCAACAACCTGCCCGTCCTGAATGAAAGTCAACGCTACATCTGTAGCAGGCGCAATAGCGGAAACAAATACATCTAGCTTGTAAGTATTTTCGCCCGACCAGTCGTCTCGATGCAGTATTCCATCCGGCTCCATCGGATTAGCACGCAGCTTGACCTCAACGCGGGTACCACCGTCTAGCGGCACTCTGTCGACTCCCACTTCGTGCAGGTTCGGTCGAGAACCAAGACCACGAACGAATTCGAGAACTCTCGCTGAACGGATATCGCGATCGTAACGGCGCGTAATTACCCTGACGTGTTCACCAAGCATGAAGACCGAAAAAAAGCCAATACCGTACTTACCGCGCGCCTTCATGCCGGCAGCACTCAAGCCAGGGAGCTCTTGAATCGCAAGAGCCGACCGCCAGAAAGAGTTCCCAAAGTCGATAAGAGGACCGGTCAATACGTTGACCGACATGCCGACACCGTTGTCCTCCACTATGAGCCAATAACCGTCGTCGCGCTTTTCCAGAATTACCTGTAGTTCACCCCATTTCGACGGACGTGACTGAAGTCGTCGACGTGCAGTAATCGAATCGAGTCCGTTCTGAATCAACTCCCGTATTGGCGCGGCGACGTCATCGCCATAGAGTTTGCTTCCGCCTAAAGTCGCGACGATTTTCGGGACATCGGTTACCCGTACAGTACTATCGACTGGCATCCATCCGACAGTTTCAACAGTCAGCGCCAAATCGGTTGGTGAATGGACCCCATCAACACGTCGAACTGCAAGCGGCAACTTTTGACGATTGCGCAATACCCGATCTACGCTTCGCAGCTCGCTGTCTACTGCTTGCAAAGCATCAAATGCAGTCCACCACGCTTCCGATGCGTCGACCTCGAAAGGAGGCTGCGCGCTGTAGACAAGGGCGTCCCCCTGCACGAACGGTTTTGCCATTCGAGCTTGAAACTTCCAATGATCGGCAGAGGTGCCACTTGGCTGTGTGAGCGCAAAATCAAATGCGGGCGCCCGACGCTGGTCTAGGTGCATTGCATCTGCAACGCGAAGAATACAGGCGACCTTTAGAAGGTCTACCGTGCAACTTGTAACTCCAGGTAGAGCACCGAGCGTGCTATCAAGTTCGTCCTCCACCTTTGTAATTGGCCACCAATGACTGTAGGCAAGTTTGCCGATTTTCGGACCATAGAAATCTCGGATCTGCTGATCCTCAATAATGAACATCGATTGCCCCTGCGGGCCAACCCAAGAAATCTTAGGGAGTTTCTCGGCCTGCTTCGCATGAAGCAAACGCAACGCCTCCTCCGTGGCACGATTTTCGGCTCCAAGAATCGCTGCAGCATCGTCCTGCGACACGGAAGCAACGTAGCGAGCGTGGAGATCGCGCCACTCAAGTTGCTGCCTCAAATCGGCAATGCCATTAGGAAAAGCCGCGAGGCTCATTGCCGAGTCATGAAGAAGAACTGCCCCTCCAAAAACTAGGGCCTCGGCTGGATTGAGTTTAACATGATCGCCGCAGGCGATCGAGGCCATTTCCCAAAGCGCATCAAGATGAGTGACGTCGTGAACCGTCATGAATGGGAGATCAGCGGCAATTCTCGCAACTAGCGCGCTCGCGCGCAGCCGCATCGCCTCGTAGGACAACACTAACCGGGACTGTTCGTCAGAGGTGGCGTCAGCGCGTGATTCCTCAAAGGCAGCCCTCCAAAGTCGAGTCTGCTTGTATACCATCGTCAATCCTTGAGAACTGCGTTAATCATAAGACCTTACTATATCGCGATGGTTTCTGCAGCGCGGGCTCCTGCTGCTCATTGAACAGACCCGTCCCGCGCGGGTCAATTGACTGCTCCCACTTTTGCAACCGAAGATGGGGAGGACGCGCCAGCGTCCGCGCTCTACTTTATTGACGTACCGAGCACAGCAGCGCGTTCGGCGCCCCCAAATTCAAAAGCAATCCCCGGAGTGCGGCGCGAACCAGCGGGGCCTACCTAGAGGGCATGATCCATGCGAAGGATGAAGCCCATGGCCCACGCCCTGCACCCAAATGCTCCGGTACGGAATGCTCCCGAGGCCGGGATCGACACCAGGCACCCCGCGAGCCCGCGCGTCGCGGCCGCTGACGCCGTCGAGCGCGATCCGCGCTGGCGGGCCGTCGTGGCGCGTGACCGCGCCCTGGACGGCGAGTTCGTCTATGCGGTGCGGACGACCGGTGTCTATTGCCGGCCCTCCTGCGCGGCGCGGCCGGCGAAGCCGGAGAACGTCGCCTTCTTCGCGACAAACGAGGAGGCGGAAGCGGCAGGCTTCCGCGCCTGCCGGCGCTGCACGCCGAACGCCGCCTCGCTCGCCGAGCAGCATGCAGCGACGGTTGCAAAGGCCTGCCGGACGATCGAGGCGGCCGAGGAACTGCCGTCGCTGAAAGCACTCGCCGCCTCGGTCGGCATGAGCCCCTATCATTTCCACCGCGTCTTCAAGGCGGTGACCGGGCTGACCCCAAAAGCCTATGCGGCGGCGCACCGGGTTTCGCGGGCGAAGGCGGAGCTTTCGCGGCGCGCCGGCAGCGTCACCGAGGCGATCTATGATTCCGGCTTCAATTCGAGCGGCCGCTTCTATGCGACCTCGAACGCCGTTCTCGGCATGACGCCGACGGCCTATCGCGCCGGGGGCACGGATACCGACATCAAGTTCGCGATCGGGCAATGCTCGCTCGGCGCCATCCTCGTCGCCCGGAGCGACAAGGGCATCTGCGCGATCTCGCTCGGCGACGATCCGGAAGAGCTGGCGCGCGAGCTGCAGGACCGGTTTCCGAACGCCAATCTGATCGGCGGCGACGCGGAATTCGAGGCCCTGGTGGCGCGGGTGGTCGGCTTCGTCGAGGCGCCGCAACTCGGCCTCGACCTGCCGCTCGATGTGCGCGGCACGGCGTTCCAGCAGCGGGTCTGGCAGGCGCTGCGCGCGATCCCGGCCGGCGAGACGGTGAGCTATCGCGACATCGCCGAGCGGATCGGCGCGCCGACCGCCATGCGCGCGGTGGCGGGCGCCTGCGCGGCGAACGCGATCGCGGTGGCGATCCCCTGCCACCGGGTGGTCCGGAACGACGGCGCGCTCTCCGGCTATCGCTGGGGCGTCGAGCGCAAGCGGGCGCTGCTCGAGAAGGAGGCGCAGGCATGAACGCCGCGCCTCACCTCGCCCAGATCGCCGACGCGGCCGAGACCCGCGTCGGCCGCTACGATTGGCAGCGCCTCGCCGCCGACCTCGACGGCCACGGCAATGCCGTGCTGGAGGGCCTGCTGACTGCCGAGGAATGCCGGGCGATCGCCGCGCTCTATGACGAGGAGGCGCATTTCCGCAGCCATATCCACATGGCGCGGCACGGCTTCGGCCGGGGCGAATACCGCTATTTCCGCTATCCGCTGCCGGATCTCGTCCGGGATCTGCGCACGGCGCTCTATCCGAGGCTGGCGACGGTCGCGAACGACTGGAACGCGCGGATGGGCGAGGAAACCCGCTATCCGGCGGAGCACGCCGACTATCTGGCGCATTGCCACGAAGCCGGGCAGGTCCGGCCGACGCCGCTGGTGCTCCGCTATGGGCCGGGTGATTTCAACTGCCTGCACCAGGACCTCTATGGCGACCTCGCCTTCCCGCTGCAGGTGACGATTTTGCTGTCGGAGCCGGGCGCGGATTTCACCGGCGGCGAGTTCGTGCTGACCGAGCAGCGGCCGCGCATGCAGAGCCGGGCCGAGGTGGTGCCGCTTCGCCAGGGCGACGCCGTCGCCTTCGCCGTGCACAACCGGCCGGTCCGGGGGACGAAGGGCAGCTACCGCGTCAACCTCCGCCACGGCGTCAGCCGCGTCCGCTCCGGCCGCCGGCACACGCTCGGCCTCATCTTCCACGATGCGAGCTGAGCGATGCCGATCCTGCTGACGCTCGAGACGATCCCGACGCCGATCGGCGACATGCTGCTCGCCGCCGACTCGGGCGGATTCTTGCGCGCGGCGGATTTTGTCGGGTGCGAGGATCGGCTCGATCGGCTGCTGGCGCGGCGGCTCGGCGAGGGCGGCTTCGCGCTCGCCCCCGGCGCCGTGCCGGCGGCGATCAACGATGCGATGCTGGACTATTTCGCCGGCGCGATCGGCGCCATCGAGCGGATCGCGGTGAAGACGGACGGCACGCCGTTCCAGCAGCAGGTCTGGCAGGCGCTCCGCGCCATCCCGCCAGGTACCCCGCTCGCCTATCGCCGGCTGGCGGAGCAGCTGGGGAGACCGCAGGCGCCGCGCGCCGTCGGCCATGCCAATGGCGCCAATCCGTTCTGCGTCGTCATCCCCTGCCACCGGCTGGTCGGCGCCGACGGGGCGCTCACCGGCTATAGCGGCGGCACCGACCGCAAGCGCTGGCTGCTCGACCATGAGGCGCGGCACGCGGCCGGAGGCTGAGCCGGTCAGCCGCCGGCGGCGATGCCGGCGAGGAATTTTCTGAGCTCTCCATCGAGCCGCGCCCGCTCCTCGTCGGAGAGCACCGAGACCAGGCGCTTCTGCGTCGCGACATGCGCCGTCACCGTCGCCTCGATCGTCGCGAAGCCCCTTTCGGTTAACGAGATGATAACAACCCGGCGATCCCCGGCGCTTGGCGCGCGGGCGACGAGGCCGGCCTTTTCGAGCTGGTCGATCCGATTGGTCAGCGTCCCCGAAGTGATCATCATCGTCGAGAGCAGGTCGCCCGGCGTCAGGCTGTAGGGCGGCCCCGCCCGGCGCAGCGTCGCCAGCACGTCGAAGCTCGCGCCGGTCAGGCCGAACTCGGCGAAGGTCTTCTCCATCTCGCGCGTCAGATAATGCGCGACCCGGCCGAGCCGACCGATCAACCCCATCGGGCCGACATCGAGGTCCGGCCGTTCGCGCTGCCATTGCTGCAGAATTTCATCGACATGATCCATGCCGCGACTGGGCCACAAGAGATATCTTGACGTCAAGATGCTTTGGATTATCTTGACATCAAGATATCGATAAAGGCCCCTCAAATGCACCGCAATCTCGACCTCCTCCTGACCGCGATCGCGCCGGCGATCTGGGGCAGCACCTATCTGGTGACGACCGAGCTGCTGCCGCCCGGCTATCCGCTCACCGTCGCGGTGCTGCGGGCGCTGCCGGCCGGATTGCTGCTCCTGCTCGTCGTCCGCAAGCTGCCGCGCGGGATCTGGTGGTCGCGGGTGCTGGTTCTCGGCGCCCTCAACTTCTCGATCTTCTGGGCGATGCTGTTCGTCTCGGCCTATCGGCTCCCCGGCGGCGTCGCGGCGACGGTCGGCGCGATCCAGCCGCTGATCGTGATCCTGCTCGCCCGCCTCCTGCTTGGGACGACGCTGCGCCTCGCCGCGATCGCCGCCGCCATCGTCGGCATCGGCGGCGTCGCGCTCCTGATCCTGACGCCGCACGCGGCGCTCGATCCGATCGGCATCGCGGCCGGCCTCGCCGGCGCGCTCTCGATGGCGTTCGGAACCGTGCTGACCCGCAAGTGGCAGCCGCCCGTCTCGCCCCTCGCCTTTACCGCCTGGCAGTTGACCGCCGGCGGCCTGCTCCTCCTGCCCGTGGCGCTCTGGTTCGAACCGGCCCTGCCGCCGCTTACCGGCGCCAATCTGGCGGGCCTCGCCTATCTCGGCCTGATCGGCGCGGCTTTGACCTATATCCTCTGGTTCCGTGGTATCGCGCGGCTCGGCCCGGCCACCGTATCGCCGCTCGGCTTCCTGAGCCCGCTGACGGCGGTCGTGCTTGGCTGGTGGTGGCTCGGCCAGACGCTGAGCCCGGCGCAGATGCTCGGCATGGCCATCGTGCTCGCCAGCATCTGGTTCGGCCAACGAGCGCAGCAGGCGGCGGCGCCCGGCGAGCTCGCGCCCGCTTCGAGACGCTGACAAGCCATCTCCGGCCCGCTGGACGCGATAGCTGAAACGGCCGAGGATGACTGGATGATTCAGCTCAAGCGCATCTACGATCCCCCCTCGCCCGCGGACGGACTGCGCGTGCTCGTCGACCGCCTGTGGCCGCGCGGCATCAAGAAGGAGGATGCCGCGCTCGATCTCTGGGCGCGGGATCTCGCGCCTTCCGACGCGCTGCGAAAATGGTTCCACCATGAAGTGGCGAACTGGGACGAGTTCGAGACGCGCTATCGCGCCGAGCTCGCGCAGATGCCGGACGCCGTCGAGGCCCTGCGCGAAAGATGCGCCGGCCATACGGTCACCCTGCTCTTCGGCGCGAAGGACGAGACGCACAATCAGGCCGTCATCCTGAAAGACGTGCTGGAGGTGGCGAAGCACGCTCCATAAAGCGGCGCAGTCGCCCCGCCCCCCATCGACAACGCGGAAGAAATGAGCTGGTGTGCCGGCGATCGACCTGCACGCCAGAGTCGGCCCCGGCGCGGCAGCGTCGGCGGCAACCGAGCATTCCGCTCCGGATGGGAAACGACCGAGACATGCAGCGCAGCCCGATCTGGTCCAGCAACATTGCGCTGCTCGCCGTGGCTCTCGGCGGGTTGACCGCCGGTATCCTGCTCTACCTCATCGGCGGCCGCGGGTCGGCCTCCTTCGTCTGGGGCCTCGCCACCTTTCCGGTGCTGCTGAGCCTGCTGGTCCAGATCGTCACCTCGCTCCGGCGCGGCGACGCCGGGCTCGACATCATCGCCGCGCTTTCGATGCTGGCAGCCCTCGTCTTCGGCGAGCCGCTCGCCGGCAATGTCGTCGCGCTGATGTATGCCGGCGGGCAATATCTGGAGAACTATGCCGAGCGCCGCGCCCGCCGCGAGATGACGGCCCTGCTCGGCCGCGTGGCGCGCACGGTGATGCGACACAATGGCGACGGCCTCGAGGAAGTGCCGATCGAGGACGTGACGCCCGGCGACCGGCTGCTGATCCGCCAGGGCGAGGTGCTTCCCGTCGACGGCACCATCGCCAGCGACAGCGCCGTCCTCGACACCTCGGCGCTGACGGGCGAATCCCTCCCCGTCACGCTCCAGCGCGACGACGAGGCCCTGAGCGGCACGACGGCGATCGGCGCGACGTTCGATCTCGTCGCGCTTCGTCCGGCGGCCGAAAGCGCCTATGCGGCGATCGTCCGCCTCGTCGAAGAGGCCGAGAGGACACGGGCGCCGGCCGTCCGCATGGCCGATCGCTACGCGCTGTGGTTCCTCGTGCTGACGCTCGCTCTCGCCGGCGGCGCCTGGATCTGGACCGGCGACCCGATCCGCGCGCTCGCCGTTCTGGTCGTGGCGACGCCCTGCCCGCTCATCGTCGCCGTCCCGGTCGCGATCATTTCCGGCATTTCGCGGGCGGCGAAGCTCGGCGTGCTGGTGAAGGGCGGCGGCGCGCTCGAGGCGCTTGGCCGCGCCCGCATCGCCGTGCTCGACAAGACCGGCACGCTGACGCGCGGCCATGCCGAACTCTCCGATATCTGGACCGCGCCGGGCTGGCAGCCGGACGAGATCCTCCGGCTCGCCGCCTCGCTCGACCAGGCGTCGACGCATGTCATGGCGGACGCCCTGATCCAGGCGGCGCAGGCGCGATCGCTGAAGCTGACGGCGCCGACCGACGTGCAGGAGACGGCCGGCGCCGGTCTCGTCGGCGTGATCGACAACCATGTCGTCGCCGTCGGCGGATCGGCCTTCGCGCGCAGCCATCTGAAGCCGAGCGCCGGGATCTGGAAGCCGGGCTTTCCCGGCAGCGCGGCGACGATCGACGTCGTCGTCGACGGCGCGCTCGCCGGCACGCTCGTCATGGCCGATCCGCTGCGCGCCGACGCGGCCACCGTCATTGAGCGCCTGCGCGCCGCCGGCATCGCGCGCATCGTTCTCGCCACCGGCGACCGCGCCGCCGTGGCCGAGCCGGTAGCCCGCCGGCTCGCGATCGACGAGCTGAAGGCCGATCTCACGCCGCAGGGCAAGGTTGACGTCGTCACCGCCGCCCGCGCGGCCGGACCGGTGATGATGGTCGGCGACGGCGTCAACGACGCGCCGGCGCTCGCCGCCGCCGATGTCGGCGTCGCCATGGGCGCGCGCGGCGCCGCCGCTTCGTCCGAGACCGCCGACGTCGTGCTGCTGGTCGACCGGATCGATCGCCTCGCCGACGCGATCGGCGTGGCGCATCGCTCGGCCCGCATCGCGCTGCAAAGCGTCGTCGCCGGCCTCGGCCTCTCGCTGATCGCGATGATCGTGGCGGCGCTCGGTTATCTGCCGCCGCTGCAGGGGGCGCTGCTGCAGGAAGCGATCGACGTCGCCGTGATCCTGAACGCGCTGAGAGCCTTGCGAGCCTGAGCCCGCAAGGCTTTGATCTGAATACATTTTCCAAAATGGCCGCGCCGGAACAATCCTCCGGCGCGGCCAGCTTGAGCCGGCCCTATTCGGCGGCCTCGGCGAAGCGCGAACGCAGCTCCTTCGCCGCCGCGACCATGTTGACGAGCGCCGGGCGCACCTCGTCCCACTTGCGGGTCTTGAGGCCGCAATCCGGATTGACCCAGATCTGCGAGACCGCCAGCCGTTCGGCCGCCTTGTCGAGCAGCTCCGTCATCTCCGCCACCGCCGGCACGCGCGGCGAATGGATGTCGTAGACGCCCGGGCCGATGTCGTTCGGATAGCGATCGCTGACGAAGGCTTCGAGCAGTTCCATCTTCGAGCGCGACGTCTCGATCGAGATCACGTCGGCATCCATCGCCGCGATGGCCTCGATGATGTCGTTGAACTCCGAGTAGCACATGTGAGTGTGGATCTGCGTCGCGTCGCCGACGCCGGAGGCGCAGAGCCGGAAGCTCTCGACTGCCCAGTCGAGATAGTGCCCCCATTCGCCGCGCCGGAGCGGCAGGCCCTCGCGGAGCGCCGCCTCGTCGATCTGGATCATCTGCGCGCCCGCCTTTTCCAAGTCCTGCACCTCGTCCCGAATGGCAAGCGCGATCTGGCGGCAGGCGACGCTGCGCGGAACGTCGTCGCGCACGAAGGACCAGTTCAGGATCGTCACCGGGCCGGTGAGCATCCCCTTCATCGGCTTCTCCGTGCAGGACTGGGCATAGCGCCACCACTCGACCGTCATCGGCTCCGGCCGCGACACGTCGCCGAACAGGATCGGCGGCCGGACATAGCGCGAGCCGTAGCTCTGCACCCAGCCGGACTTGGTGAAGGCGAAGCCTGACAGCTGCTCGCCGAAATACTGCACCATGTCGTTGCGCTCGAACTCGCCATGCACCAGCACGTCGAGGCCAATCTCTTCCTGCCAACGGATCGCGGCCTCGGTCTCCTGGCGCAGGAAGGCCTCGTAATCGGCCGGGGCCAGCACGCCCTTGGCATGCGCCGCCCGCGCCTTGCGGACCTCCGGCGTCTGCGGGAACGAGCCGATCGTCGTCGTCGGGAAAACAGGCAGGTCGAGGACCGACTGCTGCAGCGCGTGGCGATCCGCGAAGCCGCTTTGCCGCTGCGCGAGCTCGGCTGTCACCGCCGCCGTGCGCGCCGCGACCGCCGCATCGTGCACCTTGGGCGAGGTGGCGCGGGTCGTGGCCGCCAGCGCCGAGGCGCCGATCGCCTGCGCCACGCTCGCCCGTCCGCCGGCAAGCGCCCGGCCGAGCGTCGCCAGCTCGTCCATCTTCTGCACGGCGAAGGCGAGCCAGCTCTTCAGTTCGGGATCGAGACCGGTTTCCTGCTCCAGGTCGATCGGCACATGCAGCAGCGAGCAGGACGCCGCGATCTGGACATGATCCAGGCCGCGCCGCGCGACCACCGGCTCGAGCCGATCGAGCAGATCCGCGAGATTGGCGCGCCAGATGTTGCGGCCGTTGATGACCCCGAGCGAAAGGACGAGGCCGCTCGGCGCCTTCGCCAGAACGGCGTCCAGCTGCTCCGGCGCGCGGACGAGATCGACATGCAGACCGGCAATCGGCAGCTCGACGGCGGTATCGAGATTGTCGCCGAGCGCGCCGAAATAGGTCGTCAGCATCAGCTTCAGCCGGGGCTGCGCATAGGCGAACATGCCATAGGCGACGCGGAGCGCCTGACGGGTCGCGTCGTCGAGGTCGAGCACCAGGCAGGGCTCGTCGATCTGAACCCAGTCGGCGCCGTTGGCGGCGAGGCGGCGCAGGATCTCGACATAGACGGGAAGAAGCGCCGGAAGCAGCGTCAGCGGATCGAGGGTCGGATCCTGGCTCTTGCCGAGCTTCAGATAGCTGACCGGCCCGAGCAGAACGGGGCGGGTGTGGTAGCCGAGCGCCTTCGCCTCGAGGAATTCGTCGAGCGGCTTGGTCGAGGCGAGCGTGAAGCGCTGCCCGCTGGTGAATTCCGGCACCATGTAGTGATAATTGGTATCGAACCATTTCGTCATTTCGAGCGCCGGGACGCCCGACGCGTCGTGATGATGATGGCCGGCGCAGGCGGGATCCGGCGCATGACCCTGGCTGCCGCGCGCCATGGCGAAATAGGTGTCGAGCGGCACCTCGCCGCCCTTCCAGCCGTAGATCTCGGGGATCGCGCCGACCATGACGCTGGTATCGAGGACATGGTCGTAGAGCGAGAAATCGTTCGACGGGATGCTGGTGATCCCGAGCGCGTGCTGGCGCGCCCAGTTGGCCGCGCGCAGGCCGGCGGCGCTGGCGAGCAGGTCGTCGGCGCTCGACTGGCCGGACCAGTAACTTTCGAGCGCGGTCTTGAGCTCGCGGCGCGGACCGATCCGCGGCGTACCGAGCGTACTGACAGGAAGCGTGAGAGAAGACATCGGCTTAACCCCAAATGTTTGGGGGCAAAGGCCGAGCGGACGCATGCGGGAATCCCGGCGGCGAGAACCGGCGGGCGCAGGCGCACCACCGGGACACCCCGCCCAGGGACGTTATGAGGTCGAGGCAGGTCTCCTGGCTCGCGGGTCACCGCCCTGGTCCGGCCTTCCCGAAGCCTCGCGGCTTCAGTGGCAGAATTGGACCCGGGCTCGCCGCTCACAGTTGCGGGGGCAGCTCCGGCATTGCCACGCAGAAAAGAGTGACGCACCGGATTCCCTCTTAGCTCCGACGCCGCCAGAGCGGGCCGGAGAACCACGACGCCCCAGTCCTAGGCCCCGGCCCGAGGCCCGTCAAGCGCGATATAAAGATATCCTTATATCAGCATGCGCTCGTAACAGTGTGCTACTTGAACGCGGCCGCATAGACGTCCGGCTTGAAGCCTGCGAGCAGGCGGCCGTCGCCGAGATCGAGGATCGGGCGCTTGATCATCGAGGGCTGCGCCTGCATCAGGGCAATCGCCTTCGCCGCGTCGAGGTCCTGCTTGTCGGCGTCGTCGAGCTTGCGGAACGTCGTGCCGGCGCGGTTCAGCACGGTTTCCCAGCCCAGTTCGCCGACCCAGCGATCGAGATGCGCCCGATCGATGCCCTCGGCCTTGTAGTCGTGGAAGGCATAGGCGATGCCCTTCTCGTCCAGCCACGTCCGGGCCTTCTTCATCGTGTCGCAGTTCCTGATGCCGTAGATCGTCACCGTCACGCCGTCTCACTCCTTGCCTGCATGGCGACCCGTCCGGAGCGCCATCGATTCCCTTCCCGGATCATAGTGGCAGTCGCGGGATCTCCGCGAAGCCATCGAGCGGAAGTCGGGCTGCTTGCACAAAAGAGAGGTCGCAATCCGTGTGCGGCCATGCGCCCTGCCCGGCCGGCGTTGACCTGTCGTCCGCCCGCCGAATATAGCTAGCCTTCATTATAATTAATATGGATTCACACTTGCTCGCTCAAAGGCTTCCGGTCGCCGGGATCGCCGTCGCGCCGCGCTCCGGACCTTTACAGGGCGGGATCGCCGGCGCGCGCGCAAAACTGCCCCGCCTGGCGCTGTTGGTCGCGCTTGGCGCCGCGCTCGGCGGATGCGTGGTCGTCGGCCCGGACTATGAGAAGCCGTCCCTGAGCCTGCCGGCGAAATGGGGAAGCGCCACCTCGGCGAAGGCCTCGAAGCCGCCAGAACTCGCTCAATGGTGGAAACGCCTCGGCGATCCCATGCTCGACGGGCTGGTCGACGAGGCCGTCGCCGGCAATCTCGACGTCGCCAACGCCAAGGCGAAAGTGCGCGAGGCGCGCGCCAGCTACCGGCAGAGCGTCGGCGCGCTGTTCCCCGACGCCAATGGCAGCGGCGCGGCGACGCGGAGCAAGAGCTATGGCGATGTCTCCAGCCAGTTCCGCGCCGGGCTCGACGCCAGCTGGGAGCTGGATCTCTTCGGCGCCAACAAGCGCGGCGTCGAGGCGGCGCGCTACGGCATGGACGCGGCCGAGGAAGATCTGCGCGCCACGCTTTTGACGCTGATCGGCGACGTCGCCTCCAACTATGTTTCGGCGCGCGGCTACCAGGCCCGGATCGCACTGGCAAAGCGCACCGCCGCGTCGCAGCGCCAGACGGCGGCGATCACCCGCAACAAGTTCGAGGCGGGTGCTGCCACCGCCGCCGACGCCGCGACGGCGGCCGGCCAAGCGAGCAGCACGGAAGCCGGCATTCCCTCGCTGGAAACAGCCTATGCCCAGACGGTGCACCGCCTCTCCGTCCTGACCGGGCGGCCGCCCTCGGCGCTCGCCGAGCGGATGAAGAACCCGAAGCCCGTGCCCGCGCCGCGCCTGCCGATCCCGACCGGGATCCCAGCCGATATCCTGACGACGCGCCCCGACGTGCGCCTCGCCGAGGCGCAATATGCGCGCTCGACCGCCCGGATCGGCCAGGCCGAGGCGGCGCGCTATCCGAGCGCCAGCCTCACCGGCAACATCGCCACCAACGGCGTCAAGCTCGGCGATCTCGGCAAGAGCTCGACGATCAGCTGGTCGTTCGGCCCGACGCTTTCGGTCCCGATCTTCAACGGCGGCCAGCTGAAGGCGGCGGTCGACATCGCCGAGGCGCAGCGCGACCAGAGCTTCATCGCCTATCGCGCCAGCGTGCTGACGGCGCTCGAAGATGTCGAGAACGCCATCGTCGCGCTCGCCCAGGATCGCATCCGCTCCGGCAAGCTGGCATCGGCCGCCGCGTCCTACCGCGAGGCGAACCAGGTCGCCCAGGCGCTGTTCCAGTCGGGCTCGTCGAGCTTCCTCGACGTGCTGACGGCGGAGCGCTCGCTCTATTCCGCCTCGGACTCGCTGATCGAGAGCCGCGTCGCCATCGCCACCGACTATATCGCGCTCAACAAGGCGCTCGGCGGCGGCTGGAGCGGCGTGGTCGACAGCTCAAAACCCGAGATCGTCGACACCGGCACGGGCCCGCACCTTGCCCGGCGGTAGTCGCCCCGCCGCCACCCTTCCTTCCAACGCCGCCTGGCAGCGCGTCGCGCGCGCCGAACGCGTTGCCCTCCAGAGCTTCAGAAAACGGCCCGCATGAACAAGAAACCCCGCCGCCGGTCCCGCCTCCTCCTTCTCGTCATCGCGGTTCTCGTGCTGGCCGGGGCCGGCTACGCCTATCGCGCCAATTTCAGCCGCGCGCAGACCCCGCCGATGATGACGGCGCTCGTTTCGACCGGCACGGTCGAGGAAAGCGTGCTGGCGACCGGCACCCTGAAGCCGTCGAAGCTCGTCGCGGTCGGCGCGCAGGTCTCCGGCCGCGTGACGGCGCTCAAGGTCGAGCTCGGCCAGCAAGTGGCGAAGGGCGCCCTGATCGCCGAGATCGATTCCGTCACGCAGGAGAACGCTCTCCGCACCGCGCAGGCTTCGCTCGCCAACATCCGCGCCCAGCTCGTCGAGAAGCAGGCCTCGCTGCTCCTGGCCGAGCAGACGCTCGCCCGCCAGAAATCCATGCTGGAAAAGAACGCGGTATCGCGGGCGGATTTCGAGACGGCAGACGCCAACGTCAAGACGACGCGCGCCCAGATCGAGGCGCTTGACGCCAGGATCATCGAGGCCGAGGTCGCGGTTTCGACCGCCGAGGCCAATCTCGGCTACACGCAGATCACCGCGCCGATCGACGGCACCGTGCTCGCCATCGTCACCCAGGAAGGCCAGACGGTGAACGCGGCGCAATCCGCTCCGACCATCGTCATCATGGGCCAGCTCGAGGTCATGACGGTCAAGGCGGAGATCTCGGAAGCCGACATCGTCAAGGTGAAGGCCGGCCAGCCGATCTATTTCACCATCCTGAGCGATCCCGAGCGCCGCTATGAGACGACGCTCGACGCGATCGAGCCGGCGCCGGAATCGATCCGCAGCGACAGCAGCTTCAGCACGTCCTCGACGGCGGGCAGCTCCGCCTCGAGCTCGGCCGCGATCTACTACAACGGCATCTTCCACGTCCCGAACGACGACGGCCGGCTGCGCACCTACATGACGGCGCAGGTGCATATCGTGCTCGGCCGGGCCGAGGACGTCGTGGTCGTCCCGGCGGTCGCGCTCGGCCCCCGCAACGCCGACGGCACCTATACCGTGCGGGTGCTCGAGGGCGACAAGGTCGTCCCCCGCAAGGTCGAGATCGGGCTGAACGACAAGGTCATCGCCGAGGTCCGCTCCGGCCTGAACAAGGGCGACCGGGTCGTCACCGGCGAAGGATCGGACGCGTCGGCGGGCGGCGGGCGCCGCTTCCGCGGCGGGCCGATGGGATTCTGAGCCGATGCATGCCCCTCCGGCCGCCGAGCCCCTGATCCACCTGACCGCGCTCCGCCGCGAGTTCCCCTCGGGCGAAGAGACGATCGCCGTCCTGAAGGATGTCGATCTCTCGATCCGGGCCGGCGAGATGGTGGCGATCGTCGGCGCCTCGGGGTCGGGCAAGTCGACGCTGATGAACATTCTCGGCTGCCTCGACCGGCCGTCCTCCGGCAGCTACCGCATCTCCGGCCGCGAGACGTCCTCGCTGCAGCCGGACGAGCTGGCGGCGCTCCGCCGCGAGCATTTCGGCTTCATCTTCCAGCGCTATCACCTGCTGGCGGAGCTGACCGCGCTCGGCAATGTTGAGATCCCGGCCGTCTATGCCGGCCAGACGCCGCATGACCGCCAGGTAAGAGCCGCCGCGCTGCTGGGTCGCCTCGGCATGGCCGACCGCACCGACCATCGGCCCGGCCAGCTTTCCGGCGGCCAGCAGCAGCGCGTCTCGATCGCGCGCGCCCTGATGAACGGCGCCAACGTCATCCTCGCCGACGAGCCGACCGGCGCGCTCGACAAGCACAGCGGCGAGGAAGTGCTCCGCATCCTCGAAGAGCTGCATGCCGAGGGCAAGACCGTCATCATCGTCACGCACGACATGGCGGTGGCGGCGCGCGCCGAGCGGATCATCGAGATCAGCGACGGCGTCATCGTCTCCGATACGCGCAAGGCCCAGGACGACGCCCCGGCGCGCCGCGAAACCAGCCCGCCGGCCGACCGCAAGCGTCGCGGCTTCGGCGCCGTCCTCGACCGCGCCGGCGAAGCGCTGCGCATGGCGCTGCTGTCGATGCGCGCCCACAAGCTGCGCACTTTCCTGACGATGCTCGGCATCATCATCGGCATCGCCTCGGTGGTCAGCGTCGTCGCGCTCGGCGAAGGTTCCCGGCAGAAGGTGCTCGAAAACATCTCCGGTCTCGGAACCAACACGCTGGAGATCTTCGCCGGCAAGGATTTCGGCGACATGCGATCGGGCAAGATCACGACACTGGTCGTCGCGGATGCGACCGAGCTCTCCAAGCAGCCCTATGTCGCCGCCGTGACGCCGACGGTGTCGACCTCGAGCAGCGTCCGCTTCGGCTCGACCGAGGCGAGCGCGCTCGTCAACGGCGTCAGCGAGCAGTATTTCGCCGCCAAGGGCACGACGCTCGCCGCCGGACAGTTCTTCGACGCCGGCAGCGTCCGCTCGATGGCGCAGGACGTCGTCATCGACGAGAACACGCGCAAGGCGCTGTTTTCGGATTTTGACGGCAGCCCGGTCGGACAGGTCATCCTGATCGGCCAGGTGCCGGCCCGGATCGTCGGCGTCGCCAAGCCGCAGCAGGGCGGCTTCGGCTCCAGCCAGAACCTGTCGCTGTTCCTGCCCTACACCACCGTCCAGGCCCGTTTCCTCGGCAGCACGTCGCTGCGCAGCATCACCGTGCGGGTCAGCGATGACGTGGCGATGGACCTCGCCGAGAAGGCGGTCACGACCTTCCTGACCCAGCGCCACGGCACCAAGGACTTCTTCATCCTCAATACGGATGACATCCGCCAGACGATTACCGCCACTACCCAGACGCTCACCCTCTTAATCGCCTCGATCGCCGTCATCTCGCTGATCGTCGGCGGCATCGGCGTCATGAACATCATGCTGGTCTCGGTATCGGAACGGGTCTCGGAGATCGGCGTGCGCATGGCCGTCGGCGCCCGGCAGGGCGACATCCTGCAGCAATTCCTGATCGAGGCCGTCCTCGTCTGCCTGATCGGCGGACTGGTCGGCATCGGCACGGCACTCGGCTTCGGCGTGCTCTTCGGCGCGCTGAGTTCCAACTTCAGCCTGATCTATTCGACCACCTCAATCGTCGTCGCCTTCTTCTGCTCCAGCCTGATCGGGGTCGTGTTCGGCTATCTGCCGGCGAGAAGCGCCTCGCAGCTCGATCCGGTCGTCGCGCTTTCGAAGGGTTGAGTAAGGGAGGCGCCGGTCAGATCCGGAGCGGCGCCGGGGCGAACAGGCCGGCGCCGATCTCGCGATAGACCCGCTGCGCCGCCTGCACCGAATAGCCTGCGGCGATATCGGCAGCAGCCGTCTGCCCGAGCCGGCGCCGGCGCGCCTCGTCGCCTGCGAGCTGCCGAACGGCTTCCGAAAGCGCCTCGGGCCGACCGATGGGAACATGCACGGCGTTGACGTCGTCGGTGGAATAGTCGTTCAGCCCGCCGACCACGGTGGTGATCATCGGCAGGCCGACCATCATCGCCTCGGCCGCGACGAGGCAGAACCCCTCCTCCTCGCTGGTCTGCAGGAAGATGTCGTGCTGGAGCGCATCGCGCCACCATCGATCGACGAAGCCGGCGAGGCAGAGCCGCTCGGCGACATTGGCCGCCTCCGCCCTGGCGAGGATCGCCGCCCCGGCCGGGCCGGTGCCGAAGATCGTGCAGCGCGCGTCGATGCCGCGTGCCTTGAGCTCGGCCAGCGCGTCGATGGCGACGTCGAAGCGCTTGCGCCGGATCAACCGCCCGGCCATCACCAGTTGGACGACTCCATCGATCCGATAGTCGCGTTTCACCGGCGTAGAGGAGGCGATGAAGAGGGGCACGACCTTCTCGCGACGCGGGCGAGGCCAGGGATAGTGGCTGCGCGTCCGGCGGAGTGTCGTCGGGCAATCGGCCCAGACCTCGTCGACCCGAAACGACAGCGCCCGCAGGACGAAGCGATAGAGATGAACGGATGGCTGGCGTTCCAGCCGGGCGATATGCTCGAAGGCGACGCAGCGGACCCGGCGGTTGAACATCAGCACCGACCGGCCGACGATATTGGCCTGCTTCAGCGACAGGATGACAACCTTCGGCCGGACCCGGCGGATCAACCGGGCGAGCTCGACCACGCCGCGCAGCATCCCCGCCAGGGTAAGCCGGGCTCCGGGCGTGACTTCGACCAGCCTCTTTTCGCCGACGAGATCGACGATGCGCTGACGCAACACGCCATCGCCGCGGCTGAAGACGAAGACGATCAGGTTGCAGTCGCGCAGGAAGCCGTTTTCCAGGAGGGTCGCGAGACCATGCTCCGCGCCGCCCCGGGACAGCGTGTTGATGACGTAGATGACGGATCGCGATGCATCCGGTTCGGCCGGATCGTCTCGACTGGGTTCTGTCGCTGACGCGACGGGGAAGCGATCCCGAAACATGGCCTAACCGCGAAGGATGCAGGTCAAAGGATCAGTCCCCCACTATAGCAGCCTTTCCGGACCCGACCATCCGCCGCCCCCGGGTCGCAAGCGACCGCGACGTCTCCATCCTCATGCGCGCGATGCGATCATCGAACCACGGCTCGCGCGGCGCCAAGGGCGTCGGCCAGCGCCGCGATTTCCGGCGGGATCTCGACGAGATCGGGATGCGGAGCGGCGCTCCCCGCGGGCACCCGCGCCAACTCGGCCGCCGCGCCGGGCGGATCCTTCTCGGCGTGGAAATTGGGCAGGATGCCGCGAATGATCCCGAACAGGCCCTCGCAATCGCCCTGCTCGGCGAAATGGCGCAGCCGCCCGAAGGCATGGCGGAGCACGGGCAGCGGCACCGGCGTCGGCACGGCGCCGAGAACGCCGGGCACGGGTGGCGTCACCCGCCGCTCGGCTTCGTCGAAAAGCTCCTCGAACAGCTTCTCGCCCGGCCGGCATCCGACGATCTGGATCTTGACGTCCTGGTCGGGCGTGTAGCCCGCGAGGCGGATCATGCGCCGGGCGATGTCGACGATCTTGATCGGCTCCCCCATGTCGAGCACGAAGATCTCGCCCTGCCCGAGCTTCTTCTCCAGCCCGTAGGCGGAAGCCTGCAGCGTCAGTTCAACCGCCTCTCGGATCGTCATGAAGAAGCGCTTCATTTCGGGATGCGTGACCGTGAGCGGGCCGCCGCGCGCCAGCTGGTTCTTGAAGAGCGGGATCAGCGATCCGCTCGAGCCCAGCACATTGCCGAAGCGCACGGTCATGAAGCGCGGCGAGCCCTCTTCCCGCATGCCCTCGAGATCGAGCGCCTGGCAGAACAGTTCCGCCAGCCGCTTGGTCGCGCCCATGACGCTGGTCGAGTTCACGACCTTGTCGGTGGAAACCTGCACCATGCCGAGCGCGCCCCAGCGCTTGGCCGCCTGCGCCACGTTCATCGTCCCGCAGACATTGGTGAGCGCGCCCTCGCACGGATTGAGCTCCACCATGGGAACATGCTTCAGCGCCGCCGCATGGAACACCAGCTCGGGACGGTGGCGTCCGAACAGCTCGTTCACGCGCGCCGGATCGCGGACGTCGCAGAGATGGGCCGCGCGCGGCAGGTTGGGGAAGCGTTCGGCCAGCTCCAGATCGATCGAGTAGAGATTGAACTCGCAGCTGTCGACGACGAAGAGCCGCGAAGGGCCGAGCGCCGCGACCTGCCGCGTCAGCTCGCTGCCGATCGATCCGCCCGCCCCGGTCACCAGCACGCTGCGTCCGTAGATGAAGCGGCGCATGGCTTCCGTATCGAGGGCGATCTGCGGCCGCTCCAGCAGGTCCGTCAGCTCGATCGGCCTGAGCTCGAATTCGTTCGTGAGGCGCGGATTGCGCAGCTCTGTCACCGGATTGAGGCGCGATACCGCCAGGCCCCGGCGATCCGCCCGCTCGATCAGCTTTTCGGCGGCGGCCGCATCGAGCGAGGAGAGCGGCGCGGTGAAGATCAAATGCCGGGGGCGTTGGCCACGGGTTTCGAGGTCGGCCAGCACCGCCTCGAAATCCTCCATCGTGCCGAGAACAGGCACCCCCCGCAGCATCGTTCCGTCCTCGGCCGACGCGCTGTCGAGGAACCCGACGGGGAGATAGGAGGAGGTGCGATCGCGCTGCAGGGCGCGGAGATAGAGATCCGCCTCGTCGCCGGCGCCGACGAGCAGGACGGGAACCTGGGCATCGGAGGCGAGGACGGCGCCGCTTCGGAACGACGGCAGCAGGCTCTTCAGGTCCTGCTGGCGGAAGCAGAGCCGCGTCGCGGCCAGAAACGACACCAGCGTCATGACCTCGATGGCGATCGTCGAGCGCGGCACGAAGGCCAGGCGCGAATAGAAGAACAGGCAGGCCATCAGGATCAGCGAGGCGACAAACGTCGCGCGGACGAGGATCAGATAGTCGAGGATGGAGGCATATTTCCAGTTGCGCTTGTAGAGACCGGCGACGGGAAAGGTGACGATGCAGATCACGCCGAAGGCGATGGTCATGAACGCGAGCGCCTTCACCTGTTCCGGCGTGGCGATGACCTCGGAGGGCCCGAGCCGAAGGACGACCGCCAGGACGAGGGCGAGCCCCGCGAGGGCGAGATCGATGACATAGAGGCGCTTGTTGCGGAGGACGGACTTGACGATGGTGGCGGCCCTCGAGCGGACACGCCGATAGGCGAGGTTTTCCTTCAGGCGGTTGAACCGCCCCGCGACGACGTCGCGGATCCGATCCGGTCGGGCCAATGCACCGACTTCGCCATCGAGATTGGCTGCGCCATTTGCTGCGCCGATTAGGTTTGGAGGCAGGTCTCTAACGGCCAGCTTGTCCTCCACCATGATGAACCCCTCAAGCAATACTCGTGTAGTTGCTTAGAAAATGACGCAAACAACACCAGCGCCGCCAAATCACTTTGGAGGCGAAGATCAGCCGGATACTTGCTCAATGTTGAAGGCGATATATAATCGCGCCCAGCCACGCCGCGCCGAATACTATTCGGAATCGACAAGCCATCTTCAGATATGCGTCACGGCTTGTATAGGCGAGGAAACATAAGACAGCGTCAGGTAAACCCTGCCGTGGATTCGGTTTTTACGAAGTCACTTTGGCGTGGTTCGACCGAGGCGTTTCGCTGCGATCCAGCCAGAGACCCCGTGCCGCCGCGCAGCCAATCCGACAGGTCGCGGCCGATCAGGCGGCCGAGCGCCTCGACGTCGGGCGCATAGTAGTCAATCAGGCGCTCGCGCAAATCATCAGGCAACGGGCTGTAAACGATCTCCGCAGCCAAGGCGGAGTGCATGCGACGGAACAGCGGCGACTTGCGGAACGGCGCCACCATCGGCTTCACCGGGCCGAGAAGGCGGCGCAGCGCCGGGCTCAGCATCGGCGTCGTCTTGTCCTTCACCTTGCGCTGGACGAATTGCGCCGTCGCGTCGACCGGAAGGCCGAGAAAGGCCCGGACGGTCGCGAGTTGTTCTTCCGGCTGCGTCCGGATCGTCTCGTAGAACGTGACGAGAAGCTGCTCGGCCGGAAACAGGTCGTAGTAGACCGCGAGCTGACGGCCATAGAACCCGGCGCTCAGAAGGCGGGTGTCCTGCGGCCGGCGCGGATCGAGATAGCGCGCCACGTCGCGGCCGACCTCGCCGCGCCGGTACATCATGCAATAGTCCGAATAGGCGCGCTCGACCGGGGAGCGCAGCTGGGCCACCAGCCGCGCCCAGGGCAGCAATTGCGCGATGCGTTCGGCGGCGGTCCTCTCCTCGAGATAGGAATTCGACTTTTCGCCGATCCGATTGGGCGCCGCCGCGCCGCGGAATTGGTCGAGATACCACGCCTCCCCGCGACTGAACTCGCGGCTGAAATAGTGCAGCTCCGGGTCCGGCATGAAGACGGAGGGGTCGGCCTGCAGCGATCGCTGCAACCAGGTAGTGGCGCTCTTGGTGGCCCCGATGATGAGGAAATCGATGTCCTGCAATTTCATGGGATCGTTCTCCGGACAGCACCTGGCGACGTCTCGGGGGCCCGCCGGCACAGCGCCTGATAGATCGCCGTCAACCGGGCGACATGCGTCTCGACATTGTAGGTCGCATGGGCCCGGGCGCGGGCCGTTTCGACGATCCGGCGCCGATGGTCGGGATCGGTGAGCAGGCGGAAGATCGGCTCGACGAAGGCCTCCGGCTGCTCCAGCGGGACGAGGATGCCGTTGACGTCGTGCTCGATCGCTTCCGGATTGCCGCCATCCCGCGTCGCGACGACCGGCGTTCCCAGGAACATCGCCTCGATCAGCGTCCGGCCGAAGGGCTCGCGCACGGCGGGCACCAGCAATATGTCCATCGCCTGCATCCACGGCTCGACCGGCTGTCGGTAGCCCATCAGGCGGATGCGCCCTTCGATGCCCAGCGCGCTCGCACGCCCCAGCACCGCCTCGCCGAGCCTAGGCGCTTCCCGGCCGGGCACGCCGAAGAGCAGCCCCATGACGGGAATTTCCGGATGGCGGTCGACGAAGGCCGCGACGGCTTCGACGAAGCCGAGCGGCCGCTTGCGGTCGATCAGGAGCCCGAAATAGCCGAGGAAGGCCGTGTCAGAGGGGCAGCCGAGCTCGGCGATGAGCCTGGCCCGCGCGCCGGCCCGGTCTCCGGCATCCGTCGGCGGGTCGAAGGGGCTGTGCACGACCGAGAGCTTGTGGCCGACGCCGCGCACCGGACGCTCCGGCCGCGAGAAATGCGAGACGGTCACGATGTGGCCGGCCAGGAGCGGCGCCAGCCAGTTCGCGCCGCGTGCATCGGGATCACCGCGATGATGCCAGAGCTGGCGAGCGCCGGCGAGCCGCGCCGGCAAGGCCCAGATGGCGTGGCATCGCCCGTCATTGGTGTGGACGATGGCGACGCCATGCTGCCGCAGGAAGCGCGTCAGCGGGGCTAGTGCGCCCAGCGCGGGACCGATGGCCCGCAGCCCTCGCCCGTTGGCTCCCGGCCGCGCGCGCAACGGGGCTTCGACGAAGGGAATGCCGCGCTGCTTCACATAGGCGGCGACCGGGCCATCCGCGACGTGCAGCACGACGATCGGCCGAACCTGGCTCGGATTCAGCGCCTCGATCAGCCGGATCGCGGAGATGTGGCTACCGCCGACCTCGTCGCCGATGAACGGAAAGCAGACGACGATGGGATCCGCGCGCATCCAACCCTTCCATGACGCCTGAAGGCCGTCGCTCGCATGGGAACTCGGCCATGCGGGTTGCATCTCGGTACCGGCTTCGGCCCGAGGCCCGGATTGAGCCACGACGACAGACGCTTGGCAGGTCAGGAAAATCATCCCAGCCGATAGCCGTGCCGAGCGAGTGCCCTCACGCGGGTCTGGCCGTCACGGTCCCGCTCGGCGCGCCGGGGCTGTCGTCGACCGCCGCGATCGTCGGATGCAGCGCCTCCTTCGCGAGGGCCGATCGGTAGACGGCGATCAGCCCTGTCAGCATGACGGTCGCCATGACGACATGGGCGATGTTCGCCCCCATGGCGCCGATCAGCGGGATCACGGAGAAGGCCGTGATCTGGAAGGCGATCGCCGCCACGAAGACGATCTTCAGTACCGCCGGCTGCCGCCCCATCGAGAGCAGCGCGGTGCGCACCGCGCCGCCGCTCAGCAGCATGGCGACGGCGACCATCTGCACCATCGCCAGCGGCGCCGCGGCAGCGAATTGCGGTCCCGCGGTCCAATAGAGAAGCGGCCGGATGCCGAGGAAAGTCAGCGCCACCAGCATCAGCCCGAAGACGATCAGCAGGATTTCCATCTGCAGGACCGTGCTGCGGAACTCGCCGAGCGCGCGCCTGGCCCAGAGCCGCGCCACGTCGGGATAAAGCACCGCCTGCACCTGAACGCCGAGCTGCAGCACCAGCCGCCCCATGCGCTTGGCGACATGGTAGAGACCGGCGGCGGTCGGATCGGCGAGCATGCCGACGATCAGCGTGTCGAGCTCGTTGGCGCTCGACCGCACCGTCAGTTCGACATTGCTGCCGACCGTGAAGGACACGAGCCCCTTGAAGCGCGTCGTCACACCGCGCAGCGGCGCCCGCAAGAGATCGCCGACGCCCTGCCGGCGCAATTCGACAAAGGCCAGGAACAGAAGCGAAAGGGCCCCGACGATCTGCGTGACCGTCCAGACGATGACGAAGAAGAGCAGGTCCGCGCCCATCGCCAGGCCGATCGTGCACAGGGCCAGCCGGACGAGGCCGCCGACCAGCGTTCCGTAGGCGACGAGCCTGAAGCGCCCCGCCAGCCGGATCACAGCGGTCGGAAGGCCGTTGATCTGGAAGAGCAGCACCGTCGAATAGATCAGGACCTGCTTCAGCGCCGCGTCGCCGATGCCGAGCAACGGCCCGAACAGCAGCGCCAGCCCGATCGACACCAGATAAGCCATCGTCGCCGCCGACATGTCGACGAAAAGGCCGAATTTGAGCAGCGACCGGTAGTCGTCGCGATGCTCAGGCCCCTGCAGCTCCGCGCCATACTTGATCAGGGGCTGCCAGGACTGGAACGAGACCAGCCGCTCGACCGCCCGCGTGTAGCTGTAGGTCAGCGCAAGAATGCCGTAGTCGGTCGGGCCGAGGGCGCGCGCGGTGACGACGAAGGCCAGCATGCCGATGAGCGAGCCGAACAGGTTCCCGGTCAGCAGATGGCCGATGTTGAACAGGCGCGTGCGCAGCGCTCCCTTCACTTCCAGGAATTGCCGGGTGCGACGTCCAAGCTTTCGAACAATGACCGCCGATGTCACGGAGTGTTCCTCGAGCTGAAGGCGCGGAAGCTTTCAAGACAGCGAGCTACGAAACAGCTATTCGGCCGGAGGTATCAGTCGGGAAAGTCCTTACGGGGCCGCCGGCAGCCTCCAGCAGGCGTTCCAGGCAGTCGTCGAGTTCGTCGAGACTGGCGATGCGGCCATGCGCTTCATGCGCAGGATTCGGCGCCTCGACCCGATGGACACGCTCCGGACGCTCGATCTGCACGGTCCACCAACCGCGCGCGCGGGGCGTGACGAAGTCCTTCAGCGGATTGTCGGCGACATAGGCGAGCGGCAGGCCCGGTGGTGCCCAGGCCTCGACCCTCTCGAAGCCGAGCGGATGCGGCTTGCCCCGCCCCGGCCCCAGCGTATCGGTGCAGACGATACAGCCGAGCCTGGCTTCGAGGCCGAGCGCCCGCACCTTGGCCTGCTGCGTCGCCGCCGGGCCGTCGGTGATCAGAGCCATGGGAACGGAGCCATCCCGCCTCGCGAGATAGCGGACGGCATCGGGCGCGAGCTCGATCTTGGGATCGTGCGACCGGTAGATCGCCACCAGTTGCGCCAGCAGGGCCGGGTCGGGGCCGAGACCCAATCGAACGAGGGCCTCGTCGAACACGCGCCCCCTCACCCCGGCCTCGAAGAGATCGACGCAGACCTCGCCAAGTCCCGGCACGCCGACCTGCCGAAAAAGCCACTCGCCGGCCGCCGCAAAACCGCTGCGGCCAAAATCCCGCTCCAGATAGAGCGTGTCGTCGAGATCGAAGACGATCAGCACCGGTGTCGGCATCGCCGTATCCCTTCAGCCCTCGAAGATCGCGGCGTCGTATCGCAGCATCAGCACCCCGGCGCGCCAGTCGTCATGCGCGGTCGAGGGCAGCGCGGCGACTTCCTCGAGCAGCCAGCGCGCATATTCGGCGCCCGCGTGATGGGCGAGCGGATAGCCGCCGCCGAAGCGGGCATTGATTTCGAAGACGCGCGGCCCCGTCGCCGCGTCGAGGATGACCTGGAAGCAGAGCACGCCCCGCGCTTCGGGCAGGGCCCTCGCCACGCCCTCGGCGAGTTCGCGGAAGATCGGATCGCGCTCGGTCCGGCCCTTCTCGACCTCGCCGGCGCGCACCCGCAATCGGCGATGGGCGACGGCGCTGCGCAGGACGCCGCCCTGATCGATGAACATGTTGACCGTGAATTCCGGCCCGACGAGGAACTGCTGCAGCACCATGGGTTCGTCGACGGCCTCCGGTAGCTCGGCCGGCCCCTCGACGATCCGGATGCCGCGGCTGGCGCTGCCGGCCGACGGCTTCAGGAAGGCCGGCCAGCCTGACAGTCCATCCATGAGGTGGCCGTTCCCGAACGGGCGGGTCCACGGCACCGGCACGCCGGCTTGCTCCAGAACCTCGGCCGTCCGGAGCTTGTCGCGCGCCACCTCGATGACGCAGGAGGGGCTGACATGGACGCGGGCGCCGAGGGCCGAAAACCGGTCGATCGCCGCCGCGAGCGGCGCCAGTTCCGGATCGATCGTCGGCACCACCAGATCGACGCCATGCTCGCGCACGATGTCGATCAGGGCGTCGACGAAGGCCGGATCGCCATAAGCGGGCACGGCGAAGGCGCGGTCGGCCGCGTTGCAGGCGGCGCTCAGGCCCGGCTCCAGATCGCAGGCCAGAACCTCCAGCGAGACGCCCATCGAAGCCGCCGACTGGCGGAAGCAATCGATCAGGCCGACCCGCCGGCCGGCCGAGGAGATCAGGAGGGTGAGATGCTTCATGTCGCCCTATTCCGCCGCCTCGTGCCGCATGTTCGGCTCTGTCGCGGATAACGCATCCGTCGCGCGCCGCATCACCTCCGTCACGACATCGGCCGCCCGGCGCATCGCCGCCGCGTCCTGGCAGGGATCGACGAGGAAGGCGAGGCTGGTCTCGCCGAGCGCCGCCGCCACGGGAAGCGGCGCAGCCGGGCCGAAGCCTGCATCGACGAAGGCCTTTTCCCGATAGACCTCCGGGCAACTTCCGGAGAAGCAGGCGACGCCCTCGGCGGTGATCGCGGCGAGGATGCGGTCACGATTCCAGCCGGGCTTCAGCCGCTCGGGCCGGACGAAGGTGTAGAAGCGATACCAGGCGTGGCGCAGATCCTCGGGTGGCACGGGCGTCCGCAGCCCCGGAAGGTCGGCGAAGGCCTGCATCAGGATGGCGGCGTTCTCGGTCCGCTGCGCATGCCAGCCGGGCAACCGGGTCAATTGGCGCAATCCGATCGCCGCCTGGATTTCCGTCATCCGGTAGTTGGAGCCAAAGCTCTCATGCAGCCAGCGGAAGCCCGGCGGCGGCGCCGGCTGGAAGACCGTCGCATGGCTCTTGCCGTGGTCCTTCCGGCTCCAGGCCCGCTCCCAGAGCCGCTCGTCGTCCATCGCCAGCAGGCCGCCCTCGCCGCCCGTGGTGAGGATCTTGTCCTGGCAGAAGGAAAAGGCCGCGATGTCGCCGAAGCTGCCGACCGGCCTGCCGGCGATCTCCGCGCCATGCGCCTGGGCGCAATCCTCGATCACGGTGAGGCCATGCTCTTGAGCAAGGCGCAGGATGGCCGGCATGTCGGCCGGCCAGCCGCCGAGATGCACGACGATCACGGCGCGGCTCTTCGGCGTCAGCACCGCCGCGATGGTCTCGGCCGTGATCGCCTGGCTGTCCGGATCGATATCGGCGAACACCGGAACGCCGCCCGCCATCGGCACGCAGGCGGCCGAAGCGACGAAGCTGCGCGGCGTGACGATCACCTCGTCGCCCGGCTCGAGCCCGATGGCATAGAGCGCGACATCGAGCGCGACCGTGCCATTCGCCAGCGCGATCGCGTGGCGCCTTCCGATCTCCCGGGCATATTCCGCCTCGAACTCCCCGACCTTGCTGCCGGTCCAGGCATTGACCTTGCCCGAACGCAGCACGGCGACGACATCCTCGATCTGCTCTTCGTCAAATTGCGGCCAACGATTCACGACGACCTCCTTCGATGACCGCTTCAGGCGCGGATCACATGCCTCACGAGAACAAAGGCTTCGGCGGCGCGGCAGTGCACCGAGGCGCCGCGCAGCATGGCGAGCGCCGTAAGCGCCTCGACCGACCGCTCATGCGGAAAGGGACGGAGCTGCGAGGCGAACATCTGCATCGCCTCGATCTTCGTTGTCAGCGTTTCGTTGACGTCGATGAAGACGTTCGGCAGGAAACCGGGCGTCACATAGGGTGCGTTCCAGTTGGTCTCCGACAGCGTCTCATAGGCGAGGATGGTCGCCGGGAATTCCGCCTGGTGCGGCCGCGCCGCGACCATCGCCGACAGGAAGGTCAGCTGGTGGTCGGCGTGGATGTCGCCGACGAAGGGAATGATCAGCGTCGTCGGGTTGAGGTCGAGCACGACCTTGCGCAACGCGGCGTTCAGCTGGGCATGCGGCGTGTCGAACAGCTGCGCGGCCGGCTGGCCGAGCCAGAGCGTCTGGCGGACACCGAGCAGCGCATGCGCCCGCGCCGCCTCCCCCTGCACCCGCGTCACCTGCTCGGCCGAGAAGTCCGGCGGCTGGCCGCTGGTGACCACGGCGACGAACACCTCCTGGCCGGCCCTGGCGAGGCGCGCCATGGTGCCGCCGGCGCCGAGGATCTCGTCGTCGGGATGCGGCGCGATCACCAGTGTGCGGCCGAAGGTTTCCAGCGAACCCGTCATCCGAGGCATGCTCCCAGCTTGGAATGGAGGCGGGGCCGGTCCGTGACGCCGCCGTCGCGCCGCCAGGCGGTGATGTCGATCGCCTCGCCATCGCCGCAGCGGACCGTGAAGCCGGACGGCGTGTGGCTCTGGACCTGCCCCGGCAGGCCGATGAAACGGTGCGAGTCGGCGAACCGGGTCGCTGCGTCGACGATGAGGCGCTGGCCGTCGGCGGTGGTGAAGGCGCCGGGATAGGGATCGCCCACCGCCCGGATCAGCCGCAGCACCGCCTCGGCCGGCTCGCGCCAGTCGATCCGGCCGTCCTCCGCCGTCCGCCTGGCGCAATAGGTGGCCTTGGCGTGGTCCTGCTCGACCCTGGGCGCCTCGCCCTTCAGGACGAGCGCGACCGCCTCCGGCAGCATCCGCGCCAGCGCCTCGGTCTGCTTGTCATAGAGGCCGCGCGCGGTCTCGTCGGGGCGGACCGTGATCATCTGCTGCAGCAGGATCGGCCCGGAATCGACGCCGGCATCGAGCCAGAACAAGGTCGCCGCCGTCTCCCGCTTACCGAGCAGGATGGTCCAGGGGATCACCGCGCGACCGCGCATATGCGGCAGCGCCGCCGGATGAAAGCCGACATTGCCGATCCGGGCGACCGACAGGAACGCGTCGCGACAGACCTGCGACCAGCCGATCACCAGCACGAGGTCGGTCTCGAACGCCCGGAGCGCCGCGAGCGCCTCGGGGCCATTGATATCGACGGCATGCACCAGCGCGCCGCCGCCGGCCTGCGCCAGCGGGCCAAGATCGACATAGTCGGAATGGCGGCGGGCCGCCTCCGGCGGCAGGGTGATCACCAGGCCGGGCGCCAGTCCCGCGTCAAGAAGCGCGCGGAGCCCGATCGCCGAGCCTTCGACGGCGCCGATGAAAGCAATGTTCATGCGCTGGGCTCCCGGCTGAAGGGGCGATCGAGACCGGCCGCGCGGATGGCGAGATGCGCCTCGGCCTCGGCCAGCGGCGCCGGCCGCACCCGTTCCCCGCCCAGAATGGTGACGACGGTGAGGACCAGGATGCGGAGATCGAGCCGGAGGGAGCGATGGTCGACATACCAGATGTCGAGCGCCAGCTTCTCGGCATTGGTCAGGCGCGTATTGCCGTTCACCTGCGCCCAGCCGGTGAGCCCCGGCCGGACCCGGCAGCGCAGCTCGCCGAGGCGACCGAAGGCGGCGATCGTCTCGGGCTTCAGCGGCCGCGGCCCGACAAAGCTCATGTCGCCGGCCGCGATCGAAAGAAGCTGCGGGATCTCGTCGAGCCGCACCCGGCGGATCCACCGGGTGACCGCCGTCTCGCGCTGCACGTCCGGCAGGAGCTGGCCGGCCTCGTCGCGCCGATCCTGCATCGTCCGGAACTTGACCAGCCGGATGGGCCGCTGCCCGAGGCCGCAGCGTTCCTGCCGGAAGAGCAGCGGCCGGCCGAGGGCGGCCCAGACGAGAGAGGCCGTCACCAGCGCCGGCAGCGCGGCGACCAGAAGCGCGGCGAGCGCGACCAGGCGTTGGCCGGACGCCGGCGCCGGGTCGGCAACGTCCCGCGCCACCAACTCCTTCTCCATTCCTGCCAGCATCGGGCACCCCCTCGAAAGCGGCGCGGGATCGACGGCGCGGCGCGCGCCGGTTCCCCCGAAAAATTCCAACTCCCTGCTCCGTCGCGCGCTCTGCCCACGCGAAACGGCATCTATCTCGCGCGAACGCGGCCTATTGCGACGGCTGCGCCGCGGGCGGCTGGAGCGCGGCCAGCGGCGCGTTGGTGTGCGTGCTGCGGATACTGACGATGACGACGTCGCCCGGCTGCAGCAGCGTCGCGGGCGTCGCGCGCAGGTCGGCATTGCCGGCGGCGTCGGTCCGTCGCACCGTGAAATCCAGGATGACTTCCTTGTTGTCCGCCATCTGCTGCGCCGTCATGGCGGAGAGAAGCATCAACTGCTCCTCGGCGGTGCGGCGCGTGCCGATCGCGGTGATCAGGGCGGAGGTGTGCGTCTGCAGGTCGACCAGCGCCTGCATGTGCCGGGCCTGCTCGAGGTCGGCGAGCTGGCGCTTCAGCGTTCCGATCTCGCGCCGCCCGTCCGATTGCTGGCTCATGACCTGCAATTGCCGCGACTCTTCCGCCGTCAGCTGGCGTTCCAGGTTGGACACGTCGGTCAGGGTCTTGATGCCACGCTGTTGCAGGCCCTGCCCGCGCTCCAGGTCGGCCCGGCTGAATTCGACCGACTTCGCGACCTTGTCCGCCATCTCCACCAGCAGTTCCTGCCCCCGCGCCGCCTCGGCGATATTCTCGAGCAGGATCTTCTTCTGGGCGGCGAAGCCGTTTCGGTCGCTGTCAAGAATCCGCATCTCGACCTCGCGCATGATGTCCGCCGCGGGCCCCTTCACATAGGCGCGCGCCGATTCCGGAACGTCCTCGTCCCGGATCGCGTCGCCGCCATTGAGCTGCGCCTGCAATCGCGCGATCGACAGGCCTTCCCGGATGATGGTGTTCTCGACCGCCTCGAGCTCGCCATGAATTCGCGCGCGGGCGAGAACAGGATCCTCGCCATTGGCGGCCGTGATCTGGCCGCCGGCAAGGCCCATCGCCTTCTCGACGGTCAGCCGCGCCTGGAACGGATAGGATCCGGGCTGGCGGACATCGCCGATCACGAAGACCGGACGATAGGCGGCGACCGACAGGGCGATCTTCGGCTGAACGAAGATCTTCCGCTCCGCATAGATCGCGTTCACGTGCTCGAGCGCCGCGGCGATCGTATAGCCGGCCACGGATACGCCGCCGAGCAGGGGCGCCTGGATGGTCCCGTCGGCCGCGATCGGCAGATCGACCGGCTCCTTTTCATCGTCGAGGATATCGAACCGGAGCATGTCCCCCGGCGCCAGGAGAACCTCCGGCTCGGCGGCGAGCACGGCCACCGTGCTGCCCACGACGATGAACCCCGCAATTAATACTGACAAAAACCTGACGATCGAGAGACAACCAAACATGACAACCCCTTCAGATAAAATTGATCTGAATGGAACACTTCGGCACACCCAGCATATACTGAATTGCATATTTCTGTAATTTCAATCCATGCTAACCTTCCGAAGCTTTCTCGAGCGAATGACAATCTTCAAAAACAACGTTCGGCATATCAGCCGGATCTAAGCAGCCCGGAGCGGAGGCGATCTGTTCATGGTTCAACATGCCGGCACATGGGCCTTCCAGACCGCCGCCGCGCCGCGCCTGACCGTCGCCGTCGTCTGCAGCTACACGGTATCGCTGGTCAATTTCCGCTACCGGCTGCTGGCGACCATGATCGAAGGTGGCCACCAGGTCGTCGCCTTCGGTCCGGAGGATGATGGCCCGACGATCGAGGCGCTGGCCCGGATCGGCGTGCGCTTTGTCAAAATTCCGATGGCGCGAGCCGGCCTCGACCCCTGGGAAGACCTCAGAACCCTCACCGCGCTCTATCGCGAGCTGCGGCGGCTCTCGCCGGATCTGATCCTCTGCTACACGATGAAGCCGATCATCTACGGCCTGATCGCCGCGCGCCTCGCCGGCATCCGGCGACGGCACGCGCTCGTCACCGGGCTCGGCTACGTCTTCGGCGGCGACGAGAGCGACCGGCGTCTCGGCCATATCCGCCGGATCTCGACCTGGCTGTACCGGATCGCGCTGCACGGCGACGGCCGCGTCTTCGTCTATAACGAGGCCGATGCCGACGACATCAGGGCCGGCCGCATGGTCCAGGATCCCCGGCGCATCGTCGCCGTTCCCGGCTCCGGCATCGACCTGACCCATTTCGCCGCCTCGGAGGTGCCGGGCGGCGCGCCCGCCTTCCTGATGGTCGCGCGCATCCTGCGCGAGAAGGGACCGGTCGACTTCGTCGAGGCGGCACGGCGGCTGCGCCGCCGCTATCCCCAGGTCCGCTTCCAGATCCTCGGACCGCAGGACCCGAGCCCGCTGGCGATCTCGCGCGACGAGATCGATCGCTGGGCGGCGGACGGGACGATCGAATATCTCGGCGAGACCGCGGACGTGCGACCCTACCTCACCTCCAGCACCGTCTTCGTCCTGCCGTCCTATTATCGCGAGGGCCTTCCCCGCAGCATCCTGGAAGCGCTGGCGACGGGACGCGCCGTCATCACCACCGACCTGCCGGGCTGCCGCGACGCCGTCGATCCCGGCGAAAACGGCTTCCTCGTCCCGCCGCGCGACCCCGAAGCCCTCGCGGCGGCGATGGAGCGCTTCATCGTCGATCCGGCGCTGGCCGCCACGATGGGCCGACGCTCGCTGGAGATCGCGCGCGCCCGCTTCGACGTCGAGGCAGTCAACCGCCTTCTCCTCACCGAGATGGGGCTGGTAGCGCCGACGCATATCTGAAGCAGCTTGCACGTCCGAATCTCCCTGCACGACTTCCTCCATCGTCCTTCCCGCCCCGCCTCACACTTCGAGATAGGCCCGCGCCTGCCGGCGATGGTTCAGCGCGCCGAGCGTCTCCTGCCCGGGCTGCGCATTCGCCTCGACACCGTTCAGCACGGTGCCGATCAGCGGCGCATGATTGATCTGCAGCCGCGAGACGGCATTGGTGAGCTCCTGCTCCGTGGTGCGGCCGAACCGGACGACGAGCAGCACCGCGTCGACGAAGGGCAGTAGCCAGTTGGCGTCTTCGAGGATCAGCACCGGCGCGCAATGGATGACGATCATGTCGTAGCTGGTGCGCAGATCCTCGATCACCCGGCGCATGTCGTCCGAGCGAACGCGACGGTCGGCATGGCCGCCCCGCGGCGTCTCGAACGCGGTGATCACATCGAGCCCCGGCACGTCGGCCACCGGCTGGATGGCGTCGACGAGCCGGCAGGATCCGGCCAGGACGTCGCCCAGCGCACGGCCGGGCGGAACGGCGGCAAGGCCTGAACGGTCGGGAGCCGGCGGATCGAAGTCGATCAGCACCGTGCCGATCCCGTCATGGGCCGCCGAATAGGCAAAGCCGAGCGCGATGGCGGCCGAGCCGTCCTTCGGCAGGGGCGCAGCGAACAATATGATCGGCTTCGCCACCGGGAGCCGCACGCGACAGGCGAGATAGAGTGCGCGCAGCGCCTCCGTATAAAGCGAGCGCGGCCCTTCCAGCAGCCGCGCCAGCGTCGGCGTGCGCCGCCCGAACCAGCGCCGCGCCTCCTTGGGAATGCTGGCCAGATTGGGCGCGCCGACGATCTGCAGGATGCGCTGGCCGGACCGGATCCGCATGTCGAGCGCCTCGAACATGACGGCAAGCACGATCGCCAGGACGGTCGCGCCGATCAGGCCGCCCGCGAAGATGCGGCTGCGCTGCGGGAAGGAAGGCTGCGTCGGCACCGCGGCGATCGAGACCACGCGGGCGCTCGGCTTCGCCACCTCGGCATAGGGATCGAGCCCGCCAAGGCGCCCGACGACCAGATCATGCAGCTTCTGGTCGGCCAGGAGATCGCGTTCGAGCTCGCGCAGGCGGATCTCCGCCAGGCTGCGCTGGCGCAGCGTCGCCCGGAGATCGGCGATCTGCGCCTCGAGCTGCTGCACGCGATCGGAGATGATCGCCTCCTCGCCCGACATTTCATCGACGATGTGGCGAAGCTCGCTCGAGATCATGGCGTCAACGCTGGCGAGCTCGGCATCGGCCTTGAGCACCTGCGGATGGTTGGTTCCGAGGTTGGACGCATATTGCGCGCGCTCGCGCATCAGCGTCGCCTTGTTGTCGCGCAAGCTCGCGAGCAGCGGCGACGTCAGCGTGGTTCCCTCGAGTTCCACGCCGCCTTCCTGGACGATGCGGCCCTGATCGCGCCGGGCGCGGACGCCGGCAAGCTCGACCCGCGCCGCGGTGAGCTGGGTGTTCATGCCGTCGATCCTCTGGCGCAGGATGTCGTCGCGCACGTCGGAGGCGAGCTCGTTGACGCGGCTGAACTCGGCGATCTCGCGCTCGTTCTGGGCGATCCGCGCGGCGACCTGGGCGGCGCGATCGCGCAGGAAGCTGACCGCATCGGTCATCGCCTCCTTCTTCAGGCTGCGCGACCAGTCGACATAGGTGTTGGCCACCGTGTTGGCGAGCGCCGCCGAAAGGTCCGGATCGGGGCTGATGATATGGATCGTGACGGCGAGGCTCTCGCCGGTGCGGGTCGCCGACAATTTCGACAGCAGCATGGTGATGGCCTGGTCGCGCTGCACCGTGAGCGGCGGCAGCTTGGCGGGCGCGTTCGACCCGCCGAACAGGCGATCGAAGAAGCCAGGAGGTTCGGCCGCCTCGCGCGCAGCCGCGAGATAGGTATTGAACCAGGGGTGCTCGACCAGGTTCATCGCATCGACCACACGACCGATGAAGACGCGCGAGGTGATGATGTCCATCTCGGTCTCCATGGCCGAGCGGTCGCGGACATCCCCCTGCATCGCCGTCACCGCCTCGAGCATCGGCGTGTCGTTGCGCTCCAGCACGATCGCCGACGTCGCCGTGTAGCTGTTGCGCATCGACGCGAGCGCGATGACGAGCAGCGCGACGGAGACCGCGATAAAGATCGAGATAAAGTATTTGTGCCGGCGCAGCAGCGCCCACATTTCGCGAAGACCGACAACATGCAGCGGTTTGGCCGGCGCTAATATTTCTTCAACAGACCCAGGACGTGCATTCGGATCAAATTTGATTGACGAATCCATCACAATGTACCTGCGATTAAATTATATCGTGATCAGCCCCCGATTTTTCTACACACCATAGACCTATCACCCTCCCATCATGAGATCAGTAAACTTATGTTTACTGTTTCCAATCGTGAATCTTCAGCTAGGATCAAGAGGCATTCCGCTGCGTCCACCCGTCGGGAGACCGCATGGATCAATCGTCGTCCTTTCCCGGATCTCCGCCATATCGCGCCACGCCCGTCCGCGCGGCGCCGACCGCCGGCACGGCGGCGCAGCGGGCCGAATTCGCGCTCGCCTGCGCGGTCGTGTTCTTCGCGCCGATGAACTTCGTGCGGCTGCCGAACTTCTACTTCACGGCGAGCGACGCCTTCGCCTGCCTCTGCCTCGGCTTCATGATCCTGAACCGCTTGCTGCCCCTGAAGCCGCTCGGGCCGGGAACGGCCTACTGGCTGTTCGGGCTGACGCTGATGGTCGGGGCGCTGCTCGGCAGCAGCCTGCTGGCGAGCGTCGTCGATCGCGGGCTGATCCTGTCGATCCAGTATCTGTTCGCCTATCTGCTGCTGCCGCTCGTCCTGCTCGGCCGCCCCTGGAAGCAGACGACGATCCTGATGAAGGTCTTCGTCGCCTCGATCATCCTGATGATCCTGCACGGCATCTACGTCATCGACATTCTGAAGGAGACCAACACCACCTTCGTCAGCGGCAGCGGCCGGCTGATGGGCTTCGTCGAGCGCGACAATGAATGCGGCGGCCTGATCGCGCTGACCGTGCCGATGATCCTGGCGATGACCTCGATGCGCACCCTGCATCCGCTGATCACGCTCGCGATCCTGCCGCTCATCACCTACGGCATCATGCTGACCGGCTCGAACACCGCGCTCTATGCCATGCTCTACGGCCTCGGCGTCTTCTTCCTCGCCACCATCACACCGCAGCGCGCCGCGATCGGCGTCGCGGCCGTCATGCTGATGGTGAGCGGCCTGAACACGCCCGTCATCCGCGACAACCTGCCGGCCACGTTCCAGAAGCGGGTGCTGACCGGGCTCGAGAGCGGCGACCTGAGCGAGGCCGGCACCTTCGACGACCGCATGCGGATGATCCAGGAGGCGTCCGGCTTCGCCGGCGACGTCGTGCTGGTCGGCTACGGGGCCGACCAGTATCGCGAGATCAGCGCGTTCCATGCGCCGGTGCACAATCTCTACCTGCTGATGTGGAACGAAGGCGGCCTGATCGCCCTCGGCGGCTTCCTGCTCATGCTGACCGGCGGCTTCATCGCGCTGGCGACGCCGCTGCGATATCGCGGCAGCCGGGAGGTCTTCGTGGGCGGCTTCGCGACGCTCAGCCTGTTCGCGGTGCTGATCAACGCCGTTCCGCACGTCTATGGCCGGTTCTGGGCCGTGCCCGTTCTGCTCTCGATCGCCCCCGCCGTCACCTTCCTGAACGAGGGTCCGATACGGCAGCGCAAGCGGGCCAGGCGCGCGCGCGCCTGAGGGAAGCGAGATCCGGTCGCGCGCGCGCGCCGGCGGGTCAATTCGCGGGGACATCGGCGGACCTCGCGGAATGCATGCCGACGCCGTCGCCGGCCAGTTCATGCAGATATTCTTCAAGATTGGTCCACCCGTCGCCGTCCCGGTCCGCCGCACCGTCGCGTGGGTCGGCGGGGTTGAGCCCCTTTGCCGTCTCCCAGGCATCGGGCATGCCGTCCTGGTCGCGGTCAGGCGGCGGCGGCGCCGCGGCGAGCGTCGGCCAGCCGCCGACCGCCTCGGGATTCGACTTCAGCAGGCTGCCCGAACGCGCGCGGACGGCCTCGACCATCCGTCGATCGACGGCGTCGCGCTTCGGCCGCGTCGCGCCGGCGGTCGCCAGCACGTCGTCATAGGCCTGACGCGGCGGGCTGGCGCGGACGTTCGCCACGTCGAAGGGGCTCGAGACCAGATAGTTCCGCCACTCCTCCGCGATGACCTGGTCATCGCCCACGCTCTCATCGGGCCGGTAGGTCTCGTCGAGATTGTCCGAGAGGAAAAGCGAGAAGCCGTGGTCGCCCTGGCGGAACAGATAGACCAGATGGTCGTCCTTCTCGCTCCTGCCCGCGATCTTGTAGTTGCCGATCACATTCGCCCGGACCCGGGTCCAGCGATCGCTGAAGCTGATCACATAGTCCCAGATCGGCGAATAGAGGACGTTGTTGACCACGTCCGCCACGCCGCCGGGATCGCGCATCTGGAACTGCGGATTGCGGAACTTGCCGAACGCGAAAAGGGTGTGATGGACGGAGATGTTGCCGCCCATCGTCATCAGCATGTTGCGCGCGCGGTCGTGCTTGCTCGGGCCGCCGTCGAGCAGCGGCTCGGTCACGAAGCCCCATTGGAAGGTGACGTTGGTCGCCCCCTCGGAATCGATCGTCTCGTCGGAACCCCAGCTTGCCGAGACGTGGTCGACGATGATGTCGGTCGCCTCCTTGCCGTAGAAGCCGAGCGCGCCCGAGCAGCAGGCCTTGATGGCATGCGGCCCCGGCCTGAGGCGCAGATGGCGGATGATGACGTCATGGGTGACGACCTCGATCGACGGGCGGATCTGCCGTGGCCCGTTGCGGATCGCGATGCCATCGCCCGGAGCCGTCTCACCGGCGATCGTCAGGTAGGGATGGAGGACGACGAGCGACCGGAAATTGAGCGTGATGGTGCCGCTGGTGCGGAAGATGCAGGTCCGGGGTCCCTCAGCGCCGATGCAGGCGCGCAGCGACCCCACGCCCCGATCCGCCGTCGTGGTGACGAAGATGACGCGGCCGCCTCGCCCGCCCTTCGCCCCGGCGCCAAACCCCTCGGCCGTCGGGAACGCCCGCTGGCGCCCGTCCGGCAACTTCGGCGGGATCGGAATACCGGATCCGGCGGCGGAGGCTTCCTGCAGGTGCAGCCGCGCGAGCCAGTGCGGGATCAGTCCGACCAGATGTCCCCTGGTCGCAAACAGCCCGACCGCCGCCAGGGCGAGGCACGCCACGAGGATCAGGCGCCTGACGTCGCGAAGCGGACCGGTCCGGTTCATGACACCTCCCCCTGGCGCGTCGCGGCCGCGGCCTCCAGCACCAATCCTTCGATTTCGGATCCCCTGCCGATCCGGGCGAGCACCTGGAAGTCGCCCTCCGGGCCCAGTTCGAACAGGGTTCCGTCATGCTTCGATCCGTCGGTCTTCACGACCAGCAGAAGCGCGCCCGGCCCCCGGGAATAGGCGTGGATGTTGGCGATCGCGACGCGCAGCCGCTCGGGCCGGAAATAACCGAGATTGAGGATGTTGGCGGCGCGGATGAAATCGAAACGCGCCGCGAAGGACGGTTCCCGGACGAAGATGTCGTTCTCGACGAGCCGTATGGCCTGGCCGACCAGCGCCCGGCTCTCCATCCGCACCGGCAGCGACGCCCCCGCCGCGATCCGCCGGCGCAGGCGCGGCCGCAGCATCGAGCGGGCCAGGAGGCGCGGCAGAACCGCGAGGGTGACATAGTCGAGCCGCCGCACCCAGGCGCGGATACCGACGCCGGCGACGCCATATTGCAGCGGCCAGCCATCGGGATCGGCGAGCACGTGAACGCCCGGAGCGAGATCGACCAGATGCGCGTCGATGAAGAGATCGGTGCCGACGACGCGCGGCACGGCGCCTTGCGCGCGCAGGAAATCGGCAAGCTCGATCGTCGTCAGTCCGGTCGAGGCGCCGATGTCGAGCACCGCGCAGGGCCCCTTCACGCGCGCCCGCACCATCGGCGCGAACCGCTCCTCGACGACCGCGAAGCGTGACGGCCGCGTCAGCTTGAACGTGCCGTTGCGCATCTTCAGGCTCGAAAAGAACTCGCACTCCCGCGCCAGGTCGGCGGGGGCCCCGGCGGCGGAGAAGAAGCGTTTCGCTGTCAGCATCATGATCCGCGATCTCCGGGCACGACCTCCAACTCCCCTCAGGCCTGGCCGATGAACGAGGCGTAGCGACGCGCGATCTGCGGCAACGAGTAGTTCTCGTCGACGCGGCGACGCGCGGCGGCCGACAGGCCGGCATAGTCCTGCAGGCCGATGCCGAGCATCCGGCACATCGCCTCCCCGAGCGCTTCGGCATCGCCGGGCGGAACCACCAGCCCGGTCTCCCCGACCACCGCCGCGGCGTCGCCGACATCGGTGGTGACGACCGGCTTGCCATAGCTCATCGCCTCGGCGACGACGTTCGGGAACCCTTCCGTGCGCGACGACAGGACGAGGATGTCGATGCTGCGGTAGAAGGCGTCCATGTCGGTCACCTCGCCGCTGAGCGTGATGGAATCCTGCGACAGGCCGGCCTCGGCGATCATGTCGCGCACGGTCGCATTGTCGTCGGAGAGGCCGGCGCCGACCGCCATGAAGCGCGCCGCCGGATGCCGCTGCCGAACCCGCGCGGCAGCCCGGAAGAAGGTGGCGTGATCCTTCTGGCGGTGCAGGCGCGCCGCGATGCCGAAAACCTGCGGGACGCGGCAGGCCGGCTGCTCGGCAACCGGCTCGAACCCGTTCGGGATCACTTCCATGTTCTGGTTGGCGAAGCCGAAGCGGCGATGCTGATCCAGCGCTCGCGAAGAGTTGAAGATGATGCCGTCCGGCAAGCGGGAGAGCCGCCGCGCCACGCGCAGCGCCTGGCGCGTGTTCCACGAGAGCGCGGCCGGATCGTCCAGCGCCTGGCGGACATTCCAGAACACCGGCACGCGCTCACCGGAAAACCGCGCCGCCAGAACGCCGGCGATCATGGCGTGATACATCCAGCAGAGGATGACGCGTGGCCGCTCGCGCGCGATCAGCCGCGAAAGCCGGAGAATGGCAGGCAGCGCCCCGGCCATCGAGCGGGCGTGGAGCGGCACGTAGCGGACGGCGCCGCCCTCGAGCCCGCGATGATTGTCGGAGATGTCGATCAGCGAAGCGACGATGGCCGGCTCTGTCGACACACGCAGGAGCCGCGAAAGCATAGCCTCCGCGCCGGCTTGAGCCGTGTAGTTCGTAATGACGTGCATTATCATACTACAGAGCGCTCCCAGATTTCCTTTTACTGATGCTCCGAAGCAGGCATCAGAGGAAACAAATTGACGCCGATCCCAAATTGATACAAATTTCAAACCAATATCGAAATGTAATCTAAACTCCGGAAGTCGCTGACCGCAGGGAGCGGATTGGGATCTCTCGGAAATCATCGAACCGGACTGGGATTGCCGGCGAGTTCGTCGCCGTTGCAAGTATAACTTAGAATTCGTTCCCTGTTCTTCGAGTAGCATAGTCCGCCGGGCGCGTAGTCTGGGAGGATTAAAAGCCTGACACGCTTCGCCGCCTCCCCTGACAAAGCAACATCAAACCCGGAAACTTCCGGCGACCCGCCGCTTCGGAGGCCGTTTCGGCGATGCCGGCCCCCTCCGATCCAGGGCGAGACGCCCGCTCCCGAAGGACCGTTTCACCCTGCAACCCCGGCGAGCGCCGGGACCTACGAGGCGGCACCTACCCGAGAATGCAACCAGACGATATTCGACAACCATGGATGTACGTAACGTAACCTGCGCTCCGTCCATACAATGTGACCGGAGACGCCAATTATCGGCGCAAAAATGGAGAGACGGGCAAGGACTTGGCCGGACAGTTACAGAGATCGCAATAATATATAAAGCGAGCAGGTAAGGCAGACATGGGATCGGATCTGGGATTTGCTCACGGTTGGTTGAAACGAGTCTACTTTGAACCGGAAATTATTCATGCTATCCCAATCAGCAAGCGAAGCTTCGCCATGGGTCGTGGGCACATCAAAAAGGGCGAAGGGGCATAACCCGTCGCACTCGGAATGGGGGTTTTCTCCTGACGCACTTCCCCCCCGCTCCGGAATGAACTTCACCTAAGGGGTTCGCAGATGACATTGTCTCCGGAAATTTCGGCCAGTGATGATTCAGTAATATTTCAGGTTGTTTCACCCTTTACTGACGACAATTTGGACGAAGAACCTTCCGAACCGTCAAATGGACTATCTCGAGAAAAAATCGGCTTCTCGGGAGGCCTGCCGTCGAACAATCCGCAGGCGATCCAGGAGACGATTCACGGGACCCGCCCCAGAAAATCGGCAAGTCGATCGGTCAACAGGAAGCACAGGTCGGCCGCCCCGAGCCTCATCGGGCCGAGCGGCCGCGATCCCGTCGACGGGGGCTGGGCCGCCTCGGCCGCGCTGGCCGACGCCCAGCCGGCGATGTGGACGATCCTGACGCGGGAGAGGCAGCGGCTCTCGCGCGACATCCATGACGTCTCGGGCCAGTACATCGTCTCGATCCTGTTCCGCCTCGCGGCGCTCGAAAGGACGGTCACGGATTCCCGCCTGCTGGCCCATTTCTCCAATCTCCGCCAGACCCTGACCCGGTTCAGCGAGGAATTGCAGCAGATCGCGACCGGAGAACGGGTGGGCGTGCCGCTCGGCTATCGCCTGGTCGCGGCGCTGGCGGACCTGATCGGGCGCTGGGAGATGGAAGTCGAGATCGAGGCCCGCTTCCGCCATCGCGGCATGAACCGCGACCTGGACAACCGCACCGCCGAGACGATCTACCGGATCGTCCAGGAGGCCCTGACCAACATCGCCAAGCACGCCGCCACCGCCTCCGCCGTGACGATCCGCCTGCGGCGCATGCCGGATTCCGTCAGCATCGTCATCGAGGATGACGGACGCGGCCCGGACAGCGCGATCGATACCGCCCGGGCGCGCCGTGGCTCCGGCATCGCCGGCATGAGCCAGCGCGTCGCCGAGCTGGGCGGCGCCTTCTCCATCCGCACCCGGCCGGGCGGAAAGGGCACCCGGCTGGCGGCGACGATCCCGCTGGTCGCCTCCCCGCTTCAACCCGTCGGGGTTACGCGATGAGCTATCCTATCCGGACCGTGATCGTGGACGATCATCCCGTTGTGGTGGCCGGCGCCAAGGCGCTGATCGAGACGTCGCAGGACATCATCTGCGTCGGCGAGGCGAACAACGGCGCCGACGCGCTGGAGCTGATCGGGCGCACGGCGCCCGACGTCTCCGTGCTCGACGTCTCGCTCCCCGACATGAACGGGCTCGTTTTGACCGAGCAGATCATCAAGCGCGGCTATTCGGCCCATGTCGTGATCATGACGCTCTATCACGAGCGCAGCTACGTCCAGCAGGCGCTGCAGGTCGGGGCGAAGGGCTTCGTGCAGAAATGCTCGGCCGGGCAGAACCTCTTGCTCGCCATCCGCTCGGTCATGCTGGGCGGCCTGTTCTTCGATCCGCCGACGGCGAGCGAGATGACCGCGGCGCCGGCCGAGCAGAACGCCGCGATCACCAAGTCGGTCGGGGCGCTCGGGCTGACGGCGCGCGAGCAGGACGTGCTGCGCATGGTGGCGCTCGGTTATTCGAACAAGGAGATCGCGGCGCGCGCCAATATCAGCATCAAGTCGATCGAGACCTACAAGGCGCGGGCGACCGAGAAGCTGAAGCTGCATTCGCGCGCCCAGATCGTCCACTTCGCCGTGACGCATGGCTGGATGAACGTCACCTGAGGCTGTCATCCGGCGGAGGCCAGCGTGCGAATTGCGTTCGTTCTCTCCGGCTTCGGGGCCGGCGGCGCGGAGAAGGTCGTCAACCTCTTGGCCCACCACCGCCAGAGCCAGGGCGACACGGTCCATGTGCTCGCCGTCAACGCCGGCGATCCCGCGTCCTATTTCCCGTATGACCCCGGGATCGAACTCTCGACGCTTGGAGGAAGCGGCAATGGCGCCGGCCGCGTCTCCGGCACTGGCCGGCGGATTCTCGCGCTCCGCCGGCGCCTCGCCGAACTCGCGCCCGACCTCGTCGTCTCCTTCCTGACCAAGGTCAATGTGATGACGGGTCTCGCCACGCTCGGGCTCGACGTGCCGATCGTCCTGTCGGAGCGCAACAACTTCCTGTCGCAGGCGAAAAGCCCGCTCTGGCGGCTGGCCGGGCCGATCGCCGGGCGGCGCGCCGCCCGCCTCGTCATGCAGACGAAGGAGGCCTGCCTCGCGCTGCCCTTCTCTCTGCAGTCGCGGGCGATCGTCATCCCCAACCCGGTCGCCTCGATGCGCGCCGCCCGCCCCAGCGACGGCTCACGGATCGTCGCGGTCGGCAGGCTGGAAAAACAGAAGGGGTTCGATCTGCTGCTTGAGGCCTTCGCCCAGGTCGCGGCGCGTCTTCCCGCCGCCCGGCTGACGATCTTCGGCGAAGGGCCGGAGCGCGGCGCGCTGGAGAAGCAGGCGCGCGATCTCGGCGTCGCGGATCGCGTCCACATGCCGGGCGTCACCCGCTCGCCGGGTGACTGGGTCGTCGAGGGCGATATCTTTGTGCTGAGCTCACGCTTCGAGGGATTTCCGAATGTCCTGCTCGAGGCGATGGCGGCGGGGCTGGCGGTGATCGCCTTCGACTGCCCCTGGGGGCCTTCCGAGATCCTCGACAATCCCGATGCAGGCCTCTTGGTGCCGGCCGGCGATGTCGGAAGGCTGGCCGACGCGATGGCGCGCCTCGCCACCGATTCCGATCTGCGGCAAAGGCTTGCCGCCACGGGAGCGGCCGAGGCCGCCGCGCGCTACTCCCTGCCCTCGGTGCTGGCGCTCTGGGACGCGGTGATAGCAGTCGCGGTCACGGCGCCGGCGGCTGTGCCGGCCTGAGATAGAGCATCGCGGTGCCGTAGCGATCCCGGACGCCGAGGTTCGATACCGGCGCGTAGCCATTGGCCTCGGCAAAGGCGCGCATCGGCGCCTCCAGGACGGGATCGAATCCGAGCAGCAACGCCGCCGGCGGATCGCTGGCCAGAAGCGCCCCCACCCGCGTCGGCGACGTCATCTTGTACTGGGCGGCGAGCGCCGGCTTGGTCAGGTCGCCGCTCCGATAGGCGAACGGCCCCGTCGCCAGCTCCGGATAGACCTGCAGCCCGCCCTCGAGCGGATAGAGCGGCGCGAGGGTCGCGACCTTGCCATGCGCCCCGGCCTCCGCCATCCGCTCGGCAATGCGGACGCCGTCATCATGCACCTGCATCACGGTCCAGCGACCCGGATGCGGCGCCCGGCCGAGAAACTGGCCAAGGCGCGGCGTTGCGATCAAAAGCACGATCGCCGTCGCCGCGATGAGAACCGGCAGGACATGCCGCCGCTCGTCGACGCCGAGATCGCCGAAGGCAAGGGCGAGCGCCAGCGGAAGGCAGATCAGCGGCGGCGCGAAATACTGCGGAAAGCCCGGCGTCGGAATGAAGCTGAAGGCGACGCTGAACACCAGCGCGCCGAGCACGACCAGCGCCGGCGCCGAGATGGCGCGCATCGCCGGACGGCCCTCCGCCCGACGACGAAGCACCGTGATCAGCAGGGTGAGCACCACCACGAGGGCCACGGCGATCCCGGCCGAAAACCAGATGTCGTGCGCCAGGAGCAGCTTGGCGACTAGCGACATCGCCGCCCCGTCGTCGGCCGAACCCGACAGGCGCATGTACTGCACATGCGGACCGGTGTGATAGCCGAGCACATGGGCGAGGAAGCGCGATCCGTCGGTGGCGAGGTAGTAGAGGATCGGCAGCCCGCCGACGACACCGCCGATGGCCAGCGGCGCCACCACCCAGCCCGCCCGCTCGCGGACGCCGAGCGCGCGCGGCAGCAGGAAGGCGGCGATGGCGATCGGAAACACGAAGGCGACGGCGCTGACCTTGAAACAGACCGCGAGCGCCAGGAAGAAGCCCGACGCGGCATAGTAGAGAGGCTGCGGCCGCTCGTCCCGGACGCCGAGGACGAACAGCGCGACGCCGATGAAGGAGAGCGGCAGCGGCAGCAGGTTGTTGGTCGCGGTCATGCCCGGCTGCAGCAGGAAGTTCTCGTTCATCAGGCTGAGCAGAACGATGCACCAGCTCACCAGGCGCGAGCGCGTCAGCACATAGCTGAAGGCGGCGATCGCCGAGATCAGCACCACCCAGCCAAGCAAAACGCCGAGCCGCCCGGTCAGGAGCAGATGATCCGATCCTGTCAGCCTGCCGATGCCATAGAACAGCCAGGCCGAGCCCGGCGTGTGGTTATAGAAGAAGTCGCGGTAGATCTGCTCCGTCTCGAGCAGGCGGATCGGCGGCACGTAGAGCTGCTCGTCCTTGCGCATCTCGAAATTCAGAACGCGCAGCGCCACCATGGCGAAGATCAGCAGAGAGAGGATCGCGACGCCGGCGCCAACGAGCGCCGATCTCGACCTTGCCGCTGGATGGGCCATTCCGAAGGCAGGGGCTTTCTCAAGATAGGCCATTGCGAAGCTCCGAATGGATCGTGCGGGAAGCCCGGACGAGCACTGTGCCCGGCATCGTCCGGGCGCTCGATCCAGGCGTTGCCGGCGAGCCGGCCGTCACGCCTTCAAGAATTTCCGGAATACTGAGTATCCGGATTGTTGTCCGCAAACCATACAGTCAGAAACCCGACAGACGACCAAGGGATTATCCTGACATTCCCACGCCTTGCGGGCTTACCCAAGCTAAGATAGCATCCTTGCCAATATAATACTTATCGATGTTTCTTAAATTCGATGAGCCAGGACGATATCAGGCAAGCAGCCCGGATACTTTCTTTTAAATTATCAAATATGTCGACTGCTTGCATATTTGACATGCTGTCCTCGCGACACTGTTATCGATTCCGATCCTGAACACTGCCGATCGAGGCATCTCGCGGAGCGCGTCCGGCGGGCGCGCTCCCCGGTATTCCGGGTCTGTCCCCGCCATCCCGAAGTCCGCCATCACTTTGGGGTATCACCTGCGCCAACCCATGGCAGGCACGCGGAGGCCGATCATGAAAGTCGTTCTACTGGCCGGAGGTCTGGGGTCCCGTCTCGCCGAGGAGACCAACCGCATCCCGAAGCCGATGGTGGAAGTCGGCGGAAGGCCGATCATCCTGCATGTCATGGATATCTACAGCCACTGGGGCTATCGCGACTTCGTCGTGGCCGGCGGCTACAAATGCATGCTGATCAAGAACTTCTTCCACAATTTCCACCTGTCGACGGCGGACTTCACGGTCGCCCTCGGCAGCGGATCGATGGTCCTGCGGCCGACCCGCCCGCTCGACTGGAACGTCTCCGTCGTCGATACCGGCCTCTCCACCATGACCGGCGGTCGCCTGCTGCGGCTGCGCGACTGGCTCGACCGCGACACCTTCATGGTGACCTATTCGGACGGCGTCGGAAACATCGACCTCGACGCGCTGCTCGCCTTCCATCGCTCGCATGGGCGGCTTGCCACCGTCACCGCCGTGCAGCCGCCGGCGCGCTTCGGCAATCTGGAGATCGAGGGCGATCGGGTCGTCGAATTCACCGAGAAGGTGCGCAAGCACGAAACCTGGATCAATGGCGGCTTCTTCGTCTTCGAGCCCGGCGTGCTCGACTACATTCCAGCACTCTCCGAGCCGCTGGAGATGTCGCCACTGACCCGGCTCGCCAAGGACGGCGAGCTGTTCGCCTACAAGCATCACGGCTTCTGGCACCCGATGGATACGGTGCGCGACCGCGACTATCTCGAGGGCCTCTGCGAAAGCGAGGATCCGCCCTGGCTGCAATTCGCCAAGCCCGTCCCGCCGGTCGTCGGCACGACGCAGCCCGAGGCAAGGATCTAGGCCATGGCCGACCAGCGCCTTGACGAACGCTACCTATCGGAGGTCCTGCGCGGCCGCCGCATCCTCGTCACCGGCCATACGGGCTTCAAGGGCGGCTGGCTGTCGCTCTGGCTGCGCCGGTTGGGCGCCACCGTCGTCGGCGTCGCGCTCCCCCCCACCGCGCCCTCCTTCTGCAAGGCGGTCGGTCTGGAGGCGCTCGTCGATGGCCGCGTCGGCGACATCCGCTCGCAGTCCATCTTCGGCCGCAGCATCGAGGGTGAGGATTTCGACCTCGTCATCCACATGGCGGCGCAGGCCTTCGTGCGAACCTCGTTCGAGGCGCCGGTCGACACCTACCTGACCAATGTCGTCGGCACGGCCATCGTCCTCGACGCCGCCCGCCACATGCCGTCGCTGCGCGGCGTCGTCGTCGTCACCAGCGACAAATGCTACGAAAACCGCGAATGGGTCTGGGGCTATCGCGAGAACGACCCGATGGGCGGTCGCGATCCCTACAGCTCGTCCAAGGGCTGCGCCGAGCTTGTGGCGGCGGCCTTCCGCGCCTCCTATTTCAACGATCCGAACGGACCGCAGCTGAGCACGGTGCGCGCCGGCAACGTCATCGGCGGCGGTGACTGGGGCGCCGATCGCCTGATCCCGGACCTCGTCCGCTCCGTCGAGACGGACATGCCGGTCCGCCTGCGCAATCCGAAGAGCGTCAGGCCCTGGCAGCATGTCCTCGAGCCGGTTCGCGGCTATCTGCTGCTCGCGGCGCGCCTGCTGGAGACGGGCGCGCGTTATGCCGGCGGCTGGAATTTCGGTCCCGACACCCGCTCCACCGTCGAGGTCGGGACGCTGGCCGACATGGTCATCGCCAAATGGCAGGGAAAGCGGCCGCGATACGTCGTCGAGCGACGCGACAATGAAGCGCCCGAATCCGCCGTGCTCCGCCTCGACAGCACCAAGTCCAGTGTCGATCTCGGCTGGAGCCCCCTGCTCCGGCTCGAGGAGACGGTGGCGATGACGGTCGCCTGGTACCAGAGCTACCGGCAGGATCCGGCCGGGATCCGAGCCTTCTCGCAGCATCAGATCGACGAATACGCCGCCGCCTGGGGGCGTGGCGACTGAGTTCCGGCCTCGCCGGACGCAAACGAGGTGAGCCAAATGCGCGTGAACTACGGTCAATCCGTCTATGGCGAGGAAGAGATCGCGGCGGTCGTCAAGGTCATGCGCTCGTCGACGCAGATGGGCCCCTCGGTCCGGGCCATGGAGCAGCGCGTCGCCGCCCTGTTCGCCAAGCCGCATGGCGTCATGGTCAATTCAGGTTCGTCGGCGAACTATCTGGCGATCGAGATCCTCGACCTGCCCAAGGGCTCCGAGGTGATCACGCCGGCGCTGACCTTCGCGACAACCGTCGCGCCGATCGTGCGCGCCGGTCTCGTCCCCGCCTTCGTCGACGCGGCCGAGGCCACCTACAACATCGACGTCGCAGCGATCGAGCGCATGATCTCGCCGAATACGCGCGCCGTGATGATCCCGTCGCTGATCGGCAATCTGCCGGACTGGGACAAGATCCGCGCCATCGCCGACCGGCACGGCCTGATCGTCGTCGAGGACAGCGCCGATACGCTCGGCGCCACGCTCGACGGGACGAGCACCGGCACCCGCTCCGACATCAGCACCACCAGCTTCTACGGCTCGCATGTGATCACCGCCGCCGGCAATGGCGGCATGGTCTGCATCCGCGACGACGAGCTGGCGCGGCGCGCCAAGCTGCTCCGCTCCTGGGGCCGAACCTCGTCGCTCTTCGTCGATTCCGAGACGATCGAGAACCGCTTCAACGTCGAGCTCGACGGCTTCGCCTATGACGCCAAGTTCGTCTTCGAGGAGCTCGGCTTCAACGTCGAGCCGTCCGAAATCGGCGCCGCCTTCGGGCTGGTGCAGCTCGACCGGCTGGAGCAGAACATCGCGGCGCGGGAGCGGAACTTCGCCGCGCAGCGCGCCTTCTTCGCCGATTACGAAGAATGGTTCCTGCTGCCGAGGCAGATCGCCGGCGCGCGGACCGGTTGGCTGGCCTTCCCCCTCACCGTCAGGCCCGACGCCCCGTTCACCCGGCGCGACATGCAGATCTTCCTGGAGCGGCGCGACATCCAGACCCGGCCGGTCTTCACCGGCAACATCCTGCGCCAGCCGGCCATGGCCGGCGTCCAGCACAAGGCGGCGCCGGGCGGCTATCCCGTCGCCGACGACGTCATGCGCGGCGGCATCCTGCTCGCCTGCCACCACGGCCTGACGGAGGCGCAGCTCGCGCATATCCACGAGACCTTCCGGGATTTCGCCAGGGAAATCTCCGGCCGGCCCGCCGCCCGGATGGATCGCTCCCCGGCGGCGATCGCAGGGGGCCCGTGAAGGGCGCGGAGGCGGCGACGATGTCGCGGATCCTGATCACCGGCGGCGCAGGCTTCATCGGCTCGCATCTGGTCGACACCTGCCTCGCCGCCGGCCATGTCGTGCATGTGCCCGTCCGGCCCGGCTCCGACGACCATCGCCTGCGCCACGCCTCGGGCCGACTCGTCCGTCACGATTTCGACCTAGTGGACGAGGATGCGCTGCGCCGCTTCATGGCGGACGCGCAGCCGGAGCTGATCTTCCACCTCGCGGCGCGGCCCCGCCGCCCCGAGGATCCGGATTTCGACGACGCGCGCGATGTCGTGCGCGAGGATCTCCTGGGGCTGATCGGGCTGATCGCCGCCGCGGCCAGCGTCCCGCGCCCGGCGAAGAAGCTGGTCCGCACTGGCTCGCTCGCGGAATATGGCGCGGCGCCCTCGCCCTATGACGAGGCCGTCCGCGAGGCGCCGCTGACGGCCTATGCCGCAGGCCTCGTCGCGGCGACGCATTTCTGCGCCGCGCTCGGCCGTCGCCTGACCTTTCCCATCGTCACCGCCCGGCTCGCCCTCACCTATGGCCCGGCGCAATCGACCGAATACCTGCTGCCGCTGCTGATCCAGCGCTGTCTCGCCGGCGAGCGGATCTTCGTGCGCCATCCGACCGACCGGCGCGACCTCGTGCATGTCGACGATGTCGTCGACGCCCTGCTGCGGCTCGGCGCCGCCCCCCGCCCCGAAGCGGCGATCGTCAACATCGCCAGCGGCGTCGCCCCTTCCATGCGCGAGGTGGCCGAACGCGTCATCGAGCTTACCGGCGCCGATCCGGACTCGATCACCTATGGCGACGAGCGGGCCTCGTCCGGCGCCGCCGATTTCCGCGGCACGACGGCGCTGGCGGCGCGGTGGCTCGGCTGGCGCGCCAGGACGCCGTTTTCCGAAGGGCTGGCGCGCACCGTCGACTGGTATCGCGCTGCCCTGCCCGAGACGCGCGCCCGCGCCGGGGAGGTGTCGTGATGGCCCATCCGAAGCCGCTGGTCTCCGTGCTGGTGCCCGCCTTCAACGAGGAGGCGAATGTCCGCCGCGCCTATGAGGCGATCACCGACACCTTTCTCACGCTTCCCGGCTACGACCACGAGATCGTCTTCACCGACAACCACTCGACCGACCGCACCTTCGAGATCCTGAAGGAGATCGCCCACGACGACCCGCGCGTCCGCGTCATCCGCTTCAGCCGCAATGTCGGCTACCAGCTGTCGCTGCTCACCGCCTACAAGGCCGCCAACGGCGATTGCTCGGTGCAGATCGACTGCGACCTGCAGGATCCGCCGCATCATATCCCCGCCATGCTCGGGCTCTGGCGGGAGGGGCACCAGGTCGTCTATGGCATCCGCAAATCGCTGCAGGACGGCTGGTTCACGGCGCTGCTCCGGCGCGGTTTCTATCGCTCGATCCACGCGCTCAGCGAGGACGAACTGCCGGTCAATGCCGGCGAGTTCCGCCTGGTCGATCGCCGCATCCTGACCGAGCTCCGCCAGGTCGACGACACCTCGCCCTATGTCCGCGGCCTGATCAGCGCCATGGGCTTTTCGCAGGTCGGCTTCGAATATGACCGGCAGGCGCGGGTCGCCGGCGGCAGCAAGTTTCCGTTCCGCGCCATGCTGGCGCTCGCCGTCGACGGCATCCTCAACCACTCGCTGGCGCCGCTCCGCCTCGCCTCGATGGCGAGCCTCGTCGTCGGCACGGTGACGCTGCTGCTGCTCTTCGGCTATCTTGTCGGCAAGCTCTTGTTCGGCCAGGACTGGCCGGCCGGCTTCGCCACGACGACCATGCTGCTGCTGCTCTCGATCACCTTGAACGCCGTCTTCCTCGGGATCGTCGGCGAATATATCGGCCGCATCTTCATGCAGTCGAAGCACCGGCCGAAACCGATCGTCGAGGCGACGCTGAACGGCGACGCCGGGCGGCGCGTGCGCAAGCTGACCATTCCGGACCTGGAGGCCGGCTGATGCTCTCGCCTTCCGTCCCGCCCCGCGCGGGGAACCTCGATACGCTGCTGCGCTTCGCGGCGGTCGGCGTCGTGACGACGCTGCTCGACATCGCCGTCTTCACCGGGCTGACGGCGGCGGGCGCGCCGCCCGCGCCGGCCAACCTCGTCTCCTATTCCTGCGGCATCGTCGTCAGCTACACGCTGAACCGAAGCTGGACCTTCGAGGTCGGCCACAGCCCGATGCAGGCGCTGAAATTCGGCGCTTCGACGCTGACCGGGCTGCTGATCTCGACAGTCCTCGTCGCCGCGCTCGCCACCCTGATGCCGGCGCCCTTCGCCAAGGTGCTGAGCGTTCCCGTCGTCTTCTGCTGGAACTATTTTACCGCCCGGCTTTGGGTGTTTCGAGCCTGAAGGGGGCGGGGCACGATCCGCACCCCGCCGCCAAGCCCTTTACACCGCCTCGTCCTTGCCGGTGCGGTCGGAGAGCTGCGCCAGGTCCAGTATCTTCTGAATGCCGGCGGCGCGGCGGAAGGTCGGCTCCTGCGCCTCGCCGGCGCGGACTGCCGCGACGAAGCGCTGGTAATTGGTCTCGACCGGCTCCAGCGGAACCTCGCGCCAGGTCGCCGTGTCGAGATCGTCGCCCCGGCAGACGCGCAGCGTCGAGACGCCGGTGTTGTAATTGATCTCCAGCGCGCCCTTCTGGCAGAAGATCCGGAGCAGCAATTCGTCGAGATGGCCGGCCGCCATGCGCGTCGCGTGAATGACGCCGACCGCGCCGGAGGTGAAATCGACATTCAGGGTGAAGCTGTCATTGGCGTCGAGGTCGTATTCGCCGATGCGATTTCCCGGCGCCTTGTCGAAGGTCTTCAGCCGGCCGAACACATGCGCGATGTCGAGGCCGGCGCCATAGGAGGCGAAATCGACGAGGTGGATGCCGATGTCGCCGAGCGTGCCGTTCGATCCGTGCTTCTTGGAGAGCCGCCAGAGCCATTTGCTCTCGGTCTGCCAGTCGCCCCAGGCCTTGGCGACGAGCCAGCTCTGCAGATAGGAAGCCTCGACATGGCGCACCGGGCCGAGCTCGCCCGAAAGCACGATCTCGCGCCCCTTCTGGATGGCCGGCGAGTTGCGATAGGTGAAGTTCACCATGCCGACCTTGCCGGAAGCCTCGATCGCCTCCGTCATCTCCATCGCCTTCTCCGCATCGGTCGCCAGCGGCTTCTCGCAGAAGACATGCTTGCCGGCAGCGATCGCCTGCATCGTCGTCGGATGATGGATGCGGTCCGGCGTGACATTCGCCACCGCGTCGAACTCGCCCCAGGCCAGCGCTTCCTCAAGCGTCGCGAACTGCCGTTCGATCCCGTGCTCGGCGCAGAAGGCGGCGAGACGCTCCGGCACGACATCGACGCCGCCGACGACGCTCACCCCCTCGATGGCGGAAAAATTCTTGGCATGCTGATTGGCCATGCCTCCCGTGCCCAGAATGAGCAGACGCATCTCGACCCTTCCTCCCGGTCCCGATTGAAGCCGCGCCCGGGCCTCTTCCCTCCCGAGCGCGACTGGCGCAATCGCTTCGTTGCGCCCCCGGATGATAGCGACGGCTTTCCTTCCGGAACAAGCTCGGAAAGGCGCCGGACGACTCGGGGAGCGGACGCCGGGGGGACGGAGCGTCCGCTCCCCGGCGCTCAGCGCCGGCGCATCGACCGGCGCGACGGGACCGCGAAGTGAGTGCGGGAAACGAGAGGCGACGCGCTGATGCGCGGCACGATCATCACTTCCCGGCCGTGAGCCGCACGACCCGGAGCGCGACGGCGATGCAGAGGAGCGGCGCGATGGCGAAGATCCCCGCGAGCCACAGCGCGGCGCTGGTCGCGCCTTCGACCCCGCCGGGATTGGCGATGCCGGCGATGTTCGCGACCATGCCGGCGCAGGCGGTGCCGAACGCCATGGCGAAGAGCTGCACCGTCGTCACGCCGCCCGAGGCCAGGTCCTGCTCCTCCGCCGGCGCGCTCAGGAAGATGCGGGTGACGAGATTGGGCCAGGCGAGACCGATGCCGAAGCCGATGAACACCAGGCCGAGGCAGATCGGGCCGAGCACTATCCAGTCGCCGCCACCGGCGACCGGCATGAACAGGGCGAACAGCACCAGGCCGATCAGGACGAGAACCGGGCCGATCACGATCAGCCGGTGGCCGCTGCGCTTCTGCCAGCGCGAACTCAGGATCGACGCGACGCTCCAGCCGAGCGACATCAGCGCGGCGAGGTAGCCGGCCCAGAGCGGCGATTGTCCGTGCAGGTTCTGCAGCAAGTAGGGAACAAAGACCTCCGGCTGCAGAGCCACCATGAGCAGCGTGACCGCCAGATAGAGCGCCCCGAGCGGCGTGCCGATATGGAAGGAATTGCGGGGCAGCAGGCGCGCATTCGAACGGCTGTCCGCGACGGCGATCAGCCCGATCATCACGAGGCCGCCGACGAGGCCGGCGATGTTCCAGGCGAGCTCCGACGACAGGCTTCCCGCCGAAACCGCCAGCACCGCGCCGGTGAGGAGCGCCAGCTGCGGCAAGGGCACGGAGACGCGCTCGCCGCGGTCCCAGCTGCTCTTCGGCAGCGTGACATAGGCAAGGATCGCGAACAGCGCCGCGAAGGGCAGCAGCGACGAGAACGCGGCGCGCCAGGCGCCATATTCGGCGAACACGCCGCCGACGGCCGGCCCGATCAACGTCGCCACGCCGAACATCGCCGCGACCAGGCCGATCGCCCGGCCCCAGAGCCGCTCCGGCAGGACGACGCGGGTCAGCGCATAGGCGAGCGCAAACAGGAAGCCGCCGCCGAGGCCCTGAACGCTGCGCCCGATCAGCATGACCGGCATGTTCATCGCCAGCGAGCAGATCAGCGTGCCGGCGCCGAACAGCAGCGTCGCGATCAGATAGGCGCCGCGCGGCCCGCGGCTCCGCAGCAGTTTCGCGGTCAGCGCCGAGCCGAGGATCGACGCGACGACGAACAGCGTGGTCGCCCAGGCATAGAAATCGAGCCCGCCGATATCCGCGATCACGGACGGCATGGCGGTGGTGGCGATGTAGATGTTCACGGCGTGCAGCGTCACGCCGCCCGCCAGCGCCAGAGCGTAGATGCCGTTTCTGCCAGAGAGCAGCTCACCCCATCCGGCAGGGGTATCGCCCATGGAAGGCGGCGCGATGACGCCTGCCTCCGGAGCAAAATCAGTTAGGTCGTTGTGCATGTCGGCCTCCTTCGCGATCTCTCGTCGCTAGCCGACAGGGCTTATAGGACCTCAAGCATGGTTGAGGTCAAGCCTGTTCGTCATTTCCTAGCCAAAGACGAGCAAAACCATCCGCCGGCTATGAGGGTCATCCGGCAAAGCTTTGATTTTTCAACGAAATCGACATTTCCGCGGCCGCACGTGTCAGGCCAGCCTCGCCCTCAACGGCGGGATTCGAGGCGTCGCGGGCCGGAGCCGACCTGGCCGAGCTGGTCGTCCGGATTGCGCAGCGGGCACTCCGTGAGAGACAGGCAGCCGCAGCCGATGCAGCTCGTCAGCTGGTCGCGAAGCTGCGTCAGCGCCACGATTCGCTCCTCCAGCATGTCCTTCCAGCCATCGGTGAAAAGCCGCCAGTCCCGCGCATTGGGGACACGGTCATGCGGGAGCCCCTCCAGCGCATCCTGGATGACGGCGAGCGGGATGCCGGCGCGCTGGGCGATCTTGATGATGGCGATCCGGCGGAGCACGGCGCGGTGATAGCGGCGCTGGTTGCCGGCTGTGCGCCAGCCTTCGATCAGCCCCTTGCTCTCGTAGTAGTGCACGGCGGAGACGGCGATGCCGCTCCGCTTCGCCACTTCGCCCACCGTCAGCGTCGACTTGCTGGTGTTCTCGCTCATCGGAACCTCAATCATGCATGAGGTCTATCGGCCAGGGCGACGGTTAACAAGGCGTTACCACTCTTCGCGACGGATCCGCCGATTATTCCAAGTCATGACTTGACATATCCCGGAAAGAATTTATCAAAGCATCAGCTTGGCAAATAGGCCGCCCGCGCCGGACACGGCGTCATGTCGGCCGCTGCCGGAAGCCGCGCCCGACCGTTCGGGCGAACCGATGAGGACATCACCATGGCATTCGAACTTCCCGCCCTTCCCTATTCGACCGACGCGCTGGCTGAAGCCGGCATGAGCGCCGAGACGCTGGAGCTGCATCACGGCAAGCACCATCAGGCCTATGTCACGGCGCTGAACGGCTTCGTCGAGAAGAACGACGTGCTGAAGGGCAAGTCGCTCGAGGAGATCGTCCGTTTCGCCAACGGCAAGGCGGATCTCGCGCCCGTCTTCAACAATGCCGGCCAGCACTGGAATCACATCCTGTTCTGGCAGTCGCTGGCGCCGAAGGGCGGCAAGCTGCCGGGCGCACTGGAAAAGAAGCTCGTCGAGGATTTCGGCAGCGTCGACGCCTTCAAGGACGCCTTCAAGACGGCGGCGACGACGCAGTTCGGCTCCGGCTGGGCCTGGCTGGTGCTCGGCCAGGACGGCAAGCTCAAGGTGACGAAGACGGCCAATGCCGACAATCCGTTCGCCGCCGGTCAGGGCCACGCCCTTCTCGGGCTTGATGTCTGGGAGCACAGCTATTACGTCGATTTCCGCAATCGCCGTCCGGACTATGTCGGCAATTTCCTCGACAAGCTGGCCAATTACGAGTTCGCCGAAGCGCGCCTGAACCAGGCCTGACCTCGGCAGCGCGGCGGCTCCCGCCCCTGGAGCCGTCGCCTCGTTCGGAAAGCAGGCCGCAAGGCGAGGAAGCCGATCCTTCGGTCCGGAGGAAAAGGAATCCATGTCACAAGACTCGCCGGGCGGCGCTCTACGGGGTAAGCCGTCACACCACCGGCAATTCAGGCCAACCGAACGACGCAGCGAGCCCCTCAGAGCATGAGCAACTTCTACGAAGAAACCGTTGTCGACATCCACCACTGGACCGACAGCCTGTTCTCCTTCCGCACGACGCGGAACGCCGCCTTCCGCTTCCAGAGCGGCCAGTTCACGATGATGGGCCTCGAGGTCGAGGGCCGCCCGCTGACCCGCGCCTATTCGATCGTCAGCAGCCACTATGACGACGAGCTCGAGTTCTTTTCGATCAAGGTGCCGCACGGCCCGCTGACCTCGAAGCTGCAGCACGTCAACAAGGGCGATCGCGTTCTCGTCGGCAAGAAGCCGGTCGGCACGCTGCTCTACGACAATCTCGAGCCCGGCAAGCGGCTCTGGCTGCTCTCGACCGGAACCGGCCTGGCGCCGTTCCTCTCGATCATCCGCGACCCGGAAACCTATGAGCGCTACGAGAAGGTGATCCTCGTCCACGGCGTCCGGCAGACGGCCGAGCTCGCCTATGGCGACTTTATCCGCGACCAGCTGCCCTCCGACGAGTTCCTCGGCGAGCAGGTCACCGAGAAGCTGGTCTATTACCCGACCGTGACGCGCGAGCCCTATGTCAACCGCGGCCGCGTGACCGATCTCATCGTGTCCGGCCAGATGTTCAACGACCTCGGCATGCCGCCGCTGGACGCCGAAATCGACCGCGTGATGCTGTGCGGCAGCCCGGCCATGCTGAAGGATTGCCGCGACATCCTCGTCGAGCGCGGCTTTGCCGAAGGCAGCCAGAACAAGGCCGGCCAGTTCGTCATTGAAAAGGCATTCGTCGAAAAATGAGCATGAACGGCGCGCTGCGCCTCGATCTCCTGCACGCGGCCGGCGCGGTGACGAAGCAGACATTCGCGGAAGCGATGTCGCATCTCGCCTCCACGGTCTGCGTCGTCAGCGCAGGACAGGGCGCGCGCCGTCTCGGCCGCACGGCGACGGCGGTGTTCTCGCTGTCGGCCAATCCCCCCTCGGTGGTCGTCTCCATCCGGAGCGGCAGCGATCTCGCCAGGGCGATCGTCGAGGAGGGCGGCTTCTCCGTCGCCATGCTCTCGGAAGACCAGGAAGGGATCGGCGACGCCTTCGCCGGTCGGGTCCCACCGGAGACGCGCTTTCTGCTCGGCGTCTGGGAGAGCTGGCCTTCCGGACGACCGCGCCTGCTCGGCGCCTCGGCCACGCTCGATTGCGAGCTGGGCGGCTCGGTCGCGGTCGCCGATCACGAGCTCTTCGTCGGCGTGATCACGGCGACCGATGCGCCGGGTCATGCGCGCCCGCTGCTATGGAACCGGCGGCACTACCAGTCGCTGAAGCCGCACGCCGCCGACGACCAGCCGGACGCGGCGCAGCACGATCGCGGCACGGCGGCGGTCTGAGCCGCTACGGCACGGCGGCGGCCTAACGCCGTCACGGCACGGCGGCGGTCTGAGGCCGTTACGGCACGGTGGCGGCCTGACGCCGCCCCTACCCGCTTCCGCCATCGGCCTGGTCGCGCTTTCCCGACGCGAAGGGTTCCGCTTCATTCGATGACACTCTGGGAGCGGCCGGGATCCAGCCGCCGCAGGAAGACGCGCATCTGCTTGGCGGCCTGCAGGTCGCCACGCCGCTCCGCCGCCTCGATCCCGCTTGCATAGGCGTCGGCAGCCGCCCCGGCGTCGCCGGCGAGGCCGAGCGCCTTGCCGAGCTGCGCCCAGGCGGCCGAATAGTCGCCATCGAGCTCGACCGCGCGGCGGAAATGCTCGACCGCCGCGGCGGCGTCGCCCTCCTTCAGGCAGAAGCTGCCGAGCGAAAAGCGCAGCAGCGCGTTGTCCTGCCCGACTTTGAGGCGGGCTTCCAGAGTATCGCGCAGGCTGGCCATGAATTCGCTCCTGTGGCTGTCGCGGATAGAACCCGCCTGCGGCGCGCCATCCTTGCGCGGACGGGCGGGATACCTTATAAAACAAGCTTATGCTTTGAATATAGGTTGCGCGGAATATGTCAACGCCTGGCTTGGATAATGCGGACGCGCAGGGAAAGACGGGATCGGACCGCCTGCTCTTCCTGCTGAAGACGCGCGGCCAGCAGACGGCCGCCGATCTCGGACAGGCGCTCGGCACCACCGGCGAGAACGCCCGGCAGCAGCTGACCCGGCTCGCGGCGGAGGGGCTGGTCGAGAGCGAAACCGTGGCGCGCGGTGTCGGCCGCCCCTCGCAGCTCTGGCGCCTCACCGCGCGCGGCAATGCCCGCTTTCCCGATACCCATGCCGAGCTGACCGTCAGCCTCCTGCGCAACGTCCGCGCGCTCCTCGGCGACGAGGCGCTCGACCGGGTGATCGGCGCGCGCGAGGACGAGATGCGCGCCTCCTATCGCCAGGCGCTGAAGGGAACGAAGGGGACGGAGGCCCGCCTCGCCTCGCTCGCCGCCATCCGCAGCCGCGAGGGCTACATGGCGGAGCATCGCACGTCCGACGACGGCGACGGCTGGCTGTTCATCGAGAACCACTGCCCGATCTGCGCCGCCGCGACGGCCTGCCAGGGCTTCTGCCGGTCCGAGCTGGCGATCTTCCGCGAGATGCTGGGGCCAGATTGCTCGGTCGAGCGGACGGAGCACATCGTCTACGGCGCGCGCCGCTGCGCCTACCGCATCCGCCCGGAAGAGGGCTGAGCCCGGCTCGGGCCGCTCGCCCGGAATCAAGACGACGCCACAAGGGTGTCGCAAGAGAGCACTCTGAGAGCCGATGAAGAGATCGGGCGGCGCGAGGCCGCCCGATCCGTTTCTCACTTAGAACGTGCTGCCTTCGCGGATGAACTTGATGGCATTGTCCTTGGTGATGATCGGCGACGGCAGCGCCGTATCCTTCGGCGCCTGGGCGCCGGCCAGGATCGCCATCAGGCGGTTGAAGCCGGCGCGGCCGATCTGGTCGGCGCTGTTGAGGCCGGTGGCGCCGAAGTTGGAGCCCTCGCGGGCGATCTCGACCAGCGCGCCCGCCTCGCCGTCGACGGCGGCGATGAAGATGTCGCCGCTGCGGCCGGCGTCATGGATCGCCTTCTGGGCGCCGAGGCACATCGAGTCGTTCTCGCAGAAGACGGCGTTGATGTCCTTCTCCTTCGCCAGCATGTTCTCCATCTGGCTGAAGCCGCCATCGGCGCTCCAACCGCCCCAGCCCGGCGAGACGACCGCCGTGACGTTGGCCTCCTTCAGCTTGGCAGTGACGCCGTCGCTCCGGTCGGAGCCGATCGTATTGTCGGCGGGACCGCCGCGGATGATCACGACCTTGCCCTGGCCGTTGAGCCGCTTGACGATGTAGTCGCCGATGCCCTCGCCGATGGCGCGGTTATCGGGGCCGACCCAGCTCGTATAGTCGCCGCCCTTAAGCCGGCGATCGACCATGACGACGGGAACGCCGGCCTGCTCGATCGCCTCGAGCGCCGCCGGCGCCGCCTCGATGAAGGCGCCGGAGACGATCAGGCCCTTGACGCCCTGGTTCAGGAGATCCTCGACGTCGGCGGTCAGCTTGGCGACGTCGCCATCGGCGTCCGTCGACAGGATCTTGACGTTGCCATAGGGCTTCGCCTCGTCCTTCACGGCGGCGTCCATGCCGACGAAATAGGCGCAGCAGAGCGACAGGTTGACGACGCCGATCTTGATCTCGTCCTTGGACTGGGCCTGCGCGGCCCCGGTCCAGAGCGCGGCGGTGGTCAGCACGGCGATGCCAAGCGTTCCCAGCTTCTTCTTGATGGTCATGGATATTCCTCCCCTTCATTGTGCCGCCTGCGGGCGGCTTCCTGGAACGATCAGGCCGGCTTCCTGCGGGCGAGAACCGCCACGAGGATGATCAGCCCCTTCAGCAACTGCTGGTAGTAGGAGTCGACGTTGAACAGGTTGAGCACGTTGTCGACCATGGCGAGCGCGAGCACACCGCCAAGCACGCCGACCACCGTGCCGCCGCCACCGCCGAGCAGGCCGCCGCCGATGACGACGGCTGCGATGGCATCGAGCTCGTAGCCGACGCCGACGCTCGGCTGGGCGATGCCGAGACGGCTCGCCAGCAGCACGCCGGCGATAGCCGCGAGCAGGCCGCAGATGCCATAGGCAAGAATGAGGTGCTTGCGGACGTTGACGCCGGCGAGGCGAACGGCCTCCTTGTTGACGCCGAGCGCATAGGCGGCGCGGCCGGAAACCGTATGGTCGGTGTAGAACCAGACGATCGGCACGGCGATGGCGAACAGGATGAAATTGACGGGCACCGGGCCGATGAAGGCGCCGCCGAGCAGCGCGCGGAACAGCTCGTCGGCCGGATAGCGCGGCGTGTCGGCATAGACATAGAGAAGCCCGCGAAGGCTTCCCATCATCGCCAGCGTGACGATGAAGGGCTGCAGGTTGAAGCGGCCGATCAGCCAGCCGTTGACCACGCCGACCAGCGCGCCCATCGAAAGCGCCACGGCGATCGCGGCGGTGAAGTGCATCTGCCCCTGCAGGCCGGTCGCGAGCAGGCCGGCGAAGGCAAGGACGGAGCCGACGGAAAGGTCGATGCCGCCCGTCCGGATCACCAGCAGCATGCCGAGGCTCAGGAAGCCGTTGGTGACGATCTGGCGCGAGATGTTGACGATGTTGCGCTGGGTCAGGAACGCATCCGACGTCAGCGACGCGAACACCACCAGCGCCAGGATCGCCACGGTGAAGATCAGATTGGCGCGGTTGACGTGCCGCAAGAGACTCTTGCGCGGCACTCGGGTGGACAGGGCTTCGGTCAACGTCGACGCTCCGGATTATGCGATTGTTGGGTAAGGCCGGCGGCATGGATGAACAGCGTGTCCATGCTGAACTGCTCGCGCTCGAGCTCGGCGACGATGCGACCGTCGCGCATCACGACGAGCCGGTCGGACAGCCCGAGAACTTCCGGCATTTCAGAAGAGATAAGGAGCACGGCGGCGCCTTCCGCCGCGAGGTCGGCGATCATCTGGTAGATCTCGACCTTGGTGGCGACGTCGACGCCACGCGTCGGCTCGTCGAAGATGAAGAGCTTGACGTTCTCGACCAGCAGCCATTTCGCCAGCACGACCTTCTGCTGGTTGCCGCCGGAAAGCTGGCGCACCGGCCGCGCCGTGCCAGCGGGTCGGATCGAGAGCTCGCGCACCTTGGCGTCGACCAGCTTTTGCCGTTCGGCCCCGTCGATGACGCCGTAGCGCGACGTCCGGCCGAAACTGGCAAGGCCCGCATTGTCGAGCACGCTGGCATCGAGGGCGAGGCCGTCGCCCTTGCGGTCCTCGGTGATCATGGCGATCCCCTGCCGCACCGCGTCGCCCGGCGTCGCGATATCGCCGGAGGCGCCGGCAAGGCGGATCGAGCCGGTATCGGCCGGATGCGCACCGAAAATCGCCTTGGCGACCTCGGTGCGGCCGCTACCGACCAGGCCGAACATGCCGAGGATCTCGCCGCCATGCACCTTCAGGTCGATATCGGCGAACACCCCTGCCCGCCCGAGCCGCTCGACCTCCAGCACGATGTTGCCGGAAGCAGGACCGACCGGCCGCTTCGGGAAGATGTCCCCGAGCGAGCGCCCGACCATCGCCTCGATCAGGCGATCCTGGTCGAAATCATCGATCGAGCCGGAAAGCACGCTGGCGCCGTCCTTGAGCACGACGACGGCGTCGGCGATCTCGAAGATCTCCTCCAGCCGGTGCGAGATGTAGAGAACCGTGGTTCCCGCCTCCGCCAGCTTGCGGATCTTGGCGAAGAGCAGGTCCGTCTCCAGCGCCGAGAGGACGGCGGTGGGTTCGTCGAGGATCAGGATCCGCGGCGCCGACACCAGCGCCTTGGCGATCTCGACGATCTGCTGCTGCGCGACGCTCAGCTCCGACACCAACCATTCCGGATCGATCTCGGGGAAGCCGAGATCGGTCAGGACGATGCGCGCCAGACGATGCGCCTCGTTCCAGTCGACCACGAAGGACAGGCGCCGCGCCGGCATCCGGCCCATCAGCATGTTTTCCGCGACGCTCAGATGCGGCAGCAGGCTGAGCTCCTGGTAGACCGTGCAGATGCCGAGCGCCATGGCGTCAGCCGGCGAGTGAATGCGGACAGGCGCGCCGTCGAGCAGGATGTCGCCGCTATCCGGCACGACGGCGCCGGAGAGGACTTTCATCAGCGTGGACTTGCCGGCGCCGTTCTCGCCGCAGAGCGCCAGAACCTGGCCGCCGTCGATCGCAAAGGAGATGTCCCGGATGGCGGGATTGCTGTCATAGCTCTTGGCGATCTGACGTACCGCGAGATGAGGCATGATCAGGTTCCAAACACGTCGGCCAGGAGCAGCGTCTTTTCCTTGCTCATGTGCAGCAGCGTCTCGTGAATGCCCTCGCGGCCGTTGCCGCTCGCCTTGTTGCCGCCGAACGGCAGGTTCTCGACGCGGATGGCCGTGGTGTGGTTGACGACGACCGTGCCGACATCGAGCACCTCATAGGCGCGCATGACGCGGCGCAGATCGCCGGTGAAAAGCGCCGCCTGCAGGCCGAACGAGCTGTCATTGGCGAGATCAAGCGCCTCCTCGAAATTGTCGAACGGGATCAGCGGCAGCACCGGGCCGAATGTTTCGTCGTCGAAGGCAGGCGTTCCCGGCACCACGCCGGTCAGGATGGTCGGGGCGTAGAAATTGCCGTCGCGGGTGCCGCCGGTCACGATGGTGGCGCCATCGGCGACGGCCTGGCGCACCTGCGCCTCGACCCGCTCGGCCGCCCGCGTGTTGATCAGCGGTCCGACATTCGTGGAGGGATCCAGGGGATCGCCGACCTTCAGATTGCGCGTCCGCTCCGTCAGGGCCTCGAGCAGCCGGTCGAAAACCGGACGCTGCACCAGCACGCGCTTCACCGCGCAGCAGATTTGGCCGTTGCCGCTGGTGAAGCGGCCGGCGACCAGCGCATCCGCCACCTGATCGATATCCGCATCCTCGCAGACGATCGTCGCGTCGTTGCCGCCGAGTTCGAGATGCACCTTCTTGAGCGTCGCCGCCGCGACTTCGAGAATGCGCCGGCCGGCGGCCGTGCTGCCGGTCATGGCGATCATGTCGACGCCCTCGGCGCGCACCAGCGCCTCGCCGGTCTCGCGGCCGCCGGTCAGGACCTGATGCGCGGCGCGCGGCAGGCCGGCCTCCTCGAGATAACGGCTGACCTCGAGCACGGCGAGCGGGCAATCCTCCGGCGTCTTGGTGATGACCGCGTTGCCGGCGGCGAGGCCGCCCGCGACCTTGTGACTCCAGAGCTCGACCGGATAGTTGAAGGGAACGATGGCCGCGACAACGCCGAGCGGCCGGCGCATGGTGATGGCGAGCGACGCCTCGAGGCCCGGAACGGAATCGAGCGGAACGCTCTTGCCGAACAGGCGCTTCGCCTCCTCCGCATAGCCGCGGAAGATCCGTGCCGCCGCGCCGACTTCGCTGGTCGTCTCGGCCAGCCGCTTGCCGTTCTCCTGACAGAGCAGGCGCCCGAGCTCGGCCTGGTTCGCCTCGATGCGACGGGCAACGGCTTCGAGAATTTCATAGCGACGATAGGCCGGCAGTTCGGCCATGCGCTGCTTGCCGGATTGAGCGGCCGCGACGGCACGTCGGACATCGTCGGCGCCGGCGCGCGGCACGCGGGCGATCTCCGCGTTGGTCGCCGGATTCAGCACGGGATCGAGGGCCTGATCCCCCGCCGCCGTCCAGCCGCCATCAATCAGCATTTGCATTTCGGACCCTCCCCGACCTCAACGTGAATCAACCTATTTCAATTATCGTACTGCATCAACGAGAATTGGACTTGAGGTCAATAAATAAATTGAATATACGAATATTGAACAGAACTGGGGATCCCCTACCTTGCGCGAAGTCGACTCGAATGTGAGCAGCACCGCCCTGAAGGCGTTGTCGGTGCTGGAGTTTCTGGGCGAACAGCAGCGGTCGGTTTCCGTGCAGGACGTGGCCGCCGGCCTCGGCTCCGATCGCACCACCGCGTACCGGATGCTGGCGACGCTGGTGCAGTCCGGCTATGTCGTGCGCGACGAGAGCGCGAAGCTCTACCGGCTCAGCCTCAAGGTGCTGTCGCTCGCGCGCCATCTGGTCAGCGACGACGAACGCTCGATCCAGATCGTCCGCAGCCTGCGACGGATCTCGGAAGAGACCGGCGAGACCGTGCATTATTCGGCGCTCGACCAGGATTGCGCGGTGCTGGTGTTCCGCTCCAAGGGCGTGCAGCGCGTCAGCGTCGACTTCCAGATCGGCGATCGCTCGCCCCTCACCAGCACCTCGATCGGCAAGGTCCTGCTCGCCTATGAGGACCCTCGCTTCGTCGATACCATTCTCGCCCGCGGCCTGCCCAAGCTCGCCCCGAAGACGATCACCGATCCCGAGCAGTTCCGCCGCGAGCTCTCGCTCGTGCGCGCGCAGGGCTATGCCTATGACGATCTGGAATTCGCGGCCGACATGCGCTGTCTCGCCGTTCCGGTCTTCGAGAAGGGCGGCCGCGTGCCCGGCGGCATCGCCATCTCCGGCCCCAGCAGCCGCTTCAGCCTCGAAAAGCTCGACGAGTTGCGCACCGTCGCGGCGCGCGAGGCGATCGACCTCTCGCGAAACCTCGGCGGCTTCGTCTGAGCGACGACGGGTGACAGGACGCTCTGGCGGGCCCCGCAGATTGCCAACATCCCTCGTGCAGCCGGTAGACTGGGGCGCCTGATTCCAGGGCACCGGTGCAGAGGGAAGAGAAACGCATGACGTCCGGCACGTATAGCGAGGCGGAATGGCTGAACGAGCCGCCGGAATGGTCGATCGACGGCAACGTTCTCAACGTGACTACCGGTCGCGACACCGATTTCTGGCAGTCGACCTTCTACGGCTTTCGCCGCGATGACGGGCATTTCCTGCATCGGCCGGCCGAGGGCGACCTGACGGCGCAGGTCGTCTTCGAGGGTCGGTACGAGACGCTCTACGACCAGGCGGGGCTGATGCTGCGGATCGACGCGCGGAACTGGATCAAGCTCGGCATCGAACACTCCGACGGCGTCACCAATTTCAGCCTCGTCTGCACGCGGGACGGCCTGTCGGACTGGTCGGTGGCGGCCCAGCCGCTGCTCACCGGGCCGCAATCGGTCCGCCTTACCCGCGTCGGCGGCGCGGTGATCGCGCACTATCGCAATGCCGCGGGCGCGTGGCAGCTGCTGCGGCTCTGTCCGTTTCCGGAATCCGCCGGCGCGCGGATCGGGCCGATGGCCTGCTCGCCGCAGCGCGAGGGATTTCAGGTCCGCTTCACCGATTTCCGGATCGATCCGCCCATCGCCAGTCCGCTGCACGGCTGATCCGGCGGAAACTCAGGTGCCGGCGGCCGCGAAGATCTGCCCGACCCAATCGATGAACACGCGAACGCGCGGCGAGAGCTGGCGGCTGCGCGGATAGAGGACGGAGACGGGCGTGCTCGCCGGCGGATAGTCCTGCAATATTTCGACGAGTTCGCCGGTTTCCAGCGCATATTCCGCGTGATAGCGGGGAATCTGGATCAGCCCCAGCCCGAGCTTGGCGGCGGAAAAGTAGCTCTCCGCCCCGTTGACCGAGACGGTCGCCGGCAAGGTGACAGCCCGCATGCCACCGTCGACGGCGAACTCCAGCGGCAGCAGGCCGCCGGTGGCGCTGGAGCGGAAGCCGACCATGCGGTGGCCCTCGGCGAGAGCGTCCGGATGCTCCGGCATGCCGTGCGCCGCGAGATAGGCGGGCGACGCCAGCGTCACCTCCTCCAGCATTGCGACGCGGCGAGCGATCATCTCGCTGTCCTGCAGCTTGCCGACGCGCAGCACGCAATCGATGCCCTCGCGGACGAGATCGACCAGCCGGTCGCCCTCGCTCATATAGACCTCGATGTCGGGATAGGTCGCGAGGAAGGCCGGCAGGTTGGGCAGCACGAAATGCCGGGCGAGCGTGCCATGCACGTCGACGCGCAGCAGTCCCTTCGGCTTGGCGCCGGCGAAGCCGCTCTCGGCGTCCTCGACATCGGCGAGGATCATCAGGCAGCGCTGATGATAGGCCTCGCCGTCCAGCGTCGGGCTGACATGCCGGGTCGTGCGTTGCAGCAGGCGCACGCCGAGCCGCGCCTCGAGCTGCTTGACCGCATCGGTGACGGTCGAGCGCGGCAATCCCGTATCCTCGGCGGCGAGCGTGAAGCTGCGTCGCTCCACGACGCGCGCGAAAACCCGCATGGCATCCAGCGTATCCATTTGTTCGCTATCCCCGGATAGTGATGCCGATTATTGGCCGATTATTCGCCCGGTGAACAGGCCTAAATCCTCCTCATCGAAATGCGCCAAGTGCGCTCGCCAAGGAGAGACAGAATGACCACCAACAAGATCGCCATCGTCACCGGCGCATCCCGCGGCATTGGCGCGGCGATCGCCGAGCGCCTCGGCAAGGACGGCTTCACCGTCGTCGTCAACTATGCCGGCAACGCGGCCGCCGCCGAAGAGGTCGTCCGCAAGATCGAGCAGGCCGGTGGCAAGGCCGTCACCGCGCAGGCCGACGTCAGCGATGCCGCCGCCGTGCGCCGCATGTTCGATTCCGCCGAAGCCGCTTACGGCGGCATCGACGTGCTGGTGAACAATGCCGGCATCATGATGCTGGCGCCGCTCGCCAGCGCCGACGACGACAATTTCGACCGCCAGATCAACGTCAATCTCAAGGGCACCTTCAACACGCTGCGCGAGGCGGCGAAGCGGCTGCGCCAGGGCGGCCGGGTGATCAACTTCTCGACCACCGTGGTCGGCCTGAAGCTGGAGACCTACGGCGTCTATGCCGCCACCAAGGCAGCCGTCGAAACGCTGACGGCGATCATGGCCAAGGAGATGCGCGGCCGCGACATCACCGTCAACGCCGTGGCGCCCGGCCCGACCGGCACCGACCTCTTCCTCAACGGCAAAACGCCCGAGCTGGTCGAGCGCATGGCGAAGATGAACCCGCTGGAGCGTCTCGGCACGCCGGAGGATATCGCCGCCGTCGTCGCCTTCCTCGCCGGCCCGGACGGCGCCTGGATCAACGGCCAGACGCTGCGCGCCAATGGCGGCGTCGTCTGACGCCCGCTCCCCAAACAGGATCTCGAAGGCAATACGACCATGAACCAGCAAGTCATCGTCATCACCGGCGCATCGAGCGGCTTCGGCGCGCTCACCGCCCGCGCGCTCGCCAGGGCCGGGCACATCGTCTATGCCGGCATCCGCGACACGCAGACCCGCAACGCCAGGGCGGTGGCGGACGCCGTCGCCTTCGCCAGCGAGAACGGCGTCGATCTGCGCACCGTCGAACTCGACGTTGCAAACGATGCCTCGGTCGAGGCCGGCATCGCCAGCATCCTTGCCGAGGCCGGGCGACTCGACGTCGTCATCCACAATGCCGGCCACATGTCGTTCGGCCCGGCCGAGGCGTTCACGCCGGAGCAATTCGCCGCGCTCTACGACATCAACGTGCTGTCGACCCAGCGGGTCAATCGCGCCGCCCTGCCCGCGATGCGCAAGGCCGGCAAGGGCTTGGTCGTCTGGGTGTCATCGTCGAGCGCGCGCGGCGGCACGCCGCCCTTCCTCTCGCCCTACTTCGCCGCCAAGGCGGCGATGGACTCGCTCGCGGTTTCTTATGCTTCCGAGCTCGCCCGCTGGGGCATCGAGACGGCGATCGTCGTGCCCGGCGCCTTCACCAAGGGCACCAATCACTTCGCCCATTCCGGCTCGCCGGCCGACGCGGCCCGCGCCGCCGAATATACGGAAGGTCCCTACAAGGGCGTTTCGGAACAGGCGCTGCAGGGGCTTGCCTCGCTGGAGCCCGCCGATGCCGACGCCGGCGAGGTTGCCGTCGCGATCGTCGATATCGTCGGCATGCCCTTCGGCAAGCGGCCGTTCAGGGTCCATGTCGACCCGTCCGAAGACGGCGCGGAGATCGTCAACGGCGTCGCCGACCGCGTCCGCGCCGAGATGTTCCGGCGCATCGGTCTCGACGACCTCTTGAAGCCGGCGATCCGCTGAATTCGCGAGCCTGGCGGGGCGGCGGCAAGGCCGCCCCGCCGTCTCGACCGGGGCTAGAGGACGCCAGCCGCTCCGGCGATCTTCTTGATGTGCGCGAGGCCGCGGCGATAGCCGGGCACGTCGAAGTGCTCCAACATCAGGGGAACGTCGCGGCCGAGCTTGGCGATCTCGGTGACATAGGCGGTGTAGTCGAGATTGCCCTCGCCGGGCACCACTTCGTCGAGGTGGAACGAGATCGTCCCCGGGCCGCCCTTCATCACCAGATCCTTGGCGTGGCAGGAAACGATCCACGGCCCCAGAAGGGCGAAGGCATCGCGGATCATCTTGCCGGTGTTGAAGTAGAGCCGCGGCGTGATGATCATGTTGGCGGCGTCGATATGGGCGCCGAACTCAGGCCGGTCGATCGCCGTGAGCAGCTTCAGGTAGTTCTCCGGCGTATCCGTCACCAGCCACGGCACCATCTCCAGCGAGAACTTGGCGCGCTTGGGCTTCACCGTGTCGATGACGTAGCGCGCGGTATCGACGGCGCGCTGGAAGCCGGCCTCGCTCTGGTTGTCCGGATGCGGACCGTAATCATAGTTGTCGCTGAGCTGCCAGGGGTCGCCGGCATGGCCGACGGTGCCGTGATAGGCGACGATCGCGCCGGCGCCGAGCTCGTCCGCCAGCGCCAGCTGGTGCACGGCATATTCGAGATTGGCCTTCCGCGTCGCCTCGTCGTGGGCGATGAGGTTCTTCCAGGCGCCGCCCTCGGCGATGACCAGATCGGCCGCGGCCATCGCCTTCACGATCGCGGCGATCTCCTCGCGGTTCTCGATCCGGATGTTGGGCATGTAGGCGGCGTTGTAGCCGAATTCCGTATGCGCGCGCGCATAGGCCTCGGGGTCGCCCTTGTACTCGATCCCATAGCCACCGAGCCTGAAGGTCATGGATAGTCTCCCAGATTGATCCTTAAGCGGGAAGCCGCCGCGTCGCGCGGCGGCTTCATGTGTCGTGCAGGTGCCGTCAGGACGGCTCGCCCTCGCCCGGATAGAGCAGCACCTTGCCGCAATTGCCGGTTTCCTGCAGGGCGAAGGCGGCCGCGACCTCCGACATCGGGAAGCGATGCGTGGTCAGCTTGTCGAGCAGCGGACGGGCGTCGCGCACGCGCTGCAGCACCTCCTCGCTGAACACGTCGTGGTTCCAGTGCCAGCTTCCGAAGATGTCGATGCCCTTGCCGGTGATGCGGTTGACCGGCAGCGATCCGCTCCAGGTCACGAAGGAAAGTCGGCCGCGCGCCCGCACCAGCTCCAGCACGACCGGCGGCGCCGCCTCGTTGTTGCTGGTATCGAGCGCCGCGTCGACGCCGTAACCGCCGGTGGCGGCGCGCACCTGCTCGAGCAGGTCCGGCGCGCGCGGATCGATCACCAGCTCCGCGCCGAGCGCGCGGGCGAGCTCGGCGCGGTACGGGTGCAGTTCCAGCGCGATGACGCGGGCGCCGATGGTGCGCGCATTGATGATGGCGCCGAGTCCGACCGCGCCGCAGCCCGAAATCAGGACGGTATCCTTCGCCGTCACCTGCATGCGCGTCATCGCCGTGAAGCTCGGCCCGAGCGCGCAGATCGCCATTGCGGCATAATCCGTCTCGATGTCGTCCGGCACCGGCTGCAGCAGGTAGTCGGGCTTGAGCAGATATTCGGCATAGCAGCCGATACCGCTCGAAGAACCCGTCTCGGCCTTGAGGTCGCGCTGCTCGGTGCAGTGGATGTGCTCGCCGGAACGGCAGGCCGGGCAGACGCCGCAGCCGGCATGCGGCATGACGATGACGCGATCGCCGACCTTCAGCCGCTTCGACTGCGCGGCGTCGCAGACGACGCCGACCGCCTCGTGGCCGAGCTCGCACGAGCACTTGCCCGAACGCCAGGACTGCCACTCCGTGCACATCGGCGCGACGAGCACCTTGACCTTGACGATATCGCCGGACGCCTGGGGATCTGGCCGCTCCGAGACCTGCGCCTGGCGCGGCCCGAGGATTTCAACGCTAAGAATTTTCGCTACTCCCACTTGGAAAAAACGATCCGTGACGACGCGAGGGAACTCAGCCCTTGACCGCGCCCATCGAGAAACCGGCCTGAAGGTGCTTTCTGAACAGGACGTAGAGGACCAGCAGCGGCAGGCTGGAGATCACGACTGCGGCGAACAGAAAGCCGAAATTGAAGGAAAGCTGCCCCTTGAGGAGGCTCAGCCCCACCTGCACGGTGCGGATCGTCGCGTCCGAGGACATCATGTAGACCAGCACATATTCCACCCAGCAGGCGTGGAACGTGAAAATGGCGATCGTCGTGATGATCGGGCGCGCCATCGGCAGCACGATCAGCCCGTAGATCCGCAGATAGCCCGCGCCATCGATCTTGGCGGCCTCGATCACCTCGTTCGGGATCGAGCGGACGAAGGCCGCGGCGAGATAGACGGCAAAGGAGATGTTGAACGCCACATAGGGGATGATGATCCCGAGATGGGTGTTGGTGAGCCCGAGGAAGTTCCCGGCGATGAACAGCGGCACGATCGAGGACGAGATTGTGACCAGCAGCCCCATGATGATCAGCGAAAACAAGATCGGGGTCATCCGCGACGGGATCTTGGTAAAGGCGAACGCCGCCGAGATCGAGAACAGCACCACGATGATGGTGGTCGTCACGCAGAAGATCAGGCTGTTGACGAACAGGTGCGAGAACTCGCCGAGTTCCCAGGCCTGGATATAGTTGTTCAGCGTCCAGTTGACCGGAAACGCCACCATGTTGGAGACGATCTCGGTCTCCGGCTTGAACGAGGTGTAGGTGAGCCAGATCAGCGGGAACAGTGTGAACACGGTGAAGAAGGCGAGCACGGCATAGGCCGCCACCCTGAACAGAACCGGAACCTGGGCCTGGCCGGCTTTCCACGTCGCCATGTCAGTGCGCTCCCTGCTCGTAGCGGCGCGTGAAGCGCGCGGCGATCGCCGACAGGATCAGGATCAGGAAGACGCTGAGCAGGATCAGGACCACGGAAATGGCGCTGCCGAAGCCGTATTTGTAGAAGGAGAAGGTGTTCTGGATCATGTATAGGCCGAGAACGTTGCTGTAATAGCTCGGACCACCATTCGTCATGATCCAGAGTATCTCGAAGCTCTTGAGGCTGCCCGCCACCGCATAGATCGCCGAGGTCAGGAATACCGGGATCTGCTGCGGCAATATGAGGGACTTCAGGATGTTCCACTCGTTGGCGCCGTCGAGCACCGCGGCTTCCAGCATCTCCGGGCTCGTCTTCTGCAGATTGGCGAGGAAGATGATGAAATAGATGCCCGTGTACATCCAAACCAGCACGATCAAATAAGGCAGGATCGCGGTGTTCTTGGAGTTGAAGACGGTGAGCGAGAACATCGGATCGCCGATGGCGCGGCCGATGATCTGCGAGACGAGGCCGGTCGGCGCGAAGACCACGCCGAACAGCAGCGCCACCACGACCGGGCTGAGCAGCGCCGGAAAGAAGATCACCGCCTCGAAGAAGCCCGAGTGGCGCACCAGCCGCCGATGAATGACATAGGCAAGGAAGAAACCGAGCGGGATCTGGCCGATCAGCGAGACCAGCACCACCAGGCCGTTGTTGCGCAGGCCCCACCAGAAGATGGGATCCGAGAACATCACGACGTAGTTGGTGAAGCCGATGAAGTTGGGAATGCCCACGCCGGCCCAGTCGGTGAAGCTCAGCACGAGGCTGTAGACAACCGGAACCACGATCACGAGCCCATAGATCAGAAGGGCCGGTGTGGTTAGCAGCGCGTAGCTGAAGCGGTCGGATCTCGTTTCGGAACCCACGTGCGTCTCTCTCTTGCCGACTCTCTTGGCGACCCGCTTGCCGGCGCTTTCCCGGCGAAGTCGTTCTGTTCTGGGGGGTGCCGCCGCCGCTCACGAGGCGGCGGCGGCACGCTGGCGCGGCTGCTTGGGAGGCACGCGCTTCTGCCAGGGGACTGCTTGGCTACTTGGCCTTGCGGTTGCTGTCGTTGGCGGCGACCCAAGCCTCGTACTTGGCGGCCAGATCTTCCGGCGTCACCGAGCCGAGCACGAGCTCCTGCAGTCCGGCGTTGACGACCTGCATCACGCCCTCGGCGTCGAGACGATCATCGAGGACCGGCAGCACATGCGCGATCGACGACGAGAAGGCGTAGCTCTTCTTCGCCAGCGGATCGGTGAGCATGTCGGCGATGCCGACGTCCTCGGTGTAGATCGGCAGCAGGCCGTACTTGACCGCGATGTCCTTGTTGGACGGATCGAGGTTGAACTTGATCCACTTCCAGGCCGCCTCGGTCTTCTCGTCGTCGAGCTTGGACGACATGCCGAAGCCAGTCGCCGGCTGGCCCGAGGAGGAGTCGGATCCGGCGAGCGCCGCGCCCTCTATGGCGGGAAGCGAACGGATCTCGACGAAGTCCTTCATTTCGGCCGGCAGGGCGGAAGTGAGGTTCACGACTTCCCAGATGCCGCCGATGAAGTAGACGCTGCGGCCGCTGACGAAGGCGGAGAGCGCCTGCTCGCGCGTCGTCGACGGCTCGCTCGGATCGATCAGGCCGGCGTCAACCATCTGCTTGATCTTCTGCAGCGCGCCGACGAAGGGCTCATCCTTGAAGCCGGCGCCCTCGGCGCCCGTGAGCGCATTGGCGAACCATTCCGGCGTGCCGAGACGGCCGACCATCACCGACAGCAGGCAGGACTGCAGCACCCAGCTCGACTGGTCGCCGAAGACGGCGGGACGATAGCCGGCGGCGCGGATGGTCTTGGCCTGCCCCATGAACCCGTCGAGCGTCTTCGGATACTGAAGACCGATCTGGTCGAGCAGCTTGCGGTTCACATAGACGACGTTGGTGAAGTTCACATAGGGAACGCCGATCTCGTAGACCTCGCCGGTCGCCGCCTGCGCTTGGGTGAACACCGGGCGCAGCATCTTGTCGACACCGTCGCGCTGGATCAGCTCGCGCAGATCCTTGGCATAGCCGCGACCGGTCAGGTAGCCGGTGCGCTTGCCGGGCCAGAGCGTGAGGATGTCGGGCAGGTTGCCCGAGATCGCCAGCGCCTGCATCTTGTTGTGATAGGCGTCGTGGTCGAGATAGTCGAACTTGATCGTGATGTCGGGATTGGCGGCGTGGAACCGCTCATAGGTTTCCTGAAGGCGCGCGTAGTCCGGATCCACCTTGGTGTAGGGGAAGATCGCCGTCAGGGTGACATCGGCGCGAGCCAGCGCCGTCGCGCCGAGGCTGATGGCCGTCGCGAACAGCAGCGACGACGCCTTGCGAGCCAATTGGCTCAATGCGTAGTTCATGGGCTTCTCCTCTCAAGCCGACGGGTTACCCCGCGCTACGGCCGAATTTTCTCGTTCCCGAAACAGGCCGGCCAGCCTGTCGCGGGGTCGCAGTCAGATGGATTGGATATCGGCTGGTCCGTGATCTCGCCGGCGACGGCCCAGCTTGCCGCCAGACCGGAACACCGGCCGCCGGTGCGCCCGGTCCTCCTCAAGACCATCCTCCGCACCCGGCCCAAAGCCGCTCCCTACGGCTCGCGTTGGACCTCCGTCCGCCGCAATCCGTAACGTTACGAATAAGACTTCTGGAACCGTTGTCAATCGCAAAAAGGAGACAAACGGCCGCCTTCCCTCGCGGCGCCGCCGAAGCAATTCTAAACGTTACGGAAAAATCTCAGACGCGAGTCAGGGCGTGAGAATGTGGCTGCCGTGATCGACGAATTCGGCCGGCACCACCCGGCACAACTCCGCATAGTCCTCGCCGTCGATGGCCCGCGCCAGCATTTCGGAGAGCAGGTTGGCGATCCCGGCATGCGGGTAGTAGAACGCGCTCGTCGGCGGGTTCAGGAAGTCGTGCAGCCTGGCGCCGCCATAGGTGATGACGCCGAAATCCTTGCCGATGCGCCGTCCCGCCTGGTGCATCGCGGTGATGAAGCCGAGCCCCGCCTCGTCCGAGGCGACGAAGGCTCCCGTCGCCTCCGGATGCCGGAGCAGCACCTCGCGCGCCATGTCGACGCCACTCTGCGGCGTCGTGGCGGAGAAGTGGATCAGTTCGTCCGGCACGGTAAGGTTGCGAGCATTGAACGTCTTGGTCCAGCCCTTCACGAATTGCAGGCTGTAGCTGAACTGGCTCGACGGCGCGAACAGCAGCGGCGCCGGATGCCCGTTGTCGAGCAGCAGCCGCGCCGCGTCGGCGCCGATCTGCTCATGGTCGAGGTCGACATGCGGATGGGCGCTCAGAAGCTCCGTGCGCCCGAAGGTCACGAACGGCATCCCGACCTCGAGCAGGTATTTCACCCGCTCGTCCTGCGGCCGCGTGTGGGTGATGATGATGCCGTCGACTGAGCCCTCGCGGACGAGGTTGCGCACGATCTCGAGCGGATCGTCATGCTGCAGATGGGGCACGATGCCCGTGCGATAGCCGCGCGCCTTCATCGCCGTGGAGACGCCGACGAGCAGCGACGCCGTCACGATGTTGAGCTGGTCCTGCCGCTCGAAGGAGAGCACCATCGCGATCGACTGCGAGCGCCCGGTGCGGAGGTTCACACCGCCGGTATTGGGCCTGTAGCCGAGCTTGTCGGCCGCGCGCTTGACGCGGTCGATCGTCTCGGCGTTCACCTCCGGCCCGTCCTTGAGGGCGCGGCTGACGGTGGTGACGGAGATGCCGAGATGCTCCGCGACCGTGCGCAGCGTCGCCCTGGGCCGCTGGCTCATCGGGATGCTCCGCCGAGGGCCAGCCGAACGGTGCCGAGAGGGTCCAACAATTCGATATGCATCCCGCTTCCCACAAACGCGCCCGGACTGACTCGCCGTTTTGCCCGCTATACTAAGCTATTGTTCCGCCAGCCGTTCAAGCCGCGATTTCGGGCCCTGCCCCGCCGCAAGTCCAAGGAACGGCCGCGCAGAAGACTACGGGCCGAAGCGCGCCGACTATCTCGATGGGGAATTGACTAATTCGGTCCAACGACCGGCGGCTTGCCGGGCCGAATTGGGGTCGCGACCGTTCGAGAAACAAAAAACCGCCGAACCCGGCAGGCGTGGCTGCAGGGTTCGACGGCTTTCGTGAAGGCTCAGGATTGGGGGATCGCGGGCCGCGATCCTATTTGACCGCGCCCATCGCCAGACCGCTCACCAGATTGCGGCGCAGCAGGGCGACGATAACGACGACCGGCAGGCTGCTCAGCAGCGCTGCGGCGGAGAGCTCGCCCCAGTTGACCGCCAGGTAGCCGGTATATTCCGTGGTCAGGAATGCCGGCAGCGTCTGGACGTTGAAGCTCGATAGCGTCAGCACGAAGAACAGATCGTTCCACGAGAACAGGAACGCCAGTCCGGCGACGGTAACGATGCCGGGACGGGCCATCGGCAGGACGATGTCGACCATGATCCGGAACCAGCTGGCGCCGTCGATGATGCCCGCCTCCTCGACTTCCTGCGGGATCTTCTGGAAGAAGGTGCGCAGCACCCAGACGACGACCGCGAGCACCAGCAGGACGTGGGCGATGCCGAGGGCGAGCCGCGTATCCAAGAGGCCGATATAGTCGAAGACCCGCGCCAGCGGCACGATGATGACCACGGCCGGCAGCATCTTCGTCGAGAGGATGAAGTGCGCGATGTCGTTCTTGCCGCGGAAATCGAACCGCGTCAGTGCATAGGAGAAAGGCACGCCGAGCAGCAGGCCGAGGCCGACGCCGATCGCGGTGACGATGATGCTGTCGACGAAGGCCGACAGGAAGGCGGGATTGCCCAGCACGGCGCGATAATTGTCCAGCGTCGGCGTGAACAGGATCTTCGGCGGCACGACGTTGAAATCGAGCGGGCTCTTGAACGACTGCAGCGCCATCCAAAGCACGGGAGCCATGAAGAAGATCGCCGCGAAAACAAGCCAGGCGATCGCGATGCGGCGGGCCAGTGGTGAATGCGTCATTCCGTGTCTCCCTTGGCAATGCGGTCGCCGGCATAGCGCGTGCACAGGACCGTCGAGATCAGCAGCCACAGGCCGATGACGCTGGTGATCGCCGGGCGATAGAACTGGAAGGCTTCCTTATAGGCGCGCAGCACGAGCGTCTCGGTCGACGAGCCGGGGCCGCCCTGCGTGATGATGTAGGTGGTGTCGAACGCCTTGAAGGCTTCCATGAAACGGAAGATCGCCGTGATGATGAGGACGTTGGTCAGAAGCGGCAGGCTGATATCCCAGAGCTCGCGCAGCGGGCGCGCGCCGTCGATCGTCGCCGCCTCATGCACATCCGGCGGCAGCGAGCGGAAGCCGGCATGCAGGATCAGGAAGCAGAAGGGCGTCCACTGCCAGACATCCACCAGGATGACGGTGAACAGCGCCGTGCTGCTGTCCGTCGCCCACGAAAAACCGCTGACGCCGATGAAGCTCAAAAGATGATTGGCGATGCCAGATGTCGGCTCGACGATGGTTCTCCAGATGAGACCCGAGGCCGCCGGCATGATCGCCAAGGGAATGATGAAGACCGACAGGAAGAAGTCCTTACCGCCGCGCACGAACTCCATCGCATAGGCGATGCTCAGCCCGAACAGGAACGAGACGACGGTGGAGGCGACGGTGAATTTCATCGTGACGACGACATTGTTCCAGAAATCCGCCTGCCGGAGCAGATCCAGGAACATCGTCGCGCTCAGGGAGAAGGCCTGACCGGAATCGGGCGCATGGAAGGCGATGTAGAACGTGTAGAGCGTGGGATAGAGCAGCAACGCAAACAGCGCGATGACGACCGGCGCGGTCAGAAACAGGGGGAAGTAGGTATTTTGCCGTAGCATTGAAGATCCTCACGAGAAGCAGTTGCCGGCGCGAGGCGCCGGCAACCTGTCGCTTCGCCCACTCAGTGATTGAGTGCTTTCCGCCAGACGCCCGCGGCGTCCTTCATGGCCGCGTCGGCCGTGGTTTCGTTCAGGATCGTCTTCTGGACACCCTGGCGCAGCGCATCGACGAGCTGCAGGAACGAAACATTGGCGCGGGTCAGCACGGCCGTCTTCAGGGTCGTCTGGACGCTGTCGATGAACTCAGGCCCGAACTTTTCCTTGAGCTCCGGCTGATCCCACGACGAGGCGCGGGCACCCAGCACGCCGGCGCGCGCCAGCTCGGCCTGGACCGGCTTCGACGTCGCCCACTGCATGAAGAGCCAGGCCGCCGGCTTGTTCGCCGTGCCGTTGCTCATCGAGATGGTCCAGTACTGCGAGTTCGAATGCGGGCCCTTCGGACCGGCCGGGAACGGCGCGACGCCGATCTTGTCGCCGATCGTGGACAGCTTGGGATCGACCAGGCGCGGATAGATCACCGACGCGTCGATGAACATCGCCGCCTGGCTCGACAGCATCGCCGTGTTGATCTCGTCCCAGTCGTAGTTGGTGACGCCCTTCGGCGCGTATTTGGCGAGATCCGCATACATCTGGATCGCCTGCACCGTCTCCGGCTTGTCGAGCGCGACCTTCAGGTCGGCGTCCAGATAGTCGCCGCCATAGGAGCTCACCACGCCGTAGAGCGGCCACCAGAGGGCCGGACCACCGCGAACGGTGATGCCGCTCATCTTGCCGCTTTCGGAGATCTTCTTGGCGGCGGCGAGCAGTTCGTCGAAGGTCTTGGGAACGGGGATGCCGAGCTCGGACAGGACGTCCTTGCGGTAGATCAGGAGCTGCGATTCCGCCGTCACCGCCAGATTGGCGAAGGGCGTATTGCCCATGACGGCCGCCTGCTGCGCGCCGGGGAAGAAGTCGTTCCAGTCGTACCAGGCCGCATCCGTCAGCTTCGGATCGTCCATGTACTGCTTGATCTCGGCGACCCAATGCTCCTGCGCATATTTGGGGGCTTCATAGATCTGCGTCATGAAGACGTCGAACTTGAACGTGCCGGCGGTCAGGTCGGCCGGAACCTTGGTCAGAAACTGCTTTTCCGGCAGCTTGCGCAGATCGACCTTGATGCCGGTCAGGCTCTCGAACTGCGGAATGAGCGGCTCGATCGCCTCCTGCCAGGGATGGCGGGTCAGCAGAACCTTGACGGTCTCGCCCTTGAACTGCTGCCAGTCGATGTTCGCCGACTTGAAGTCAGCGTCCGTCACCGCCAGGGCGGGCGACGCGCTGATGGCCATGCCGGCGCTCGCCACGGCGCCCAGCAGGAATTGCTTACGTGTCAGTCCAGTTTTCATCTCTATCCTCCCAGATGATCTGTTGAACAGTGACTTCAGGGCCGCCCCATCATGATGTCGACGGCGCGGTCGGCGGCCGCCATGACCGGCGCGTTGGTGTTGCCGCAGACGAGATTCGGGAAAAACGAGGCGTCGAAGACGCGCAGCCCCTCCACGCCCTTGACCTTGAGGTCGGGCGTCAGCACAGCCATGGGGTCGTCCTCGCGGCCCATGCGGCAGGTGCCGACCGGGTGGTAGTTGGTCTTGACGGTCCGGCGGCAATGCGCGGCGAGCGCCTCATCGCTGGTGACGTCCGGACCCGGCAGAAGCTCGCGGGTGGCGATCTCGGCCATCGGCGCAGTCTTGAACACCTCGCGCGCGAAGCGCAGCCCGGCGATCGAGATCCGCATGTCCTCGGGATGTCCGAGATAGTTCGGATTGACCAGCGGCATCGCCCTCGGATCGGCCGAGCGCAACTGCACGCTGCCGCGCGCCTTCGGCCGCGCGAGGCAGGAATGCAGCGTGACGCCCGGAACGTCCGGAAGCGGCGTCACGTCGCGATCGAGATAGACGGCGGGAATGCAGTAGAACTGCAGCGTCGGCTCGCGGCCGGCCTGGTCGTTGGGCGCCCGTTCGGGATCCACATAGGCGCAGACATCGCAGCCGATGGAATTGACGGGGCCGGTTCCGAACAGGAGATACTGCAGCCCGTTCATGATCATCTTCAGGCCGGTATCGTCGTGGTGATAGCCGTAGCCGGGCAATGCCTGCGAGATCACCGGCACTTCATGGTGGTCCTGCAGATTGTTGCCGACGCCCGGCGAATCCACGCGCACGTCGATGCCGTGCTGGCGGAGATGCTCGGCCGGGCCGATGCCGGACAGCATGAGCAGCTTCGGCGTCACATAGGCGCCGGCCGTCAGGATGACTTCCGTGGAGGCGTAGGCGGTCGCCCTGCCCGACGGGCCCTCATAGTCGATGCCGACGGCGCGGCTTCCTTCGAAGATCAGCCCCATGGCGCGGGCGTTCGTGCGCACGACGAGACGGCTGTCGCCCTCGACCGCCGACAGGAAAGCCTTCGTGGCGTTCGAGCGCTTGCCGTCGCCGATCGTCGTCTGCATCCAGCCGACGCCGCGCTGCTCGCCGGAGTTGAAATCGGGGTTGTACGGGAACCCCATTGCCTGCAAGCTCTTCACGAAGATCCGGCTCGTCTCGCAGGTGTACCGGACATCCGACACCTTCAGCGGACCGCCATGCCCGTGCGCCTCATTGAAGAAGCGGTTGTTGTCTTCCTGCTTGCGGAAATGCGGGAGGATCTCGGAATAATTCCAGCCGCTGTTGCTGCCGGTCACCGCGCCCCATTCGTCATAGTCGGACGGACGGCCGCGCATGTAGACCATGCCGTTGACCGTGCTGCCGCCGCCGAGAACCTTCGCCTGCGGAATGACATGCACGCGGCCGCCAAGCTGGTCCTGCACCGTCGTCTCATGACGCGTCACATAACGGCCGCCGTCGAGCAGCTTCACGAAGGCTGCCGGCATCTTCATGAGCGGGTGCCGGTCGCGACCGCCTGCTTCGAGCAGGAGCACCCGCGCGCCGAAATCGGCCACCAGGCGCGCCGCCGTCACGCAGCCCGCGCTGCCGCCACCGACGACGATGTAGTCAAAATTCTCTCTCATGGCCCCTCCCGGAGCAGGCGGCTTTTATCTTGACGCGCGATTGATCAAATTGATCACTTTGCACGTGCATTCCGTGATGAATTTGCGTAAATACACACAGGAAACGATCACACGCAACAGCATTTTTCGATCACATTTCCGGAAGCGATCAAATTCCGTGAAGAATCGTGCTTGTTATGATCATTTTCTAATGCTACAGCCTACGAACATCCAAAACGGTGATCAATATGATCAAATCGATCAAAACAGGGCGGGAAGACGCTATCCTCGCTCTGCTGGCAGAGAAGAAGCGCGCGACGATCTGGGACTTCTGCTCCCATATCGAAGGCGTCTCTGCCGTCACGATCCGCCGTGACATCGCCCGGATGGCCGAGGCGGGACAATTGCTGCGCACGCATGGCGGGGCGGCGCTTCTGCCGGCCGGCGCCTCTCCGGAAGCGCCGGGGCGCGAGGCGAGCGACTACTCCGACGCAATCAGCGACGTGGATGCGATCATCCTGCCGCCGATCGAAGGCCGGGGCGCCGATACGCTGCGCATGATGGCGCGCCGTCGCTCCATTCCCTTCCTGGCCGAATCTTCGCCGCAGGCCGGCGGTGTCTATCTGGGGCCGGACAATTATGCTGCCGGCCACGACCTCGGCCGTCTCGCCGGGCACTATTTGTCCGATCGGCTGAGCTCGGTCAGCCTTCTCCTGATATCGCTCAGCGAACTCGCCAACACGCGCCAGCGCGGCGAAGGCTTCCTGGCGGGACTCAAGGAGACCTTTCCCGGCGATATCCAGGTGTCGAAGGTCGAAGGGCACGGCAGCTATGCGCACTCGCTGCGCGTCAGTTCCGATGCTTTCGAGACACGGCGCGACATCAATGTCGTGTTCGGCGTCAATGATCATTCGATCATGGCCGCGATCGAGGCCGGCGAGCGGCTGTCGATCGCGCCGCTGTTCGCCTTCTCCGTCGGCGGCGAAGGCAGCGCCCTGTTCGATCTGATCGCCCGCGGCGGCAAGCTGACAGCGTGCGCGGCGCTGTTCCCCGAGGTCGTGGGAACGCGCGCCATCAACGCGCTGGCGGCCGCTCTGAACGGCGGCCCGATGCCGGCGGAGATCGAGACGCCGCACCACGTGCTGACATCAGACAATCTGCGCGAGTTCTATCAGCAGGAAGCGGGACGCTGGCGGCTGAAGGAAACCGCCCGCAAGGCGCTCCTCGGCGGCGAGGAGCCCGTCACCCGGATGAGACGCCCGGCCTCGGTCGGCTTCGTCCCGCACTATCCCGCCCATAGCTGGTATCGCGCCATGGAAAGCGCGATGCGCGAACGGGCGACCGCCCTCGGCCTCGAACTACGGGTCGTCGCGCCGCAGGCGGGAATTGCGCAGGAAATCGACGCGCTCCGCGCGGTGATCGCCAAAGCGGCGGTTGCGAAGATCCAGCCCGGTGAGACGGTGCTGGTGAATTCGGGGGTGTTCTGCCCCTATCTCAGCGCGGAGCTCGAGAAGCGTACCGACGTGACGATCGTGACGAACTCGCTCCACCTGATGGAGCAGCTCTGCGGTCCGACGGCGCCCAAGGTGATCATGACGAGCGGCGAATACCAGCCGTCGCATCACTGCATGGTGGGCCCCAGCCTCGGCGCGCTGTTCGAGACGCTGCGGGTCGATCGGGCCTTCCTTTCGGTGGACGGCATTTCGGCCGGCTTCGGTGTCTCGTCCGTCGACGAGCGGCTGGCGCTGGCGGCGCGGCGCTTCATTTCCGCCTCGCGCGACGTGTGCATCCTGGCGGACCATTCGCTGGTCGGCCTCGAGAAGAACCACCGGATCGCAGGGCTATCACAGCTTACTGAAATCATTACGGATTCTGGATCCCTGGCGAGCGATCGCCTGGAGTTTGCGGCGGCCGGCATGCGTGTGACGCTGGCCGATCACAAGATGGAGAATGCACCGGGCGAGCCCGATGCATGGGAGAGCGCATCGTGAGCATTTCAGCATAAGGCTGACACCGGAACTCTGAGTTCCGGGAATGACCGACATCGACAGCAAGACGAGGCCCAGCGCGCCCTGCGCGTCTGGGAATGGCGAAGCATGGACGAAAATCTGATACTGCGTGAAGAGCTCGAGCCCGGAATAGTCAGGCTCACCTTTAACCGGCCCGAGAAGCTCAACGCCCTGTCGACGCCGATGATCCGGCTCTTCAGCGATCATCTCGAGCAGATCGAAGGCGATGCGTCCGTGCGGGTCGTCATCCTGGCGGGCGCCGGCGGCAAGGCCTTCGTGGCCGGCGCCGACATCGCCGAATATCGCGGCAACCGGCACAAGGAATTCGTCGCCTACCAGCTCGAGAGCCGCCAGGTCTTCGACCGGCTGGAAGCGCTGTCCAAGCCCGTGATCGCGGCGATCGACGGCTATGCGCTCGGCGGCGGGTTCGAGATCGCGCTTTGCTGCGACACCATCATCTGCTCGCGCAGCGCGCGCCTCGGATTGCCGGAGGGGCTGCTCGGCCTGTCGCCCGGCGGCGGCGGCACGCAGCGCCTGACCCGCGCGGTCGGACGCTACGTCGCCTCCGACATCATGCTGGGCGCCTGGCGCATCTCCGGCGAACGCGCCCACCAGCTCGGTATCGCGGTCGAGATCTGCGACAGCGAGGCCCTGTTCGACGTCGTCCTGCAGCGCGCCCGCGGCATGCTCAAATGCGCGCCGCAGGCCCAGGTCCTGATGAAGCGGCTGATCCGTCAGGGCGGCGACGCCGCCCTGCCCGTCGCCCAGTCGCTGGAGCAGGAATACCTCTTCCGCCTTTACCAAACCGACGACGCCCAGGAAGGCATCGATGCCTTTCTGGACAAGCGCGCACCTGACTTTCGGGGGATTTGATGCCACTCCTGCTTGCTGACAAGACAGCGATCATCACCGGCGCCGGCATGGGCATCGGCCGCGCCTGCGCCAAGGCCCTTTCGGGCGCCGGCGCGTCCATCGTGATCGCCGATATCGACGAGGCGGCGGGCCGCGCCGTCGAAGCGGACATCGTCGCCGCCGGCGGCCAGGCACGTTTCGTCCGATGCGACGTCAATGTCATGGCCGATGTCGCCAGCACGGTGGAAACAGCCAAGGAAGCCTTCGGCGGCATCGACATCCTGGTCAACAACGCCGCGCGCGCCATCGGCGGCGCTGTCGACGAAATCGACGAGGACAGCTGGAACACGGTCCTTTCGACCAACTTGACCAGCGTCTGGCGTTTCATGCGGCTCTGCGTTCCGGAGATGAAGGCGCGCGGCGCCGGCGCGGTCGTCTCGGTGTCCTCGGTGCAGGCCCTGACCGGCTTCGCAGGATGGGCCGCCTACGCCGCCGCCAAGGGCGGGATCAACTCGCTGACCCAGCAGGCCGCGCTGGATCTGGCGCCGCACGGCATCCGCGTCAACGCGGTGGCCCCCGGCACGATCATGACGCCGCTCAACGAGAAGATCTTTAAGGAGCACGCCCATCCGGAAGAGCTGATCCGGACCTGGAACCAGGCGCATCCGCTGGGACGCTTCGGGCAGCCGGAAGAAGTGGCGGAGGCGGTTCTGTTTCTGGCGTCGCCGCAGTCGTCCTTCATCACGGGCACCATCGTCCGGGTCGACGGCGGCCTGCTGATCAAGGGCGAGTAGGACTGGGAATCAGGCGGCGCAACACCATTCGCGGCGCCCGTTCCCCCGAAGGTCGAACGTCAGGCCGGCACGGTTTTCGATGCCCGTCGAGACGGGTCTTCTTGGAGGAAATTCATCATGGCGACAGTAACGCTCGCAAACCTGAACAAACAATGGGGCACGTTTACCGGCGTCAGCGATCTCTCCCTCGATATCGCGGACGGTGAATTCCTCGTGCTGCTGGGCTCGTCGGGCTGCGGCAAGACGACGACCATGCGCATGATCGCCGGCCTGGAAGAGCCGACCTCGGGCGACATCCGGATCGACGGCAGGCTCGTGAACGGCGTTCATCCGCGCGATCGCGATCTGGCGATGGTGTTCCAGAACTACGGCCTCTACCCGCACATGTCGGTGGCGGAGAACATCGCCTATCCGCTGAAGATCCGAGGCGTCGGCCGGGCCGAACGCACGAAGATGGTGCAGCAGGCGGCCGAGCGGGTCGAGCTGAATGCCCTTCTCGACCGCAAGCCGTCGGCGCTTTCCGGCGGCCAGCGCCAGCGCGTCGCCCTCGCCCGCGCCCTCGTGCGGACGCCGAAGCTGTTCCTGATGGACGAGCCGCTCTCCAATCTCGACGCCAAGCTCCGGACGGTCATGCGCGCCCAGCTCAAGCATCTGCAGAAGGAGCTGGCGACGACCACCATCTATGTCACGCACGACCAGGTCGAGGCGATGACGCTTGCCGACCGGATCGCCATCATGCAGGGCGGCAAGCTCCAGCAGGAAGGCACGCCGGCAACGATCTACTCCAAGCCCGCGAACACCTTCGTCGCCGGCTTCATCGGCTCGCCGCCGATGAACCTGATCGAGGGCGAGATCGCCGACAACCGCTTCTCGCACCCGAACGGCCATGTCGCCCTGTCGTTCCCGCCCGCATCCGGCAAGGTCATCCTCGGCCAGCGGCCGGAGGACATCGCGCTTTGCGCCCACGACGCGTCGGAACTGCGGGGCATCGTCTACGCATCCGAGCTCCTCGGCGATTGCACGATGGTCTGCGTCCAGCTCGGCAGCGCCTTGGTCAATGTCCGCGTCGCGCCGGAAGAAGGCCGCAGGATCGGCGAGCCGGTCGGCATCCGCCTCAACCCGGACAAGCTCCATTTCTTCGACGCCAAGACGACGCAGCGGATCGGAGCATGACGCTTTTCAAGGGCCTGACCTGGGATCACCCCCGGGGCTACAACGCGCTGGCCGCGGCCGCTGACGATGTCCGGAAAGCGACCGGATCCGCTCTGATCGACTGGCGGAAGCAGCCGCTCGAAGGCTTCGAGTCGCATCCGATCAAGGATCTGGCCGACGCGCACGACCTGCTCGTCCTCGACCACCCCCATCTCGGCGAGGCGGCCGCCTATGACCGCCTGCTGCCGCTGGAGGAGGTGTTCTCCAGCGACGAGATCGAGCAATGGAAGAAGCAATCCATCGGCCCCGCCATGGAGAGCTATATCTGGCAGGGCCACGCCTATGCACTGCCGCTCGACGTGGCGACACAGGTCTCCGTGCGCCGGCCGGATCTCTGCCCGAACCGTCCCGATAGCTGGGCCGATGTGCTGGCGCTGGCCGAGACCGGCAAGGTAGGCCTGTCGCTCGGCGGGCCACACGCCCTGCTCTCGTTCTATTCGCTGTGCCTGTCGCTTGGCGCAGAGCCCGGCCAGGACAGTCTGATCGACCAGTCGACGGGGCTGGAGGCGCTGGGCATTCTCCAGTCGCTCTACGCGCATCTCGACAAGTCGCTGGTCCTGCTCAACCCGATCCAGCTTCTGGAGACGATGAGCCGGGAGGACCGCCTCGGCTACATTCCGCTGATCTACGGCTATGTCACCTACAGCACGCCGGGGCAGCGTCCATTCCAGCTCGCCTTCGGCGAGGCCCCGCATGCCGGCCAGGGTCGCCGCGGCAGCGTACTGGGCGGGACCGGTATCGCGCTGACGAAGCGCTGCGCTCCCAACGACAAGCTGCTCGATCATCTGCGCTGGCTGATGCGAGAGCCGACGCAAAGCACCTTCATTCCGCGCCATGACGGGCAGCCCTCGGCACTGGCCGCTTGGGCGGATCCAGAGGTGAACGCAGCCGCCGGCCGGTTCTATCTCGATACGCTCGAGACGGCCTCGACGGCCTGGGTCCGGCCGCGCTTCGACGGCTACATCGCCTTCCAGAACGCCGCCTCCGGCATCGTCCGGCAGACGCTCGCCGGCGAGTTCGACCATGGCGCCGCCCTCGATCAGATCGAAATACGATGGAAGCACGCGCGCAGCATCGCGCGTGGTCCGCTTGCCTAGTTGGGAGATATGGAAATGACACAAAAGGCATTGGACAACATTACCGTCCTCGACTTCAGCCATCTGCTGCAGGGGCCTTTCGCGACTCAGCTGCTGGCCGATCTCGGCGCGAACGTGATCAAGGTCGAGCGCCCCGGAAAGGGCGACCTGTTCCGCAGCCTCACCTTCAACAACCAGTGGGTCGGCGGATCGGAAAGCCCGAATTTCCTCGCCTGGAACCGCAACAAGCGGTCCCTCGCGCTCGACCTGAAGGATCCGCGCGCCAAGGAGATCATCTACAAGATCGTCGAGACCGCCGACGTGGTCGTACAGAACTTCCGCCCCGGCGTGCTGGACCGCCTCGGCTTCGGTTATGCGGATCTCGCCCGCATCAACCCGCGCATCATCTACTGCTCCGGTTCAGGCTATGGCGATAGCGGACCGTATGTGACGCGTCCCGGCCAGGACATGCTGCTGCAGGGCCTGACCGGCATCGCCGCCGCCACGGGCCGCGCCGACGGCCCGCCCGTCCCGGTCGGATCCGGCTTCGCCGACCAGATCGGCGCGATGAACATGGTCTACGGCATCCTGAGCGCGCTGCTGTGGCGCGAGCGCTCCGGCGAGGGTCAGGAGATCAAGGTCGATCTCCTCTCCGCCCTGCTCGCGCATCAGGGCCAGGAAATGCTGATGGCCATGAACTTCAACAAGGATTTCCAGCGCCCGAATTCCGGCATCGGCCACCCCGGCATGGACGCGCCCTTCGGCGTCTATCCGACGAAGGATGGCTGGGTCACCGTCGCGATGAGCCCCTACAAGACGTTCGTCGGCATCCTCGGCGACGAAAGCCTGCTCGCCTATGACGATCCGAAGACGCTGTTCGACCAGCGCGACGAGATCTGGGGCAAGCTCGCGGCGCTCACCAAGACCTGGACCACGCACGACCTGATCGAGGCCCTGCTCGCGGCCGACATCTGGTGCGGCGAAGTGAAGACGCATCTGCGTGTGGCGGAAGACCCTCAGGTCCAGCACATGAACGCCATCACGAGCTACGAGCACCCGAAGGCGGGAACGGTCAAGGTCGTCGCGCCGGCGGTCAAGTTCAGCAAGACGCCGGCCACGGTGGAACGCCCGGCGCCGCTGGTCGGCGAGCACACGGAAGAAATCCTGCGCGAATACGGCCTGGACAAGCTCTGAGCCGGTTCGCCGGAGCGCGCCCCTGATCCGGCGCGCGCTATGGAAAAGACAATTCGGGCGCCCTTCGCGCCCGAATTGTCGCCCGTCAAAGCCAGGCGTCGCGCACGCGCCCGGCATAGGCGACAAAGTCGTTCGGCGGCCTGCCCGTCACGGCTTCGACATCGGGCGACAGCCGATCCTCGGCGCCGGACGCGATCCAAATGTCCATGCCGGCGAGGATCGCGGCATAGTCCGGATGCATGCCGGCCGCGCCGAAGCGCTCGACCAGCGCGCCTTCGCTGAGATTGACGTGCCGCACGCCCGCTCCGATCGCGGCTCCGACGATCTCGGCAACGTCGCCATAGCTCAGCGCGCGCGGTCCGGTCAGGACGAGGTCCCGGTTGAAGGACACGTCGCGCGTCAGGGCTTCGACCGCCACGGCGGCGATATCCTCGACGTCGATGAAGGGCACCCGCCCCTCTCCCGTCGCCGAGAAGATCGCCCGTTCGTCGCGGATCGTCGGCAGATGTTGCTGCTCGGAGAAATTCTGCATGAACCAGGTCGGACGCAGCACCGCCCATTCCGGCGCGTGCTCCTCCAGATAGGCGTGCACAGCCCCCATCATCGGGCCTCTCTTCGGGAGCGACGAGGCGCTGAGCAGCACGTAGCGCCGGATCCCGATCGCCAGCGCACGATCGAGGAAGGGCTGCATGGCCCGCAGCGATTCCGGCGCATCGGTCGGCGCCACCAGATAGACCGCCTCGCGGTTCGCCAGCGCCGCGTCGAAGGTCGACGGATCGTTCCAGTCGAAACGGATGCCGCGCAAAGCCCGGGCGTCGGCGCCGCGGCGCGAGGCCAGGCGGACATCATGGCCGGCCTCGGCGAGGCGGGGCGCGATGCGGCGGCCGGTCTTGCCGGTGCCGCCGGTCAGGAGGATGTTCGCCATCACTGCCTCCCGAGCGCCGCGTTCAGCGCGTCGAGGCCGCCGACGGCGTCGATGACAACAAGCGGGTTCCAGTAGTCGCGATAGCGCGCGATCCGGCCGTCCTTGAGCGTGATCACCGAAATGTAGCGCTGGTCATAGGGCTGGCCCGTCTTCAGGCCGAGCCCCTCGCAGCCGAATTCCAGGATCACGACATCCGCGTCGCGCGTGAAATGGACCGTCGGGTCGGTCATCCGGTCGATGGCGAGGATGTCGACGAACCGTCCGAGATAAGCGGCCAGCGCCTCGCGCCCTTCGATCCGGCGGACATAGCCGGCCGGCGCATAGGGAAACTCCATCACGCCATCGGGCGCCATCATCTCCACGAAATCGCCGGCTGCCGGGTCCAGCAGCGGTCCGAGCGCCCGCTGCAGCATGTCGGAAAAGCTCGACAGTTCGGTTGTCTTGTTCGTCGTCATCGACTACTCCTGCATGGAAACGATAGAACGATACCGTTCCGTACATATAGGATTGACGACGATGATACGCAACCGTTCCGACGAAGAGGACCCTGCTCCGCCACGGCGCACGCCGAGCGGCGCGGCCGTGATGCAGGTCGCGAAGACGGAAGCGATCGAGCGGGCGCTGTTCGAGGAATGGGCGACGACCGGATATGCGGCGCTGAGCATGGAGGCGATCGCCAAGCGGGCCGGCGTCGGCAAGGCCGCGCTCTACCGCCGCTGGCCTTCCAAGCTGGCCATGGTGTCCGATGTGATGACGCGGATCGGAACCGAGCTGATTGAGGCGCCCGATAGCGGCGATCTCCGGCGCGACCTCCATCTCCTGCTGCGGCAGCTGCGCCGGGTGCTGCGCCACCGGACGATCGGCCTGATCCTCCCCGATCTGCACGCCGAGATGCCGCGCAATCCCGAGCTCGCCGACGCCGTCCGCGCGACCCTGCAGGTCGCCCGCCGGGACAAGGCCAAGGTGGTGTTCCGCCAGGCCATCGCGCGCGGCGAACTCGCCGCCGACATCGATCTCGATCTCGCCGCCGATCTGGTCGGCTCCATGATCTACTGGCGCCTCGTCGTGACGCGACAGCCGGCCGACGAGGCTTACCTTCACACGCTGGTCGACCTCATCCTGCGGGCGCTCGGCTACCGCGGTCGCGACGCGACGGGCTAGAGCCCCGCTTCAAGGAAGCGGCGCTCCAGCCTATGTCTCATCATGCGATGGGAAGACGCAGTCGCGGCGTCACTGAAAGTCCGACATCTCGTAGAGCGGCCGGATTTCGATCTCGCTCGGGCCGAGCATCGGATTGGGGCAACGCTTCACCCAGGCGACCGCCTCGTCCATGTCCTTGACCTCCCAGAGCCAGTAGCCGGCGACCAGCTCGCGCGTCTCGGTGAAGGGTCCATCAATGACCGAGCGGCTGGGACCGTCGAAGGCGACGCGCTTGCCCGCCGACGAGGGCTTGAGGCCGTCGGCGGAACGCAGGATGCCGGCCTTTATCAGCTCCTCGTTGTACTTGCCCATCGCCTCGAACAATTCCGCCGAGGGAAGCGTTCCCTTTTCGCTGTCCTCGGTAGCCTTCACGAAAACCATCACGCGCATCGTCTGCATCCTTGTTTGAAACGGCTGTCTCAGCCTCACATCGGAACGACGAACGGGACTTTCGAAAATCGACATCCGGCCGAACTGCAAGCGCCTCTTTCGCGAAATCCCCTAGCCGAGCCGCACCCAGTCGATGGACTCGAGCACATAGGGCGCGAACACGAAATCGCGGATCGCGGCGATCTTGCCGTCCGACCAGTCGACCAGGACAAAATGCGCCGGCTTTTCCATCGGGCCGGTGCTGTCGAAGACCAGCATGGCCGGCCTTCCCTCCACCGCGCCGAGGGCAAAGCGCCATTTCGGGATTTCGGAATAGCGGGTGAAATAGATATTGACGCTGTCGCGGCCTTCCCGCCGCAGCCGGTTCACCAGATCGAGCTTCACGTCGTCGGCGAGCATGGCGCGGATGGCGTCGAAATCGCCGCTGCGGAATAGCTCGACATAGGCAGCGAGCCTCCGCCGGTCGGGATCGGACATCAGCGGCAACCGGGTGTCCTCCGGCGCGTCGGCGAGCAAGCGCAGCGCCACGCGGCCGCGCTGAAGCGCCGATTTGGCCGCCGCCGGCGAGCAGGCGGCGATGCCGGCGATCTCCTCGACCGAGTGCCCCAGAACGTCCTTCAGGATTACCGCGCAGCGCTGCAGCTCCGGCAGAAGCAGGAACGTCCGGAAGCCGATCGCGACGATATCCGCCTCGGGGATCGGCGCCGCCTCGACGTCCTCGGTGAGCGGGACGACGTTGCTCCGCGCCCGCCCACGCAGAAAGTCGAGGCTGGCATTGTGGGCGATGCGGAACAGCCAGCCCTCGAGATTGTCGACCTCGGCGCCCTCGGCCCGCGCCTGAAGCGCCTTGACCAGCGCGTCCTGCAGGACGTCCTCGCCATGGATCGCCGATCCGGTCATGCGCGCGCAATAGCGGTGGAGGCGCGGCCGCAACGCCGTCAGGCGATCCTCGAATGCGTCGATATCTGCGTCGGTGCTCATGAATCGGAACCCATGGATTGGGGCCTGTGACGCTGCCGCGCGCCCGGCTGGGACCGGGCACCGAACTCGATCAGGATACGCGACAGATCGGCCGGTTGCGACCGGCACGGCGAATGGTGTTTGGCAATGCGCGGCGTTTCGCGCCGCGGTCTCCCCTCGCCCGCCGATGCGGGCAAGGGGAGCGCGTTCAGACGGTTTCGCTCAACACCGCCGAGCCCAGAACCGAATCCAAGCTCGCGATCGCGGCGATCTTCGGGAAGTAGGCCTTCATGCGCGGGTCATTGCGCATCGCCTCGATCGCCGCGGGGCTTTCCCATTCGGAGTAGATGACGACGCCGGCGCCGTCCTTCGCGGCGATCAGCCGGGTCGTCTTCCAGCCCTTGAGCGTGCGGATGACCGTGTCGGTGCTCTGCTTCAGAAGCGCGAGCAGCGCCTCCTGCTTGCCGGGTTCAACTTTGAGCAGGTTGATCAGGATGACGGGTTCGTTGGACATGGCGTGTCTCCTTTCAGTCCAGACACAGCCAAGACGATCCGGCGGGCGGAAACGGATCGCGCCGCCGGAGATTTTTTTTACGAACACCCTCAGCGCTTGTGGCGCATCACATCGTCGAGCGGGGCTGAGCCGAAGAGCCGCTTGTATTCGCGGCTGAACTGTGACGGGCTCACATAGCCGACCTTGTCCGACGCCGTGGTGGCGCTGGCGCCCGTATTCAGCATGAGCTGGCGCGCCGCCTGCAGGCGAAGCTGCTTCTGGTATTGCAGCGGGCTGGTGCCGGCGACCTCGCGGAAATGCTGGCGGAAGCTGGTCGGGCTCATGCCGACCCGCGCCGCGAGGCTGTCGATCGCGGACCTTTCGACGAAATTGTCTCGCAGCCAGCGCATAGCGTTGGCGATCTTCTGCTTCGGCGACCCCACGATGAGCTGGCGGCGCAGCACCGGTCCATGCGCGCCGCTGACCAGCCGCAAGGCGATCTCCTTCTCGATCAGCGCGGCAAGCGACCGCTGCAGCTGCGGCTCGCGCGAGAGCGCCAAGAGGCGGATCAGCGCCTCGACCAGGCCGGGATCGGCGGGCGCCAGCGACAGCGGCGGAACGCAATCATCGGCGGCCGGCGTCCCCTCGATTTCCTGCGCGGCTTCCACCAGCCGCGCCGCGTCCAGCTTCAGGAACAGGATCAGCGACGGCGATCGCGCGCTGGCTTCCAGGATCTGCGACATGACGGGCATGTCGAGGGTCACCAGCAGCGTGCTGCCCATCTCGTAGTCGACAATCTGGTCGCCATAGACGGCCTGCTTCTTGCCGCCCAACGGCACGATCAGGCCTCGCGGATAGACGCAGGGCATCGGCCCGTTCGTTCCATGCTGACGATGGAGCGAGAGGTTCGGAATTTCGGTCGGAAAATCGCCTTCGCCGGTGGCGATGCCGAGGGCGGAAGCGGCGAGTTGCTGGCAGAGAGCTTTGACCATTGGACTTTCCAAACCGGGGCTGCGATCGAACATGCCGCCCGTCGATTTCGCCGACAATATGCCCAATCCGACATTTCCGCCAAACAAGTCGGATCGGGCAAATAACTTGTCAGTCTGGGCAGGCAGGGCGTGCTGGCAGGCCCCATGTACCGTTCATCCTGGATCCATACGCAGTGGGGATGACGACATGTCTGCACAGAAATACTTCCTGACCGGCGCCTCTGGCGGCCTCGGCCTGGAGCTCGCCCGGGCCATCCTGGCGAAGAGTCATACGGTAGTCGCCGCCGTGCTGCGTACCGACGCCATGGCGGAGCTCGCTCGCGAATTCGGCGACCGCCTCGTGGTCGAGCGGCTCGATGTCACCGACCCCGCCCAGATCCGCGACGTCGCCGCCCGCCATGCCGATGTCGACGTCATCATCAACAATGCCGGCGGCGCGGTGATCGGCGCGATGGAGGAGCTGAGCGACGCCGAGGTCAAGCAGCAGCTCGACCTGAACCTCGTCGGCCCGATCAATGTCACCCGTGCCTTCCTGCCCGCCCTTCGCGCGAAGAAGAGCGGCCGGATCGTCTACATCACCAGCGTCGGCGGCCGCGTCGGCTTCGCCAGCGGCGCCATGTACCACGCCGCCAAGTTCGGGCTCGAAGGCTTCGCCGAGGCGACAGCGCAGGAAATCGCCGAATTCGGCATCCACACGCTGATCATCGAGCCCGGCTCGATGAAGACCAACTTCCAGGCCAATATCCGCTGGACGCAGGAGACCGACGCCTATCGCAACTCGGCCGTCGGCGCGGTGCGCCGCTACATCGAGGAGCATGGCGAGGCGAACACCGCCGGCGATCCGGTGAAGATCGCCGACGCCATCTACGAGCTCACGCAGCAGGCTGAACCGCCGCTCCGCACCGCGCTGGGCGTCGACACCTTCGCCACGCTGCAGAAGGCCTACAGCGACAGTCTGAAGACGCTGGAGGCGCAGAAAGCGCTGGCCCAATCCGTCGCCTTCGAGGGCAAGACCGGCTTCATGCCGAACGCCTGACCCAATCCTGTTGCGGACGATCCCCATGAAAAAGCTCGACAAATTCTACATCGACGGCGAGTTCGTTGCCCCGCACGGCACGGCGACGCTCGATCTCTTCAACCCCGTGACCAACGCCAAGGTGGCGGAGGTGGCGCTCGGCGACGCGGTCGATACGCAGCGCGCCATCACCGCGGCCAAGGAAGCGCTCAAGACCTTCTCGCAGACGGGCAAGGCAGAGCGCATCGAATGGCTGGAAAAGATCCACGCCGCTCTCTCCCGCCGCAAGCAGGACCTGATCGACGTGATGGTCGACGAATATGGCGGCACCACCGGCTTCTGCTCGATGATCATGCCGGCCAGCATCGACGACTTCAAGGAAATGGCCGGCGTGCTGCGCGATTTCGATTTCGAGCCGCGGACCGGCCGGGCGAGGACGCGGCTGCAGCCGGTCGGCGTTGTCGCCGTGGTCATCCCCTGGAACATGAGCAACGGCTTCATTTGCACGAAGCTCGCCTCCGCCCTCGGCGCCGGCTGCACCGTGGTCATCAAGCCGAGCGAGCTCAGCGCGCAGCAGACGCAAGTGATGATGGAATGCCTGCATGACGCCGGCCTGCCCAAGGGGGTCGTCAACATCGTCAACGGCATGGGCGACGTGGTGGGCGCCGAGCTGACGCGCAACCCGGACGTCAACAAGATCACCTTCACCGGCTCGACCGGCGTCGGCAAGATCATCGCCAAGGGCGCGGCGGACACGATGAAGCGCGTCACGCTGGAGCTGGGCGGCAAGTCGCCCAACATCATCCTGGACGACGCCGATTTCGCCGAGGCGATCCCGCAGGCGATCTTCGCCGCCTACCTCAACAGCGGCCAGGCCTGCGCGGCCGCCACGCGCCGGCTGGTGCCGGCGGAGCGGCTGGACGAGGTCAACGCCATCGCAAGGGCGACGCTCGAGAACGTCGTCAAGGTGGGCGACCCGAAGGACCCGACCGTCAATGTCGGCCCGATGGTCAGCCGCAAGCAGTTCGAGCGGGTCGAGGACTATATCCGTATCGGCCTGGAAGAAGGCGCCACGCTGCTCGCGGGCGGCGAAGGCAAGCCGGAAGGCCTGGGGCAGGGCAATTTCGTCAAGCCGACCGTCTTCACCAACGTGAAGAACTCGATGCGCATCGCGCAGGAAGAGATCTTCGGCCCAGTGCTCAGCATCATTCCCTATGCCGACGAAGCCGACGCGATCGCCATCGCCAACGACACCGCCTATGGCCTCTGCTCCTATGTCACCTCGGCCGACAAGGCGCGAGCCTACCGGGTGGCGGGCCAGATCGACGCCGGCCGCGTCTGCGTCAACAACGAGCTGCATGATCCGCTGGCGCCGTTCGGCGGCTTCAAGCAGTCCGGCTTCGGCCGCGAATACGGCGTCTTCGGCCTGGAAGCCTTCCTCGAGCCCAAGGCCATCATCGGTTGAGAGCGGCCGTTCGCGCTGAACGATCGCGGGAGGAAGCCCTCGGGCTTGCCTCCCGCGTATCAACGCGATCGCGCGGCGCAGACGGCAGAGCGTCAGCGGCGGGTGGGGTGCATCGATACCCAGAACTTCCTGCGCGGAACGCGCCCGACGCCCGGCCGCGCAATGCTGCCGCAACCGTCCATCTCCACGGTGGCCCGAGGGGGCCTACCGAGGAAGAAATATGGAAGTTCTTGCGATCATTCTCATGTTCGCTGCCGCGAGCGTCGTCTACGTCTACCGGTTCCGGGGCGAAGCTCGCTACCAAAGCCTGTCCGAGTACTTCCGCAAGGGGTGGCCCATCTTCGCCCCGTTCAATTGCGTGCTCTACATGACCACGCGTGCTCACGGATCGAAGGCCATCCTCGATCCGGCCGAGTTCCCGGAAATCGAGCGCCTGCGGCAGAACTGGCAGACGATCCGGGACGAGGGGCTCCAGCTTGTGCGCCAGAGTTATTTCGACGCCACCAAGCGTCCCGGCACGGCCGGCTCCTACGATGTCGGCTTCCGCACGTTCTTCAAGTATGGCTGGAGCCGCTTCTATCTCAACTGGTACGGCTACACGCACCATTCCGCGCGACGGCTCTGCCCGAGGACGGTTGAAATCCTGGCGACGGTGCCCGGTTTGCACGGCGCCATGTTCGCCCTGCTCCCGGGCCGCTCGCAGCTCACGCGACACGCGGATCCCCTCGCCGTATCGCTGCGCTGCCATCTCGGCCTCGCCACGCCCAATTCGGACGCCTGCTTTATTAACGTCGACGGACAAAACTTGAGCTGGCGCGACGGCGAGATCCTCCTGTTCGACGAGACCTACCTGCACTATGTCCGCAACGACACGGACTCGGATCGCCTGATCCTGATGTGCGACATCCGCCGGCCGCTGAACCCTGTCGGCGCGCTATTCAATCTCGTCTACCACCGGCTGACGCAGGCCTCGATTGTCCCCAATACGCCGGAAGATCATCGCGGCCTGGCCAACCGGATCTTCGCCGAACTGGCGCCCGTATTGGCTCGGTTCCGATCCCTCAAATCAACGAACAGGCGAGCCTATTACGTCATGAAATGGACCCTGAACATCGTCCTGCTCATCCTGCCGATCGTGCTGATATTGCTCCTGATAAGCCTGATCCTCGGGCTGACATGAGGCCAAATTCACGGCCGGTTCGCTCTCGCTCCTGATCCCCGGCGAATGCGGCAAGGCGGACGCAGGAGGCCGTTGGGGGCACCCCTCCCCCAACGGCCTCCCGGCGCGAAGCTCAGGCCTGCTGCGGCGGCTCCGGCGAACGCAGCAGCGACCGGATGCGGGCGGCGTCGGCGGGATCGACCGGGTTGTAGACGATCATGCCGAGATCCGGCCGGCCATCGACGGCGAAGCCCGAATATTCGAGCTCGATCGCCCCCAGAACCGGGTGGCGAAGGCGCTTGGTGCCTTCGCCATGGAAGCGCACGTCATTGTCGCTCCACAACGCCTCGAACTCCGGACTGGTCGCGCACAGCTCCCTGACGAGTTGCGTGACCTCCGATATCGCGCCGGCGCGCGCCGCATCCGCCCGGAAGGCGCTGACGACGAACTGCGCGATATCGTCCCAATCCTGCTGGGCGCCGCGCACGCGCGAATTGCCGAAGACGAGGCGCAGGATGTTGCGTTCGCGCGGCGGCAGCTTGCCATAATCCGTCAGGACCAGCGCCGCCGCGCGGTTCCAGGCAACCACGTCCCACGTCGCCGTCTTGATGATCGCCGGGCTGGTCTCCATCGCGTCGAGCAGCCGTTGCAGGCGCGGCGTGACGGTATCGGCCGCCTTGTACCGCACCTCGGGCGGCCGGCCGAGCGCCAGCATGAACAGGTGCTCGCGCTCCGCTTCGGTGAGCATCAGCCCGCCCGCGATGCGGTTCAGGACGTCCGGCGACGGCGCGCCACCCCTGCCCTGCTCCAGCCAGGTGTACCAGGTCGGGCTGATATTGGCCCGCTGCGCCACCTCCTCGCGCCGCAGGCCCGGTGTCCGGCGACGCTGTGCCGAGAAGCCGAAGGCGGCGGGATCGAGCCGGGTGCGACGGTCCCGCAGGTAGTCGCCTAGCGCATTCCGGGGGGTATCGGTCATCCCGAGCCTGTTAGTCATTATAATAGGAAAAGGTCACTACTTTTACTGGATAACAGGATAGGAAAAACAGGATCGCATCTGCAATGGAGAATTCAGGATGCGTGTTTTCCTTACTGGATCGACCGGCTTCATCGGCTCGAAGATCGTCCCCGAACTGATCACGAACGGCCACCAGGTCCTCGGCCTCACGCGCTCGGACGCGGGTGCCACTAGGCTCGCGGCCATGGGCGCCGAGACCCATCGTGGCGATATCGAGGATCTGGAAAGCCTGAGAAGCGGCGCGGCGGCCTGCGATGGCGTGATCCACACCGCCTTCGACCACAATTTCGAGAATTTCATCGAGAACTGCCAGAAGGACCGGCGCGCCATCGAGGCGCTGGGATCGGCGCTCGCTGGCTCGGACCGGCCGCTGGTGATCACCTCCGCCACGGCGATGGGCACGGCGAAGCCGGGCGAGCCCGCGACGGAGGACTTCTTCAATCCGGACTCGCCGAACCCGCGCGTCGCCTCGGAACTGGCGGGACGGGCGCTGTCGGAGCGCGGCGTCAACGTCTCGGTCCTGCGCCTGTCGCAGATCCACGACCGCCGCAAGCAGGGCCTCGTGACGGACGTGATCGAACTCGCCCGCAAGAAGGGCGTCTCCGCCTATGTCAGCGACGGCGCGAATGCCTGGTCGGCCGCGCATCTCTCCGATACGGCGCGGCTCTTCCGGCTGGCGCTGGAGCGGCGGGAGGCCGGCGCGCGCTATCACGCGACCGCCGAGGCGGCGATCCCGTTCCGCGAGATCGCCGAGGCGATCGGCGCGACCCTGGGCGTGCCGGTGCAATCGATCCCGGCAGATGCGGCCGCCGAACACTTCGGCTGGCTCGCGGCGTTCGCGAGCAAGGACATGTCGGCTTTCAGCACGCGCACCCAGGTGCGGCTCGACTGGCACCCGCGGGGAGCGGGCCTACTCACCGATATCCGCAACCTGGAACACGTAGGCTGACCATCGAAACCGTCATGAGGCCGGCTCCGTCGCGGGTCGGCCTCATGAGCCTGCAGAGCGGGAGTGTCGTTGAGAGAGGTGTCTCACGTTGTCAAATTGGCACGCGAGCCTAGTTAGACGCCCTTTCATTCGACGATTTCCGGACTGACGTGGCGATATGACTACGTTGACAGCGACCCTTCCGAACTTTACCAATCATCCAAACATTCCGGCTCGAAGGGCGGGAAGGATGAGACACGGCGACCCGGGTTTCGGCAAGCCTCATGGACTGGGCCGGCTCACTTTGCATGTTAGGGTGAAGCGGCAAGAGGTGGAAAGAATCGCGTCAATGCGGCTGGTAATTCTCTTCGGCACGGAATCCGGAACCGCCGAATTCGTATCGGGTGAGCTGGAAGCCAAGCTGAGTTCTTCGTTCGATGTTTCGGTTCACGATCTGGCCGAGTACTCGCTCTCTGACTTCGACCCCGCCGATTTCTACGTGCTAGTCTGTTCCACCTATGGCGAGGGGGATCCTCCGCTCAGCGCCCGCCCCTTCCTCGCGGCACTGGCGAGCGAGACGCCCGACCTGACAGGCATCCGCTTCGCCGTTTTCGGCATGGGCGACAGCAGCTACGGGGAAACCTATGGGCGCGGCAGCGAGGTTGTGGCGGAGCGCCTCGAGGATCGCGGCGCCAGGCGTGTCGGTCCCTATGGCCGGCACGACGCTTCCGGGCGGGACGACGCGAGCGACGCCGCCCTGGAATGGATCGACGACATCGTGCCCCTGGCAACGGATCACGCTAGAGCCGCTTAGCCCTTAGTCTGGAAAGTGCGAAGAAAATGGCAGGACGGGTCAGAAAACAGGAACAGGCGACGGCCGAGAAGCCTTTGCAGCGGGCAACGATGCGCGACGTCGCGGCCCTGGCGGACGTCAGCATCAAGACCGTCTCGCGGGTCATCAACAAAGAGAAGTACATCTCCGAGACGATCTCGCGCCGCGTGAACGAAGCGATCCAGCGCCTCAACTATCGACACAATCTGGCGGCCAGCCAGCTCCGCGCCGGCGTCAATTCGTCGGCCGTCGGCGTCATCCTCGTCGACATCTCTAACCCGTTCTCCGCCGCCGTCCACCGGGCCGTCGAGGACGTCTTCCGCGAGACGGGCATCGCCGTGTTCCTGGCGTCGACCGATGAAGAAGCGGATCGGGAAAAAGCCGCCGTGCACGCCTTTTCGAAGCGTCGCGTCGACGGCTTCGTCATCATGCCGGCAAGCCATGACCAGGGCTACCTGCTCTCCGAGATCGCGGCGGGAACCCATGTCGTCATCATCGACCGTCCCCCAGCCTATCTGAACGTCGATTTCGTCGTCTCCGAGAACCGGAAGGGAGCCAGGCTCGGCGTCGATCACCTGATCCGCCACGGCCACCGGCGAATTGGCTTCATCGGCGACTGGCCGACCGTCGCGTCGTCCCAGCTCCGCCTCGCCGGCTATGAGGACGCGCTCGCCGCCGCCGAAATCGAACGGGATCCCAGGATCATACTGCAGGGCTTTGCCGACGCCGCCGCCGTGCAACAGGCGACGGAAAATCTCCTGGCCGCCGACGCCGGCATCACCGCCCTCTTCGTCGCGCAGAACGCGCTCTGCGCGCCGGCGATGCGCGCCGTGTTTGCCCGCGGCAAGCGCAAGGAGATCGCCATCGTCGGTTTCGACGGGTTCGACGGCGCCGACCTGATTGAGCCCGGCCTGACCGTCATCGCGCAGGATCCCACGCTGATCGGCAGGACCGCCGGAGAGCTGCTTCTGCGGCGCATGAACGGGGAGAATCCGGAGCCGACCGGGCAGATGCTCGACACGCATCTGATCGTCCGGGGTTCGGGCGAAATCCCCGGACCATTCCGGGTGAAGGATGCTTCCCTCGCCTGAGCCGGAAAAAGGATGACGGCGAGGTTGCCCCTCGCCGTCTCATCTCTTTGTCGCCCCCTGCCCGCCTCGTGACCGACGACGATCGCCTCAGGCGGCGTTCGAGGCCTGCGCGGACCAGAGCTCGCGCACCAGCGCCATGAGGTCCAGGGCCTCGTTCCATCGGTCGGTCGTGTCGTTTCCGTCGCGACCGGTGATGGCATACGGCTTCGGCCCGAGCTCGCAACAGAAGGCCAGCGCAGCCGTGGGAGCGGCCTTGCGTCTCCAGTTGTCAAACCCGTAGCGCCACCAGTGGCAGAACAGGTCGAGCCACATGCGATGATGCGGGAAGGAGATCTCGACCTGGATCTGCTCGTGCGAGGCGACGCGGCCGTGATAGGCGCCGGCATGATCCATGATCTTCTGCATCATGGCATGGTTTTCCTGCGAGACCGGAAAGGCGAACTCCCGCGCGACCAGATAGTGCGAGAGATCCGCGATCAGCCGCATTTCCGGAACCCGCGCGAGCAGGTCGAGCGTGAAGTCGAGATCCATCGTCAGCCGGTCCCGATGCGTCTCGAAATAGACCGCGAAATCGACCTCGCTGGCGAGATCCATCCATCCCTCGACAAGGGCCGCGGCCTCGCCGAGGCTCCGGGTCCGGCTGTCCGCCTGGATGTTCAGATGCAGCACCGGAAATTCGGTGCAGATTTCCAGCACCGGCTTCAATTCGTCGACCGTCTTCGGGAAGCAGATGCCTTCCACCTGCATGCCGGTCCCCGCCATCGTCGCGGTTGCCCGCCTGGCGACGTCCCGGTCGACCCAATGCGAGTTGATGCCGTCAAAGCCCGCTTCGGCGATCTTCCGGATGTTCTCTTCGATCGACGGCTCGAAACCGTCCGTATGGCGACGCTCCATCGCCCAGAGCGACTGCAGTACGAGTAGTTTTTGCATGGCTCTGTCGCTTACGGCTCGACGCCATCTTCGGGCGCGGTCAGGGGATCGAGGAAGGTGAGCTCCGTTCGCGGCTCGACGATGTACGGGGCGACCCGGACGTTGAACTCGGCGCAGTGCGGCGTCGCGATATGGGCTTCGAAGGCAGCGCGATCGCGGTAGATCTCGCAGACGAAGAACCGGCTCGGCTTCTCGCGGTGCGTGTAGCAGGTGAAGTCGATATTGCCCGGCTCGCTCCGAACGTCTTCCGTGAACTTCGCCAGCAAGCCCTTCACGACGTCTTCCTTGCCGGCGACGGCGGTAAACTCCGCATAGAGAATGTGAGGCGGCTTCGTATTGGCCTGGGTCATGATATTGGATCCGTTTCCACTAAGGGGGCGCCAGGATGCGGCGTCGCAGGACATCGCCGGCAGGTGCCCCTCGTCGTTCTGATGGTCGGCAGCCGCCGGCGAGGACGCGCCGGACGGCCTAGGCAGCATCCGATTGAAGAAGGTCGCTTCCGGCCAGGGCGATCGGCAGGATGGTGTCGATCCATTCGATGGCAAGGTCGCTGGGATGATCGCGGCCGGAGGCATCGTGGCGGCCATAGTCGCCGACCCGCGTCGCGCCGTGCTTCTCGAGCAGATCCGACACGACCAGGCAGCCCTGGCAGTAGGTTTCCTTGTAGCTGCTGTCGCCCATGCCGAAGGCTGCGAACCGGATGTCCGTGAGATCGGGCGCTTCCGCGCTCATCGTGCGAAGGAACGGAACGGCGGAAGCCGGCGCATCGCCCTCACCATAGGTTGAGCAGACCAGAACGTAGAAGCTGTCCCGATCGAACGCCGCCGGCGAAACCTGGGCCAGATCGGAAATCGATACCTCGTGCTCGGCGGCGAGCTTGTCGGCGACATCGTTCGCGACGAACTCGGCGGTGCCGGACTCGGTACCAAAAATGACGACGAATTTCATGGACTAGCCTCCCTCTGGCAGGTCAAGGCGCTGCTTCAGCGCGATCTCGACGAGCTTTTCGTGTTCACGGATCTTGCGACGGCGCCGGTTCGGCGGCGCGGCGGTCTTCTCGAAGGCGTCGATCGCCTGCCAGCCCTCGAAGGAAATCGCCTTGCCGATGACGGCGTCCGGCAGTCGCGCAAATCCCCCCTTGGCCGCCTCAGCGCTCGTCGCAAGCTCGGCAACGACCGCCGCGGCGACCGACCGTGCATCGTTGCGGTTTTCCGGGATCGTGCCGGTCGGCCCGCGCCGGAACCATCCGGTGCAGTAGAGCCCTGCCTCGATCCGCCCGGTCTCCGGATCGGCGACATCCGGCAAGGCGAAACCCTGATCGCCGGAGACCGCCTGCCGCGGCTTGAAGCCGATGGCGGTGATGACGCTGTCGGCCTCGAGCTCCAGGCGGCCTCCCTTGCCGTCGCTGCCGCCGAAGCGGATCCCGCGCAGGGTATCGCCCTCGAGGTTGACGCCGAGCGGCGCCCAGCCGAAATGGAAGGTGACCGTGACGGTCGCGTCTTGCGCCCCCGACTGCGCCGACAGTTGCCGGAGAGCCTCCAGCTTACCGTTCGCGCCTTCCGATCCGCCGTCCGCGTCGTCGAGATCGCGCACTTCGAAGCGGACGCCCTCGATCGCCTGGAATTCGCGGATCAACGACGTGTCGAAGCGGGCACTGCCGGCCGGCGACCGGCCGACGATGTCCACATGCCGAAGCGGCGCGGAAACCAGATGGGCCCGGGCCTCGTCATCGATGTCGGTATCGACGAAGCCGCTCTCGGGCCGAACCAGCAACCGCAGGACATCGATCGCGACATTGCCGTTGCCGACAATGACGCACGAGCCTCCGAGGTGGACGGAGCGCGCGGCCTCGCCCGGATGCGCGTTCAGCAGCCGCGTGACCTTGCCGGCGCCGTAGATGCTCGGATGATCGTCTCCGGCGAAGCCAAGCGGACGGTCCTCGTAGAGACCGGTCGCCAGGACGACGACGTCGAAGCGCGACCGGAGTTCCTCGAGCGAAAGATCGCGGCCGATCTCGATATTTCCGGCGAAGACCACGTCCTCGCGCTCGAATTGCCGGTCGAACTGCCGGGTCACCGCCTTGGTGCCCTGATGGTCCGCCGCGACGCCATATCGGACGAGCCCATAGGGCACGGGCAGCCGATCGAAGACCACGATCTCGACGTCGGGGGCGGCCTTGCGGACGAACTGGGCCAGGTAGCAACCGGCAGGGCCCGATCCGACAACGGCGACGCTCCGGCGCGAACCTCCCTCGTCAATGGGATTGGACATTGTGCGCTCCCAAAGTCCCACGCGTCAGGCGGGATCGAATTCGAGCGGCAGGGTCTCGAAACCGCGCTCGTTCATCTTGAGGGTCCGCTCCGGCTTTCCGGCGAGACGGAACGCGCCGAAGCTCGGCAGCGCCCGCTGCAGCACGACCTTCGCCTCGAGGCGAGCGAGCGGCGCGCCGATGCAGAGATGGATGCCGCCTCCGAACGCCATGTGCTTGCCGATCCTGCGGCCGATATCGATACGGTCGGGATCGTCGAAGCGGTTGGCATCCCGATTGGCCGAGCCATAGACGAGCGTCACGCGCGAGCCCTTCGGAATATGCGTGCCGTGCAGCTCGACGTCGCGGGTCGAAACGCGGGTCGAATTCTGGATCGGCCCGTCATAGCGGAGGAATTCCTCGATCGCGTTCACCGGCGCGGCGCTGGCGGCCTGCACCTCGGCCCGCAGATCGGGATCTTGCGCCAGATACCAGAAGATGTTGGTCAGAAGGTTCTTCGTGGTCGAGATGCCGGCGGCGATGACCAGAGTGCTCATGCCGACCTGCTCGAGCTCGGTCAGGGGCCGCCCGTCGATCTCACCCTGCGAAATCGTGGTCAGCAGATCCCCGCGCGGTGTCTTGCGGCGCAGCGCCAGCTCGTCGGCCAGCATGCCGCGAACTTCGCGCGCCGCCTGGAGCGCGGATTCCGGGATCGCTTCGCTGCCGGATTCACGGACGAACATGTCCAGGAAACGCTGGTAGACCCAATCGCGATTGTCCGGATCGACGCCGAGGAGATCGTTGATGACGCCGAGCGGAAGCCGGGTGGCGAAAGCCGTCGCGAAATCGACGTGCCGCTGGTCGCGCAGCTCCTCGACCAGCCCATCGACGCGGCGGATGACGTCCTCTTCCTGATTGCGGATGAAGGTGGGCGTCAGATGATCCTTGAGGACCGAACGCAGCATGTCGTGCGAGGGCGGATCGGATTCGACGATGTTGCCGTCCCCGAAAAAGATGCTGCCGGTATTGTCGAGATCGACACCTTCCGCGCTGCTGTAGGTCTGCCAGTCACGATTGGCCTCGACGACATCATCATAGCGAGACAGCGCGTAAAAGTTCCGCTCCTCATTGAAGTAGACCGGATATTCCTCGCGCAATCTGCGGTAGGCCGGCCACGGATCCTGGATGAACGCCTCGTCAAACGGATCCCATACCTGCGCCACGCTCATCCTGTGCCTCCCACAGTTCCAGAAACGGAGTTCGCCCCTAGATCCATCGGCAAAAGCCGCGATGGAACGGACAACCCTCCCAAGCCTTGGCCCGCATCCGAGCCGTTAACGCCAAGCTAGGGTCCCGAACGCCGTATGTCAACGTAGTCATTTTGATCACCCCGACAGAATCTGTTGAGAGGCCAGCCCCTTCCCTCGCCCCGGGACGGGGTCCATGAGACAGGCCCCTAAATCACCGATAATGTTAGGCATTCGAACAATTTCGCCGCGATTCCCGGCCGAGCCATGAACGCCATTCCGGCCCAGGAAAGACAGCGATCTTTGCCGTTAGCTTCAGACAACAGCGTATGTCCACGTTGACATACAGGTCCATTGTCCGCTAATCCATGCTGGCTGATGGACGTTCGATTGGCTGAGAGGGCCCTGAAAATCGGACGCGCCACGACCGGCGAATTCCATTTTCGGGAGGATCGAATGGGAACTGGAGCGCACCCTAGGCTTGCCAACTACCTGCAGCGGATTTCGATTGCCGCTGCCGTTGCGCTGGCCTCGTCAACGGCCGCCTTCGCGGCCGATCTGACGGTCGGATATGTCACCAAGTCGGCGACCAACCAGGGTTGGATTCTGATCAACAAGGGCGCCGCTGACGCCGCGAAGGAGGCGGGCGTCGAGCTGATCACCGTCGGCCCATCGGCTGCCAACGATCTTGGTGGCCAGCTGGCCACCATCGAGAACATGATCAATCGCAAGGTGAACGCGCTGGCGATCGCGCCGGCTGACTCGTCCGGCGTGACCCCTGCCGTCAAGAAGGCGCTCGAACGCAAGATCCCGGTCGTCGCGATCGATACCGCGATCTATGGCGCCGATGTCACCAGCTTCGTGGCGACCGACAATCTGGCCGCCGCCAAGGCTCAGGCCAAATGGGTCTCGGAGAACATCGACGACAAGGGCAGCCTGATCCTGGTCAACGGCTCCGTCGCCCAGTCGACGGGCCGCGATCGTCGCGATGGCTTCGTGAACACGCTCAAGGAGCTGAAGCCCAACGCCACGGTCTACGAAGTCCAGACGAAGTGGGACCAGACCGAAGCGCAGAACGGCGTCGAGGCCCTGCTGCGCGCGCATCCGGAAGTCACGGTCATCGCGAACGCCTGGGACGGCGGCACGATGGGCTCGATCGCCGCGCTGAAGGCCGCCCGCAAGAAGGCCGGCGACATCAAGGTCGTCGGTTTCGACGGCGCTCCGGACGCGCTCAAGCAGATGAAGCTCGGCTGGGTCCAGGCCGATATCGCCCAGCTGCTCTATCTGCAGGGCTTCAAGGGCGTCACCGCGGCGATCAAGGCCGCTCGCGGCGAGAAGATCGAGGAGCGCATCGACACCGGCCACGCCGTGGTCGTCCCGGAAAACCTGGAGAAGTACGTTCAGGATAACCACCTCGGCTCGCTCTGAGCGGCCGACGGACGGGCCGGCGCACGCGCCGGCCCCAACTGATCACCTTCACTTCAGGATTAGGGTCGTATCATGAATACTGCCGTTCACACGCGCGGTCAGACGCAGAAGCCTGCGTTCGCCCTCAGCATCAATCGCCTGCTGAAAATGGATTGGCTCGGTGCGGGCTGCGGCGTGGTTCTGGTCGTTGCGCTGCTCAGCTTCGCCTCGCCGTATTTCCTTACGTCGGACAACCTTCTCACGATCTTGGTCCAGACCGCCGTCGTCGCCATCCTGGCCGGCGGACAGACATTCGTCATCCTGACGGGTCAGATCGACCTCGCGACGGCGTCGGTCACCGCACTTGCCGGCGCCGTCGTCGGCATGCTGATGGTCTCAACCGGGCTTGATCCCTATCTGGCGATCGGGCTCGCCATCTCAATCGGCGGCGCGGTCGGCCTGTTCAACGGCTTCCTCGTGGCGGTGTTCCGCCTGCCCGCCTTCATCGTCACGCTGGCCGGCCTCTCGCTCTGGCGTGGACTGGGGCTGCAGCTGACCGGCGGTTTCGATTCCTCGCCCATGCCGGATGCGATCGCCTTCCTCGGCCGCGGCGAAATCGGGTTCGTTCCCGTGCCGGTCATCATCATGCTGGCCTACTTCGTGATCATGGCGTTCGTCCTCAAGCACACGAAGCTCGGGCGCTACATCTATGCCATCGGCAGCAACGAGGACGCCGCCCGCCTCGCCGGCATTCGCGTCACCCCGTACAAGATGGCGGCCTTCTTCATCGGCGGCCTGAGCTCGGGTCTCGCCGCGATCGTCCTGATCGGTCGCCTCGACAGTTCCGGCGGCACAATCGCCCAGGGCCTCGAGCTCGATGCGATCGCGGCGGTCGTCCTCGGCGGCACGTCGCTGTTCGGCGGTCGCGGCAGCATCTGGGGCGCCCTGCTCGGTGCCGTGCTGATGGCGACCATCCGGAACGGCATGGACCTTCTGCAGATCTCGCCCTTCATCCAGTTGATGACGCTCGGCATCGTCATTCTCGTCGCGGTCGGGCTGGATGTGCTCCGCGTGCGCCGCTTCAGCCGGTCTTAAGGGAGGTTGGTTATGGAGCTTCAGACAAGCGTGCGTGAAGGTCATGGCGCCAAGCCCGGCGCGGATGAATTGCTTCTCGATGCACGGGGGATCAGCAAGCACTATGGCGGCGTCGCCGCCCTTGACGGGGTCAACTTCTCCATCCGCCCCGGCGAGCACGTCGCCCTCGTCGGCGACAATGGCGCCGGCAAGTCGACCCTGGTCCGGGCGCTCACCGGCGCGATCCGGCCCGACAGCGGAACCCTCCGGTTCGACGGGCAGGACTGCCAGTTCGCGTCGCCGGTCGATGCGCGGAAGGTCGGGATCGAGACCGTCTATCAGAACCTCGCGCTGGCCGATCACCTCGACGTGGCCTCCAATTTGTTTCTGGGACGAGAAGAATTCAGGCTTCGCCTCGGCCCGCTGAGCCTGCTGGCGCACGACCGGATGAAGAAGAAGGCGGTAGAGCTGCTGGCGAGAACCGGCGTTCACATCCCTCGCCTCGGCGACGCCGTGCTCAACCTCTCGGGCGGCCAGCGCCAGACGGTGGCGATCGCCCGCGCCGTCGGCTGGGGCTCGCGCCTCGTCATCATGGACGAGCCGACGGCGGCCCTCGGTGTGCAGGAGACGAAGCATGTCGAGGACATCATCAAGCGGCTGAAGGAACAGGGCATGGCGGTTCTGATCATCAGCCATAATCTGCGGCAGGTGTTCGAGCTCTGCGAGACGGTCTGGATCATGCGGCGCGGCCGCGTCGCCGGCAGCCGAAAGACGGCGACGACCACACCGGAAGAAGTGATCCGCCTGATCACCGGCGCGAACGAGATCGCGGCGGCCTAGCCTCTCCGGCAGGCTGTCGGTCGCGCCATCCAGCGGCCGGTAAGCGAAACCAATAGCCCTGCGGAGAGCCTCCTCCGCAGGGCTTTTCTTTTGGTACTTCGGCTCAGGCGGCGACGGGCGGCAGGACCGGATTGGGATGCGGACCAGCCAGCCTTTCGAACGCCCGCGCGGCGCGCAGCACCAGCGCGTCCTCGTGCAGGCGCCCGGCAATCTGGAACGAGAGCGGCAGGCCGACGGAATCGAAGCCCGCCGGCAGGGCGATCGCCGGCTGGCCTGTGATATTGAACGGCGGACAATAGCGCGTCATGCCGCTCATCAGGTTTTCCGTGACGTTGTCATAGGTGACGTCCTCATCGCCCACCCGCCAGGCCGGGAAGGGCACGACCGGCATCGCGATCAGATCGACGCTCTGCATGATTTCGGCATAGCTCCGCGCGATCGTCTGGCGGACGCGCTGGGCGTGGATGTATTCGGTCGCGGGCAGGAAGGCGCCCTGGGTGATCAGGCCGCGAACCCGCGGCGAATAATCGTTCGGGCGCTCGCGCAGAGAGTCACTATGCCCTTCGGCAAGCTCCGAGGCGGCGATCGCCCACATCAGGCTGCGCGAGGCCAGATGATCGGGAAGCTCGATCTCGACCAGGCGGGCGCCCGCCCGCCGCAGCAGGTTGAGGCTTGCATGGAAGGCGGCGAGCATCTCCTGCCCGATGCGCTCGTTCGCCTGCCGGCGCGGGACGCCGATGCGCAGGCCGTCGATGCCGAGCTCGATGCCAGAGAGATAGTCGGACGCGGGCCGCTCGCTGCCGGCGGGATCGCGCGGATCGGGCCCGGCCAGCACCTGCATCAGGATCGCGGCATCAGTCACCGTGCGGGTCATCGGGCCGACATGATCGAGGCTATAGCCGGCCGGCAGCACCCCTGCCCGGCTGACCACGCCATAGGTCGCCTTGAGGCCCACGATGCCGCAGGCGGCGGCCGGCAACCGGATCGAGCCGCCGGTATCGGAGCCGAGCGCCGCATAGGCGAGGCCCGCCGCGACGGCCGAGCCGGAGCCGCTGCTGGAAGCGCCGCAGGACCGCTCGAGGTTCCAGGGATTGCGGGTCTCGCCGAAATCCGGATGCACGCCGCCAAAGGCCAGTTCGTACATGTTGAGCTTGCCGAGGATCACTGCGCCGGCGCGGCGGAGCCGTTCGACCACGGTGGAATCGCGCTCGGGAACATGGTCGGCATAGAGCGGGGAACCGCCGGTCGTGCGCACGCCGGCGGTTTCCATGTTGTCCTTGATCGCGATCGGCACGCCGTGCAGCGGACCGAGGCGAATGCCCTCGGCGCGCAAGGCGTCCATCGCCCTCGCCTGCGCCAGCGCGGCCTCGGTGCAGACGGTGATGTAGCAGTTCAGCTGCGGATTGTGGGCGGCGATCCGCGACAGCATGAGCTCCGTCACCCGAACGGAAGTCACCTCGCCATCGGAGATCCGGGCGGCGAGCTCGCCGAGCGGCAGGAAGGCCAGCTGCTCGTCGGACAGCGCCGCGCTCATGCCTGCACCCGATCGATCGGGAAGACCACGAAGGGCTCGACGCCGTCCGTCTCGATCTTGCGCAGGTCGGCCAGCCCCTCGAAGCCGCCCCGGAGTTGCTCCGTCAGCGCGGCCTCGTCGAGGCCTTCGAGGTTGATCTCGAACAGGCGGGCCAGCGCCTGCATTGCTTCGACGGTCATATCGAATGCCGGTCTCTTCATGGTCACTCCTCACGGGCCAGGCCGGGTTTGGGGGAACTAACGGATCCTGATTTTCGCAAGCGGCTCGGCGTTGATGATCAGGCAGACGGCGAAGGCCAATCCCGACATGCCGAGGACGATCGGAAACGCATCGTCGAGATGCCCCTGGTAGAGATTGGCTAAGGCGCCGAAGAGGCCGATGCCGAGCACGGCGCCGATCTGGCGCGTGGTGTTCAGCAGCCCGGATACGAGGCTCGCCATGCCGGAGCCCGTGCGGCGCACCACCAGGAAGGTCATGGCCGGCACCGCGATCGCCACGCCGAGGCCGATCAGGGCCAGGCAGGCGTAAATGGCGACGCCTTCGCTCAGGCCCGGGATCGAGGCAAGGGTCCCCGACAGGCCCATCGCGGCGCCGATCGAAATGGTGCGATGCGGCCCCTGGGTGACCGTCAGCTGCCCGCCGATCATGTTTCCGAAGACGGTGGTGCCGGTCATCGGCAGGAAGGCGAGACCGGTCTGGCTGGGCGAATAACCGAGCTGGAACTGGAAGAACACGCCGAGGAAGAACAGCAGGCCGTAGAAGCAGAAGCTGACGAGGATGCCGGACAGGCAGCCACGCCAGACGTCGGATTGCCGGATCAGCGTCAGGGGCATCAGCGGGTTGGCGCTGCGGCGCTCGACGAGCAGGAAGGCCGTGGCGGCGGCGAGGAAGGCGCCGAGCGAGACGAGGAAGGTACGGCTCGCCAGCCCTGCCCCCAGTTCGATGCAGGTCCAGGTCAGGGTGGCCAGCGCGACGATCGAGAGCACCAGCCCCGGCACGTCCAGCTGCCTGAGCTCCGAGATGCGGTCCCGGGGGCCGGCCAATTGGTCCCGCCACAGGGCTCGCCCGAGCAGAAGCGCGGCGAGCCCGACCGGCAGGTTGAGGAAGAAGATGCTCTGCCAGCCGAGCCATTCCACCAGCGCGCCGCCGAGATACATCCCGACCGCCAGCGACAGGCTGGAGCAACCGATCCAGAGACTGATGGCGCGCGCCTGCTCGGGACCGTGGGGGAAGCTCTGCTTGATCAGCGTCAGTGACGTCGGCACCGCCAGCGCCGCGCCGATGCCCTGCCCGATCCGGCCGATCATCAGCCAGCCGATGCTCTCCGCGAGCCCGCCGACCAGCGAGGCCGCGACGAACACCGCCGTGCCGATCATGAACAGCAAGGCCGGGCCCAGGCGGTCGGCGATGAAACCGCCGGCCACCAGCAGGCTGGCGAAGATCATCAGATAGACCGTCGTCATCCATTGCAGCGATTCCATCGTCGCGCCGAGCGCCTGACGGATATCGGCCATCGCCACGTTGACGATGGTGACGTTGAGGATCGTCAGGCTGAAGGTGATGCTGACGGCGGTCAGGACGGCCCATCTATCGTCCCGCCGCCGGAGTGGCGCGTGCATGGGTCAGCGCTTCATGATGGTGCGCTGGCGCGGGTCCATAGCATCGCGGATGCCGTCGCCGACGAAGTTGAAGGAGAGCGCGACGATGACGATGATGATGCCGGGTATGGTGGCCACATGCGGGCTGCCGCCCAGCACCTTCAGCCCGTCCGACGACATGATGCCCCAGTCCGAGATCGGCGGCTGCACGCCGAGCCCGAGGAAGGACAGCCCGGAGGCAAAGACGATCATCGAACCGATGGCCGTGGTGGCATAGGTGAGCACCGGCGCCAGCACGTTGGGCAGGACCTCCTGGAACAGGATCTGCCCCGTCGAGCTGCCGGCGACACGCGCCGCGTCGATATAGTCGCGGTTCCGGATGGACGCCGCCTCGATATAGACGACCCGCGTGAAGTACGGGATCATCACGATCGACATCGACAGCATGATGTTGACGACGCCCGGCCCGAGCACCGCCGATACCGCGACGGCCAGAAGCACCATCGGGAAGGCGAAGAGCACGTCGAGCGGCCGCATGATGATGGCGGCGACGCGCCCGCCGAAGAAGCCGGCCGTGATGCCGAGCGTCAGCGCCACGATCGCCGTCGCCAGCGGCGGCAAAATGCCGATCGGCAGCGAGACGCGGCCGCCCCAGATCAGCCGGCTCAATATATCGCGGCCCTGCCCGTCCGTTCCGAGGAGATGGCCTTCGGAGAAGGGTGGCAGCAAGCGCCGCACCTGGTCGCCGGCGCTGTAGGGATCATAGGGCGCGATCCAGGGCGCCAGGATCGCGACCAGCGAGACGATCGCGATCATGACGAGGCTGATCGTGGCGATGCGGTCCCTGGTAAAGGTTCTCCAGGCGAGAACCGCCTGCGACTGATGCGTGGCGCCTTGCGCCTGCGGGACAACATCGGCCGTGTCGACGGCGGCGTCTGTCATGGAGGTCTCCTGTCGGATGCGGACGGCTCGGGCGCGGCTAGGCGCGCACGCGCGGGTCCAACGCTGCCTGGGTGATGTCGGAGATGAAATTGACGAGGACGAACAAGGCGCCGACGCACAGCACGACGGCCTGGATCACCGGCACGTCGCGGGAAATGATCGAGTTGTACATGAGCTGGCCGATGCCCGGCCAGTTGAAGACCACTTCGCTGAACAGCGCAGTGCCGAAGAGATAGCCGAGCTGCAGGCCGCAGATGTTGACGATGCCGGGCATGGCGTTGCGCAGGGCATAGCCGGTGATCACGCGCCATTCGGAAAAGCCGCGGGCGCGGGCCGCCGTCACATATTGCTGCTTCAGGATGTCGATCATGGCGGCGCGGGTGAGCCGGAGGATGACCGCGAGCGGAATGAGCGCCGCCGTCACCGCCGGCAGGATCAAGTGGCTGAGGATCACCAGCGGACCGGACGGCCTGCCGATCACCGTCATTCCTGAGGATGGCAGCAGCTTCAGATGCAGGGCGAAATAGATCGCGAGCAGAAAGCCCAGCCAAAAGGGCGGCGCATTGGCCAAAAGCAGCGAGCCGGTCACCGAGATCTTGTCGATCCGGCTGTTCTGCTTCACGGCGGCGAGCACGCCGAGCCCGATGCCGAAGACGGAGGCGATCAGGAAGGCGGCGAGCGTCAGGAGCAGGCTGTTCAGCGCCCGCGGCACGAGGACGTCGAGCACCGGCATGCTGAACGAGATCGAGCGGCCGAAATCGCCGACGATCACGTGCTTGAGCCAGATCCCGTATTGCTGGACCGCCGGCAGATCGAGGCCGAGGCCGCGCCGGAGTTCGGCGACGGCTTCGGGCATCGCATAAGGTCCGAGCAGGACCGCCGCCGCATCGCCCGGGATCAGCCGCATCAGGAAGAAGACCAGCAGCGACATGCCGAAGAGGATGAAGGGAACGACGATCAGCCGATTGGCGATGAACCGGAGCATGCGTCTGCCTCGCTTTCCAGAAACAAGTCGATCAATCCGGAAAAAAGGGCAGGCCATCCGGCCTGCCCCGCTCGCTTACTCGGAGATCCAGATGGTGTTGTAGGATTCGATCCAGTCCGCCGCCCGGATGAAGCCCTTGACCTTGCTCGCCATCGCATAGGCGCCCATGTCGCTCACCACCGGCAGGTGGTAGGCCTGCTCCATGTCGCGCTCGGCCAGCTTGCGGGCCAGGTCGATGCGGGCCTTCTGGTCCGTGGCGCCGATCATGCCGGTCAGCATGGTGTCGACTTCGGCATCGTTGACGTGGCCGGAATTGCCCCAGGACTTGCTCTGCAGCGGAACCTGCAGCCAGAAGTCGGAATTCGATCCCCACGACTGCTGGTTCATTCCGACATTGTCCTCGAGGCCCTTGAGCCAGCGGCCGAGATAGGTGTTCCACTCATAGGTCTGGAGCGTGACGTCGACGCCGATCTTGCGCAGGTCGCGCTGGATCCATTCCGCCATCTGGACCGGCATGATCTGGCCGGAACCGGAGGTGGATTCCTCGTAGACCGTCTTGAACCCGTCCGGATAACCCGCCTCGGCGAGCAGCGCCTTGGCCTTCACGGGGTCATACGGATAGGGCTCCTTCCAGTTCGGGTCGTAGGCGGGCGACGAGGAGGAGACCATGGAGAAGGACGGCTTCGCGGTGCCGCGCAGCAGCTCGCGGGCCATGCCCTCCTTGTCGATCGCCATGGAGACGGCCTGGCGCACCTTCTGGTTGGCGAAAGGTCCGGTCTTGGCGTTGAAGTCGACGTACCAGATATGCGGCAGCGGCCCCATGGCGACGGTGTAGCCTTCGCCCTTCAAGGGTTCGACGTCGTCAGGCGGAACCGAGATGATCAGATCCACCTCGCCGGCGCGAAGCGCGTTCACCCGCGTCGTCGAATCCGGAATCTGGCGGAAGATCAGTTGGTCGAGATAGGGGTAAGGCTTGTTCCAGTAGTCCGGGTTCTTGTCGAGCGTGATGTATTCGCCCTTGACCTGCTCCGTGACCTTGAACGGACCCGTCCCGGCCGGATGATTGCCGACATCGTCATTGCCGTAGGTCTTGATCGAGGTCGGGCTGGCGATCGTCGGCAGGCCCGGCGACGCGCCTTCGGCCAGCTGGTCGATGAAGAAGGCGTTGCGCTGCGACAGCGTGAAGACGACAGTCGCGTCGTCCTTGGCCTCGATGCCCTTCAGATACAGATAGCGGAACTGCGGAATGCCGGCGCCACGCGAATTGTAGAACTCGAACTTCGGATCCCAGACGCGGCGGACGTTGAACACGACCGCATCGGCGTTGAACGGCGTGCCATCGTGAAACTTCACGCCCGGGCGCAGGTGAAAGGTGTATTGCAGCCCGTCGTCGCTGACGTCCCAGCTGGTGGCGAGAACGGGGATGATCGGCGGCGGCGCGCCCTTGGTGTCGACCGTGTAGTCGCGGGCGACGAGCCCTTCGAAGACCAGCTGGTTGACGCGGGCGGCCGCGCCGGATTCGCTCACGGCGGGATCGCGCGTGCCGATATCGGTCTCGGCGCCGATGATGAGGCTTCCGCCGGGCTTCGGCTCCTCGGCGCGCAGCAGGGACACCGGCGCCGCCGACAACAGCAACGCACTGGCGAGCATGACAGTTCTGAGTAGCGACTTGCCCAACATTGTTGTGACGCTCCTGTTGTCACAGTGGATGTGAGGAATGGTGCCTCGCCGAGAGCGAGGCGTTGATGAGACGGCGCGTGAAGGGATGTTCGGGCTGCTCGAAGATCTGATCGACCGCGCCGCTCTCGATGACGCGGCCCTTGTCCAGGACTGCGACGCGGTCGCTCATGTAGCGACCCATGAGCAGATTGTTCGCCACGAACAGGTAGGTCAGCCCCAGCGAGGCCTGCAGGTCCTTGAGCAGGTTGGCGACCTGCGCCTGGACCGAGACATCGAGCGCCGAAAGCGGCTCGTCGAGGAAGATGAAGCGCGGACGGGACACCAGCGCGCGGGCGATGCCGGCGCGCTGGCACTGGCCGCCGGAAAGCTCGTGCGGGTAACGCATGGCGAAACGCGGATCGAGTCCGACCTGGGTCAGCGTCTCAGCGATGCGATCGCGCATCTCGCCGCGCTGGGTGACGCCGAAATTGCGTATCGGCAGTTCCAGGCTCTCGCCGATCTGCCGGCGCGGATTGAAGGCGGCCAGCGGATTCTGGAAGATCATCTGGATTTCGCTGCGCTTCGCGCCGGATTCCTGCCAGCGGAAATCCAGCTTCTTGCCGTCATAGAAGACCTCGCCATAGGTCTGGCGCAGCAGGCCCAGAATGATGCGGCCGACGGTCGACTTGCCGGAACCGGAGGGGCCGACGAGCCCGAAGGTTTCGCCGGCCCGTATCTCGAGGTCGATGTCCTCGAGAATGTCCTTGCTGCCGACGCGGAAGCAGATCTGGCGCAGCCGCACCAGCGTGGGGGTCTCTGTCATCGCAGCCTTATGCCTCGGCATAGAGCCAGCAGCGCGCCGCTCGCTCTGGGCTTACCGGATAGGTTTCGGGGAGCTGGATCCCGCAGCGATCGGAAGCCTTGTCGCAGCGCGGGCGGAACGAGCATCCGGACGGGAGCGCGGTGAGATCCGGGATTTCGCCCGGGATCTGGCGCAGCCTGCCATGGCCGCCATCGGAGGGCACGGAGGCGATCAGGCCCCGCGAATAGGGATGATAGGGCCTGTCGAGCAGGTCGGCCGCCGGCCCCACTTCCACGGCGCGGCCGGCATACATGACGACCACGCGATCGGCGAGACGCGAGACCACGCCGAAATCATGGGTGATCAGCCAGACCGCCATGCCGGTGCGGGACTGGATCTCTTTCAGCTGGATCAGGATCTCGTCCTGCGCGACCGCGTCCAGAAGCGAGGTCGGCTCGTCGGCGATCAGGAGGTCCGGCTCGCCCGCCAATGCCAGCGCCAGCATGGCGCGCTGCGCGTCGCCGGCGCTCACCTGATAGGAATAGCAGCGCATCAGCCCCACCGGATCGGCGAAGCCGATGTCGCTCAGGATCGCCCGGCCGATCCTGTCGGCCTCGTAGCGGGAGACGTTGCGGTGGAACCGGATGGTCTCGATCAGCTGGTCGCCGACCCTGCGCATTGGATGCAGCGCCGAATAGGCGTTCTGGAACAGCATCGCGATCCGCTTGCCGAGCACCTTGCGCAACTGGGCGGGCGGCAGCGCCAGAATGTCGACCCCGTCGAGAAAAGCGGAGCCCTTTTCGATGACCGCCGGCGGCTGCGGCACGAGGCGCGTCACGCTCAGCGCCGTGACGCTCTTGCCGGAGCCCGATTCTCCGACCACGGCGACCACTTCACCGCGATCGATCGTGAAGCTGACATCATTGACCGCACGGACGGTTCCCGATGCAGACGGGAAGGTGGTGGTCACGCCCTGGATATCGAGCAACAACGGCCTGCTCCTCTCTAAAGGACACACCAAGCCGTTGCTCACGGCGGCGACCGCCATGAAGCCCGTTACTGCGACCTGATGCTATTTGCGGGAGAAAGCCATTCGACCGACACAAAGGCGATAGGCATTTCTCTTACGGCCGAGACGCTATCTGCTTGCCAGCGGCCGTCAAGCTGGAATGACTTCTGCGAATTAAATTAGCATGCAAATACAATTACTTGCATAAAATATCCTCAGGCTGCCCAGTGTTCATGTGCGAATCCTGAGCACAACTATGTTCGGACAAATCCGGACGAAATCACCTTCCCAAAGGGCACATCCGTCGCGAAAAATCGGCTCGAGACGGAGACCTCGTCGACGCCTGTCAGCGCGAGGCGACGGATGCGCCCCCCCCGGCCCTCGCCCACACTGAAACTGCCGCTCCGGCTCCAGGCGGAGCATTCTCCGCTTCCCAGCGATGACGTCGTGCGGCTACACGGGGACGCGGCCATGCAGCCTGCCCTCTCCCGGCGCAGCCCTCCTATCGATGAAAGAAACATCTTTCGAATGAGCGCAAAGCCTTATCTCCATCTCTGCAAGAAGCTGGAACCCGGCACGGCGCATCTGCCTGAATGGCCGGAAGGGGCTCGGCTGGTCGAGTTCACGCCGCAACTGGCTGAAGCCTCGCATCGCCTGCTACGATCCGCCTACTCCCAGGGCGGCGGCGAGGTGCCGGAGTATCCGTCCTGGCTGAACGCGCTTCTTAATGATCCGGAATACGATCCGGCACTCGTGTTTCCGGTGCTGGATTCTTCGGGACGCGTGATCGCCTTCGCCCAGTGCTGGACCAGCGGCTTCGTCAAGAACCTCGCCGTCGACGCCAGCCGGCGACGACAGGGTCTGGGCGAGGCTCTGCTCCAGCACATCCTGAACGTGTTCACACGGAGAGGCTCGCAGCGACTGTGCCTGAAAGTCGAAGCCGACAATCCCTCCGGAGCGGAGCGTCTCTACCGACGCCTCGGCTTTGACGATTTTCGCGAGGGCTGAAGCTGGGACCCAGCCAACGCGCCCCCCGCTGTTCGACTACAGCGCCGCCGACGAAGGCCCCGCCCTGAGGCGCAGCAACTCAGGCTCCCTCATTCAGGACCAGATGGACAGCCGAAGGAGCGCTCACTGCTAGAGAGCGCCAATTGGGGCGCTCTCTTCGCACGCCGATTACGTGCCTCAACCTGTCTCACACGCTGGCGATCAGGCCGCCATCCACGCGGATGACCGAGCCCGTCAGATAGGAGGAGCGGCTGCTCGCCATGAAGGCCACGACATCCGCATATTCCTGCGGATCGCCGTAGCGACCGAGGGGAATCGAACTCGTGCTGGCTGCGGCAACTTCCTCGATGGACTTGCCTTCGCGCTCCGCCTTTTGCGCATCGAGGAACGTGATGCGCTGCGTCGCGACGCGGCCTGGCAGGATGACGTTGACCGTCACGCCATCCTTGCCCACCTCGCCGGCAAGGGTCTTCGACCAACCCAGCAGCGACATCCGCAGCGAGTTGGAAAGGCCCAGATTGGCGATGGGAGCAATGACGCCCGACGAGGTCGACGTGATGATGCGACCCCACTTGTTTTCCCGCATCTTCGGCAGCACGGCGTCTGTGATCGCGATGACCGACAGGACCATGCTGTCGAAGTATTTCCGCCAGTTCTCCACGCTTTGGCCGGAAACCAGCGTGGGCGGCGGGCCGCCGGTGATGTTTACAAGCACATCAACCGATCCCAACTTCGTTTCTATCTCGGCAAGATTGGGGGCTATTTTCGCGAGATCGGCGAGATCCCATTCGATGGCTGCGGCCGATCCACCCTTGGCGCGAATGTCGGCTGCCGTCTTCTCGGCGGCATCCAGGTTGATGTCCGCGACGGCAATCCGCGCACCTTCTTCCGCCAGCGTTTTTGCGATCGCGCCGCCAAGGCCGCCACCGGCACCAAGCACGAGGGCAGTCTTGCCACCCAATCCCAGATCCATAACAGACTCCCAATTTTGTGGTTTTTTGCTCGGCATCTGGCCGGGCGCAGGCCGGTGCCCCCTCGTGCGCACGATCGGTTCGGCCTTGATCGATCGTGCTTTCTGTGGCGAGGGGCGCCCTCTAGCGGTTTCGGGTCGCGGAGGCTCTAAACCGCTCGCGCACGGCCTCATCCGGCGGATAGATGTCTGTCAGCCGAGCACCGCTGAGGACCTGTTCCCGAACCCAGAGATCCAGCCTCTCCTCGTCAGGGCCCGATGCAGCGATCTGCTCCGCATAGCGAGGCGGCACAACAACGGCGCCGTCACCGTCGGCAACGATGTAATCGCCGGGAAAGACAGCAACACCACCGCACGATATGGGTCTCTGCCAGTCTACAAAGGTCAGTCCGCTCGTCGAGGGAGATGAAGACACTCCATTGGACCACACCGGGAATCCGATTTCCTCAATGGCATCGCGATCCCGGATCGCTCCATCGGTCACCAAACCCGAAACACCGATCACCTTCATCCGGGCGCACAGTATATCGCCGAACGAGCCCGCATGTGTAACGCCCCCGGTATCCGCAACCGCGATACAGCCCGCAGGCATGTCCTCAACAGCGGCCCGGGTTGAAATTGGCGCGCTCCAGATGCTTTCCGTCGCCAGATCTTCCCGCGCCGGAACGAACCGCAGCGTAAAAGCAGCACCAACTTGACGCTCCTGGCCCGGACGCAGCGGCGAGGCGCGCCGTATCCAGACATTCTTGAGCCCCTTCTGGAACAAAAACGTAGTAATTGTCGCAGTCGAGACCTGCTTCAGGGCCTGGACAATATTTATGGACATTTAGTCGCCTATTCTGAATGTAGTTCTTGTCTACGGCATGCGCGCTGGATGTAGTGACAAGAGGAACTTCGCAACGGCCTGTTCAACAGCAATTCGGGCAAGAAGCTTTCTGCGGATGCAGGGTTCGTCCTTTTCCGGAGCGGCGCTTCCGGCGCTCTCATGAGGTCCCAGGCGCATACATTCGGCAGAATGCCTCCCTTTTGATCAGGGCAGCGTAAGAGGCTTTGGCGGCCCCTTCTTAGTAAAAGGCGTCGCTAATTAGTCCCAATCCGCCCACAGGAGGGCGCTGCTGGACCGCATCGGATCTGCCCGAGGCACCCGTGGCAATGTGGGGCCGCTATAGGGCGCGAGGGCCTTGCTCGACACCCCGAGGACCATGCCTGGGCCCTCCATCTGGATCAGAAGCCCACGCTGCGGACGAGCAAAGCGATTTTGGCGGCCCGCGCCGGCTCCCCTCTACGGGCGACCTTGGTTGTCGACCGATCGCGGTCAAACGTCAGCAGGAACCCCTCCCCTGGCCTCGCGCTGCTCGGCAGCTCCGATGATCAGCCGTCCAGGAAGCGCCCCCTGGCACAAAAACGTCTACCGTCGGATCGGGTATCAGGCTTCGGTCTTGAAGTAGTTCACGATGAACTCGAGCAGGGCCTGGGTCGCTCTGGTCATGGATCGGTTCTTCGCGAACGACAGCACCACGGGCTGGGGCGGCACCGAATCCAGAATGGGAATGCAGACAAGCGGCGCCCCATCGTAGCTGATGTCACCGACGGGCCGCGTGACGGAAATGGCGACGCCAAGTCCGTGGGCGACCATTCCCCGCAACATCTCCAGATTGGCCGCGTACCGCGTGACGCGGGGCACGCGCCCGGTCCGCGTAAACAGGGACAGCTGGTACTGCTTGCTCTCCGGCCAGTCGATCAGGATGTAGTCTTCGTCGACGATGTCGCCCAGACTGACGCCGGGCCGCCCCGAAAGCCTATGGCCCTTCGGAAGCAGGACAAAGGGCGAGACATGCCAGAGGGTGATCGACGACACGTCCTCCCACATGCCGGTATCGTATGTGATCGCTAGATTCAGATCATTATTGAGCAAGGACTGATGCAGCTCAGGCTGATCTTTCAAGTAATACTGAACGTCGAGTTTGGGAAATTCCAACGTCAGCCGGCGCATCAGCGCCGGGAGATAGTAGGAAGCGATCGGGTCGAAGCAGCCTAGCGATACCCTCCCCGCGACGAAACGCGGGTCGACGCCCAAAGACTGCTCGAGGTCCTGGGCCTGGTCGAGCAGCTTAAGGGCCTGCTCGAAGACGATCTTTCCCTCGGCCGTCAGGCGAATCCCGTGCCGGTTGTGGCGCGTTACCAATGCCGCGCCGAACAGGTCTTCCAGGTGGCTGATAGCCGCCGAAATCGAAGGCTGGGAAATGCTGAGCCTTCTGGCCGCGGCACTGACGCTGCCAATGTTGGCCGCCGTCACGAAGTAAGTGAGCTGTGTCAGGCTGAAGCGCAATTTCCCGAACCTCGATCATCCGTGCCCGCGAATCCCGGCGGCGAGAACGCGGCCTCTGCCTAATGGCCTTTCCGCCGGAGGAAGGCGGCGCTCCGTCCCACATATCAGAAAAACGGATATGTGGCCTATGCAAATAATATTATCGCTGATGACTCCGCGCCGGCTACATTCAGCCCAACAGCTTCCGAACTTCACTTCCATCAGGATTTTGACGCGCATGTGCAGCCGATGCTTGGACAACGATATCTCGTTTCTCGGTCCTGACTTTCCGACGTTTTTCCGGAATCCGCTCCATCATGGCCAAAACGGGCTGCTGCTCATCGACACCAGGCAATCTGGCGAAACGACCTTCGATCGAGTGTTCGCAAGCTCCATAGAGGGCGGGCAGCTGCGCTATTTCGTCGTTGAAGGTTTCCCGGGCGAGCCGTTTGGGCCTTGGCGGGCCTTGGTCGGCGGCTTGTCGGCCGACGTGGCCGGTCTCGGCGACACCGAACGTCGCGTGCTCGGCAATTTCGTGAACGGCCGGGACTTGAGCCTGCCCCTGCTCAACGCCCATCATGCGCGCTACCGGACCTTCGACGCCGTCCGCCAGCTCCTTGACCATGCCTCCAAAGCCAGGCCGCTGGCCATCCTGTTTCACCGGCTGGACCTGAGCGATGAAGCGTCGCTTCAGCTCCTGAGTTTCCTCTCCCCGTTCCTCGCAGACATGCGGGTATTCGTGGCGGCGACGGTCGATGCCGGAGACGAGGCCTCGCTGGCCCGCATCAAGGGCTCGTTCCCCCGGGCCTCCGTCAACGCAGTCGCCAGCCCCGGCGGGGAGCAGGCTGAAACGAGTCCGTTCAAGCTGACGCTGCCGACTGTCGAGGCGCTCCCCGTCGCCTCGGATGCCTCGTCCGACACGGCTTCGGCCGGCCAGTGGGCCGATGCCGCGACATGGGCAAAGAGCATCGGCGCCGCGGAATTCGTGGCCAGGTATCTGAGCAGATGTCTGGAACTCGCCGCGGACGCGGACCAGCAATGGGACATCCTGATCGAGCTGATCAAGAGCCACGCGGAAAACAACCGCAGCGAAGACGCCGAACGCTACCTCGCCTTGTGGCTCGAGCACGACAAGACCGGACGATTGGATCCCGGTCCGCTTTCCGAAATCGCCCTAGCCTTCTGTGATGCAGGGCTGAGCCGGACGCAGCTTTCCCCGCTCCTCGAGCGGCTTGCGGGATCGAGCGACGGGATTGCCTGGGCAAGGGGCGAGCTGCTCGAAGCTCCTGAGATCGCCAGCATTGCCAGCGGACGCGTGACCCAAGGGCGCTGGCTCGGCGCGAACCAGAAGGCCACGCGCATCGCCAGAGAGCTTGGAACGGAGGAGGATTTCGCGCGCACCCTCTATGTCTACGATTGGTGGTCCAAGGCAGATCTGGACGCCATGCTGACGGCATCCGAGGGTTGGCAAAGCCTTTCCGGACGCTCCAGGGCTCTGTCGGTCGCGGCGGAAACGCTGATGTACCGGTATGGAGGCTTTGCGCGCGCCTGCGAGCTGCTCGAGGAACAGGCCCGCATGCACAGGCAGACGGGCTGGATCGAGGAGCAGGCCAAGTCGCTGGTGCGCCTCTCCATGGCGCTTCTTGCCAATGGCGAACTGGATCGTGCCGACGAGACGCGCGTCAAGGCGCGGGAGACGGTGTGGCGCCTGGGGCCGGAATACCTGATCTACGAGCATGCCGGCACCAAGAGCGGCGGCGATCTCTACCCCGAGATTTCAATGGAATCGAACTTCGCATGGTATCGCGAGGGCGATTGGCTCGCGGTCGCGGAACATTGGGCCATGGCCGTCGCCATGCATGAAGGCGCCGGCAGCCCCGTGCATATCGTGGAAGCCGCGATGACCGCGCAGGCCTATGCGCGGCTCGGTCGCTTCGACGATGCTCGCGTGTATCTAGACGAGCTGATGGCCATCCTCCCGCTGCTCCAGCCGCGCGACTGGGCGTTCAACGGCGCGGTCGGCCGAGCCACTCACGCCATCTGGGACATGCTCGACGTGAAGTACGCTTCGGCGTTCCTCGCATTCACCGAGGCTCTGCTCGCCGATGGCGTCGGTGACTGGACCAATACGTCGCTCGAACTCAGCGCCGCCCGGATGGCAGCCCTCCTGGGGAAACCCGAGCTTGCGACTGAATACTTCTCGAAGGCACGACAGGGCCTCAACGAGGACCAGGCACCGCAACGCGGTATCGTCGACTTCGACGAGGCGATTGCCCTCCGTCTGGCCGGAGACACCGGCTCGGAGCGACGGCAGGCGCTGCTCGCATCTGCCATCGACTGTTTCACCGCCAATCGCATGACCGGATGGCACGAGAGAGCGGAACGAGAGGCAAGGATCTAGTCGATGCCGGCCGCGTCCAACACCATGACAAATACCGTTCTGATCACCGGCGCCGCGGGCTTCATCGTGAGCAATGTCGCGAAGGAGTATCTCAGCGCGGCACCGGAAGCCCGGGTCATCGTCTTTGACAAATACAAGGGCGACGACCTGGCGCAGGAGCACCTCCGGCCGTACGCGGATCGCGTCGAGCATGTCTTTGGCGATATCCGCGACAAGGCGCTGATGCGCGATGTGGTCCAAACCTATCGGCCGCAGGAGGTCATCCACGCGGCGGCGATCACGCATCAGGCCCAACTGGAGCGGGACGACCCGAGCGTCTTCATCGACGTCAACATCAACGGGACCGTCTCGCTGCTGGAAGCCGTCAAAGCCGACAGCGGACTGCGCCGGTTCGTCTACGTCAGCACAGGCGGCGTGTATGGCGAGCCCTCCGAGCGCTCGCCTGCCGGGCCGCAGGGCGAAGAAGGCCCGTTCGACCCGCCGGAGCTCTATGCCGTCTCCAAATATACTAGCGAGCTCCTCGTCAGACGATACGGAAAGCTGTTCGGCTTCGAGACGCTACGCGTCCGCTTCGCCGATGTCTTCGGGCCGATGGAACGGGCGACGGGCGCGCGCACGACCCTTTCGCTACCCTACGGCATGATGCGAGCGGTCCTGGAAGGAAGAACACTCAAGGTCTCGTCATCAGCGCTGGACGCGAAGATGGACATCATCAGCGCCGAGGAAATCGCCCTCGCCTTCACCAGGCTCCTGCTTCAGCCCGGCCTTCCCCATGATGTCTACAATATCGCCTCCGGGCAGCACCTCTCGATCCGGGACCTGCTGGAGGCCTTTCGCTCGGTGGAGCCCCGGTTCTCCTACGTTGAGACCACGACGGCCGAGGCCGACGTCACGGCCGATCCGTCGCTGACCCGAGGTCGCTACAACGCCTACGACGTCAGCCGCATGCGAGATCTCGGCTGGCAGCCGCGTCCCCTGAAAGAGCAGCTGGAGCGATATCGGGATTGGGTCGCCCACGATCCGGTCAACCGCTGCCCGGCGACCTCGCCTGCCCGGTCCTGAACCGGGCCAGCGCCGCCATCCCATTCCGCCCAACGATCCTTGCGAGGAAAGCCAGTGTCAGCCCAGCCCTATCCCCGTGACCTCATCGGGTACGCAGACCAACCGCCCCATGCCGCCTGGCCGGGCGGAGCGCGAATTGCCGTTCAGTTCGTGCTGAACGTGGAAGAAGGCGGCGAGCACTGCATTCTGCACGGCGACTCCCATTCGGAATCGCACCTGTCCGAGACGGCCGCCCTGCCGCTGGACGGCAGGCGCAACTTCATCGTCGAGTCCTTCTACGAATATGGTGCTCGGGCCGGGGTCTGGCGCATCCTGCGCCTGTTCGACAAATATCGCATGCCGTTCACCTGCTTCGCGGTCGGCATGGCCGTCCTGAGAACGCCGGATACCATCCGCGCGATGCGCGACGCCGGGCATGAGATCGCCACGCACGGATGGCGCTGGATCAGCTACCAGGACGTGCCCGAGGCCGTGGAGCGCGATCACATCCGTCGGGCGATCGCGGCCCATGAGGAGGTGCTTGGCGAGCGTCCGCTCGGGTTCTATGCGGGGCGCCTCAGCCCGAATTCGCGGCGTCTCAGCATCGAGGAAGGCTTTCTCTATGATGCCGATTCCTATGCTGACGATCTGCCGTACTGGAACCACGACTATGGTCGCCCGCATCTCGTGGTGCCCTACACGTCCGACACGTCGGACATGAAGTTCCAGACCGCGATCGGGACCTTCAGCGAGGGCGAGCAGTTCTTCACCTATCTGAAGGACAGCTTCGATTGCCTGTATGAAGAGGGGGCGGTCGCGCCGAAGATGATGTCGGTCGCGCTGCACAGCCGGATCATCGGTCGGCCCGGGCGTATCCGCTCGCTGGAGCGCTTCATGGCCTATATCGCCGAGAAGGAGGGCGTCTGGGTTCCCCGCCGGATCGATATCGCCCGCCATTGGATCGAATGCCACAAACCCGTCGTGTCGCTCTGATGTTCGATGAAAACACGCCTCGCAAGGCCTTTCGCAACGGGACGGTGATCACGAGCGCGGGCCCGGTCCGGGCGGACGTGCTGGTCGAGGGCGACAAGATCCTGGACCTTGTCCAGGAGGGCGGGTTCGAAGGGGCCAAGGAGATCGACTGTCGGGGCAAGCTTCTGCTGCCCGGCCTGGTCGACGCCCATGTTCACTTTCGCGATCCGGGAATGACCGAGAAGGAGGACTTCGTCAGCGGAAGCACGGCGGCGATCGTCGGTGGCGTGACCACGGCTCTCATCATGCCCACGGACGAACCCTATACCGCGAGCGAGGAGGATTTCGCCGACAAGGTGGCGCTGGCCAGCCGGCGCCTGCGATGCGACATCGGCCTGCAGGTCGCCGTCCGGCATGATGCACAGTCGCTAAGGCCGATGCGCGACCGCGGCGCTGTCTCCTTCGAAGTGTTCACCGCGGATGTGCCGGATCCGTTTCTGCATGATGATCTGGCGAAGGTTCAACGCGCCCTGGAGCGGGTTGCGAAGGTCCATGCCGTCGCCGGCATCAGCCCGGGAGACCAGTCGCTCCTCGACAGCTGGAGCCAGCTCCCGCTGTCGCAGCGGATCGGATTTGAGGATTTCTGCCGATCGCGCCCCCCGACCGCCGAGGCCATGGGCATCGCCCGGGCCATGACGGCCGCCATCGCCACCGGCTGCGCCATCCACATCCGGCAGGTCAATTCGCGACTCGGCGTCGAAGTCATCCGCAGGCTCAGGGATCTCTGCGACGTTTCCGTCGAAACCACGGTTCAATGCCTGCTCTTCGATCAGCACATCTACGAAACCAAGGGAGCCTTGGCCAAGGGATCGCCGCCGTTCCGAACCGCGGAGGACGTCGCCGCGCTCCGGGCCGCGGCCAAGGACGGCGTGATCGACATCGTCGCCACCGACCACGCGCCGCACACGATTTCCGAGAAGGAAGCCGCGTATGAGACGTTCGCTGCCATACCCGGCGGCATGCCGGGGGTCCAGACGCTTCTGCCCGCCATGCTCAAGTTGGTCGAGGACGGTGTGCTTTCCCTGAGCGACGTGGTGCAGGTCTCGGCGGAACGTCCAGCGAAGCGCTTCGGCCTCGGCGGCCGCAAGGGCACGGTGGCAAAAGGCCATGACGCCGATATCCTCGTCGTCGACCCGGGGCGTTCGACACGCATTCGGAATGCCGACCAGATCAGCAAGGCCGGGTACACCTTGTTCGACGGGATGGAAGTCCAGATGGCGCTCGAGCAGGTGTATCTGCGCGGCCAGCTCGCCGTTCAGAACGGTGAATACGCGCCCGGCTTCAGGGGGCAGGTTCTCGGGCCCGGCGCTTCAACGTAGAACCCGCGCCACGCTTCGGACCCGCAGGCGCATCGGGATGCCTCGGGCAAAATGACGAGAACGGCGGTGAGGCAAAGTCTCGCCGCCGTTTCGCATTGGTGGCGAGCCAGGGTCCATACTCGATTGCGAACGCGGCGGCGGGCGCTTGGCGGAGCCCGGCCATTTCGACACCTGCAGCAGGCACTTCAGGCCTCGCGCCGAGCCCCCTTTCCTGGCTCAGGATCCACGCAACGCGCTGTTCGCACTTCCGATCGTGCCCAGGTCCGGACCTCTCCATCGTCATTCGCTTTTAGCAAAATATTGTTCGCGTTGGGATCATACGCAACCGAGAGGCTGGCGCATCATCGGACGCGAAAGGGTTAGTTCCATGTACAAGCTCAACGAACTTTTCGCCGGGTTCACAATCCCGGCAAACGAGTGGATCCAGACCACCATCCTGTGGGCAGTCATTCACCTCCGGCCGGTGTTTCTGGCCATTAAATGGCCTGTCTCGAACTCTTTGGAACTCCTTGACCAGTTCCTGCGAGGCGTTCCCGCCCTGATAACCGTGGTCGCAATCGGACTGCTGGCATGGCGGGCATCCGGGACCCGACTGGCCGTCTGGAGCATCGCGGGCTTCCTCCTCATCGGCTTCCTGGGACTATGGGACATGGCCATGACGACGGTCGCCATGGTGCTTACCTCGGTGATCTTCTGCGTCGTCATCGGCGTCCCGATTGGCATCCTCGCATCGCGCAGCAGCCGGCTGGAAAAGTTCATCCGACCTGTGCTGGATGCCATGCAGACCACGCCGACCTTCGTCTACCTGGTCCCGATCGTCATGCTTTTCGGCATTGGCAATGTGCCCGCCGTCATCGCCACGATTATCGTCGCATTGCCCCCGACGATCCGCCTGACGAGCCTGGGCCTCAGGGAAGTCGACGAGGAAATGGTTGAGGCGGGTCGCGCCTTTGGCTGCACAAGCATGCAGCTTCTCAGGGAAATTCAGGTTCCGCTTGCGATGCCGACGATCGTGACGGGCATCAACCAGTCGCTGATGTTGTCGCTGAGCATGGTCGTCATCGCCGCGCTGATCGGCGCTGGCGGACTGGGGCTTGCCGTGTATTCGGGCATCAATCGCCTGGATGTCGGGGTCGCCGCAACGGCAGGTCTGGCAATCGTCCTGATCGCGATCATCACGGATCGCATTGGCCAGGCATTCGTCAATCGTCACTCCAACAACTAAAAAAACAACAATACAACAATATACCAGAGGGTAATTACCATGAATACGAACAAGACCAAATCAACAAAACTTGCCATCTTCTGCGCCGCGGCAATGACCGCGCTGATTGGCACAGCCAACGCCGAGGAACCGAACGGTGGGAAAACCGTCGTTACCTGCACCTCGACGTCTATCGAGGGCCTCTTCCACCAGATGATCCCGATCCTCGGCCTGCGCGAGCTCGGCTACAAGGTCGACATGCCGAAGACGCTTTCGGTCCCGCTGGTCCACCAATCCATCGCCATGGGCGACTGCGACTATGCGGTCGACGAATGGGTTCCGCTGCACCAGACGTTCTATGACGCCGTCAAGGACCTGACCACGCGCCTGGGCCCGACCATTGCGGGCGCCTCGCAGGGCTACCTCATCGACAAGGCGACGGCCGACGCCCACAACATCAAGAGCCTGGAGCAGTTCAAGGATCCCGCCATCGCGGCACTCTTCGACACGAACGGAAACGGCAAGGCCGACCTCGCCGGCGCGAACCCGGGCTGGGGTTCCGAGAAGATCATCAACAACGAGATCGCCAAAATCGGCCTCAAGGACACCGTCGACCATAATCAGGGCGAGTACTCGGTCCTGATCTCCGACGTCCTGGCCCGCTTCAAGAGCGGCAAGCCGGTGTTCTTCTATACCTGGACACCCAATTGGACGACGGCCGAGATGAAGCCGGGCGAGCAGACGGTCTGGCTGACGGTCGATCCCGCCAATTGCAGTGCAGACGAGCCCTGCGGCACGTCGACAAGTGGCTTTCCGGTCAACGACATCATGATCCTGGCCAACAACGAATTCCTGAAGCGCAATCCGTCGGCGAATGCCTTCCTTTCCGCGGTGCGCATTCCGCTCGCGGACGTCAATGCCGAGAACCTGCTGATCCATCAGGGCCAGTCGTCCGAAAAGGAAGTGATCGGCCATGCCGAGAAGTGGGTCGCGGACAACCGGGCGCAGTTCGACGCGTGGCTGAAGCAGGCGCGCGCCACTCAGTAATTCGCGACAATCCCAAGCCTGCAGGACTGACGGATATCAGTTCCCCGCTGCGGGGGAGCACATCGCCCCCTGCAGCCCCAGCGCCATATAAACCGAGGCCAGACTAGAATGACTGCAAAGAGCTTTGTCGGATCGACATTTCCTGCCGTGGACGACATGGGCAAAAGTGCGCAGATCCGACTGACCAGCGACGAAGAGCGGAGCCGGCGGCTTGCTGAGCTGCGCGCGATGATGACGAGCAACGCGCTGGAAGCCATCGTGATCTCGGGTAAGAGCGATCTGCGCTTCCGCGGCCGCGTCCTCTACACGTCCGACGTCTTCCAGTTCACGGCCGATTCCTTCGTCGTGATCACGCATAGCGGCGCCCCCATCTTCATCACCACTCCGGTTGTCGGCCTGGGCCAGGCTCGCCGCACCAATTGGGCCGAACAGTTTCATGTCAGCGCCCAGCCCGGTCATGTAATCGGCGAGATCCTCGGCAAGGAGAATATTCTTTCGGGCAAGGTGGGCGTGGTGGGTCTCTCGGATGCGATTTCCGCGATCCACATGAAGGAAATGACCGAGTCCGCGCCGGCCTCGATCGAGTTTGTGGACGCCACGGATGAGTTCGAGCACGTCCGCCGCGTCAAGAGCCCCGAGGAACTGGCCAACCTCCAGCACATCTCGGCCGTGTTCCGGAAGATCTTCCAGGCCATGGAGGCTGAAATCCGTCCCGGCGTGCAGGAGTCCGACATTGCCGGCGCCGCGGCGCGGCTGGCCAAGCTGCATGGCTGCCGGGATGTGAAGGTCGCGATGGCGACGACCCCGTTCAACGCCGTCAGCTACGGATCCAACCGGCGCATCGAGCGGGACGATGCCTTCATGCTCTGGATCGAGTCTCCGGGTCCCTCCGGATACTGGCTTGAACTGCGTCGGTCCTACTGCTTCGGCGCGCCTTCCGCCGAGATCGTGGAATTCTGGGCGATGCTGGATCAGGTATGGGCCACGGCTCTCGAGGCCATGCGCCCCGGCGTCACCGGCGCAGAGGTCTTCGCTTCGATTGAACCGCTTCTTTCGGCATATGGATGCCGGCTCAGCCCATCGAACTACAGCCTGCACGGAATCGGCGCCGATGCGATCGAAGGGATGTGCTACCCCGGCAACGACAAGCCGTTGCTCGAGGGCGAGGTCGTGTCGTTCCATCCCTCCCTGGTCTTCGACGATGCGAAGAAGGCCGAGAGGATTAGCTTCCTGGGCATGACGGACAACGTGTTGATCACGCCGGAAGGTGGCCTGCGCCTTACCTACGATTCCGACGCCATTCGCGTGCTCTGAGGGACGCCATGAACACCTCCCCTTCAAGTCCACTCGCTGCCGGCTTCCTTTCGGGCAAGACGGCCATCGTTACCGGAGCTTCATCGGGCATAGGCAGGGCGATCGCCGTCGCCTATGCGGCGGCAGGCGCCTCCGTGTTCATCGCGGACATCACGGAAACGCCCAAGGAGGGCGGCGAAACGACCGCCGCGCTGATCACGAAGGCTGGCGGATACGGGCAATTCGTGGCCACGGACATCGCCAGCGCGGAATCGGTCCGGAACCTGATCGAGACAGCGACCGGCTTGACCGGACGGCTGGATATCCTGGTCAACAACGCGGCGACCTATGTCAGCAAGAAGCTGACGGAAACGACGGACGAAGAATGGTCGCACGTCGTTTCGGTGAACCTCACGGGGCTCTTCAACTGCAGCAAGCAGGCGATCGAACAGATGCTGCGCCAGGATCCCGTGAATGAGGTCCGAGGCCGCATCATCAACATCACGTCCCAGCATGGGATGGTCTCGGCGCCGAAGGATTTTGCCTACGGCGTGACCAAGGCTGCCGGCGTCTATGCGACCCGTCAGATCGCCGCCGACTACGCGAAAGATCTGATCATCTGCAATGCCATTGCACCGGGGAAGATACTGACCGGAAAGCCTGGGGTCGCCGTGGACCCGGATGCCCTGGCCTATTCCAAGATGCGGACCCCGATGCCTCGCTTTGGCGAGCCGCAGGATATCGCAAACGCCGCGCTCTACCTCGCCAGCGATCTCTCTTCGTACACCACTGGCATCAACCTGATGGTCGACGGTGGATGGATGGCGGCCTGACCCCCGCCCCTCCCCGTTCATCGACTTGCTAGGACAAAGAATGACCTATCAGCCACATCGGGATTTGATCGGCTACGGCCCGAATCCGCCAAAGGTTCAATGGCCGAACAACGCGAGGGTCGCGCTCAACTTCGTCATCAACTACGAGGAAGGCGCAGAATACAGCATCGGCGAAGGTGACGGCCGGTCGGAGACGATCCTCTCCGACGTCTCGCCTTCTGCCCCTATCGCCGGCCGTCGCGACCGGAACATGGAGTCTCTCTACGAATATGGCTCCCGCGTCGGCATCTGGCGCCTTGCCCGGCTTTTCTCGGAACGCCAGGTCACGCCGACATTCTACGTTGTCGGCCGGGCGCTTGAGCTGAACCCTGAAGTTGGCAAGGTGATCGCTTCCCTGGGAAGCGACATCGTGTGTCACGGATGGCGTTGGATCGACTACGAAGAGCTGGACGAAAACGAGGAACGCCGTCACATCGCGCAGACGGTTGAGACGATCCGGTCCATTACCGGTATCGAACCGACCGGCTGGTACACCGGACGCCCCAGTCTCAATACGAGGCGCCTGGTCGTCGAGCACGGAGGCTTTCTCTTCGACAGCGACGACTACAATGACGACCTGCCCTATTCCGTGACGGTCTCGGGCAACCGGCATCTCGTTGTTCCGCACAGCTTCGATTGCAATGACAGCCGCTTTTCGCGGGGCTCGGGCATCGAAACGGGCGACCAGCTCTATGCCTATCTGCGCGATGCCATGGAATGGCTGGTTGCCGAGGGCGAGGCGTTGCCGCGGATGATGACCGTGTCCCTGCACTGCAGGCTGAGCTCGCGGCCCGGCCGCATCGGCGCCATAGCCCGGTTTCTGGATCTCGCCCGGTCCAATCCCCATGTCTGGATATGCCGGCGCACCGACCTGGCAAGGCACTGGTTGAGCCAAGTGGGAGAAGGTCAATGAATGCGATCGCTTCCGTAGCAGACCGCAACAGCCAGCGCGAAGTCCTGCTTGCCATAGAGCATCTATGCAAAATCTACGGTGGCGACGAAGCCCGCGCCGCCAAGCTTGCCCTGGAGGGCAAGGGACGCGCGGAGATCCTGGACGAGTGCGAGTCCTTCGTCGCGGTCGCCGACGCGACGCTGAATGTGCATCGCGGCGAGATCTTCGTGATCATGGGGCTTTCCGGTTCCGGAAAGTCCACCTTGCTTCGCTGCATCAATCGGCTGATCCGTCCCACCTCCGGAACGGTTCGATTTGGGGCGGAGGACTTGACCTCCGTCTCGGAGGAGAGGCTGCGAGAGCTCAGGTTGTCCAAGATCTCCATGGTCTTTCAGCACTTCGCCCTGCTGCCGCACAAATCGGTGATCGACAACGTCTGCTTTGGCCTGAAATTGCGCGGGGTCGAGAAGTCCGAGCGCTATGCTATCGCCAAGGAATTGCTGGGCCAGGTCGGCCTGGCCGGCTGGGAGAGCCGCTTTCCGCACAATCTGAGCGGCGGCATGAAGCAGCGCGTCGGATTGGCAAGAAGCCTCGCCGTAAACCCGGATATCCTGCTGATGGACGAGGCATTCAGCGCGCTCGATCCCGTCATTCGCCGGGAAATGCAGATCGAATTGCTGCGCCTGCAGAAGGAGCTGAACAAGACCATCCTGTTCATCACGCATGACATTCAGGAAGCGCTGCTTCTTGGCGACCGTATCGCGATGATGAAGGATGGGCGGGTCGTCCAATGCGGGAGCCCGTCCGACCTGATCCTCACGCCTGCTGACGACTTCGTCGCCGAATTTACTCGTGACGCCGATCGCGCACGAATGCTGATGGCTAGGGACATCATGCTGCCGATTGAACGGTTCAACCAATCGGAAGATCAGAGCAGCCTCTTCAGTATCGACATGGACCCGACAGGATCGATTTCGATCCTTGAACGAGACTGCTCAACGCGCGAGACGCGCAAACTCTCCGTGGACCGGTCCAGGTTTGCGCGCGATACCGATCGTCTGGGACAATTGCTTCCGCTCGCGGACAGCCCCCTTCCGATTCTTGTCACCGACGCGAGCGGCCGCGTTGTGGGTGCGACGACGAGGGAAAAGCTTCTCGCGACGATCAGCATCAAGCATTGAGGGCCGCCGGTTGGGCAAGAGGGTGAAGTGTTGGAGACCATGTGATGCCGCAAGCTAAGACCGGTGCAACTCCTCCGCTGCTTCCCGCGTTCGGCGAGAAAGTGGAGCCGCAGCGGTTCGGATTTCTCCTGGTTCCAAACTTCTCGCTGATTCCGTTTGCCGCGGCGACCGAAGCCCTGCGCGTTGCAAACTGGTTGTCCGGCCTGACCCTGTACGAATGGTACTTTCTCACGGAGGACGGCCGCAGCGTTCCTGCGGCCAACGGCCTCGAGGTCGCCCCCCATGCCAAGTACGATGAGGCGCCGCCGCTCAACAACATCATCGTCTTCGCGGGCGGAAGGGTCCCCCCCACTCTGCGCGAAGAGCGCGTTCTCTCGTGGATGAGACGACAGGCGCGAGCGGGCGTGCGGATTGGCGCTGCCGGCCTCGGCAGCTTCATCCTGGCACGGGCGGGACTTCTCAATGACTATCGCTGCACCGTCCACTGGAAGCTCCTGCCGAAGTTTCGGGACGAGTTTCCGCATTTGAACGCGACCGACGAAATCTACGAGATCGATCGGGATCGCCATACATCCTCAGGCGGCACCGGCACGCTGGACGTCATGCTCGCCCTGATTGCCGGCGACCATGGCGAAACCCTCGCTTCGCATGTCGCCGAAGAGTTCATGCATGACAGGATACGTCCCAGCTCACACTCGCAGCGCATGCCATTGCGCTTTCGCTTGAACATAACCAACCGCAAGGTTCTCAACGCCGTCGGACTGATGGAGAAAAGCATCGAGAACCCGCTGAGCTGCGCCAGCATCGCGGAATCTCAGGGTGTCTCCGTCCGACAGCTCGAGAAGCTGTTCCGCGCTCACCTCGACACGACGCCCAAGGAATATCAGCGTCAGATACGGCTCAAGTTCGCCCGCCGCTTGCTCATGCAAACGACGCTCTCCGTGCTGGAAGTCGGAATGGCGACGGGATTCTCGTGTCAGTCGCATTTTTCCAAGGCATACCGGGCCGAATTTGGCGTACAGCCTCGGCATGACCGTGGCAAGGACAGCCTTCTCTAACGGGCTCAACGGCTACCGATGCCGCAGGGGCTGAGAACGTGGCCGCGTCAGGTCATGAGCCGCAGCAGCACGACGCAGCCGTGACTTCGGCCGGCAACTTCGGAGCCGGAGCCGTGGCCCGCGTCGTTGTCGACCGGCAAAGACAGGCTGCCGTGATGGGCGTGTCAGCAAGGCTCTGAGCTTTCGCGAGCTTTTGCTCATAGAGGGCCAACTCGCCATGCTCGTCCTTGAGCCTTAGGCATTCCACAAGCCCGTGGAGCGCCCAGACGTTGTCGGGGTGCTGGGCGCATCGCTGGATCTGATTGGTCAGACCGAGATCGTCCCGGTAGATCTGCTCGGCCTCTTCAAAATGCCCTTGCTCGGCGAGCAGGGCTGCCAAGGCGTGCCGCGGCGGATGCATCCACGCCCAAGGTTCGATATAGTTCAAACTGTCGTCGAGCCGCACGCTTTCGCGGAGGTGGTCGAAGGCAACGGCGTAGTCGCCCCTGTGATAGGCCAATTCGCCCTCAAGCATCTGCTCTCCGACGGCGAGCACGTCGTGGGCCATGTTGTTGAAGAAGCGGCGCTCGGCAGGAATACGCGCCAGGCTCTCTCTAAAGAGCTGTCTTTCGACGTCGGCACGCGAAAAATCCTTCAAGGCAGCGGCCGCGATCGTGCTCGCGTAGTGGTGCATCGCGGTCGAGACCAGGTAGAGAGCCGGCTCATCGGGAGCCGGTTCCGCAAGGATCGCCTCCCAGCGGCCAAACCGTACGAGGACATGCGATCGAACGGAGTAATACCCTTCGAGCGTCATCGCGAGCTTGGGTCGATCCTTCACGCTCAGGACGTCTTTCGTGATGATCCCACGAAGTTTATCGGCGGCTGCAATCGCCTCGGAATAGCGCCCCAAGAACATGCATGCATGGATCATCAGATGTAGATCGTGCGCGCAAGCGACGGTGTAGTAATTGTGCTTCCCGGCGTAGGCGAGAAATTTGTCGTTTGCCGCAATTGCTTTCTTGCTGGCGACCCGGGCGCGATCGTAGTCGCCACAAAGCACAAAGACATGGCCGGGCATGTGATTCATGTGGCCGGCCTCAGGGCAAAGATCCTCCAAGGCAAGTGCCGCCGCCATCGAGCGCCCGGGCTCGGTAGACATCTCAAGCGCATGTATGTGCAAATGGATGATTGCAGGATGCTGCGTGGCCCCGGCATGGTCCTTGGCCGCCATCGAGCGTTCGCATACCTCGATGGCCTCCAGAACGTCTGAGCCTGCTGCAGGCCGACCGGACTTGAGGTCCCAAAGCCGGCGGGGCGTCCGGGTTAACAGCGCCTCTGCAAAAAGTGCTGCCACGTCGTGGTGATCGCGGTTGGCATGATAGAGGCGCCGCATCGACGCGGTGTAGTCGTCTTCCCAGCGCTCGAATTCGGCAAGCGGCACAGGGTTTGGCAGCTGGAATCGCCGCGCGAGCGCTTCGACAAGCGCATTCTCCAACTCGGAAGCGCTGTGGGCGTACAGCCGCGCGCGCTGCACACTGTCAAAGGCCAACCGCGTGACGGCGATGGCCTCCTTCTCTCCCAATTCGCGCCAGGTCAGATTGTAGAAGGGTCCTGAGCCATAGGCGATGCCCCAATGGGCCATGACGCATTCAGGATCGGTTTCCAGGGCCTCGCGAAAGCACCGGACGCCCTCTTCGCGGTTAAAGCCGTGACACCAGTTCAATCCGAGATTGAACCACATCCGCGTCTCTGCAGAGGGCGAAGAAATCGCCCACCTATGCGGCCCAAGGTCGAATACTTGTGGGCTAAATGTCGTCTTGTTCTCAAACATAGTTCCGCGCAACCGACTAGATTGGGGCGCAATGTCGGCACAGGGCGATAGTCTGTCAATGGATTCACAGCTCGCATTGTAGAATGTTATGCTCAAGAATGGACAGAATATAGAATAAATCTAAATGTTACGCGAATTAGCTTATGCTTGGAATATTTATATTCAATTATACCTGACATCAAAATCTGGTTCTCTTGACCCATTCTGGTGACGCTGATTGTATCGGCGAGCTTGCCGACGGGTTGATGCAACCTTCGGGGCAGGTAGCAGGGGCTAGATTTCGGCAGCAGGGCAGCAAGTGACTGTCGCTGCGCCGGCTTCGGATCACCCAACGAGATTGTGGAGCGCCGCCAGCCGCTGTTCGAACAACGGGGGCGGGACCGTTGTTTAAAGAGAGGGGCATTTTATGCTGAGCCGCCGCGAATTTGTTCTCGCTGCCTCCATGGGAGCGATGGGCCTGCCACTGCTCGGAACCGCCGCGGGGGCTCAATCTCGCTCTGATACATTGCTCGTTGCGGCCGAGATGACCCCGAACAGCCTGGACACCCACACGGTCGGTGCAAACCGGGCAAGCTATGGCGCAGCGTGGCTGATCTACGACAGGCTTTTGAAGTTCGGGGTCAAGTCGCTTCCGGAAGGCGGGCTTTCCTACGACTACTTCAAGCTGGAGCCCCAGCTCGCAGAGAGCTGGGAGATTTCACCCGATAATTCGTCGGTGACGTTCAACCTTAGGCGCGATGCCGTCTTCCACGATGGAACACCGGTGACGGCGCATGACGTCAAATGGTCGTTCGACCGGATGGTCAAGGTTGGTGGATTTCCCCAGAGGCAGATGGAACAGGCCTCTCTGACGGACGTCAATCAGTTCGAAGTGGTGGATGACCACACATTCAAGCTGACGTTCTTGCGCGCGGACAAGTTGACGCTTCCGTCACTCGCGATCGTCGTGCCCAACATCTACAACAGCAAGCTCTGCCAACAGCATGCCACGGAGGCGGATCCGTGGGCGCTTGAATGGACAAAGAACAACGGCGCCGGCAGCGGCCCCTATAAGGTCGATACATTCAAAGCCAGCGAGCAGATAGCGCTGACACGTTTCGACGAATGGAAAGGCGGAGAGGCGCCCAAGATCGCGCGGGCTCTGTTCCGGAATGTCGGCGCAGCCGGAACGCGCCGGGCGCTGCTGGAGCGGGGCGACGTCGACGTTGTATCCGATCTGCCTCCGCGCGACGTAGCAGATTTGCTCAAGGACAACAAGCTTCGGGTGTCCTCCACGCCGATGGCCAATACCCTGAAGTATCTGGCGATTTCTACGATCATCAAGCCGTTCGATGACGTGCGGGTCAGGCAGGCGATCGCCTTCGCCATCCCTTACCAGTCCTTGATCGATACGGCCGTGCACGGCCGGGCCCAGCCTCTTTTTGGCGGCGCGGCGGAGCCACAGGACGCATCCTGGCCCCAGAAATTCCCGTACACCTACGATCCGGACAGATCGAAAGCCCTGCTTGCCGAGGCGGGCTTGGCCGGCGGTTTCGAAACCAGCCTGGCCTTTGATGCCCAGGCGGCTTCCGCGGATGAGGCGACGGCTCTGCTGATCCAAGACTCTCTCGCCAAGCTCGGCATCCAGGTGCGCATCGACAAGCTGGCGGACTTCGCGGCCCGCAGAAACCAGAAGGCCTGGCCGCTGGCCCTCGACCTTTTCGGAGCGTGGTTCGACGATCCTGACTTCTTCTTCCGCTGGCTCTGGCACAGCCAGAATACGATCTGGAACCTGGCGAGCTACAAGAGCCCGGATATGGACCGCCTCCTGGATCAGGCACGCGTCGAACGGGACGGCGCGCGCTATACCGAACTCGTCAAGCAGTTCATCAAGCTGGCTGCGACCGATGTACCCTATGCGCCGCTGTACCAACCGACCCTGGACGTCGTGACGAGCCAGGCGGTAAGCGGGAACGTGTATATGTTCCATCGCCAGCTCGATGTGAGAAACCTACGCAAGGACTGAACCATGCGTAGCATTCCAGGGCTGGCGATCCGCCGAGTAATCGCTGGCGCGCCGACATTGGCGGGCATTGTGATCGTCTCGTTTCTGATGACACGTGTCCTGCCCGGTGATCCGGCGGTCTATTTTGCGGGCGCCGCTCCGACCCCCGAGGCGATTGCCGATTTGCGACGCACCCTGCAGCTGGACCTGCCGCTCTGGCAGCAGTTTCTCGCCTACATAGGGCAGTTGAGCCGAGGGGATCTGGGCCGTTCGCTTGTGACTGGCCAGCCGGTGACGGCGGATTTGCTGGCGCGGCTGCCCAACACTCTGGAGTTGACCCTCACGGCGCTGCTGATCGCAGTTATTGTCGCGATACCGCTTGGTGTGCAGGTGGCGTTGCATCGCGGCCGGGCTCTGGACCACGCGTTTCGCGTTGGATCGACGATCGTTTTGTCCGTGCCGGGCTTCTTTTCGGCGCTGATTCTGGTGTTCGTTTTCTACTACCAGCTGGACTGGGCGCCCGCGCCACTCGGGCGGCTGGATCCTATGGCCTTCGAGCCACCGACGCGGACTGGCTTTCTCCTGATTGATGCGCTCCTGGTTGGTGATTGGGGAAATTTTCGCGACGCGCTCGCGCACATGATGCTTCCAGCGATCGCCCTGGCCTTGACGGCGGTCGGCCCGCTGGCGCGCATCACGCGTGCCTCGATGCTCGCTGTCCTGTCGAGCGATTACGTGAGAGCCGCGCGATCGCATGATCTCCCACGACGGACGATTATCTACGTCTATGCCCTGAGAAATGCCCTTCTGCCGGTCCTGACCACTGCGGGGTTCGTCCTTTCGTATCTGATCAGCGCCAATGTGGTGATCGAGAAGGTATTTGGTTGGCCTGGAGTGGGCACCTACGCACTCGATGCGCTCGCATCGTCGGACTATGCAGCCGTCCAGGGCTTCATTCTGGCGATTGCGACGCTCTACCTCGCGGTCAGCATCGTGCTCGATATCCTGGCTGCCACGCTCGACGTACGTACCCGGATTGCGAATTGAGATGAGCGTGCTTGGTACGATAGCGCCTCGAGGCTGGCGCCCTGCCCTTTCGTCTGCAACGCTGACGGCCTGCGTCCTGATCCTGGCAATTGCCGTGCTGGGAGAATTCATCGCGCCCTATGATCCGATAGCGACAAACAGCGCGCTTCAACTGATGCCGCCCAGTCTGGCCCACCCCTGCGGGACGGATCAGCTCGGGCGCGACATCTGCTCACGGATCCTCGTCGCCACCCGTATCGATCTGTTTATCGGGGTCGCCTCGGCGGCATTGGCGCTCCTCTTCGGAGGAGCAATCGGGGCCATCGGCGGATTCTTCGGGGGGTGGTTCGATCGGGTCTGCACCTGGCTCGTCGACACCATCATCGCCTTTCCGCTGTTTCTGCTGGCCATGGGCATCGTCGCTGCTCTCGGGAACTCGTTCATGAACGTGATCTATGCGACGGCGATCGTGAACCTGCCGTTCTACGCCCGTGCGATGCGGGCCGAGATCCTGCAGCGCCGCCATGCCGGCTTCGTCGAAGCCGCCCAGGTGGCCGGCAATAGCCAATGGAGGATATTGCTGATTCATCTGGTGCCCTGCGCTCTGCCCGGTCTTGCCGTTCAGGCCTCGCTGACGATGGGGTGGGCGATATTGAATGCCGCAGCCTTGTCGTTCATCGGTCTAGGAATCCGGCCGCCGACGCCGGAGTGGGGCCTGATGGTCGCGGATGGCGCCAGCCTCATTATCAGTGGGCAATGGTGGGTATCGATCATGCCAGGCATCGTCCTCGTGGCGGTCGTCTTGTCGTTCAACCTGCTTGGCGACGGATTGCGGGATCGCCTCGATATCCGGGAACGTCGCTGATGTTGGAGGTCAACGGACTAACCGTCGTTTTCGAGAATCGGCGACGGACCGTACAAGTTCTCGATCGGGTCTCCCTCAGAATCGAACCTGGAGAGACGCTTGGCCTGGTTGGGGAGAGTGGATCGGGAAAATCGGTGCTGTCTTACGCGATCAGCGGCCTTCTTGACCCGGCGGCCCGCATCACGAGCGGCACCATGGCCTGGCGGGGCGAACCAATGAGCCCCTTGCGCGAAAATCGTCGACCCCGATTGCCGATCGCTCAGATCTTTCAGTCGCCGCGGAGCAGTCTCAATCCGACCCTGACGGTGGGGCGCCAGATTTCAGATGTGGCAGGACCGGAACGTGTGGCTGAACTGCTCCGCACCGTTCGCATCCCGGAATCGAGAGCATCCGCCTATCCCTCCGAGCTCTCCGGCGGCCAATGTCAGCGCATTGGCATCGCCCTAGCGCTTGGGCGCGAACCGCAGCTGCTGGTGGCCGACGAGCCGACGACGGGTCTGGATGTGCTTACGGAAGCAGCGGTTCTCGACGTCATCGGGGAATTGTCCCGCGAACGAGGCATGGCGACACTGCTCGTGACCCACAACCTCGCGCTGGCGGCGGCGCGCTGCAGCCGTATCGCCGTCATGCACGCTGGCCAGATTGTGGAGAGCGCGCCGGCAGATGCCATTATTTCCGCGCCTCGGCATCCGTACACGGTCGCGTTGCGTGGCTGCGCACCCCAGTTCAACGCCAGCCCGGCCTCCCTGGCTGTCATACCGGGTCAATTGCCCGATCTCTCGGCGCCGCTACCCGCATGCCGCTTCAGTCGCCGTTGCGTGAACTATGGGGTCGAGTGCGAGGAACGCCCGCCCGTGGAGCTGGTCGCGAAAAACCATTTCGTCAGCTGCTGGCATCCGTCATGCTGAAAGTTGAGGGACTTGGCAAAAATTACGGCGGCGGGTGGGGACGAACACCGGTTACCGCCGTCCGCAGCGCTACGTTCGAGATCGCGCGAGGCGAAAGCCTGGCGCTCATTGGAGAGAGCGGTTCGGGAAAGACGACAGTAGCGCGCATGGTCTCGCGTCTCCTTCAGCCGAGCAGCGGCCGGATCACCTTTGATGGCATCGACATTGGTGACATCGCGCCCGGCCGTTTTTCCCGCAGTCCCATGCGTCGGTTGATCCAGCACGTCTTTCAGGACCCGGATGATGCACTGACCCCGCATCTGACGGCCTTCGACGCCATTGCCGAGCCATTGAGAAGGCTCGACAAGCCGCACGATTTATCCAGGCAGGTTGAGGAATTGGCGGATGCGGTGTTCCTGCCGCGCAGTGTCCTGCAGCGATATCCCCACCAGCTTTCCGGCGGCCAGAAAGCCAGGATTGGCATCGCACGAGCCCTCGCACCTCAGCCACGCCTCCTGGTGTTGGACGAGCCAACAGCATCGCTCGACGTTTCCGTGCAAGCCGGAATTCTCAAGCTGCTGGATGAACTGCGCAGCGCTCTCGGGCTCAGCTTCCTGTTTGTCACGCACGACATCGAAGTCGTGAAGCTGATGTGCTCCCGGTTCGTTCTGATGCAGCATGGCGATGTTGTCGAAGCCGGCGACGTGGCGTCGTTTCTTCGACACCCGCAAAGCTCCTACGGCCGAGCCTTGCTGGACGCCATTCCACGGTTCTCGTCTACCAGCATTTCCTCCTAGCCACGGCTCCATGGGATCCAAGCGGATGCGATCGATAAGCCTTCCGATGTATTTCCTCCCGGAAATTGCGGCAGCCAACTCTGCCCTTTACGACGAGCTACGCAACAGGCTCGCACGGCAAGGATTTGACGCAGCCACGATCCAGTTTGACGGCGGTCGAGCGTCTGTCCCGGATGGCATCGAGCCCAATGTGCTCTTTACGCAAATCTGCGGCTATCCGCTCTTCAAGCGCTTTCGGTCGCAAGGCCGGATGCTGGCAACGCCATGCTACAATTTCGCGGGCTGTGAAGGCCCAACGCATCGCGCCTATTTCATTGTGCGTTCAGACGATCCAGCCAACTCGCTCGAGGATCTGCGCGGCCGCATTTTCGGCTGCAACAGCTTGGTGTCCAACTCCGGCATGAACCTGCCCCGCTTGTCCTTGGCCCACATTGCGGACGGCAAACCGTTCTTCTCGGCTGTCGTCATGACGGGCGGCCACATGCTCAGCCTCGATCACCTGCGCGAGCGAAAAATCGATGTCTGCTCCATCGACAACGTCACGTGGGGTTTCTTTCAGAAGCACCGGAAAGCCGATTCCGCTCAGTTCCGGATTTTGGATGAAACCGTCGCCAGCCCGTCGCTGCCCTTTGTCACGTCATCCGAGACGAGCGAAAAGCAAGCGCAATTGCTGACGGAGGCCCTTTTCGAGGCTTTTGAAGACCCATCAACGCTGCACATTCGCAATGCGCTGGAAATCAGTTCCCTCGAAGTTCCGGACATAGCCGCATACGAGCAATTGGCCCTTTATGAGGAGCAGGCGCGGCAGCTGGGCTATCCCGAGATCATCTAACGATCATACAGCGAAACCGGCCGATTTCGCCCTGCGGCGACACCGCCTGAGAAGCGCGTCTTGTTGGGCCACGCGCGCAGGATGCCAAGCGTGAAGCAGCGGCTTCGCTTTTGCCACCGCGTCGTTGATGGCGCTCAGAAGCAGCGAACCACCATCCTGGACGCTTGGTCCGGCGACTAAGGGAATGCAGATTCAAGCGCGTCGAGAATCTCGACGAAGAGTTGCTGGAGCGGACGCTGGTTGCCGGGAAGATCCCACCTCTCGACGGCCACGCGAAGCGCACCCACGGCACTCATCGCTACGAGGCGGAGTTCCAACCTGCGTTCAGGTTGGCGCCATACCTCGCAGAGCACTTCGAAAAGAAGCATCTCCTGCTCGGCAAACGCGGCGTGCTTGGTAGCCCGCAACCCCTCGCTTGAGGACATGATCTTCGCGATCGCCTTCAACTGATCGGCGCTGTAGCGCGACAAATGTTCTGGAAACAGGCCGCGGATCGCTTGAAGCGGCAATTCGTCGGGCGACGCCTGGCGCAGGTCGTCCAGGAATGCCTCCCAGCCGCCAAGTTGCCAGCTTCGAAGGATTTCGTCCTTGCTTCTGAAGTAGGCGAAGAACGTCCTGCGCGAGATTTCCGCAGCTTCGGCAATGGCATCCAGCGTCGTCGCTTCATAGCCTCGCTCGAGAAACAGACGCACCCCGGCCTCTGCGATCCTGCGATGCGTTTCGCGCCGCTTGGTTTCGCGGATGCCGTCCCCGCGCCCCGCATTGTCCCGGACTTTGAATGTTGACATGGCTCTCAATAAATTGCACTCAGTGCATATATTTTCGCACCTAGTGCGGAAAATGCAAAGAGCTTTTCAGGAGATGGTGCGATGGACGTAGCGCTGGTCACTGGTGGCAATTCCGGCATCGGATATGAGGTCGTTCGGCAACTCGCCAAGGAAGGGATGGTCGTCTATCTCGGCAGTCGCGATGCAGAAAAGGGTATCATCGCCGCGGCCGAACTTTCCAGCGCGGGCGACGTTCGGCCGATACATCTCGATCTGGCCGATGAGGCAACATTGCGATCCGCCGTGGAGCGCATCGACAGGGAGCAGGGCCGCCTCGACCTGCTCGTCAACAATGCGGGCGTCGCGCTGCCTGGCGACAGGCCTGAAACCATCGCCATCGTGTTTCAAGCGAATCTGCACGGCCCGGTGCAGCTTGCGCAGCTATGCGTGCCGCTGCTTCGCAGGTCGGCAGCGGGACGCATCGTCAACGTCTCCAGCGGCGCGGGCCGGTTTTCCTTCATGGCCGGCGATTTCTTCAAGATGGATCCGGAGAAGCTGCACTACGCCTATCCGGTCTCCAAGACGGCGCTCAACGCCGCCACGGTGCTTCTGGCGAAGGCATTGGAGCGCGAAGGCATCAGGGTGAACGCCGTGTGTCCGGGAATGGTCGCCACAAGGCTTAGCGGCATGCGAGGCAAAAGCCCGACCGAAGGCGCCGCTATCATCGTATCGGTTGCCAAGTTGAGCGTGAATGGGCCTACAGGCGGCTTCTTCGACGGAACCGGCCCCATCGATTGGTGACCTTGTGCCCAATGGCGCAGTCCAGGAACTACGGATCGCACGAAGGACTAGCGACTCCTAAACAGATTTCACCTGAAGCGAGCGCGCGGTGCGGGTGGCACTGAATCGCTAGCATGAGCCCCCTCGTTTGTGCCGCTGTCTGGCAGCGGAGGAGCGGGACGCGCTCGAGGAGGGCGCCCCGCTCGGCTTGGCGGGCTATTGCCCGGACTGGTTCTTGATCGCCTCGTCGATCTGCGTCTTGACCGCGTCGAGATTGAACGAGGCCGGCGCCTGCATCGGCGGGAACTTCAACGCCGTCTTCGCCAGCTCCGCCACCTCGTTCTGCACCAGGACGAAACGCCAGAACTGGCGGGCGTAGAAGTCGTTCATGTAGCCGCCGCCCATATCGTTGAGCGTCTCGCCCCGGATCGACGGCGTCCTTTCGAACGGGTCCTGCCGGATGTTGACGATCGACGGCATGTCGGTGGTCGCCTTTTCGCCCGGCCAGCCATAGGGCTGCTGATAGAACTGGAACTTGAAGTCGTCGATGCGGATAGCGCCCAGCTTCGCGCCGCCGAAATAGAACAGCTCATGCCGGGCCGAAGGCCCCTTGCCCAGCAGCAGGTCGAGCTGGTTGTAGCCGTCGAGATGGTTCTTGTAGGTTCGCCCACCCAGTTCGACGCCCTGCAGCAACTGATCCTTGATGTCGGGATTGCCGGCGGCGGCGGCCAGCGTCGGCAGCCAGTCGAGGCCGGAGAAGATGCCGTTCTCCACGCTGCCGGGCTTGATGTGGTCCGGCCAGCGGATGATTGCCGGGACCCGGAAGCCACCCTCCCAGACCGTCCCCTTGGTCGCCTTGAACGGCGTCATGCCGCCGTCCGGCCAGGTGAAGACCTCGGCGCCGTTGTCCGTGGTGAAGATGACGATGGTGTTGTCTTCCTCGCCCATGTCCTTCACGTGCTGCAGCAGCGCGCCGATGCTGTCGTCCATCTGCGCCATGCCGGCTTCCTCGAGCCCATAGTTCGTGGTCGCGTTCATCATCGCCTGATACTTCGGCGGGACGAACGTGAAGACATGCATGCGGGTCGTGTTATGCCAGACGAAGAACGGCTTGCCGTCCTGCTTCGCCTTGTCCATGAAATTGGTGCTGGCCTGGACGAGCGCGTCGTCGAACGTCTCCATATTGTACTTGGCCTCGCGACCCATCTGCCAGTTCTGCCGTCCCGCCATGTTCGGGAACGGCGCCAGCGGGCCCTCGTCGACGATCTTCTGCTTGCCGACCTTGCCCCAGCGCGGCTGGAGGGTCGGATCCTCGGTATCGGTCGCATAGGTGTGGAGGAGATCGCGCGGTCCGTACTTGTCGATCCAGTCCTGCGGATAGTCGTGCCAGTACGGATCCGACATCGCGTCGAGATGGTAGAGATAGCCGAAGAACTCGTCGAAGCCGTGCAACGTCGGCAGGTATTTGTTCAGATCGCCGAGGTGGTTCTTGCCGAACTGCCCGGTCGCATAGCCCTGAGCCTTCAGCACGGTCGCCAGCGTCACGGCCTCGGCCGGCATGCCGACGTCGGCGCCCGCCTGGCCCACGGTGGTAAGGCCCGTGCGGATCGGCAATTCGCCGGTGATGAAGTTGGCCCGGCCGGCCGTGCAACTCGCCTCGGCATAATAGTCGGTGAACATCATGCCTTCCGACGCCAGCTTGTCGAGGTTGGGCGTCTTGCCGGACATCATGCCCCGATGATAGGCGCCGATGTTGAACCAGCCGACATCGTCGCCCATGATCACCAGGATGTTGGGTTTCGCAGCCGAGGCTTGAGCCAGGGCTGGACCGGCAACGCCTAGGGTCGACGCCACCATCATTCCCGCAGCGAGAAGGCGCAATCTCGCGCGCGTTTTCCCGGTCACCGTTTCGGGTGATGCTTCTTTCAGGCTCATGATCAACTCCTCAAGATCAAGGAAGTTCGACAAGGCTCGAATAGCAATCGACCGGCGCAGCGCCCGCTGGGACCATACTTCGTCAAACTTGGGGGCACCCAATGACAAGGTCGCGAGGAGCGATTGATGGATAGCCCGTCCTCCGCGTCTCGACCCGCGGCAGGATCTGCCGCACCGCGAAGGCACAGGATGCAGCTTTTCCAGAAAGCGACCGGAGCTAGAGGACGCGGGGCGTCTCGTCGAGCAGCAGTGTTCGGAGCCTATGCAGGGCCGTCTCCAAGGTGCTCCGATCCCGCGCGCCGTTGATGCAGATCCTTATCCCGTCGCTATGGTTGAGGGAGGACACCTCGAAGACTGTGAACGGCGTTATGCCGACGTCGCGCTTGTGGGCCTCGCGGACAAAGGCCTCGGCAGACCATCCGTTCGTCAGCTTGAGCCAGGCATAGTAGGCTTCCGGCCGGGTGATCAGGTGTCGCTCCGAAATGATGCCGGTCAGAATGGCCTGCCGGGCGCGGGCTTCGGTCCGCAAGGCGGCGATCACCGTCTCGATCGACTTTGAGGTCAGGAGGCGGACGACATGCTCGGTCGTCACGGCCGATGCCATCAAGGTGGTGGCGCGCAGGGCAACGCCGAGCGCGTGCTGCGCATGCCGGGGCATGCGCAGGAGGCCGACCCGGAGGCCCGGGCCGATGATCTTCGAGAAGCTCGTGACATAGACGGTACGGTCGGGGTCGAGGGCCGCGAACGGAACGGCCGGCGTATCCAGCATGAAGTTCCAGACGTCGTCCTCGACGATCGTGACGTCGTGCCGCCGGCAAACCTCCAGGATCTCGTGGCGTCGCTCCAGCGACATGATCGCGGTCGTCGGATTGTGCAGGGTGGGCGTGCAGAACAGGACCTTGGCGCCTGTCCGGCGACAGACGATGTCCAGGTATTGCGGCATCAGCCCTTCCCGGTCCATGCGGACGCTGACGAGCTGCCGCCCCATCATGCCCGCCGCGGATTTCAGTCCGTAGAAGGCAAGCTCTTCCGTCATGACCACATCCCCTGCCCGGCTGAGGGCGGCCATGGCGAGGAGGAGACCGTGCTGTCCGCCGCAGGTGATCATCACATCGTCCGGCCCGCATTCCAGACCGAAGCGAGACAGCCAATGCGCCCCGATCGCGCGGTGGCGGCGTAGCCCGGCGTCGATCTGACGGGCCAGCAGGGAGGGTATGTCGATATCCGCGTGCCATTCGCGCAGGATCTCGGCGGCGGCCGGGTGAACCGGCGCCTCGTCGGGAAAGCTATGGGAGAGATCGATGAAGGATCGCGGTGCCGAGCGCTCCCACAGGGAACTTGGCCCATCCACCCCGGCGGGCTCCTGGAGGAACGTGCCGCGGCCGACCTCGCCCGACGTCACGCCGCTGTCCCGCATCATCGCATAGGCGCGGCTCACCGTGCCGATATTGACCCCGACCTTTTTGGCAAGGTCACGCTGCGGCGGCAGACGATCTCCGGGCCTGAGGTCGCCCGTGTCGAGCGCGAGCTCGACCGCCTTGACGATCGCCAGATAGCGGGGGCCCGCGATCGAGGCGATCGACCGCGTCCAGTCGTTTGATTTCGGAGAGGAGGTCATCGCTGCGCGCCATATGCCGGAATTGTCCTAGCGATTGTCCTAGCAAACTTCGCGCCACGATCATCCCTTGATCAGATTGTCCGATTTTTCTGCCCCGGAAGGTCCTTCAGCCTCGCGCGCGCAAGGCCAGTCCGACTGGCCTATCAATTGCAATGACATGTCGTCCATCCCGAAACGGAATAGCCGACCATGTCATCCGATAAGCCCTCCGCTCCCCTCTTCCACATGATCGCCGACGGGCCGACGCCGGTCGCTCCGTTCAGCCATGCCGTCGAGACCGACGGCTTCGTCTTCGTCACCGGGCAGATGCCCGACACCCCCGGAAATCCGGGCCTTCTGCCCGAGGGGATCGAGGCCCAGACCGTCAACGTCATGCTCAATCTTGCCATTGTTCTCAAAGGTTTAGGGCTTGGGCTCGAGCACGTCGTCATGGTGCGGGCCTATCTCACGCATTTCGCGCAAGACTATGCCGTCTTCAACGAGACCTATCGCCGCTTCTTCGCCGAGGGCCGCCTGCCGGCGCGCACCTGTGTCGGCGTCACCGGCCTCGCCTACGACGCCCGCGTGGAGATCGATCTCGTCGTCCGCAGGCCTGCCACGCCGGCCTAGAGCGGCGTCTGGCACACCCCTTGCAATTTGACCCCTGCAGTTTGTCCCCCTGCACATCTTGCGCGGCTCGCGGTCCCGATCGCAGGCACCACCTACAGCCAAGGAGAGTCCAATGACGCAATCGATGCTCAAGTCCATTCGGTTCATTCTGGTGACGGCCACGATTTGTGGCGCCACCAGCGCATTCGCGGCAAACCTCGACGAGATCAAGTCCAAGGGTTCGATGACCGTTGCGACGGAAGACAATTACAAGCCGTTCGAGTTCATCGAAGACGGCACGCCCAAGGGCCTCGACCACGCGCTGCTGGCCCTGCTGAAGCAGCAATCCTCGTTCACGGTCGAACAGCAGATTATCCCCTGGACGGGCCTGCTGCCGGGCGTCACCTCCGGCAAATATGACGTTGCGCTCACGGCCGCCGTCATCACGCCGGAGCGCGTCAAGAGCCTGGACTTCACCATGCCGATCGCCGAGGCGACGCAATATTACGTGGTTCGCCAGGATGAAGCCGGCATCAAGAGCGTCGCCGACCTATCGGGCAAGACGGTCGGGGTGCAGTCGGGCGGCGCCTCCTATGCCGCGCTGTCGGACCTGAAGGAGATGCTGGCGAAGACGGGCGGCCAGCTCGGCACCGTCCAGCAGTACACGTCGTTTCCCGAGGCCTATCAGGATCTGGCCAATGGCCGCCTCGACTACGTGATCAATGGCGTGGTCAACCTGACGAGCCTCACCAAGGAACAGCCCGGCATGTTCAAGATGGGCCAGGCCGTCGCCAGGCCTGCCTATGCGGCCTGGGCGGTGCAGAAGGGAAATGCGGATCTGCTTGCCTATCTCGACGACTTCCTGCTGAAGGCCCGCAAGAGCGGCGATCTCTATCAGCTGCAGCAGGAGTGGCTCGGCACGACCTTCAAGGACATGCCGGAAACGCCGACCACCAAGTGAGGCCTGGTCCCGGGGGCCTGCGTGACTTCGTCCCGCAGGTTGCTCCCTCGAACCCTTGGCCCGCGTCCGAGGCGACATTGATCGCCTCCCTCGCCCCACCCATTTCCGAAGCAGGACCGCCATGACCTGGGCTGCCTTCCTTACCCTGATCAGCGGCGCGTTGACGACGATCGCGTTGTCGGCGTCCGGCATCGTCATGGGCCTGCCGCTGGGCCTCGCCCTGGCGCTGATCCGCTGGGGGCGCGTGCCCGTCGCGAGCGGGCTCGTCGCCTTCTATGTCAGCATCGTCCGATCGACGCCGATCGTGACGTTCGCGCTCTTCGTCTTCTTCGTCCTGCCGAGCATCGGCCTGGAATTGCAGCCGATACCGGCGGCCGTCCTGACGCTGACCCTCAACACCGCCGCCTTCAATTGCGAGATCTGGCGTTCCGCCCTGGGAAGTTTCCCGCGCGACCAGGTCGAAGCGGCGCACGCCTTCGGCATGACGAGACAGACCCTGTTTCGACGGATCATCATGCCGCAGATCTGGCGCACGAGCATCGGCCCCCTGACCAACGAGATGACGATCCTGCTGAAGGGGACACCCGCGGTCGCCGTCATCGGCGTCGTCGAAATCACCCGGGCGGCGAGCCGGATCGGCGCGGAAACATACCGTCCCCTGCCCCCCTTCCTCACGGCGACGATCCTGTACACGCTCATCATCGCGGTGCTGGTTCAGGGCCAGCGCCTGGTCGAGCGGCGCATCAGCCAGCGCTACGGGTATTCGCCATGAGTGCCTTGACCGTGATCTGGGAGCAGCGGCAGCTCTTCCTGGACGGGCTGCTGAATACCATCGCGCTGGTGGGCATCTGCGCCGCCTTCAGCCTTCCGCTTGGCGCGCTCGGCGCCGTTCTCCTGCTGGAGGCCGGCGAAAACGTAAGCCGCATCTGCCGCGCCGCGGTCGACCTGATGCGCTGCGTGCCCTTTCTGCTGCTTGCCTACGTCATCTATTACGGACTGCCGGGGATCGGGCTTCGCTTCAGCGCCTGGGGCGCCGGGATCGTGACGCTGGTCGCCTACAACACGGCCTATCTCGTCGAGATCTTCCGGTCTGCCATCGTCGCGCTTCCCAAGGATCACGCCGAGGCGGCGCGCGCCTTCGGCTTTCGGCCGTGGCAGATCTATCGCCGGATCCTGTTCCCGCAGGTCCTGGCGACCTCGGCGCCGATCATCGGCAATCAGCTGGTTGTCATGGTCAAGGACAGCGCCTTGCTCATGATCATCACGGTGCAGGAACTCTCCTTCGTGGCCAACTTCATCAACACGAACTACTTCACGCCCTTCGCTCCCTTTGCCGTGGCGATGGCACTCTATTGGGGCCTGTGCCTCGTGATCGAAGTCGGCGTTGCCCGGCTCGGCAGACCGCGGTGGATGCGTCATGGCTGATCTCAATGTACCCGCGATCTCCGCGCGCATGGTCTGCAAGCAGTTCAACGGCGTCGAGATCCTGAGGGACATCTCCCTCGACGTTCAGCCGGGTCAGACCGTTTGCCTGATCGGGCCGAGCGGATCCGGCAAATCGACGTTCCTGCGCTGCCTGAACTGGCTCGAAGTCCCGACCTCGGGAACGATCGAGCTCAACGGCAAGCCGCTCGGGATCGAGGTCGCGCCCGACAAGAGTATCCATCCGATGTCCAACGCGGCGCTCGCCAAGGCGCGCACGCGCATCAGCATGGTGTTCCAGCATTTCGCGCTCTGGCCGCACCTGACGGTACTCGGAAACGTCATCGAAGCCCCGGTCCATGTCCTCGGCCGCCCCAAGGCGGAAGCGATCGAGGAAGGCCGCCTGCTGCTCCAGCGCGTGGGGTTGGCGGACAAGGCCGACGTCTATCCCCACACCCTTTCCGGCGGGCAGAAACAGAGGGTCGCCATCAGCCGGGCGCTGGCCATGCGACCCGACGTCCTGCTGTTCGACGAGCCGACCAGCGCGCTCGATCCGGAGATGGTCGGAGAAGTCCTCGCGGTCATGCGCAGCCTGGCAGCGGAGGGCTACACCATGATCGTCGTCACGCATGAAATGGCATTTGCCCGCGACGTCGCCGACAGGATCGTCTTCCTCGACGGCGGCCGCGTCATTGAGACAGGAGAGCCCATGGCGTTTTTCGATCAACCTCAAACCGAGCGCGCCCGCCGCTTCCTGGCCCGCTATGTCGGCTGAGGCGAACGCACGGGCCCTGGGGCTCATCGAAGCGGCCGAGCCGGTTCTCACGGGCGTGACGACCGCGCGCGAGGCGCTCCAGCTCGACGACCTCGAACTCGGTCACGCGGGACCGCCTTTCGAGACCCCGGACGCCATTCCGCGACTGGTCCTGAACGCGCTCGCAGGTGCTGCGGTCCACGAAGGCTGGACGAACTCGGTCGAGAGCGCGCGTCAGAAAATCCTCGACGGCGCGATCCGTCTCCATTCCAACCATGATCTCGGCACGGTCTCGCCGATGGCCGGCGTCGTCCGCCCCAGCCAGAAGCTGATGCGGGTCGAGAACCGGGCGGGCGCGGGCGTCGTCTACGCGACGCTGGCCGAATCCGGCCGCCGGGCCCTGCGCTTCGGCGTCTATGACGAGGCCAGCGCGGCAGGCCTGCGTTGGGTGGACGACGTGCTTGCCGAGGCGCTCGCGGCGGCTCTGCCGGCCGAAGGCCTGCCCGTCTTCCCCCTGGTCGCCGACGGCGTCGCGCTCGGAGACGACGTGCACCAGCGCAACATCGGCGGCATGATGGCCTTCATCCGGGCCCTGCCCGCCCTGGACGACCCTTGCCGCGCCTGGCTCTTTGCCAATCCGCAGCACTTCCTGAACTACGCCATGGCGGCCGCCAAACTCGCGCTCGATCGTGCCGATGGCGTTCCCGGCTCGAGCATCGTTACCGCCATATCCCGGAACGGCGTCCATTGCGGCATCCGTGTCGCCGGGACGGGAAAGCGCTGGTTCACGGCAAAGGCCGTCCTTCCCGTCGGTGGCTTTTTCGCGCCCTTCACGATCGACGACGCCCAGGCCGACCTCGGCGATAGTGCGATCGTCGAAGCCTACGGGCTTGGCGGCGCGATCGCCCATGCCTCGCCGGAGATCGCCCGGACAATGGGACGGGATTGGGACGAAGCGACGGACGCGGGGCGAGTTATGCGACAGCTCTATATCGGCAAAAACCCGGTCATTGCACCCGCTTTGTGCGGCGAGCCCGGCGTTGGCCTCGGCCTCGATGCCCGTCGTGTCGTCGAGGCCGGGCAGCCGGTCCGCATCCATACGGGGATCGGTCACAAGGACGGTCAATCGGGCTGGATCGGGGTCGGCGTTGCCGAAGCCCCCCTCGCCTGCTTTTCGGCGGCAGTCCAAGCCTTGGGAGAGGGATCTTGAAGAAGATGAACGGGCGCAAAGGCTCGCCAACGCGTCTGGTCGTGATCGGCGGCGGCTTTACCGGCGCGGCCCTCGCCATCCATGCGATCCGGGCGAGCCAGGATGACATGGAGATCACCATCATCGAGCCGGCGGCCGAGCTGGGCCGAGGCACCGCCTACGGGACCGACGACCCCGCGCACCGCATCAATGTCCCGAGCGATCGCATGACGCTCACCAAGGACGATCCCGAGGGAGCGACGCGCTGGCTCTTCGACCAGGGTATTCTACCGGACGCCGGGAGCGACGACGGTGAGGGGCGGTACTATGTGCCTCGCCGATCCTATGGCGCTTTCATCGCCGCGAGCCTTCGCAGCGAGATCGAACAGGCCGGAGGCCGCATCACGTTTCGGCATGTGCGGGACAGCGCCAACGCGGTGATCCGCGGCGACGGGGCCTGGCGCATTTCGACGGAAGCCCATGGCGAACTCAGCGCGGATCTCGTTGCCCTATCCTTCGGACATGCGGCGCCGTCGGCACCCTGCCCGATCGAAGCGGACGTCGCGAAAAACCCGAAATTCGTTCCCAATCCCTGGGCTGCCGATGCCCTGGCCGCGATCGGCGAGCAGGACAGCATTCTGATCGTCGGCACCGGGCTGACGATGGCCGACGTCGTCATGAGCCTTCGCGCGACCGGCCGGAACGGACCGATCACCGCGATTTCCAGGCGGGGACTGGTTCCCGGCGCGCACGGCTTGTTTCGCTCCGACGTCGACCTCTTCGAGGGCGCCCCGCCGCCGCGCACCGCCCTCGGCCTGCTCCGGGCGATCCGGCGCCGGGTTCGCGACACGGAAGCCGAGATGGGCTGGCAGCCCGTCGTCGACAGCCTGCGTGCGCAATTGCCGGACATCTGGAACGGATTGCCGGCCGCCGAACAGCGCCGTGTCCTCAGCCGGCTTCTGCCCTACTGGGACGTCCATCGCTTCCGCATCGCGCCGCAGATCAGCGCCGCGCTCGAACGCGATCGGGCCGCCGGAGGGCTTTCGATCGAGAAGGCGGGATTGTCGGGCCTCGCCCCGGATGGCGATGGATTGAAGGCGCGCCTGAAACGCAAGGGCGGTCCGGCCGAAGAGCGAAGCTTCGACGCCGTCGTGCTCTGCACGGGTCCGGACAAGAACGTCGCCGCCAACCCGCTCGTCGCCGCCCTGCTCGCCCAAAAGCTCGCCTGCCTCGATCCGGCGGGATTGGGCCTCCGCGTCGATCGATCCAGCCGCGTCCTCGATCCGAACGACCAGGTGACGCCCGGGCTGTTCGCGTTCGGGCCGATGACGCGCGGAAGCTTTGGCGAAATGACCGGAGCCCCTGACATCGCCAGCCATATCGAACGGATCGCCGGTGATCTGTTCGGCAAGACGTTTTCGCTGAAAGGTAACCGTCTGTGACCACCAAACTCCATCACGTCGTGCCGAACGCCAGCCCGCCGCCGCCCTCGTCCCTGTACTCCCACGCCGTTCAGGCCGACGGGTGGCTGCATGTCACGGGGCAACTGCCCACGGACCCCGACGATCCGGCGGCTCCCTTGCGCGAAGGCATCGAGGCGCAGAGTGAACTGTGCTTCGAGAACATCCGGCGCATCCTGGACCATGCGGGCTATCGCCTGGACGATACCGTGTTCATCCGCATCTTCCTCAAGGAGTTCGACCGGGATTTCGCCGCCTTCAATCGCATCTACGCCCGGCATTTCCCGCAGGACCAGCTCCTGCCCAGCCGGACGACCGTTGGCGTTGCGGCCCTCGGAAGAGGCGCCCTGGTGGAGATCGACCTGGTCTGCTTCCGGTCGACCTGACGGTTCGATGTCGATTGCGGCACCGATTACTGCGATCTCGGGCTATTTGGCTTTCAGAGTCTTGATCGCTGCATCGGTCAACATCTTGGGCCACCTCTCAAAAGTACCGTCATGCAGTACTGGGAGGCTCAGACCGAAGACTGCCGCGTATATTCAACGAGCCAGATCAAAAAAGTACCGTCAGGAGATTCATCCCTGGCGGCACTTCACATTTTCCTGACCATCAATATGGGCAAAGTCCATCAGACAGGCCGTCGAGCGCGATCTATACGCACCGATGGCTGCTGCTATCGGTGGGAGTAGTTTCTCTTTTCAGCGCTTTATGACGTGCACGGCGTATTTATGGATACCGCCGGACAGTCACAAATCATTCCCACTCGATCGTGCCAGGGGGCTTTGAGGTTACGTCGTAGACGACGCGGTTGACGCCCTTGACCTCGTTGATGATGCGGGTCGCGGCCTGGCCGAGGAAGGCCATGTCGTAGGGGTAGAAATCCGCCGTCATGCCGTCGACCGAGGTGACGGCGCGCAGCGCCAGCACGGAATCATAGGTGCGGCCGTCGCCCATCACGCCGACCGTCTGCACCGGCAGCAGCACGGCGAACGCCTGCCAGATCGTGTCGTAGAGGCCGGCCTTGCGGATCTCGTCGAGATAGATCGCATCGGCCTTGCGCAGGATGTCGAGCTTCTCCCGCGTCACGCCGCCCGGCAGGCGGATGGCGAGGCCAGGGCCCGGGAAGGGGTGGCGGCCGACGAAGCTGTCCGGCAGGCCGAGCTCGCGGCCAAGCGCGCGCACCTCGTCCTTGAACAGCTCGCGCAGCGGCTCGACCAGCTTCATGTTCATCCGCGCCGGCAGGCCGCCGACATTGTGGTGCGACTTGATCGTCACCGAGGGGCCGCCCGAGAACGAGACGCTCTCGATCACGTCGGGATAGAGCGTGCCCTGGGCGAGGAATTCCGGCGCGCCCTTGCCGTCGCTCGCGATCTTCTTCGCCTCGGCGTCGAACACGTCGATGAACAGCTTGCCGATGATCTTGCGCTTGGTCTCCGGGTCGGAGACGCCCTCGAGCTCGCCGATGAAGAGATCGGACGCGTCGACATGCACCAGCGGGATGTTGAAATGCTCGCGGAACAGCGTGACGACCTGGTCGCCCTCGTTCAGGCGCATCAGGCCGTGATCGACGAAGACGCAGGTGAGCTGGTCGCCGATCGCCTCGTGGATCAGCACCGCCGCGACGGCCGAGTCGACGCCGCCGGAGAGCGCGCAGAGCACCCTGCCCTTGCCGACCTGGGCGCGGATCTTCTCGATCATGTCCTGCCGGTAGCCGGACATGGTCCAGTCGGACTTCAGGCCGACGATGCCGTGCACGAAATTGGCGAGCAGCTTGCTGCCGTCCGGCGTGTGGACGACCTCGGGATGGAACTGGACGCCGTAGAAACGGCGCGCCTCGTCGGCGATCGCCGCAAAGGGCGCACCATCGGAAACGGCGATGACCTCGAAGCCCTCGGGGATCGCCATGACCTTGTCGCCGTGGCTCATCCAGACCTGATGGCGGCTGCCCTTCTCCCAGACGCCCTCGAACAGCGGCGATGCCTGCTTGACCTCGACGAAGGCGCGGCCGAACTCGCGATGCTCGCTGGTCTCGACGCGGCCGCCGAGCTGGGCGGTCATGGTCTGCTCGCCATAGCAGATACCGAGAACCGGGACGCCGGCCGCGAACACGGCTTCCGGCGCGCGGGGCGAGCCGATGTCTCCGGTGCTGGCCGGGCTGCCGGAGAGGATGACGCCCTTCGGCTTCAGCCTGGCGAAGGCCTCTTCGGCCTTCTGGAAGGGATGGATCTCGCAATAGACGCCGGTCTCGCGCAGACGGCGCGCAATCAGCTGCGTTACCTGCGATCCAAAATCGATGATGAGAATGCTGTCGGTCATGGAGGCGGTCCGGGCGTCTGAGGGGATTGGCCCCTCGGTTAAGCGATCGCGCCGCAAACTGCAATCGCCGAGCTGCCGATCACGGCGTGCATAGGTCAAGAAAACGGCCCGCTCCTGTTGGGGAGCGGGCCGCTGGGTCGATCAGGGCGCTGCGGTCGCGGGCGTATCCGTCGCCGGAGCCTCCGCGGCGGGCGCGGCCGGGGCCGGCTCGGCCGCCGGAGCCGGCGTTTCCGCCGCCGGCGCCGGGGCGGCCGGCGTCTCGGTCACGGGCGCGGGCTCGACAGCGGGCGCCGGCGTCGCGGGCGCCTCGGCGGCCGGAGCGGCAGCCGGGGCCGGCTCGACAGCCGGAGCCGGCTCGGCGGCCGGCGGCTCGACGACGACCGGAGCCGGGGCCCAGAACGCGAACTCGGCGCAACCCTCAGGCGCCTTGGCGTCGGCGAAGCGCTCCTTGAGCTTCTTGCACGCGAACTCGCGCGCCGACGTCGGCAAGTACTTGTTGATCTCGACGCCGAGCGGATCGTTCGGATTGCCGGCGGCGAACACGAAGTAAGCCCAGTATCCGGCGAACAGCACGATCATAATGGCGATGAGCCTGAGCAGCCTGCGCATGTAGTTAGACCTCCTGGAGCACCGGCCCGGGCGACGAGAACCGCCTTCCGGAAACCGGCGTTCAAACCAAAACGATGGAGCGGTTTCTTCACAAACCAGGCGCGTACACCGCTCCAGTCCGGGAAACCCCGGGCGGCCCTTCTATCGGCGCAGCCGCGCCGTGTCGAGGCGAGCTGCCCGCAACCCGGCATGGGCACACAGATAGATGGCCCCGATTCAGGCCGTGCGCGTCAGAACCGAGACAAAGAAACCGTCCGTGCCGCTGGTGCGCGGCGTCATCAGTAGACCGTTCTGGAGAAGGCGGACTGCCGGGCCGAGGATGTTCATCGATTCTTGCTCATAGGCCTCGACGACAGCCTGCGGCGGCACAACAGCGAAGCCGGGATGCGCGGCGAGGAAGGCCGCGACCTGGTCGCTGTTCTCTTCCTCGAGCACCGAGCAGGTGATGTAGGCGAGCCGGCCGCCCGGCTTCACGTAGCGGGCGGCGGTTTCAAGCACCAGCGCCTGGTCCTTGTTGCGCTCGGCGAGACTGCCCGGCCGAATGCGCCACTTGGCGTCGGGATTGCGGCGCCAGGTGCCCGTACCGGTGCAGGGCGCATCGACAAGGACCAGATCCATCCGGTGTTCGAGATCGTCGAGCACGTCGCTGTTCGGGCGCGGCGTGCGGACCTGGACGTTGCGGACGCCGGCGCGCGCCAGCCGGTCATGGATCGGCGCCAGACGACGACGATCGCTGTCATGCGCGAAGATCTGGCCGTGATTCTGCATCGCGGCCGCGAGCGCCAGCGTCTTGCCGCCGCCGCCGGCGCAGAGATCGAGCACCTGCTGGCCCGGACGCGCGCCGGCGAATTCCGCCGCGAGCTGGCTGCCGAGATCCTGGATCTCGATCTGCCCCTTCAGGAAGGGTTCGGTCGAGGCGATATGCGGCTCGCCCCGCTCCGGCTCCAGCGGCAGGCGCAGGCAGAGCGTCGAGAGCGCCGGCCGCTCCGGCGCCCGGCCGATCGCCGCCGCAAGTTCGGAGGCGGCATGGTCGGGCTCGGCCCTGAGCGTATTGACGCGGAGATCGAGCGGCGCTGGCTCGGCGAGCGCCTGCATCTCGGCGACGACATCCTCGCCGAAGACGCGCGCCAGATTGGGCGCGATCCATTCCGGATAGTCCCCGCGCACGAAATCGGGCGCCTCGGCGAGGCGATCGACGCTGAGCGCGGCGCGTTCGTCTTCGGTCAGCGGCGCCGGCGCGAAACGATCACCGGAAAACAGCTTCTCGATCGCGGCGATGTCGAGCCCGCGATGGAAGTGGAACAGTCCGAGCATGACGGAGCGGCCGTCGTCGCCGCCGGCAACAGCCGCCGACGAGTTCTTGTGGCGGAGCGCGTCGAAGACGAGATCGCCGATCGCGCGCCGGTCCTTCGAGCCGGCAAAGCGGTGCGCGAGGCCCCACTCCTTCAGCGCGTCGGGCGCCGGGCGGCGGCGGGTGGCGATATCATCGAGGACTTCGATGGCGGCGGAGATGCGTGCGGCTGGGATCATGGTCCGGCGCTTCTAGAGGATACGGACGGCGAGGTCGAGCCAGAGGAAGCCCACGAGCAGGAATCCGACGAGAAAGCTGAGGTGCCGCAGGGCCAGCGGGCCGTTGAGCGAGGCGATCGTATGGACCACGCGGCTCGCCACGAAGAGCCAGGCGACCACGAGTTCCAGAATGGACGCGCCGTTGACGCCGAACAGGAAGCCGATGACGACGAAGAAGAGGAGCGGCAGCTCGAACTGGTTGGCGAGATGACGGCGCGCCGTCGCCGAGGCCTGCGGCTCGGCCACGCCGGGCGGGAAGTCGGTGCTCGGCACGGCTCCGCTCGCAACCGCGCCGCGGCGGGTGATGCCGAGCCAGAGATAGCAAAGCGCGATCAGCGCGAACTGCGCGATCGCCGGCCAGAGAATAGCGGTTTTCAGCATGAAGCCCCCGATCGGTTGCACCGGTGCAGACCAGCATCCGGGCACGCCCGGCTGGGTAAAAACAGGAAAAGGGGCAGGAGGTTCCCCTGCCCCTTTCATCCTGCCAGCGTATTGGCCGCGCGTCAGCCGATGCCGGGATAGTTCGGGCTCTCGCGCGTGATCGTCACGTCATGCGTGTGGCTCTCGCGCAGACCCGCCGTCGAGATGCGGACGAAGCGGGCCCGCTCGCGGAAGGCTTCGAGATTCTCGGCGCCGACATAGCCCATGGCGGCGCGCAGGCCGCCGGCGAGCTGGTGCAGAACGCCGCTGACAGGGCCCTTGTACGGAACCTGGCCCTCGACGCCCTCGGGCACCAGCTTCAGCGTGTCGCGCACTTCGGCCTGGAAGTAGCGGTCGGCCGAGCCGCGCGCCATCGCGCCGACTGAGCCCATGCCGCGATACGCCTTGAACGAGCGTCCCTGGTGCAGATAGACCTCGCCCGGGCTTTCCTCGGTGCCGGCGAGCAGCGAGCCGATCATGGCGCAGCGCGCGCCGGCGGCGAGCGCCTTGGCGAGATCGCCGGAATACTTGATGCCGCCATCGGCGACGATCGGGATGTCGGCCTTGTCGGCGGCGGCGACGGCTTCCATGATCGCGGTCAGCTGCGGCACGCCGACGCCGGCCACAACGCGCGTCGTGCAGATCGAGCCGGGACCGATGCCGATCTTGACCGCGTCGGCACCGGCGTCAATGAGCGCCTGGGCGCCCTCGGCGGTGGCGACGTTGCCGGCCATGACCTGGACCCGGTTCGACAGCTTCTTGACCCGTTCGACGGCCTCGAGCACGCGCTGCGAATGACCGTGCGCGGTGTCGACGACGATCAGGTCGACCCCGGCGTCGATCAACCGCTCGGTCCGCTCGATGCCGTTTTCGCCGACCGTGGTGGCGGCCGCGACGCGGAGGCGTCCCTGCTCGTCCTTGGCGGCGTTCGGATTGAGCTGGCTCTTCTCCATGTCCTTGACGGTGATCAGGCCGATGCAGCGATAGGCCTTGTCGACGACGACGAGCTTCTCGATCCGGTGCTGGTGCAGCAGGCGACGCGCCTCGTCCTGGCTGACGCCTTCCTTCACGGTGACGAGACCCTCGCGGGTCATCAGCTCATAGACCTTCTGGTCCGGGTTGGAGGCGAAGCGCACGTCGCGGTTGGTCAGGATGCCGACCAGGCGGCCCGGGCTGCCGCCGCCCTCGACGACGGGGATGCCGGAGATGCGGTGCGCCTTCATCAGCGCCAACGCGTCGGCGAGCGTCGCGTCCGGCTCGATCGTGACGGGGTTCACGACCATGCCCGATTCGAACTTCTTGACCTGCCGGACCTCTTCCGCCTGCTGTTCGGGCGAAAGGTTGCGGTGGATGACGCCGAGGCCGCCGGCCTGCGCCATGGCGATGGCGAGGCGCGCTTCGGTGACCGTGTCCATCGCCGACGAGATGATCGGAATGTTGAGCTCGATCTCGCGCGTCAGCCGCGTGCGGATGTCGACCTCGCCCGGCATGACGAGCGAATGACCCGGCTGAAGCAGCACGTCGTCAAACGTGAGTGCCTCGCGTCCGGTCGACAATTCAAGGATCTGGGCCATGGCCAACGCTCCGAATGCAAAAGACCAACCGGGGGACCAAGGGTCGCCGGTGGCCGGGTTCATCGAATAGGGTTGGCGGTGGTCTCTATCATGGCAACGCAGCCGCTGGAAAGCCTCGTCCGGCAGAATTTCGCATGACGCCTGCGTCATAGCGCCGGGGCCGGCCAGCGACTGCCTCCTGCGCCGCAATGCCGCTTGGCTTCCGTCGCGAATGGGTTCATTCAGAAGGCCTGCCGCACCCGCCTTCCCCCCAGGCGCGATGGCCGCGCCATCCGCGCCCTGCCTTTCCCGAGATGGAGCTTCATGCCTCCGCATCGCCCGCCCGCCCGGATTCTCCTGCCGCTGATCGTCGCCTGCGCGCTGTTCATGGAGAACCTCGATTCGACCGTGCTTTCGACGTCGCTGCCCGCCATCGCCCGGGATTTCGGCGTCAGTCCGATCGACCTGAAGCTGGCGCTCACCTCCTACCTGCTGACCATCGCCATCTTCATCCCGGCCTCGGGGTGGATCGCCGACCGGTTCGGCGCGCGCTCCGTCTTCCGCCTCGCCATCGCCCTCTTCACGCTCGGCTCGATCTGCTGCGGCTTGTCCAGCTCGATCCCGGAAATCGTCGCCTCGCGCGTCCTGCAGGGCATCGGCGGCGCGATGATGGTGCCGGTCGGGCGGCTGGTGATCCTGAAATCAGTGTCCAAGAGCGAGCTCGTGGGCGCGCTCGCCTGGCTGACCGTGCCGGCCCTGGTCGGCCCGGTCGTCGGCCCGGTCGTCGGCGGCTTCATCACCACCTATTTCGACTGGCGCTGGATCTTCTGGATCAACGTGCCGATCGGCATTCTCGGCGTGACGCTGGCGACGCTCTTCATTCCGGACATTCACGGCGAGGAGCGCGTCCGCTTCGATTTCATCGGCTTCCTGCTGACCGCCTTCGGCATCGCCGGCTTCATCACCGGCTCGACCTCGCTCGGCCTCAACCTGATGCCCTGGCCCTATGTGCTCGCCTGCCTGTTCGGCGGCGCCGCGCTGCTGGTCGCCTATTTCTTCTACAGCCGGCGCGTCGCGAACCCGATCCTCGACCTGTCGCTGTTCGCCATTCCGAGCTTCGCCGCCAGCGTCTTCGGCGGCATGCTGTTCCGGATCGGCATCGGCGCGCTGCCCTTCCTGCTGCCGCTGATGCTGCAGCTCGGCTACCGGCTGACGCCCTTCCAGTCCGGCACGATCACCTTCGTCTCGGCGCTCGGCGCCATCGCCATGAAGTTCGTCGCGCCGCCCCTGCTGCGCCGCTTCGGCTTCCGGCCTGTGCTGATCGCCAATTCCTTCATCGCGGCGATCTTCGTCGGCATTCCGGCGGCCTTCTCGATCGGCACGCCGATGCATCTGATCACCGGCTTGCTGTTCATCGGCGGCTTCTTCCGCTCGCTGCAGTTCACCAGCGCCAACGCCCTCTCCTTCGCCGACGTGCCGCAGGCGAAGATGAGCCGGGCCACGAGCATGACCAGCGTCTTCCAGCAATTGTCGCTGTCGCTGGGCATCTCGACCGGCGCGATCTCGCTGCAGCTGACCATGCGGGCGCATGGCGGCCAGCTCGGCCTGACCGATTTTCACCCGGCCTTCCTGGTCGTCGGCCTGATCGCGCTGAGCTCGGTGATCTTCTTCATCCGCATGCCCCGCAACGCCGGCGAGGAAATGTCGGGACGAAAGGTCGTCACCAAGGAGCTCGCGCCCGACCCGGTCACGGCCATGCGCGAGCGGGCCTGAGGGTCAGCTCCGGCCCGGCGGCCTACGGCCGCCAGCCCTCGTCCGGACCGTCATCGGTCTCGCGCGCGTCTGCGACCTGCTTGCGGCCCTTGAAGCCCTTGGCGAGCAGGAACAGCTCCACCGAGCCCGCCCGGCTCGCCGGCGGCTTGATGTGGTAGACGTTGGCGAAATGCTGCTTGAGCTGGGTCAGCACGGTGCCCTCGGCGCCGCCGCGGAACACCTTGGTCAGGAAGTGCCCGCCGGGCTTCAGCACGTCGAGCGCGAATTCGACCGCGACCTCGCAGAGATGGATCGTCCTGAGATGGTCGGTCTTCTGGTGACCGGTCGTCGGCGCCGCCATGTCGGACATGACGACATCGGCGCGGCCGCCCAGCGCCTCTTCGAGCAGCGCCGGCGCATCCTCGTCGAGGAAGTCCTTCTGGAACAGGATGACGCCCGGAAGCTCGTCCATCTCCAGATAGTCGATGGCGACAACCAGCTTGTTCTCGTCGGTCGACCCAACGCGCTCGACCGCGACCTGCGACCAGCCGCCCGGCGCGGCGCCGAGATCGACCACCTTCATGCCCGGCGCCAGAATCTTGTGCTTGTCGTCGATCTCGATTAGCTTGTAGGCGGCGCGCGAGCGATAGCCCTCGCGCTTCGAACGCGCGACATAGGGATCGTTCAGCTGGCGCTGGAGCCAGCGCTGCGACGAGGCCGTGCGGCCGCGCGACGTCTTGACCCGAACGGTGAGCTCGCGCCCACCCGGTCCCCTGCCCTTGGTCGTGCTCATGACGTACGCCCCCCCTGTCGATGGGGCGAGCGCCGCCAGACGCCGTCCTCAGCCATCATTTCCACCAGAATTCCTTCACGCAGGCCGCGATCCGCCACCCGCAGCCGCTGGCAGGGCCAGCGCCGGCGAATGGCTTCGAGAATGGCGCAGCCCGCCAGCACCAGATCCGCCCGTTCCCGACCGATGCAGGGATTAGCGATCCGCGCGGCATAGTCCATGCCCGTCAGCGTGTTCATCATCAGATTGACCTCATCGGCCGTCATCCACGTGCCGTCAACCCGGCGCCGATCATAACGATCGAGGCCGAGATGCACACCGGCCAGCGTCGTCACGGTTCCGGAGGTGCCCAGCATATGGAGATTGCCGGCGGCGACGGCCTGGTCGAGCGCCACCGCCTCCGGGAAGTCGCGGAGCATCTCGGCGACCTCGGCCACCATCGCCTCGAAGACCTCGGCCGTCACCGTCTCGCCGCCATGCCGCTCGCTCAGCGTCACGACGCCGACCGGCAGCGACGCCCAGGTCCGGATCCGATCCGACATGCGCCGGCGACGTCCCTCGGCCGGGCGCGTCAAGTCGATCCAGACCAGCTCCGACGAGCCGCCGCCGATATCGAACAAAAGCGCGCCGTTGGAATTCGGATCGATCAGCGAGGCGCAGCCGGACACGGCGAGCCGCGCCTCGGTCTCGCGCGACACGATCTCGAGCGCCAGCCCCGTCTCGCTGCGGACCCGCTCCAGGAAGATCGCGCCGTTCTCGGCCGAGCGGCATGCTTCCGTGGCGATCAGCCGGGCGCGCAGGACGCCGCGATCGGCGAGCTTGGAGCGGCAAACGCGCAACGCGTCGACAGCCCTGTCCATCGCCGCCTCGCCGAGCCGGCCGCTGCGGCCGACGCCTTCGCCGAGCCGCACGATGCGCGAGAACGCATCGACGACGCGAAAACCCCGCTCGCGCGGCTGCGCGATCAGCAGGCGGCAATTGTTGGTGCCGAGATCGAGCGCGGCGTAGAGCGTCTCGACCGGAGCAGCGGCTTCGGCGCGAGGACGCTCCTCGACACGGGACGGCGTGCGTTGCGCGGGCGACGGCGCCCCGACGGCGCCATTGCGCGAAGGCGCGGGGCGCGCCGGCGCACCGAGGCCAGCCTTGGCCGACGGCGCATAGCCGCGCGCGTTCATTGATCGATCGGCTGGACCGGATCGGCCCCGCTCGTTCGCCTTCGCTTCGATCGGCTTTTCGCCCGAGGCATAGACGGGCCGGCGCTTCTTGCGCCGCCTGCCCTTCTTCTTGCCAGGCAGTGCCTGCCCAGCGCCACGGGGGCCCTGGTCAGAACCGCCGGCGGTCCCGACATGATTCTGCGGCACGGCCGCGGAATCACTGGCGGGCGCCCTGGACTCCGCGATACGCGGATCCTCGCCCGAGATTGTCACATCAAATCCTTCGGCTGCGCGGACACAGGACAAATGGGTCCGGCGCGCAGCTCATCGCGTGCCTTGTTGAGGCCGAGTGTAGCAGCAAGCAGCGACGGCACAAGCGCGGCCCGCCAATAGCTTTCGCGTCAGGCAATTCAATGCGCATCAATTGCCACGGAAACGCCATTTTAACGACAAAATGAGGGGCAATTCAGGATGTGGAGGCGACGCAGATCGCCTCTGCTTACCGGCAGACTTGCCTCATCGGGCGCCGCGTGAGAGTTTTACCGACCGATTAACCAGGCTTGGAGCCTCCTTGATCAGCCCTCTGCACCCGATGCGGCCCCGATCCGGCCGCATCACAACCGCAATTGCCGGCCGGATGCGCAGCCTCCTCGTGCTGTTGTTCTGTGTCCTGGTCCCGGCGGCGGTCATGGCCGACGAAGGCCCGACGCAAGGCGAAATCGAAGCGCGCATCGCGCATTACGCCAAGATGTACGGCATTCCGTTCGCCCTGCTGCGCAAGGTGGTCAAGACGGAGAGCACCTTCAATCCGGCGGCGCGCAACGGCCCGTACTGGGGCCTGATGCAGATCCGGCACGATACGGCGCAGGGCCTCGGCTATCGCGGCCCGCCGACCGGGCTGCTCGACGCGGAAACCAATCTCATCTATGGCGGCGCCTATCTCGCCAACGCCTACATCGTCGCCGGCGGCAATGAGCGCCAGGCCCACGCCCTGTACAAGAGCGGCTACTATTTCGAGGCCAAGCGGAAGCGCATGCTGGCCAAGCTGATCAAGGTGCCGATGGGCGCCGAGCCGGTGATGGTCGCCGGCAGGACGATCGCCAAGCCGGCAGCGAACGAACCCGAGAACGCCAAGCTGGTCGTCGCCAGCCTGGATACAGCCGACGCAGCCCCCAAACCGATCGCCAAGCCCACATCGCCCATCGTCGCCGCCAAGCCCGCCCCGACGATCGTCGAGGCGAAGGCTGAGCCGGAAGTGGTCGCCAAGCCGGTCGTGGCCAAGGCGGAAATCGTCATGCCGCTGCTGCCACGCCGCCGCCCGGCGGCGCCGATCCAGGTCGCCGCGCTCACCGAACCCAAACCGGAAGCATCCAAGCCCGAAGCGCCGCGCGGCCTGCTCTTTGCGACGGCGCTGGTTCCCGCTTCGCAGACCGCCGGCGCGATCAACGCCGGAGAGATCATCGCCCGGCCCGAGCTGGCGCTCGCCGGCGCCTCCTCCGGCTTCGCCCGGGACGCCACCGCGGCGGCCTTCGCCCCGGCGCCTCGGCCGGCTCCGCCCCATTCCACGGCAGCGCTCCGAACCGCGCTCCGGCTTACGACGACGCAGGACAAGGCCGCGTCAGACACGTCAGCCCAGTCGCCCGCTCCGGCCGCGCCGCTGCCGCGTCACCGTCCGGTCGTCCCGGCCGCCCACAAGGCGAACTGATCCCGCCCCGCATGACCTTGCCTTGACCCGCGGTCGCCCCTGCCGCTGCGGAAGCGCTGGCTTGACCACCTGCCGACCCCGTGCCTAGCTGAGCCTCCGCCTAATGGCGGAGGGAGGTCCAGTAGGGGAGATTTCAGCGGCGGAATGCGGGCTGTTCACCGCCCAGCACGAACTCGCCTGCCCTGCCCGGATCCTTGCGCAACGCCAACAAGCGAGCGCCGCCAACGAGCGTTCCGGAGGGAGGGGAAACCGACATGCGAACATTCACCGAAGGCGGCACGATGCAGGTCGCCTACGTCGTCCGCGACCTCGAGGCAGCGATGAAGCGCCACTGGGAGGTCTTCGGCATCGGCCCCTGGGACGTCTACCAGTTCGAGCCCGGCAAGGTTCAAGACTACGTCTATCGCGGCAAGCCGGCGACGCACACCTGCCTGATCGCCATTGCCTGGAGCGGCGATACCCAGCTCGAACTGATGCAGCCGCTGACCGGCTACAGCATCTATGACGAACATCTCGAGAAGCACGGCGAGGGCCTGCACCACATCAAGCTGTTCTATGCGGACTGCAAGAAGGCGGTCGAGGAGTTCGTCCGCAAGGGCTATCCGGTGATCCAGAGCGGCCGGATCGACGACGACGAGCACTACTATCTCGATACCGAAAAGGACTTCGGCTACATCATCGAGCTCGGCAATGCCGGCCGGATCCGGCCGGCTGAACGCGTCTACCCGACCTGATCACGGCCGATAGGGCGACGGCGCGAAAGCGCCCTCGCCTCATCCCTCAGCGGACAATGGTGATCCGCTTCGCGGCCCGGGTTAGGCCCGTATAGAGCCAGCGATCGCGATGCTCGCGGAAGGCGTAGCTCTCGTCGAACAGGACAAGATTGTCCCATTGCGAGCCCTGCGATTTGTGCACCGTCAGCGCATAGCCATAGTCGAACTCGTCGGAGTTGCGGCGCTGCGCATAAGGCAGGTCCTCGCCGCCATTCTCGAAGAAGTTCGGATGGACGGAGACCTTCACGGCCTTGCCGGTGGCGTCTTCCTCGGGCTTGACGGCGAGACGCAGCAGGCTCTTGCGCGGCGCGGCCAGCTCCGAGACGACCCAGGTGCCGCCGTTCAGGAGGCCCTTCTGCTTGTCGTTGCGAAGGCAGACCAGCTTGTCGCCGACCGCCGGCATCGGGCTCAGCAGTCCTTTCAGCTCGCGGATGCGCTGGTTGTAGAGTCGGCGCGTCTTGTTGGTGCCGACGAGCACCTGGTCGGCGGCGAGGATCTGCGCGGCATCGATCTCGCGCCGCGAGATCACGCGGCTTTCGCCATGCTCGCCATATTCGATCGGCTCGCCGGCGCGCACCGCCATCGAGAGGCGGATGATCGGATTGTCCTGCGCCTGGCGATGCACCTCGGTCAGCATGGAGTCGGGCTCCTGCTCGGTGAAGAAGCCGCCGCCCTTGACCGGCGGCAGCTGCGCCGGGTCGCCGAGCACCAGCACGGGGGTGCCGAACGACAGCAGGTCGCGGCCGAGCTCCTCGTCGACCATCGAGCATTCGTCGATGATGATCAGATCCGCCTTGGAGGCCGCGCTCTCGTGGTTAATGGCGAAGACCGGCTGCTCCTCGTCATCGCCGGCGCGCGGCCGGTAGATCAGGCTGTGAATCGTGCCGGCGCCCTCGCACCCCTTGGAGCGCAGCACATGCGCGGCCTTGCCGGTGAAGGCGGCAAAAGCGACGTCCCCGTCGATGTCAGCGGCGATATGGCGGGCAAGCGTCGTCTTGCCCGTTCCGGCATAGCCGAACAGACGGAAGACGGGACTGTCTCCGCGCCGCAGCCATTCAGACACGGCGGAGAGCGCATTTTCCTGTTGGGGTGACCAGCGCATAAGGACTCCGAACTTTGACCCGCCCCTGATAGCCGATTCAGGCGCGACATGCAGGAACGCGGGCGGAGAAACGATGTATCATTTCGGCAACATCCCTCCGGATCCCGGGGCCGAAGCCGAAAACATGCTTAACGCGCCTTGGTTTCGGCCCATCGCAGCCGCACAAATTGCACCGACGCCGTGTCCCCGCTGGTTTCGATCACTTTTGATTGGCCCTTGGTGTGGCGAAATTGTCATTGCGGTGAAATGCGAAAGCAACCAGTAACGATATCAATCATCTTCTTGGATCGCGCCGCCCAGGCGTCGGCGGAATCGAGCCAGTCGAGACGGTTGGATCCCGGATCCGCTCCTCCAGCGTTCCGGTCTTTCATTGGGTTCATCCCAGTTTGATGATGAAAAGGAACAGGCTTTGAACGATACGAAGCCTCTAAAGTCAGCGGGCAAGCTTAGCCGTCGCACATTCATGATCGGCCTGCCCGTCGTGCTCGCAGCCTGCCAGACGACTCCGCCGCCTCCCGGCCTGGCGCCGAACGCCGTCACCGGTCCGGGCCGCGCCCCGCAGATCGACCAGGGCTTTGCGTCCATGTACGGCCCGATTACCGACGAGCCGTTCCCGATCGCGGCGATCGACCTCACGAAGATCAATCCGCGCTTCTATCGTCAGGTGGTGGATCTGCCGTCCAGCATCAATGCCGAGCCCGGTACGATCGTCATCGATCCGTACAACCATTTCCTCTACCTCGCCTTCGAGAACAACACCGCGCTGCGCTACGGCGTCGGCGTCGGCCGCGAGGGCTTCGCCTGGTCGGGCGACGCGACGATCCAGGCCAAGCAGCAGTGGCCGAAGTGGCATCCGCCCAAGGAAATGCAGGCCCGCGACCCGGCGGCCGCCAAGTGGCCGAACGGCATGCCCGGCGGCCCCGGCAACCCGCTCGGCGCCCGCGCGCTCTATCTCTACCAGGGCAAGGTCGACACGCTGTACCGCATCCACGGCACGACGCAGCCCTGGTCGATCGGCAAGTCGCTGTCGTCCGGCTGCATCCGCATGATGAACCAGGACATCATCGACCTCTACAACCGCGCGCCGATCGGCACCAAGGTCAAGGTGCTGGGCAACGCCACGCCGGATCCCGTCGCGGTCTACGATTCCAAGGGCGGCGCCGTTCCGGATCCCGAGCCGTCCTCGACCGCCGGCTACGGCACGACGCCTCCGGACAACGTCCACGGCTGATCGCGGCGATCGCGAAAGCAGAAACAGAAAGGCCCTCCATCGGAGGGCCTTTTTCTTTGGCGCGGCAATCGGGAAATCGAGAGCGGAGCCCGATGGCTGCAGGCTCCGCCTCCAAAGCTCAGGCCCGGTCGCGGAACCGGTTGGTGATCGGATAGCGGCGGTCGCGCCCGAAGTTGCGGCGGCTGAGCTTCACGCCCGGCGCGGCCTGGCGGCGCTTGTACTCCGCGATCGCGAGCAGATGCTCGATCCGCTTTACCGTGGCCGCCTCATGGCCGCGCGCGATGACGTCGCCGACCCGCATCTCGCCCTCGACCAGGCTCTCGAGGATATCGTCGAGAATGTCGTAGGGCGGCAGCGAATCCTGGTCCTTCTGGTTTTCGCGCAGCTCCGCCGTCGGCGGCTTGGTGATGATCCGCTCCGGCACGACTTCGCCGGACGGCCCGAGGCAGCCCTTCGGCACGACGCTGTTGCGGAAGCGCGAAATCGCGAACACCTGCGTCTTGTAGAGATCCTTGATCGGATTGAAGCCGCCGTTCATGTCGCCATAAAGCGTGGCGTAGCCGACTGACATTTCCGACTTGTTGCCCGTCGTCACCACCATGGCCCCGAACTTGTTCGAGATCGCCATCAGGATGGTGCCGCGCGTGCGCGACTGCAGGTTTTCTTCCGTGATATCCGCCTGCCGGCCGGCGAACATCGGCGCCAGCGCATGCATGAAGCCCTCGACCGGCTCGGCGATCGGCACGATGTCGTAGCGCACGCCGAGCTTGTCGGCGCAGGCCTTGGCGTCGACAAGGCTGTCCTCCGACGTGTAGCGATAGGGCAGCATCACGCAATGGACGCGATCCGCGCCCAGCGCGTCGACGGCCATCGCCGCGACGAGGGCGGAGTCGATGCCGCCGGAGAGGCCGAGCACGACGCCCGGAAATCCGTTCTTGCCGACATAGTCGCGCAGGCCCTGGACGCAGGCGAGATAGTCCGCCTCCTCGCCCTCCTCCACCCGGGCCATTACGCCCTCGGCGCAATGCCAGGCATCACCGACACGCCTGAACTCGACGATCTCGATCGCCTCGCTGAAGGCGGGCAACTGCGCGGCGAGCGAACCATCGGCATTCAAGACGAAGGAGGCGCCATCGAAGATGAGCTCGTCCTGGCCGCCGACCTGGTTCAGATAGACGAGCGGCAGGCCCGATTCCGTGACGCGGGCGACGGAGACGTTGAAGCGCTGGTCCATGACGCGGCGGCGATAGGGCGAGCCGTTCGGCACCAGCAGGATCTCGCCGCCCGTCTCGGCGATGCATTCAACGGGATCCGGACCCCAGATGTCCTCGCAGATCGGCACGCCGACGCGCACGCCGCGCAGCGAGATCGGGCCCGGATGCGGCCCCGGCGTGAAGACGCGCTTCTCGTCGAAGACGCCGTAGTTCGGCAAGTCGACTTTGAAGCGGACGCTCTCGATGCGGCCGTTGTCGCAGAGCGCGTAGGCGTTATAGAGCTTGTCGTCCTCGAGCCAGGGCAGGCCGATCAGCACGGCCGGGCCGCCATCGGCGGTATCGGCGGCGATCGCCTCGCAGGCGGCGCGGCACGCTTCCTGGAAGGCCGGCTTCAGGACCAGATCCTCCGGCGAATAGGCCGAGAGGAACAGCTCGCTGAACATGACGACGTCGGCGCGTCCCGCCGCGGCGGTCGCGCGCGCGGCGCGCGCCTTTTCGAGATTGCCGGCGATGTCGCCGACAACCGGATTGATCTGGGCAAGGGCGATGCGGAGCGTATCGGGGCGGGTCATATTCTGCCTTTACCGCGCCGCCGAAGCGGCGGCAACGGGAACTCGGCGGCCGGCCGAAAAACGTCGCGGCCGCCGGCTCCGGAACGCTCAGTCGAAGCGGTACATATCCATCGAGAGCGCCTCATACTCGTAGGAATTATGGATCCGCTCGCCCCGGGCGCCCTCGCCCGCCGCGCCGAGCGCGACGAAGAACGGCAGGAAATGCTCATCCTCCGGATGCGCCATCACGGCATGCGGCGCCTGGGCCCGATAATCGACGAGAGCCGCCGTGTCGCCGGCGGCAGCCCGATCGGCGACCCAGTCGGCGAATTCACGCGCCCAGTCGACGGGAGGCGCGTCGACGGCCGGCATGCCGGCTGGATTTCGGAACAGCGCGCGCAGATTATGCGTCGCGGCGCCGGTTCCGATCACCAGGATGCTCTCCTCGCGCAGCCCAGCCAAGGCGCGACCGAGCATCAGATGATGCGCGGGGTTCAGATGCGGCTGGATCGAGAGCTGGACCAGCGGGACATTCGCCTCGGGCCAGACCAGCGACAGCGGGATCCAGGTGCCGTGGTCGAAGCCGCGCTTCGGCGCGACATCGATCGGCAATCCGGCTGTCCGCAGTCGCTCGACCACCTCGGCGGCGAGCGTGGCATCACCCGGGGCGGGATAGTCGATCTCGTAAAGAGCCTTCGGGAAGCCACGGAAATCATAGATCATTTCCGGGTTCGCATCAGAGACGACGGTCGGCGTCCCGGTCTCGAAATGAGCGGAGACGATCACCACGGCACGAGGACGCGGCAAGGTCGAGGCGAGCGACTGCAGGAAGCGATGCGCCGGCGTGTCGGTCAGCGCCAGCATCGGCGAACCATGCGACAGGAAGAGGGTGGGAAGCGACATCGAAAGATCCTTTGCGTGTTGAGCAAAAGATAGTCGCCCTCCCCGTCACCCATAAGACGCGCGAAGCAGCACGCAGTGTTCAACCTGCATGGCCAATCCTGCCACCGTCACCGCTTCAGGCAGGCGTCAATCATGCGGTCGGCGACGAGCGCGATTGAGCCCGCCGGACCGCCCTTGCCGAACAACTGGCCGGAGACATACGCCCCCTCGACGAGCAGCAGCAGCCCGTCGCCCAGGATTTCCGGTTCGGCCGCGCCCAGCTCGCGCGCCAATTCGGTCAGGCGCCGGCGGAGTTCACGCTTGTTTTCGACGGCGACCAGCCGCGCCGGATTGGCCCGGTCCGGAAATTCGACCGCCGCATTGGTCATCCCGCAGCCGCGATAATCGTCGCTTTGCGAGCGGACGCTGATCCGCGTCAGATAGGCCATGATCTGCGCGCGAGGATCGCCCGGATGCTTCGCCATCACCGCGTCGACCGACTCCCAGAAGTCGGCGTCGTAGTCGCGCATATAGGCCGCGGCGAGTTCGTCCTTCGACGAGAAAGCGCGATAGAGGCTCGGCTTGGTGACGCCGGCGCGCGTCACGATCTCGTCGATGCCGACGGCGCGGATACCCTCGCGGTAGAAGAGATCCCGCGCGGTCGCGCGAATACGATCGGCCGCGCGCGGCGGCGCATCGGCGCCGTTGCGGGCCCTCGTCGACGATTTTTCGGCACGGACGGTCACAGCCTGCACTCCCAACCCACTTGACGATGTAACAGAACGGTACGTATCATAGTCGCGATTGAAACGGAACGGTCAGTAACATGAATATAGTCCGCCGCCGGCCCTTCGGCCAGAACTATGCCTTCGTCGTCGCAGGCGTGATTTTCGTCTGTCTGCTCGCCGGCGCCGGTCTGCGCGCCGCGCCCGGCGTGATGATCCTGCCGATAGAATCCGCCTTCGGCTGGAGCCGCGACACCATCTCGCTCGCGGCAGCGATCGGCATCTTCCTGTACGGCCTCACCGGCCCCTTCGCCGCGGCCCTGATGCAAAGCTTCGGCGTTCGTCGGGTCCTGGTCGGTGCGCTGCTGCTGATGGCGGCGTCCACCGGCGCCAGCGCCTTCATGACGCAACCCTGGCAGTACATTGCTACATGGGGCGTCCTTTCCGGCGTCTCCTCCGGTGCGGTCGCCATGGTGCTCGGCGCGACCATCGTGAACCGCTGGTTCGTCACCAATCGCGGCCTGATGATGGGCCTTTTGACGGCGAGCACAGCGACCGGAACGCTCATCTTCCTGCCCGGCATGGCGGCGCTGGCGCAATGGGGCGGCTGGCAGGCGGTCGTTATCACGGTGGCAATCGTGTCGGCAGCCCTGGTGCCGGTCGCCTGGCTCTTCGTGCCGGAGCGGCCCCAGGATATCGGCCTTCGTCCCTATGGGGCGGCCGAGGGCGATCCGCTGCCGAGCGGCCCGCAGGGCAATGTACTCGCCAACGCCTTCAACGCGCTCTTCGAGGCGGCCCGCACCAAGACCTTCTGGTATCTCTTCGCCACCTTCTTCATCTGTGGCTTCACCACCAACGGCCTCGTCGGCACCCACATGATCGCCTTCTGCGGCGACATGGGCATGCCCGAGATCCAGGCGGCCAGCCTGCTCGCCGTGATGGGGCTGTTCGACCTCGTCGGCACCACCGCTTCCGGCTGGCTCACCGATCGCTTCGATCCGCGCAAGCTTCTGTTCGTCTATTATGGGCTGCGCGGCATCTCGCTGATGTTCCTGCCCTTCACGGACTTCAACATCTACAGCCTGTCGATCTTCGCCGTGTTCTACGGCCTCGACTGGATCGCCACCGTGCCGCCAACGGTGCGCCTCGCCAATGAGGCGTTCGGCGATCGCAAGGCGCCGATCGTGTTCGGCTGGATCGCCGCCGGCCACCAGCTCGGCGCCGCCTCGGCCGCCTATTTCGCCGGATACATGCGGACGGCGCAGGGCAACTATCTCGACGCCTTCCTGATCGCCGGCGCGACCGGCATCCTTGCGGCTTTGCTGTCGCTGATGATCGGCCGCCGCAAGCAGCAGCTGGAGCTGGCGACGGCATGACGTAGGGGACGGCTTGCGGCGAGAACACGAATACGGGTTCTCCCGCATAGCCTACACGCAAGTTTCGCGTGTAGAAGGAGATCGGCGCACGACAGTGCGCCGTCTCTTTTTCCGTCTACGAACGAGGTCGAACATGTCGAAGCTGCACAAGGCCCTGCTGGCAGCTGCCGTTGCCGTCACCGCAACTCTCCCGCTGGCATCGACGGCGCAGGCCGCCGTCAAGACGGGCGTCCTGACCTGCCGCGTCGCCGCCGGTGTCGGCCTGATCATCGGCTCGCGCCGCAGCGTCTCCTGCGAATTCCATTCCAATCGCGGCGTAGAATTCTATAGCGGCCGCATCGACCGCGTCGGCCTCGACGTAGGCGTCACCCGCAACAGCGTGATCGTCTGGAACGTGTTCGAGCCGACCCGCCGCCATGGCGATCTTTCGGGCCGCTACACCGGCGCGACCGCGCAGGCGACGATCGGCGTCGGCCTCGGCGCCAACGTCCTCGTCGGCGGCGGCCAGAACAGCGTCGCGCTGCAGCCGCTTTCGGTGACGGCCCAGACCGGCCTTAACCTCGCGGCCGGCGTCAGCTCGCTGCACCTGACCCGCACGGGCAGCGGCCGCTAAGGCAAATGAATTCCGGCTGCGGATCCCAAGGGGTCCGCGGCCGGCTCTCAATCCTGATGGGTTGAAGTCTGCCGTCGATCATAGGCCGGCGCGCCGTCCTCGATCGCGTAGTAGTCGCCCTTGTCGGCGACGAAGATGTGCTTTTCCCAGCGGACGCCCGTCGGCTTGTCGAAGCCGCCCATGGCGATGGCGATCTCGGGTCGCCCGATCCGCTCCCAGAACAGCACTGAACCACACGCGCCACAGAAGCCGCGCCGAACCGTCTCCGACGACGGGTACCAGCGCAGGCTGTCGCCCCCGGAAATCGTCACGTCACTCGCCGCGACCGTGGTCGAGGCGAGGAAATGCCCGGTCTGCCGGCGGCACATCGTGCAGTGACAGCCGACGACCGGCGCCAGCGGGCCGGCGACCCGGTAGGTCACCGCCCCGCAGAGACAGGCGCCGGAATGGATTTCCCCGCCTGCCGTCATGTGTGTCAGAGCCCGGCGACGAGGCGGTGCCGGACGTCGCCCTGGCGGCTCGCCTTGAGCAGTTCCGCCACCAGGAAGGCCAGCTCCAGCGCCTGATCGGCGTTGAGGCGCGGATCGCAATGGGTGTGGTAGCGGTCCGAAAGGTCCTCGTCGGTGATCGCGCGGGCGCCGCCGGTGCATTCGGTGACGTTCTTGCCGGTCATCTCGATGTGGACGCCGCCCGGGAAGGTGCCCTCGCCCTGATGCACCTCGAAGAAGCTCTTCACTTCCTTGAGGATGAGGTCGAACGGCCGCGTCTTGTAGCCGCTCGACGCCTTGATCGTGTTGCCGTGCATCGGATCGCACGACCAGACGACGGAGCGCCCTTCCCGCTCGACGGCGCGGATCAGCTGCGGCAGGTGGTCGAACACCTTGTTGGCGCCGAAGCGGCAGATCAGCGTCAACCGGCCGGGCTCGTTCTCCGGGTTGAGGAGGTCGATCAGCTGCAGCAGACCGTCGCCGCTCAGTGACGGGCCGCACTTCAGGCCAATCGGGTTCTTCACACCGCGCATGTATTCGACATGGGCATGATCGGGCTGGCGGGTGCGGTCGCCGATCCAGAGCATGTGGCCGGAGGTCGCGTACCAGTCGCCGGTGGTGGAATCGACCCGCGTCATCGCCTGCTCGTAGCCGAGCAGCAGCGCCTCATGCGAGGTGAAGAAATCGGTCGAGCGCAGCGACGGCGTCGAATCCGGATCGACGCCGCAGGCGCGCATGAACGCCATCGACTCGGAGATGCGATCGGCGATCTCCTGGTAGTGATGGCCCTGCGGGCTATCCTTGACGAAGCCGAGCATCCACTGATGCACGTGCTCGAGATTGGCGTAGCCGCCCTGCGCGAAGGCGCGCAGCAGGTTCAGCGTCGCGGCCGACTGGCGATAGGAATCCTCGATCCGGCGCGGATCGGGAATGCGGGCCTCGGGCGTGAACTCGATGCCATTGATGTTGTCGCCGCGATAGCTCGGCAGCTCGACGCCGTCGATCGTCTCGGTCGGGGCCGAGCGCGGCTTGGCGAACTGGCCCGCGATGCGGCCGACCTTCACCACCGGCATCGAGCCGGCGAAGGTCAGCACGACGGCCATCTGCAGGAAGACGCGGAAGAAGTCGCGGATGTTGTCCGGGTGATGCTCCATGAAGCTCTCGGCGCAATCACCGCCCTGGAGCAGGAAGCTCTCGCCGCGTGACACGGCCGCAAGGCTCTTCTTGAGCTTGCGCGCCTCGCCGGCGAAAACGAGCGGGGGATAGTTCGAGAGCCGTCCCTCGACCGCCGCGAGCCCCGCCGCATCGACATAATCCGGCACCTGCTGGATCGGCTTCGACCGCCAGCTATCCGGCTTCCAACTCGTCTTCATCTTGAGCACTCCACACCCTTGCCCGCCTTTCGCGCTCGATAGCGCGTGACGGACCTCATCGGGCCTCGAAAGGTGCTGCCTTATACACGCTCGCCCGGAGCGAGGAAACACACCATGGCCCATGCGTCACGGCTCAGATCCACGAGGCCGCCCAATGCCAGAGGCGGTCCTTCAGGCCCACCAGCGCCGGCGGCGGCAGGACGACGGCGGGGACGGTCGACTTCTTGCCGGCCGGTACGAGGCGCGACATCCAGATCTCTCCATCGGTATAATAGGGGTCGCCCTCGCCATTTCGACCGTTCACGGTCGGCCCGATGCCGGTGACCTGATAGGTGGCCTCGACCATGCCGGCCGCCTTCAGATCGTCGGTGAGGAGATCGCGCACGGCGTCGATGTCCGGGCCAATGTGGTGCGTCACCTGGCCGGTATCATGGCTGAGGCCGACGCCTCGATCGAAGGTCGCCGAGCCCAGCCAAACCGGGCGTCCCTCGGCCCCCATTTCGAGCACCTTCCAGAAGCGGACATGATCGCGCTGATCGGCGCTCTCGCCGACCGGCTTCTCAAAGGCGAGGTCCTCGCGTCGACCGTCATAGTAGAGCGGGCTGACCGGCGCGTCGTGATAGGGCCGGTCCAGCACGACGCTGCCGACGATCTCGATGCTGGAACGCCAGGTGATCGGGTCGGCCGGAAACCAGCCGGCCGCATGCATCGAGCGGAGCACGTCCTCCCGGTCGCCGACCAGGCCGACATTCAGCGGGCCACCGGGAATGCCCTGCGCGGTATGCGTCACCATCGGCCGGTCGGCCAGGCCAGGCTGGTGCTCATAGTGGGTCCAGGCGAGCGGCAGCACGACATAGGCCGCCAGCCCGTAGAAGACGAGCGCCACGACGAGCACCGTCAGGAGATTGCGCAACCTCAACCGTTCGCGCAGTGTCCGCTTCACCATGGTCTGTCCCCACGCCTGTTCGCCGCATCATGGCTGAGCGGCGGCGCGGCGCAAGGCTTCCGCCGTCTCGTCGTCGGCCGGAAAGAAGGATTCGATCGCGAGTTCCGCCAGCGTGACGTCAACGGGCGTACCGAACAGCGTCGTCGCCGAGATAAAGGAGAGCGTTTCGTCGCCGGAGCGGACGCGAAACGGAACCGCGATACCGCCGAGATCCTCCTTCGCGGCCGGGCGCGCGTCGCTCCGGGAGGGATAGGCGCGGAGCTCGTCGAGCAAGTCGGCCAGCACGGTGTCGCCGGTCAGGTCAATCTCATGCGCGAGCCGCGCCAGCAAGTGCCGCCGCCATTCTGCGAGATTCACCGTGCGCGGCGCCAGTCCGTCCGGATGCAGCGCCAGGCGCAGCACGTTCACGGGCGGCTCCAGCAGCGCAGGCGACACGCCCGCGACGAGGCGCAGGACGGCCGCGTTGGCCGCGACCAGATTCCAGTGCCGGTCGATCGCGAGCGCCGGATAGGGCTCGTGGCCGTCGAGGATGCGCGCGACCGCACGGCGCGCCGCCGCCATCGCCGCATCGTCCATCCGGCGCTCGCGATAGACCGGAGCAAAACCGGCCGCGACCAGCATCAGGTTCCGCTCGCGCAGCGGCACGTCCAGTTCGGCCGCCAGCTTCAGCACCATGTCGCGGCTCGGGCGGGAGCGGCCCGTCTCGATGAAGCTCAGATGCCGCGTCGACATCTCGGCGTCGCCCGCGAGGTCCATCTGGCTCATGCGGCGGCGCTGCCGCCAGTCGCGGATCTGCTCGCCGATCGGGCGCGAATTGGTTTCCATGCGCCGACGATAGCCTGCCGCGGATCGGCGATCCAATTACCTCCGAGGTAATCGACTTCATGCCCCCGAGCCGCAAATCTCCGGCCTGTCAGCAACGACAACCCCGGAGACCAACCATGACCAACGCCCTCGTCGAACGCTACATCGCCAGCTGGAACGAGACCGACGCCGAGAAGCGCCGCGCCCTCATCGCCGCGACCTTCACGCAATCCGCTTCCTATGTGGATCCCCTGATGAAGAGCGAGGGGCGCGGCGGCATCGACCAGATGCTGGCCGCCGTGCAGGACCGCTTCGCCGGGCTCCGCTTCAAGCAAGTCGGCAAGGTCGACGCCTATGAAGACCGGATCCGCTTCTCCTGGGAGCTGGGGCCGGATGGAGGCCCCTCGATCGCCGGCGGCACCGACTTCGCCACCATCGAAGCCGGCCAGCTCGCGGATATCGTCGGCTTCCTCGACTTCGCCCCGTCCGCCTAGAGCGTTTTCGAGCGAAGTGGATACCGGTTCGCGTGAAGAAAACGCGACTAGACAAATAGTTAGAGCCTTTCGTCGTTTCCATGAAACGATGGAAGGCTCTAGGCGTCCGCGAGACCGGCCCATAGATGGGCCGTTGCGAGGCTTCGATGCGGGGCGAAGGCCTGCATCGAAGCCTCCTGCAATTTGGTGTCCGGCCGCTCGGGAAGCGCCAGCAGGCGCTGCAGCGCCGTCGCCAGCCCCGAATCGCCGATCGGCGCCATGTCGGGAAAGCCGAAGCCGCGCAGCATGATGTAGCGCGCCGTCCAGGTGCCGATGCCGCGCACGGCGACCAGCGCCGCCTCCGCGTCGGTCGCCGTCCCCTTCGCCAGATCCTCCAGCGACAGCGCCCCTTCGCTCACGAGGCGCGCCACGCCGATCAGATAGCTCGCCTTCGAGCGCGAGAAGCGCAGCGCCGTCAGATCCTCGACCTCCAGCGCCGCGACGCGCTCCGGATCGGGATGGGCCCGCATGCCGCTTTCCGCGTGCAGCGGACCCGCGCGTTCGATCAGGGCCCGGCGCAGGGCGGCGGCGAAGGTCAGGTTGATCTGCTGGCCGATCACCGCCCAGCAGACCGCGTCCCAGATGTCGGCGGTCAACGGAATGCGCAACCCGCTGCGCGACCCGAGAATACACGCGCGATCGGCGCGAGACGCGATCAGGGCTTCAAAGCCCAGGGGATCACTGGCGAGGCCGAGCATGCGGGCGGCGATCGCCTCGACGCGCTCCGGCGGGATGCCGTCATGGTCGACCCGCACACGAGCGACGGGATCGGTTGGCCGATCGGCCTCCGAAAGGTCGATTTCGAGCCGATGGGCGCGGCCGTCGACGAGGATCGTCTTGGCGATCCCCTGACCTTCGACCCGCTCGCTGACGCTGAGCGGATCGCGGCCGTGATAGGCGAGCGCATATTCCGGCCGGAAGCCCGCTTCCAGTGGCATGGCCAGCCTGATGCCCGCGCCGGGCTCGACCTCGTATCTCATCCGCACCTCGTCCCGGCGATCCGCGCATCGGCTATCCGATGCAGGGATCCCGGACACTCCGGTTCTTGCCTTCGAATTCGCGAAGGCAGGAACGCCTCAGGCGTTGCGACGATGCCGCGTGGTGGGCTCGCGCATGGTGACGAGTTCTTCGGCGGCGGTCGGATGCAGCGCCATGGTCGCGTCGAAATCGGCCTTGGTCGCCCGCATCTTCAACGCGATCGCAACGATCTGGATCATCTCGCCGGCGTCGGGGCCGAGGATATGGCAGCCGATGACGCGGTCGCTGTCCGCATCGACGAGCAGCTTCATCAGCGTGCGCTCGTCGCGACCGGAAAGCGTGTGCTTCATCGGGCGGAAGTTGGTCTGGTAGACGTCAACCGCAGCGAACTCCGCCAGCGCCTCTTCCTCGGTCAGACCGACCGTGCCGATCTCCGGCTGCGAGAACACCGCCTTCGGCACGCCGAGATGGTCGACCGAGATGCGCTTGCCGCCGAAGACGGTATCAGCGAAGGCATGGCCCTCGCGGATTGCAACCGGCGTCAGGTTGATGCGGTTGGTGACGTCGCCGACGGCATAGATCGAAGGGACGTTGGACTGCGAATAGGCATCGACCACCACGGCGCCGGCGCCATCGAGCGCCACGCCGGCGTTCTCGAGACCGAGCCCGCTGGTGTTAGGCCGCCGGCCGGTCGCGATCATCACCTCTCCGCAGTCGAGCGCTTCGCCACCGCTCGTCCGGGCGATCAGGCCGTCGTCGCTCTTCTCGATCGAAGCCAGCGTCTCGTTCAGCAGGACACGAATGCCCTTCTTCTCGATCTCCTCACGGAGCGTCCGCCGCACATCGGCATCGAAGCCGCGCAACAGCCCGTCGCCGCGATGGATCAGCGTCGTCTCCACGCCGAGCCCGTTGAAGATGCCGGCGAACTCGACCGCGATATAACCGCCGCCGACAACGACGATCTTCTTCGGAAGGCGCTTCAGATGGAAGGCCTCGTTGGAGGAGATCGCCAGCTCGCGGCCCGGCAGGTCCGGCGTGATGAACGGCGCGCCGCCGGTCGCGACGAGGATGGTCTTCGCCCGGATGAGCCGGTCCTCGGCCACGAGCCGCACGGTGTGCGGATCGACGATCTCGGCGCGGCTCTGCACGATCTGGGCGCCGGAGCGCTCGAGATTGCGGATGTAGATGCCGTTGAGCCGATCGATCTCCTTGTCCTTGGCCGCCACGAGGCGCGACCAATCGAAGGTCGCCTCCCCCGGAGCCCAGCCAAAGCCGACAGAATCCTCGAATTCCTCGGCGAAGCGGGACGCGTAGACGAACAGCTTTTTCGGCACGCAGCCGCGGATCACGCAGGTACCGCCGACGCGGTATTCCTCCGCGACCAGCACGCGGGCGCCATAGCCCGCCGCGATGCGGCCGGCGCGCACGCCGCCGGAACCCGCACCGATGATGAAGAGATCGACGTCGAACTGGCTCATGAAATTAGAAGTCGATGCCCTTCTTCTTCAGCCCTTCGCGGGACTTCTCGAACAGCTCCTCGCCGACGCGGTCCGACCAGCCCTTCACCGACTGCAGCGTCTCGCCGACGACCTTCGGGCCGATCTCGGCGAGCTTGGCGCCGGCCGGGCTCTTGTAGAACTCGGCGATCGCCTTCAGCTCGTCTTCGGTGAAGTGCTTGGCCCAGATGCGGGCGACGTCGTTGTCGAGGTCCTTGCGGCGGGCGACGAGCTCGAGTGCCTGCGCATCGACGACCTCGGCGATCGCCTGGTGCTGGTCGGGGCGCATGCGGATCAGCCGGTTCTGCGTCTGCTGCGACAGGAGCGGCAGCAGATTGTCGAAACCGCGCGAGGTCTTGGCGGCGTGGACGGCATCCAGCGCCGCCGCGACATGCGCATCGGTCACTTCCTGCGCCTGGGCGATACCGGCCGAGCCCATGGCAAGGCCGGCGGCCAGCACGGCGGCGCCGATGGTTTTACGGATGAAGATCATGGAGAAACTCCCGATGGGCGAAATGATGTTAAGCCACCAACCAGCTGATGCCTTCCGGGCGAGCGATGACGGCGGCGGATGCAAGTCCGATGAAGAGCCCGTGCTCCACGACCCCCGGAATCGCCACAAGGGCAAGACTCAAGGCTTCTGGATCGCGAATACGGCCAAAAGATGCATCGATGATAGCGTGCCCGCCATCGGTTACGAAGGGGGTTCCCTCCGCCGTCAGCCGCCGCGTGAGCGTGACCGGCTGATCGAGCCGGACGGCCGCAACGGCGATCGCGGCGATCGTGGCGCCGATACCGAAATGGTTGACTTCGATCGGCAGCGGAAAGGCGCCGAGCGTCTCGACGAGCTTGGTGCCGTCGGCGATGACGATCATCTGGCCGGACGCCGCCGCGACGATCTTTTCCCTCAGCAAAGCGCCGCCGCCGCCCTTGATCAGGCGCAGGCGGCTGTCGAGTTCATCGGCGCCGTCGATGGTCAAATCGAGGCGCGGCGTCTCCTCCAGCGTCGTCAGCGGCACACCAACTTCCCGCGCCAGCGCGGCGGTACGCTCGGACGAGGGAACGCCGACGACCGAAAGCCCGTCGCGCACAAGCGCGCCAAGGCCACGAATGAAGTGATTGGCGGTAGACCCGGAGCCGAGACCGAGCTTCATGCCGGGTTCGACCTTCTCGAGCGCGGCGAGCGCCGCCTGCTTCTTCAGTTCATCGCTGGTGATCATCAGACACTTCAAGTTGTGAAATCGACGCCGGTCCGGCGCGGCTTGTTAGCATGGGCCAACGCCGCCGCCAACGTCCCCGCGACATCCTCCCGCCTTTCGCGAAACGGCCCGACTTGTTAGCCTTCCGTTACCCTTCGATGGAATCCCCTCGCCCATGCGCCCCATTCTCGTCTTCGACCTCGACGGCACGCTCGTCGACACCGCCACCGATCTCGTCGCGACGCTCAACGTCGTGCTGGAACAGGAAGGCCTCGTCGCCGTCCCCTACGAGGACGCCCGCTCGATGGTTGGGCACGGCGCCCGCGTGCTGATCGAGCGCGGTCTCGCCGCCAACGGCGTCACCCGCGACGCCGCCACCATCGACCGGCTGTTCGACACCTACATCGCCTATTATGCGGCGCATATCGCCGACACCAGCCGTCCATTCGACGGCGTGGTGGCGGCGCTCGACCGTTTCGCCGCCGAGGGCTATCTGCTCGCCGTCTGCACCAACAAGCTGGAGGGCCTGTCGATGCTGCTGCTCGACGCGCTCGGGCTCTCGGAGCGCTTCGCGGCGATCTGCGGCGCCGATACCTTCGCGGCGCGCAAGCCCGATCCGCTGGCGCTCAACGAGACGATCCGCAAGGCCGGGGGCGATCCGCGCCAGGCCGTGATGATCGGCGATTCGAAGACGGACATCGACACCGCGAAGGCCGCCGGCATTCCCGTCGTCGCGGTCGATTTCGGTTATACGCCGGTGCCGGTCAGCGAGCTCGGGCCCGACGTCGTCATCAGCCATTTCGACCAATTGGACAACGCCGTGGCCGCGGTGCTCGTCCGCGCCTGAGAGCCGTGCCTCAGGGGCAGCGCTTGGCGGCGACCTTGACCGGCGCCATGTCGAGCCGGACAAGCTTCCCCGTCAGCGCGAAATCGCCATAGTCGAGCCGCATCCGCCGCGTCACGCCGTTCTCGTAGACGATGAAGGACAGCTCGTAGGAGGGCTTCTGCTCGCCGGTCGCGTTCTCGTCGAAATAGCTGAGCGTGACCGGCCAGTGCCGGACATTGGCGATGCCGGCGGCCTTGGCCGTCGCCTCGTCACCCAGATTGTCGGCGCCGGTGTTCGTCGCGCCGATGACGGCGGCGGTCGTGTAGGGCTTCTCGCCCTTCTCCGAGCCGTCGAACAGGTCGACCTGGACGAAACGCTCGCCGCGGATGGCGGCGTCGATGATCGTGCTCAAATGCTGGTTCGGGAACTGGAAGTTCGGGCTGATGTCGAAGCGGCGCGACTTCGGCTTCGCCATCGTCACATGCAGCTTGCCGTTCTCGCGCTCGGCCGAGCCGGTCGAATCCTCGGCGAGCGTGCCGTCGACATAGCTCTTGGTGGCGAAGGAAAAGCTCTTGCCGTCGGAATCCTCGAAGGTCGAGGTGGCGACGTCGGTCAGCCGCGCATTGCCGTCGCTGTCGCTGATGCGGGTGACGAAGCGGAGCTTGGTGTTGTAGCCGTCGCAGCGCGAGCCCCAGAAATGATAGACCATGCGGCCTTCGGCATCGCTGATCGTGTCGGACTTGCCGCCGGCGTCGAGGCTCAGATCATAGACGGCTTCATGCGGCGCCATCACCAGCGCCGGCGCCGCGGAGATGGCCGAGGCCGAACCGGCCATGGCGAGCCAACCGGCACCGAGGAGCGCGGACATCTTCAGCATGCTGGCGAGCCGGCTGCGACCTGCATGGATGGATACGGACTTCATTCTGGCTCCCATCGTCGTCAAGCCGACATAGGGCTGACATAAGACGCATTTCAACCAGCAAAACGTCAAAAGGTCTACGAGCCGCTTTTCGCCCCTGCAAGTCCAGGTTTCAACGACCGCTTGCGGCGCTCCCGCTTTCGGGCGAAACCGGAGACCTTCCGCATTCCTGCATTTGGAGATCCTGCATGACGAGCCAGATCGACAGCCGCCTCGAGGCCCTCGGAATCGTGCTGCCCGCCGCCAGCGCGCCGGCCGCGAACTACGTCCCCTTCCTCGTGAGCCAGGGCCATCTCTACATCTCCGGCCAGATCCCGGTCGGCCCGAACGGCGTCGAATATGTCGGCAAGCTCGGCGTCGAGCTCGGCGTCGCCGAGGGCCAGGCCGCCGCGCGCCTCTGCGCCCTCAACATCCTGGCCCAGGCCAAGGCGGCGCTTGGCGATCTCGACCGCATCGTGCGCGTCGTCAAGCTCGTCGGCTTCGTCAATTCGGACCCGACCTTCGGCGAGCAGCCCAAGGTCGTCAACGGCGCCTCCGACCTGATGGTCGAAGTGCTCGGCGAGAAGGGCCGCCATGCCCGCTCCGCCGTCGGCGTCGCCGCCCTTCCCTTCGGCGTCGGCGTCGAAGTCGAAGCCATCCTCGAAATCGCCTGAGCGAAAATGACCGCAAAGACCTCGACCGCCCCCGCCTGGCTGACCGCCCGCCCGATCGCGCACCGCGCCTATCACGATCCGGCGAGCGGCCGGGTGGAGAACACGCTCTCGGCCGTCCGCGCCGCGATCGACCACAATTTCGCGATCGAGGTCGATCTGCAGCTGACCGCCGACGGCGAGGTCGTGGTCTTCCACGACGACACGGTCGATCGCCTGCTGCAGGCGAGCGGCCGCGTCGACCGCATGACGCTCACCGAGCTGAAGGCGACACCGTTCAAACAAGGCAGCGACGTCGTGCCGACGCTTTCCGAGCTGCTCGAGACCGTCGCCGGCAAGGTTCCGCTGGTGATCGAGCTGAAGAGCAACTGGAACGGCAACCGCCGCCTGGAAGCCGCCGTCGCGCCAATCCTCGCCGCCTATGCCGGGCCGGCCGCCGTCATGTCGTTCGACCCGGATTCGATGGCCGTCATGCAGTGGCTGCTGCCGGAGGTGCCGCGCGGCATTGTCGCCGACCGCTACACCGACCTCGAGGAATGGGGCTTCCTGCCGCCGCGCGCCCGCTTCGCCCTGCGCAACCTCTCGGCCGTCCCACAGGTCGGCGCCAGCTTCGTCTCCTACGATCTGAACGGCCTGCCCTCCTTCGCCCCATCGAAGGTCCGCGCCCACGGCCTGGCGCTGATCACCTGGACCGTCCGCACCCGCGAACAGGCGGCGAAGGCGAAGCTCTTTACCGATCAGATCACGTTCGAAGGGTTCGATCCGGATCAGGTGTGAGCGTCATCCTGATTTCGCAGGAATGACGGAGACTGGCCGGCGAGGCCGTAAGCCCTCGCCCGCCGGTCCCTCGATGGATCTCCGGCCGTCCCCCACGCTCGCCGTCATCTCGGCCTCCGAGCCGGGATCCACTTCCGCCGGGTTGCCAGACGCCCAAGATCCGTGCGGCGGAGGCATGGATTCCTGCTTTCGCAGGAATGACGGAGACTGGCCGGCGAGGCCGCAGCCTCTCACCCGCCGGGCGCTCGAAAAATCCCCGGCCGTCCCCCCACGCTCGCCGTCATCCCGGCCTCCGAGCCGGGATCCATTTCCGCCGGGTTGCCAGACGTCTACGTTCGGCGCGGCGGAGAGATGGATTCCTGCTTTCGCAGGAATGACGGCGCTTGTGTTTCTGCGCAGGGAGCGCACGGAACACGGCTCTTCACCTTTGCCTGAGGGTGACTTTGCGCAAGCCTATCCAGCCGTCATGCCGCGCTCGACCTCCATCATCCTGAGGTGCTCGAGCGCAGCTCGGGCCTCGAAGGACGCACAGTCGCGGCGCAGCTGGTCGATGGCACGACCGCTTTGCGTGCTTCGAGACGGCCCTGCGGGCCTCCTCAGCATGATGAGGGTGATGTTCTGCAAAGTCCTCCTCAGGGAGAGGTGAACACGCCCAGCCGCAACGAAACGCACCCGTTTCCCTCGTCCCGACTTGCGCTTGTCACGTTTCGCCTTAGATGCTGGGGTGCAATCTGCAAGCGAGAGCGCCCTCCCTCATGACCGCTGCCCCCGATGCGCGTCTCACCGTCCTTTCCTCCCTCACGGAAATCGAACGCCAGCAGTGGGATGCCTGCGCCAATCCCGGCTGGGCGTCCGACGCGCCGCTCGGCGACGATCCCTCAACCTTCCTAAGGGCTTATCACGGAGAGGCGGAATCAGGACGCGAAGCCGGCCCGCTTGAATCAAAGTCTCAGCGAACCGCCTATAACCCCTTCGTCTCCTACGATTTTCTGAAAATCCTCGAGGAATCGGGCTCGGCTACAGGGCGCACCGGCTGGCAGGCCCGCCATCTGGTGCTGGAGGGCGCCGGCGGTCATCCGGCCGGCATCGTGCCCTGCTACCAGAAGCCCCATTCGATGGGCGAATATGTCTTCGACCAGGGCTGGGCCGATGCCTATGAGCGCGCCGGCGGAAACTATTACCCAAAGCTGCAGGTGTCGGTGCCATTCACTCCGGCGACCGGGCCGCGATTGCTCGTGCGCGACGGCGCGCCGCCCGCGACGCGGGAGATTCTCGCGGCCGGCCTGATCGAACTGGCGCGGCAGCTCGGCAGTTCCTCGGTGCACGCGACCTTCCTCGACCAGATCGACGCCGACATTCTCGACGACAGCGGCTTCCTCGCCCGCACCGACCAGCAGTTCCATTTCATCAACGAGGGCTATCGCGACTACGAGGATTTTCTCGACGCGCTCGCCTCGCGCAAGCGCAAGGGGATCCGGCGCGAGCGGCGCGAGGCGCTGGCCGGCGGCATCACCGTCGAACATCGGACCGGCGCCGACATCACCGAGGACGACTGGGACGCCTTCTTCGGCTTCTACATGGATACCGGCTCGCGCAAATGGGGCCGGCCCTATCTGAACCGGCGCTTCTTCTCGCTGCTCGGCGAGCGCATGGCCGACCGCGTTCTGCTGATCGTCGCCAAGCGCGACGGTCTGCCGATCGCCGGCGCCCTCAACCTGATCGGCTCCGACGCGCTCTATGGCCGCTACTGGGGCGCGTCCGAGGATGTGCCGTTCCTGCATTTCGAGATCTGCTACCATCAGGCCGTAGACTGGGCGATCGCGCACCGCCTGCCGCGCGTCGAAGCCGGCGCGCAGGGCGACCACAAGCTGGCGCGCGGCTACCGGCCGATCGTCACCCGCTCGGCGCACTGGATCGCCGATCGCGGGCTCCGGCGGGCTGTGGCCGACTATCTCGTGCGCGAGCGCGAAGCGGTCGCCGCCGACCATGAATTCCTCGACGAGCACACGCCCTTCAAAGCTGATACGTGATCTCGCATGACAGCGATTCTTCTCTGCGGCGTGGCCGCGGCCATCGTGCTCGCGAGCGAACGGCAGGCGACGAAGCCGCTCTTCGCGATACTCGCCTTCGCCTTCCTGACCGCGCTCTTTCTCGTCATCGTCGGCGACCTGCCGCGCGCCACTTTGCTGGCGCTGATCCTGGCGCTGACGATCGTCGGCGCCTCGGCGGTCAAGCATCACCATAGCGGCATGAAGCTCGCGGTCGCCGATCTGGGGCTGACCTTTGCCGGCACCATCCCCTTCATGCTGCGGCAATACCGGCGCACCGCCGCGCTGACGATCGCCGGCGCCGTGCTTCTGTTCCTCGCCGCCCTCGCGACGCTGGCGCTGGTTCGCGGCGCGCCGTTCTCCTGGCCTGAGCGGCTGCTGGGCCTGGCGCTGACGACCGCCGCCCTCTACGCCGCCTGGTGGGCAGATGGCGCCGCCCAATACCGGACCGACGTCACCCAGCAGAAGCGGTTCTTCTCCTTCTTCCTGGCGTCGCTGGTCGACGTCGCGAGCTGGTGGCCGGCGGGCGGGCTTCGGATGCTCGACGTCGGCGAGTCCGCCCTGCCGCTGGCGGCACCGCTCGCGGCGCGCACCGATATCCGGCCCGACATCATCGTCATCCAGCATGAATCGGTGTTCGACCCGCGCCTGTTCGACCTGCCGGTCGACGCCGAGATCGCCGAGTTCCTGACGCCGAAGGGCGCGCTTTCGGGACGCCTGCATGTCGATATCTATGGCGGCGGCTCCTGGCAGACGGAATTCAGCCTGCTGACCGGCCTGTCCTCGGCGAGCTTCGGGCCCGATTCCTATTTCCTGTTCAAGAAGGGCGTCGGCCGCTTCGCGCATTCACTGCCCGGCGAGCTTGCCGCGCGCGGCTATCGGACGATGCTTTCGACGAGCTGCCGGCGCGCCTTCATGAACTATGACGCCTTCTATGCCGGCCTCGGCGTCGAGGAGCGCGTCTTCTCCGACGAGTTCCCGCCGCCCTTCGATTTGACCGCCTTCGAGATCAACAATTCCGACGCCGCGTTCTTCGAGGCGACGCGCGGCGCGCTGGAGCGCTCGATCGATCGTGATCCGTCACCGCGTTTCGTCATGGCGCTGACCAATTTCAACCACGGCCCGCACGAGACGCGGCTGGTGCCGGCCGGTCGCTACGAGGACGAGCGGCGCTTCGCGCTCGCAGCCCTTCCCGACGCGACCTATGGCGAGTACTACGCCCGCCTCGCCGAGACGGCGGAGAGCTATGCGGCGTTCCGCGACGCGCTCAAAGCGCGCTATCCCGGCCGTCCCATGCTGATCGTGCGCTATGGCGACCACCAGCCGACGATGACACGCGCAATCGAGGAAGCCCGCGGCATCCGGCCGGACGATCCGCGCCTGTTCGAGACGTTCTACGCCATCGAGGCGGTGAATTTCGAACCGCCGGTCGGAAGCGTGCCGGAGAAGCTCGACATCGCCATGCTGGGCACGGTGGCGCTGCAGGCATCCGGCCTGCCGCTCGACGCCGTCTCGGCGACGCGCGCCAGCCTCATCCCCGAAATCGGCGCGCTCTACATGGCGACGCCATCGGAGCGGAAGAACCGCTTCCACCGCGCCCTGGTCGACCAGGGCCTGATCGATCTCGGCAAGGCGCCTCGGGCCTTGTCGCCCGTCGCCGAACGGGCATGATGCGCCATCCTCACGACGGGAGATCCCCATGACCAGCTACGACGACAGCAACATCTTCGCCCGGATCCTGCGCGGCGAGATCCCGTCGCATCGCGTCTATGAGGACGCCGATACCATCGCCTTCATGGATGTCATGCCGCAGGGCCCGGGCCACCTGCTCGTCGTGCCGCGCACGCCCTCGCGCAACCTGCTCGACGCCGATCCGGCGACGCTGTCGCGCCTGATCCCGGTGGTGCAGAAGCTCGCCCGCGCCGCGAAGACGGCGTTCGCCGCCGATGGCGTCACGGTGATGCAGTTCAACGAGCCGGCCTCGGGCCAGACCGTGTTCCACCTGCACGTCCACATCATCCCGCGCTTCGACGGCGAGCCGCTGCATCCGCATTCCGGCACGATGGAGAAGCCGGAAATCCTGGCGGAAAACGCCGAGCGGGTGCGCGCCGCGCTCGCGGCCGGATAATTCTTTCGGCCCGCGTGTCACAAACGGCGTGGCCGTCTCGTCTTGTCTCCGTAGCCGAATGGAGACCATCATGAACGAGAGACTGAACGCCTATTCCGCCGCGCCGGAAGCCCTCAAGGCGATGATCGAGCTGAGCGGAAAGCTGGCCGCCTCCAGCATCGAACACAGCCTGCAGGAGCTGGTGAAGATCCGCGCCTCGCAGATCAATGGCTGCGCCAACTGCCTGCACATGCACACGGCCGACGCGCGCAAGAGCGGCGAGACCGAGGAGCGGATCTACCTGCTCAACGCCTGGCGCGAGTCGCTGCTCTACACGCCGCGCGAGCGCGCGGCGCTCGGCTGGACCGAGGCTCTGACGTTGCTCGCCCAGACCGGCGCGCCGGATGCCGACTACGAGGCCGTCAAGGCCGAGTTCACCCCGGCCGAGCAAGTCGAGCTGACGCTTCTGATCGGGCTGATCAACAGCTGGAACCGGCTCGCCGTCGGCTTCCGCACCGTGCATCCGAACGATCGCAAGCAGGCGGCCGCCCTCGCGGCGGCTTGACATGCCCTCGCCCGGCCCCTCTCGTCGACGGGAGGGGCCGGGCGAGGTCCCGACACCCAAGAGAGTTCGATGGTCGACGCGTCCACCGCAGAGTTCGAACAGCACAGGCGCTTTCTGACCGGGCTTGCCTATCGCATGCTGGGGTCGCTGGCTGATGCCCAGGACATCGTCCAGGACGCTTTCCTGCGCTGGCACGACGCCGCCCCGTCCGGGCTTTCGAGCCCGCGCGCCTGGCTCGGCAAGATCGTCACGCGCCTCTGCCTGGACACGATGAAATCCGCCCGCGCGCGGCGCGAGACCTATGTCGGCCAATGGCTGCCGGAGCCGGTCATCGAGCCGATCGGCCTCGCCCCCGCCGTCGACGACCGCATCGACGCGCCGGTCGCGCTGATGCTGGCGCTGGAGCGGCTGTCGCCGCTGGAGCGCGCCGTCTTCATCCTGCATGAATTGTTCGATTTCGGCTTCACGGAGATCGCCGACGCGCTCGAGCGCAGCGAGGCGGCCTGCCGGCAGTTGCTGGCGCGCGCCCGCGCCCATGTCGGCGACACTCGTCAGCGCTTCGACGTCGACGCGGCGGAAGCGGCGCGGCTCACCACCGCCTTCTTCGTCGCCACCAACAGCGGCGACGCCACGGCGCTAAAGGACCTGCTGGCCGACGCCGCCCGCCTGCATGGCGACGGCGGCGGCAAGCGCCCGGCCACCCTCAACATCATCTATGGCGCGGAGAAGATCGGCCGCTTCTTCGCCGGCCTCGCCCAGAAGCCGGAAGCCCATCCGACCCCGGTCTGGTCGGGGCCACTCAGCATCAACGGCCTGCCCGGCTTCGTCGCGCTCGACCTGTTCGGCACGATCCAGGCGGTCGCTCTGGAGATCGAGGCCGGGCGGATCACGGCGATCTACAGCATGCGCAATCCCGACAAGCTCATCGGCGCCGAAGCCTACCTGCCGGCGACCGTCAGTCCCTAAGAAACCTCCGCGCACAAAAAAAGCGAGGCGCATCCCTGCGCCTCGCTTTCATTTCGTTCGGGCCGGACGGATCACTCCGTCTTCAGCGGCACCTTCGGCACCAGGCCGCCGCGCTTCGGCGGGGTCGGCGGCTTCTCGGCGACCACCTTCTTGGCCGTGGCGGCCGCCTTGCGACGCGGCTTCGCCTTGGCCTTCGGCTCTTCCGGCTCGGGCTTCGGCGTCACAGGACCGTCCTCGAGCGGCTCGAGATGCAGGCCGGTCTCGCCGTTCTCGCGGGTCTCGACCGTCACCTTGACGGTGCCGCCCTTACGGAGCTTACCGAACAGCACCTCGTCAGCCAGCGGCTGCTTGATGTGCTGCTGGATCACGCGGCCAAGCGGGCGGGCGCCCATCTGGCGGTCGTAACCCTTGTGCGCCAGCCAGTCGATCGCCTCGGGCGAGAGATCGAAGGTGACGCCGCGATCGGCCAGCTGCGCCTCGAGCTGCAGCACGAACTTCTGCACGACATTGTGCACGACCTCGATCGGCAGATTGCCGAACTGGACGATGGCGTCGAGCCGGTTGCGGAACTCCGGCGCGAACAGGCGGTTGATCGCCTCCTGGTCGTCGGGGTCGCGCGCGGTCGACTTGAAGCCGATCGCCGGCTTGGCGAGATCGGCAGCACCGGCATTGGTGGTCATGATCAGGATGACGTTCCTGAAATCGACCTGCTTGCCGTTGTGGTCGGTCAGCTTGCCGTGATCCATTACCTGCAACAGGATGTTGAACAGGTCCGGATGCGCCTTCTCGATCTCGTCGAGCAGCAGCACGCAATGCGGATGCTGGTCGACGCCGTCGGTCAGAAGACCGCCCTGGTCGAAGCCGACATAGCCGGGAGGGGCGCCGATCAGCCGCGAGACGGTGTGGCGCTCCATGTATTCCGACATGTCGAAGCGGATCAGCTCGACGCCGAGGCTGGCGGCCAGCTGCTTCGCGACTTCGGTCTTGCCGACGCCGGTCGGTCCGGCGAACAGGTAGGAGCCGATCGGCTTCTCCGGTTCGCGCAAGCCCGCGCGGGCCAGCTTGATCGCCGAGGTGACCTGGGCGATGGCGCTGTCCTGCCCGTAGACGACACGCTTTAGCGTCGCCTCGAGGCCCTTCAGCACTTCCTGGTCGTCCTTCGACACCGTCTTGGGCGGGATCCGCGCCATGGTGGCGATCGTATCCTCGATCTCCTTGACGCCGATCGTCTTCTTGCGGCGGTTCTCCGGCACCAGCATCTGCGAGGCGCCGGTCTCGTCGATCACGTCGATCGCCTTGTCCGGCAGCTTGCGGTCATGGATGTAGCGGGCCGACAGCTCGACCGCCGACTTGATCGCCTCGTTGGTGTAGCGGACACGGTGGAAGTCCTCGAAATAGGGCTTCAGCCCCTTCAGGATCTCGATCGCGTCGGGGATCGTCGGCTCGTTGACGTCGATCTTCTGGAAGCGCCGGACGAGCGCCCGGTCCTTCTCGAAGAACTGCCGGTATTCCTTGTAGGTGGTCGAGCCGATGCAGCGGATCGAGCCGCCGGCCAGCGCCGGCTTCAGGAGGTTAGACGCATCCATCGCCCCGCCCGACGTCGCGCCCGCACCGATGACGGTGTGGATCTCGTCGATGAACAGGATCGAACCCGGATACTCCTCGATCTCCTTGACGACCTGCTTCAGCCGCTCCTCGAAGTCACCGCGATAGCGAGTGCCTGCGAGCAGCGTGCCCATGTCGAGCGAGAAGATGGTCGAGCCGGCGAGAACGTCGGGAACGTCGCCCTCGACGATGCGCTTGGCCAGGCCCTCGGCGATCGCCGTCTTGCCGACGCCGGGGTCGCCGACGAAGAGAGGGTTGTTCTTCTGACGGCGGCAGAGGACCTGGATCGTCCGCGCGATTTCGATGTCGCGGCCGATCAGCGGGTCGATCTTGCCCTTCTTCGCCTTGTCGTTGAGGTTGATGCAGTAAGCGTCGAGCGCATCCGCCTTCTTCTTGTTTTCCTCGCGGCTGTCGACCGTCGCCGCGTCGTCGTCGACGCCGCGCACCGGACGGCTTTCGCTCATCCCGGCCCGCTTGGCGATGCCGTGCGAGATGTAGTTGACCGCGTCGTAGCGGGTCATGTCCTGCTCCTGCAGGAAGTAGGCGGCATGGCTCTCGCGCTCGGCGAAGATGGCGACGAGCACGTTGGCGCCGGTGACTTCCTCGCGGCCAGACGACTGGACATGGATCACCGCGCGCTGGATGACGCGCTGGAAGCCGGCGGTCGGCTTGGAATCCTCGTCCGGGCCGTGCGCCAGATTGGCGAGCTCGGTATCGATGTAATCGACCAGGCTGCGCTTCAGCATGTCGAGATCGACATTGCAGGCGCGCATGACGGCCGCCGCGTCCTGATCGTCGATCAGCGCGAGCAGGAGATGTTCGAGGGTCGCGTATTCCTGATGACGCTCGTTTGCGAAGGCGAGCGCCTGGTGGAGGGCCTTTTCGAGGCTGCGGGAGAATGACGGCACGTTAGGACCTCACTTCCTTTCCATCACGCATTGCAGCGGATGTTGGTGTTTGCGCGCGAAATCCATCACCTGGGTGACCTTGGTCTCGGCCACTTCATAGGTGAAGACACCACACTCCCCCACACCATGCTGATGCACATGCAGCATGATCTGCGTCGCCTCCTCGCGGTTCTTGTTGAAGAACCGCTCGACCACATGCACGACGAACTCCATCGGCGTGTAGTCGTCGTTCAGAAGCAGAACGCGATACAAATTCGGCCGCTTTGTCTTCGGCCGCGTCTTGGTGGCGACGCCGACATCGCTATCGCCATCATCGGGTCGACGGGTTTCTTTGCTCATCTGGTTCGATCGGTACGTCGCTAAAACGGAATCCTGCCGATAATCCCGCTGCAGCGCAATCGCTCATTTCGAGCATTCCGCACCGCCGCGCGCTAAACAGGCGGGAGGGGTGTCGAACTCTATATGGGGAGGCGGTGCAAGGATGGAAGTAGGCCGGCGCACGGCCTCATCCGAAGGGCGCTGCCGGGGCATCCGGCATGCCGGTCCAAATACCCGAACAGGCGGGTAACGCTGGCCGCATTCATGCGACCAGCCATGCGGGATCCACGACGCCAGGTCCCTGCCCGATTGGAAAGACCTAGCGTCTAGCCGCAGCAAAAACGGTGGACGATCAGCTCGTCAGGCTTTTCTGGCAGGCGTCGGCGACGTCGCGATTTGCCTCCGTGGCGCCCGGCAGGGTCGCCCAGCCATTGGCGATCACCAACTCCCGCCGCTGGTAGCTCGAGGCGACCTTGAGGGCCGTGAGCCGCTCCGTCAATTGCGGATCCGCCTGCGACTGCGCCACGCAAAACGGCGTCAAGGCGGCAACCATCTGCGATTTGGCAAGCGTCTCGGCGCGAGCCTGCGCCGTACCGCCGGTCACCCAGCCACCCCAGGTAAAGCCGATGACGGCAATTCCGATCGCTCCGACCGCGGCCCCGAGCAGCGACGGTTGTACCCATTCAAATCTTGCCAATTGCCAATCCAGTCTTTCCAGAGGAATCTCTCTATACTCGGCTATATTAGCATGAGTTTGATTTCATATATCCGGCTAAAATTTCTGACGATCCGAATAAAAATTCTTTGTCTCGATCCAAAAATACGAAGTTGGATTATGCGCCTCTGGCGACATCCCTCTCCGCCTGCACTAAGATGCACACGAAGAGGCGTCATCACGCGCTTCCTATTCGTATTTCACTGGATCGCGCATGGCCGTCACAACCCAATTCATCGTTCAGCCTTTCCGGCTCAACAAGCGCGGCAAGCTGGAGGCGGAGCCGGCGATTGCCGCCACATCGGCCGAGAACGCCAAAATGCGCGCCGAAAAGCTGTCGACCTCCCGCGCGGGCGTGATCGCCTTCCAGATCGCGGCAGACACGGAAATGGGCGACTATGGCGAGCCGGTCACGCTCGTCCGCTACGGCACGCTGCCCGAGGACATGGAATCCTGAGGACATGGAATAACGCGCAGCCGGCGACGGGCGAACCGCCCTTTCAGCACGCAGGCAGCAAAAAGCCCGGCGCGAGGGCCGGGCTTCCAAAAAGTCGAATGCGCCGGGCGGCTTACTTCGGGAACTTGCCGAAGAGGCCCTCGAAGGGCTTGTAGGCGTCGCGCGTCGTCTCGGTCATCATCGTGCCGAGCTTCGAGAGCTCGCCGAAATAGCCCTCATAGGCGGATTTCACATATTCGGTCTGCGCCTCGACGACCTTCTCGATGCTGGTCGACGACAGGATCTTCTCGAACGCGGCGGAACCGGATTCGAAGCTCTTCTTCGAATAGTCGGCCGCCTCGACGGCGATCGCCTGGATGCCCTGGCTGAACGAGCCGAAACTCTTCATGGCCAGATCGATGCTTTCCCTGCTCGCCTTCTGCATGCCGTCGAAATCATTGATCACAGACTTGCCCTCCACGCACGAGCTTTGCGCCATAGCCAGCTCTACGGGTCATAAAATCCAGGAGTTCGCCCGGAATGTCAACAAAATTGCTGCACTGCACAATCGCATGACATCGCGACGACGCGACGTCGGCAGCGGGACCGCCCCAAAACAGGACATTCACGCTTCGCCAATTTTTACGGTTTCGTAACGGCGTTTCCTTAACTTCCACAGCCAGACCGAAGAGCAGCACAGCCCATGCGGTGCGGCATTTTCCTTGGCGCAGGCTTGAAAACCTGCGGCGAAGCTGAGCGTCGGAGGCCCCGTTTCGGCCACCGGCATTAACCTTCCGGGCAAGGAATTCCGCACTTGCCTCAAAAAAGTGCGGGTCTTGCGGTCAGTTGGGAATGGGCACTGCCGGAGTTCGCGCTCCGGTTATGCGAGACGCGGAGTATTCAGTCGAAATGTTGATGGGCCTGAACCCCCTCGGTCGGCATTGCGTCCGCTCGATCCGGAACGCATTCGCTGGCCTTCTGGTTGCCGGCATGTCGTTGACGGCCCTCACCGTCCAGGCCAGCGCCGCACCCAGTTCCTCCATCGTCGTCGACGCCAAGACCGGCAAGGTTCTCTATTCGAAAGAGCCTGACGCCCTGCGCCGACCGGCATCGCTTACCAAGATGATGACGCTCTACGTCCTCTTCGGCGAGCTCGAGGCGGGCCGCATGACGCTCTCCACCCGCATGAAGGTGTCGCAGTTCGCGTCGCGCCAGTCGCCGACCAAGCTCGGCCTCAAGCCGGGCTCGACCGTCGCCGTGCGCGACGCCATGCTCGGCCTCATCACCCGCTCCGCCAACGATGCCGCCGTGGTCATCGCCGAGCACATCTCCGGCTCGGAGGCCGCCTTCGCGCGGCGCATGACGCAGCAGGCCCGCTCGATCGGCATGAGCCGCACCACATTCCGCAACGCTTCCGGCCTGCCGAACAACGAGCAGTGGTCGACGGCGCGCGACATGGCCACCCTCGGCCGCGCCCTGCAGGAGCGCTATCCGCGCTACTACAAGTATTTCGCGACCCGGAGCTTCGTCTACAACGGCCGCGAGATCCGGGGCCACAATCGCCTGCTCGGCCGCGTCGACGGCGTCGACGGCATCAAGACCGGCTACACCAACGCGTCCGGCTACAACCTCGTCTCTTCGGTGAAGCGCAACAACCGCGCGCTGGTCGCCACCGTCATCGGCGGCACCTCGGGCGCGGCGCGCGACAAGCAGATGGCGGGCCTGCTCGAGAAGTATCTGCCGGTCGCCTATGCCGGCCCGGCCAAGTCGCGCTCGCTCTTCGCCAGCAACAAGGCTGCTCCGGCAGTCGACGTCGATGATGACGCCGATACCCAGGTCGCCGATGCGCCCGCCGCGCAGGTCGCCGCCGCACCGGCTCCGATCCCGGCGCGCGCACCCGCTGCGCCGGTGGCCGTCGCCGCCGCCGCTCCGGAGGCTGACCCGGCCCCGGTGCCGACCGCCCGCCCGCTGCGCACCGCCAGCAAGAAGAACAACCTGTCGGTCGCGACCCTCATCGCCGCCGCCCCGGCTCATGCACCGGCGCCCGCTGAGGTGGCCGACGAGGAGCCGGTTTCGGTCCAGGCCTATGCTCCGGAGCCGATCGAGCCCGCCGCCGCCCGCGGTCCGCGCATGGTCTTCCAGCAGGGTCCGAGCGGCAAGGAAATCGCCCGCCCGGTCGTCAAGACCGCGTCGATCGTCCAGCCGGCCCCGACCGCCGACAGCGACGCCGAGGGCTTTACCGGCAGCATCGCCTCGCAGGCCGCGCCTTCAATCGAGATCGCCGATGGCTGGAAGATCCAGATCGCCGCGACCCCGAGCGAGGACGGCGCCCGCGAGATGCTCGATCGCGCCAAGTCGAAGGCCGGCAAGATGCTGGCTGACGCCACCCCCACCGTGGAGCCGGTCGCCAAGGGCCAGTCCACCGTCTACCGGGCCCGCTTCGCCGGGTTCGACAACAAGGATCAGGCCCGCGCCGTTTGCGCCTTCCTGACCAAGCGGGACGTGTCCTGCCTTGCCGTCCGTCAATAACGGCTGGCCCCTGATGAGAATTTCGCCCTCCTCCCTTGTACCCGCGTTCAGGAGCTAGCGATGTCCGCCGAGGAGTCTTTCCTTCGCCTCGTTGATCTGGGCGGCCAAGAACGTCGATCCTCCCTGGTCGGGGTGGACGCGCTTCATCAGCCGTCGGTAGGCCGCTCTGATTTCGGCCTCGGAAGCGCCGGCCGAAAGGCCAAGGATCTCGTAGGCCTGCTCATGTGTCATGGCGCCCGTGCGCGGCGCGCCACGCGCCCGGCCTGCCGGATCACCCTCGACGTGTTCACGCCAGCCGGGAATACGGCGGTCGAGATAAGCTTCGAATAGGGCCCGGTCTCGGGGCCTCGCCGCGATCTGGCCGTAGAGCGCGGCCAACTCCGTCCGGTCGAGCGTATCGAGCGCCCGCCCGGCAAACCGTCCGCGCAGAACCTTTCCGTCGGCGATCCAGGGCGAGGTGTCCCAGGGCCGCGTTTCCAGGATCTTCGGCTTCAGCATCCAGAGGCCGATCGCCAGAAGCGGAATGCCGAGGCCGAGCCGCCCGGTCAGGAGCGTGGCGGCGCCCATCGAGATCAGCGCGCCCGACAGGCCGCGCCGCGCCGCGCGGCCGAGCGCCTCGGCGCCCCGGTCGCCCCCGAACAGGAAGGCGATGCCGATCGCCACGCCGATCACGCCCAGAAACGGAATTATCAGACCCATCGTCGCTCCCAACCGGCCGATTCCTTGCGGCCGCTCTCTCTATTGGGGCGAAGCGCCGGCCGCCGCAATGGCCCGCCGCCGCCTGATTTGCTAGACCGTCGCGGCACGATGCGGACCGCCCCTGCCCCGACGCAGGCCGGGAGCGCCGTGCGCCGCGAAACGAGGACATGCCATGCCTGCTAGCCCGACGCCTGCCAGCCCCGCCATCCACCGCACCGTCGACGATCTCCGCGCCGCGCTTGCCGCCTGGCGGCGCGAGGGGCTGCGCATCGCGCTGGTGCCCACCATGGGCGCCCTGCACGAGGGCCATCTCGATCTCGTCCGCGCAGCGCGTGAGCGCGCCGACCGCGTCGTCGTCTCGATCTTCGTCAATCCGACGCAGTTTGGACCAAAGGAGGATTTCGGCTCCTATCCGCGCACCGAGGCGAGCGACGTCGAGAAGCTCGCCGCGCTCGGCGTCGAGGCGATCTTCGCGCCGAACGCGGCCGAGATGTATCCGGAAGGTTTTGCCACGACGATCTCGATGGTCGGCCCGGCGCTGGGGCTGGAGACGGATTTCCGGCCGCATTTCTTCACCGGCGTCGCCACCGTCGTCGGCAAGCTGCTGATCGCGGTCATGCCTGACATCGCCGTCTTCGGCGAGAAGGATTACCAGCAGCTGATGGTGGTGCGCCGACTGGCGCGGGACCTGCGCCTGCCGACCGAGATCGTCGGCCTGCCGACCGTGCGCGAGGCGGATGGTCTCGCCCTCTCCTCCCGCAACGCCTATCTCTCGGCCGAGGAACGCCGGCTGGCGACGACGATTGCACGTGTGATGCGCGAAACGGCCGAGGCGATCCGCGCCGGCGGCACCGTCGAGCCGGCCTTGGCCGAGGGCCGCGCCGCGCTGGATGCAGCCGGCTTCCGCGTCGACTATCTGGTGCTGCGCAATGCCGAGACGCTGGCGGAGCTCACCGATCCGGCGAACGAGCCGCGCCGGATGCTGGCGGCCGCCTGGCTCGGCAAGACCCGCCTCATCGACAACATCGCGGTCTAACGGGGCTTCTCAGAGAAGGCCGAGCTCGGCGAGTTCGGCCTTCAGCGCCGCCGGCAATTCGTCGCCGGCGCTGCCGCCGATCGCGGCAAGATCGCGCGGCGCGTCCTTCGGCAGCAGGTAGCGCCAGCCCTGGAACGGCCGCTTCGGCTGCCATTCGGTCGGCACCACCTCGGGATCGAACACGATCCGGCAGCGCTGGATATTGTCGGATCCGGTGACCGCCTGCAGGTCGAGAATGCGCTGCCGCGCCTGGACCTGGCCCTTGATGACCCAATAGAGCGAGCCGCCATCGAGGATCTCGGGGATCCGCTTCGGCATCATGCGCGTGGTGTGCGTGTCCTCGGGCTCGATGCCCAGCCCACGCTGACGGGCGATGTCGTCGGCGATCCAGCCGGTCAGTTCCTCGAGCGTCTCGACGCCGACACAGAGCTTGATGAGATGCAGGGCCATGCCCAGACACTAGTCCTCGCGCCGGCCGGCGACAGGCGCCGCGGCGATTTTTCCACAAGGTTGAATTGGCGCTCGACCTCGGACTGGCCTATGAGCCTGTCTGGATGCCGCGCCGGCGTCACCATAGGCGCTCCGCCCCCGTCGGGAAAGCGTGGCGTGGGCGACGCAGCGTGACATAGACTGCCCCCGGACGGCCCGAGACTCCATGCAGGAATTCGGCCGGAATGCTCTGCACCGCACCCTTTCACGAGGCCAAGATGACCGACCAGAAGACCACACTCGACATCACGGCGAGCCGCGTGGCGATGAGCGGCATCATTGCCGGCCTCGTTTTTACCGCCGCCGGCATGATCACGCGCGAGCCGATCTTCGGCGCACTCGGACTGATCGTCATCGTCGTCGGCGTGACGCTGCGCAAGCCGATCGCCAAGCTGATCTCGCCGCGCTGACGCACGTGTTGCACCGGCATAGCCGGTTTGGCACGATTGCGGCTTAGTCTGTGGCAGGGGGAGCGCCGCAATCGTGTTCGATATTTCCGCGATCGACACCGTAGCTATCCTGGTCTTCGCGACCAGCTGGCTACTCTATTCCGTCATCCTGCACCGCATGTCCGGCACGGGCAGGACACTGTCCTCGGCAATGGATTTCCAGCGCCGGCAGTGGATGCGGACGATGATGCATCGTGACCTGCGCATGATCGACACCGGCATCATGAGCGGCCTGCAGAATGGCACGGCCTTCTTCGCCTCGACCTCGCTGATCGCGATCGGCGGCTGCTTCGCGCTCCTGAACGCCGCCGACCACGTTTACGGCGTGATGCGCGACCTTTCGCTCGGCGACGAGGTGCCGAAGGGCCTGTTCGAAGCCAAGGTGATCGGCCTGATGCTGATCTTCGGCTACGCCTTCTTCAAGTTCGGCTGGTCCTACCGGCTGTTCAACTATGCCTCGATCCTGATCGGCGCGACGCCGACCGCCGCCCATTCCAGCGAGGCGGAGACGATCGCGGCGGCCGAGCGGGCGGCCGTTTTCACCATCACCGCCGGACGCCATTTCAATCACGGCCTCCGGGCCTTCTTCTTCTCGATCGGCTATCTCGGCTGGTTCGTGAACGGCTGGGCGCTGATCGTCACGACGCTGGTCGTCGCCGGCGTACAGCTGCATCGCCAGTTCTTCTCGGATTCGGCCAGGATCGTCATCGAAGCAGCACGACAGAGCCAACCATGAAAACCAGCATCAGCCACGAGCAACTCCAGTCGACCCTGCTCGACCTCCTCGCCGCCCTGCCCGCCGGCAAGAGCGTCGACCCCACGGAAGTGGCGCGCGCCGTCGCGGGTGGAGACGAGAAGATCTGGCGCCTGCAGATGGTGCCGATCCGCGCCATCGCCGTCCGGCTCGCCGAAGAAGGCAAGGTCTCGATCCTGCGCAAGGGCAAGCCGGTCGACCCGCGCGACTTCAAGGGCGTCTACCGGATCGGCCATCCCGTCGCCGACGCGCCCGGCTCCGACATCGTCGAATAAGCTCGAGCGAAGCCACTCCGCACTTCTATGAAAACGCTCTAGGCTCCCGGGTCGCGAAAAGGCCCGGGAAAGAGCGCGTCCGTCTGCCCGGTCAGCCAATAGGCGAGAAGGCCGACCCACTCCTTAGCGGCGACGTCGACGAGCGACAGCCCCAGCGACGGGCGCCAGATCGGTCGGTAGAGATCCTCGGATCCGCGCGTGCGATAGTCGGTCGGCCAGGGCAAGGGCGACCACCCCGCCGCGCGAAAACTTCCCATGGCGCGCGGCATGTGGAAGGCGGAGGTGACGAGCAGCCAGCGCTCGTCCGGCCGGGCGCCGACCAGCGCCGCGGTGAAGCGGGCGTTCTCGGCCGTGTTGCGGCTGGCGTCCTCGATCGTCACGCGATCGTCGGGGAGGCCCATGGCGCGAAAGAAGCGGCGCGCCGCCGCCCCTTCCGTATAGCCGTCGGAGATGATCTCCGCTGAGCCGCCGCTGAAGACGACCCGCGCCTCGGGAAAGCGCCGCGCCAGCGCCACCGCCTCGGTCATCCGGTCGCCGGCTTCGGTCAGCTCGATGGTGCCGCGCCGCTCGCCGACATGCTGGTCGATACCGCCGCCGAGAACGAGGATGCCCGTCACCGGCCCGTCCGGCTCAACCCGCTGGAAGCGCTCTTCCAGCGGCAGCAGCAGAGCCGGTCCGAGCGGCGAGAAACCCGCCACCAGCAGCCCGACCGTCGCCAGCAGCACCAAAACGGCGCCGAACCGGTAGCCGCCGAGCCCGATGATCAGCACGCCGCCGGCGAGCGCGATCAGAAGCGCCGCCGAAGGCTGCAGCAGGAACCAGATCAGCTTGGCGGCGTAAAAGAACATCCCCTAGCGCCCTAGCCTCAATCCCATTCGGGCGAGATGTCGTAGTCGCAGATGCGGGTGCCGACGCTGCGCAGCTCGTCGATCGCCGCGATGTCGGCGGCCGAGAGGTCGAAGCCCTCGACGTCGAGGTTCTGGCGGATGCGGGCCGGATGCGTGCTTCGCGGAATGGCGACGAAGCCCTTCTGCAGCTGCCAGCGCAGCACGATCTGCGCCGGGGTGCGACCGAAGCGGCCGGCGATGTCCTTGATCTCCGGCTCGTCGAGCACGCCGGCCTGGCCGAGCGGCGAATAGGCGACGAAGATCATGCCGTGCTTGTCGGTCGCGGCGCGCAGCTTGTCCTGGTTCAGATAGGGGTGGTGCTCGCACTGGTTGGCGACGATCGGCTCCTCGGTCGCCGCCCAGGCCTCGTCGAGCAGGCGGATCGTGTAGTTGGAGACACCGATATGCTTGGTCAGTCCGCGCTGCTTGACGCGGTTGAGCGAGCGGATCGTCTCGGCCGCCGACAGCGTCTGGCTCGGCCAGTGGATCAGCAGGAGATCGAGCTGGTCGATGCCGAGGCGCTCGAGGCTGCCCTCGGCGGCGCGCAGCATCTCGTCGGCGCCGAGCTGGTCCGGCGGGATCTTCGAGGTGACGAAGATCTCGTCGCGCCCGACGCCGGACTGGCGCAGGCCCTCACCCACTTCGGTCTCGTTGCCATAGCCGATCGCCGTATCGATGTGGCGGTAGCCCGCCTGGATCGCGGCGGCGACGGAGGTGGTGGCCGCCTCACCGGTCAGCATCCAGGTGCCGAGCCCGATCGCCGGAATGGTGGCGCCGTGCGCCGTGAGCGTGTGCATGGGGATTCTCCAGGAAATTCGGCCAGCAGCATCGGGCGCGGGCGGGACAGCGTCAAGCCAGGGCGTTCTCGCGTTCCATGAAAACGAGGAGATGCTCTAACGCCTTGTATGGACGCACTTTTTTGTCGCGAACCGGTATCCGCTTCGCTCGGAAGCGCTCTAGCTCGCCGCCTGGAAGACCAGATCGCGACCGCCGCGCTTCGCCGCGTAGAGGGCCTCGTCGGCCAGAACCATCAGGCTCTCGAAATCCGCCTTCGGCCCGCTCACCGTCATGACGCCGATGCTGACCGTCACCTGGATGCGGTGCGTGGCGAAGACGACCGGCTCGGACGCCATGTCCGCCCGGATGCATTCGGCCACGAAACGGCCCCGGTCGGCGCCGCAGCCGACGAGAAGCGCCGCGAATTCCTCGCCGCCGACGCGTCCGACGAGGTCGCTGTCACGCGTCCGCTGTCGCACGATCCCCGCGAACAGCTTCAGCGCCGCGTCGCCGGCGGCATGGCCATAGCGGTCGTTGAGCTGCTTGAAGCGATCTAGATCGAACAGGAGCAGGGTGACGGCCTCCTCCGCCTTGCGCGTCTGCTCGACCTGCTCGCGGGCCAGATCCATGAAGGCGCCATGGTTCAGCAGCCCCGTCAGCCCGTCGACGGAAGCCGCCCTTTTCAGCATGTTCTTGAGCCGCTCGTCGGTCAGCCGCAGCCCGATGATGGTGGCGGCGAACATCATCAGGATCGGCTCGAGAATGCCGAGGCTCAGCAGCGACCCGCCATGCAGTAGATCGGGCGGCACGTCGGTCGTCAGGGCCCAGACGGTCCGCACGAGCAGGAACAGCGTGTGGGCGGCCGGGACGCAGGCGAAGGGACCGCGCCAGACCAGCGCGTCCCTGCCCCTTGCCCAGATCTCCCAGGCGAGCGCCGCGGACAAGGGCGCCATCAGGACGGAGCTGATGGCGACGCGATGGGCGATCGAACCGCCGATCACCGGGAATTGCAGGGAAATCAGCCAGAGGGCGGGAGCGATGAAGACCGGCAGCCAGCGCGGGCGCCGGCCGTTGAAGGCCCTGGCGCCGTTCCACGCGATGCCGAGCGTCACGAAGGTGCCGGCATTGGCGACACCGATCGAGAGCCAGTCCGGAATGCGGCCGCGCAGCAGCAGGAGCACGCAGCTCAGCGCGCCGATCTGCAGCGCCAGCGCCCAGAGCCGCACATGGCGCTCGGGGCGGGACTTCAGCCAGTTCGACATGAGCGAGAGACATGCCATCTGGCTCATGGCCGCCAGAACGACCAACAGGGTCGGCACGTCGAGTTTCATGGCGAAGTGTGGCTCCCCAGCCATTCCGGCCTGGGAGCCCTCTTAGCGCGGACCCGTTAAGGAAGCATTCCGCTCCGGTTCCAGATTTGAAACAATCTCAGGCCGTCGCGAAAAGCACCGCCTCGATGACCCGCTCGACTTCCTCGTCGGTCAGGTCCGGATGCATCGGCAGGCTGATGACGGTGTCGGCAAGCGTCTCGGAAACCGGCAGCGGCCGCTTCGGCACTTCGCCGAAAGCCGGGTGCTGGTGCAGGGCAAGGCGATAAAAGAAGGCGTTGCCGATGCCGCGCGCATCGAGCTCGGCCTTCAGCGCGTCGCGGTTCGGCACAGTGATCGTGTAGATCGCGTTGGCGCTGAAATAGCCGGCCGGACGCTTCTGCACGCCGACCTTGCCGGCGAGCGCGGCGTCATAGCGCCGGGCGATCTGGTCGCGCCGCTCGAGCTCTTCCTCGAAGATCGTCAGCTTGGAGAGCAGGACGGCCGCCTGCAGCGTGTCGAGGCGGCCGGTGATGCCGTTGCGGACCGCGACGTCGCCCGTGCCCTGGCGGCCATGCGAACGCAGCGTGCGGACGGCGTCGGCCAGCTCGTCATTGTCGGTCAGGATCGCGCCGCCGTCGCCGTAGCAGCCGAGCGGCTTGGTCGGGTAGAAGCTGGTCGCCGAGATCGGCGCCATGCCGCCGACGCGGCTGTTGCCCGAGCGGCCGCCGAAGCTCTGCGCCGCGTCCGAGAAGACGGTCATGTCGTAGCGAGCGGCGATCTTGCCGATCGCCTCGTAATCCGCCGGCAGGCCGTAGAGATCGACCGGCATGACGACGCGCGGCTTCAGTTCGCCTGCGGCGACCACCTCGGCGATGGCGCGCTCGAGATCGGCCGGATCCATGTTGCGGGTCTCGGCGTCGACGTCGACGAAGATCGGCGTCGCGTTGACGGAGCAGACCGCGCCGGCGGTGGCGGCGAAGGTGAAGGCGGGGACGAAGACGGCGTCGCCGGGGCCGATTCCGAGCGCCATCAGGCCGATCATCAGCGCGTCGCGGCCGCTCGACACGGCGATCGCGTGCGGCACGCCGGCGAAGGCGGCAAGCTTGGTCTCCAGTTCCGCCACCTCGGGCCCGAGGATGAACTGGCCATGCACCAGCACGGCGTCCATGCGGGCGCGCACGTCGTCATGGATCCGGCGCTGCTGGCGCTGCAGATCGAAGAAGCCGATGCGGTCAGAGGCGGCCACGACGGCCGGCTGCGGGTTGGACGCCATCAGTGCTGTTCTCCAATGAGGACGGAGGAAGCGGGCCGCTTCGCCTGTCCGATACGCTGAATGATCATGTCGGCGACAACCAGGGCATCGAGCCCGGCCTTGCCGTCGACCACGGGCCGGCGCGAGCCGGCGATGGAAGAGAGGAACGAGTCGATCTCGAGCGCGAGATTGTCGCTCGGCGGAACCGCGATCTCGTCGGGCGCCAGCACGGCATGGCCGCGCGGGAAGGACGCCACCGTCCTCGCCGCGAGATCAGCCGACCAGTAGAGATCCGGCTCGACGACCTTGATGGTGCGCTCCGCCCGGTCGGCGATGCGGCTCGCATGGAGATGCGCGACCGTGCCGTTGGCGAAGCGCAGCTGCGCCTGCGCGAAATCATTGGTCGGCGCCAGCACCGGTGATCCCATCGCCTCGACGGCGACGACCTCGGAGTTCACCAGCGCCAACACCAGGTCGATGTCGTGGATCATCAAGTCGAGCACGACGTCGACGTCGATCGCCCTGCCCTTCCACGGCCCGATCCGCACGCATTCGACGGTGAGCGGCGCGCGCACCTTGTCGCGCAGCAGGCCGAACACCGGAGAGAAGCGCTCGATATGGCCGATCTGCAGGACGACATTGTTGGCCTCGGCCCGGGCGATCAGGTCGCGGGCAGATTCCGGCGTGTCGCAGATCGGCTTCTCGATCAGCACATGGACGCCGGCATCGATGAAATCGGCGGCGACGGCATGATGCAGCGAGGTCGGCACGGTGATCGACACGGCGTCGACCTTGCCGATCAGCTCGCGATGGTCAGTGAACGGGGTCGCCTCATACTGGGCGGCGATCGTCTCGGCCCGCTCGCGATGGGCGTCGACAACGGCGACCAGCCGGCCTTTCGGATTGGCGGCGTGCTGCCTGGCATGGAAGGAACCGAAATACCCGAGTCCGATGACACCGGTCCTGATCTCGCTCGTGGTCAATCCTGATTCTTCCTGCAATGCGTCGTGGCGCGAAGCAGTCCGCTTCGCTGCGCATCGGTCTAACGAATTCTCGCTCAAAGTCGATCAGTCGCCGACAATGCGCGGTCACAATTTGTCCAGTTGGGAAACATGGCGCGAAGGCCCGACCCGACCATCACGTCCGCGTGACCGGCGCGGGCCGCCCGCTGACGGCGCCGGCCGCCGGCCTATATTCCCGGCGTGACTCATCCCCCGCCACGCTGGAAACCCATCATGTCCAACCGCCTCACCGCCACGCTCGGCGGCTCGCTCGTCTGCGCCGCCAGCCTGATCGCAACTGCTCATGCCGCGCCGCCCCCGCACGGCGTCGTCGAGCGCCATCAGCTTGCGAACAGCGCGGCGCTCGGACGGCCGGTCGCCTACACGCTCTACCGGCCGGCGGGCGCGCCGGCGCCTGGCACGCGCTGGCCGGTGCTCTACCTGCTGCATGGCGGCGGTGGCGGCGCGGACGACTGGCTCGACCAGGGCAAGATCGCCGAAACGCTGGACGGAAAAATCGCGGCGGGCGAGATCCGCCCCCTCGTCGTCGTGATGCCGGATGGCGGCGGCGAGAGCTGGTTCGTCGACAATCCGGATCCCGGCGGCGCCGGCAATGTCGAGGCGGCGCTGACGGATGATCTCGTCCATGCCGTCGACCAGACCCTGCCGACCGCCGCCTGCCGGACCGGCCGGGCCGTCGGCGGGCTTTCGATGGGCGGCTATGGCGCGGCGCTCTTCGCGCTCGACCATCCGGACCGCTACGCCGCCGTCATCAGCCTTTCCGGCGCGATCGCGCCGCCGATCGATCCGGGCGACAAGGAACGCATCGAGCGCGGCCAGACCTTCTACGACGGCGCCTTCGGCAATCCGTTCGACGTCAAGCGCTTCAACGCCGACAACATCTTCCCGCGCGTCGAGCGCGACAAGGACCACGCCGACCGGCCCGCCTTCTGGCTCGCCGCAGGCGATCGCGACGGTCTCGGCATCATCACGGGATCGGCGGCGCTGCATGTCGCGCTGCGCAAGGCCGGCTACGAGACCTCGCTGCGCATCGGACCCGGGCAGCACGACTGGAACAACTGGTCGCAGGCGATCGTGCCGGCGCTCGCCTGGCTGTCGCCGAAGCTCAGCGACCATTGCGACACGCCGACGCCGGCCGCCTTCACCGGCCCGGCGAAACTAGTTCCAGCCAAACCACAGAGCGGCGAAGCCCAGAAATGAGAAGAAGCCGACGACGTCGGTGATCGTCGTCACGAACGAGCTCGAGGCGACGGCCGGATCGATCTTCAGCCGGTTCAGAGCCAGCGGGATCAGGATGCCGCCGAGCGCGGCGGCGATCAGATTGATGATCATCGCCGCCGCGATGACGAAGCCGAGATCGAGGATGCCGAAGCGATAGACGGCCATGGTGCCGACGATCGCCGCGAACAGGAAGCCGTTGAAGACGCCGACCGCCAGCTCGCGGCCGATGACGCGCAGCACGTTGTGCGGGCCGAGCTCGCGCATGGCGATGGCGCGGACCGCCACCGTCATCGTCTGCGTGCCGGCATTGCCGCCCTGGCTGGCGACGATCGGCATCAGCACCGCGAGCGCCACCATCTTCTGCAATTGGCCCTCGAACAGGCCGATGACGAAGGAAGCGAGAACCGCCGTGACGAGGTTGATGAAGAGCCAGGGGAACCGACTCTTGGCGATCGACCAGACCTTGTCGGAGACTTCTTCGTCGCCGACGCCGCCGAGGCGCTTGATGTCCTCGTCGGCCTCTTCCTGGATGACGTCGACGATGTCGTCGATGGTGAGCAGTCCGACGAGCCGGTCCGATTCGTCGACGACGGCGGCCGAGATCAGATTGTAGCGCTGGAACAGCCGCGCCGCTTCTTCCTGGTCGTCGGTGGCATGCACCAGATGGCGCGCCTCGCTGACCAGATCGGCGATCTTCACGGGGCGCTTGGCGCGCAAAAGCTGGTTCAGCGACACCGTGCCGAGCAGGTGATAGCCGGGATCGATGACGAAGACCTCGTGGAACTCCTCCGGGAGATCCTCCGCCTCGCGCATGTAGTCGATCGTCTGACCGACCGTCCAGAACGGCGGCACGGCGATGAACTCGGTCTGCATGCGCCGGCCGGCGCTTTCCTCGGGATAGTCGAGGCCGCGCTTCAGCGCGAGCCGCTCGACCGAGGGGATCTGGGCGAGAATCTCGTCCTGATCGGCCTTGTCGAGGTCTTCCAGAATGTAGACCGCGTCGTCCGAATCGAGTTCGCGCACGCCCTCGGCGACGGTCTCGGACGGCAGCTCCTCCAGAATCTCGACGCGAACCGCCTCGTCGAGCTCGGTCAGGGCGGTGAAGTCGAACGCGTCGCCGAGCAGCTGAATCAGGGCCGGACGCTGATCCGGATCGAGCGCCTCGAGAATCGCGGCGACGTCGGTTTCGTGCAGATCCTCGGTAAGGGCGCGCGCCCGCTCCGCATCGCCCGCCTCGATCGCCGCGCCGAGCGCATCGAGATAAATCGAGGAAACGTTGTCGTTCTCGTCGCGCAGCGGCGGGATGCCTTCCGCCGGGCGATCGTTGCGTTCGATGGTGGTCATCTCGTCCGACATGGCCCCTCTGGAACGCTTGCAGGAGATTTAAGGGGAGGTTTCGCGCGAGCTTTAGCGCCCAAGTTTGTTCGGGCAAAGGAAAAACGATGACCGCGCCGGCTTTATCGCAGGATTGCGATCCGGCCCGCCCGAAGCCGGCAAAACCGCGACTGGAGAGAGAACCCGGAGCGGCGCCCTTCCGTTCCAGCCTGAGCCGGAAACGAAGGCCAGAAACAAAAACAGCGGCCCGAGGGCCGCCGCTTTGCGAGGATTTTTGTATTTGGGTTTGGTGCGGTCGAGAAGACTCGAACTTCCACGCCTTTCGGCACAGCGACCTCAACGCTGCGCGTCTACCAATTCCGCCACGACCGCGAAACCCAAGCCGGTGTGTTGTCCGGCGCGAGGTGGGATGTAGCAAATGACCTTCGACGAAACAAGCGGCTTCGAACGTTGTTTGAATTCATCCACAGGCGACGGCATCCGCCCTGCCCGCCTCGGCACGTGAAGTCCGGCCCCCCTTGCGCTATGAACCCTTGCGCTAGGACCGGATCGACCGACATGAGAACCGACACCACGAAGGACCGGCCGCCGCCGGTCGAGAGAACGCCATGACCCTCCGCGATGACCTCCATGCCTCGCTGCTGCCGAAGGAAGGCAGCCCGCCCGTCGAATGGGTGATAGAAGAGGCGCCCGTCGATTATCCGGAAGCGGTGGCCGAGATGGAATCGCGCGTCGCGGCCATCGCGGCGGGAACGGCGGCGGAGCGGATCTGGCTGGTCGAGCACCCGCCGCTCTATACGGCCGGCACCAGCGCCCATGAGGAAGACCTGATCGCGCCCGACCGCTTTCCCGTGTTCCAGACCGGTCGCGGCGGCCAATACACCTATCACGGCCCCGGCCAGCGCGTGGCCTATGTCATGCTCGACCTGAATCGCCGGCGACAGGATCTGCGCCTGTTCGTGGCGACGCTGGAGCAATGGATCATCCAGACGCTGGACGGCTTCAACGTGCGCGGCGAGCGGCGCGACGACCGCGTCGGCGTCTGGGTCCGCCGGCCTGACAAGGGGCCGAGCACCGAGGACAAGATCGCCGCCATCGGCATCCGCGTGCGGCGCTGGGTCACGTTCCACGGCATCTCGCTGAACGTCGAGCCGACGCTCGACCATTTCGACGGCATCGTCCCCTGCGGCGTGCACGGCCACGGCGTCACCAGCCTCGCCGATCTCGGCCGCATTGTCACGATGCCCGAGGTCGACGCCGTGCTGCGGCGCGAATTCGAGGCGCTGTTCGGCGCGACGGAGCGGCGGTCTGACTGAGGATCCGGCAACGTGCCGGGGCCGGCGCCCCTTCTTCACCTCTCCCTGAGGGAGAGGTCGGAGCGCAGCTCCGGGTGAGGGTTTAGGGAACCCTCAGAATAAAGCGGAGACCGCCTGGCGAGGCCGTAAACCCTCACCCGCCGGCCTGCGGCCGTCGACCTCTCCCTCAGGGAGAGGTGAAAGGCAACGCGTCCCGCTATGCTCTCCCGACGAAGCACCCCTCCCCAAGACCGCCGAGGCGGTCTTGACCCTCCCTCAAGGGGAGGGTTCAAGCAGAGGCTCGCCGATCGCCCTTCTCACTCCGTCGGCAGAACCCGGAACGCCCCGCTCTCCGCGTTGGCGAGGTCCTCGACCTCCACGGCGTCGACGCGGGCGATCCTCGGACCGTCGCCGCAGGCTTCCAGCATGGCCGCCACATCGGCGACTTCGCCGGAGAACACCGCCTCGACCGCGCCGTCGCGGCGATTGCGGACCCAGCCGGAAAGGCCGCGCGCCACCGCCTCGTCGGCGACCCAGACCCGGTAGCCGACGCCCTGGACGCGGCCGGAAATCCTCGCATGGACGGTACGGACGACCATCAGCCTTCTCCGCGCAGCAACCTCAGCACGGCCGGCGCCAGATCCGCGACGCTGGGCACGATCGTGTCCGGCGGAAACGTCTCGAACTCCTCCACCGTTCCATAACCCCAGCCGACCGCCGCGACCTTGATCGCATTCGCCCGCGCGCCCTCGATGTCGTAGCGCCGGTCGCCGATCATGACGCAATGCGAGGGATCGATCCCCTCGACGGCGAGGATATGCGCGATTAGCTCCTCCTTCTCGCCGAGGCGGCCGTCGAATTCCGAGCCATGCACCGTCGTGAAGAACGGCGTCAGCTCGAAGTGATCGAGAATCCTCTCGCAGAAAACACGCGGCTTGGAACTGGCGAGGAACATCCGCACGCCCGATTCCTGGAGAGCGCCCAGCGCTTCCGGGATGCCGCCATAGACGGCGTTCTCAAAGAGGCCGACCGTGCCGAACCGCTCGCGATAATGGCCGAGCGCCTGCTTGGCGAGGACGACATCGCCGCCGAGCATGGTCGCGAAGCTGCCTTCGAGCGGCGGCCCGATGGCAGCGCGCAGCGCCAGTTCGTCGGCGGGCGGATGGCCGAGTCGCTCGAGTGCATAGAGGATCGAGGCGCTGATGCCGGGATAGGGATCGGTGAGCGTGCCGTCGAGATCGACGAGCGCCGTCAGGCTTGGGGCGGTCAGGCTTGGGGCAGTCATGGATCGATGCAGTCCGTGCTGAGCGTGGGGGATGCACCCGGCTTGCGCGTTCCGGCCCGCAGCGTCAAGCGCCCAGCCGCCGCCTTCGCCGGCGCGCCTTCATCAGAACGTCACGCGGTTGCGCGAGGAGGAAAGGAAGGCGCGCGCCTGATTCGCGCCGGTGTCGCATCGCGGTCCCGCTCGCATTCCGATCGGGCTCGTGCCGATGATCCAGGAGCCGACAAGCCTTGCCGCGGTCCTCAGCCCCTTCTCCAGCGCAGGCATCGCGATGAGCATCGCCCTCCTGCTCGCCCAGGCCTTCTGCCTCGTCGCCGCCCTCGTCCATTTCGGCAGCATCGCCATCGTCACGCTGCGCTGCCGGGCCCGTCCCGACGAGACATCGCCGCTGCATGGCCAGCCGCCGATCACCATCCTGCGCCCCGTCTGCGGCAAGGAACACGCGATCGAGCGGACGCTCGGCTCCGGCTTCCGGCTCGATTATCCCGATTACGAGCTGGTCTTCTGCGTCGCCAGCCGCTCGGACCCCGTCAATGCCGTGATCCGCGATCTGATGGCGCGCTATCCGGAGGTGCCGGCGCGGCTCCTCGTCGGCGACGACCGGATCAGCATCAACCCGAAGCTCAACAATCTCGCCAAGGGCTGGATCGCGGCGCGGCATGAATGGATCGTCATGGCGGACAGCAACGTGCTGATGCCACCGGACTATCTCGACCGCATGCTGGAACGCTGGGATGCGACGACCGGGCTCGTCTGCTCGCCGCCGCTCGGCAGCGAACCGGACAATCTCGGCGCCGAGTTCGAATGCGCCTATCTGAACACCTACCAGGCGCGCTGGCAGCTCGCCGCCGACGCCGTCGGCCAGGGCTTCGCCCAGGGCAAGTCGATGCTCTGGCGGCGCGAGAACCTCGACCGCCATGGCGGCATCGCCGCGCTCGCCGCCGATCCGGCCGAGGACGCCGCCGCCACCAAGGCGATCCGCGCCAACGACCAGCGCGTCCGTCTGGTGCGCCATCCCTTCGCGCAGCCGCTCGGCGCCCGCGCCCTGCAGGCGGTCTGGCGCCGCCAGCTGCGCTGGGCGCGGCTCCGGCGCGTCACCTTCCCGGCCCTGTTCGGCATGGAGCTCGTGCTGGGCGGCCTGCTGCCGGTGGGGCTGACGGTCCTGCTCGCGATCGAGGGCACGCTTTCCGCCTGGATCCCGCCGCTCCTCGCCTTCGCCTGGTATGGCGCCGAGGCGCTGATGGCGAGGAGCCTCGGCTGGCACTGCTCGCGCTGGTCACCGCTCGCCTGGGTGCTGCGCGACGCCTCGCTGCCGGCGCTCTGGATCGCCGCCGTCAGCGGCAGCGGCTTCGAGTGGCGCGGCAACCAGATGAACGTCAAGGAAGACAGCCTGCTGGCGGCCGAGAGCGACTGAGTGGCCCTTCACCTCTCCCTAAGCCTCATCATGCTGAGGAGGCCCGCAGGGCCGTCTCGAAGCACGCAGGGCGGCCGTGCGATCGATCGGCTGCACTGAGATCGTGCGTCCTTCGAGGCCCGGCTTCGCCGGGCACCTCAGGATGATGGAAATCGAGCACCGCATGACGGCTGGACTGTGTTGCGCGAAGGTATCGGACTTCCCCTTGTTGGAAGGCCTCAGGCGAACTCCATGATCACCGCGTCGACGGCGAGGCTGTCGCCGGGCTTGGCGGCGATGCGCTCGACCGTCAGGTCGCGGTCGGCGCGGAGCACGTTCTCCATCTTCATCGCCTCGACGATCGCCAGCGTCTCGCCCGCCTTGACCTCCTGCCCCTCCTCGACCGCGACCGAGACGACGAGGCCGGGCATCGGGCACAGCAGGAATTTGGACGTGTCGGCCGGCTTCTTCTCCGGCATCAGCCGGTGCAGCGCCGCGACGCGCGGTGTCATCACCCGCGCCACGACGTCGACGCCGCGATAGAGCAGCCGCGTGCCGGAAGGCGCCGGCCGCACCTGCACCGTGAAGACCTCGTCGTCGAAGGCGCCCTGCCAGACGGGATCGCCGGGCAGCCAGTTCGACAGGATGGTGACGGGCTCGTTAGAACCCGGCAGCACCACCTCGACCTCGATCGGAACCTGCACCAGCCCGCCCGGGCTCGACAGCTCGACCGTGGTGCCGCCGATCGCCACCACCCAATGCTCGCGCCAATGGCCCGTATGCGGCCCCAGCCGGCCGCTCAGCCGGTCGAGCCGGTCCTTGCGCAGCATTTCCATCGTCAGCGCGACGGCGGCCAGTCGCGCGAGCGTTGAAGCATCCGGTGTAACGCCCTGGAATCCCTCCGGGAACTCTTCCGCGATAAAGCCGGTCGAGAGCTCTCCCTCGCGCCAGCGCGGATGCGCCATCAGCGCCGACAGGAACGGCACGTTGTGCTGGATGCCCTCGACGACGAAATCGTCGAGCGCCACGCCCATCGCCTCGATCGCCTCTTCCCGCGTCGGCGCATGGGTACAGAGCTTGGCGATCATCGGGTCGTAGAACATCGAGATCTCGGAACCCTCGACGACGCCGGTGTCGTTGCGGATGGTGATGCCTTCCTGGATCGCCTCGGCCGGCGGCCGGTAGCGCGTCAACCGGCCGATTGAGGGCAGGAAGTTGCGATAGGGATCCTCGGCATAGATGCGGCTCTCGATCGCCCAGCCTTCGAGCCGGACGTCCTTCTGCGCGATGGCGAGCCGCTCGCCGGCGGCGACGCGGATCATCTGCTCGACGAGATCGATGCCGGTCACGAGCTCCGTCACTGGATGCTCGACCTGCAGGCGGGTGTTCATCTCGAGGAAGAAGAAGCTCTTGTCCTGGCCGGCGACGAACTCGACGGTTCCGGCCGAATCGTAGCCGACCGCTTTCGCCAGCGCGACCGCCTGCTCGCCCATGGCCCTGCGGGTCGCCGGATCGAGCAGCGGCGACGGCGCCTCCTCGATGACCTTCTGGTTGCGGCGCTGGATCGAGCATTCGCGCTCGCCGAGATAGATCGCGTTGCTGTGCTTGTCGGCGAGCAGCTGGATCTCGATGTGGCGCGGATTGACGATGAACTTCTCGATGAAGACGCGGTCGTCGCCGAAGGAGGAGCGCGCCTCGGAGCGCGACAGACGGAAGCCCTCGCGTGCCTCGGCGTCGGAATGGGCGATGCGCATGCCCTTGCCGCCACCGCCGGCCGAGGCCTTGATCATCACCGGATACCCGATCTGGCGGGCGATCGTGACCGCTTCGTCCTCGTCCTCGATGATGCCGAGATGGCCGGGCACGGTCGAGACATTGGCTGCCGCCGCGACCTTCTTCGAGGCGATCTTGTCGCCCATCGCCTCGATCGCCCTGGCGTTCGGGCCGATGAAGACGATGCCGTTCGCCACCAGCGCCTCGGCGAAGGCGGCACGTTCCGACAGGAAGCCGTAGCCCGGATGGATCGCGTCGGCGCCCGTCGCCTTGGCGGCGGCGAGGATCCGGTCGATCAGCAGATAGGACTGCGCCGCCGGCGCCGGACCGATATGCACAGCCTCGTCGGCCATCTCGACATGCAGGGCATCGCGATCGGCATCCGAGAAGACCGCGACTGTTTCGATCCCCATCCGCCGCGCCGTCTTGATGATGCGGCAGGCGATCTCGCCGCGATTGGCGATCAGGATCTTGTCGAACATGGGGACTCCTCGGCAGAAAGTGCCATTCGGGACAATAGGATTTCTAAGCCCTCTGCCCTGAAGCGGCAATCAGGACGCGTGGAGAAGCCGCGCCGGAGCGACACGAACTGCTGTCCCATCCCCTGCCTGCGTCGAACCGCGTCGGACAATCCGTTGACAGGCCAACGTGTTTGGGTGCTGTAACAGCGTCGCGGCTCCAATGGCCGCCTGAAACCCGTCCCCCTTGCCGCGAGCTCGTGATGGCGCCAGCCGCTCCCCTCGACATCGATCACCTCGACCGCCGGACGAGCGGCCGCAGCCTGATCATGGGCATCCTCAACGTCACGCCGGACAGTTTTTCCGACGGCGGCGACCATGCGGAGGGGGAAGCGGCGATCGCGCATGCCGAGCTTCTGGTCGCCGAGGGCGCCGACATCCTCGACATCGGCGGCGAATCGACCCGCCCCGGCGCGGCGGAAGTCGACGCCGAGACGGAGCTCGCCCGCGTCATCCCGCCGATCCGCGCCATCGCCGCGCGTTTTCCCGCGCTGATCTCGGTCGATACCTACAAGGCCTCGGTCGCGGAAGCGGCGCTCGCCGCCGGCGCAAAGATCATCAACGACGTCTGGGGCCTGCAGCGCGAACCGGAGATCGCCCGCGTGGCGGGGGCGCATGGCGCCGCCGTCATCGCCAGCCACTGGGAGCGCGAGACCTATTCGCCCGCGACCATTCTCGACGCCATGAAGCGCTTCTTCGACCGGTCGATCGCGCTGGCGCGCGCGGCCGATATTCCCGATCACCGCATCGTCCTCGATCCCGGCATCGGCTTCGGCAAGGGCATGGCGGAGAACCTTTTGATCCTCGATCGCATCGACGAGATCGTCGCGCTGGGCTTTCCCGTCCTCCTCGGCGTCTCGCGCAAGCGCTTCATCGGCGAGATCACCGGCCGCGAACCGAAGGAACGCCTCGCCGGCACACTCGCCACCAATGTGCTTGCCGCCGCGAAGGGCGTATCGACCTTCCGCGTGCACGACGTCGCCGCCCATCGCGACGCGCTTTCCGTCACCGACGCCATTCTCTCGAGCCGCGAACTCCCATGACCGACCGCATCTTCATCAACGACCTCCGCTTCTACGGCTACCACGGCGTGTTTCCGGAGGAGGCCGTGCTCGGCCAGCGATTCCGCGTCGACTTGACCTGCGAGCTCGACCTCGCGGAGGGCGCCCGCAACGACGACCTGACGAAGACCGTCCACTATGGCGAGCTGGCCCAGCTCGTTGAAAAGATCGGCAAGACGCGCCGCTTCAAGCTGATCGAGGCGCTCGCCGAAGCCATGGCGACCGAGATCTTCGCGACCTATCCGCCGATCGAGAAACTGACGATCCGCATCACCAAGCCGGAGGCCCCCGTGCCTCTCTCGACCGGCGTCATCGCCGTCGAGATCGAGCGGGAGCGGACGCGTGACTGAGGCCTTTCTCGGACTGGGCAGCAATCTCGGCGACCGCGCCGAGCTGCTCCGCGACGCCATCGCCGCGCTCGATACCGCGCCTAGCGTGCGCGTGACGCGCATCTCGTCGCTCTACGAGACGCCGCCCTGGGGGCCGGTGCCGCAGGGCCCCTATCTCAACGCCTGCATCGGCGTCGAGACCAGCCTGTCGCCGCGCGCCCTGCTGGAGCTCGGCCTCGCGATCGAGCGCGACCATGGACGCGAGCGCGCCGTCCGCTGGGGCCCGCGCACGCTCGACATCGACCTCCTGCTCTATGGCGACGAAGCCATCGACGAGGACGGCCTGATCGTCCCGCACCCGCGCATGGCCGAACGCGCCTTCGTGCTGGTGCCGCTGGCCGAGATCGCGCCGGAGCTCACGATCGGTGGCAAGACCGTCGCGACGCTGCTGGAGGGACTGGACGCGTCAGACATCCGGAAGACGGACGAAAGGCTGTTTTAAGGGGCAGACCCGCTATCGAAGTAGCTGTGCTAGCATCAGGTCACAAGGAGACGCTCCATGACCAAGGTGCTGGCAAGCGACATCGACGACGCGACGGTCGAGCGTTTCAAGGCTCGCGCCGAGGCGGAAGGCAAGACGCCCGAACAGGCGCTGCACGATCTGATCCAGACCTATGCCTCTTCCGACCGCAAGGCCGAGGCACTGGCTAGGCTGGACGCCATTCGCTCTCGGACAGAAGGCAAGCCGGTGCCCGATCCCGTGGCGCTGATCCGCCAGGATCGCGACAGCAATCATGGCCGTTATTGACGCCAATGTTGCCGTCGCGCTCATCGTCGACTTGCCTTGGTCAAAGGAAGCGCGTGAGCGGATCCGGCTGGACGATGCTCCGATCGCGCCGGCGATCCTTCTGACCGAGATCGCGAACGCCTTGTGGCAGCAGGTGCGAAAGCAAGTTCTGACGCTGGACGATGCCCTCGCGGGACTGTCCGACGTCCGTCGACTGATCACGATCACCCGTGACGAAGACAGCCTTGAAGACGCGCTGCGCCTTGCCGTCTCAGCGAACCATCCAGTCTATGACTGCGTCTATCTTGCGCTCGCCAGCCAGTCCCGGACGTCCTTGCTGACCGCCGACCGAAAGCTCGCCGCCATCGCCCGCGAAAGAGGCATTCCCTGCCGGCTGCTGCTCTGATCGCGACGAAGCCCTCGCCCTACAGCGGAATGTTGTCGTGCTTCTTCCAGGGGTTCTCCAGCGCCTTGTTGCGCAGGAGGCGGAGGCCCCTCGCGATGCGGCGGCGGGTCGAGTGCGGCATGATCACCTCGTCGACATAGCCGCGCTCGGCGGCGACGAAGGGCGACAGGAAGCGGTCCTCATATTCCTTGGTGCGCGCCGCCAGCCCTTCCGCGTCGCCGTTCTGGGCGCGGAAGATGATCTCGACGGCGCCCTTGGCGCCCATCACCGCGATCTGCGCCGAGGGCCAGGCATAGTTCAGGTCGCCGCGCAGATGCTTCGACGCCATGACGTCATAGGCGCCGCCATAGGCTTTTCGCGTGATGACCGTGATCTTCGGCACCGTCGCCTCGCCATAGGCGAAGAGCAGCTTGGCGCCGTGCTTGATCAGCCCGCCATATTCCTGCGCCGTGCCCGGCAGGAAGCCCGGCACGTCGACGAAGGTGACGATCGGAATGGAAAAGGCGTCGCAGAAGCGGACGAAGCGCGCCGCCTTGCGCGAGGCGTCGCTATCGAGCACGCCGGCAAGCACCATCGGCTGGTTGGCGACGAAGCCGACCGTGCGCCCCTCGACGCGGCCGAAACCGACGACGATGTTTTTCGCAAACGCCGCCTGGATCTCGAAGAAGTCGCCCTCGTCAACCGTCTTCAGGATCAGTTCCTTGATGTCGTAGGGCTTGTTCGGATTGTCGGGGACCAGCGTGTCGAGCGACATCTCGATCCGGTCGGCCGGATCGTAACTGTCGATCTCCGGGATCTCGCCGCGATTGTGCAGCGGCAGCAGGTCGACCAGGCGACGCATCTCGAGGAGCGTCTCGACGTCGTTGTCATAGGCGCCGTCGGCGATCGACGAACGCGTGGTGTGGATGGAGGCGCCGCCGAGCTCCTCGGCCGTGACGCTCTCGTTCGTCACCGTCTTCACGACATCCGGGCCGGTGACGAACATGTAGCTGGAATCGCGCACCATGAAGATGAAGTCGGTCATGGCGGGCGAGTAGACGTCGCCGCCGGCGCAGGGGCCCATGATGACGGAGATTTGCGGGATGACGCCGGAAGCCAGCACGTTGCGCTGGAACACCTCGCCATAGCCGCCGAGAGCCGCGACGCCTTCCTGGATGCGCGCGCCGCCGGCGTCGAACAGACCGATGATCGGCGCCCGGTTCTTCAGCGCCATGTCCTGGATCTTCATGATCTTGCCGGCATGCGCTTCCGAGAGCGAGCCGCCGAAGACGGTGAAATCCTTGGCGAAGACGAAGACGGTGCGGCCGTTGATCGTGCCCCAGCCGGTGACGACGCCGTCGCCGGGGATCTTCGTCTTCTCCATGCCGAAATCCGTGCCGCGGTGCTCGACATACATGTCGAACTCCTCGAACGAGCCCTCGTCGAGCAGCACCTCGAGACGCTCGCGCGCCGTCAGCTTCGCCTTGGCGTGCTGGGCCGCGATCCGCTTCTCGCCGCCACCGAGACGGGCTTCCGCCCGCCGCTTCTCGAGTTCCGCCAGCACGTGCTTCAAGGAGGTCTCCTATGCCCGAGCGGCCAGTACCTGCGCCGCGGCCTGCATCTCGCGCCAGCGGGCTTCCCGCCGCGCGCTCGCTTCCTCGTCCTCGCCCCAGAGCGAGATCTGATAGTCCTCGTCGATATGGGCCAGCGACCAGGCCTCTTCCGCCGAGAGACGCCCATGCAGCACGGCGAGCGCCAGTATGGCGGAGCCGGTCAGCGTCGTCACCGTGTTGAGGGCGGCGAGGCGGAGCGTGTCGAGATCGCCAATGGCGGCGTCGACCGCCTCGATCGTCTCGGGAAACTGCTCGACATGGACAATGCCCTCGGCCAGCACGAAGCGGGCGTGAAAGCGCTCCTGCATCCAGGCGATCAGCGGCGACCAGCGCTCATCCTGCAGCGCCACCAGCCGCTCCGGGCTGTCGGCGCGGTAGCAGAGCAGGTCCGAGCCGGCATAGCGCAGAACCTCGGCGCGGGTCTCGGCCAGCGTGTTGGCGACGCCGTCGACGGCGGAGTTGACGAGCCGCGTCAGCGGCATGGTGGAGGGCTTGATGAACTCGCCCTGCGCCGCCCATTCGGCGGCGATCGCCGCCGCGATCGCCTCGTCCGGCACGACGAGGCGCGCCTTGCCCGGCGTGCGCACGGCGCGGCCGTCGAGGCGGATGACGAAGCCGCCCTCCTCGGCCGGCGCATAGTCGGACGCCTCGTAGAAGCGCTTCGGCAGGACCGGCGCGTCGAGCTTCTCGGGGATCTTGCGCGGCGCGTCCGCCGCCTCGTCGCCGTCGTCGGCGCCAAGGTCCGCAAGCCTGCCGGCGGGCTCCTTGTCCGCGTCCTTGCCGGTCTCACTCATCGTCGTCGCCCGTATCGCCAAGATCCTTGTCGAAGCCGAGAAGGTTCCAGCTCTGCACCATGTGCGGCGGCAGCGGCGCGGTGACGTCGAGCGTGCCGGTGCCGGAAGGATGCGGGATGATGATGCGGCGCGCGTGCAGATGCAGCTTGTTCTGGATGCCGCCCGGGAAATCCCAGTTGATGTCGGCCTCGAAATATTTCGGGTCGCCGATGATGGGATGGCCGATATGGGCGGCGTGGGCGCGCAGCTGGTGCGTGCGGCCGGTGACCGGGCGCATGGTCAGCCAGGCGAGCCCCTGCCCCGCGATGTCGACCACCGAATAGAGCGAGACGGCGTGGCTGGCGTCGTCCTCGCCATGGCGCGCGATCTTCATCTTGTCGCCCGAGGGTCCGCCGTCGCGGGCGAGCCAGGTCGAGACGCGGCCCTGCGGCGGGCGCGGCACGCCCTTCACCAGCGCCCAGTAGATCTTCTTGGTCGTGCGCGCGCGAAAACTCGCCGAGAGCTTCGAGGCGGCGAGGCGCGTCTTCGCGACCACGAGCACGCCGGTCGTCTCGCGGTCGAGACGGTGCACGAGGCGGGGCTTCTGGTCCTTGGTGTCGCGCAGCGCCTCCAGCATGCCGTCGACATGCGTCGTCAGGCCGGAGCCGCCCTGGACAGCGAGGCCCTGCGGCTTGTTGAAGACGTAGACGTGGTCGTCCTCGTACAGGCACATCGCCATCAGCGCGTCGGCGGCGCTGCCGCGCGCACCGAGCGGACGGGCGACATGCGGGCTGCCGCCGGCGGAATCGACGCCGAGCGGCGGAATGCGCACCACCTGGCCGGGATTGACGCGGTCGTTGGTCTTGGCGCGGCCGCCGTCGACCCGCACCTGGCCCGAGCGCAGCAGCTTCTGCAGATGGCCGAACGACAGGCCCGGATAGTGATCCTTGAACCAGCGGTCCAGGCGCATGCCGGCTTCGTCGGCACCTACGGTTATGTTGACGATGCTCGCCATGGAAAAGTCCTTCTCTTGAAGGCGCCTCATATCATCAGGCGAGCGTCCTGACGAGCCAGAGCCCTGCAAAGAGCGCGAGAACCGACACGATGAGCGACGTCAGCGCGTAGAACGCGGCGTTGCCGGTCTCGCCACGCTCGATGAGAAGCGCGACGTCGAGCGAAAAGGTCGAGAAGGTCGTGTAGCCGCCGAGCACGCCCGTCGTGAGGAACAGCCGCGCGTGCTGCGACCAGTTCATGCCGTCGCGAAAGGCGAAATAGCCGGCGACGAGCCCCATGACGAGCGAGCCGGTCACGTTGATGATCAGCGTCCCCCACGGGAAGGACGTGCCGAACAGGCGGGAGGACGTGAGGTTGATGCCATGGCGCAGCAAACCGCCGAGGCCCGCGCCGACAAAAACGAGAAGGGATGGAAACATGGATTCTCCTCAGGGCCTGTCGCCCATGCAACCGAGGTCCAGCGAGAACATCGCCGCGACAAGAGGCTGGACGGACTCCTGCCGTGCGCCCGAAAAGGCACGTTGGCAGGGGTCATCAGCCGATCACGGCGGTTCAGATCCGAGGGACCTCGGGAGACTCCATTCCCGCAAGAGAAATTATGCCGGCAACAGCCGGAATGCAATTGAGAGCTTGGGGCAAGCCGGCCGCCTCGGCCCGCAAAATCAGGCACCGAGGCGGCATGGCGGGACGACAGGCGGCCCGAAGGAAAGAGCAGCCCGAACCTGACGGCGGCGGCGGGACTCGCGGCCGGGCTAGCCCTTCTTGCCCTTGCCAGGCGCGCCGAGCGTCGCCTTGCTCACCTGGGTCGTGAAGGTGGTGGCCGGCGCGGGCGCTTCCTTCACCTTCTTGGGCTTCTTCGCCTCCTTGTTGCTGCGCATCTGACCTTTGGCCATGGACATTCTCCTCAGGAGGTCACGCCAGATCCTCGGCGCCCGGCAGAAGCCGTCTGCGTCCAGACCAGCCCGATCAGGCGGTCTCAGCCGCGAGCGGCAAGGTCGCCGCCTGCCAGCGCCGCATCGCCTTGAACGACACGAGTTGCTGGCGGCCTTCATCCCATAATACCAGCGGAACGGAGCGCAGGCTCTCACCAATCGTGATGCGGCCGACCTCTGTCAGTTCCGGATGATGCCGGAGGACTTCCGGCAGGCGGTAATAGGGAATGCGGCTGCAGAGATGATGCACGTGGTGCACGCCGATATTGGCGGTCATCCAGCGCAGGACGCCGGGAAGATCGTAATAGGAGCTGCCATGCAGCGCCGCTTCCTGATGCGTCCAGTCCGGCGGGCGAGCCCAGAAGGTCTCCTCGAACTGATGCTGGACATAGAACAGCCAGACGCCGATCGAGGCGGCGATGACGGCGATCGGCACGTGGATCAACAGGAAGGGACCGACGCCGACCAGCCACATCAGGACGCCGACCAAGAGGGCAATTCCGAGATTGGTGCCCATGGTGCTCAGCCAGGGCCGCCAGCCGTCGCGCATCAGGCCCACCGGCAGGCGGTGCTGCAGCAGGAAGAGATAGGCGGGCCCGATGACGAACAGAACGACCGGGTTGCGGTAGACGCGATAGCCGAGGCGTCCCCAGAAGCCGCGCGCGCGATACTCCTCGACCGTCAGCGTCGTGATGTCGCCGATGCCGCGGAGCTCGAGATTGCCATGGGTGGCGTGGTGGATCGCGTGGGTTCGGCGCCAATAGTCGTGCGGCGTCAGCGTCGCCACGCCGATGACGCGGCCGACCCAGTCGTTGACGTCACGCCGGCGGAAGAAGGCGCCGTGGCTGCAATCGTGCTGGATCATGAACAGGCGGACGAGAAACCCGCCGGCCGGAATGGCCAGCGCCAGCGCCAGCCACCAGTATCCGTATTGCACCAGCGCCCACATCGCCGCCCAGAGGGCCGCGAGCGGCAGCACGGTGATCAGGATCTCCATGACGCTTCGCGTCTCGTTCGGCTCGCGAAACCGACCCAGAATCTTCGGCCAGCCCCGCGCGTGCGAGGCGCGGTCGGATAGATGAACATCGTTTTTGTAAGTCATGGGCGGCGATCCTACACGACATCGGGTCGCCGCCTTCCATGGTTTATTTTCCGCCTTGCGGATTATCACGCGGCGCCGCGCTTACGCTTTCGGCAACGACAATGTTTTCAAGAACTTCCCCCTTCTCGGCTGCGGCAATATTGTGCAGCGTCGTCTCGCTGATCGCCCTGAGGGCGTCGGCGGTCAGGAAGGCCTGGTGTCCGGTTACCAGCACATTGGGGAAGGTCAAAAGGCGCTGGAAGACGTCGTCCTGGATGATCTCGTTCGAGAGATCCTCGAAGAACAAATCCGCCTCCTGCTCGTAGACGTCGAGCGCGACGCCGCCGACCTTGCCGCTCTTCAGCCCCTCGACCAGCGCCTCGGCGTCGATCAGCGCGCCGCGGCTGGTGTTGACCAGCATGAAGCCGGGACGGGCCTTCTCGATCGTCGCCGCGTTGACGAGGTGATGCGTCTCGGGCGTCAGCGGGCAATGGAGCGTCAGGATGTCGGCCTCGACCAGCACCTCGGCGAGCGGCCTATACTCGATGCCGATCTCGACCAGCGCCGGATCGTGCCACTGGTCGAAGGCGAGCACGCGGCAGCCGAAGCCGAGCTTCAGGCAGCGCGCGACGAGGCCGCCGATCCGCCCGGTGCCGACGACGCCGACGGTCTTGCCGAAGAGGTCGCTGCCGATCAGCCCGTCGAGCGAGAAATTGTTGTCGCGAACCCGTGCCCAGGCGCGCGGGATCCGGCGATCGAGCGCCAGAAGCAGCGCGACGGTAAACTCGGCGACCGCGTGCGGCGAATAGGCCGGCACGCGCACCACGTCGATGCCGAGCTCGCCGGCGGCGACGAGGTCGATATTGTTGAAACCGGCACAGCGGAGCGCCACGAGGCGCGTTCCGGCGGCGGCGAGATGCGCCAGGAGATCGCGATCAAGCTTGTCGTTGACGAAGACGCAGACCGCAGGGAATCCATCCGCCAAGGGCGCGGTGGTGAGATCGAGCTTCGGCTCGAAATAGACCAGCTCATGCCCGAAGGCGGCGTTGGTCTCGGAAAGATACTGCCGGTCGTACGGCTTGGTGCTGAAGACGGCGACGCGCATGCTCTACTCCTGATCCGCGAATTCCCCGAAGAGCTTCAGCCCCTCGATCCATGTGGCGCCATCCTGCTTGACGACGACGCGCGGCGCGACGCCGGCCTCCTCGCCGAGCGCCGTGGCGAGGGCTTCCGAATGGGTGACGACCCAGACCTGCGTCCGCTCGGCGGCGCGGACGATCAGCCGCGCCAGCGCCGGGATCAGCTCCGGATGCAGGCTGGTCTCCGGCTCGTTGAGCGCGATGAAGCCCGGCAGGCGATAGGCCGAGAGCGCCGCGACCAGGCAGAGGAAATGCAGCGTGCCATCCGAGAGCTCGTGCGCGCCGAGCGGGCGCGGAAGGTCCGGAAACTGGAGGCCGATTGAGACCGTGCCCTTGCCGAATTCGGTGATGAGCGCGGTGCCGGGAAAGGCATCGGCGATCGCCGCCTCGATATCGGGTGCCTCGCCCCGGATCTCGAAGACCGTCGCCAGCGCCGCCGCGAGATCGTAGCCGTCCGAGGCCAGCGTCGGCGTGGTGATGGCGAGCGCCGGCTGGCGGATCGGCGAGGCCTTGTCGGTGCGGAAGTCGTGATAGAAGCGCCAGTCCTGCAGCGCCCGGCGGACGAGGTCGAGTTCGGTGAAGCGGCCCTGGTCGCGAAAGCCGGAAAGCGCCGTCTCGGAAGGGACCAGCGCCTCCTCATAGGACTGGCGCCGTCCGCTTTCGTCACGCAGCCAGGCGCTCGGGCCCTGCCGCTTCATCAGCGTCACGGCCTTGCCGTGGCTGCGATGGACGAGCTCCTCGGCCTTGACCATCGGTTCGGTCTTGGTCAGCGCCGCCTCGTCGATCGGCGCCGGCAGGCCGATCTCGATCGAATAGAAATACTCGCCGAACTCGGCGCCGAGCTTCAGCCGCACCGGCCCTTTGGCGCGGGGACCGGCCCATAGGACGGATTCGAAGCCGCCCTCCTCCGCGATCTCGCGCGTGATCGTGCCGCGCGCGGCGGCCGCCAGAAGCTCGAGCGAGCGATAGAGATTGGTCTTGCCGACGCCATTCTTGCCGACGAGCACGGTCAGCCGCTCGACCGGCACCTGGATGCGCCGGATCGAACGATAGAGATCGGCCGAGACGGATGTCAGGCGAAGGGGCACGGCTCCTCCGGGCAGCGGCGAAGGAATGGTTCGGGCAGGCGGCCGAGGCCCCCTGCCCGATGCTTCGATCAGAACGTGACGACGCTGCGGATCGACTTGCCTTCGTGCATGAGATCGAAGGCGGTGTTGATCTCGGCGAGCGGCATGGTGTGGGTGATCAGGTCGTCGATGTTGATCTTGCCGTCCATGTACCAGTCGACGATCTTCGGAACGTCGGTGCGGCCGCGCGCGCCGCCGAAGGCGGAGCCCTTCCAGACGCGGCCGGTGACGAGCTGGAACGGACGGGTCGAGATCTCGGTGCCGGACGGCGCCACGCCGATGATGATCGACTCACCCCAGCCGCGATGGCAGCACTCCAGGGCCTGACGCATGGTGTGGACGTTGCCGATGCACTCGAACGAGAAATCCGCGCCGCCGCCGGTCAGGTCGACGATCGCCTCGACGACCTTGTCGCGGCCGACCTCGTCCGGATTGACGAAATGCGTCATGCCGAACTTCTTCGCCATCTCGACCTTGGCCGGGTTCAGATCAACGCCGATGATCTTGTCGGCGCCGACCATGCGGGCGCCCTGGATCACGTTCAAACCGATGCCGCCGAGGCCGAACACCACGACATTCGCGCCCGGCCAGACCTTGCCGGTATGGATCACGGCGCCGATGCCGGTCGTCACGCCGCAGCCGATGTAGCAGATCTTGTCGAAGGGCGCGTCCTCGCGGACCTTCGCGACGGCAATCTCGGGCAGCACGGTGAAGTTCGAGAAGGTCGACGTGCCCATGTAGTGGAACACGATCTCGCTGTCGCAGCGGAAGCGCGAGGTCTTGTCGGGCATCAGGCCCTGGCCCTGCGTCGAACGGATCGCGGTGCAGAGGTTGGAGCGCTGCGACAGGCAGGTTTTGCACTGGCGGCATTCGGGCGTGTAGAGCGGAATGACGTGGTCGCCGGGGCGCACCGAGGTGACGCCGGCGCCGACCTCGCGGACGATGCCCGCGCCCTCATGGCCGAGGATCGCCGGGAACTTGCCCTCCGAATCGAGGCCGGACAGCGTGTAGGCGTCGGTGTGGCAGACGCCCGTCGCCATGATCTCGACCAGCACTTCGCCGGCCTTTGGACCTTCCAGATCGATCGTCTCGATCGTGAGCGGCTTGTTGGCTTCCCAGGCGACGGCGGCACGGGTCTTCATCGGACGGCTCCTCGAAATTCTCTTCGCGCAATTCGGCGCCGGCGCAACCGCCGGCCTGATCCTTGGATAGCCCACTCGCGCCACCGGGTCGATCCTTCCGCCCGGCGCGGGCGGGGATAGTGACACGGCCAGGGTCCTGTGGAAGGCTCGGCGCCTCATCGAGGGGATTCCATCCAGTGCCAAGCAAGGTCTATCTCGCCGGTCCCGAAGTGTTCCTGCCGAATGCGCGCGAAGTGCTGACGCGCAAGGCGGAGCTCGCCCGCGCGGCCGGGCTCATCCCGTTGTCGCCCGGCGATCTCGAAATCCCTCCGGCGGATACCAAGAAGGGATTCGGCCATGCCATCAGCGCCGTCGACGAGCGGATGATGCTGGAGGCGGACGCCATCATCGCCAATCTGACGCCGTTTCGCGGCATCGCCGCCGATACCGGCACGACCTTCGAACTCGGCTTCATGTGCGCGCTCGGCAAGCCCGTCTTCGCCTACACCAACGTCGCCGAAAACCACTATCGCCGCGTCGTGGCGCATTATCACGGCGCGGTCGCGCGGGGCGATGACGGCCATCAGCGCGGCCCCGACGGATTGTCCGTCGAGGATTTCGACATGATCGACAATCTGATGCTGCATGGCGGCATCGAGCGGCGCGGCGGTACCGTCGTCGTCGGAAATGCCGCGCCGAACGCGCTCTATACCGATCTCACCGCCTTCGAGGCCTGCCTCGCCATCGCCGCCGAGCGCCTCGCCTGACGCGCTCAGCCCTTCGGCGGAATGAGCGGCTGGGCGATCTCCTGGAAAACGGCGAGCCCCTCGCATTCCGCCGCCAGCGCCGCGAGGCGCGGCCAGGTCTCCGCCTGGAACGCATCGGGATGCGCCTCGCGGACGAAGCGCAGCACTGAGGCGACCGCGATGTCGGCATGGCCGATGCGGTCGCCATACCACCAGGGCGTTGAGCGCGCCGCCCGGTCCTGCTCCAGCGCGTCGAGCGTGGCGCCGATCTGCGTCCGGCAGCGCTCGACCCAGAGTTCGGAGCGGTCCTTGCGCAGGATCTTCTCGTAGAGAAGGCTGACCGCCTTGTCGCCGAGGCCCATGGCGAGCGCGATCGTCTTCAGCGCGTGCCGCCGCTCCGGCCCGAACGGGGCCAGCATGGCGCGGTCGGGTCCGGCCAGTTCATCGAGATAGTCGAGGATCGCGGCGCTTTCGATCAGCACCTCGCCATCCTCGAGCACCAGCGTCGGCACCCGCCGCAACGGATTGTAAGCGCCGAGCTTTTCGGCATCGCCGAAGGTGGACCACGGCCAATGCTCGAACGGCAGATCGTAGAACCGCAGCGCGATCGCGACGCGGCGGACGAAGGGCGAATCATACTGGCCGATGAGGATCAAGGCGGGACGCTCCGTTGCGGAAGCGCATGCTGCCCGATGCCGGAAGGGCCGGCAACCGCGGCGCCCATCCCGGGACGCGGGCGCCTACTCCCCCCGCTCCTTCCGGAGCTTGGACCAATAGTCCATGCGCTTGCGGATCTCGCGCTCGAAGCCGCGCTCGACCGGCTGGTAGAAGCTCTGGCGGCCGAGCGCGTCGGGGAAATAATCCTGGCCCGAAAAGGCGTCCGGCTCGTCGTGGTCGTAGCGATAGCCGGCGTTGTAGCCCTCGTCCTTCATCAGCTTGGTCGGCGCGTTCAGGATGCGCTTTGGCGGCAGCAGCGAGCCGCCGTGCTTCGCCGTCTGCATCGCCGCCTTGAAGGCCGTGTAGACGGCGTTCGATTTCGGCGCGGTGGCGAGATAGACGGCCGCCTGCGCGAAGGCGAGCTCGCCTTCCGGGCTGCCGAGATAGTCGTAGGCGTCCTTGGCGGCGTTGGCGACGACGAGCGCCTGCGGATCAGCGAGGCCGATATCCTCGACCGCCATCCGCACCAGCCGGCGGCCGAGATAGAGCGGATCCTCGCCGGCGTCGAACATGCGGGCGAGATAGTAGAGCGCCGCATCCGGATCGGAGCCGCGGATCGACTTGTGCAGCGCCGAGATCAGATTGTAGTGGCCATCCTGGCCCTTGTCGTAGATCGGCGCGCGGCGCTGGACGATCTCCTGCAGGCCCTTGGAATCGAAGATCTCGCCGGGCTTTGCCGCCCGCCAGACCTCTTCCGAGAGGGTCAGCGAGGCGCGGCCGTCGCCATCGGCCATGCGGATCAGCGTCTCGCGCGCCTCCTCGTCGAGCGGCAAGGGCTTGCCCTCGACGGCCTCGGCGCGGTCGAGCAGCTTGCCGATCGATTCCGGACCATGGGAATGGAACACCAGCACGCGCGCCCGCGACAGCAGAGCGGCGTTGAGCTCGAAGGACGGATTTTCCGTCGTCGCGCCGACCAGCGTGACGGTGCCATCCTCCATCACCGGCAGGAAGCTGTCCTGCTGGGCGCGGTTGAAGCGATGGATTTCGTCGACGAAGAGCAGCGTGCCCTTGCCGATCTGCCGCCGCGCGCGCGCCTGCTCGAACACTTTCTTCAGGTCGGCGACGCCGGAGAAGATCGCCGAAATCTGCTCGAAATGAAGATCCGTCTCGTTGGCGAGCAGCCGCGCCACCGTCGTCTTGCCGGTGCCCGGCGGGCCCCAGAAGACCATGGAGCCGAGCGAGCCGGAATTCAGCATGCGCGACAACGCGCCGTCCGGGCCGACCAGATGGTCCTGCCCGACGACGTCGGCCAGCCGTTCGGGGCGCAGCCGGTCCGCCAAGGGCCGCGGCGCGGCCCTCTCCATTCCAGCCGCCTCGAACAGATTACTCATATCCACGATCCGATTGGTTTCACGCCCGACTCATCGGCCAACTTGCGAGCGGATCAGGCGACCGCCGCGCTCGATGACCAGACGATAGCGCGAGGCGCCCTGCGAGGCGATCTCGGCGAGGCCCTTGGTCGTCTCGACCTTGGCGCCATTGACCTCGACGACGACGTCGCCGGGGCGGAAGCCGACGCCGGAAGCGGCGGAATTATCGGCGACCGACTGGATCAGCACGCCGTTCCGGCGCTTGCCCTGATAGGCCTGCTCCTCGATCACGGCCGGCGAGAGATTGACGACGGTAGCACCGGCGAAGGGCGATTCGCCCGTGATCGCCCGCTCGTCGCGCGGCGTCGTCTCCGGCGCCGCCACGAGGGCGAGCTCGGTCGAATGCGGCTTGCCGCCGCGGATATAGTCGAGCTTCACCGTGCCGCCGACGCCCTTGGTGGCGACGCGGTAGTTGAAGCCGTTGGGATCATCCACCTCGATGCCGTCGACGCTGTCGACGAGATCGCCGGACTTCAGGCCCGCCTTCTCGGCCGGGCTGCCTTCCTCGACATCGGTGACGAGCGCGCCCCGCGGCCGGCCGATCCCGAGTCCCTCGGCGATCTCCGGCGTCACCTGCTGGAATCCGGCGCCAACCCAGGCGAGCCGCAGCCTTCCGTCCTTCAGCGCCGACTGCGCCACGACGCGGACCATGTTGGACGGGATGGCGAAGCCGATGCCGATCGAGCCGCCCGAGCGCGAATAGATCGCCGTGTTGATGCCGACGAGATTGCCGTCCATATCGACGAGCGCGCCGCCGGAATTGCCGGGATTGATGGCCGCGTCGGTCTGGACGAAGAACTGGTAGTCGGAAGCGCCGATCTGCGTGCGCGCCAGCGCCGAGACGATGCCGCTCGTCACCGTCTGGCCGACGCCGAAGGGATCGCCGATAGCCAGCACCAGGTCGCCGACCTCGAGCGCGTCCGAATCGGCATAGTTAACGACCGGGAACGTGCCGTCGGCCCCCTTCAGACGCAGGACGGCGAGATCCATGCGCTCGTCCTTCAAGAGCACGTCCGCCTCATATTCCCGTTTGTCGGACAGCGCGACCTTCACCTCGTCGGCATTGGCGATGACGTGATAATTGGTCACGACGACGCCAGACGCATCCACGATGACGCCGGAGCCGAGCGACTGCTGCACGCGCTTGCGCGGCGCGTCGTTCATGTCGCCGCCGAAGAAGCGGCGGAAGAACGGATCGTCCATGAAGGGCGAGACGCGCTGCTGCACGACGCGCGAGGCGTAGACGTTGACGACAGCGGGTGAGACGCGCTTGACGATCGGCGAGAAGGAATAGCGCAGCGCCGCCTCGGATTGTGGCACCGTGCGCTCGGCAGCCTGTGCCGCCCCGCCGAGGAATACGCCCGCCAATCCGATCGCAATCGCCATTCCAAACCGCATCGAGCCAACCTTTCTGCCGAGATTCCTTCGCGAGAGATGGTACATCAAATGCGGCGGTGCCGTGACCTTGCCGATCCGTCGCACCGGAGCGGCGCGGGAGGAATCCACAGCCGCCGCTTCCTATGACGGCACAACCTGCCTTAGGCTCGCCCAGACTTGATGGGATAAGCTGCCGGATGTCACCGTCGACGCCCCGTTCGCGCCGGACGCCGGCCGTGACATCCGACCAATGCCCGAAGGCGCGTAGGGATCAGCATGCTCTGGATCACAGTGTTCATCGTCGGTCTGCTGGCCCTCCTGGGCGGGCTGGTTCCCTTGCTTCTCAACGGTTTGAGCAAGACGAACTTCGCCGGCATCGCGATCGGCACGGTCCTGCTGGCGGCCGGCATCGCCGGCGTGATCCTGCATCCGAGACTGCCGCTGACCGTCCCGAGCCTCGCCTCTATCGAGAGCAGCGTCACCGGCCACGAGCCGCAGCCGGCTCCCGTCAGCCCCGAATCAACGCCGGAGGCGGCCCTCCCGGCAGCCCCCGCCGCCCGGGTCGTCGAGCCGACACACGAAGAAGAGCCGCTGCCGTCGCCCTCGGCCAAGGACGAATCGCAGCTCGAGCCGTCGGCCCTGCCCGATCCGGTTCCCGTGACGACCACCGCCGAGGCCGGCAGCGAGCCTGAGCCGCTGACGGCCACCCCGCCGACGCCGGTCCCCTCGCCGGCCGCCGCGGCGCCCGCCGACGACGGCATCGCCACGCTGGCCATCGCCGCGCAGCAGCCGAAGGACCAGACGGCCTTCGCCGCGGTGATCAAGTCGACCAAGGCCGAATTCGACACGGCCGACGACGTCCAGCGCGAGGCGATCCAGCCGAAGCGCGCCGCCGCCATCTGCAAGGCCGTGCCGAAGCCCGAGATCAAGGGCTGGGTCGGACAGATCCAGGCGGCGGAGAAGGATTCGGGCGGGCGGCTTACCGTGACCGTGGCACTGCCGGACGGCACGCTGGTCAAGACATGGAACAACGCCATGTCCGATATCGACGACAACACGCTGGTGCCCGCCGGCACGCCGCTGGCCCAGACCTTCGGCAAGCTGCAGACGGGCGAAGCCATCCGCTTCGCGGGCACCTTCTTCACCGACGAGCCGGATTGCTACCGCTCGAGCCGGCTGTCGCTGCCGCAATCGATGATGGAGCCGAGCTTCCTGTTCCGCTTCACGTCCGTCGAGAAGCTGTAGGGTTTTGTCCCCGGCGTCGAACGTGCTGCGCTAGACGGCGCCAAGCGCCAAGCACCAAGCAAGCCCCTCACCCAACCCTCTCCCGCAAGCGGGCGAGGGCCTTGGCCGGCGCGTTTCATCGACCTTAAATGCCTCGCCACAAGCGCGGGCGATCCCCCTCTCCCGCCCGCGGGAGAGGGTTGGGGTGAGGGTCTGACAGACCGGGCCTCGAGCCGACAGTCTGGGCATCCGTCCTTCGAGACGGTCCGCTCCGCCATCATCCTGAGGTGCTTCGCGTCAGCGAAGCCTCGAAGGAGGATCCAGCGGTCACTGGGATTTGCAGACGCAGGCCGGCAATGCCCCCGCATTCCATGTGAGGCGTATTCCCTGAACCCTCCTTCGAGGCCCGGCTTCGCCGGGCGCCTGAGGATGATGGGTGAGTTCCGGGAATGCGGCCTGGGAGGTTCAGGAGTCTGAAATCAGCCGGCCCGACGCCTCAAGCATCAAGCCACGCCCGATTGCGAATTCTGAGCCCAAGCCCGCCTCCCCACCGCCGAGGCGCTTCCCAAACGAAAAAGGGCGGCCCGGAGGCCGCCCTTTCAAAACTCGCGGATGCGAACGGCTTACGCCGCAACGCCTTCCGACTCAGCCTCGGCAGCGGCCGTGCGAGCACGGTCCGAAGCGCCCTTGGCGTCGACGTCGCGATCGACGAACTCGATCACGGCGACCGGCGCGTTGTCGCCATAGCGGAAGCCGGCCTTCAGGACGCGAAGGTAGCCACCCTGGCGCTCCTGGTAACGCGGGCCGAGCGTCTCGAACAGCTTCTTCGCCGCCGCGACGTCGCGCAGCTGCGCGATCGCCTGACGACGTGCATGCAGGTCGCCGCGCTTGCCGAGCGTCACCAGCTTCTCGACGATCGGACGCAGGTCCTTCGCCTTCGGCAGGGTGGTGACGATCTGCTCGTGCGTGATCAGCGCTACAGCCATGTTTGCGAACATCGCCTTGCGGTGGCTCGCGGTACGGCTGAACTTGCGACCGGAATTACCGTGGCGCATGGCTCTCTCCTCAGTTTCTCTACCGGCGGCTCACGCCGTGGGTGCTGTCTCAGTAATGATCTTCGTAGCGCTTGGCGAGCTCTTCGATGTTCTCCGGCGGCCAATTGGTGACCTCCATGCCGAGATGGAGACCCATCTGGGCGAGAACTTCCTTGATCTCGTTGAGCGACTTGCGGCCGAAATTCGGGGTCCGGAGCATCTCTGCCTCGGTCTTCTGAATCAGGTCGCCAATATAGACGATATTGTCGTTCTTCAGGCAATTGGCCGAACGGACGGAAAGTTCCAGTTCGTCCACCTTCTTCAGAAGCGACGGGTTGAAGGCGAGCTCCGGAATCGCTTCCGAAACGGTCTCCTTCTGCGGCTCTTCGAAATTGACGAAGATCGACAGCTGGTCCTGGACGATGCGGGCGGCGTAGGCCACCGCGTCGTCGGGACGGAGCGAGCCGTCGGTCTCGACCGAAAGCGTCAGCTTGTCATAATCGAGAACCTGGCCCTCGCGGGTGTTCTCGACGCGGTACGAGACCTTCTTGACCGGCGAATAGATGCTGTCGACCGGGATGAGCCCGATCGGCGCGTCTTCGGCGCGGTTGCGGTCGGCCGGGACGTAGCCCTTGCCGGTATTCACCGTGAACTCCATGCGGATCTCGGCGCCCTCGTCGAGGGTGCACAGGACCAGCTCGGGGTTCAGGATCTCGATATCGCCGACGGTCTGGATGTCACCAGCGGTGACGACGCCCGGACCCGTCTTGCGAACCACCATGCGCTTCGGGCCTTCGCCCTGCATCTTGATGGAGATTTCCTTGATGTTCAGGATGACGTCGGTGACATCTTCCCGGACGCCGGCAATCGACGAGAACTCGTGCAGAACGCCGTCGATCTGGACGGCGGTGACCGCGGCGCCCTGGAGCGAAGACAGAAGCACGCGGCGCAGCGCGTTGCCGAGCGTCAGACCGAAGCCGCGCTCAAGAGGCTCCGCCACGACAGTGGCGAGACGCTTGGGATCGGAACCCGGCGTCACCTCGAGCTTGTTCGGCTTGATCAGCTCTTGCCAATTCTTATGGATCACGACCGTATCCTTTCGATCTCGAACGCCGCCCGACGGTTCGGGTGGCGTGGCGCTCCGGCTAAAGGCGGAGCGCCGAATGCCGATACGCAGTGAAAGCGGCGTCCACCGGGGACGCCGCCCGAGGCTTTAGACGCGGCGACGCTTGCGCGGCCGGCAGCCATTGTGCGCGATCGGCGTCACATCACGGATCGAGGTGATGGTGAAGCCAGCAGCCTGCAGGGCGCGAAGCGCCGACTCACGGCCCGAACCCGGACCCGAGACTTCGACTTCGAGCGTCTTCATGCCATGCTCGGCAGCCTTGCGGCTTGCATCCTCAGCAGCCATCTGGGCGGCATAGGGGGTCGACTTACGCGAACCCTTGAAGCCCATCATGCCCGCCGACGACCAGGAAATCGCATTTCCCTGCGCGTCGGTGATGGTGATCATCGTGTTGTTGAACGTCGAGCTCACATGCGCAACGCCCGAGGAGATGTTCTTCCGCTCGCGGCGACGTACGCGCGTTGTGTCCTTGGCCATTCTCTATCCTTACGTTCGATCTCGACACCGCCGTAAAACCGGCGGCTCCACCGGGGGCCTAGCGCCCCGAATTCATAATTACTTCTTCTTGCCGGCGATCGGCTTAGCCGGGCCCTTGCGGGTGCGCGCATTGGTATGCGTGCGCTGGCCGCGAACCGGCAGACCGCGGCGATGACGCAGGCCGCGGTAGCAGCCGAGGTCCATGAGCCGCTTGATGTTCATTGCGACTTCGCGACGCAGATCACCTTCCACGACGTAGTCGCGGTCGATCGCTTCGCGGATCGCCAGAACTTCGGCGTCCGAGAGCTCGTTGACACGACGCTCCGGAGCGATGTTCGTCTTCGTGATGATGTCGAGCGCGTTCTTCGCGCCGATCCCGTGAATGTACTGAAGCGCGATGATGACGCGCTTGTTCGTCGGGATGTTTACGCCTGCGATACGGGCCAATGCCGTCTCCATCTCTAGCCACCGGAACATTCCGGCGGCACCTCAACTTCCCCGCGTCCGGTGGAGGCCGGCTCGTGCGGGCATTCTCTTGCGCAAACAAGCAATGCCGTCCCCTGAAATGTCAGGGAACGCCAACGCCTGTTTGCAGCAGGTCGCGAGCCTTATCGACTCGTGACCTGTTCGTCAAGCCTATCCAGCGTCGCGGTGATGTCCGCAGACACTTCGTCGATCGAACGCATGCCGTCGATCTCAACCAGACGACCACCAGCCTTATAGTAAGGCGAGATGATCGCGGTATCCCGATTATAGGCCTCGAGCCTGGTCTTGAAGACCTCGGGATCATCGTCCTTGCGCACCGGCTCGCCGCGAGCGCGGGTCTCGTCGGCGCGCTTGGTGATCCGGTCCGTCAGCTTGGACTGGTCCACCTTCAGCTCGAGCACGGCGTCGAGCTTGACGCCCTTGCCGGCCAGCATCTTCTCCAGCGCGTCCGCCTGGGCGATCGTGCGGGGAAAGCCGTCGAGGATGAAGCCCTTGCGGGCGTCCGGCTCCTCGATGCGGTCGGCAACGATCCCGACGACGACCTCGTCGGGAACAAGATTACCCGCGTCCATCAGCGCCTTGGCCTGAAGGCCGATCGGCGTCTCTGCCGCCACGGCGGCCCGCAGCATGTCGCCTGTCGACAACTGCGGAATGCCGTAGCGCTTTACCAGACGTGCGGACTGCGTGCCCTTACCAGCTCCCGGTGGTCCGAGCAGAATCAGTCTCATCGTCTCTTCCCCCTCAGCTTGGACTTCTTGACCAAGCCCTCATATTGGTGCGCCAACAGGTGGCCCTGGATCTGCGAGACCGTATCCATCGTCACGTTGACGACGATGAGCAACGAGGTGCCGCCGAAATAGAACGGGACGTGCGTCGCCGAGATCAGGAACTCAGGCAGAAGACAGACGACGACCAGGTAGATGGCGCCGAGCAGCGTAATGCGCGTCAGCACGTAGTCGATGTATTCCGCCGTCCGCTGGCCCGGGCGAATGCCCGGAATGAAGCCGCCATGCTTCTTCAGATTGTCGGCCGTGTCCGTCGGATTGAACACGATCGCCGTGTAGAAGAAGGCGAAGAAGATGATCATCGCCGCATAGAGCAGCATGTACAGCACGGTGCCATGGCCGAGCAGCGCGACCGTCGAGGTCAGCCAGCTCGGCGCACCGCTCGACGCGGTGAAGTTGGCGATCGTCGCCGGCAGCAGCAGCAGCGACGAGGCGAAGATCGGCGGAATGACGCCCGACGTGTTCAGCTTGAGCGGCAGATGCGACGACTCACCCTGGAACATCCGGTTGCCGACCTGGCGCTTCGGATACTGGATGATGAGGCGGCGCTGCGCACGCTCCATGTACACGATGAAGGCGATCGCGACGACGGCGACGACGGCGACGAGCAGGATCACCCAGGTGGCGAGCGCGCCCTGGCGGCCGAGTTCCAGCATGCCGATCAGGGCGTGCGGAAGGTTGGCGACGATGCCGGCGAAGATGATCAGCGAGATGCCGTTACCGATGCCGCGCGAGGTGATCTGCTCACCGAGCCACATCAGGAACATCGTGCCGCCCGTCAGGGTGATGACGGTCGAGATCCGGAAGAACATGCCGGGATCGATGACGATGTTCGTACCGCCCTCGAGGCCGACCGAAATGCCGTAGGCCTGAACGACGGCGAGCAGCACCGTGCCGTAGCGCGTGTACTGGTTGATGATCTTGCGACCGGCCTCCCCTTCCTTCTTCAAGGCTTCGAGGGAGGGAACGATCGACGTCATCAGCTGAATGATGATCGATGCCGAAATGTACGGCATGATGCCGAGCGCAAAAATCGCCATGCGTCCGACGGCACCGCCGGAGAACATGTTGAACAGGCCGAGAATGCCGGACTGCTGATTGTTGAAGGCGCTGGCCAGCGCTTCCGGATTGATGCCGGGAAGCGGGATATAAGTGCCGAGCCGATAGACGAGCAACGCACCCAGCGTGAACCAGATGCGTTTCTTCAGAGCCTCGGCTTTGGCGAAGGCGCCAAAATTGAGATTGGCCGCCAGTTGTTCAGCCGCTGATGCCATTCGCCGCTCCGTTCGGGCCCGGAAACCGGGCCCCAATGCCCCTACCGGGCATCAAGTGGTCTCTCGGAGGCGCCGCGACAAGCGGCGCCCCTCCCCGAACGACGCAGTTTAAGCTGCGTCCGTGTTGTCGGTAACCTTGGGCGCCAGGACCTTGACGGACCCGCCAGCCTTCTCGACGGCTTCGATAGCCGGCTTCGACGCACCGGCGATCTCGAAGGCAACAGCGGCCTTCAGCTCGCCGACGCCGAGGAGGCGAACGCCATCCTGCACGCGGCGGATGACACCGGCTTCCTTCAGCGCTTCGACCGTCACCGGCTTCGTCGCGTCGAGCTTGCCCGCATCGATCGCAGCCTGGACACGGCCGAGGCTGACCTCGTTGTAGTCCTTCGCGAAGATGTTGGTGAAGCCGCGCTTCGGCAGACGCCGATGCAGCGGCATCTGGCCGCCTTCAAAGCCCTTGATCGCCACGCCCGTGCGCGACTTCTGGCCCTTGACGCCGCGACCACCGGTCTTGCCCTTACCCGAACCGATACCGCGTCCGACGCGCATGCGGTTCTTGCTGGAACCCGGGTTGTCGTTGATCTCGTTGAGCTTCATCGAACTGGTCCTTCTGGGCTCAGGCCTCGTCCACAACGCGGACGAGGTGAGCCACCTTGGCGATCATGCCGCGAACCGCAGGCGTGTCCTGCAGCGTCGAACGGCGACGGATCCGGTTGAGGCCGAGGCCGATCAGCGTAGCACGCTGCTCGGCCGGACGGCGGATCGGGCTGCCGGTCTGCTCGACGGTAACCGTCTTGGCGGCGCCTTCAGATTTCTTGGCCATTTGGTCAAATCCTCGAATTCAATCGGGCGCTCACGCCTCGGCGGAAGCTTCGGCTTCGCCGCCGCGACGGGCCTGCAGAGCCGACACCTTGATGCCGCGACGAGCCGCGACCGAACGCGGGCTGTCTTCGGCGCCGAGAGCGGCGAAGGTCGCACGCACCATGTTGTACGGGTTCGACGAACCCATCGACTTGGCGACGACGTCCTGGACGCCGAGCGTCTCGAACACGGCGCGCATCGGGCCACCGGCGATGATACCGGTACCGGCCGGAGCCGCACGCAGGAACACCTTGCCGGCGCCGTGGCGACCGAACACGTCATGATGCAGGGTACGGCCCTCGCGGAGCGGAACCCGAACGAGGCTCCGCTTCGCTGCTTCCGTCGCCTTGCGGATCGCTTCAGGCACTTCGCGCGCCTTGCCGTGGCCGAAACCGACCCGGCCCTTCTGGTCGCCGACGACGACGAGGGCTGCGAAGCCGAAACGCCGTCCGCCCTTCACCACCTTCGCGACGCGATTGATGTGAACGAGCTTGTCGACGAATTCGCTGTCGCGCTCTTCCCGCTGCTCTCTGGCCATCGAAACATCCAATCCTGTTACGTGATGACGCGCCTCAGCGCATCAGAAGTCGAGACCGCCCTCGCGAGCGCCGTCGGCCAGCGCCTTCACGCGGCCATGAAAAAGGTAACCACCGCGGTCGAAGATGACCTGGGTCACGCCGGCGGCCTTGGCACGCTCGGCGACGAGCTTGCCGACAGCCTCGGCGGCTGCCTTGTCGGCACCCGTCTTCAGCGAGCCGCGGAGATCCTTTTCCAGCGTCGACGCCGAGGCGAGCGTGCGCCCCTCGGCATCGTCGATCACCTGGGCGTAGATGTGCTCCGACGAGCGGTAGACGCTGAGCCGGGGACGTCCGTTCGCAACCTTCCGGAGCGCACGGCGGACGCGCGCAGCGCGACGGTCCTGCAGAATATTGGCCATGACGGTCTCCGTTACTTCTTCTTGCCTTCCTTGCGGAAGATCGTTTCGGTTGCGTACTTGACGCCCTTGCCCTTGTAGGGCTCGGGGCTACGATACTCGCGGATCTCGGCCGCAACCTGGCCGACCTTCTGCTTGTCGATGCCCGAAACGATGATCTCGACCGGACGCGGCGTCACGATGGTGATGCCTTCCGGGATCGCGTAGACCACGTCATGGCTGTAGCCAAGAGCGAGCTGCAGGTTCGAACCCTGGACGGCGGCGCGGTAACCCACGCCGTTGATCTCGAGCTTCTTGGAGAAGCCCTCGTTCACGCCCTTGATCAGGTTCGCAATCATCGTACGCGACATACCCCAAGCGGCGCGAGCCGGCTTGCTGTCATCACGCGGGGCGACCTTGACGCCCTCTTCCGTCAGTTCAACGGCAACGTTATCCGTAAAATCGAAGGACAGTTCGCCCTTCGGACCCTTCACCGACACCGTCTGGCCGTTGATCGTGGCCGTAACGCCCTTAGGCACCGCCACCGGCTTCTTACCAATACGAGACATCAGACAAATCCGTCCGGTTCGTGTTTCACCATCAACCAGATCAGAATACCTGGCAAAGAACCTCGCCGCCGACATTCTGGTCGCGGGCGTCGCTATCCGACATCACGCCCTTCGGCGTCGACAGGATGGACACGCCGAGGCCATTCTTGACCTGCGGAATATTCTTGACCGAGGCATAGACCCGGCGACCCGGCTTCGAGACACGCTCGATCGTGCGGATCACTGGCTCGCCATCGTAATACTTCAGTTCGATCTCGATCGCGGGACGGCCATTGCCGTCGTCGACCGTCGCAAAGCCACGGATGTAGCCTTCCGACTGCAGAACACCGAGAACGTTCTCGCGCAGCTTGGAGGACGGCGTCGAAACCTTCGACTGCCGGCGCATCTGAGCATTGCGGATGCGGGTGAGCATATCACCCAGAGGATCGGTCATTGTCATGGGGACCGTGCTCCTTACCAGCTCGACTTGACGAGGCCCGGGATCAGCCCGAGCGACCCGAGTTCGCGCAATGCAATACGCGACATCTTCAGCTTGCGATAGACGCCACGCGGACGGCCGGTGACTTCGCAGCGATTACGGATGCGGGTCGCCGAAGCGTTACGGGGCAGCTCGGCAAGCTTCAGGCGAGCCTGGAAGCGTTCCTCGAGCGGCAGGCTCTCGTCATTGGCCACAGCCTTCAGCTTCGTACGCTTGTTGGCGTACTGGGCAGCCAGCTTGCGGCGCCGGTTGTTCTTTTCGATAGAGCTCTTCTTAGCCATCGATTTGTCCTCGTCCTATCCCGGCGTTACTGGCGGAACGGGAAGTTCATCGCCTTCAGAAGGGCGCGAGCTTCCTCGTCAGTCTTGGCCGTGGTGCAGACGATCACGTCCATGCCCCAAACCTGATCAATCTTGTCGTAATTGATCTCGGGGAAAATCAGATGCTCCTTGATGCCCATGGCGAAGTTGCCACGGCCATCGAAGCTCTTCGGGTTCAGGCCGCGGAAGTCACGGACGCGCGGCAGCGCGATGGTGACCAGGCGGTCCAGGAACTCGTACATCCGCGCCTTGCGCAGCGTGACCTTGCCACCGATCGCCATGTTCTCGCGCAGCTTGAACGTCGCGATGGACTTCGATGCCTTCGTCACGGCCGGCTTCTGGCCGGCGATGAGAGCCAGATCACCAAGAGCGGTGCCGACCTTCTTGGAATCGTTGACGGCTTCGCCAACGCCCATGTTCAGCACGATCTTGTCGATCTTCGGAACCTGCATGGGGTTCTTGTAGCCGAATTCCGCGACGAGCTTCGCGCGGACTTCGTCTTCGTAAAACTTCTTGAGCCGCGGCTCGTAAGCTGCCTCAGCCATCGATCACATCTCCCGAACGCTTTGCGACGCGTTGTTTGCGCCCGTCTTCGGTCACTTTAAAGCCGACGCGGGTCGGCTTGCCGTCCTTGTCCGCCAGGGCGATGTTCGACAGATGAATCGGGAGCTCCTTGGCGACGATGCCGCCCTGCTCGCTCGCCGTCTGCTTCTGGTGCTTGCGTGCGACGTTGACACCGCGCACGACGGCGCGATCTTCGGTCGGGATCACGCGGAGCACTTCGCCCGACTTACCCTTGTCCTTACCCGTGAGGACGATGACGTTATCGCCCTTCTTGATCTTGGCAGCCATCACAGCACCTCCGGAGCGAGCGAGATGATCTTCATATGGTTCCTGGCGCGAAGCTCGCGCGGAACCGGCCCGAAGATACGGGTCCCGATCGGCTCTTTCTGATTGTTGATCAGAACCGCCGCGTTCTTGTCGAAACGGATGACGCTGCCATCCGGACGACGAATATCCTTAGCTGTGCGAACGACGACCGCCTTCATGACGTCGCCCTTCTTCACGCGACCCCGCGGGATCGCCTCCTTGATCGACACGACAATGATGTCACCGACCGAGGCGTACTTCCGCTTGGAACCGCCGAGAACCTTGATGCACATCACACGACGAGCGCCGGAATTATCCGCCACGTCGAGGTTAGTCTGCATCTGAATCATGACTGGCCGCCTACTCTTCTGGTCACCGCTTATCCCGGTCAGATACCCGGGAATTCAGCAGCGACAAACCTTTTTCGTGCCTTACTTACCGCCCGACTGCTCGGAAGCGATAACGACCCAGCGCTTGTTCTTCGAGATCGGCGCAGTCTCTTCGATCGAGACGATATCGCCAATCTTGTGGACATTGCCCTCGTCGTGGGCATGGTACTTCTTGGTCCGCCGCACGGTCTTCTTCAGAACCGGATGCGTGAAGCGACGCTCGACGAGAACGACGACCGTCTTATCGGTCTTGTCGCTGACGACGCTGCCCTGCAGAACGCGTTTCGGCATACTCGCCTCCTCAGCGCTTGTCCGCCGCGCTCTTCTGCGCAGCGATGGTCTTGATCCTGGCGATGTCGCGGCGAACCTGCCGGACACGCGCCGTGTTTTCGAGCTGGCCCGTCGCCCGCTGAAAGCGCAGGTTAAACTGCTCTTTCTTCAGGTTTGCAAGCTCGGTGTCGAGCTGGTCGGCGGTCTGCAGCCGAACGTCTTTCGCCTTCATGGCTTTATCCTCGTCCGTTCGCCGATCAATCGGCGATGCGCTGTACGAAGCGCGTCTTGATCGGGAGCTTCGCCGCGCCGAGACGGAGCGCCTCGCGGGCGGTCTCCTCGTCGACACCGTCGATCTCAAACATGATCCGGCCAGGCTTGACGCGGGACGCCCAGTATTCCGGGGCGCCCTTACCCTTACCCATGCGGACTTCGGTCGGCTTCGACGTGACCGGAACGTCCGGGAAAATCCGGATCCAGACACGACCGGCGCGCTTCATAGCACGAGTGATGGCGCGACGGGCAGCCTCGATCTGGCGCGCGGTGACGCGCTCCGGCTCGAGCGCCTTCAGGCCGAATCCGCCAAAGTTCAGATCCGTACCACCCTTGGCGACGCCATGGATACGGCCCTTGAACTGCTTGCGGAACTTGGTGCGCTTCGGTTGCAGCATTTCTGTTCTCTCTCGCCCTCAGGTCCGACCGATCAGGCCGCGGAGTCGCGACGACGAGTGTTCGAGCCCTGCTCGTTACCCTCGGTCTGGCGACGCTCGGAAGCCATCGGATCGTGCTCGAGGATCTCACCCTTGAAGATCCACACCTTGATGCCGCACGTGCCATAGGCGGTGTGCGCGGTCGCGGTGCCGTAGTCGATGTCGGCGCGCAGCGTGTGCAGCGGAACCCGACCCTCGCGGTACCACTCGAGACGGGCGATTTCCGCGCCGCCCAGACGGCCACCCGCGTTGATGCGGATGCCGAGGGCGCCGAGGCGCATCGCCGACTGGACGGCGCGCTTCATCGCGCGGCGGAACGCAACGCGGCGCTCCAGCTGCTGGGCGATGGAGGCGGCGACCAGGTTCGAGTCGATCTCCGGCTTGCGAACTTCGACGATATTGAGGTGAACTTCGCTATCCGTCAGCTTGCCGACGATCTTGCGGAGCTTCTCGATATCGGCGCCCTTCTTGCCGATGACGATGCCCGGACGAGCCGAGTAGATCGTGACGCGGCACTTGCGGTGCGGGCGCTCGATCACGATCTTGGAGACCGCGGCCTGCTTCAGCTCGACCAGGAGCTTCTCGCGGATCCGCATGTCTTCATGAAGCAGCTTGCCGTATTCGCCCTTGTTGGCGAACCAGCGGCTGTCCCACGTCCGGTTGATGCCGAGGCGGAGGCCGATCGGATTGACTTTCTGGCCCATTATGCAGCCTCCTCGGTTTCACGCACCACGATCGTGAGGTGCGAAAACGGCTTCTCGATCCGGCCGACACGACCGCGAGCACGCGGCGTCCAGCGCTTCATCACCAGGGCCTTGCCGACAAACGCTTCGGCGACCACCAGCGAATCAACGTCGAGATCGTGATTGTTCTCGGCGTTTGCGATCGCAGATTCCAGCGTCTTCTTTACGTCACGCGCAATCCGCTTCTCGGAGAAGGTCAGATCGGCGAGCGCCGTGCTGGCCTTCTTGCCGCGGATCAGCTGGGCGACAAGGTTGAGCTTGCGCGGAGAGACACGGATCATGCGCGTGACGGCGCGGGCCTCGTTGTCTTTCAGCGCGCGTTCGCGCTTCGGCTTGCCCATGTTACTTCCTCTTCGCCTTCTTGTCGGCCGTGTGACCGTAGTAGGTCCGGCTCGGCGAGAACTCGCCGAACTTGTGTCCGACCATGTCCTCGTTGACGATGACCGGAACATGCTTCTGGCCGTTGTAGACGCCAAAGGTCAAGCCCACGAACTGGGGCAGGATCGTGGAGCGGCGGCTCCAGATCTTGATCACCTCACCACGACCCGAAGAGCGGCTCTTCTCAGCCTTGCGGAGGAGATAACCGTCGACGAACGGGCCTTTCCAGATAGAACGAGCCACGGACAGCCTCTCTTACTTGCTCTTGCGCAGATGACGGCTGCGCGCGATGAACTTGTCGGTCGACTTATTGTTGCGGGTCTTCTTGCCCTTGGTCGGCTTGCCCCACGGGGTGACCGGATGACGGCCTCCCGAGGTGCGGCCTTCACCACCGCCATGCGGATGGTCGACCGGGTTCATCGCAACACCGCGGACGCTCGGACGCTTGCCAAGCCAACGATTACGACCGGCCTTGCCGAGCGAGGTGTTGGAATGGTCAGGGTTCGAAACCGCGCCGACGGTCGCAACACAGCTCTGGTGGACCAGGCGCTGCTCACCCGAATTCAGGCGAAGAATGGCCATGCCGGAGTCGCGGCCGACATACTGCGCGTAGGCACCGGCCGAACGCGCGATCTGGCCGCCCTTGCCGGGCTTCATCTCGACATTGTGCACGATCGTGCCGACCGGCATGGCGCCGAGGGGCATCGTGTTGCCGGGCTTCACGTCGGCCTGGGCCGAGGAAATCACGGTGTCGCCGACTGCCAGGCGCTGCGGCGCCAGGATGTAGCTGAGCTCGCCGTCCTCATACTTGATGAGGGCGATGAACGCCGTGCGGTTCGGGTCGTACTCGATGCGCTCGACGACGGCCGGGATGTCGCGCTTGTTCCGCTTGAAATCGATCAGGCGGTACGTGCGCTTGTGACCACCGCCGCGGCCGTAGGCCGTGACGCGTCCGAGATTGTTGCGACCACCGCTCTGGCGGAGACCGACGGTCAGGCCCTTGACGGGCTTGCCGGCGTAGAGCTCCGAGCGATCGACGAGAACCAGCTGGCGCTGTCCCGGCGTAGTCGGCTTATAGTGCTTGAGAGCCATGCTTCAGCCTATTCTTTTCGCGTCAGAGACCGGTCGAAACGTCGATCGACTGACCTTCAGCAAGCGTCACGATCGCCTTCTTGACGTCGCTCTGCTTGCCCACGATTCCGCGGAAGCGCTTGACCTTGCCCTTGCGGACGAGGGTGTTCACGCCTGTAACCTTGACCTTGAACAGCGCCTCGACGGCGGCCTTGATCTCGGGCTTGGTCGCCGTCTTCAGAACGTTGAAGACGACCTTGCTCTGCTCGGTGGCAATGGTCGACTTCTCGCTCAGCACCGGGCTGCGGATGATGTCGTAATGCGAGAGATCGCTCATTTGAACCGCTCCTGCAGCGCTTCGACCGCAGCCTTGGTCAGCACGAGCTTCTCGCGGCGCAGAATGTCGTACACGTTGATGCCCTGAACCGGCAGAACATCGATATGCGGCACGTTGCGGGTAGCGAGACCGAAGTTCTCGTTGACCGCGGCACCATCGATGATGAGCGCGTTTGCCCAGCCGAGCTTGGCCAGGTTCTCGCGAACCGCCTTCGTCTTCGGCGCATCAATGGCGATGTCCGAGACGATGATCAGGTTCTCGCCCCGGGCCTTGGCCGAGAGCGCATGACGAAGTGCAAGCTGACGGAACTTCTTGGTCAGGTCATGCGCATGGCTGCGCACCACCGGACCGAAGGCCTTACCACCGCCGCGGAACTGCGGGGCGGTCTTGGCACCGTGGCGTGCGCCGCCGGTGCCCTTCTGCTTGTACATCTTCTTGGTCGTGCCGGAAATCTCCGAGCGACCCTTCGACTTGTGCGTGCCAGCCTGGCGCTTGGCCAGCTGGTAACGCACCATGCGCTGCAGGATATCGCCGCGCGGCTCGAGACCGAAGATCTCGTCCGAAAGCGTGATTTCCCCGGCTGCCGTGCCGTCGAGCGTGGTGACCTTAATATCCATCACTCGGCCTCCTTCGCTTCAACCGCAACTTCAGCCACGGCGCCGCGCTTCTTGAACGCACCCGGAACCGGGACGTCTGCCGGAAGCGCACGCTTCACCGCGTCACGAACCTCGATCCAGCCGCCCTTGGCGCCGGGAACGGCACCCTCGACCATGATCAGGCCACGCTCGACATCCGTGCGAATGACCTTGAGGTTCTGAGTGGTCACGCGGACATCGCCCATGTGACCAGCCATCTTCTTGTTCTTGAACACCCTGCCCGGGTCCTGGCGCTGGCCAGTCGAACCGTGCACGCGGTGAGAGACCGAGTTACCGTGCGTCGCGCGGCCACCACCGAAGTTGTGGCGCTTCATGACACCGGCAAAGCCCTTACCGATCGAGGTGCCGCTAACGTCGACGAACTGTCCGACGACGAAATGCTCGGCGGTGAGCTCGGCGCCAACCTCGATGAGGTTGTCCGGGGTCACACGGAACTCCGTGACCTTGCGCTTCGGCTCGACCTCGGCCTTGGCGAAATGTCCACGCTCAGCCTTGGGCGTGTTCTTCACCTTGGCGAGACCGCTTCCGAGCTGGACCGCGGTGTAACCGTTCTTATCTTCCGTCCGATGAGCGACAACCTGGCAGTTGTCCAGCTTCAGCACCGTCACCGGCACCTGCTCGCCTGCATCCGTGTAGATGCGGGTCATGCCCACCTTCTGTGCGATCAATCCAGAGCGCATTCTATCCTCGCTCGCCTCAGAGCTTAATTTCGACGTCCACACCGGCCGCCAGGTCGAGCTTCATCAGCGCGTCCACGGTCTGCGGGGTGGGGTCGACGATGTCGAGAAGACGCTTGTGCGTCCGCATCTCGAACTGCTCACGGCTCTTTTTGTCGATATGCGGCGACCGGTTCACGGTGAACTTCTCAATCTGAGTGGGAAGTGGCACCGGGCCGACAACGCGCGCGCCGGTACGCTTCGCCGTGTTCACGATCTCGCGCGTCGACGCATCGAGAATACGATGGTCGAACGCTTTGAGCCGGATCCGGATATTCTGACCGTTCATCGATTTCTGTCCTCAGGTGACATGGGCGCGCGACGAACCCGCGCGCCCGGTCCGGATCATCCGACTTACTTAATGATGCTGGCGACGACGCCGGCGCCGACGGTACGACCGCCTTCACGGATGGCGAAACGCAGCTTCTCTTCCATGGCGATCGGCACGATCAGCTCGACGTCGACCGAAATGTTGTCGCCCGGCATCACCATCTCGACGCCTTCCGGCAGCGTGACGATGCCCGTGACGTCCGTCGTCCGGAAATAGAACTGCGGACGGTAGTTGGTGAAGAACGGCGTGTGACGGCCACCCTCTTCCTTCGTCAGGATGTAGGCCTCGGCCTTGAACACCGTGTGCGGCGTCACCGAACCGGGCTTGCACAGGACCTGACCGCGCTCGACGCCTTCACGGTCGATGCCGCGAAGCAGCGCGCCGATGTTGTCGCCGGCCTGGCCCTGGTCGAGCAGCTTGCGGAACATTTCGACGCCGGTGCAGGTCGTCTTGACGGTCGGACGGATGCCGACGATCTCGATTTCCTCGCCGACCTTGACGATGCCGCGCTCGACGCGGCCGGTCACGACCGTGCCGCGGCCCGAGATCGAGAACACGTCTTCGATCGGCATCAGGAACGGCTGGTCAACCGGACGCTCCGGCTGCGGGATGTAGGCGTCGACGGCGGTCATCAGCTCGAGGATCGCGTCCTCGCCGAGCTTGGCGTCGCCATCGTTCAGCGCGACGACGGCCGACCCCTTGACGATCGGAATGTCATCGCCCGGGAAGTCGTAGGACGACAGCAGCTCGCGGACTTCGAGCTCGACGAGCTCGAGCAGCTCCGGATCGTCGACCAGGTCGCACTTGTTCAGGAACACCACGAGCGCCGGAACGCCGACCTGACGGGCGAGCAGGATGTGCTCGCGGGTCTGCGGCATCGGGCCGTCGGCGGCCGACACGACCAGGATCGCGCCGTCCATCTGGGCGGCACCGGTGATCATGTTCTTGACGTAGTCGGCGTGGCCGGGGCAGTCGACGTGAGCGTAGTGACGGTTGGCCGTCTCGTACTCGACGTGCGCCGTCGAGATCGTGATGCCGCGCGCACGCTCTTCCGGCGCTGCGTCGATCTGGTCATACGCCTTGAAGGTCGCGCCGCCGGCCTTGGCCAGGACCTTGGTGATTGCCGCGGTCAGCGACGTCTTGCCATGGTCAACGTGGCCGATCGTGCCAATGTTGCAGTGCGGCTTATTGCGCTCGAACTTCTCTTTACCCATCGGACTTCTCCGTCTTGTCTGTCAGCAGGTTGGGTTTCGCGTGAAAGGCCTAGGCGTACTTCGCCTGGACCTCCTGAGCGACGGCCTGCGGGACCTGCTCATAATGATCGAACTGCATCGTGTAGCTCGCGCGACCCTGGCTCATGGAGCGCAGGTTGTTCACGTAGGAGAACATGTTCGCAAGCGGGACGAATGCGGTGATGACATTCGCGTTGCCGCGCATGTCCTGACCCTGGATCTGGCCACGGCGCGAATTCAGATCGCCGATAACCGAACCCACATACTCTTCCGGCGAGACGACCTCGACCTTCATGACGGGCTCGAGAAGGGCCGGATTAGCCTTCATGAGACCTTCGCGAAGAGCCGCACGGGACGCGATTTCGAACGCGATCGCCGAGGAGTCGACTTCGTGGTAGGCACCGTCGATCAGGGCGATCTTGACGTCCACGACCGGGAAACCCGCGATCGGGCCCGAGCTCATGACCGAATTGAGACCCTTTTCGACGCCGGGGACGTATTCCTTCGGAACCACGCCGCCGATGATCTTGTTTTCGAAGCTGTAACCGGCGCCGATCTCGTTCGGCTCGATGACGAACTTGACGCGGGCGAACTGGCCCGTACCGCCGGTCTGCTTCTTGTGGGTGTAGTCGATTTCCGTCTGCTTGCGGATCGTCTCGCGATACGCAACCTGCGGCGCACCAACATTCACGTTGATGTTGTACGGCGCACGGCGAAGGATATCGATCTTGATGTCGAGGTGAAGCTCGCCCATCCCCTTGATGATCGTCTGACCCGACTCGCTGTCCGTCGAAACGCGGAAGGACGGATCCTCGGACGCCAGCTTCTGCAGGGCGATGCCCAGCTTCTCCTGGTCGGCCTTCGAAGCCACTTCCACCGACATCTCGATGACCGGCTCGGGGAACTCCATCTTCTCGAGGATCACCGGAGCGGCGGGATCGCAGAGCGTATCGCCGGTACGGGTTTCCTTGAGACCAACCAGAGCGACGATATCGCCTGCATAGGCAATCTCGATATCTTCACGCGAGTTGGCATGCATGGCGACCATGCGGCCGATACGCTCTTTCTTCTCCTTGGTGGAGTTGAGGAGCGTCGTGCCCTTGGTCAGCACGCCGGAGTAGACGCGAGCGAAGGTCAGGATGCCGAACGGGTCTTCAATGATCTTGAAGGCCAGCATGGCGAGCGGCTCGTCGTCGGTCGAATGACGCTCGACTTCCTGCTCGGTCTTGACGTCGATGCCCTTGGTCGGCGGCACATCGACCGGCGACGGGAGGAAGTCGACGACGGCGTCGAGCAGCGTCTGAACGCCCTTGTTCTTGAAGGCGGAGCCAGCCAGGACCGGGAACCAGGTCGAGTGCAGAACGGCCTTGCGGATCAGCGTCTTAAGCGTCGCTTCGTCCGGCTCGTTGCCCTCGAGGTAGGCTTCCATGGCGGCGTCGTCGAGCTCGACGGCGGCTTCGATCAGGGCGGCGCGGTAAGCGGTCGCCTTCTCGAGCAGGTTCGCCGGGATCTCTTCGACGTCATACATGGCGCCGATCGAATCGTCGTTCCAGACGCAAGCCTTCATGGTGATCAGGTTGATCACGCCCTTGAAGTCCTGCTCGGCACCGATCGGCAGCTGGATCGGGACAGCGCGAGCGCCGAGGCGCTGCTTGATGTCCGCGAGGCACATGTCGAAGTTGGCGCCGGTCTTGTCCATCTTGTTGCAGAAGACAATACGCGGAACGTGGTACTTGTCGCCCTGGCGCCAGACCGTCTCGGTCTGCGGCTCGACGCCCTGGTTCGAATCCAGCACGCAAACGGCGCCATCGAGCACACGCAGCGAACGCTCGACTTCGATGGTGAAGTCGACGTGGCCGGGGGTGTCGATGATGTTCAGGCGCTTGCCGTTCCACGACGTCGTCGTTGCCGCCGACGTGATCGTGATGCCGCGCTCCTGCTCCTGCTCCATGTAATCCATGGTAGCAGCGCCGTCATGCGTCTCGCCGATCTTGTGGTTTCTGCCTGAGTAGAAGAGAATCCGCTCGGTCGTCGTCGTCTTGCCCGCGTCGATGTGGGCCATGATTCCGAAGTTGCGGTAGTCTTCGATCTTATGCGTGCGGGCCATGATGGGCTGCCTTTGTCCGATCGTTACCAGCGATAGTGCGAGAACGCGCGGTTGGCTTCCGCCATACGGTGCGTGTCTTCGCGCTTCTTCACGGCATTGCCGCGGCTGTTCGAGGCATCCAGCAGTTCGCCCGAGAGACGCTCGATCATCGTCTTCTCGTTACGGCCGCGGGCCGCGGAGAGAAGCCAACGGATGGCGAGTGCCTGACGGCGATCCGCACGGACCTCGACGGGAACCTGGTAGGTCGCACCACCGACGCGACGCGAACGCACTTCGATGTGCGGAGCGACGTTGTCCAGGGCCGCGCGGAACACCACGACGGGCTCCTGCTTGGTCCGGTTCTGGATGATGTCGAAGGCACCGTAGACGATGCTCTCGGCGACCGACTTCTTGCCGTCATACATGACGGCATTCATGAACTTGGTGACGACGATATCGCCGAACTTGGGGTCCGGGATGATCTCGCGCTTCTCTGCACTATGGCGACGGGACATGGATCCTGTTCCCTATTACTTCGGACGCTTCGCGCCGTACTTGGAGCGACGCTGCTTGCGGTTCTTGACACCCTGGGTGTCGAGCACGCCGCGCAGAATGTGGTAGCGCACGCCCGGCAGATCCTTGACGCGGCCGCCACGGATCATGACGACAGAGTGCTCCTGCAGGTTGTGGCCTTCGCCCGGAATGTAGCCAATGACCTCGAAGCCATTGGTCAGGCGAACCTTCGCGACCTTACGAAGTGCCGAGTTCGGCTTCTTCGGAGTGGTCGTATAGACGCGAGTGCAAACACCGCGCTTCTGCGGGTTCTCCTGCAGCGCCGGAACCTTGTTCCGCTTCGCCGGGGCTTGACGCGGCTTGCGGATGAGCTGGTTAATTGTCGGCATGCTTCGCCTTTCAGCTAGCCTACGGTTCTGTTTCTCTCCGCTTTCGCACCTTTGCCACAACCGTTCGGCCATGAACAAAGAGCGCCCGTACCGCTAAGAGCGGAGGCGCTACGAAATGCAGAGGATCACGGCTTTCACCGCGATCGTGCGTGTCGTTCTAACGTCTGTTTCGATCCCGACAGTGTCTAAACCTGAACTCCGCAACGCGTCGTCGCTGGAAAATTTGGGCTTACCACCTGCCTGAAAGCTTGCGGAACCTACTTATTTGGACCGTTCCAGTCAACCCCTGTGTGGGGTTCTTTTCGACAGTCCGTCCGCCGCAACGTTTGCGCATCGCACCCGCGATCTCGGCAATTTATGCCAACAAGAACACCCCGTCACGCACTTTTGTTGCGAACGCCGGGCCATGCTCACGCCCGCACCTGACTCAGCGTCCGATTCATTTCGGCGCTGCCGTCCGGGTCGAGAACGCGATTCCTTTCTGACCGGTTACGATCATCAGGATTCGAACGGTTTCTTCGCCGACGACTCGGCCGTTGTGGCGGTGATCGACCATTTCGGCGAACGAATCCCCCGCCTTGAAGAATCGCTTGGCCCCGCCCTCGCTCTCGACCTCGATCGTGCCGGCGAGGATATAGGCATAGGCCGGAACCGGATGGGTGTGCCAGCCGGTCTCGCCGCCCGGCGGAATCTCGACGATCAGCGTCTGCACCTCGGGATCCGCCACGTCGGGATAGCGGATCGGATCGCCGCTGGTCGTCGTGGTCGTCTGCAGGATGCGCTTCACCTTGACCGAAGGCTTGTAGCTCTCCTCGGCATGCGCAGCCGCGCCGGACAGCGCAAGGCTCGCCGCGACGAGTGTCAGAAGTCTCATGATGGCCCCTCCCCGGGCGCGCCTCCGCGAAGCGCAATGTTCAGCCGCGCGGCGTTCCGGCCGCCCGGCTTCCCCAGCGGTATTGCTAGAGCGTTCGGCACAAAAGGAAAAGGGCCGCCCGGAGGCGACCCTTCCCTATGGTGAACGCGGAACGCCGGCTGGACTACTGCGCCTTCAGGAAGTCCCCGACCTCGAGCACGATGAACTCGTTGTTGTCGGCCTTGCCCTTCTCGCGGCCGACCGAGAACGGGAAGTTGTTGTCGTCGGCGACGATGATGTGGGTCTCGTCGATGCGATCGACATTCTCGATCGTCTCGAACGGGAACGTGAAGATGCCGTCCTTCGAGCCGGCGCGGGCGACGCCGTTCGGGTCCTTGATCCCCATCAGGTCGATATAGCCGATCTTGCGGACGACGCCGTCGGCATCGGTCTTGGAGAGATCGATCAGGTAGACGCGCTTGAACTTCGCCGGCTCGGTGGCCCAGCCATCGCGCGGGTCGCCCTCGCCGCCGTCGCGCTCAATCACCAGGGCGCGGGTGGCGTCGATCATGTTGAAGTCGCCGATGGCGTTGCCGAAGTCCTCGAGCGGATAGTAGCGGACCTTGTCGGCGAAGCCCTTGGTCGCGATGTCGAAATCGAAGATCGGCAGGACGGACTTGCCGCCCTTCTCCAGGTACTTGCCGGCCGCCGCGTCCCAGGGCGCGCCTTCGAGCATCGGGTGCAGCGTCTTGCCGTCGGCGGAGAGCGCCATGCCCTCAAAACCCTTGGAGCGGCGGACGTTGAATTCCGGCATCGGCTTGTCGGGGGCGCCCGGCATCTGGACGGCGTAGTTGTCGGGGCTGCGATAGGCGACGCCGTTGACGACGGTCTCCTTGAGGCTCAGCACCGTGCCATCGGCCGCGACTTCGAGCAGGTAGGGGCCGAACTCGTCGCCGATCCAGAAATTGTCGCCGACCTTCTGGATGCTCTCCGGATCGAAGTCGGCGCCGGTCAGATAGCGGGCGTCGGTATTCTCGTTGACGATCCGGAACGGCACGACGCGGTTCGGATCCTTGGCGAAGATCGTCTTCAGAACGGCAACGCGGCCCGTCTCCCAATCCGGCTTGACGATGTGGAACATGATCATCGCGTCGCCGGAATTGGCCTTGGAGCCGAAGCCGTTGTCGGTCAGCACGACATAGGTGCCGTCGCCGAGCGCGCGGATACCGGAGAAGCCCTGCACGGCCTGGCCGGCGAACGGACGGGCGAGGCCCGTCGTCTCGTCGACGATCGAATAGAGGCGGTCGAAGCGACGACCGAAATCGGCGCCCGTGCCCGTGAAGCGGCCCGTCATGTTGAGGGAGGCCGGCGCGTCGGCCGGAGGAACGGCGAAGCTCTGCGCCGGCAGGATGGCGTGCTGGCTCAGCACGGCGTCGAACTGGCGGGGCTCGGCGGCGGAAGCACCCGCCGCCATGGCGACGAGCGACAGACCGGCGAGAAGGGCATGGCGAAGCGACATGGACGAATCTCCGTTCAAAGGAATGGAGATCTCCTAGGCCCCGCACGTCACAGGCGAGCGACGCGGGGATGTCACAACCATGACAGGCCACCGAACAGTCCGGCGGTGGGTCCAACTCGCCCGCGCGTCGAGCGCGAGCGAGGCCGCATTCAGATAGGCGCCTCAGTAAGAGACACTGCCCTCGGGCTTCAGCAGGTCGCCCGTCGAGGCGGCGTTGTCGGTCAGCGATTTGCCGAACGCCTTGATCTGGTCGTCATAGGTATCGCGGGTCCTCGGGTCGATGACCGCGACCGGCGCGGAAACGATCAGGCCGGCGGCCGTGCCGACACTCGCCGCGGCGCCCGTGGTGACCGCCACCAGCTTGTCGCCGAGCGCGATATGGGAATCGGTCATCGGCTGGCCGGACGCCAGGCGCGTGCCGATCAGCTGCACGACCTCGGGGCTCGCAGCGAACTTCGCGTGGTTGAGCTTGTCATCGGTGTGGAGCTTGGTCAGGTCGATGACATTGATGTTGTCGGCCGCCATCTCGGACGCATAGGGCTCCTGCGCCACGTCGATCTGGCCGAGGCGCTCGACATTGCCCCAGACGCGGCGGGAAACCTGCAGCGCGCGGTCGTCGCGCGAGACGAACAGGGTGAAGCTCGGGCCCTTCGGCCCGATATCCACCATCTGGCGGCGGAACACGTCGACGTCGACATCCGGCGCCGCCAGCATGACGTTCTTGATCTTGGGCGAGACGCGCTTGTCGCGAATGGCCATCTGGCGCAGCGCCTCGAGCGCAACCCAATTGCCCATCGAATGCGCCAGGATCGACACCTCGTCGACATTCGGGTCGTCGGCGAGCGCCTTCAGCAGCAGTTCGAGCGCATCGCGGGAATAGTTGTTGCTCTCGCGATCATAGCCATAGGAGAGGACGCTGCCGCGCGACGGCCAGGTGAAGAGGATCGGCACCACCTTGGCATCCGAGTCGTGCACGATCTGCGCGAAGCGATAGACCGCGTCCTCGAACCGGTTGTTGAAGCCGTGGATGAAGACGAGCGCCTGGCGGCGGGGCGACTGCTTGATCTGGCGATTGAACCAGACCTTGGCCTGGGCGAGGTCCATGTCCTGTGCCTTGACCGTCACGAAATCCGTCGCGGGATTGCCCGGCAGCTTCTTCGGCCACTGCACGTCGCCCTGCTTGCGCACGGCGTCCGGCGGGACGGAGACGACGATGTTGGCGAAATCGATGGCGCGGCCGCGCTCGCCGGTGAACATCTGGCCCGGCACGGTGGAGCGCTGGCGGGTGGTGGCGACGGCCATGTCGACCGTGGTCGCGCCGGGCACCGGCGTTCCGATCTCCACCGGCAAGAGCACGTCCTTCGGACGGCCGGCGCAGCCCGCCAGCAGACCGATGACGACAAGGCTGGTGACAGACGTCCTGATCAGAACCGAGACGTTACGCAAGTCGAACTACCCCCGAAAAGCACGACGCACCACCTCGAGAGGCAGCCGGACCGGAGAACACCCTACCCCATCCACATGACAAGATGGACTCATTATGGCCAACGGGCGGCAGCCCGGCCCGTGGCACGAAAAAGGCCGCCCGAAGGCGGCCTTTTCCCAGTCTTGTGGCAGGCCGATTACTCGGCCGCGTTGGTCAGATCGCCGAGCAGGCCAGCCGGCGCTGCGGCCGGAGCCGACGCCGCCGAGGAACGACGACGCTCCTCGAGGATCAGATCGTCGCGCTTGGTCGCGATCTCGCGGATGCGGCCCATCGTGCCGCCCGTGCCCGCCGGGATCAGGCGACCGACGATGATGTTCTCCTTGAGACCATCGAGCGGATCGATCTTGCCGTTGACGGCCGCCTCGGTGAGGACGCGGGTCGTCTCCTGGAAGGACGCGGCCGAGAAGAACGAACGCGTCTGCAGGCTGGCCTTGGTGATACCGAGCAGCACAGGGTTTCCGGCTGCGGGCTTCTTGCCCTCGGCCTTGGCCTTGTCGTTGATCAGGTCGAACTCGAGACGATCGACCTGCTCGCCGTTGAAGAACTCGGTCTCGCCGGCATCGAAGATCTCGACCTTCTGCAGCATCTGGCGAACGATCACCTCGATGTGCTTGTCGTTGATCTGCACGCCCTGCAGTCGGTAGACGTCCTGGATTTCGTTGACGAGGTAGGCCGCGAGTGCCTCCACGCCCTTGATCGCCAGGATGTCATGCGGCGCAGGGTTGCCGTCCATGATGTAGTCGCCCTTCTCCACGGCGTCGCCTTCCTGGAGATGGAACGGCTTGCCCTTCGGGATCAGGTACTCGATCGGCTCCAGCGGCTCGCCATCGATACCGACCGAACCCTCGGCCGGCTCGACGATGACGCGACGCTTGTTCTTGTAGTCGCGGCCGAAGCGGATCGTGCCGTCCATCTCGGCGATGATGGCGTGATCCTTCGGACGACGGGCCTCGAACAGCTCCGCCACGCGCGGCAGACCGCCCGTGATGTCGCGCGTCTTGGCGCCTTCCGTCGGAATACGCGCCAGCACGTCACCGGCGTGGACCGTCGCGCCCGGATCGACCGAGAGAATGGTCTCCACCGAGAGCATGTAGCGGGCTTCGCCACCGCGGGGCAGCTTCAGGATCTTGCCGTCCTTGCCCTTGATGACGATCGCCGGCTTCAGGTCGCCGCCGCGCGGATTGGCACGCCAGTCGATGACGACGCGCTTGGTGATGCCGGTCGACTCGTCCGCCGTCTCGACGACGGAGATGCCTTCCACCATGTCCTCGTAGCCGATGGTGCCCGAGACTTCCGTCAGAACCGGACGGGTGTAGGGGTCCCATTCGGCCAGACGCTGGCCGCGCTTGACGTGATCGCCCTCGTCCACATGGACGCGCGAACCGTAGGTGACGCGGTTGACCGCGCGCTCCGTGCCGTCCTTGTCGACGATCACGATCGCCATGTTGCGGCCGAGAGCCACCAGCTTGCCGGCCGAGTCGCGCACCACGTTGCGGTTGCGCATCACGACCGTGCCCTCGAAGCTCGACTCGATGAACGACGAGTCGACCACCTGGGCCGTGCCACCGATGTGGAACGTACGCATGGTGAGCTGCGTGCCGGGCTCGCCGATCGACTGAGCCGCGATGACGCCGACGGCCTCGCCCATGTTCACGGTCGTGCCGCGGGCCAGGTCGCGGCCATAGCAGGCCGCGCAGACGCCGATCTTGGTGTCGCAGGTCAGCACCGAGCGGATCTTGACCGCCTGGACGCCAGCCTTCTCGACCTTGTCGACATCCCGCTCCTCGATGAGCTTGCCGGCCGGAACCAGCACTTCGCCCGTCGCACCCGAGACCACGTCCTCGGCCGCCGTACGGCCGAGAATGCGCAGGCCGAGCGAAGCGACCACCTGGCCGCTGTCGATCACCGCCTGCATGCGCAGACCGTTGGTCGTGCCGCAATCCTGCTCAATGATGATGCAGTCCTGCGCCACGTCGACGAGACGACGCGTCAGGTAACCGGAGTTCGCGGTCTTCAGGGCGGTGTCTGCGAGGCCCTTACGGGCACCGTGGGTCGAGTTGAAGTACTCGAGAACGGTCAGTCCTTCCTTGAAGTTCGAGATAACCGGGTTCTCGATGATCTCGCCGGACGGACGGGTCATCAGACCGCGCATGCCCGCCAGCTGCTTCATCTGGGTCGGCGAACCACGGGCGCCCGAGTGGCTCATCATGTAGACCGAGTTCATCGGCTTCTGACGACCGGTTTCCTCGTCGCGATGAACGGCCGAAATGCCCTTCATCATCTCCTCGGCGACGCGGTCACCGCACTTCGCCCAGGCGTCGACGACCTTGTTGTACTTCTCACCGAAGGTGATCAGGCCGTCATTGTACTGCTGCTCGTAATCCTTCACGAGCGCCTGGGTATCCTCGACCAGCTTGGCCTTGGTCGGCGGGATGACCATGTCGTCCTTGCCGAAGGAGATACCCGCACGGCAGGCTTCGCGGAAGCCGAGCGCCATGATGCGATCGCAGAAGATGACCGTCTCCTTCTGACCGCAATGGCGGTAGACGGCGTCGATCGTGTTCGAGACTTCCTTCTTCGTCATCAGCTTGTTGACGACGTCGAAGGGCAGGTTGTGGTGCTTCGGCAGCAGTTCGCCGATCAGCAGACGACCCGGGGTCGTGTCGTAGATCTTCGACGTGACGTTGCCGTCGGCGTCGACACCACGGTAGCGACCCTTGATCTTCGTGTGCAGCGTGATCGCCTTGGCGCTCAGCGCGTGCTCGATCTCGGCGATCGAGCCGAACATCATGCCCTCGCCCGGCTCCTTGTCTGCCATGATCGACAGATAATAGAGGCCGAGGACGATGTCCTGCGACGGAACGATGATCGGCTGGCCGTTGGCCGGGTGCAGGATGTTGTTGGTCGACATCATCAGCACGCGGGCTTCCAGCTGCGCTTCGAGCGACAGCGGGACGTGCACGGCCATCTGGTCACCGTCGAAGTCGGCATTGAAGGCCGAGCAGACGAGCGGATGCAGCTGGATCGCCTTGCCTTCGATCAGCACGGGCTCGAAAGCCTGGATGCCGAGGCGGTGCAGCGTCGGAGCGCGGTTCAGAAGGATCGGATGCTCGCGGATGACCTCGTCCAGGATATCCCAGACCTCCGGCTTCTCCTTCTCGACCAGCTTCTTCGCCTGCTTGACAGTAGACGAGAAGCCCTTGGCGTCGAGGCGCGAATAGATGAACGGCTTGAACAGCTCGAGCGCCATCTTCTTCGGCAGGCCGCACTGGTGCAGCTTCATCTCCGGGCCGACCACGATCACGGAACGACCGGAATAGTCGACGCGCTTGCCGAGCAGGTTCTGACGGAACCGGCCCTGCTTGCCCTTCAGCATGTCCGAGAGCGACTTCAGCGGGCGCTTGTTGGCGCCCGTGATGACGCGGCCGCGACGGCCGTTGTCGAACAGCGCATCGACCGCTTCCTGAAGCATGCGCTTCTCGTTGCGGATGATGATATCAGGCGCGCGCAGCTCGATCAGCCGCTTCAGACGATTGTTGCGGTTGATGACGCGGCGATACAGGTCGTTCAGGTCGGAGGTCGCGAAGCGGCCGCCATCGAGCGGAACGAGCGGACGCAGATCCGGCGGGATCACCGGGATCACCGTCATGATCATCCACTCGGGGCGGTTGCCCGACTCGATGAAGGCTTCGACGAGCTTCAGGCGCTTGCCGAGCTTCTTCGGCTTCAGCTCCGACGTCGACGTGGCGATTTCCTCGCGCAGGTCGACGGCGAGCTTCGGCAGGTCGAGCGCCATCATCATCTCGCGGATGGCTTCGGCACCGATCAGGGCGGTGAACGAGTCATCGCCATATTCGTCCTGGGCGCGCAGATACTCTTCCTCGGTGAGGAGCTGACGCTCCTTCAGCGGGGTGAGGCCGGGCTCGATGACGACGTAGTTCTCGAAGTACAGGATGCGCTCGAGATCCTTGAGCGTCATGTCCATCAGCATGCCGATGCGGGACGGCAGCGACTTCAGGAACCAGATATGGGCAACCGGCGCTGCGAGCTCGATGTGGCCCATGCGGTCACGCCGAACGCGTGCGAGCGTGACTTCCACGCCGCACTTCTCGCAGATGATGCCCTTGTACTTCATGCGCTTGTACTTGCCGCACAAGCACTCGTAATCCTTGATCGGCCCGAAGATGCGCGCGCAGAACAGGCCGTCACGCTCGGGCTTGAAGGTGCGGTAGTTGATCGTTTCCGGCTTCTTGATCTCACCGTACGACCAGGACAGAATCTTCTCAGGGCTCGCAATGTGGATGCGGATCTGATCGAAATTCTGTGCCGGCTGCGCCAGCGGATTGAAGATGTTCGCGACTTCTTGATTCATCGCCGATCTCCTTCGATGCCGGTGGCCGGTGGAGGACTACGCCTCTTGCCGGACCACCGCATGTAAACTGAATGGGCCTCGTGGAAACCGCGGCGGATTATTCCGCCGCGTCCGGAAGCCGCGCGTTCGCCTCCGCGTCCAAGGACAGCTTGGACTGGTTGAGCTCGACGTCGAGCCCGAGCGACCGCATTTCCTTGACCAGCACGTTGAACGATTCCGGAATACCGGCCTCGAACGTGTCGTCGCCACGGACGATCGCCTCGTAGACCTTGGTACGGCCGGCCACGTCGTCCGACTTCACGGTCAGCATTTCCTGCAGCGTGTAGGCGGCGCCATAGGCTTCGAGAGCCCACACCTCCATCTCGCCGAAGCGCTGGCCGCCGAACTGCGCCTTGCCACCCAGCGGCTGCTGCGTGACGAGCGAGTACGGGCCGATCGAACGGGCGTGGATCTTGTCGTCGACCAGATGGTGCAGCTTGAGCATGTAGATGTAGCCCACTGTCACCTTGCGGTCGAACGCCTCACCCGTGCGTCCGTCATAGAGCACCGACTGACCGGAGGCATGCAGACCCGCCTCCTCCAGCATCTCGACGATGTCCGGCTCGCGCGCACCGTCGAAGACCGGCGTCGCAATCGAGACGCCCTTCTTCAGATGCTCGCTCATCCGGACGACCGAGGCGTCGTCCAGCTCCGAGATCGGCTCGTCCTTCGGACCGTTGTAGATGCCGTCGAGGGTCAGACGGAGCGGCTTGACGTCGCCCGACTTCTTGTAGTCCTCGAGCATCTTGCCGATCTTCAGGCCCATGCCGGCGCAAGCCCAGCCCAGATGCGTCTCCAGGATCTGGCCGACGTTCATGCGGCTCGGCACGCCGAGCGGATTGAGCACGATGTCGACATGCGTGCCGTCCTCGAGGAACGGCATGTCCTGGATCGGCGTAATCCGCGACACGACACCCTTGTTGCCGTGACGGCCGGCCATCTTGTCGCCCGGCTGGATCTTGCGCTTCACCGCGACGAAGACCTTGACCATCTTCATCACGCCCGGAGGCAGCTCGTCACCGCGCTGCAGCTTCTCGACCTTGTCGATGAAGCGCTTCTCCAGCCGCTTGCGGCTCTCGTCGTAGGACCCGCGAAGGGCTTCGATCTCGCCCATCAGCTTTTCATCGGCGAAGGCGAACTGCCACCACTGCGACCGCGGATACTCCTCGATGACATCGCGCGTCAGCACGGTGTCCTTCTTGAAGTTCTTCGGGCCGCTGGAAGCGGTCTTGCCCTCGAACATGTCGATCAGGCGGCCATAGACGTTGCGGTCCAGAATGGCCTGCTCGTCGTCACGGTCCTTGGCGAGACGCTCGATCTCCTCGCGCTCGATCGCCATCGCGCGCTCGTCCTTCTCCACGCCATGGCGGTTGAAGACGCGCACTTCCACGATGGTGCCGGTCACGCCCGGCGGAACGCGGAGCGAGGTGTCACGGACGTCGGAAGCCTTCTCGCCGAAGATGGCGCGCAGAAGCTTCTCTTCCGGCGTCATCGGGCTTTCACCCTTCGGCGTGATCTTGCCGACGAGGATGTCGCCGGCCTGGACGTCGGCGCCGATGTAGACGATGCCGGCTTCGTCGAGGTTCTTCAGCGCTTCTTCCGAAACGTTCGGAATGTCGCGCGTGATTTCCTCAGGACCGAGCTTGGTGTCGCGCGCCATGACCTCGAACTCCTCGATATGGATCGAGGTGAAGACGTCATCGGACACGATGCGCTCGGACAGGAGGATCGAATCCTCGAAGTTGTAGCCATTCCACGGCATGAACGCGACGAGCACGTTCCGGCCGAGCGCCAGATCACCGAGATCCGTCGACGGGCCGTCCGCCAGGATATCGCCCTTGCCGACGCGATCGCCCACGCGGACAAGCGGCCGCTGGTTGATGCAGGTCGACTGGTTCGAACGCTGGAACTTCATCAGACGGTAGATATCGACACCCGACTTCGAAGGATCAAGGTCCTCGGTCGCACGAATGACGATACGCGTCGCGTCCACCTGGTCAACGATACCGCCGCGGCGAGCCGCGATGGCAGCGCCCGAGTCACGGGCAACGACCGATTCCATGCCGGTTCCGACGAACGGCGCCTCGGCGCGAACGAGCGGCACCGCCTGGCGCTGCATGTTCGAGCCCATGAGGGCGCGGTTGGCGTCGTCGTTCTCGAGGAACGGGATCAGAGCCGCCGCGACCGAAACGAGCTGCTTCGGCGACACGTCCATGAAGTCGACGCGGTCGGAGGTGACCATGACGTTCTCGCCGGAATGGCGGCAAACGATCAGGTCTTCCGTCAGCTTACCGGCCGGATCGAGCGCCACGTTCGCCTGGGCGACGTAGTACTTCGACTCTTCCATAGCCGACAGATAGATGATCTCGCTCGTCGCGACACCGTCCTTGACGCGCCGGTACGGGCTCTCGATGAAGCCGTACTTGTTGACGCGGGCGAACGTCGCGAGCGAGTTGATCAGGCCAATGTTCGGGCCTTCCGGCGTCTCGATCGGGCAGATACGGCCGTAGTGCGTCGGATGCACGTCGCGGACTTCGAAGCCGGCGCGCTCACGGGTCAGACCACCCGGGCCAAGCGCCGAAAGACGACGCTTGTGGGTGATTTCCGAAAGCGGGTTGGTCTGGTCCATGAACTGCGACAGCTGCGAGGAACCGAAGAACTCGCGCACGGCGGCAGCCGCCGGCTTCGCGTTGATCAGGTCCTGCGGCATGACGTTGCCGATCTCGACCGACGACATGCGCTCCTTGATGGCGCGCTCCATGCGCAGCAGACCGACGCGATACTGATTTTCCATCAGCTCGCCCACCGAACGCACGCGGCGATTGCCGAGATTGTCGATGTCGTCGATCTCGCCCTGGCCGTCACGCAGTTCGACCAGCGTCTTGATGACCGCGAGGATGTCCTCCTTGCGGAGCACGCGCACGGTGTCCTCGGCCGTCAGGTCGAGGCGCATGTTCATCTTGACGCGGCCGACGGCCGACAGGTCATAGCGCTCGCTGTCGAAGAACAGCGACTGGAACATCGCCGTCGCGGTATCGACGGTCGGCGGCTCGCCCGGGCGCATCACGCGGTAGATGTCGAACAGCGCATCTTCACGCGACTCGTTCTTGTCCACGGCGAGCGTGTTGCGGATGTAGGCGCCGATGTTGATGTGGTCGATGTCGAGAACGGTGACTTCGTCGAAGCCGGCGTCATCCAGGACCTGGAGCAGCTTCTCGCTGATCTCGTCGCCGGCCTCGGCATAGACTTCGCCCGTCGACGGATTGACGATGTCCTCGGCGATGTAGGTGCCGTGCAGGTCCTCGTCGAGAACCTTCAGCGCCTTGACGCCCTTCTCGGCAATCGCGCGGGCGGCGCGAGCCGTCAGCTTCTTGCCGGCCTCGATGACGACTTCGCCGGTGTCGGCGTCGATCAGGTCGGTCGCAGCCTTCAGACCCTTCATGCGGGCCGGATCATAGGGCATGCGCCAGCCGTCGCCGACCTTGGAGTAGACGATCTTCGAATAGAAGGTGTCGAGGATCTCTTCGCCGTCCATGCCGAGCGCGAACATCAGCGACGTCACCGGAATCTTGCGGCGACGGTCGATGCGCGCATGCACGATGTCCTTGGCGTCGAACTCGATGTCGAGCCAGGAACCGCGATACGGGATGATGCGGGCGGCGAACAGGAGCTTGCCCGACGAATGGGTCTTGCCCTTGTCGTGATCGAAGAAGACGCCCGGCGAACGGTGCATCTGCGAGACGATCACGCGCTCGGTGCCGTTGACGATGAAGGTGCCGTTGGACGTCATCAGGGGCATTTCGCCCATGTAGACTTCCTGCTCCTTGATGTCCTTGACGGACTTCGCGCCGGTGTCCTCGTCGACATCGAACACGATCAGGCGGAGCGTCACCTTGAGCGGCGCCGAGAAGGTGATGCCGCGCTGGCGGCACTCGTCGACGTCATACTTCGGCGGATCGAAGTCATAACGGACGAACTCGAGCAGCGACGTGTTCGAGAAATCGGAGATCGGGAATACGGATTTGAAGACGGCCTGCAAACCTTCGTCCGGACGCCCGCCCTTCGTTTCCTCAACCATGAGGAATTGGTCGTAGGACGCCTTCTGAACCTCGATGAGGTTCGGCATCTCGGCCACGTCGCCGATGGACCCGAAGACTTTGCGGATGCGCTTACGACCGGTGAATTCCAGGGCCATGTTCGCTCCTTCTTTACGTTCAAGAACAGCTATCCGGAAAGCCGTATAGCCGCGCTTGGGCGCGGCTCTCTGGATAGCGGTCCTTATGGACCACGATGGAAACCGGCCCCGGCAATCCGGGGCCGGCCGAATTCAGTCGACTTACTTGACGTCGACCTTGGCGCCTGCGCCCTCGAGCTGAGCCTTGAGCTTGGCAGCTTCGTCCTTCGAGACGGCTTCCTTGACAGCCTTCGGAGCAGCTTCGACCAGGTCCTTGGCTTCCTTGAGGCCAAGAGCCGTGATCGCGCGGACTTCCTTGATCACGTTGATCTTGTTCGCGCCGGCGTCGACGAGGATGACGTCGAATTCGGTCTTCTCTTCAACAGCGGCAGCCGGAGCTGCGGCAGCTGCTGCAACAGCGACCGGAGCCGCAGCCGAGACGCCCCACTTCTCTTCGAGAAGCTTGGACAGCTCAGCAGCCTCGAGCACGGTCAGGGCGGACAGGTCGTCCACGAGCTTAGCGAGATCAGCCATTTTATCTTCCTATCAGGTTCGAACTTCAGTTGATGAGAGAACGGCCTACGCCGCTTCATCCTTCTTGGCATAGGCACCGAACACGCGGGCAAGCTGCGCCGCGGGTGCGCTGACGACCGTCGCGATCTTGGTAGCCGGGGCCTGAATGAGGCCGACCAGCTTGCCGCGGAGTTCGTCGAGCGACGGCAGCGTGGCAAGAGCCTTGACGCCGTTCGGATCCAGATTGGTCTTGCCCATCGCGCCGCCGAGAATGACGAGCTTGTCATTCGTCTTGGCGAAATCGGACACAACCTTGGGCGCTGCCACCGGATCGTCGGAATAGGCGACGATCGTCGGACCCGTGAACAGGTCCGCAATGTGGGCAGAGTCCGTGCCTTGAAGGGCGAGCTTGACGAGGCGGTTCTTTGCGACCTTTACGCTGACCCCTGCCACGCGAGCCTTGCCACGAAGGGCGGTGAGCTCGGCGACGGTGAGGCCGGCATAGTGTGCCACGACGACGACATTGGTCTCCTGGAAGACCTCGTTCATCGTCGAGACAAGTTCGCGTTTTTCCGCTCTTTCCACTTGCCTCTCTCCAGTTGGCGGTCGACGTTTCGGTCGGGTCCGCCGGTTACGTATGCCACGACCAGAAATCCGATCGCGGCGCTGCGTTCCTGTCCCCCAGCCACCCTCGCGGGCTTCGGGTCAAAGAGGTTCGAACCGATAACGGCTTGCGCCGAAAATCCATCTTCCCCCCGTCTATGCAGGAGATTAAGCCGGCGAGCCGGCCCCTGCAGTCTCGGACAGGTATTTGACCGGGCGGAGGGTGAACCCTCCGCCGGCCATCTTGCCGCCCGGAAGACCGGGCGGAGATCTCTACGCCTTAGGCGCCCAGCGTGGTAGCCGGGTCGACATGGACGCCGGGGCCCATGGTCGAGGACACGGCGACCTTCTGCAGGTACGTGCCCTTGGCGCCGGTCGGACGGGCCTTCTGGACGGCGTCCACGAAAGCCTTAATGTTCTGGACCAGCTTCTCGGTGTCGAAGCTCGCCTTGCCGATACCGGCGTGGATGATACCAGCCTTCTCGACGCGGAACTCGACCGAGCCGCCCTTGGCGCCCTTGACGGCGGTGGCGACGTCCATGGTCACCGAGCCGACCTTCGGGTTCGGCATCAGGCCGCGCGGGCCGAGCACCTTACCGAGACGGCCGACGAGCGGCATCATGTCCGGGGTCGCGATGCAGCGATCGAAATCGATCGTGCCGCCCTGAACGATCTCGAGCAGATCCTCGGCGCCGACGATGTCGGCACCGGCTGCCTTGGCCTCTTCAGCCTTGGCGCCGCGCGCGAAAACCGCGACGCGAACCGTACGGCCGGAGCCGTTCGGCAGGTTGCAGACGCCGCGGACCATCTGGTCGGCATGGCGGGGATCGACGCCGAGGTTCAGAGCGACCTCGATGGTCTCGTCGAACTTCGCGTTGGCGCGATCCTTGATGAGCGCCACTGCGACGCTGATCGGATAGAGCTTGTTGCGATCGATGCCCTCGCGGGCGTTGATGACGCGCTTACCGTGAGCCATGATCAGTCAACCACCGTGAGGCCAATGGACCGGGCAGAGCCCTCGATCATCCGAGCCGCCGCATCGATATTCTCGGCGTTCAGATCCTTCAGCTTCTGCTTGGCGATCTCGACGCACTGGGCGCGCGTGACCGAACCAGCGGGAGCGCCCTTGCCGGGCGTCGTGCCGCCCTTGGGCAGGCCGGCGGCCTTCTTCAGAAGGAAGCTCACGGGAGCCGTCTTCATGACGAAGGTGAACGACTTGTCCTGGTAGTAGGTGATGACGACCGGGACCGGCGAACCCTTCTCGAGTTCCTGGGTCTGCGCGTTGAACGCCTTGCAGAACTCCATGATGTTGATGCCGCGCTGGCCGAGCGCGGGGCCGATCGGCGGCGACGGGGTCGCCGATGCGGCCTTCACCTGAAGCTTCAGGTAGCCGGCAACTTTCTTTGCCATTTCTGTTCCTTTCCCATGCCGGCAGCCCGCCGACGAGGTGGACCGACATCACGTCGGCCCGGCGCCAGCCTCAGCTGGCAGGAATGGCGTGGTTCGGATGGCGACACCTGGCGAGCGCCGCACCCTCCCACGCCCTGACGATCAGAGCTTTTCGACCTGACCGTATTCGAGCTCCACCGGAGTGGCGCGCCCGAAAATCGACACGGCGACCTTGAGCCGCGCGCGGACCTCGTCGACTTCCTCGACAAGGCCGTTGAAAGAGGCAAACGGACCGTCCGACACGCGAACCTGCTCGCCGACTTCGAAGCTGACGGACGGCTTCGGCCGCTCCACGCCTTCCTGCACCTGATGGATGATGCGGTTGGCTTCGGCTTCCGAGATCGGCATCGGCCGATTGTCGGAACCGAGGAAGCCCGTGACCTTCGGCGTGTTCTTGATCAGATGATAGGCGTCATCGGTGAGCGCCATCTTCACGAGTACGTAACCCGGGAAGAATTTGCGCTCGGCGTCGACCTTGCGACCGCGACGAACCTCGACGACCTTTTCGGTCGGAACCAGGATCTCGTCGAAAAGATCGGCGAGGCCACGCTGGCCCGCCTGCTCGCGAATCGACTCCGCGACCTTCTTTTCGAAGTTCGAATAGGCGTGAACGATATACCAGCGTTTATCCAAAGAACCGCCTCCGCCTATCGACCGATGCCGAGCAGGAACGAAACGCCCCAGCTCAGGCCGAAATCGGCCACTGTGAAGAAGAGGCTCGCCAGGACGGCCATAACGAAGACCATGACTGTCGTGATCGCGGTTTCGCGACGCGACGGCCATACGACCTTCGATACCTCCGCACGTACCTGCTGGAGGAACGTAATTGGATTTGTTTTGGTGGCCATTACCCGCTCACGGCTTGCGGGCGCGCAAACGGCCGTCTGCGCACCCCGCTGGGAAGCGTTACATAGAACCGATCAATCGATTCCTCAAGTGTTAATTTGGCAGGGGCAGTAGGATTCGAACCTACGACCTACGGTTTTGGAGACCGTCGCTCTACCAGCTGAGCTATACCCCTACACACACCCGCAACATGTGGGCGCGGCGATTTCATAGCGAGACCACGCGATTAGCGCAAGTCCATAGCCGGGTTCTCAACAGGCTGTCCGCCCGAAATCGACGGAAGAATGCCATCGGCCGGTTGACCCCTACCCTGCTTCGACGGCTTGGCCTGGGCACATTCGCGGTTGGCGCCGGCTCCCGGCGCATTCTCGAAGACGCAACGGCTCTCGGGCGGATCGCCGCACACCTTGTAGAGCGCCCGGAAGCCCACGCAGCGCCCATCGGGGCCGCGATAGCCCGGACCGCCCTTGCAGCCGCAGCCCCGGCACGGCGGCTGCTCCGGGCATCCCTCGGCCATTGCCGGCAAAACGAGGGCCGGCAGAATCAGGAAGATGGCGAGAAGAAGCTGCCGGACGGCATGGCCGACGATTCGCATCCGACGCGCAACGTTCCCACGACGCGTCCGACCTCGAGGCAACCGCACATCACACGGCCGGGCGAATCGGCAATCGGCGCCCGACATCGTCCAAATCATTCCAGCCCAGCCCCCGCTGATTTCGGGAAAAGTCTAGCCGGTCCCAGACCGCCGAGGCAAGCACCCCTCCCCGGCGGACGCGCCCTCGCGCCCGCTCGAAAAATCCGGCGAGAAAACAGAAAGGGCGGATACGCTCGCGCGCATCCGCCCTTCAAACTGTCACCAATCCGCGCCGAGGCGCGGGCAGCGGAAATTACTTGATGATGCTGGCGACGACGCCGGCGCCGACGGTACGACCGCCTTCACGGATGGCGAAACGCAGCTTCTCTTCCATGGCGATCGGCACGATCAGCTCGACGTCGACCGAAATGTTGTCGCCCGGCATCACCATCTCGACGCCTTCCGGCAGCGTGACGATGCCCGTGACGTCCGTCGTCCGGAAATAGAACTGCGGACGGTAGTTGGTGAAGAACGGCGTGTGACGGCCACCCTCTTCCTTCGTCAGGATGTAGGCCTCGGCCTTGAACACCGTGTGCGGCGTCACCGAACCGGGCTTGCACAGGACCTGACCGCGCTCGACGCCTTCACGGTCGATGCCGCGAAGCAGCGCGCCGATGTTGTCGCCGGCCTGGCCCTGGTCGAGCAGCTTGCGGAACATTTCGACGCCGGTGCAGGTCGTCTTGACGGTCGGACGGATGCCGACGATCTCGATTTCCTCGCCGACCTTGACGATGCCGCGCTCGACGCGGCCGGTCACGACCGTGCCGCGGCCCGAGATCGAGAACACGTCTTCGATCGGCATCAGGAACGGCTGGTCAACCGGACGCTCCGGCTGCGGGATGTAGGCGTCGACGGCGGTCATCAGCTCGAGGATCGCGTCCTCGCCGAGCTTGGCGTCGCCATCGTTCAGCGCGACGACGGCCGAACCCTTGACGATCGGAATGTCATCGCCCGGGAAGTCGTAGGACGACAGCAGCTCGCGGACTTCGAGCTCGACGAGCTCGAGCAGCTCCGGATCGTCGACCAGGTCGCACTTGTTCAGGAACACCACGAGCGCCGGAACGCCGACCTGACGGGCGAGCAGGATGTGCTCGCGGGTCTGCGGCATCGGGCCGTCGGCGGCCGACACGACCAGGATCGCGCCGTCCATCTGGGCGGCACCGGTGATCATGTTCTTGACGTAGTCGGCGTGGCCGGGGCAGTCGACGTGAGCGTAGTGACGGTTGGCCGTCTCGTACTCAACGTGCGCCGTCGAGATCGTGATGCCGCGCGCACGCTCTTCCGGCGCTGCGTCGATCTGGTCATACGCCTTGAAGGTCGCGCCGCCGGCCTTGGCCAGGACCTTGGTGATTGCCGCGGTCAGCGACGTCTTGCCATGGTCAACGTGGCCGATCGTGCCAATGTTGCAGTGCGGCTTATTGCGCTCGAATTTCTCTTTTGCCATCGACGTCGCTTCCTGTCGTCTCGTTCACTACGAGCCGGGCGGCTCGAACTGCCCACCAACCGATGCGCATCGCGTTCAAAACCGCGCGAAAGCGCACACTCGAGATGATGGAGCGGGTACCGGGAATCGAACCCGGGTATTCAGCTTGGAAGGCTGCTGCTCTACCATTGAGCTACACCCGCACGCTAACGTTCCGTCGAAATGGTGGAGGAGGTTGGATTCGAACCAACGTAGACTAAGTCAACGGATTTACAGTCCGTCCCCTTTAACCACTCGGGCACTCCTCCAAATCACTTCGGCAGAGCGTCATCGTTCAGGCAGTTACCGGACAAACCCGCCGGGCGGGTCGTTCGATGGGCGTCTTATGGCGAGCTTGCCCGGCCCTGTCAACGCATATCAAAACAACTTCCACGGCTTCGGTGCATGGCTCCGATTCCGCTGGCGCGTTCGATTGCCGGTTTCGCGCGCCGCTCGTATAAGCGAGCCATGACCGACGAAAACAAACATAGCAAATCGCAGCGGCAACCGGGGCATTTCCGGGGCGGCAAGGGCAAACCCGGCCAGCGCGGCCCCCGGCGTTTCGGGTCGAACGCACCGGCCGAACGACGCGCCGATCAGCTGTGGATATATGGTGTCCACGCCGTCGCGGCGGTGCTCGCGAATCCCCGGCGCAAGGTTTTGCAGCTGCTGGCGACGCAGAATGCGGCGGCGCGACTGGTCGAGGAGGGAGCGCCTGTTCCCGCCGACCTCAAGGACACGTCGCCGCGCGATCTCGACAAGCTGCTCGGCTCCGAGGCGGTGCATCAGGGCGTTGCCGTCGAAGTGGCACCGCTGGAGCCCCTCCCCCTCGACGCGCTCGGCGACGCCCGTCTCGTCGTCGTGCTCGACCAGGTGACCGATCCGCACAATGTCGGCGCGATTCTCCGCTCGGCCGTCGCCTTCGGCGCCGACGCGCTGATCACCACCGGCCGGCACGCGCCGACCGAGACCGGCGTTCTCGCCAAATCGGCTTCCGGCGCGCTCGAGCACATCGCCATGATCGAGGTGCCGAATCTCGCCACCACGCTCACCGATCTCCGCGACATGGGCTTTACCTGCGTCGGCCTCGACAGCGAGGGCACGACGTCGATCGAGGACGGCATACAGGGCGACCGGATCGCCCTGGTGCTCGGTGCCGAGGGCAAGGGCCTGCGCCGGCTGACGCGCGACCGCTGCGACGTCGTCGCTAGGCTCGACATGCCCGGCGCCATCAAGAGCCTCAACGTCTCCAACGCGGCGGTGCTGTCGCTCTATCTGGCGCACCGGCATCTCGGCACGCCAAATCTCTGATGGAACTTCCCACGCGACCCGCGTCACGCGCTTGACGCGGATCGCGTGATGGGAGAAGAGACCGCGTCGTTTGGTTCCGGGCGCAATTCGCAGACGGCACAAGAGACGGCGCATGACAATCGGCCTTTCGAAGGTCATGCATGCGTAACTTATTGAAATCGCGTTAGAATATAACGTTAGGCCGGTTTAGCTCAGCGGTAGAGCAGCGGTTTTGTAAACCGAAGGTCGGGGGTTCAATCCCCTCAACCGGCACCAGCTTTCTTCCCATCCGCGATAGACGGCCCTGCCGGCCTCGGCTTGCAATCAGCGTCGCCCGGGCCGGCGAGATCGATTCTCCACAGATACGCGCATTCGGGCCTATCGGCCGCCGGGCAGTCCGCCAGCCCATTCGGCTACCGCCGATGCCATCGTCCGCAGGTGATCGGCCGCCGTGAAGCCGGAGACGCTCTTGCGCGGCTTCAGGTCGTGATCGCCATCCTCGAGCCAAAGAATCTCGATTCGATCCGACAGCGCGTAGGTCGAGACATCGTCGCGCGTACCAAATTCGTCGCGCGTGCCCTGGCAGATCAGCGTCGGTGTCTTGAGGTCGAGGAGATGCGCGGTGCGCAATTGCTCGGGCTTGGCCGGCGGATGGAAGGGATAGCCGAGGCAGAGCAGCCCGACGATGGCGTTCTCGGCCAACAGCTCGTCCGCGACCATGCTGGCGACGCGCCCGCCCATGGATTTCCCGCCGATGATGAGCGGCCCCGTCGCCCCCAGCGCTGCCACGGCGGCGCGATATTCCGGAATCAGTTTGTCGGCGCGCGGTGGCGGCTTGCGCCCGTCACCAGTTCGCCGCGAGGCCATATAGGCGAACTCGAAGCGGGCGACGCGAAACCCGGCGTCGGCGAGCGCCTTCGCCGCCGCGGTCATGGAGGCCGAATCCATCGGCGCGCCGGCGCCATGCGCCAGCAAAATGGTCGCCCGGCCGTTTTCCGGCCCGTCGAACAGAAATTCGGTCATCGCGCTCCCCTCGCCGGTCGGACAAACACGGAAACGCAGAGCCGATTCGCACCGGCCCTGCGTCCCCTATCCAACATCCGACTTTAGAGCGGAGGCGCTCAGCGATCGAGGCCGCCGACGAAGAGGTACTTCTTCTCGACGAATTCCTCGATGCCGTGATGCGAGCCCTCGCGGGAATTGCCTGATTCCTTGACGCCACCGAACGGCGCCAGCTCGGTCGAGATCAGGCCGGAATTGATGCCGACCATGCCGTATTCGAGCGCCTCGCCGACGCGGAAGATCCGGCCGACATCGCGGGTGTAGAGATAGGCGGCGAGGCCGAACTCGGTGTCGTTGGCCTTGGCGACGACCTCTGCCTCGTCATCGAAGACGAAGACGGGCGCCAACGGACCGAAGGTCTCCTCGCCGGCGACCTGCATGGTCTCGTCGACGCCGGCGATCAGCGTCGGCTCGAAGAAGGTGCCGCCAAGCGCATGCCGCTTGCCGCCGACCAGCGTCCGCGCACCCTTCGCAAGCGCATCGGCGATATGCTCCTCGATCTTCTGAACCGCCTTCTCGTTGATCAGCGGTCCGAGCTGCACGTCGCCGCCGACACCATTGCCGACCTTCAGGGCCGCGACGGCGGTCGCCAGCTTCTCGGTGAACGCCGCCTCGACACCGCGCTGGACATAGATGCGGTTGGTGCAGACGCAGGTCTGGCCGGCATTGCGGAACTTCGACAGGATCGCGCCTTCGACGGCCGCATCGAGATCGGCGTCGTCGAAGACGATGAAGGGCGCGTTGCCGCCGAGCTCCAGCGCCACCTTCTTCACCGTGCCGGCGGACTGCCGCATCAGCTGCTTGCCGACTTCGGTCGAGCCGGTGAAGCCGACGATGCGGATGGCGGGATGCGAGGTCAGCACCTCGCCGATCGGTCGGGCCGGACCGGTGACGACGTTGAGCACGCCCGCCGGCAGGCCGGCTCGCTGGGCAAGTTCCGCCAGCGCCAGCGCCGTCAGAGGCGTCTCGCCGGCCGGCTTCAGCACGACGGTGCAGCCGGCGGCGATCGCCGGGCCGACCTTGCGGGTGATCATGGCGGCGGGGAAATTCCACGGCGTGATCGCCGCGACGACGCCGGTCGGCTGGCGCAGCACCAGGATGCGGCCGTCGGCGCGGTGGCTCGGCAGCGTCTCGCCGGCGATCCGCTTCGCCTCCTCGGCGTAGAATTCGACGTAGGCCGCGGCGTAGTCGATCTCGCCCTTGGCCTCGGCGAGCGGCTTGCCCTGCTCCGAAGTCAGGATCAGCGCGAGGTCGTCGCGGTTTTCGACGATCAGGTCGAACCAGCGGCGCAGGATGTTGGCGCGATCCTTGGCGACGCGCGCCGCCCACGGCCGGAAGGCGCGCTCAGCCGCCTCGACCGCCTCGGTCGCCTCGGCGGCGCCGAAGGCCGGCACGCGCGCCAGCTCCGCGCCCGTCGCCGGATTGGTGACGGGCGTCTCGCCCTCCCCGACGAAGACGCCATTGACGTAGCACTGGGTCCGCAAGAGCGAGGGATCGTTCAGGGTCAGGGTCATCAGGCGTCCTCGTGGCAAGGAAGGGATAGGCTTGGCGGGAAGGAACTACGCGGGGGCGTGGTTCTTCTTGTAGTCGGCCATCAGCGACAGGAGTTCGAACATCACGACCATGGCGTTCATCGCGGTGATGTTGTTCGGGTTGTCCTTGGTCGGCATGATGCAGACGACGTCGGCGCCGACGACATTCAGCCCGCGCAGGCCCTGCAGCATGCGCATGGCGTCGCCAATGCGGATGCCCGGATAGCCGGGCTCGAGGTTCGAGACGCCGGGGGCGTCGGCCGGATCGAGCGAATCAAGGTCGAAGGTGACGTAGACCGGCAGGTCGCCGATGCGCTCGCGCATGGTCTTCACCACGCCCTGGACGCCGATCTCCTCGATCTCGTCCATGCCGATGATGCGGTAGCCGAGCTCCTCGCTGGTGTTCTTCGAGCCGGGCGTGCCGACATTCGGGCGGATGCCGATCTGGGTCGAGGCATGCGCGTCGACATGGCCTTCCTCGACCGTATAGCTCGCCCAATGCGCCGACGAGCGGCGGCTGCCCAGCCAATGCGGCAGGTGGCGGTAGCTGTCGGTGTGGGCGTCGAAATGCACCAGGGCCACCTTCTGGCCGTTGGTCAGCTTCGAATGCGGGCCGGCGACCGACTTCAGGAGCGGGCCGGTGATGCCATGGTCGCCGCCCATCGAGACGAGGCGCGTGCCGACATCGTTGAAACGGCGGGCATAGGCCTCGATGTGCTGGACGCAGACGTCGTTGACCATCGCTTCCGGCAGCGGCACGTCGCCGGCGTCGTTGATGCGGGCGAGATCCCACGGCGTGATGCCGAAGCGGCCGTGGCTGCGGCGATACTGGGCCGAGACGTTGCGGACGGCGCGGGGGCCGAGATGCTGGTCGCGCTCGGTCGAGCCGTTGCCGGAGCTGTGCGGGACGCCGAGGAGCGCGATGTCGCTGGCGGCCGGATCCTCGTTCCACTCGCAGCGGAAGAAGGTCGGGATGCCCCACCAGTACCAGCGGCCCATGTCCTTGCGCGCGGCGTCGAAGTCGAAATCGGTCATAGCGGTTTCCATTTCCTCGGGACGAGCGAAGCCGTGGCGCAAAGCGGCGCCGGGCGGCCCGATCCCGAACTCAGGGTCGGTTAGTGCTGGAGTTGCGACAGGAAGGTCTTGGCGCGGGGCGAGGTCGCGGAGGTGAAGAACTGTTCCGGCGGGGCGACCTCGACGATCTGGCCCTTGTCCATGAAGACGATCTGGTCGGCGACCTTGCGGGCGAAGGCCATCTCATGCGTCACGCAGACCATGGTCATGCCGTCGCCGGCGAGCTCCACCATCACGTCGAGGACTTCGCCGACCATCTCGGGATCGAGCGCCGAGGTCGGCTCGTCGAACAGGATGACCTTGGGCTCCATGCAGAGCGCGCGAGCGATCGCCACGCGCTGCTGCTGGCCGCCCGAAAGCTGGGTCGGATATTTGTTGGCCTGCTCGCCGATATGGACGCGCTTCAGATACTGGTGCGCGCGCTCGGTCGCTGCGGCGCGCGAGAGCTTGCGCGCCAGCATCGGCGCCAGGATGCAGTTCTCGAGGATGGTCAGGTGCGGGAACAGGTTGAAGTTCTGGAACACCATGCCGACCTCGCGCCGCACCGCCTCGCAGCTGCGGCGGTTCTTCGGCTCGACGCCCTCGATGGCGACGACGCCGGTATCGTGGGGAGCGAGGTAGTTCATGCAGCGGATCAGGGTCGACTTGCCCGATCCGGAGGGGCCGCAGATGACGACCTTGGAGCCCTTGGCGATGGACAGGCTGACATTGTCCAGCACGAGGAAGTCGCCATAGCGCTTGCTGATGTTCTCGACGCGGATCATTTCGGACACGGGGATCACCAATCGACGTGAGGGTCAGGAGCGGCGGTAGAAGGCCATCGCCTTCTGCAGCATGCCGGGCGAGGCCTCGGCGGCGGAGGTGTTCCAGACGAGGCGGCGCTCGAGCCGCGACTGCAGGAAGACCAGCACGTAGACCATGACCAGGTAGTAGACCAAGGCGGCGGCGTAGTACTCGGTGAACTGGAACGTGGTCGCCACGGCGCGCGAGGTGACGCTCATCAGCTCGGAGAGCGAGATGACCGAAGCGAGCGAGGTGATCTTCAGGAGCGTGATGAACTCGTTCGCGGTCGAGGGCAGCGCCACGCGCACCGCCTGCGGCAGCAGGATCCGGCGCAGGATCTGGAACCGCGTCAGGCCGAGCGCGACGCCGGCGGCCTTCTGGCCGGGGTCGATGGCGCCGAGCGCGGCGCGGTTGATCTCGGTCTGGTAGGCGGCCTCGTTCAGGCTGAGCGCGATCCAGGCCGCCAGGAAGGGCGAGAACCACGGCTCGCGGAACACCGGGAAGAACTGCGGCAGCGCGTTCCAGACGAACAGCAGCTGCAGCAGCGTCGGCGCGCCGCGAAGCATGCCAAGGATACCCTTGACGAGCCACCGGAGCGGGCTGGGCGGCCCGCTCACATAGAGGGCGGCGGGAATGGAAATCAGGATGCCGACGCCGTGCGAGAGCAGCGCGAGCAGGACCGTGACCAGGGCTCCGTTCAGGAACGCCGTGGAGAACAGCGCCCCGAAGAAGACCGAACTATCAAAGGCCATGTCGTAATCTCCATTCCCGACCGGATTATTGGCTCACGCCGGGAACGAGGCTGTCGACGGAAGTTCCCCACTTCTTGGCGATCTCGCCGAGCGAACCGTCCTTGACGAGAGCCGCGACCGCCGCGCTGACGGCAGCCTCGTCACCATCGACGCGCTTGATGAAGACGGCGAAATCGCTGGTGTCGGGGAAGGAATAGAGGGTCTTGAACTGGCCTTCCTTCTGCAGGTTGCGATAGGCGAGTTCCGTATCCTGCGAGACAGCCGCCTCGGCGCGGCCCACCAGCACCTGCTGGATGACGTCGGTCTGCTTCGGATAGGTCTGGATCTTGATGGCGGGGCGGCCGGCGGCGGCCAGGGTCTCGTTGATCTTCTCGAGGCGAGCCAGATAGCTGGTGCCGGCCTGGACGGCGACGACCTTGCCGGAAAGATCGGTGGCGTCGTTGACGACGAGGCCCGACTTGTCACCCGCGAACACGACGACGGCGGTGGAGAAATACGGGACGCCCGGATAGGCGGCGACGCGCTCCGGCGTCAGCGGGATGCCGCTGATGACGGCGTCGCAGCGGCCGGCGTCGAGACCGGGAAGCAGACCCGTGAACTCCGAGACGATGATGCGGGATTCGGCGCCCCAGTGACCGGCCAGCGCCTTGGCAAGGTCGATGTCGAAGCCGACGGGTTCCGCATTGCCGGCGCTCTCGAAGAACTCCATCGGCGGGAACGTCGCGTCGGTGCAGACGGTGAATACCTTGTCCCCAACAAAAGACGGCTGCGCTTCGGCGGCAAAGGACGGTACCGTTGCTGCGGCGAGCGCAAGGGCGCACAAAATTCCGGTCTTGAATGACTGCGACACGTTAATTCCCCTCTTGGAAACGGAGCAGATTTCCCCCTGCCCCTTATCTATACTGTCCTACCCGGATTTCTCTATAAGTCAACTAATTTCGTTTTTACCGAACTTGCGGTATGAGGGTGCTACACCCTGAGTTCAAGGATTACCGATGAAGACGGACACTTCGCCTGCGGCCAGCAAGCCACAGAAGCCAGCCCCGAAGTTCGGCGGCCTGATCAAGGAGCGCCGGCGGCAGCTCAACCTGACGCTGGAGAGCGTCGCGAAGACAGTCGAGCTGACCAAGAGCTTCCTGAGCGACATCGAGAACGACAAGACCTCGCCCTCCGTGGCGTCGCTCGTCCGGCTCTGCGACGCGCTGGGGCTTTCGATCGGCGATCTGTTCAATTCGACGATGTCGACCGTCGTGCGCGCCGACGAGCGGCCGAAGGTCTCCTTCGGCGGAACCGGCGTCTCGGACTCACTGCTGACGGCCAGCAACAGCACGCGCCTGCAGGCGCTCTGGACCGAGATCGAGCCGCTCGGCACGGGTGGTGAGAAGCTCTATTCGCTGCGCGCCGACGAAGAGTTCATCCACGTCGTCTCCGGCACGTTGCTGGTGCGGATGGAGAATGAGAGCTTCGAGCTCAACGCCGGGGATTCGATGACCTTCGATCCCCGCCTCCTGCACACCTTCCTGAATCCCTCCTCCACCGAACGGACGGTCGCGATCTTCGTGATGACGCCGCGACCGTCCTGAGCGTCAGGCGCGCTTGACGGCGACCACGTCGATCTCGACGAGGAGGCCCTTGGCGACGAAGCCCGAGACGATGACAACGGTGGAAGCCGGCGGCGGCTCGGGCATCAGCCGGTCGCGCACAGTCTTGTACGCGCCGACATCGTCCGCGCTGGTCAGATAGCCCGTCACCTTGACGACGTCGGCGAGCGTCAGCCCTTCGGAAGCCAGCAGCGTCTCGATGTGCTTCCAGGTCAGCTCGGCCTGGCGCTCCGCGCCCTCGGCGATGCTGCCGTCGTCGTTCAGGCCGACCTGGCCGGACAGGAAGACGAATTCGGCATTGGCCGGCGCGACCGCGACCTGCGAATAGCGGCTCGGCGGCTGCGGAGCGGCGGGCGGATTGGCAAAGCGGATCATGATGAGCCTTTCGATGGGATCAGGAGCGGGAGGGACGATCAAGCCAATCCAGGAAGCGGTAATATTCGCCGATGACGGGAATGAACCACGGATTGCCGGTGTAGCCGGGCACGGTCTTGATCGGATTGAAGGCGAAAGCGCTTTCCTCGCCGGTGCCGAGGATGTCGCCCGCGAGGCAATTGCCGAAATGGCTCATCAGCGCGACGCCCTGGCCGCAGCAGCCGAGCGCGTAGTGGACGCCCTCATGCGAACCGAGATGCGGCAGCGAGTCGAAGGTGAAGGCGACGTTGCCGGTCCAGCTATGGGTGACGCCGACATCGGCGAGGCTCGGGAATACCTCGGCCATCGAGAGGCGCAGCCGGCGCGCGCTTTCGAGCACGCTGATCGGCCGGAAGCTGGTGCGCCCGCCGAAGATCATGCGGCGGCCATCCGGCGACAGGCGGTAGTAGTAGAGGTTGCGCTTGGTGTCCTGGATCATCCGCTCGCCCGGGATCAGCGCCCGGAGGCGGCCGGGATCAAGCTCTTCCGTCGCGATGATGTAGCTGCCGATCGGGATGACGCGGCGCTTGAACCAGGAGAGGCCGCCATCCGTATAGGCATTGGTGGCGACGACGACGCGGCCGGCGCGCACCGTTCCCTTGGCCGTCGTCAGCGTGAACTGCCCGGCTTCCTTCTTCATCGCCTCAACGCGGCAGCGCGTGACGAAGCGGACGCCGGCCTCGCGGCAGGCCCGTACCAGCCCCGCGTGATAGCGCGCCGGATGCAGGCCGCCGGCGAAGGTGGTGACGCGGCCGCCGAAATAAAGATCGGAATTGAGCTCGCGCCGCTGGTCGGCCTTCGCCACCATGCGGGTCTCGACGCCGAGCGCGTCCAGCTGCTCGGCTTCCCGCGCGAGATCGTCATAATGCTTCGGTGCATAGGCGGCGAAGTACATGCCGTAGCGCCGGTAGCCGCAGTCAATCGCGTTCTCGGAGATCAGCTTCTCGAGGAAGAGAACCGAATTCTGCGCCTCGAAGAAGATGCGGTCCGCCCGCTCCTTGCCATAGGTCTTGACCAGCTGCGGGTGCGAGACCTTGAGCGTGCCGGAGACCATGCCGCCGTTTCGCGTGCTGCCGCCTTCGCCGAGTTCGCCCGCCTCGACGACGAGGACCTGGACGCCCGCCCGCGCCAGCCGCAGCGCGGCGCAGAGACCGGTATAGCCCGAGCCGATGACGGCGACGTCGACGGCGCCGGACGGCAGAGGTTGATCCTGCCCCCGATCGCGGGCATCCCACCAATAGGGACTTTGAGATATAGCTGAGCTGGTTCCGCCATCGATCAGCAAGACGTTCCTCCAATTCGCAATCAATTATAAGCGAATAAAGTTCACTTATAACGAATTACAAATCGGAACAAGACCGGGACGCGCCCGTGCGCGCCGCTTTGGCGCCCAAGCTTCGGTGCCCCATGCGTCGCACATCGACGCGATCGCCCCGGCCGCTCCTACCTGCCCAACATGACGCATGGTAAAGAAGACCCGGGCGGATGAAGCCGGCACAGGCCGGCGTCCGCCCGAGGGAGACGACGCCATGAGACAGGTAATGGAACAGGCAGCCCGTCATCAGCTGAAACTAGCGGCGCTGGCCGGCCTCTTCGCCGCCATCGGGCTGTGGGCCGCCAGCGGCACCAGCGAGGCCGCGGTCTATTGCACCCGGGTCGGCTATCCCGTCGGATGCATCGTGCGGCCGGCGCCGGTCGTCCGCCCGGCGCCCGTCGTCTATTGCCAGAACGGCGTCTACGTCAAAGGCTGCGTGGCCCGTCGCCCGGCACCCCACGTCGTCTACTGCAAGCGCGTCGGCTATCCGAAGGGCTGCGTCATGCGCTGACGCGGCGCCGCAGCGCCACGTCCGGGACGGCAGACCGCCGGCTCATTTCGGCTTCATTTCCTCGGCGAGCGTGGCGAGCGCGCGCTGCGCTTCGCGCGAACCCGTGCCTGCGACGGCGACGAAGATCGTCTTCGCGTCGTTGAAGCGGCGCAGGTGGAAATAGGACCAGCCCCGCATCATCATCAGGTCGTTCTGTTCCGGCGCGATGCGCGAGCGCTCGTCGAGCATCAGCAGCGTCTCGATGTAGCGGCCGTCATTGTAGGAACCGATCGCGCGCTGCGTCAGGATCTCCCGCTTGAGCTCGATGCCACGGGCAACCGTCTGCTGCGTCGAAGCGGCGGAGGCGGCCGCGAGATCGGTCAGCCCGGCGCGGAGATAGGCGAGCGTCTTGCCATAGGCGGCGTCCTGCTGGACCTGGCCATAGCTGGTGCGCGCGGCGGCGTCGAAGGCGTCCGCCGCCTCGATCGGCCGGTTCAATTCCATCAGGCACCAGCCGCGATTGAGCGCGCTCATGGCGGAGAGCTGGTCGGGACGGATATCGCCCGTGCAGGAACGGCCGCCGCGCGGCGCGGAGGCGCGCTGCACCGGCCGGGCTTCCGCCGCCGGAGCGCGACGGGGCGCGGCGGCGCGCGGACGCGCCTCGATCCGTTCGACCGGATCGGTATCGCCGGAGGCCTCGGCGCTCGCGACATCCGCCGTCTCGACCGCGGCGCCGTCCGGTCCCGGCAGCGCTTCCGCTGCCGGGACCGGACGGCGCGCCTTCGGGTCCGCCAGCGCCGCGATGCGCGGCGAGCGCGAGCCCCATTCGCTCAGCACCTTCTGGAAGCCGCTCTTGTCCTTGAGCTTCTGATAGGCGAGTGCCAGGCCATAGGCCGAGGGCTCGTCTTCCGGCATCAACTGCTGCGCCATCGCGAACCAGCGAGCCGCCACGGCCGTCTGGCCGATCTTGTAGGCGTACCAGCCGAACTCCTGCGCGCCGGGCGCATATTTCGCGTCGCCGATCGCCTTGGCGATACGCGTCAGCACCTCGCGGTCCATCTTGACCGGAGGATCGACGGCGAGCAGCGCGGTCGCGACCACCAGATAGGCGTCGAGATTTTCCTTGCCGGCGTCGCGCCACTTGTAGGCGGCCTGCTCGGCCTCGGCCGGGCGCTTCAGAGCGTTCAGCACATAGGCGTAGCCGCGCGCGATATCCGCCGTGTCGGCACGCCCCTTGGCGAGCTCGTACCACTGCGCGGCACGGGTCGGATCGTTGTGCTGGAACCAGTAGGCGCCGAGCAGCACCGCGTCGTCCGGCCCGGTGCCTTCGCGCACCAGTCTTTCGACGAGCGCGATGTCGGCGGTCGTCGCCGTCAGGCTCGGATCCTTGGTCGCGGCGCCGATCCGACGCCGGGCGATGTCGGCCTTGACCGCGGCGAACTCGCCCTGCCCGTCCGGGCCCTGCCGCTCCAGCTTGAGCAGATCGGTGAGTTCGGCATCGCCGAGATAGCCCATCGCCTTCTGGACGGTGGCGAGACGTTCGGCCGGATCCTGGCAACTGGTCAGGATATAGATGCCGGCGTCGCGGGCGCGCGCCTGGCGCTCCGTCTTGGCGAACGCCTCGGCGACGCGCCAGAGCACGTCGACGTCGGCGCAGGTGAGCAGGCTCGGCGTCGCGGCGGCGACGGTGACGACGGTGTTCCATTGCTGGGCATTGGAGGCGTTGACCAGGCGCTCGCGCGCCTCGCCGACATCCAGCCGCGCCAGCAGGTCCGGCGGCACCACCCATTGCGGGTTCTTCGCCTGGCGCTCCGCGATGGCGCTGCGGACGGCGGCATACTGCCCCTGCCCGTAGAGCTTCCACATCTGGTCGAGCGCGGGATCGCCGATCGGCGCCGGCTGCGAGAAATCATCCGGCGGCGTCCAGTCGGGATAGAGCGCGCGCAGGCGCGCGATCTCCGCCTGCAGGCGGCGCTCGTCACCCTGGCGCGCGAAATAGCGCAGCGCCGTCTCGTCAACGACGGGCGCGGCGGGAGCCGCAGGCGCCGCGGGAGCCGGCTGCGCGGCAGGAGCCGGAGCCTGTGCTGGCGCAGGGGCTGTGGCCGCGCCGTTCGCCTGCGCGGTGCGCACCGGACGGCCGTCAGCGGCGGAGGTGAAGAAGTCCGACGCGGCGCCGTTCGGGCGCACCGGCTGACGCAACACCACCTCGCTCCCGGCTTCCGCCGGGGTGAACAGCTGGTTGAGGAGATACGCTCCCTCGAGGCCGATCACCGCAAGCGTGCCGAAGATCATCAATTGCTGCTTCACAGGCATTGCGCGTGCCTTTCCGTCAGAAAGGACAGAGAGAGGAGATGGAGCGTCGACGGGTAGTAGAGCGTCGGCGTGAAGGTCTTGAGGTCGTCGGGCACGGGCGCGCCGTCGAGCACGCAGGCGAGCGCCGCGGCCAGGATCCGGTAGCCGGGCTCGTCCAGCTTGTGTTCGACGACGTTGGTCTTGACGTTGACGACGGCCGGTCCAGGCTTGCCCGGACCGAGCCAGGCCGTCTTGAACGGTCCGAGCAGGGCCGCATCGGTGATGCCGGCGCGGATCATGTAGAGCGGGATGCGGATGGCGTTATAGCCGAAGAGCGGGTCGAAGCCGGTCGCCGGCTCCGGCGTCTTGCCGCGAACCGTGATCCAGTCGGTCGGCAGCTGCTCCGCGCCGAACCGCGCGCTCTGGATGAGACCGAGCCCGGTGCGCGACAGCGCGGCCCAATCGGTCGCCGGCGCGAGCTGCGCCATGATCGGCAGCGCCTCGAACACCCAATAGGAGAGATTGACCACCGGGCCGTCCGCCCGCGCGGCGCGGCCGAAGCCGTCGACGCCCGGCAGCATCAGCACACGGTTGCCGTCCTTGATCACCGTCTCCTTGCCGAGGCTCTCGGCGATCGACACCGCCGCTTTGACGTAGATCGGCTCGTTCCAGGCCCAGCCGGCCTCGGCCAGGGCATAGGCGATCAGCATGTCGCCGTCGGAAGCGTTGTTGGTGTCGCGGACATGCGGCGCGGTCGGCTGCCAGCTCCAGACCGCGAGCCCGTCATCGCGCAGCATCAGCTCCGTGCGGGTGAAGCTCCAGATCCGTTCGAAGCCGGCGCGATCGTTGGCAGCGAAGGCGAGCAGCAGGCCATAGCCCTGCCCCTCGCTATGGCTGATGCCGCCATTCGCGTCGTCGATCACCCGCCCCGAGGGCGCGACGAAGCGCTCGTTGTAGGCGCGCCAGTCGGCGGCCGTGATCGTTCCCTGCATGGTCAGCACCTCCGCGCCGGAGGCGACGGATGCCGTCAGGCTCAGCGCCGTGAACACGACCGCCGGGATGAGGCCAGACTTCACGACGGCCTCCCCAGGCGGCGCAGCAGAGCCGTCGTGACGATGCCCAGCACCAGGCAGAGCCCGACCAGGCCGAGCGCGTAGTAGAGGATGTTGCTGGACAGCCAGTTGGCCGCGATCAGCCGCATATTGCCCAGCGAGAAGGGCTGCGTCTGCACGAAGGTGAACTGGTTGGCCGGGCGGCTCTCGATGGCGTCGGTGGTGGCGTTGAAGGTGCTGATGCGACCGCCGAGCTCCGGCCAGCGGGCAATGCCGGTGACGGTCTGGATGCCCGAGACCAGGCGATCCTCGGAGGGCGCCGTGACCATCGTCCACGTCCCCTCGCCGTTCGGGCTGCCGGACTGAGCGATGATCATCGTCGTCTTGGCAGACGGTTCGAACGGCGGGGTCGCGGCGCTGAAGAAGCTGAGCGTCGAGAAGGAGATGTCGAAGGTCCGTTTCAGCCAGCCCTCGAGCGCGTTCACCTGGCCGTGCCAGCCGCCGCCGACCAGCTCGTTCTGCCAGCGATCGAAGGTCACGTCGGTATTCTCGGCTTCGGCGCGCGAGGCCGGCGCCTGAGCGAGTTCGGTGCCGGGCCGCCGCAACACGGCGTCGAGCGGCGCGAAATCATTCGCGGTCGCGATGCGCTCGCCGGCCGCCGTCTCGTCGCGCCAGGTGGTGCGGACGGTCTCGGCGATGCCAAGCTGCCCCAGCACATTGCCGGGCATCTGCGCGGCGGCGCCGATGAACAGCGCGTTGCGATCCCCGACGCTGGCGGCGGGCGTCGGCGCCAGGTCGATCACGCGACCCGCCTGGATCGCCATCCGCGCCAGCAGGCTGGCGGCGGCGGAATAGTTCTTCGGATCGGTGCGGCCCATCACCAGGGCGGACGGCTCGGTGAAGCGGTTGTACGGCGCGGCCGTGCCGGCGAAGGCGCCGAGGTCCGGCCGACGCCCGATCCGCGCGAAATTGCCGATCTCGAAGGTCGTGGTGTCGAACAGGACGAAACGCGGGCCGCCCTCGGTCGAGCCGCCCGGCGCGCAGGCGGCGTCCTCGGCGGTATCGAGCAAAGCATTGATCGAGACGCGGTTCACGCCCGGATGGAAATGCCGGAGCGGGATCTTGATCGGGAACTGGCGGTAGATGCCGCCCTGCTGGCGCGTGATGCGGGTGGTCGCGGCGATCTGGCCGTTGACGTAGATGTCGATGTGGCTGGCCGGGCGAACGGCGGCGGTATAGGCCGCGTCGAGCCGCAGCGTCGCCTCGCCATAGGCCTCGGCGTAGAAGTCGGACGGTATGCCGACGGCGAATTCCGTGCGGAAGCGGCGGCCGGAGAATTCCTGCGTCGTGACGCCGGCATCGAGCAGGCGAAAGCTGTCGCGGCCCATGACGAAGCGAACGTCGGGCGCAAGCCAGGGCGCCGTATTCAAGGTTTTACGCAGGACGCCGATCGGGCGATCGACGCCGCTGGCGATCTGGTCGATCGCGGAGCCGATCTGCGTCCAGTTGGCGCCGGTCACCACCATCACCGAACGGCCGAGCGACGGCTCGTCGACGAAGCTGACGATCGGGCGGGAATTGGCGTCGGCCGGCGGCGTCTGCATCAGCGAGCCGAGCTCGCTGCCGACGCCGAGAACGACCGTGAGCACACCGGCGCCGGCCGGCTCGAGCGCGCGATCCGAGACGGTCACGATCGGATTGGGATAGTTGCCGGCAAGCGTCAGCGCCTGCACCAGCTTCAAGAGATGCGGCGCGATCGTGGCCTGGTTGCTGCCGGGCGCGATGACGCGGATGGCGGTGACACCGCTTCCGTCGAAGCCGATGGCGGGAAGATCATCGAGCCCGCGCAGCACCTGCGTCGGCTGTGGGTTCGGCGCGAAGGTCAGCGTCGTGCCCTTGCCGTCGATCTCGGTCCAGAGCTCGTAGGTCGACTGCACCGTGCAATCGGTGCGGTGGCGCTGGGCGACCTGGAAGCGCACCGTGTTGGCGCCCGCCTGCAGCAGTCCGGGCGGGATCATCGCGGCAACGTCGCGGAACGAATCCGACGCCGTCAGCGCCGTCTCGAGCACCGCCTGGTTGTTGATCGAGACCCGCAGGAGCGACGCCTCGGGCATGACGACGATCGCGTTCTTGAACGATACGTCAAGCCGGGCCGGCTGGCCCGCCTGATCGCCGGCGAGATAGATCACCCAGGAATGCTGATCCGTCTCGCCCTCGAGACGCAGCGTCGGCGACGGCACGATGAAGCGGCTGTCGGGATTTTCCACCGGAGCCGGCTCTGTCGCGGCCGCGACGACCGGCGCAGGCTCGGACGGCTGCGCGGGCTGTGCCGGCGGCTGGGCGGGAGCGGGCTGGTCGACGGCTTCGGTCACCGGCGCGGCGGGGGCCGCCGGGGTCAGCACGATCGTCGGCGCTGTCTGCGGCGCAGGGGCCGGCGACGCCGCGGGTGCTGCCACGGGCGTCTGGGTCACGGCGGGAGCGGCCGGCGCGGCAATCGGTGTCTGTGGCGCAGCCGGTGCAGCCGGCGCGCTGTGCTGCGTCGGCTCCAGCTGGAACGGAGCGAACGCGCCCTGCCCGGCCGGTGCGCGCTGCGGCGGAGGCGGCGGGGGCGTCGCCGTGCCGGCGCCGGTGTCGACCCGCTCGCCGCTCATGTCGAACGGCGATGCATTCTGGGCGATGGCCCAGAGCGCGCTGCTGCCGAGAAGACTGACGGCGAGGCCGGTGCGGATCAGCGTTTTCATGTGCCCGACTTCCCGGCGCTGGCGGGAGCGGCGGCCTTGGCAGGCGCCGCGCGACGGAACGACTTCAACAAGTAGGTGAGCCCGCGTCCGGTCTGGTAGATCGAGATGCTGAAGAACCAGATCGTGCCGCGGAGAATTCCGATGTTCGTGCGGCGCGACCACTGGAACTTGGTCCATAGATCGGAGCTGGCGAACACGACGTCCGAAATCAGCTGGTAGTGACCGGCGACTGACGGCTCATAGCGCACGCCAAGCATCACGCCGTCCGGCGTCCGGGTCATGGCGCGAATGCTGATCGGCAGCGACTCGGTGGCAATCGGAACATTGGTCTTGAAGCGGACGTCGCAATAGAGATCGCGCGAGATCTCCGGCACCTTCACATTGCCGAGGTTGATGCGCGCGCCGCCGACAGAGGCATCCTCGATCGTCGCCGGCACGACCAGGTCTCCGACAAGGATCTCGCAGCGACGCTTGACGTCCACGCGACGGCTGGCGCGGCTTTCGCGCCGTTCCGAGACGACGCCGAGCGCGCAGCCGGCGATGATCAGGTTGAGCAGGTTCCAGCCACCCACCACCATGGCGACGTCGGCCTTGTAGGGTTCGTTGATGATACGCCACGCAGTCATGCCGACAGCGGCCACCAGCACGAAGAAGATGATGAAGAACGGACGTGACAGCTCGGAGACACGCGCGGTCTCGAGCGACTCGCTCTTCGCCGTCACCTTGAAGGTCGGCTTCGAGGGATTGAGGATGACCGAGACGAGTGCCGGTAGCAGGTAGACCGACTGCACATACTCATACAGCTCCGAGATCCACGGCCAGCGGAAGCGGCCATAGAGGTAGTTCTGCATCATCAGGTTCACGAGCATGTAGGACGCGGTGTAGGCGATGAACTCGCCGCCAGACGCCGTAAAGATCTCGAGATTGAAGAAGAGGTAGCAGAGCGGCGCGAGCAAGAAGACCCAGCGCGTGATCGGGAAGAACCAGAAGAGCGTGCTGGACATGTAGCAGAGGCGCTGCGGGATCGAGAGGCCGCGCTTTCCCGGCGGAAAGCGGAAGCGCAGGATCTGGTACATGCCCTGCGCCCAGCGGCTGCGCTGGCCAATGAAGGAGGCAAAGGTGGCGGGCTGCAGGCCGGCGATCAGCGGGCGGTCGACATAGACGCTGTGCCAGCCGCTGGCGTGCAGCTCGAGCGCCGTCTCGGCGTCCTCGGTGATCGACACGCCGGAGAAGCCGCCGGTCTGATCGAGCGCCGCGCGGCGCAGCACCGCGGCCGAGCCGCAGAAGAACGAGGCATCCCACTTGTCGAGGCCGCGCTGGATGATGCCGTAGAACATTTCGTTCTCGGACGGCATCGTCTCGAAGGTGCGCAGATTGCGCTCGACGGGATCCGGGTTGAGGAAGAAGTGCGGCGACTGGACCAGGAAGAGCTTCGGATCTTCCTTGAAGTAGCCGACCGTGTAGAGCAGGAAATCGCGCGCCGGCGCATGGTCCGCATCGAAGACGACGACGAGGTCGCCCTTCGCATATTTCAGGCCGTTGTTCATGTTGCCGGCCTTGGCGTGCTCGTTGCGCTCGCGCGTCAGGTAGCGGCAGCCCATGTCCTCGGCCAGCTTCTGCAGCGTGATCATGCGCTGTTCGGCTTCCTGGGCCGACTGCATGTTTTCCGCGTTGCGCTTCTGCACCGTGCCGCCATCATCGAGCAGCCAGACGGTCAGCTTGTCGGCCGGGTAATCCATCGCCTTGGCAGCGGCCAGCGTCGTCGCCAGCAGCTCGGGCTCTTCGTTGTAGGTCGGGACGAACACGTCGACGGTCGGCAGGTCTGGATCGGACGACGAGATCTTGAGATTGCGCGGCGGATGCGGAAGCATCACCACGAACAAGCTCAGGAACAGCATGAAGATGCTGTACATTTCGCAGATGTAGACGAGGAAGCCGGGGATGAAGTTCTGCAGTTCGTTGACCGGCGGCAGCGTGCTGGTCGTCCGCCAATAGGCGTAGCGCAACACGATCGACGTGCCGAGCGCGAGCGCGATCTGACGCCAGACGCCAGCGCTGGTGAAGGTCTTCAACACCATCATCGCGCCGAGCACGGCCGCGCCGGCGATCAGATGCGTCTGAAGGTTGATCGGCAGGGTGATGAGAAAGACCATCACCAGGCCCACCAGGGCCCAGAGGAGCCCGATGCCGATCCGCGCCATCAGACGCCCCCTGCGAATGCGGACCGCAGCCCGGAAATGATAACGCGAGGCCCGATGCTTCGCGGATGACGGCAAACCCCGGCGAGGCCTTCGGCCCCCGCCTCAAACTTCCAACGCGCCTCGGCGTCACTGGTCATGTCATGCGCTCAGGGTTGCGGGGGTGGAACGGGGGCATAATCCTCGAAACGATTGACGGTCTCGGCCGCCGGCGGCGCGGCGGGCGCCTCGGCAACCGGCGCCGGCCTCGGCGCGCGGCGGACGGGCGCGGCGCGGACCGGCGCGGGCTCTGGGGCCGCCGGAACCGCGACCGCAGCCTCCGGCACGACCGTCGCACCGAGCTGGCCGATCGTCGGCGGGATCGGCGGCGCGCCGCCATAGGGGTTCCAGTTCGCCGCCAGGATGTAGGAGCTGATCGTCATGCCGGTCATGACGGCGAGCAGCTCGGCCTCGCTGGAGCGCGGCTCGCAGAGCCGGAGGCGGATCGAGATCGTCCCCTGGCCGATGGTGAAGTTGGAATCGAGATCGGGCCCGCGCACGCGCTGCCAGGCATAGAGGCAGGTATCGCCCTGGGCCGAGTTGCCCGATGCATAGCCGAACGAGCCATAGCGGTTCTGGGCGTAGTAGGGCGAAACGCGCATCGGCACGCCGGGAAGCGCCTCGCGCATCTCCGCCCCGACCGCCGACAGGCTGAGCGCCGGGTTCGACTGCAGGTTCTCGACCCCCGTCACCACCTTCACCGGACCGAACAGCGTGACGTTCACGGCGTTCTGCCCGGCGGTGTGGGAACGGTTGGTCAGGATGATCTCCTGCGCCGTCGCGTTGGCATAGTGCCGCTCGATGACGCCGACGACACCCGGACCACCGGGCGGCATGTCGACAAAGGCGGTCTCGATCGGCACGCGCGTCGCGATCGACCCCGACGTGATCGGCTTGCCGCCGCCGCAGGCGGCGAGGCTGAGCAGCGCCAGCGCGGACGCGACGCCCTTGAGGGAGGGGTGGATCGATCGGGGGAGCGGGAGCGGCGTGAGGAGCGACCTGGGGGGCATGGCGGCTCTCATCCGACGAACCGATTCAGGGTTCGCCCGGAACCGCCGGCACATCGCCCGGTGGCCCGACCCCAAATTCCTGCCCGCATCGATCGCCCCCATTGCCCGTTCAGCGGCATCGCCGCATCGGCCGCGATGGCTGTTCGGGCCTCGCCGCGAACCGCCTTCAGCTTTGGAGCTCAACCTGTTCGAGCATGGTTAACAAACGGTTACGATCCGAATGTTAAGGGCCGTTAATCATAAAAAGCAGCGGAGAAAAATGCGAATAACAGCAAGCCGTTGCGCCGAAGACGCGCCCGTGAGCGCATCCCCTAACGGCAGCCGTCAGCCCGCTTTCGCGACAGCCGACTGCAGGCGGGAAATCAGCGCCTCGCGCTCGTCCGCCGGATAGGGCTCGCGAGTGCCCTGCCCCCAGACGGGCCCCGGCCAGGCGGCGTCGCCGACCGAGCGGCCGATGACGTGGACATGCATCTGGCGGACGATGTTGCCGAGCGCTCCGACATTGAGCTTGTCGAACGTCGCCACGGCGCCGAGCAGGAGGCCGGCGCGCTTGGTCTCGACCGCCAAGACGGCGAGTTCCGCGTCAGGCAGCTCCGTCCACTCTTCCAGCCCCGGCTTGCGCGGCAGGAGCAGGAGCCAGGGATAGCGGCGATCATCCATCAGGCGGAGCTGGCAGAGCGGCCATTCGGCGACGAAGATGCTGTCCGCAGCGATGCGCTCGGCGATTTCGAACGTCTCGCTCACGCCGCCGACTCCGACAGCAGGCCGTCGAAATAGGCGATGGTGTGGCGCAGCCCCTCGTCGAGCTCGATCGTCGGCTTCCAGTCGAGCACGCGACCGGCCAGCGTGATGTCGGGCTGGCGCTGGCGCGGATCGTCGGAGGGCAGCGGCTGGAAGACGAGCTTCGACGACGAGCCGGTCAGCGCGATCACCCGTTCCGCCAGCTGGCGGATGGTGAATTCGTTGGGATTGCCGACATTGATCGGACCGGTCACCTCGTCGCCGGTATCCATCAGGCGGGTCATGCCCTCGAGCAGGTCGTCGACATAGCAGAAGGAGCGCGTCTGCTGGCCCTCGCCATAGATGGTGATGTCCTCGCCACGGAGCGCCTGCACGATGAAGTTGGAGACAACGCGCCCGTCATTCGGGTGCATGCGCGGGCCATAGGTATTGAAGATCCGCATCACCTTGATGCGCAGCTTGTGCTGGCGCCAGTAGTCGAAGAACAGCGTCTCGGCGCAGCGCTTGCCCTCGTCGTAGCAGGAGCGGATGCCGATCGGGTTGACGTTGCCCCAGTAATCCTCGGTCTGCGGATGCACGCTCGGATCGCCATAGACCTCGGAGGTCGAGGCCTGCAGGATCTTCGCCTTCAGGCGCTTGGCCAGCCCCAGCATGTTGATCGCGCCATGGACGCTGACCTTGGTCGTCGCCACGGGATCGTGCTGGTAATGCACCGGCGAGGCCGGACAGGCGAGGTTGTAGATCTCGTCGACCTCGACATAGAGCGGGAACGTCACGTCGTGCCGCAACAGCTCGAACCGCTTGTGACCGATCAGATGCTCGATGTTGCGACGCGAACCGGTGAAGAAATTGTCGGCGCAGAGCACCTCGTCGCCGCGCGCCAGCAGCCGGTCGCAAAGATGCGAGCCCAGGAAGCCGGCGCCGCCGGTGACGAGTATGCGCTTGTTCGAATGCATGGGGGCCTCTCGAATCGTGTGCGGGCATCCTGACCGGTTTCCCCGACCCCGCCAATGCGGCGCGGCCGCCGATCGGGCGGCATTTCCGTCACAGGCTATCGGCAAGAACCAGAAATCCAGAATCCGGCGCGATTACACCTTGATTCTGCCCCCGGCGGTGGGTTTGCATCGAACTGCAACCAGCGCTGGTGAGTCCCCGCCGGCCGGCTTGCCACCCGCACACCGTCCGAGGTCGACGTGTCCACCATCGCCGAGAAGCGCCGCATGCCGACATGCGCGCGCTTGCATGCGCCGCCACATCGGGAAACCGCCCGATGACCGCCGTCCTGCCCGTCTCCAACGACCAGACGGAACGCGTCGTCGCCGGAATCCTGATCGCCCTCTCCGGCAACATCATGTTCGCCACCAGCGACGCGATCGTGAAGCTGCTGACGGCGCGCTATTCCGTCTTCCAGATCATCGTCAGCCAGGCCCTCTTCGCGCTGATCCCGCTCACCGTGATCATCCTGCGCAAGGGCGGCTTCCGCTCGCTCCGGGTCCGCCATCCGCGCCTGGTGGTGCTGCGCGGCGTCCTCGCCGGCACGGCGACGGTGTTCGGCTTTTATAGTTTCTCGCAGTTGCCGCTCGCCGAAAGCTATTCGATCGCCTTCTGCACGCCGCTCTTCGTCACGCTGCTGTCGATCCCGATCCTCGGCGAGAAGGTCGGACTGCATCGCTGGGGCGCGGTCCTCGCCGGCTTCGTCGGCATCCTCGTGATGGTGCGCCCCGGCTTCGCCACCCTGCATGTCGGCCATGCCGCCGCGTTGATCGGCGCCGGCCTCGGCGCCTTCACCGTGCTCGTCCTGCGCCGCATCGCGCGCGAAGAGATGCGCGCCGTGATGGTGCTCGCCGTCGTCACCGGGCTGATCGTGGTCAGCCTGCCCGGCATGTTCCTGACGTTCCGCATGCCGACGCTGCCGGACATGGCGCTCTTCGCCTGCACCGGCCTGCTGATGGGCAGCGCCCAGTTCTTCATCGCGAAATCGCTGTCGCTGGCGCCGGCCTCGGTCATCGCGCCAATGCAGTATTCGATGATCCTCTGGGCGATCATCTATGGCGCGCTGCTGTTCGGCACGCGTGTCGACCCGATCATGGTGGTCGGCGCGACGATCGTCATCGCCAGCGGCCTCTACATCATGCACCGCGAGAGACGGCGGGGTCACCGGAGGCGGTAGAGCCAGGGCTAGAGCAAGCCCCTCACCCTACCCTCTCCCGCGAGCGGGCGAGGGGTTCGGCCGGCAGCCTTCATAACGATTGAGCGTTTCAACAAACGCTGGCGAACTCCCTCGCCCGCTTGCGGGAGAGGGTTGGGGTGAGGGTCCGCGCTTGCTTCGCCGCTGCTCGAGGGCGGCGAAGACAGGAGCCCCTAGAACTTCGGCTCGGGCTGGCCGGCGGCGCGGCAGGCGGCCGTCAGCGTGTTGGCCATCAGCATGGCGATGGTCATCGGGCCGACGCCGCCGGGAACCGGCGTGATCGCCGACGCGACGGCAGCCGCCTCGGCATAGGCGACGTCGCCGACGAGGCGCGTCTTGCCTTCGCCGCGCTCGGGCGCCGGAATGCGGTTCATGCCGACATCGATGACGACGGCGCCGGGCTTGACCCAGTCGCCGCGCACCATCTCCGGCCGGCCCACCGCCGCGACGATGATATCGGCCTTACGCGCCAGCGCCGGCAGGTCGCGGCTGCGCGAATGCGCCACCGTCACCGTGCAGCTCTCCTGCAGCAGCAATTTCGCCATCGGCTTGCCGACGATGTTGGAGCGGCCGATCACCAGCGCGTCCTTGCCGGCGAGATCCCCGCCCAGCACGCGCTGGATCAGCAGCAGGCAGCCCGCCGGCGTGCAGGAGACCAGCGCGCGATCGCGCTCGCCGATCGCCAGCCGGCCGACATTGATCGGGTGGAAGCCGTCGACGTCCTTGGCCGGATCGATCGCCTCGATCACCTTCGACGTGTCGATGTGCCGGGGCAGCGGCAGCTGGACGAGAATGCCGTGGATGGCCGGATCGCGGTTCAGCTGCTCGACGATGGCGAGGACATCGGCCTCTCTGGTATCGAGCGGCAGCGTGTGCTGCACCGAATGGAAGCCGAGCTCGGTCGCCTTGCGCCCCTTGGCGCCGACATAGACCTGGCTCGCGGCATCGTCGCCGACGAGCACGACCGCGAGGCCGGGCGCCACGCCGCCATTGGCGATCAGCCGCGCGGTCTCTGTCGCGACCTGCGCCGTGATCTCGGCCGCGACCGCCTTGCCGTCGATCACGGCAGCCTTGGCCTCAGCGGAAGATGACAGTCCGTGTGTCATTGAGAAGGACCCGATGCTCGATGTGGAACTTGACCGCACGGGCCAGCACTGTGTTCTCGATGTCGCGACCGATGGCGATCATCGCCTCGGCCGACATGGAATGATCGACGCGGCCGACATCCTGCTCGATGATCGGACCCTCGTCGAGCTCGGCGGTCACGTAATGCGCCGTCGCGCCGATCAGCTTGACGCCGCGCTCATGCGCGCGGTGATAGGGCTTGGCGCCCTTGAAGCTCGGCAGGAACGAATGGTGGATGTTGATGACGCGGCCGGCGAGACGGGCCGACATGTCATCCGACAGCACCTGCATGTAGCGGGCGAGCACGACGAGATCGATCTTCTGATCGTCGATCAGGGCGAGGATCTCGCTCTCCTGCTCTTCCTTGCTGCGGCCATCGACGGGAACATAGTGGTAGGGCAGCCCCTCCCCCTCGACCCGGCGGCGCATCGTCTCGTGGTTGGAGACGACGGAAACCAGATCCATCGGCAGCTGGCCGATCGAATTGCGATAGAGCAGGTCGTTCAGGCAGTGCCCCATCTTGGAAACCAGGATCATGACGCGCGGCTTGATGCGCAGATCATGCAGCTTCCAGTCGAAATCATAGGCGGTCGCGACCGGCTCGAAGCCGCGCGAAAAGCTATCCAGCGTCGTATCCGGCAGGCCGGAGAACGAAACGCGCATGAAGAAGCGGCCACTGTCGGGATCGCCATACTGGGCGCTCTCGACGATGTTGCAACCCTGCGAGGCAATGCAGTTCGCCACGGCGGCGACGATACCTCGACGGTCGCCGCACGACAGGGTGAGTACAAAACGCGCGGGATCGACTGACATGGGTGCACTGGCCTCGTGTGGATAGAACGGAGCTGCCGCTCCGGAGCCGCGAGGACTAGCGTCCGGATCGCCGGACCGCAACTGACAACTGCGTCGCATCCGGCGAAAGCCAGCAACACTTGCACCGCAACACCGCGCCGGACAGAGTACGGCACCCTTATCCAGGAAGCCGCCATGACCGAGCCGAGCTATGTCGTCACCCCGCCGCCCCGCGTTTCGGTCGGCGTGCGCGATTCGTCCGCCCGCTTTCCCGTGCACCGGATCTACTGCGTCGGCCGCAACTACGCCGCCCACGCCCGCGAGATGGGGCATGACCCGGACCGCGAGCCGCCCTTCTTCTTCCTGAAGAACCCCGACGACATCGTCGAGGCGGGAACGGCGGTCCCCTACCCGTCGCAGACGTCCGACCTGCATCACGAGGCCGAGCTGGTGGTGGCGCTCGGTGAGGGCGGCAGCGACATCGCGCCGGAAGACGCGCTCTCGCATGTCTATGGCTATGCGATCGGCCTCGACCTGACGCTTCGCGACGTGCAGGCGGAAGCGAAGAAAGCGGCGCGCCCCTGGGCCACCGCCAAGGCGTTCGCCGCCTCCGCGCCGATCGGCGATATCGTGCCGGCGAGCGTCCTCGGCCATCCCGCCTCGGGCCGCCTGACGGCGACCGTCAACGGCCAGCCGCGCCAGGAAGGCGACCTCGCCGACATGATCTGGTCGGTTCCCGAGATCATCGCGCATCTGTCGCGCTGGTTCGTGCTGGCGCCGGGCGATCTCATCTTCACGGGCACGCCGGCTGGCGTCGGCGGGCTGGAGCGCGGCGATGTCGTCGTGGCTGAGATCGACGGCATCGGCAGCCTCGAGGTGTCGATCCGCTGACGCCCTTCAAAGCAAGGGTGTCACAGCAACGGTTTGGAAACACGCCAGCGGCATGATAGGCCCTTGATGAAACGGGCAATACGGCCACGACCCGCCGTCGCGACCGGGAGGAGACCATGGCGATCGAACCAGCGCGGCACGGGGCGATCGCCTTCATCGCCAGCGGCACCCCGGATTCGACCGAGGCGCAAGCGCGGCTGACGGCGCTCTATGACGGCACCGATCCCGAGACGGCCGACGTCATCGTCGCGCTCGGCGGCGACGGCTTCATGCTGCAGACGCTGCATCGCTTCATGAATTCGGGCAAGCCGATCTACGGCATGAACCGCGGTTCGGTCGGCTTCCTGATGAACGAATATCGCGAGGACGATCTGCGCGACCGCCTGGCGGCCGCCGTCCCCTCGACGCTGCATCCGCTCCGCATGGACGCCCATGACGCGGCCGGCAACGAACACCGCGCCTTCGCGATCAACGAGGTCTCGCTGTTCCGCCAGTCCTACCAGACGGCGAAGCTGCGGATCTCGATCGACAACCAGGTTCGGCTGGAGGAACTGATCGGCGACGGCGTGCTGGTTTCGACGCCGGCCGGATCGACCGCCTACAACCTTTCGGCGCACGGTCCCATCCTGCCGATCCACGCGCCGCTGCTGGCGTTGACGCCCATCAGCGCCTTCCGGCCGCGCCACTGGCGCGGCGCGCTCATTCCCGATCGCGTCACCGTGTCGATCGAGGTGCTCGAGCCCGAGAAGCGCCCCGTCAACGCCGTCGCCGATCACACCGAGATCAAGTCGGTCCTGAAGATCGCCATCAAGCAGGACCGGCGCGCCAAGAGCCTCATCCTGTTCGATCCCGGCCACAGCTGGGACGACCGCATCTTGGCGGAGCAGTTCCGCTACTGAGGCCGAGGCGGACAAGAAGCCCCTCACCCCAACCCTCTCCCGCAGGCGGGAGAGGGAGCGCCGAGAGCTCAGCCTCTCCATCGCCAACCCGCCGGCCCAAAAGCCCTCGCCCGCTTGCGGGAGAGGGTTGGGTGAAGGTCTTGCTTCTAGAAACAGTCCGCTCGGCTCAGGCGCCGGGCTTCCAGTCGCTGACGATATCGGCGAGCGCCGGGCGCGGCCGTTCGAACGGCTCGGTGTTCGGCGTCCCGACATAGACCAGGCCGACCAGGCGCTCCGTCTCGGCGAGCCCCAGCACCCGGCGCGCCTCGGCGTCGTAGGTCACCCATTCGGTCAGCCACTGGGTGGCGAAGCCCATCGCATTGGCGGCGACGATCAAGTTCATGGCGACGGCGCCGGCCGACATCAGCTGTTCCCATTCCGGGATTTTTACATGCGGCGCCGCGCGGCTCACGACCGCCACCACCAGCGGCGACCGCAGGAAGCGGTTCTTCTCATGCGCCAGCGACTTGTCGTCGATGTCGGGCCGGTTCTTCAGCAGGACCGCCGCCGTCGCTTCTCCGGCTGCCGCGCGGGCATCGCCGCGGAACAGGATGAACCGCCAGGGCGCCAGCTTGCCGTGATCGGGCACGCGGCTGGCGATGGTCAGGAGATCGGTGAGTTGCTCGGAATTCGGGCCGGGCTCGACGAGGTTCATGGAGGGGAACGAACGTCGGGTCTTCAGGAGCGAGATCGTTTCAGTCATGGGCGCCGCTAGCATCGAGGAAGGGGAGGATGGCGGGCGGCCTGCCAAGGGACAGGCGCGGCTGGCTGGGGCCAGACATCGGACGAATCGCCCGGCATTGCAACCCCTGCCCTCGCCGCATGGAGCCGGGCGGAACGCCCGCCCTTCCGCCAGGCGCGCCCGGCTTCCGGGCACTCCGGTCTTGAAATCGCCATGCTGATCGGGCTCTAAGAAACCATCCGGCATGCTCGTCCGGAATTGGGGTCGAGACCGGATTCGGGGTCAGGAATTGCGCGTGAACGCTTCAAGACGGCTGTTTCAGCTTGCCCGCCGGTCCGGCCCCGCCGCGCTGCTCGGCCTGACACTGTCCGTCGCCACCGCGCAGGCGCAGGGCGGGCCGATTCCGCCGGCGGATATTCCTGACGGCGCCGCCCCTGCCGATCCGCTGTCGCTGGCGCCGCTGCTCGTGCCGGAACAGACCGATCCCGCCGCTCTTCTCAAGACGGGCAAATCCGACCCCGCCGCCCCTCGTCCGACCGAAGGACGCCCCCGGCCCGGACTGACGCTGGAGGCCAAGCTGCTGGATGGCGGCCCGTCAATTCCGAAGGGCGTGATCTGGCGCGTCTTCGCCAAGCAGCCGGGCGCCGACGGACGGCTGCCGCTGATCCAGGAGACCCAGGGCGGCACCGTCAACCTCCCGCTCAAGAACGGCGACTACATCATTCACGCCGCCTATGGCCGCGCCGGCACCCTGAAAGAGGTGAGCGTCGGCGGCGGCGAGGAGCATGACACGCTGGTCCTCAACGCCGGCGGCCTGAAGCTCGACGCCCTGGTCGGCAAGGATCAGTCCCCCCTGCCCAATCTCGTCAAGTTCGACGTCTTCGCGAGCGACAGCCCGACGACGGAAGAGCGCGCGCCAGTCGTCTCGGGGCTCCGCGACGACGAACTCGTTCGCCTCAACGCCGGCACCTACCACATCGTCAGCCGATACGGCGATGCCAACGCCATCGCCCGCGCCGACGTCCGCGTCGAAGCCGGCAAACTGACCGAAATGCGGATGTTCCATCAGGCCGCCCGCATCACGCTGAAGCTCGTCTCCGAAACCGGCGGCGAAGCCCTGGCGAATACCAGCTGGACGGTGATGACGCCCGCCGGAGAAACCGTCTTCGACAGCGCCGGCGCCTTTCCTGACGCCGTGCTCGCGATCGGCGACTACACGGCGATCGCCAAGCACGACAACCAGATCCACGAGCGCAATTTCAAGGTCGAGCCGGGCCTGAACCGCGAGATCGAAGTCCTGACGAAGTAGCGCCTTCGCCGCATTCGCCGCGGCGTCGGGGTTTCACCGTCCCGGTCCCCTCGACAGCCACCGGGACGCGCAATGCGCGAACTGCCCCCTCCGGATGCGTGTGCCGGAAGCGGCAAGGCACGGGCTCGCCCGAACGGATGAGCCCGCTTCAACTTCCCGAATGAGGATTCTACTTCGGGACACCGACCCGCGGTCGTGACCGGCTGTTTCGGCATGCTTTGCCGGCGAAGGGGGACGGCGCCGTCCGATCGGCGGCAAGTCCTTGCAGCGCCGACGCTTCCCTGATCTGGGAGTCTTACCTTACGGAATCATGATGAAGTCGTGAAGCTCTCACATCTGCGTTACTTCGCGTCATCGAAGAACACGTTTGCCGGAAGCGGCTCCATCAAACTAATCACGAAATAAAATTCCAACAGTTCGCCAGAAGTCAAGCCCGCAAACTCGATCTATCCACAGGCAATATTCAAGCAATGCCGAAATCGCGCGCTGCCGTAGAGGAGCCCGCGAGGATAGACGATTCGACCAGGTTAACCGCGATGTATCGCGACCGCGCCTTGGCAAAAATGGCTGAATGGCGATTCAAAGCTTCCCTGATCAGACAAATCGATTGAATCGTCATTCAATACTTTGCCCGATCCGATCGCGTCCAGCGCTTCAATACACCAATAGGATGAAGTAGATTTTAGTAGCGCGGAGTTTGGTCCAGGCAGGGGACCTCATTCGGCCGAGTCTATTTCGATTTTTTATTTCGGCTTAGGGGTTAAAATCATGTTCTGGCGAAGGGATGGGTCCGCCCATGTTGTTGGGCAGGCGACGAGGTTTGTTGCCCTGGCGGCGATTATCTTGATGACTGCCCCGCCGCTCGCCTATGCGGATCGATCCACCGGCCGCGGCGGTGGCGGCGGCAGCAGCGGAACGTCAAGCGCATCCAGCCCCAGCCAGTCCGGCGGCGGCGGCTCATCCACCTCCACCAGCGGCGGCGGCGCGCAAACCTCCCAGTCGGAAGGCGGATCGTCCACCAGCGCCGGCGCTGGCACCAGCGCCACAGCCGGTGTCTCCAACGAAGGCCGCGTGATGCGGGCCTGGTCTTCCGCGACCGGCGCCGCAGGCGCCTCGGCAACGACGCCGACGGATGAGACATCCGCCACGGCAGGCGTGACGGTGAGCGCCGTCGCCACCGCCGGTGAAACACCCACCGCGACCACCTCCGCCGGCTCCGAGACCAGCGCAACCGCAATCGGCGGCAAAAACCCGACCACGACGGCCCAGGGCGAAACCGTCGTCAACCGGCGCACGGCCGGCGGCGGCTCGATGTCGATCGCCTATACCAGCACGGGCACCTATTCGGTTGCGATCTCCAACCATGTGAGCGCCCAGGCAATGTCCAGCACATTCGCCGCCGGCAGCGCCTTCACCGCCAAGGACGTTTATTCGGCCGCCCGAAGCGCGGCCACGGCCTTCGCGATGGCGACGAAGACCAATGCCTCCGCGTGGGCACGAGCCACGGCGTCCGCCACTGGCAAAACCCCGCACGGCATATCGAACGCGCAGAGCAGCGCCTGGGCGAGCGCCAATTTCGGCTCCAATCCCAGCACTTCCGGTCTGAAGAGCGTCCGGATCACCGACGTCAACAGCCTTCGGGGCGACTCCGCCAGCTGTGTCTGGAGCCAACAGCAGAAGACCCTCTTCTGCCAGCCCTTCCGCGCAGGCCGCTAGTCCGGCCTCGCCCAGAAAAACAAGACTGAGGAGTATCCACCATGAGCATCATCCACTTCAGACGCTCAGCCTCCCTTCTCCCGATTGCCCTTGCCGCGGGCTTCCTGGCCCTCGGTGTCTCCGGCGCACAGGCGAGCAACGCTGGCAGCAAGAGCGACCCATCCGAGGTGTGGGAGGCCGCCGAGACCCCGCCGCCCGCGGCCGGCATGGCCACGCAGCAGAGCAGCGCCTCGGCCTGGTCCGAAAGCGATGGCGATCACGGCATGTCCGTCACCACGACCCAGTCGGGCGACAGCACCAGCTGCATGGTCGTCGAATGGAAGCGGGAGAATGGCGGCATCAAGAGATGGCAGTATCGCTGCGATACGGCCCGACCTTGAACTGCCAGGTCTAGGCCGGACCGACCTGATTTCCCGGCAGACCGAAGCGATTACATCCATCGAAATTCATTGCCGTTCCTGCCACCAGGAACGATTAGGGGATTTTTGATCATGCGCTCCAGTTCCATCACCAGACTATCCCTCGTGACGTCGGCGGCTTTGCTTTCGATCGTCGCCTTCACGGACGTATCGATCGCCGCCGGCTCGGCCTCCAGCAGCAGCGGCAGCAATTCGAGCGCCTCCTCCTCCGGACCCAGCGGCTCGGCCACCGCCTCCAACACCTCGAGCGGCAACTCCAATGGCGGCGGCGGCGGCGGATCGGCCAATGCCGGTGCCAATGGCAGCTCGACCAGCGGCGTGACGGCATCGACCTCCGGAACCGGCTCGGCGCAGGGGCTGGCCTATGGCGGCTCGACCTCGACCGGCAACGGCTGGGACGGCGGCTCCGCCACGGCGACACATACCGCGACCGTCGGCACGATCGCCAGCGCCTACACATCCGGCCCCGGCGGCGACCCCAGCCAGCTCAACCAGCCCAATCAACCCGCCGCCCCGCGGTCGGTCCTGTCAAGGCTGTTCGGCGGCGGCGACGGCGGCGGATCGTCATCGAGCGATATCAATTGCTCGAACTTCAAGACCAAGACCTGGAACCAGCAAAGGCAACTTGCATATCAATGCGATTACAGGAAGTGATTTTCTTTTGAATTTCCAAGATTTTTATCACTAGCAGTTCACATAAATATCAACAGAGTTCATTTCCAATTACGTATTTCTTAGAAATAGAACAAATGGCATCTTGCTAATTTCTGCAAGACGCCAGAACAGCCAGCGCAATGAACCGTGAACCAAAAGGAGTATATTATGACAAAGTATCGCAATATTCTCATCGGCGTTGCGACTTCCGCGATCGTCGCGATCTCGGCGTCGGCCGCCATGGCCGGCCAGGCGAGCAGCTCCGCTTCGCAGAACGCGGGCGGCACCTCGTCGACGTCGTCGAACGCCGCCGCCGGCCTCGGCACGGCTAACGGCGCAAGCACGAGCTCGTCCAGCACCTATGCCAACACCACGACCGCTTCCTCGACCAACAGCTACGGCTCGGTTGCGGTGGGTGCGGCTCATGGCCGGTCGTCCGGCGGCGCCGGCAGCGGCTACGACGCCACGGGTATCGGCGCTTCGACGAGTGGCGGTTCGCATCAGCGCAGCTCGTCCTCGACGAGCGGCCTCAGCTTCTCGTGGGGCCCGTAGCAGGATCCCTGCCGCTTGCGACGCCGTGAAAAGCGCCGCAGGCGTGACGCGGCCGGGGGAAACCCCGGCCGCGTTCTTCTGTTCAGCCGGCCAGATTGGCGCGCACGATGTCCGGCGGCGTTGCTTCCGCCACCAGCTCGGCGATCGCCTGGTCGAGCGTCGCCGAGACCTGGTCGCGCGAACCGAGACGGCGGATGTTCACCGTCCGCTCCTCCGCCTCGCGCTTGCCGCAGACTAGGATGACCGGCACCTTGGCGACCGAATGCTCGCGCACCTTGTAGTTGATCTTCTCGTTGCGAAGATCGATCTCGGCGCGGAGCCCGGCCTTCCTGAGCTTGGCCAGGACTTCCTCGGCATAGTCATCGGCTTCCGAAGTAATCGTCGTGACGACGACCTGCTGCGGCGCGAACCAGAGCGGGAAGTGACCGGCGAAGTTCTCGATCAGAATGCCCAGGAACCGCTCCATCGAACCACAGATGGCGCGATGGACCATCACCGGCGTCTTCTTCTCGCCGTCTGAATCGACGTAGAAGGCGCCGAAGCGTTCCGGCAGGTTGAAGTCGACCTGCGTCGTGCCGCACTGCCATTCACGGCCGATCGCATCGCGCAGCGTGTACTCGAACTTCGGACCGTAGAACGCGCCCTCGCCTTCGAGGATGCCGGTCTTGATCTTGCCGCCGGACTGTTCCTCGATCGTCTTCAGGACCCGGGTCATGACCTCTTCGGCATGGTCCCAGTTCTCGTCCGAACCGACGCGCTTTTCCGGGCGGGTCGAGAGCTTGACGACGATCTCCTCGAAGCCGAAATCGGCATAGGTCGAGAGGATCAACTCGTTGATCTTCAAGCATTCTTCCGCCAGCTGCTCTTCGGTGCAGAAGATGTGGGCGTCGTCCTGCGTGAAGCCGCGCACGCGCATCAGCCCATGCAGCGCGCCCGAAGGCTCGTAGCGATGGACATTGCCGAATTCGGCAAGCCGCAGCGGCAGATCGCGGTAGGACTTCAGGCCGTGCTTGAAGATCTGCACATGGCCGGGGCAGTTCATCGGCTTGATCGCGAAGACGCGCTCGTCCTCGGTATCATCGCCGGCCGACTGCGCCGCGAACATGTTCTCCTTGTACCAGCCCCAGTGACCCGAGGTCTCCCACAGCGACTTGTCGAGCAGCTGCGGCGCGTTAACCTCCTGGTAACCAAGCGGACGCAGGCGCCGGCGCATATAGGCGATCAGCTCCTGGAACATCGACCAGCCCTTGGCGTGCCAGAAGACGACGCCAGGCCCCTCCTCCTGGAAATGGAACAGGTCCATCTCGCGGCCGAGCTTGCGGTGGTCGCGCTTCTCCGCCTCCTCCAGCATGTGGAGATAGGCGTCGAGCTGGACCTGGTCATGCCAGGCCGTGCCGTAGATGCGGGTGAGCATCGGGTTGTTGCTGTCGCCGCGCCAATAGGCGCCCGCCACCTTGGTCAGCTTGAAGGCGGAGCCGATCTGGCCGGTCGAGGCCATGTGCGGGCCGCGGCAGAGGTCGAACCAGTCGCCCTGGAAGTAGATCTTCAGGTCCTGGCCTTCGGGGATGGCGTCGACCAACTCGACCTTGTAGGCCTCGCCCCGGTCGGCGAAGACCTGCTTGGCCTTGTCGCGCGACCAGACCTCCTTGGTGAAGTGAGCATTGCGAGCGATGATCTCGCGCATCTTCTGCTCGATCTTCGGCAGGTCCTCGGTCGTGAACGGCTCGTTGCGGGCGAAATCGTAGAAGAAGCCGTTCTCGATCACCGGGCCGATGGTGCACTGGGTGCCGGGGAACAGCTCCTGCACGGCCTCGGCCATCACATGCGCCGCGTCATGACGGATCAGCTCGAGCGCGCGCGGATCCTCGCGCGTCACGATCTCGAGCTTCGCATCCCGGTTGATCGGGTCGGAAAGGTCGGAAAGCACGCCGTCCAGGGTCATGGCGACGGACTTCTTGGCGAGCGACTTGGAAATACCCTCGGCGATCGCCTTGCCGGTCACACCGGCTTCGAACTGGCGAACGGAACCATCGGGGAAAGTCAGATTGATCATGTCTGTCTCCTGCTCACTCCCGCAGACGAACGCGGGTAAGCGTTAGGCCGAAAAAAGAGCAGGGTCCGGACCCCGCCCACCGGCAAAACTGCCGGTGGCAGACGGCTATATGATGGCAGCGCGGCAGGCAAGCCGCATGGGCCAAAAGGGCGCGGAACGGGCGAGATCGGCCAGCTTCCCGATCCCGTCCCGCCCATAGTACCGGGTCTCGATCAGCCGGCGGCGAGGCTGGCAAAATCCTTCAGCATCGCGGCGCGGGCGATCATGCCGCCATAGGTCTTCGAGCGCTCGTTGCCGAGGTTGAAGCGGGCGAAGGCGATACGCCGGCCGCCCTTCTCGCCCCAGCCGACGAACCAGCCGATCGGCTTGCTGTGGTCGAGCGCGCCCTTGGACGTGCGGAGAAAGCCGCTTCCCGTCTTGCCATGCAGGTTCCAGCCGCCCTCCGCCGGATATTGCGCCAGGCTCGCCAGCGTCGCGTCATAGGCGTGGTCCGAGACCGCGAGCTTGCGATCGAGGAACCGCCTGACGAAAGCGACCTGCTCGTCGGGCGAGATCTGCAGCGACGACATCAGCCAGGACTGGGTCAGGCCGTCCTTCTTGCCGGGATTGCCGGAGATATCCTCATTGCCGTAGTCGAAGCGCGTGACGTAGTCGCGAAAGCGCGCCTCGCCGAGCTTGCGGGTGATCTCTTGCGAGTACCAGACGATCGAATCCTTGAGCCAGATCGTCGGATCGGTCGCCTTCTTCTGCAGCTCCATCGTGGTCTGGAATTCCGGCCGGTAGTCCCAGAGCGGGTTGTGCGGGTCGACCAGCACGCCGGAATCGAAGCCCATCACGGCGAGCGGGAACTTGAAGGTCGAGCAGGGCGAGAAGCGCCGCGTGCTCGGTCCGTCGCGGAAGACGGCCTTGCCGGTCTCGACGTCGACGAGAACCGTACTCACGAATTTCTCTGATGCCTTACGCGCCTCGGCGCGCGTGCCCGCGCCGACCAGCGCCAGCCCGGCCGAAAGCGCCAATCCCCTGGAAAACTGCCTTCTGTCCATCATCCGTGTCGTCCTTCCTATCGATCGGCCTTTTTCCTAGGTCACTCGCCAGAAGGCGGCAAACGATGATATTTCGGGAAAGCCATTAGAAAAACTAAGAGATCAGCATGGTCCGCCCGCATCTGCCGCTGAACGCGCTGAAGGCCTTCGAGGCCTCCGCCCGGCATCTTAGCTTCACCCGCACCGCGATCGAGCTCGCCGTCACGCAGGCGGCCGTCAGCCACCAGGTCAAGTCGCTGGAGGAGCGGCTGGGATCGCCGCTGTTCCGCCGCCTGCCGCGCGGGCTGGCGTTGACCGACGAGGGTCAGGCGCTGCTGCCCACGCTGCGGGATTCCTTCGATCGCATCGCCGGCGTGCTGGAGCAGTTCGAGGGCGGCCATCTTCGCGAGGTGCTGGATGTCGGCGTCGTCGGCACCTTCGCCGTCGGCTGGCTGATCGAGCGATTGCCCGAATTCAGGCTCGCCCACCCCTTCATCGACCTGCGGCTCTCGACCAACAACAACCGCGTCGACATCGCCGCCGAAGGGCTCGACTTCGCCATCCGCTTCGGCGATGGCGCCTGGCACAGCACGGAGGCCGAGCGCCTGTTCACGGCGCCGCTTTCCGTCCTCTGCATTCCCGAGATCGCCGAACGCCTCGCCGAGCCCGGGGATCTGCATGGCGAGACGCTGCTGCGCTCCTACCGGGCGGACGAATGGCCGAGCTGGTTCGCCGCCGCCGGCGTCGCCGCGCCCACCGTGAAGGGGCCCGTCTTCGATTCCTCGCGCACCATGGTCGAGGCGGCGATCCTCGGCGCCGGCGTGGCGCTCGCCCCGCCGCTGATGTTCCGCCGCCAGCTCGGCGACGGCGCCATCCGCCAGCCCTTCGAGACCTCGGTCACCAACGGATGCTACTGGCTGACCTGGCTCAAATCCTCGACGCCGACGCCGGCGATGCGCGCCTTCCGCGCCTGGATCCTCGCCGCCTCGCAGCCCTATGCGGAAGCCCCGGGGCAGGCTGGCCCTCAAGCCGGCACGTAGGTCAGCCGGATCACGCCCTCGCCGACGGCCTCGTTGGCGACGAGGCGGACCGGTGGCCGCGGGCCGGCGAAGAACGGCTCGCCGCGCCCGAGCACGACGGGGTGAAGATAGAGGCGATACTCGTCGATGAGGCCGAGATCGGTCAGGCTCTGCGCCAGTTCCGGTCCGGCAACCGCGATCTCGCCCTCGAGTCGAGCCTTCACGTCCCGGATCACCGCCTCGACGTTATCCGAGACCAGCGTGGCGTTCGGGCCGACGGACGTCAGCGTGCGCGACACCACCCATTTCGGCTGGCGCCGCCACGCCGCCGCGAATTCGCGTTGATCCGCGCTCTGGTCGGGACGGTCTTCGTCCCAATAGCGCATGAGCTCGTAGACGTGACGACCGTATACGCTGCCTGCCAGACCGCGCACATGCTCCGTCCAGTGACGAAAGAGCTCGGGGCCCGTCGTCATTTCCATGTAGTCGACGTAACCGTCCAGGGACTGGTTCATTCCGAAGACGAACTTCGCCATGCTGCAGTCTCCACCGCTGGATTTTTGGAACAGCCGGAGGCGAGCTTACGCAAAGTAAAGCCGGTCATAAACGGCACACGGAGATTTCTGCCCGGGCAAGAAGCGCCCGCTTCCTTCAGCTAGAGATCCAGCCGCGTCTTCGGATCGATATGCCTTCCCGTCCACTGGCCGTAGCCCCAGGGGCGGTACCAGCGGCCCCTGCCTGGCAGATGCTCCGGCACCGGGTCGTAGCCCGAGGCCCCGAACGGGCCGCAGCGCTGGAAGCGGGCGAGCGTCATCCAGACGCCGGCCCAGAGGCCGTAGCGGCGGATCGCCTCCTCGCCATAGCTCGAGCAGGTCGGAAGATAGCGGCAGTTCTGGCCGAGGAAGGGCGACAGGGCGAGCTTGTAGACGCGGATCAGGCCGATGCCGATCCTCCCCGGCAGCTGGCTGAGCGAAAACAGAGACGCCTCCGGCCCGTTGCCGGGCGCGCTCGTCCGTTCGGCCCCGTGGCCGGGATCGGCGGCATGGCAGCCGGCCGAATGGTCATGAGCAGTGGAAGTACAGATAGCGTCCGGCCTCCTGGCCCGCGGCCCGCGCCACCGCGTGGTCGCCATTGATCTTCTTCGCCTCGGCGAGCGCGATCGTCGCCGCCGTGACCACCTTGGTCAGCTGGCCGCGATCCGAGCAGACGGGCTTCAGGTTCGGCGTCGTCGCCTTGACGCGGTCGACGATCGCCTGGGCGTCGTTGGAGAGCGCCAGCGCGGCGCCGGTGCCGAGCGCCATCGCGACCGTTAGACCGAAGACCGCCGTCAGCAGGCGGGGATGGACGAACAGGGACATGTTTCTTGCCTTTCCGCTCGGTTCTCTTTCCGCTTGGACGCCGGACCCGCCGGCGCCGTACATCATCCGGCGACCAGAGAGCCCTTCGCGCGCTGCGCCTCGATCTGGCCGATCGCATCGACCACGGCGTCGAAAGTCAGCATGGTCGAGGCATGGCGGGCCCGGTACTCCCGGACCGGCTCCAGGAACCTGAGATCCGCGAAGCGTCCCTCCGGCGGCGGGCCGTTCTCCTTCAGCATGGCGAGCATCGTCGCGCGCAGCGCCCTGAGCTCCGGCGCCCCGGCGCCGACGATGTGCCGCGCCATGATCGAGGACGTCGCTTGGCCGAGCGCGCAGGCCCGCACCTCATGCGAAAAATCGGTGACGACGTCGCCCTGCATCGCCAGATGCACGGTGACGGTCGAGCCGCAGAGCTTCGAATGCGCGGTCGCGCTCGCATCCGGCCGCTCGAGCCGACCGAGGCGGGGGATGTTGCCGGCGAATTCGAGAATCCGGGCGTTGTAGATGTCATCGATCATTGCGACCTCCTGCCGCCAATATAGAAACTCGCCAGCGGACGGACCAGATAGTAGGAGTGCGGCCATATCGCGGTCGCACGCTCGGCCCGATATGACCCGCACGATCTTTCCGCGATCTGGCCGGATCGCGGCCGGGTCCGTCGTGACCACTAGGAGTTAGACCATGGACGCCAAGAGCCCAGAGGCAAAGCACGACGCGGCGGAGCCGGGCCATGCGCCGCGCCGGCCGAGCCGGGAAGAGGCGGAAGCCGCCGTCCGCACGCTGATCGCCTGGGCCGGCGACGACCCGGCGCGCGAGGGCCTGATCGACACGCCGAAGCGCGTGACGAAGGCGTTCGGCGAATTCTATCGCGGCTATCACGAGGACGCCGCCGAGACGCTCGACCGCGTCTTCGACGAAGCCGGCGGCTATGACGACATCGTGCTCGTGCGCGATATCCCGTTCTTCTCGCATTGCGAACATCACATGGTGCCGTTCATCGGCAAGGCGCACATCGCCTATTATCCGAAGGGCGGCGTGGTCGGCCTGTCGAAGCTGGCGCGGGTGGTCGACATCTTCGCCCGCCGCCTGCAGATGCAGGAGCGGCTGACCAACCAGATCGCGCATGCCGTCGACAAGGGCCTCGCCCCGCGCGGCGTCGCCGTGATGGTCGAGGCGGAGCATCATTGCGTGTCGATGCGCGGCGCCCACAAGTCGGGCGTCTCCACCATCACGACGAGCTTCACCGGCGTGTTCCACAAGGAAGCCGCCGAACGCGCCCGCTTCCTCTCCCTCGTCCAGGGGCGGTAGGGCGTCCATCGAGACCAACGCCGGCCATCGGCCGCCACGACCCCTTCCCTTGCGATCGCGCCGGCGCTATGCCCGGCGCGACAGCCGGAGTTCGACATGACCACGACCACGCCCGATACCGCCCCGCCCCGTTTCGCCGCCCCGGGCTCGCATGCCGAGGTCGAGGAAGGCACGACGCTGATGCCGCGCTTCGGCGCCGACGGCCTGATCGCGGCGGTCGTCACCGATTTCGAGACGGGCGACGTCGTCATGCTGGCCTGGATGAACGCCGAGGCGCTGGCGAAGACGATCGAGACCGGCGAAGGCTGGTACTGGAGCCGTTCGCGCCAGGAGCTCTGGCACAAGGGCGCGACCAGCGGCCATGCCCAGACCGTCAAGGAGATGCGGGTCGACTGCGACCAGGACGCGATCCTGATCAAGGTCGCGACCGCCGGCACCGGCGCCAACTGCCACACCGGCCGCAAGGGCTGCTTCTACCGGACGGTTCCGGTCGGCCACAAGGTCAGCCCGACGCTTGCGCTCGACTTCACCGGCGACGTGCCGCTGTTCGACCCGAAAAAGGTCTATGGCGGCTGACGGAGGCCGCCCTGCCTTTCCGGCAAACCCACCGAGACCCTCCATGCTGCGCCGCTTCTTTTCCTATTACGCCCGCTACAAGCGGCTGTTCTTCCTGGATTTCGGCTGCGCGGTTCTCGCCGGATTGCTGGAGCTCGGCTTCCCCCTCGCCGTGAAGGTGTTCGTCGACCGGCTGCTGCCGAGCCAGAACTGGGGCTGGATCGCCGGCGTCGCGGCGCTGCTCCTGGTGATCTACGTCCTCAACACGGGCCTGATGGCGATCGTCAACTATTGGGGGCATGCGCTCGGCATCAGCATCGAGACGGACATGCGCCGCGAGGCGTTCGACCACATCCAGAAGCTCAGCTTCCGCTATTTCGACAACAACAAGACCGGCCACCTGATCACGCATGTGACCAAGGACCTGGAAGAGGTCGGCGAGGTCGCGCATCACGGGCCGGAAGACGTCTTCATCGCCGTCATGACCTTCGTCGGCGCCTTCGTCCTGATGTTCCTGGTGCACTGGAAGCTGGCGCTGATCACCACGGCGATCATCCCGGTCATCACCTGGCTGGTCAGCCGCTACGGCGCCAGGATGACGGAGAACTGGCGCCGGCTGTTCCGCCAGGTCGGCGACTTCAACACCCGCGTCGGCGAGAGCGTCGGCGGCATCCGCGTGGTCAAGGCCTTCGCCAACGAGGACCATGAGCGCGCCCTGTTTGCCGAGAACAACGAGAGCTACAAGACCACCAAGCTCAGCGCCTATGCCTACATGACGGCGAGCCTGGCGATGTCCTATTTCAGCACGCGCTTCGTGCAGCTCGTGGTGATGATCGCCGGCACCTATTTCGTCATCCGCGGCGAACTGAGCAATGGCGGCTTCGTCGGCTTCCTGCTGCTCGTCAACGTGTTCTTCCGGCCGATCGACAAGATCACCTCGGTGCTGGAGAGCTATCCGAAGGGCATCGCCGGCTTCAAGCGCTTCGTCTCGCTGCTCGATACCGCGCCCGACATCGCCGACCGGCCCGGCGCCATCGCCGTCGACCATCTCAAGGGCGACATCGTCTATCGCGACGTCGACTTCGGCTACAACGAGCACGGCAAGGTGCTGCAGGGGCTGGACCTCACGATCCGCGCCGGCGAGACGGTCGCCTTCGTCGGTCCGTCCGGCGCCGGCAAGACGACGATCTGCTCGCTGCTGCCCCGCTTCTACGAGGTCGATAGCGGCGCGATCACCATCGACGGCATCGACATCCGCGACATGACGCAGGCGTCGCTGCGGGCCCAGATCGGCATCGTGGCGCAGGACGTGTTCCTGTTCGGCGGCACCATTCGCGACAACATCGCCTATGGCCGGCTCGACGCCACCGATGAGGAGATCATCGAGGCGCTGCGCCGCTCGGCGCTGGACCAGTTCGTGCTGTCGCTGCCGGACGGGCTCGACACGCTGACCGGCGAGCGCGGCGTCAAGCTCTCCGGCGGCCAGAAGCAGCGGCTGGCGATCGCCCGCATCTTCCTGAAGAACCCGCCGATCCTGATCCTCGACGAGGCGACCTCGGCGCTCGATACCGCGACCGAATTCGCGATCCAGCAATCGCTGGCGGAGCTGTCTCAAGGACGCACGACGCTGGTCGTCGCGCACCGGCTGGCGACGATCCGCAATGCCGACCGCATCGTGGTGGTCGGCACCGACGGCATCGTCGAGCAGGGCACGCATGCCGAACTGCTGGCGCGCCAAGGCGTCTATGCCCGTCTGCACGAGACGCAGTTCGGCGCGGCGCCGCAACCGGCGCCGCCGGAACCCGGCTCGCCCCGGCCTCAGGCCATGGCGATATAGGCGCGCATCTCGTCGGCCTCGCGCTCGACCTGCTCGATCCGCGCCTTGACGACGTCGCCGATCGAGACGATGCCGGCGAGCCGGTCATCCTCGACGACGGGCAGGTGGCGGAAACGCCCCTCGGTCATCCGCGTCATCACGTCGTTGATGGTGTCGCGGTCGGTGCAGGTGACCACCTTGGCGGTCATGATGCTCTCGACCACGCCATCGAGCGCCCCGGGGCCGCGGGCCAGCGCCCGCACCACGTCGCGCTCGGAGACGATGCCGAGGATACGGCGATCCCCGTCGGTGACGACCACCGCGCCGATCCGGTGCTCGGCCAGCATCTGGATCACGGTGGCGATACTGAGGTCGGTCGGGACGGTGACGACCTCCCGGCCTTTCCTGGACAAAATGGCAGCTACGGTCATGGGCGTCGGCTCCCTGTTGACGGGGCCGGCCGCTCTTCGAGGTGGACCAGTCCGAACCCCAAGGCATCAGGCCGCGATCTCAGCGGTCCTGTCGCAGGCCGGCGCGGCGATAGCGCCCGCTCCTGCCGATCCCTGCGATGATGGGGCCGTGGGTCGCCGTTTGCAAGGCGCGGCGCCGTTGCGGCGCTATGCCCGGCGCGCCCTGCCTACGGGATCGAACCAGGGAAAGGCCAGCAGGCCGAACACGAAGCCGCCGAGATGCGCCTCCCAGGCGATCGAGCTGGTCGTCACGCCGGGCGGCGTGAAGAACAGGCCGAACAGCAGGTTGAAGACGAACCAGACGCCGAGGAAGGCGACAATGCGCCGGTCGCGGAACATCTCGACGATCGAAAGCGCGGGGCGGAAATCGGCGTCGCTGCGGGCGATGCCGCCGCCGAGCCGGCCGCCGGCGGAAAAGGCAAAGCGGGCCGACGCCGCCATCTGCGCCGAGATCGCCGCCGACGCTCCGATCAGCGGCGAGGTGCCGGCGGGATAGAGCAGCATATGCGCCGCCGCGCCGGCCGCCGCCCCCAGCAGCGAGAAGATCAGGAAGCGCACGCTGCCGAACCGGCGCGCCAGCGGCGTGCCGAACGCCGCCAGCCACAGGCCGTTGACGGCGTAGTGCATCCAGTCGCCATGCAGAAAGGCGTAGCTGAAGAAGGTCCAGACGTCGCCGGCAAGCCCGCCGGGCCAGTAGAAGCCCGGAATGTCGGGCCCGGTGATGCGAATCGGGATGAAGGCGAAGGCGGCGATGAACCAGCTCGCCTGCGCTTCCGTCAGCACATAGACGCGGACGATGTGCACGATCGCGAGCACCGCCAGCGAGGCGACGATGACCGCGGGCAGATTGAAAACCGGCTCGCGCGCCGCGCGTTCGCTTCTGGGGCTCATGTCCATCGGAGATAGTCGGCTCGCCATGTCGGCGCAAGCGGATCGACGCGGCGGGCTCAGAAAACCAGCGGGGTCCAGAAACAAGTCGGCCGTCCGGCGCGCTTCTCAAATGGGCGCGCACGGACGGCCTTGTCACGCCCCGTCTAGCCCCCCGGCATAAGACGCCCCGTGAACAAGGTCAGACTGTCACGCTTCAAAATTGAGTGCAATCTCAAAATACCGTCAACCTGTGCGTAACCGTATCCGGAGGGAATAGACCCGGGCCTCCGGGCCGCATGCTATGACGGCCTAACCAATGCCGCGAAAGCAGCAATTCGGCCAGCCCCCTAGCGGGGAGGCACGGACAGACCCGACACAGCAAGTGGACGCCATGCAGCATCCATCGACCGCGGCGCTCTACGCCTACTGGAACCGCCAGCGCGGCGCCGCGCCGGCGCCCATCCGCCGCGACATCGCGCCGGACCAGATCAGCGGCCTGCTCGGCGACATGTTCATCCTGCAGGCGGACGAGGACGGCGCCTTTCCGTTCCGGCTCGCCGGCACCCGCCTCTGCGCCATCTTCGGCCGCGAGCTGACGGGCCAGGATTTCCGCTCGCTCTGGAGCGGCGAGGAGCGCCGCGCGATGACGGCGTCGCTGCAATCAGTGCGCGAGGGCACGGTGATCGTTCACCGCCTCACCGGCTTCAATGGCCGCGGCCAGACGCTCACCGCCGAAATGATCCTGTTGCCGCTCAGCCAGGACGGCCTGGCGATCGACCGCGTCCTCGGCCTGTTCGCCCCGGTCGAGCGGCCCTACTGGCTCGGCCTGCATCCGCTGACGCGGCAGACGATCGTCGATACCGCCCGGATCGCGCCCAGCGAGACGAAGCGCCCGCGCCGCCCCGTCGCCCCGCGCGCCGCGAAGCTCCCTTCCACGCCGCCCGCCACCGTCCCCGGCACGATCCCCTCGCCCGAGGGCGACCGGCAGGCCGAGCCTTCCGGCGCCTCGGAGCCGGACGGCTCGCGACGCCCGCGCCTCGTCGTCTTCGAGGGCGGCCGGCGCTGACGGAACATGACGCCCGCGCGCCTCGGCGGCGGACTGCGGCAGCGATGTCCAGCGATCGCATGACGATCGCGCTGCCCCAAAAGGCCTCGCGCGGGCCCCTCGCCGCCCCTCGGCCGCGATTATTCACAATTTCCTAACCATGATGTGGCGGCGCGAACACAGCCGCTTCACAAAGCCTGCATTTCCGCCATTTCGGTGAACCACCCCGGGCGCCATTGTCCACGCCGGGGAGACAATCGCCCAAGGTCAAATGGTTAATCGTTCATTAAACCAAAGCTTAAATTGCAATTATAATTCGACGAGAAGTCGATTAGAAACATCGCACTTGGCTTAGATCCGAGTAAAAGTCTATATGGCATAGTCTTCCTCAGACAAGAGGACGGTTTTATGTCGTTTGTACGCGTATCGAGTTGCATTGCCGGGCTTGCCCTGGTCCTCGGCCTGGTGGCGAGCGCCGCCGCGCAGGAACACCCCGCCTTCATGCGGGTGACGGGGAAGACCAGCCAGCCGGTCGGGCATCACGAGCTCTGCTCGCGGATGCCGGTCGAATGCAACGAGACCACGCGCGACACGACCCCGATGCACCTCACGGTGACACGGTGGAACGAGCTGATCGCCGTCAACGACAACGTCAATACTGCGATCGAGCCTGTAACGGACCTCGAACTCTATGGTCGCGAGGAATACTGGAACTATCCGGACGAAGGTAAAGGCGACTGCGAAGACTTCGTCCTGTTGAAGCGTCGCGAGTTGATGGAGCGCGGCTGGCCGGCAGGCGCCGTTCTGATCACCGTCGTCCGCCAGACCAATGGCGAAGGCCACGCCGTTCTCACCGTCCGCACCGATCGCGGCGACCTCGTGCTCGACAATCTCGAGCCGAAGATCAAGCTCTGGGGCGAGACCGAATACCAGTTCGTCAAGCGCCAGTCGGACCGCAACAGCGGCCGCTGGGTCTCGATCGACGACGACCGCCCGACGCTGGTCGGCAGCATCCGCCGCTAGGAGCGGGCGCCTCTCCCTCGGGGAGGCTGGATGGATGCTGACGGAGCGCATCCTGCGCCCTCCGTTTCGGGCCTACATCATGAGCGTTTCCTGGACCCTCCTTCGCGGCCCGGCTTTGCCGGGCACCTCAGGATGATGGTCGAGAGTTTGCAAATGCGGTCCGGAAGAAAGACACGGTCGCCGATCGACCGGCTACGCGCCACCTCATCCCCGATATCCAGTCCGGAGCTCGAAACTGAGGTCTGGCTGGAAGCTTCGGCTAGCGGGCATCCGTCCGAAGCCCTGAGCCTCCCAGGCCGATCCACCAGCCTCCGCCATCATCCTGAGGTGCTTCGCGTCAGCGAAGCCTCGAAGGAGGCTCCAGCGAGGCACTCCGGTTTGCCGACGAGATCCGCCCCATCAGACGTATTTCCTGGACCCTCCTTCGAGGCCCGGCTTCGCCGGGCACCTCAGGATCATGGTCGAGTGTTGGAAATGCAGTCCGAACTCTGGCCGGCCGAACCGATCAATCGACCCGGCGCAGGCCTGCTGCATAACGGCGCCAGTTGGCGACATAGTGGTCGGCGCCGGCGCGGAGTTTTGCGAACACCGTCTCGTCGAGCGCGCGGATGACCTTGGCCGGCATGCCGACGACGAGCGATCCGTCTGGAATGACCTTGCCCTCCGGCACCAGCGCGCCGGCGCCGATGACGCAGTTGGAACCGATGCGGGCGCCGTTCATGACGGTCGCGCCCATGCCGATCAGGCTGTTGTCGCCGATCACGCAGCCATGCAGGATGGCGCGATGGCCGATCGTGCAGCCCTCCCCGATCTCGAGGGGGAAGCCCATGTCGGTGTGGAGCACGCAATGCTCCTGGATGTTCGAGCGCGCGCCGACCGTGATGCGCTCATTGTCGCCGCGGAGCACCGCGCCGAACCAGATGCCGACCTCGTCGCCGAGCGTCACCTTGCCGATCAGCGTCGCGTCGGGCGCGACCCAGTGGCGATCGGCGGGCGGGAGTTCCGGCGAGATGCCGTCGAGGGCGTAGATGGCCATGGCGGATCCAGTTCGTCAGCGCGAGGGTGGCCGGTCCCGGCTGAGCGCCGCCGCGACCCGGGGTCGCCGGACGCGATCCGCGTCCGCTCCGGAGCGTCGCATCGCTTCAAGGAAACGACGGAACGCCCGATTGTCTGTCTTGTCGCGTCTTCGTCCGCGCGAACCGGTATCCGCTTCGCTCGAAACGCTGTCGCGGCACCCACGATCGGCGCTCGCCGGGAGCCGGCGCCAATCATGGCTACACCTCGGGAGACCGGGGCCTCCCGCGCGGAAAACTCAGGCTTCCTCGAGATCGATGTCGAGAATGGCCATGGTGAAGTTGTAGGACAGTTCACCTTCCTCATCGTCCCGGAACAGGACGCCGACGAACTCGTCGCCGAAATAGACCTCGGCGGAATCGTCCTTGCGGGGACGCGGACGAATGGTGATGCCCTTCGAATTGAAGCGGCGCTGGAAGAAGCTCTCGAGCTTCTGGACCTCTTTGCGATCCAATTTCATCTCCTGATCAACGGGGAACAACAGGGCATTGCCATGGCGCATCCGCGCCACGGCCCGTCGCATCGCCGCCCCGAGCGGCGCCGCCACAGCCCACGAAAAGTCGTCTGGTATTATGCCTGATCCGGCAGGATCTGGTCCATCATCCGCGACGGCTCGGCGCAGGGCGCCTTGCCGACCACCCGCGCCGGGACACCGGCGACCGTCGTGTTCGGCGGAACCGAATGCAGCACGACCGAGCCGGCGGCGACGCGCGAGCAGGGTCCGATCTCGATATTGCCGAGAATCTTGGCGCCGGCGCCGATGAGGACGCCGTGGCGGACCTTCGGATGGCGGTCGCCGGTTTCCTTGCCGGTGCCGCCGAGGGTCACGCCCTGCAGCAGCGAGACGTCATCCTCGATCTCGGCGGTTTCGCCGACGACGAGGCCGGTGGCGTGGTCGAGGAAGATGCCCTTGCCCATCGGCACGGCCGGATTGATGTCGACCTGGAACACCGACGAGGAACGGCTCTGCAAGTAATAGGCGAAATCGCGCCGGCCCTGACGCCAGAGCCAGTTGGCCAGGCGATGGGTCTCGATGGCGTGGAAGCCCTTGAAATAGAGCACCGGCTCGATGGCGCGGTTGCAGGCGGGATCGCGGTCGTAGACAGCCTGGATGTCGACCCGGACCGCGCTGGCGATCTCCGGCTCCGACGCAAAGGCTTCGGCGAAGGCCTGGCGGATGAACTCCGCCGGCAGGTCGGCGTGATGCAGGCGCTCGGCGATCCGGTGCGCGACCGCGTCTTCAAGGCGCGTCTGCGAGAGAATGGTGGCGTAGACGAAGCTGGCGAGCGCCGGCTCGACGCGCAGGATCTCCTCGGCCTCGACCCGCATCTCGGACCAGAGCGGATCGAAGCTGGCGACCCCTTCACCGACGACGCGGGAATTAACAGCTGACATAGACCACTCCTTCGCTGCCAAGCATCGCCGCAGCCATTTTCGATCGGCACCCTAACATGGTGCCGGATGCCGCAAAACCGGCACCCTTGAGTAAATAATGCTCCGAGCCGCTTCCGGCGACGGGGAGCGGCAAAGGTCGAAGACATATCGGCCGGAGGTGAAAATGCAACGGAAATCAAAACAGCTCCCCGGCAAAGCCGTGCGGAACGCCGCCGTGGGCTGAATCAATCTCTGCGCGATCCCCTTCAAGTCCTTGAAAACGCGTCGCTTCCCGCCGCTCAGCTCAGGCCGCGCCTGGCCAGAAATTCCAGCACGCCGGCCTTGTAGACCTTGTCACCGACGGCGAGCATGTGGTCCCGCTTCGGGATGTCGAGCACCTCGGCGCCGGGGATGATGGCCGCGAGATCGGCGGCGGAGCCGGCCAATTCGTCGCGCTCGCCGACGGCGATCAGGACGGGCACATGCAGCGTCGCGAGGTCGTCGGCCGAGATTGGCTGGCGGGTCGCCTTCATGCAGGCGGCGAGCGCGACGCGGTCGCTGCCGGTCTGCTCGGCGAACTTGCGGAACATCTGGCCGATCGGATCGGTGATCGTCTCGGGGTGGTCCGTCTGCAGCGCGTCGACCACCGGCTCCCAGGGGCCGATGCCGGTAACGATGCCGTAGCCGAGGCCCCCGAGGACGATCGCCTTCACCATCTCCGGATGCGTCAGCGCCAGGAAGGCGGTGATGCGGGCGCCCATCGAGTAGCCCATGACATCGGCCTTCGCGATGCCGAGATGCTTCAGGAGGTTGCGCGCGTCCTCCGCCATGGCGGCGATGCGGTAGGCGGAGACGTCGTGCGGCTTGTCGCTGGCGCCATGGCCGCGATTGTCGAAAGCGATGACCCGGCGGCCGGCCTTGACCAGCGTGTCGACCCAGCCCGGATTGACCCAGTTGACCCTGGCGCTCGACCCGAAACCGTGGATGAGGAGGATGGGCGGGCCCTCGCCTTCATCCAGATAGGCCAGGGAGACGCCGTTCGATTGGAAATTTTGCATGGGGAGATCCGCGATCGATGTCCCGCCCTTATGACGGATCGGGCCGACCGCGCCAAGGTGTCGCCACGACACACCTCTCGCCACCCTGTTCATCCCGCGCCTGCGACGCTATGGTCCGGCCAATTGCTGCTTCGAACCGACGGACCCGCGCCATGGCCGCCCATGTGATCCCCCATTTCCACAATGATTCCGGTGTCGAGACGATTGAAATCGGCGTGAAGGAATTCATGTGTGTCGGCGCCAAGCCGCCCTTCGACCATCCGCACATCTATATCGACATGGGCGAGGACTCGGAGAAGGTCTGCTCCTACTGCTCGACCCTCTACCGCTTCAATCCGCGCCTGCACGGCCCCGAGACGCTGCCGCCGGGCCATCTCTACGTCGAGCCCGTCGCGGCCTGAGCCGCTTTCGATGAGGCCTCTCCGCGTCGGAATTGCGGGCGCGGGCATTGCGGGCCTGACGACTGCCCTCGCTCTTGCTCATCGCGGCATCGGCTCGACCGTGTTCGAGCGCGCGGCGAAGCTTTCGGAAGTCGGCGCCGGCCTGCAGGTATCGCCGAATGCCGGCCGCATCCTCGAGGGGCTCGGCCTGACCGCCGCCCTCGACCGCGCCGCGGTGCTGCCGGAAGCGATCGACATGCGTTCCGGCCGCACCGGCGAGCCGATCGTCACCCTGCCGCTCGGCGAGAGAGCGCGCGCCGCCTATGGCGCGCCCTATCGCCTCGTCCATCGCGCCGATCTGCAGGCGCTGCTGCTCGAAGCCGTCGACGCCGATCCCCGCATCACGCTGAAGCTCGGCGCAGAAGTGACCGGTTCCCGCCAGTCCGCCGAGGCGGCGACGCTGGTGGTGGACGGCGCGGCGCATGAATTCGATTGCCTCGTCGCCGGCGACGGCGTCCGCTCGACGCTGCGCAGCGCCGTCCCCGGTGCTGCGCCGTTCAAGCCCTCGGGTCGCACCGCCTGGCGCACGACGATCCCGATCGGCATCGCCCCGCGCGACTTGCCGCATCAGCGCACCACCGTGCTCCTGAACCGCGCCGCGCATGTCGTGATCTATCCGGTGCGCGGCGGCCGGCTGATCAACGTCATCGTCGTGATCGAGGAAGACTGGGACGGGCCGGAATGGAGCGCGCCGGGCGACGCCGCCGTGCTGCGCCGCCGCTTCGACGCCGACAGCACGCGCTTCGTCAGCCGCTTCACCGGCCTCGACCTGCAATGGACGCGCTGGTGCCTAACCGAGGTCGACCCGCGCGGCAGCTGGGTCGACGGCCGGATTGCGCTGATCGGCGACGCGGCGCACGCCATGGTGCCATTCCTCGCCCAGGGCGCCGCCATGGCGATCGAGGACGCCGACGCGCTGGCGACCGTGATCGCGACCGCCGGGAACAGCGTCCCCGAGGCGCTCCGCCGCTACGAGGCGATCCGCCGCCCGCGCGCCACGCGCGTCTGGAAGACGGCCCGGCAGGCGGGGCAGATCTATCATCTCGGCGGCCCGATGGCGGTCGCCCGCGACATGACCATGACCGCGCTCGGCGGCGCCAGCCTGCTCAAGCGCTACGACTGGATCTATGGCTGGCAGCCGGGCCAGGACGCAGCCTGAAGGGCGCCGCCCCTTCACCTCTCCCATGGGGAGAGGTCGGAGCGAAGCTCCGGGTGAGGGGTTGGGAATTCTCCGGTGAGGCCGCAACCCCTCACCCGCCGGCCTTCGGCCGTCGACCTCTCCCTGTGGGAGAGGTGAAGCCGGGCCTCCCCTCCTCAACAAGAGGCAGCCGAGGATCAAGGCCTCACCCCGTGGCGGCGGCCGCGGCGCGCGGCGGCGGGGCGTGGCAGACGATGCGGTTGCGTCCCCTCGCCTTCGCCTGGTAGAGCGCCGCGTCGGCGAGCGGCAGCATCTCGATCACGCCGCCGCTCGGATAGCGCACCCGGTGGACGATGCCGATGCTGATCGTCGTCCGGAGCGCCGGACCGGCGCCGGCCGGGATCAGCAGCCGCTCGATGACATGGCGCAGCCGCTCGGCCATGGCGATCGCGTCCTGCCGTGTGATATCCGGCAAGGTGACGGCGAACTCCTCGCCGCCGATCCGGCCGAACAGGTCGTTGCGGCGCAGTTCGCCGCCGATCGCATCAGTCACCGCGATCAGCACCGCGTCGCCGACGGCATGGCCGTGCAGATCGTTGACCTGCTTGAAGTGATCGATGTCGATCATCAGCACGGCGACGCCCGAGAACAGATTGTATTGCGGGCGGGCCAGCAGCGCGCCGCTGCGCTCGAGAAAGGCGCGTCGCGCCAGGATGTTGGTCAGGCCGTCCATGCTGACGGCGTGGTCGAGCCGCTTGAGCAGCCGCCGCTGCGCCACCGTGATCGTCGTCACCGTCAGCGGCCCGAGCGCCACCAGCGTGATGCCGAGGCGGAACGAGGTGCTGCGGTCGAAGACGTCGAGGCTCGTCGGCAGGAACAAGAGGCCGGCGACTTCCGCCGACAGCATCGCCAGGCTCGACAGCATGACGATGATGCTCATCGGGAACAGGCCGTAGGTAAGCGAGCACCAGAGGAGCGCGGGAACCGGAAAGGCGATCGCGCCGGGGCCGCCGATGGCGATGGAGGCTGCGACGGAAAGGCAGAGCGCCGCGATCGGCATCGTCGTCGACGCCTCGGGCACGACGTCGCGCAGCCATCGCCCGAAAGCCTGCACGTCGAACGGCGTCGGCGCGGTCAGGAGCACCGGCAGCACGACGACGTAATTGCCGAGCTCCGAGATGAACCAGAAGACCAGGCCGGTGCGCAGCGTCGGATCGATGGTGAGCCCGGCGCCGACCAGCGCCGAGGCGGCGGCGGCGGCAACGGAGATCAGCAGCATGTGCAGGACGGAGAGCGGCCGCTGCAGCGCGCGATCCTCCGGATCGAGCCGCAGGAACAAGACAAAACCGGTCACGACGCCGGCCAAATTGGCGCCCGTCAGCCAGAGATTGGTGACGAGGGCGTCGCCGCTGACATAGCCGGCGGCGAGATAGCCTGTGATCGCCCCGACCCAGCCTGGCCAGCCGGCCAGCCCCGGCCGGAGCACGAAGAGGCCGAGCAGCACGGCATTGGCCGGCCAGAGCGCCGCCAGGAAGCCGAGCGGCCGCGTGTAGATACCGAAAAGCGATATGCCGAAGACGACCGCCGCGACGACGCAGGCAGCCCCGAGACCTGGCGCGAACGTCCGCGCCAACTCCTTCATGCCTCCGGTCGATTCGCTCATGCCGTTCTACCTGGATCGATACATGGCAACTCGTACCAATGCGTCAGGGACGGCCATCGAGGCCCGCCAGCTGGCGCGCACGCTATGGATGTAACTGCGTCGGGTCAACCACCGAACGCATGTCCTGCGATCATTCCCCGCCTGCCGCGCCTCCCCGGCGAGCCAGCTCCGCGATAGTCAGATAATCCGTCTTGCCGGTCGCCAGCATCGGAAACGCCTCGACCGTGACGATCCGCTTCGGCACCATGATTTCCGGAACGCCATGCGCCTTGGCCGACGCGATCAGCGCGTTGCGATCCGGCGCGACGCGATCCGTCACCAGCACCAGCTGCTCGCCCTTGCGCTCATCCGGCACGGAAACGACGGCATGGACGTTGTCGGGCCAGACCTGCGCCGCATAGGCCTCGACGGCGGCCAGCGAGATCATCTCGCCGCCGATCTTGGCGAAGCGCTTGGCGCGGCCGCGAATGGTGATGTAGCCCTCGGGGTCGAGGCTGACGATGTCGCCGGTATCGTGCCAACCGTCCGGCGTCTGCTCGAGGATGCCCGGCGCGCTGTCGCGCATGTAGCCGAGCATGACGTTCGGTCCCTTGATCCAGAACCGGCCACCCTCGTCCAGGCCCGGCACCGGCTCGATCCGGTACGACATGCCAGGCAGCAGCCGGCCGACCGTGCCGTCCTTGTGATAGAGCGGCGTATTGGCCGAAACGACGGGCGCCGCCTCGGTGGCGCCGTAGCCTTCGAACAGCTCGATGCCGGAGCGGTCGCGCCAGAGCGTGCGGGTCGCCGGCTTGATCTTCTCGGCGCCGAGCACGACGAGGCGGAGATTGGCGAAATCCCCCGCCTCCGCCATGCGCGCCCAGCCGGCGGCGAAGGTGTCGGTGCCGATCAGGATGGTGGATCCGCTCTCGCGCACCAGCGTCGGGATCTGTTTGTAGTGCAGCGGCGTCGGATAGAAGAACACCCGCATGCCGATCGCGAACGGCGCGATCAGGCCGACCGTCATGCCGAAGGAATGGAAGACCGGCAGCGGATTGAACAGCGAGTCGTCCGGCCGGAGCGCCAGCGTGCGCAGGAACTGCTCGACATTGCAGAGCACGTTGGCGTGGGTCAGCGCCACGCCCTTCGGCGCGCCTTCCGAGCCCGAGGTGAACAGGATGACGGCGATATCGTCCGGCTTGGCGCCCGACCAGCCATGCAGCCGGCGCGCGAACCAGGACGAGACGACGCCGCGCACCTTGTCGAATCCCGTAACCGTCTTCGCCAGATCCTCCAGCCAGATGATCTCGACATGGGCCGAGAGCGCCGCCACCAGCTCTTCCAGCTTGCCCTCGGCGACGAAGCGCCGGGACGAGATCACATGCCGGATCTCGGCCGCCTTGCAGGCGACGAGCAGGTTCTTCGGGCCGGCCGAGAAATTCAGCATGGCGGGAACGCGCCCGAAGGCGACGAGGCCGAAGAAGGCCGGCGCCACCGTGGCGACGTTCGGCAGCAGCATGCCGACCCGCTCGCCCTTCTGGGTACGCCGCGCAAATATCCGGCCGAGCACCATCGCGCCGATCAGCACGCGGTCGAAGGTCATCGGCTTGCGCTGGTTGTCCTCGATCACCTCGCGCTTGCCGCCGAAGCGGGCGCGGGAATCGAGCAGCATGCCGAACAGCGTCTTGCGCCAGCGCCGCGCGTCGAGCGGGATTTCCTTGGTGGCGGGGCTCGGGATGGCAGTCGGCATATCCATGGGGGCTGCGTCGCTCTTTTTAGATCGGACCCGCTGACATCATGCGGACGGCGCATCATCATACAATGACGGCCGCCACACATGCGAGCGCGCATCCGGAAAGCCCAAGGCGGAACGAAGCCGATGCCGGGTTCGTAAATTGCGCGACATGTCGTAAGATATATCTTGACGCAGGGGTTGCATGCTTCTAGCGATGGATACCCTTACGATATATCGGACCCCTTCTCATGGGCCAGACCCCGACCGACCGAGATACCCCGACCCGCCGCCTCCCCGGCCCCGGCAGCACCGTGCGCGGCCGCGGCGGCGAAGGCCTGCGCGTCGGCCGGATGGTCGCCGATGGCGATCTCCGCCTCGTCGTGCTCTCGCTGATCGAGCGTGGCCCCCGCCACGGCTACGAGATCATCAAGGCGATCGAGGAACTGACATCCGGCAGCTACAGCCCGAGCCCCGGCGTCATCTATCCAACCCTGACCGCCATCGAGACGGCCGGGCATGCGACCGTGGCGACGCAGGGCAACAAGCGCGTCTATTCGATCTCGGACGCCGGCATCCGCCACCTCGCCGACCGGCGCGCCGCCACCGACACGATCCTCGACCATCTCGACAAGATCGGCCGCCGGATCGCGCGGACGCGCGAATGGTTCGATCGCGGCGAGACGGCGCTGCGCGACGAGCGGCCGGACCGCGACATACCCGGCGTCGTGCCGGAGCTGAACGACGCCCGCCGCGCGCTGAAAGCGGCGATCGCCGGCAAGGTTGGCAGTTCCTCGATCGAGCAGCACCGCGTCGCGGAAATCCTGCTCGCCGCCGTCGCCGCGATCCAGGCCAGGTCGCCGGAAGGCGACATCGATCTCTGAGGGCGGGCCGGCCGGCGGTGGACGCACCGCCGTTTTTCTCCGTGTCTCTTCGGCCGTCGGCCTCTCCCTCAGGAGGCCTCTGCAAAACGCCACCCTCATCATGCTGAGGGGCCCGCAGGGCCGTCTCGAAGCACGCAGAGCGGCCGTGCAATCGAACGGCTGCACCCCGGAAGCCCCTCCCGAGATCCCGCGCCCACTGCCTCCGCAGGCGATCGTGCGCGCTCATTCCCCATGGCAGCCGCCGTCACGCTTGACATCTATTTTACCCGGGTAATAATAGAGGCATCTTCTCACCCCGGCAAAAGCGCGTGTGACCATGCCCCACCTGAAAGCCAACGGCATCGACCTGGCCTATGACAGCTTCGGCGACGATGCCGCCGAGGCGATCCTGCTCATCTCCGGCCTCGGTACCCAGCGGATCCGCTGGACCCTGTCGTTCTGCGAGGCGTTGGCGCGGCGCGGCTATCGCGTCATCCGCTTCGACAATCGCGACGCCGGCGGCTCGACCCATTTTTCCGATCATCCGGCTCCGGACTTCGGTGCGCTTGCCGCCGAGCTCGGGGCGGGACGACGGCCGGCCGTGCCCTACACCCTCCACGAAATGGCCGCCGACGCGATCGGCCTTCTCGATGCGCTGGCGATCTCGCGGGCGCATGTCGTCGGCCGCTCGATGGGCGGTATGATCGCCCAGATCGTGGCCAGCGAATATCCGGATCGCGTGCTGTCGCTGACCTCGATCATGTCCGGCACCGGCAATCCGGCGCTTCCCTCGGCCGCGCCGGACGTGATGGCGATGATGATGCGCCCGACGCCCGACCCCTTCGCCGACGAGGCCGGCTATCTGGCGGCACGGCTCGCCTTCGCGAAACGTATCGCCGGCCACCCGTTCGACGAAGCGCTCCATCGCGAGTTCCTTCTCGGCGAGCTTCGATGCGCCTATGACCCGGCCGGCTCCGCCCGGCAGATCGCGGCGATCGCCGTCACTGGCGACCGGCGGGCGCGGCTCGCGACCATCCAGGTCCCGGCCCTCGTCATTCACGGCACGGACGATCCGCTGATCCCGCCGGCCTGCGGCGAGGACACGGCGGCAGCCATCCCCGGCGCCGAGCTTCTGCTCCTCGACGGCATGGGCCATGACCTGCCGGCCGAACTCGACGCAACGGTGATCGACGCCATTGTTCGGACGGCGGAGCGCGGCAGCAAGCCGGCGACCGCGTGAGCGAAGGGCGGTTACCGCCCTGCGAGAGCCGATTTGCACAACCGGCTCTCGCTCCGCGCGATTTGGCTATCCATCGCGCGCCAGAGATGGCAGAAAGCCGCCGCTGCGGGCGTGGCGAAACTGGTAGACGCAAGCGACTTAAAATCGCTCGACTTCGGTCATGCGGGTTCGATCCCCGCCGCCCGCACCAGGCGCCTACGCGGCGCCAAACGCGCCTTCGGCAAGGACTGCCGAAATCTCCCAACACCTTGTTTCATAACGATTTATTCCCGCGAACCGCGTTCCTGCGGCGGGCTCCTCGACGCATCGCGCGAAATTCCCCTTCAAATCGGTTGCGTCCCGCTGCTACATCCGGCGCGGGGGATTCGTGGCACCACGACGGCTCGCCCGACCGACATTCGACGACGAGCCAAAGAAGGTGCTCCCATGACCGAACCCGTGACTGAACCCGTTTCGCATCGCCAGGCGCTCGCGCTCGACCCGTTCGCCGTCCTGAGCCGCGTGCCGGCGATCGGCAACATGATCCTCGGCGTGCGCGCCGACGGTGCGCTGCTGGAAGGCCTCGGCGCGATCGACAGCGTCGAGCTCGACAATGGCTTCGCCGTGCTGCGCGGCCCCGCGCGCGAGACGCGGTTCGAGCTCGCGGCGATCGCCAAAATCGTCACCGACCAGATGGTGATGAAGAACGTCCTGCCCTTCATCGAGATCTTCGACGCGGACGGCAACACCATCGCCAAGATGACCGCGCTGGACGGGCTCGAGCGCTTCGACGCCGCGCTGGAGGGCCTTGCCCGCACGCCGCTCGACGCCGCGCCGCCGGCGGCCCGCCCCGGCCCCGGCGACGGGCCCGCCGATGGCCCGCTAAAGGCGGCGGAAGCAGCCGGCAAGCCCGTCACGCTCAAGGCGGTGAAGCACGGCGTCGAGCACCGCTGGACCGGCACGCTCACCAGCGTCTCGTTCAGCCATGGCTTCCTGAACGCGATGGAAGCGGACATGCACCTGCACATCCGCGCCGGCGCGATCGCCTCGTGGCGGGAAGAGAGCGTCGACGGCCTGACCGTGTTCAGCGCGATCGACGGCAATGGCAAGGCGATCGGCCTGTCGCTCTCGATCGAGGCCTGACGCTTCACGCCTGACGCGCCTCAGGCGGCGCGCGCCAGCCCTTCCCGCTCGCAAAAGGCGATGACGAGATCGGCGAGATCCCGCACGGGACGGCGCGCGCCCGAGGCGACCCGAAGCGCCAGCTCCGTCGGCGGGACGGGCAAGAACCCGCCTCCCGACAGGACGACATAGCCCGGCCGCACCGCCCGCGCCTCGACCAGCGCGACGCCGAGCCCGCCGGAGATCGCCGCTTCGATGCCGATCAGGCTGGCGCTCTCATAGGCGATGCGCCAGCGCCGACCGGAGCTTTCCAGCGCATGCACGGCGCGGTCGCGATAGCGGCAGCTTTGCGGGAAGGCGATCAGCGGCACCGGATCGACGCTCTTCCAGTCGACATCGCGCGCGCCGACCCAGACCAACGTCTCCGGCCAGACGCCTTCGGCCGGGCCGCCGCCGGCGTCGCGCTTCATCAGCACAATGTCGAGGTCGCCGCGCTCCAGCCCCCGCTCCAGCTCGACGGAGAGATCGCAGCGGACATCGAGCCGGCATTCCGGCCGCAGTCGCGCGAACTGCGCGACCAGCCCGGTCAGTTCGGCAACGGCGAAATCCTCCGTGAGCCCGAGACGGACATGCTCGGAGGCGAAAGACGCGCCGACGACGCTGCGCGCCTCCTCCGACAGCGCCAGGATGCGGCGGGCATAGCCGAGCAGCCGCTCGCCTTCGAGCGTCAGCGCGACGCCCTTGCCCTCGCGGACCAGAAGCGGCGCTCCCGCCAGGTCCTCGAGCTTGCGGATCTGCTGGCTGATCGTCGACTGGGTGCGATGCACGCGCTCGCCGGCGCGGGTGAATCCGCCGGCATCGACGACGGAGACGAAGGTCTTGAGCAGATCGAGGTCGAACATGGCGAGGCCTCCTTGGGCATCGATTTATCGAATGAATATCATCCAAACATCGAATTTCCAAATGGCTGACAGAACGCCTACTGCCTTGGAGCCCGGCCGCGGCCGGCGTTTCAACCAGCAGGCAGACAGAGCATGACCGATAGAGTGGCAACCCCAGCAGCCGTGACACCGATCCCTATGGGGCGCGGCGGCAGCCTCGCCGATCTCGGGCTGATCGCGCTCTTCTGCCTGATCTGGAGCTCGGCCTTCGCGGCGGGGAAGCTTGCCCTGCCGGACTGTCCGCCTCTGATCCTACTGTCGAGCCGCTTCCTGGTCGCCGGCCTGTTCCTGTTCGGTCTGGCCGCGCTCGTCGGTCGACCGTCATGGCCGGACCGGCGCACGACCGCGAGCTGGGTCGTTCTCGGCGCCCTCAACGGCGCGCTCTATCTCGGCCTCAGCTACTCCGGCATGCGGACGGTATCCTCCGCCTTCACGGCCGTACTGATCAGCGCCAATCCGCTTTTGACCGCGCTGGTCGCCAGCCCGGTTCTGGGCGAGCGACTTTCGCCGCTGAAGCTCGGCGGGCTGCTCCTCGGCATGATCGGCGTCGGCATCGTGCTGCGCTCGCGGCTCGTGGGCGGTGCGGAGGACTGGCACGGCACGCTGCTGGTGCTGGCCGCGCTGGTGGCGCTGGTCGGCGGCACCATCCTGTTCAAGAAGCTGAAGCCCGGCGGCGATCTCTGGACCGGCACGGCGATCCAATCACTCTCGGCCGGGATCCTGCTGCTGCCCCTGGCGCTCGCAACCGAGAGCCTCGGCGATGTCCGTCTGACACCGGCGCTCATCGGCGGCTGGCTCTATCTGGTGGTCGTGACGTCGATCGGCGGCTACCTGCTCTGGTTTCGACTCCTGCGGAAGAAGACGGCCACCGAGGCGTCGTCGCTGCATTTCCTGATGCCGCCACTCGGCCTCTTCTTCGGCTGGCTGGTATTCCGCGAGCCGGTCAGCCTGGTCGACTGCCTCGGCATCATCCCGATCGCGATCGGCATCGCCATGGTGACGCGCGGGTAGCGGAACTGAAAACAAAAAAACGGCGGCGCCATTCGATGGCGCCGCCGTTCAAACTCAAGCGAAGCGTAGCCGATCAGGCCTCGCCTTCGCCCTCTTCGCGCTGCGCCTTGACTTCGGCGATGAAGCTCTCAGCGTCCTGCTTGGCGGAACGCGCATGCTCTTCCGCGTCCTTGCTGAAGCGGTCGAGTTCCAGCTTCAGGCCGCTGACGGACGGCTTCTCGACGCTGTTGGCGTAGCCGATCATGCGCAGGGAGACGGCGAGATCGAGCACCATGGCGGCGAGCAGGCCGTCATCGAGCTGCTCGTTGTCGGCATAGTCCGAGATCAGGTCGTAGAGGGCGTCGCGATGCTCCTCATACTCTTCGGCAAAGGCCTCGAAATCCTCGTCGGCGGGTTCGTTCGGTTCGGTCATTTGTTTGTCTCCTAGCCGACGATCGGCGGTTGAAAGGCGAGACCCATGTCCCACGGGAAATAGATCCACGTATCCTGTGACACTTCGGTGATGAAGGTGTCGACAACGGGGCGGCCCATGGGCTTGGAATAGAGCGTCGCGTAGTGCGCCTTCGGCAGCATGTCGCGCACGAGGCGGGCGGTGCGGCCGGTATCGACGAGATCGTCGATGACCAGGACGCCGGCGCCCTCGCCGCCGCCGAGATCGATGATCTCCTGGCTGACCGGCTTCAGCACCTTGAGCGAGCCCTGCTCCTTGTAGTCATGATAGGAGGCGACGCAGATCGTCTCGATCATGCGGATGCCGAGCTCGCGCGCCACGATCGCCGCCGGCACGAGGCCGCCGCGCGTCACGCAGACGATCGCCTGCCACTTCTGGTCGCCCGAAAGGCGCCAGGTCAGCGCCCGCGCATCCCGGTGGAACTGATCCCAGGATACGGGAAACGCCTTGTCGCTGCGAGCATCGACCATCATTGTCTCCTGCGCGTGAATGGAGCGGAACGTGTGTGCCGGGGCTTGCCGTCATGCAATCGAATCGGCGCGCGATCCACAGAAATTGCCGACATGTCAGCTATTCGCCTGCATCATGGCTGCGACCATCTTCTCGACGGTCTGGGCCGCCTCGTCGAGGCGGGCGGCGTCGCGCGAGCGCAGCACGACGTCGGTGGCGAACGACCCGTCGAGCATCTTCGGATAGCTGCCGATCGAGACGTCGGGAAACTCGAGCTGGATCTCGCCGAGCTGCTTGGCGATCCGCCCCTCGCCCATGCCGACCGGCACGGTGCGCGACAGCATCTTGGCGCCGGTCGGGATCTTGGCGGCGACCTCGTCGAACATCGCCTGCATGATCGACGGCACACCGGCCATGACATGCACGTTTTCGAGCGTGAAGCCGGGCGCCTTGGAGACCTTGTTCAAGATCAGGTCGGCGCCGGCCGGAATGCGGGCCATGCGCATCCGCGCCTCGTTCAGCTGCCCGGCCGCATAATGGTCGGTCAGGATGGCGACGGCGCGCGGATCATGGTCGATGGGGACGCCGAACGCCTTGGCCATCGAATCCGCCGTGATGTCGTCATGCGTCGGTCCGATGCCGCCGGTCGAGAAGACATGGTCATAGCGGGCGCGGAGCGCGTTCACCGCCGCGACGATCTCCGCTTCGACATCCGGCACGATCCGGACTTCGCGGATGTCGATGCCGATATTGGTGCAGTATTCGGCGATATAGCCGATGTTCTTGTCCTTGGTCCGTCCCGACAGGATCTCGTCGCCAATGACGAGGATCGCGGCGGTGACGACAGGCACGGCTTCCGGGGTAGGCTCAGCCATTCGCAAACTCCATCGGTATCCGCCCGGTTTAGCGCCCCGGCGCCGGCCGCTCAAGGGAGCGCGGGCGCGGCGAAAGCATCGCGGGCAGCGAATGTCGCCCATCGGAGACATCCTCTGCAGACTGCATTGGCAAATCTCAACCATCATCCTGAGGTGCCCGGCGCAGCCGGGCCTCGAAGGAGGGTCCAGGGAACTCGCTTGTCATGAGCGGCGGGGTCCGCTGGATCCTCCTTCGAGGCTTCGCTCCCGCGAAGCACCTCAGGATGATGGCAGAGCGTGGACATACTCTTGCTCTTGGCCGCGCTGGGGGTCCGGCTCACGGTCGTGCCGACCGACAATGAGGCGGCGTAGCGGCGTCGCAGCGTCGCGGCGCGGTCACTCCGGCGCGAAAACTCTTGTAACTCGCCGCCCGATACGCCAGATCGGGGATAAACCTTCATTATCAGACTTGTTCCCGAGGCCGCAGAATGGTGTGCTGACGGGGCACGGAGTTCCCAGATGGTCACCTATGTCGACGCCGACGCCACCCCGCTGAAGAACACGGGGCAGATCCGCCTCTATGGCAAGGAGGCCTTCGCCGCCATGCACCGCGCCGGCCAGCTGGCGGCGGCCTGCCTCGACGGCCTCGCCGAGATCGTCAAGCCGGGCGTGGCGACGGACGAGATCGACCGCTACGTCTACGAATTCGGCGCCGCCCATGGCGCGCTGCCGGCGACGCTGGGCTATCGCGGCTACACCAAGTCGACCTGCACCTCGATCAACCATGTCGTCTGCCACGGCATTCCCGACGACAAGCCGCTCAAGGACGGCGACATCGTCAATGTCGACGTCACCTACATCCTCGACGGCTGGTATGGCGATTCGAGCCGGATGTACCTGGTCGGCGACGTCAAGCGCGCCGCCGTGCGCCTCGTCGAGGTGACCTATGAATCGCTGATGCGCGGCATCGCCGCCGTGAAGCCCGGCAACACCACCGGCGACATCGGCTACGCGATCCAGTCCTTCGCCGAGGCCGAGCGCTGCAGCGTCGTGCGCGATTTCTGCGGCCATGGCGTCGGCAAGGTCTTCCACGACACGCCGAACATCCTGCACTACGGCAATCCCGGCGAGGGCGTCGAGCTGCGCCCCGGCATGATCTTCACCATCGAGCCGATGATCAATCTCGGCCGACCGCATGTGAAGGTGCTGCGCGACGGCTGGACCGCCGTCACCCGCGACCGTTCGCTGTCGGCCCAGTTCGAGCACACGGTCGGCGTCACCGAGACCGGTTGCGAGGTGTTCACCCTGTCGCCGCGCGGCTACGGCTGCCCGCCCTACCCGACAGGGGCATGAGCGGGTTTTCCGAAAACCCCAACGATCCGCCCCATTTCCTGGGGCATCGCGAACGGCTGAAGACGCGTTTTCGCGATGGCGGCGCCGAGGCGATCGCCGATTATGAGCTGCTGGAACTGATCCTGTTCCAAGCCCTGCCGCGCCGCGACACCAAGCCGATCGCCAAGGCGCTGCTGGCCCGTTTCGGCACGTTTTCCGACGTTCTGGCGGCGCCCGAGGCGCGGCTCACTGAAATTCCCGGCGTCGGCGCCTCCGTCGCCACGCATCTGAAGCTCGTGCATGCCGCCGCCACCCGCTATGCCCGCGGCGCGGTGCGCCAACGGCCGCTGCTCGGCTCGTGGAGCGCCGTGGTCGACTATTGCCGCGCCGCCATGGCGTATGAGGAAAAGGAGCAGTTCCGCATCCTCTTCCTCGATCGCAAGAACGTGCTGATCGCCGACGAGGTCCAGCAGGTCGGCACCGTCGACCACACGCCGGTCTATCCGCGCGAGGTGGTGAAGCGGGCGCTGGAACTATCGGCCACCGCCCTGGTGCTCGCCCATAACCATCCTTCCGGCGACCCGACGCCGTCGCGCGCCGACATCGAGATGACCAAGACGATCGTCGAGATCGCCGGCCCGCTCGGCATCGCCGTGCATGATCACATCATCGTCGGCCGCCAGGGCCATGCGAGCTTTCGCGGCCTCAAGCTGATCTGAGCGCCGCCTTGCCGTCCGAAGCGGCCGGCTGAGCGTCCGGCCCGTGCCGCTGCTCCAGGCTCGCCGCGCCGCCCAGTTCCTCGACCAGCACCGCCGTCACGAGCGCGCCGAGAAGGCTGACGCCCGCCACCAGCAGCAGCACGGCCGAAAGCCCGTATTCCGCCTTGACGATCGGCAGCAGGAAGGCGCCGAGCGCCGCGCCCACCTTGGCCGAGGCCGAGGCGAAGCCCGAGCCGGCGCCGCGCAGCTGCGTCGGGAACAGTTCCGCCGGCAGCGCGAAGGTGGTCGAATGCGGCCCGACATTCATGGCGAGGTTGAACAGGATGAAGCCGGCGAATATGACGGCGACGGACGGATGGGCGGGACCACCGGCCCAGAGCGCCGCGACCAGGACCAGCATGCCGGCGGTCATGCCGAGGAAGCCATAGACCTGCGGGCGCAGATGGCCATAGCGCGGGATGACCCAGAACGCCGCCAGGAAGCCGACCAGCAGGAAGATGTCGATCAGCGAGGAGCCGCCGATCTCCGAGAAATCGGCAAGCACCGCCCCGCTGCGGGCCGAGCCGAAATGCAGGTCCGCCAGCAGCATTGGGGTGAAGAGGCCGATGCCGTAGGAGGCGATATCCATCAGGAACCACGGCACGCAGGCGAGCCAGGTGCGGCGGCGATAGGCGCTGCCGAACAGCGCGGCGATGCCGTCGGATTTCACCGCCTCCGGCGTCTTGGCGACCAGATGCACGGCCTCGGCCGCCGCGGCCCCCATCTCCGCGAGCTTCGCCCGGTCGGCGGCGATCACCGCGCCGATCGACCGCGCCGCCTCGCGGTTTCGCCCCCGGCTCATCAGCCAGCGCGCACTCTCCGGCGTGAAGAGGCGGCCGAGAAGAAACAGCAGCGGAAGGGCCGCCAGCGTCGCCATGAAGCCGCGCCACGCGTCGGTGGCGTCGACGACGGCGAGGATCGCGGCCGTCAGCGCCGCCGCCAGCATGAAGCCGACCGCCTGGAAGGTGATCGTCGCAACCATGATCCGGCTGCGCGCCGCGGCCGGCATCCACTCGGCGACATAGGTGCTCGATACCGGATAGTCGATGCCGACGCCGACGCCGAACACGAAGAGGCCGAGCATCAGGATGGTGGCGTCGCCGGCGAAGACAGCGATCAGCGCGCCTGCCATCATCACCAGCGTGTCGATGAGCATCAGCGGCTTGCGCCCGAAGCGGTCGGCGAGCGGGCCGCCGAGTGCGGCGCCCGGAACCGCGCCGGCGAGCAAAGCCGCGCCGAGCAGGCCCTGCATCGCGGCGTTTATTGCGAAGCTCTGGACCAGCAGCGGCAGGGCGACGCCGAGCGTGAAGACGGAAACGCCGCCGAGCATGGTGCCGCCGGTCGACAGCAGGAAGAGCCAGTAATGCGCGATGCCCATCGGCGCGCGATCCAGCATGGCCAGCATGGCCTGTTGCTGTGAGGTCTGCTGCATGTCCCGGTCCCTGTCGTCTCAGCGGTAAGCCCGACCCACCTTTGTCGTCAGGCCCATGGATTCGCAAGGTCGGTTGTTCTCCTTTCCGCCCGCCCGCCTGACGCGCCCTTGCCGCGACCTGAGTATCTGGCCCGCAATTTCCCCCGCCCGCTCGCCGTCATCCCGGACGCAGCGAAGCGGAGATCCGGGATCCATCTGTCAGCAGCGGGACAGTCGGCCGCCTGGCGCAGCGGAGCGGGGTCGCGCAGCGACAAACACGGATTTGTCGCCGAGCCACGAGCGTCGGCGCGAGCGGCGCCGAGGCATGGATCCCTGCTTTCGCAGGGATGACGGCGGAGGGTGAACCAGACTTCAGCGCCTCAACGAGGGCCCTTCACCTCTCGCCTCAAGGTGACCCCTCGCGCATCTCTGGCCAGGAACCGGCCTGGAACCCTCCCCTTGAGGGAGGGTCAAGACCGCCATCAGGCGGTCTTGGGGAGGGGTTCTTCGTCAGGCTTGCCGCAGACTCCGCGAACTCCCCCCTCCCGAAAACGCGAAGGGCGTTTTCGCCCCCCCCTCAAGGGGGAGGTTCAAGAAGGAGGCCGGCTTCCACCTAAGTCCCAACATTCCGGACCAGACACTCAGGCAGAGGCCCAGAACGGCACGCCGCCCTTCGATCCTGCATTCCGGGCCTCACTCCGGTCCCCTCACCCTCCTCGCCTCCCGCCATCACTCCCACCCCATGTCATCGCTACGTCATTCTTTTTGCGAATGAGTTGCAATTGCGCTTCTGCCGTGCAAACGTGACTGCGAATAATTCGCAATTGCAGCATCAGGAAATGGAAAACATGCTCGACCGCGTGCGTCGCCGCCTTCTCTTCGCCCTGTCCGGACTGCTCGTGGCAACCGCCCTCTCCTCGGCGGCGCTGCCGGGCCATGCATTCGCTGCCGAAGAGACCCGGGCCGCCGAAGGCCAAAAACCCTTCAAGGCGGTCACGACCTTCACCATCATCGCCGACATGGCCCAGAACGTCGCCGGCGATGCCGCGATCGTGGAATCCATCACCAAGCCGGGCGCCGAGATCCATAATTACCAGCCGACGCCGGGCGACATCGTGAAGGCGCAGGACGCGCAGCTGATCCTCTGGAACGGGCTCGGCCTCGAACTCTGGTTCGAGAAATTCTTCGCCAATCTCGACGGTGTGCCGCAGGCGACGATCTCGGCCGGCGTCGAGCCGATGGGCATTTCGGAAGGGCCCTATTCCGGCAAGCCCAACCCGCATGCCTGGATGTCGCCCACCGCGGCGCGTCTCTACGTCGACAACATCCGCGACGCCTTCGTGAAATACGACCCGGCCAACGCCGAGACCTACAAGGCGAATGCCGAGGCCTACAAGGCGAAGATCGACGCCACGGTCGCGCCAATCCGCGACGCGCTCGCCGCCATTCCGGAAGAGAAGCGCTGGCTCGTTTCGAGCGAAGGCGCGTTCTCGTATCTCGCGCGCGATTTCGGCCTGAAGGAGCTCTATCTCTGGCCGATCAACGCCGACCAGCAGGGCACGCCGAAGCAGGTGCGCAAGGTCATCGACGCGGTGCGCGCCAACAAGATCCCCGTCGTCTTCAGCGAAAGCACGATCTCGGCCAATCCGGCCAAGCAGGTGGCGCGCGAGACCGGCGCTGCCTATGGCGGCGTGCTCTATGTCGACAGCCTCAGCGAGGCGGACGGCCCGGTGCCGACCTATCTCGATCTCTTGCGCGTCACCTCCGAGACGATCGCCAACGGCATCGTCGAAAACCCGGTACTCGGCGAATGAACGCGCCCCTTCCCTCCCGTTCGGCGCTCGCCGCCGGCATCGCGGTCGCAGGCGCGACGGTCACCTATCGCAACGGCCACACGGCGCTGCGCGACGCCAGCTTCTCCATCCCGACCGGCACGATCACGGCGCTGGTCGGCGTCAACGGCAGCGGCAAGTCCACGCTCTTCAAGGCGATCATGGGCTTCGTCCGCGTCTCGCGCGGCTCGATCACCATCCTCGGCCAGCCGGTCGAGAAGGCGCTCCGGCAGAACCTCGTCGCCTATGTGCCGCAGAGCGAGGACGTCGACTGGAACTTTCCGGTCCTCGTCGAGGACGTCGTGATGATGGGGCGTTACGGCCACATGGGCATGATGCGCCTCGCCAAGGCGCGCGACCACGAAGCGGTCGCCGACGCGCTGGAACGGGTCGGCATGAGCGCGATGCGCAAGCGCCAGATCGGCGAGCTTTCCGGAGGCCAGCGGAAGCGCGTCTTCCTCGCCCGCGCGCTGGCGCAGGACGGCCGCGTCATCCTGCTCGACGAACCCTTCACCGGCGTCGACGTGCAGACCGAAGCGGCGATCATCGAACTGCTGCGGGGCCTGCGCGACGAGGGCCGCGTCATGCTGGTCTCGACCCACAATCTCGGCAGCGTACCGGAATTCTGCGATCGCGCCGTGCTTTTGAACCGCACCGTGCTCGCCCATGGCCCGACGCGCGAGACGTTTACCCGCGCCAATCTGGAAAAGACCTTCGGCGGCGTGCTGCGCCATGTCGTGCTCGACGCCGACCTCGCCGGCGGGTCGATCGACATCCTGACCGACGACGAGAGCCCGCTGCTGCTCCAGCCCGTCGGCGAGCGGCTGGAGGCGCAACCGTGATCGCGACCCTCCTCGAGCCGTTCGCCTATGGCTACATGCTGAACGCCATGTGGGTCAGCGCCTTGGTCGGCGGCGTCTGCGCCTTCCTCTCCGCCTATCTGATGCTGAAGGGCTGGTCGCTGATCGGCGACGCGCTTTCGCATTCGATCGTGCCGGGCGTCGCCGGCGCCTACATGCTGGGCCTGCCGTTCTCGATCGGCGCCTTTTTCTCCGGCGGCCTCGCCGCCGCCGCCATGCTGTTCCTCAACCAGCGCACCAAGCTGAAGGAAGACGCCATCATCGGGCTGATCTTCACCGGCTTCTTCGGCCTCGGCCTGTTCATGGTGTCGTTGTCGCCGACATCAGTGAACATCCAGACCATCGTGCTCGGCAACATCCTCGCCATCACGCCGGAGGACACGCTGCAGCTCGCCATCATCGGCTTCGTCTCGCTGGCGATCCTGATGGTGAAGTGGAAGGACCTGATGGTCACCTTCTTCGACGAGAGTCACGCCCGCTCGATCGGCCTCAACCCGACCTTCCTGAAGATCCTGTTCTTCACCCTGCTCTCGGCCTGCACCGTCGCGGCGCTGCAGACGGTCGGCGCCTTCCTGGTCATCGCCATGGTGGTGACGCCGGGGGCCACCGCCTATCTGCTCACCGACCGCTTCCCGCGCCTGCTCGCGATCAGCGTCGCCGTCGGCGCCGTGACCAGTTTCGTCGGCGCCTATGCGAGCTATTTCCTCGACGGCGCGACGGGCGGCATCATCGTCGTGCTGCAGACGCTGATCTTCCTCTTGGCTTTCCTCCTCGCCCCCAAGCACGGCCTGCTCGCCGCCCGCCGCCGCGCGGCGGAAGCCCTGGAAACGGCATCATGATCGACACGCTGCTGCAACCCCTCCAGTTCGCGTTCATGCAGAACGCGCTCATCATCTCGGCCCTCGTCGCAGTGCCGACGGCGCTGCTCTCCTGCTATCTCGTGCTGAAGGGCTGGTCGCTGATGGGCGACGCCATCTCGCATGCCGTGCTGCCCGGCGTCGTCGTCGCCTATATCGTCGGAGCGCCGCTTGCCGTCGGCGCCTTCGTCGCCGGCATGGGCTGTGCGCTCGCCAGCGGCTATCTGAAGGCGAACAGCCGCATCAAGCAGGATACGGTGATGGGCATCGTGTTCTCCGGCATGTTCGGCCTCGGCATCGTGCTCTACACAAAGATCGAGACCGACGTTCACTTGGACCACATCCTGTTCGGCGACATGCTCGGCGTGGGCTGGCGGGACATTCTCGAGAGCGGGCTGATCGCGCTTCTCATCACCGGCATCCTCGCGGTCAAGTGGCGCGACCTGCTGCTGCATGCCTTCGATCCGATCCAGGCGCGCGTCGTCGGTCTCCGGGTCAACTGGCTGCACTACGGCCTGCTGGCGATCCTGTCGCTCGCCATCGTCGGCGCGCTGAAGGCGGTCGGCATCATCCTCGCCATCGCCATGCTGGTCTCGCCCGGCGCCATCGCCTTCCTGCTGACGAAGAAGTTCAGCGCCATGCTGCTCTTGGCAACCGCGATCGCCGTCATCGCCTCGCTCGGCGGCGTCTATCTGAGCTTCTTCCTCGACAGCGCCCCGGCCCCGACCATCGTCCTGCTGCTGACGGCCGCCTTCGTCGTCGCCTTTATCGTCTCCACCCGCCGCGCTGCCCGCATCGAGATGGAGGCGACCCGCCCCTCCTGACCCCTCTTCCCCGCGGCATGCCTCTTGCAACGACAAATTGAAGCGTCTCACAACGGTGATCTTGGGACGCTAGGTTCACGTCGGGGAACGCTGTGCTCTTGGCAGTTCGCGTGTCTCTGATATTGGCAAGGGATGGGCGATCCGCCCGCGCACCGGGGGAACGGACATGCCATCAGCCATTTCGGACAGGCAGGCCTCGGAGCCGCGCCAGATCGACCTCGCCCTGCAGGGTGGCGGCGCGCACGGCGCCTTCACCTGGGGCGTTCTCGACCGGCTGCTCGAGGAGCCCTGGCTGAAGATCGAGGCGGTCTCGGGCACCTCGGCCGGCGCCATGAACGCCGTCGTCATGACCTCCGGCTGGACGCTTGGCGGCGCCGATGGCGCCCGCGCCGCGCTGCACGATTTCTGGGAGCGCGTCGCCAAGGCCGGCACGATGAGCCCGCTGCAGCGCAGCCCGCTCGACAAGATCATGGGTAACTGGTCGCTCGACGGTTCGCCCGCCTTCCTCACCATGGATCTGATGGCGAGGATGTTCTCGCCCTATGACCTGAACCCCATGGGCTACAATCCGCTGACCGACATCCTGGCCGAGAGCGTCGATTTCGATCGCCTCGCCAAGGCGCCGATCAAGATCTTCGTCACGGCGACGAATGTCCGCACCGGACGCGGCCGCATCTTCCGCAACAAGGAGATCACGCCCGACGTCCTGCTCGCCTCCGCCTGCCTGCCGACCATGTTCCAGGCGGTCGAAATCGACGGCGATCCCTATTGGGACGGCGGCTATGTCGGCAACCCGACGATCACGCCGCTGATCCGCGAGAGCGACGCGCTCGATACGATTCTCGTCCAGATCAACCCGCGCGAACGGCCGGGCACGCCGCGCACGGCGTCAGAAATCCTGAACCGGCTCAACGAGATATCGTTCAACGCTGCCCTGATGAAGGAACTGCGCATGATCGCGCTATGCGCGAGATGGCGACGCCGGCGACACCCGAAGGCGCGCGCTGGGCCGGCATGCGCACCCATCGGATCATGACCGATCTGATGACCGATCTCGGCCATTCCTCCAAGCTCAACGCCGAATGGGCCTTCCTCACCATGCTGCGCGACGAGGGCCGGCGCGCGGCGACGGAATTCCTCGACGACCATGGCGACGATATCGGCGAGCGCTCCAGCGCCGATATCGACGTCCTGCTGCAGGAGTGCTGAGCATGGGACTGCTTGGCATCGTCCTCGGCCTCGCGCTCCTCGTCGGCCTCGCCTTCCGCGGCTGGACCGTGCTGCTGCTCGCGCCGCTCGCCGCCCTCGTCGCGGCGCTGTTCTCCGGTGAACCGCTGCTCGCCCACTGGACGCAGACCTTCATGGGAAGCGCCGCGCAGTTCCTGGCGCAGTTCTTCCCGCTCTTCCTGCTCGGCGCGCTGTTCGGCAAGCTGATGGAGGACAGCGGCTCGGTGACGGTCATCGCCGACGCGATGATCAAGAGGCTCGGCGAGGGTCGCGCCGTGCTCGCCGTGGTGCTCGCCGGCGCCATCGTCACCTTCGGCGGCGTCAGCCTGTTCGTCGCCTTCTTCGTGCTGGCGCCGATGGCGGGGCAGGTCTTCCGCGTCGCGAATGTACCCCGCCGGCTGATGCCAGCGGCGATCGCGCTCGGCACCTCGACCTTCACCATGTCGGCCTTCCCAGGCACGCCCTCGATCCAGAACGCCATCCCGATGCCGTTCTTCGGCACCACGCCCTTTGCCGCCCCCGGCCTCGGCATCATCGCCTCGATCATCATGCTGGTCTTCGGCATGGCCTGGCTCGGCCGGGTCGAGACGGCAGCGCGAAAAGCCGGCGAAGGCTTTGGCGGCACGACGACGGTCGACACCGCCAACAAGGAGGACGGCCTGCGCGAACGGGCGGCCGCAGCGCACGAGTTCGACACCGCCGAGCTTTCGCGCGGCGAGCGGAGCGCCGCGGCGCCGTCGCTCTTCCTCGCGGCGCTGCCGCTCGTCGTCGTCATTCTCGTCAACATGACGATGTCGCTGGAGATCCTGCCGCGTCTCGACCTCGCCTTCCTGGCCGAGCCCCGCTTCGGCGAGACCTCGCTCGCCGGCGTCGGCGGCGTCTGGGCGGTGATCACCGCGCTCGCCAGCGCCATCGTCGTCGCGCTGGCGATCAATTTCCGCCGCCTTCCGGCGGTGCGGGCCACCATCGACGCCGGCGCCAACGCCTCCGTGCTGCCGGTACTCAGCGTCGCGAGCCTCGTCGGCTTCGGCGCGGTGGTGGCGGCGATGCCGGCCTTCCAGGTCGTCAGCGACTGGGTGCTCGGCATCGGCGGCGGACCGCTCGTCTCGCTTGCCGCCGCGACCAACATCCTCGCCGCCCTGACCGGCTCGGCCTCCGGCGGCCTCACCATCGCGCTCGACGCGCTCGGCCCGACCTATCTGGAGCGCGCCGCCGCCATCGGCATGGACCCGGCCCTGCTCCACCGCGTCGCCGTGATGGCGTCCGGCACGCTCGACAGCCTGCCGCACAACGGCGCGGTGGTGACGCTGCTCGCCGTCTGCGGCGTCAGCCATCGCGAGGGCTATCGCGACATCGTCATGGTCGGCATCGTCGGCGCGATGATCGCCCTCGTCGCGGTCATCCTGCTCGGCGGCCTGTTCGGCTCGTTCTGAAGGGCGGCCGGCGCTAGATCATTTCCTCGTTTCGCGGAAACGAAGAAATGATCTAGCCCTTTGTCCAATCGCGTTTTCTTCACGCGAACCGGCATCCACTTCGCTCGAAAACGCGCTACTTGATGGCGCCGACCGTGATGCCGCGCATCAGGCTGCGCTGAAAGACGAGGAAGAACAGCACCGTCGGCACGATGCCGAGCAGCGCCGCGGCGGCGCTCGTGGTGGGATCGCTGGTGTATTGCCCCCGCAGCGTTCCCATCGCGACCGAGACCGTCTGGTTGTCGTTCGAGATCAATAGCACCAGCGGCAGCAGGAACTCGTTCCAGGTCCAGATGAAGAAGAAGGTGCCGAGCACCATCAGCGTCGGGCGCAGCACCGGCATGACGACATGCCAGAGCACCTGGAACTTGTTGGCGCCGTCCATCTGCGCCGCCTCGATGATCTCGCGCGGGAACGCCGTCATCACTGCCGACAGCAGATAGGTGCCGAAGGCGCTCTGCAGCACGGCGAAGACGATGATGACAGACGTCTTGGTGTCGTAGAGGCCGACCGACTTGAACAGGTAGTAGATCGGATAGACGAGCGATTCCTGCGGCACCATCACGCCCATCAGGAACAGCACCAGGATCCAGTTGCGGCCGCGGATCTTGCCGATGCCGATGGCGTAGGCGTTGAGCAAGCTGAGCGCCACGGCGACGATGGCGACGACGCCGCTGATCAACGCGCTGTTGAAGAGCTTGCGGCCGAAATCGACGCCGGCCCAGAAGGTGAACAGCGCCGAGAGATCGAAGCTGCGCGGCAGGCCGAGCGGCCCGTTGGCGCCATAGTCGGTCGGCGATTTGACGGCGTTCATCGCCGCCAGCAAGAACGGGAACAGCGTCAGCGCCACGGCGGTGACGAGGAGCGCCAGGATCCACCAGCGCGTGGCGCCGCCGGCGTGGCGAGGACCGAGATCGGTCTCGGAATTCTTGGCGCGCGAACGTGTCACGGCGATCGAGCTTTCGGCCATTTCAGCGCTCCCCTTCCGTCTGACGCGCCTGGACGCGCAGGAAGACGAGGCCGAGCACCAGCGTGATCAGCATCTGCACGGACGAGATCGCCGCGCCGTAGCCGACGCGGTTGGTGGTGAAGAAGTGGTAGTAGGCGAAATAGGACGGCACGTTGGTGGCGTTGTCAGGCCCGCCCGAGGTCAGCACATAGACCGGCGCGAACACCTTCAGCGCCGCGATCGTCGTGGTCAGCCCGACGACGAAGATCTCCGGCTTCAGCATCGGAATGGTGATGTGGCGGAAGCGCGAGAGCCAGGGCGCGCCGTCGAGCTCGGCCGCCTCGTAGAGCGAGGGGTCGACGCGGGCGAGGCCCGACATGAAGACGACCAGCGCGTAGCCGACCTGCAGCCACACCATCACCGCCATGACGGAGAGCAGCGCGGTACTGGGATCGCCGAGCCAGTTATGGGCCAGCGCGCCGAGGCCGACCGCTTTAAGAACCTCGTTCAACACGCCGATCGGACTCAGGATCCAGCCCCAGAGCACGCCGGCGACGGCGATCGGCAGGATCTGCGGCAGGTAGAAGCCGGCGCGCAGCCAGCTCGAGATCTTCCCGCCGAAGCGCGGCGCGACATAGTCGTAGAGCACGGCGGCCAGGAACAGGCCGAGCGCGGTCGGGATCGCCGCCATGGCGATGACGGCGGCGATGCTGTGCTGGAAGGCGGCCCAGAACGTGCCGTCGCGGATCAGCCGGGCGTAGTTGTCGATGCCGATGAAGGTCGGCATGCCGATGCCCTTCCAGCGCGTGAAGCTGATGCCGAGATTCATCAGAAAGGGCAGCAGCACCACCAGCGCGAAGCCGATCAGGCCCGGGATCAGGAAGAGCGCATAACCGCTCTCGCTGACATGCCGGTCCTTCGCCGCGTGAGACGTCGAGGCCATCCGCGATCATTTCCTATTGCAGGGATCCAAATGCGCCACCCGGCGCGAGGCCGGGTGGCAAGGCAGGGAAGCGGCGTCAGTTCGCCTCTTCATAGGCCTCGTTGTAGGGGCCGGCGATCGCCTCGATGAACGCCTCCGGCGTCAGCGAGCCGCCGATCAGCGCCTGCGTCTTCTGCATCAGGAGGTTGTAGTAGCCCGGCGCCGGCCAATCCGGATAGAAGCCGAGGCCGTCGCGGTCGGACAGCGTCTTGAAGCCGGAGGTCAGCATGTTGCCGACGGGATCGGTGACGTCGGAGGGATCGGCCGCCACCGGCACGCCGCCGGAATTGCCGAGCAGCGCCTGGTTCGCCTTGGTCAGCGTCAGGTCGATGAACTCATAGGCGAGTTCCTTGTTCTTGCCGTTCTTCGGCACGACCCAGATGTTGCCGGTCGAGCCGGCCGAGATGTTCTTGCCGGGGAACAGGAAGTGGCCCCACTCGAAGCCATCGATCTTCGACTTGAACTCGCCCGCGAACCAGGTTCCCGAGATGATCATCGGCGCCTTGCCGGCCATGAACAGATTGGCCATGTCCTGCGCCTTGAGGCCGGTCGCGTCCTTCGAGACGTAGCCCTTCTGGACCCATTCCTGCAGCTTCTGCGCGCCGTAGAGATAGGGCGCGGTGTCGAGCGGCGCCTTCAGGCCCTGGTAGTTGGCGACCCACTCCGGATCGGCCTTGATCAGCGCCAGCTCGTAGAGCAGGTGCTGCGCCGGATAATCGTTGGCGGCTTCCGCGATCGGCGTGATCCCCTTGGCGACGAAGGCGTCGAGCACGGTCTCGAATTCCTCGAACGTCGTCGGGACCTCGAGGTTGTTCGCCTTGAACAGGTCCTTGTTGTAGTAGACCGTGACGAACTCGCCGTAATCGGGCACGCCGATCAGCGGCCCGCCGCCGAAAATGCCGCGATCGTCATAGCGGCCGAGCGCCTGCTGGCCCTCGGTCAGGATCTTGTCCCAGCCGCGCTCCTTGGCGACATCGGTGAGGTCGGTCAAAAGCCCCTGCGACGCGGCGAGGCCGGCGATCGCGTTGCCCTTGTTGTATTCCATGAGGTCCGGCGCCTCGTTGGAATTCAGCATCAGGCTGCCGGCCTTCTCGATCTGGTCCCAGCTCTTCTGCTCGAAGGCGATGGTCAGGTCCGGATGCTTCGCCTTGAACTCCTCGATGGCCTGGTTCCAGGCGATCGCCATCGCGCTTTCCGGCGCCTCGTACCACCAGATCTTGAAGACCTTTGAGTCCTGGGCGCTGGCCGCGCCCATCCCCATGCCCATGCCAAAGCCGGCCAGCGCCAGGCTGACGCCCAGCGCGGCCGAAAGCTTCTTCAATCCGTTCACGTGCGGTCTCCTCCCGTCACACCCGGTTGCCCCGGGCCATTCGCATCGAAGCGGCCGCCGTCGCCCGGTTTTCCTCCCACGGGCAACGACGGTCGTGATCTCCAGCGATCAGCTTAGGAAGGGCTCCGAACCCTGTCCATCGCGGAACAACGGTTCGTACGGGTTCCGAATTAGACCATGCACAGTTATGCGCGCAGGGGCCTCGCCGCTTCGTCAACGCCAACGGTTTCGGGGACTTGCCGACGGGCCCTCGCCGGGCGGCAGCGGGATCACCGGCGCAGGCGGGCTGCTATCACCAGGCGAGCGCCTTGCCGTCGAGGGCTGCCAGCAGCTTGGCGTCCTGGTTGTAGATGTCCTTGCGGAAATTGACACCGTCCTCGTCGACCCAGGCGGTCAGATAGGTGAGATGGATCGGCAGCGGCTGGTTGAGCTTGACGACGGTGTTCTTCTCCGTCGCCACCACGCTGTTGATCCGGTCCATGTTCCAGCCGGAGACGCCGCCGGCGATCAGCACCTGCTGGGCCAGTTCCAGCGGCTTGCTGACGCGGATGCAGCCATGGCTGAAGGCCCGCTCGCTGCGCGCGAACAGGCTGCGCGACGGCGTATCGTGCAGATAGACATTGTGCTCGTTCGGGAACATGAACTTGACGCGGCCGAGCGCGTTCTTCGGTCCCGGCTGCTGGCGCAGCTGGAACGGGAAGTTGCCGGGCCCGTAATTCGACCAGTTGATCGAGCGGAGGTCGTAGACGTCCTTGCCGCGCACGGCCTCGAAACCCTGCGCCGACAGGCCGCCCGGGTTGCTGCGCAGCTTGCCCAGCTCCTCCTTGACGGCGATGCCGGACGGCACGGTCCAGTAGGGGTTCAGCTCGATATAGCGGACCTGATCGCTGAACACCGGCGTGCGGCTGTAGGGCTTGCCGACGACGACCGACATGCGCTGCTCGGTTTCGCCGGCCTTGACCCGGCGCAGCTCGAAGCCGGCGATGTTGACCATCAGATATTGCTCGCCGAGATCGCGCGGCATCCAGCGCCAGCGCTCCATCGCCAGCTCGATTTCCTGGATGCGATCCTCGATCGGCACGTTCATCGCGACCAGCGCCGCCGGCCCGACGACGCCATCGACATCGAGCCCGTGGCGGGCCTGGAAGCGCTTGACCGCCGCCACCAGCTCGGCGTCGTAGGTCTCCGCCGCGCCGGCCGCCGGCGACGGATCGGCGCCATCGGTCGCCGACAGACGCTCGCGGATCGCCACGACGCGCGGATCGGTCATGCCGGGCTTCAGCGTGGCCCCGAGCGGAACGAGGTCCCAGCCCCCTTCCGCTTCCAGCTCGCGATATTGGGCGAGCGCGCCCCGGAGCGCGGCGTAGTAGCTGCTGGCCGGCTGCCAGGCGTCGAAGAAATCGATGAGGTCGTCGGCCTTGGCGACCGCCTGCAGCGCCGCCGCCTGGTCGAAGGTCCGCGCCTTCAGGAAGAAGTTGGGATCGACCTTGCTCGGCAGGAAGCGCCCCACCGAAAGGTCGGCCGAATATTCGAGGAAGGCGGCGGAGAAGAACAGTTCGGCCAGCGCCAGGCCACGCACGTCCTCGGCGTCGGTGTTCTGCATCAGCGACATCAGCTGCCGCGTCGGATAATCGTCCGGCCGCAGGCCATCGGCGGCGGCATCGTTCAGGATCGCCACCAGCGCCTCGGCGCGATCGTCCCGGAGCCAGAGCAGCTCGCCGGCCTGCTCCTCGTAATAGGCGCGCAGGACGTCGCGGCGCTGCTGGATCGGCAGTGGCAGCCGCTTTTCGCGGGCCAGAAGGTCGATCGCGTTGATGCGGATGACGGCGAGGTTGCGCTGCGCCTCCTTGACGGTGGCGGCCTCCGCGCCGGGGGCCGAAGGCAGCGCGGCGGCGAGCGCGAGAAAGAGACCGGCGCAGAGCCGGAGACCGAACTGACGCAGGAACGGGCTACTGCATGGGCGGCGCATAGAGAATTCCGCCTTGTGTCCAGAGGGCGTTGATACCGCGCGAAAGCTGCATCGGCGTCTCCTCGCCGAGATTGCGCTCGAAGATCTCGCCGGAATTGCCGACGCCGCCGATCACCTTGGCGAGCCAGTCGTCGGAAAGGCCGAGCGTCGGCCCGGTCAGCGCGCCGAGCCGGGCCGCTTCCTGCGCCTTGTCGCCGGCGACCGAGGTGGAGGTGAGCCCGGTTTCCTCGCCGTCGATCAGGCCGAACAGCACCCAGCGCACGAGATTGACCCATTTCGGATCGTCGTCGCGCACCACGGGACCGAGCGGCTCCTTCGAGATGACGTCCTTGAGGATGGTGTGGTCTTCCGGCTTCGGCAGATCGGCGCGCTCGGCCGCCAGCGCCGAGCGATCGGCGGTGTAAGCATCGCACTGGCCGTCGGCATAGGCCTTTCGCGCGTCCTGCCGCTCGGCGAAGGGAAGGAACGAGACCTTGAGCCCTGCCCGCGCGAAATAGGCGGCCGCGTTGTCCTGCGTCGTCGTTTCGTCCAGGACGCAGATCGTCGCCCCGTTCAGCTGCAGCGGGCTGGTGGCGCCATAGATCGACGGCACCATGAAACCCTGACCGTCGAAATAGCTGACGCCGACGAATTCGAGATTCTGGCCGGCGTCGCGCGAAAACGTCCAGGTGCTGTTGCGGGACAGGAGGTCGATCTTGCCGTCGGCGAGCGCCTTGAAGCGATCGGTCGCCGAGAGCGGCACATAGTCGACCTTCGTCGCGTCGCCGGTGATCGCCAGCGCCACGGCCTTGCAGAAATCGACGTCGAAGCCGCGCCAGGCGCCAGTCTCGTCCTTCTCGGAGAACCCGCCGAGCCCCTCGCTGACGCCGCAGACGAGCTTGCCCCGCGCCTTGACGTCCTCGAGCGTGCCGGCCCGAGCGCCGGCCGTGGCGGCGAGGAGCATCAGCGAGCAGGCCGTGGCGCGCGCCACCCGGCGCGCAGCGGAATTGGATGTCATGATGGCCCCGTCCGGGTCGTTTCGTATCGTCAGTCGCGCCATGATTGCATCGACGGCGGCCGCCAACAAGTCCGGCCGGGCCGGGGGCAAGCCGGCAAAGGAAAAGGCGCCGCCGCGACTGTGCCGTCGCGACGACGCCTTTTAACCGGCAGGGATCCCGCTCAGCCTCGCGTGATCACCATCTCCAGATATTCGGAGGGCACCACCAGCGTGCCGTCCTCCGCCTTGTTGAAACGCCCGATCAGCGCGGCGATATCATCGGCCAGCGCCTTCTGGCCCATGTCGTCAAGCGCGCCGAATGCCTTCAGCGTCGGGCCGTAGTAGCGGCGGAAGATATCGAGGAAATGCGCCGCCGAGCGGTAGCGGAAGGTGAACATCCGCGTCTCCATGGCGATGGCGCGCGCGCCTTCGCCGAACATCTCGTCGATCCGCGCCCGCATACCCCAGAGCGCCGGGGATTTCGCGCCCGGCGGCGGCGCCACATGCGTGCCGATCACCTTGAACATCTGGCCGATGAAGCCATCCGGCGTCCAGTTGGCCATGCCGATCTTGCCGCCCGGGCGGCAGACGCGGAGCATCTCGGCGGCGGCGCGGTCATGATCGGCGGTGAACATCACGCCGAAGGTCGACATCACCGCGTCGAACGCGCCGTCCTGGAACGGCAGGTCCTCGGCGTCGGCATGGCGGAAGGTCACGGCGAGGCCCTCCGCGTCCGCCCGCTTGCGGCCGAGCACCAGCAGCGCGTCGACATAATCGGTGGAAGTGACCTCGCACCAGCGCCGCGCCGCGGCGAGCGTCGCATTGCCGTTGCCGGCGGCGACGTCGAGGACGCTCTGGCCCGAGCGCAGGTCCATCGCCTCCGCCAGCCTTTCGCCGACGATCTGCAGCGTGGTGCCGACGACGGCATAGTCGCCGGCCGACCAGGTCGCCTGCTGGCGCGCCTTCAGGACGGCGAGATCGGGGGCGGCCGCCATGGCGGCGGTCATGGTACTCATCTGGGTCGGATCGCTTCCGAGAGTGGTCATGGTCATGCTGGTCTCCTGGACGGTTGCGCGCCGCGAACGGCGCAGGGGTCGAGAGCTCGCGCGGCCCCCATCGGCGGCCGCGGCATGCATTTCCGAAGCGTGGCAGTTCCCTTGGGGCTTTTCCCTCGGGGTCGCGTGAGCGCGACCGCGTCTGGCGCGTGTCGCGGGCATCGGGCGCCGGGCTCCACCTGGCGAAGGGTCCACGCGTTGCCGGTCGGGGATGATTGCGGCACGGCGCCTTCGATGCGGGCCATGACGTAACGGAATTCGATGTCCGGCAAAATGATCGAGCCGCCGGATTTATTGCCCGAGCGTCCAGACCTGCTATCTTTCAAGGGAAACGTCCGGAGCGCCGCCGCGCTCGCATGCGCACTCGCCGCCCCGACGTTCCCATGCCCGCGACGGACAAGGCACACTGGCGAAAACGGGTGCGGCCGAAGGAACGGCAACCATGGGTACGGATGTCTTGTCGGACGTATTGTCCGCCGTGCACCTGACCGGCGCGGTCTTCTTCGACGTCAGCGCCCGCTCGCCCTGGGTGGCCGAAGCGCCGCCGATGCAGAAGATCGCGCGGGACGTCGCGCCGGGATCGCAGCATACGATCGAATATCACGTGGTGACGCGCGGCTCGTGCTGGATCTCGATCGTCGATCGCGGCGATTTCGAGCCGGTCGAGCTCTGCGAGGGCGACATCGCCGTGATGCCGCATGGCGATCCCCATGCGCTGTCGAGCGGGCCCGGCATGCGCGCGGAGCCGGAATGGAGCGTCTTCAACCGGCCGCGGGACGACAATCTCCTGCCCTTCCGCCTCAATTCCGGCAGCGATGGGCCGGCCGATACCCGCCTGGTCTGCGGCTTCTTCAGCTGCGACGCGCGGCCGTTCAACCCGCTGCTCGCCTCGCTGCCGCGCTTCATGCGGCTCGGCCGCGCCACCAACACGCCGGAAGGCCTGCTCGACCAGTTCATCCGCCTCGCCACCGCCGAGGCCGGCAACAAGCGCGCCGGCAGCCAGAGCATTTTGAACCGGCTGTCGGAGCTGATGTTCGTCGAAGTCATCCGCCAGCACATGGACCAGCTCGCCACCGACAATACCGGCTGGCTGGCGGGCTTGCGCGATCCGCTGGTCGGGCGGGCGCTGGCGCGGCTGCACGCGGAGCCGGCGCGCGGCTGGACGCTGGAGGACCTCGCCGCCGAGGCCGGCGCCTCGCGCTCGGCGCTGGCCGAACGCTTCACCCAGCTCGTCGGCTATCCGCCGATCCAGTATCTGACGCAATGGCGCATGCAGATCGCCGCCCGCCGCCTGGCCGAGCGCGGCACCAAGGTCGCCGCCGTGGCGCGCGAGGTCGGCTACGATTCCGAAGCCGCCTTCAGCCGCGCCTTCAAGAAATTCGTCGGCCAGTCGCCGAGTGAGTGGAGGTCGGCGGCGGGGTGAGGGATCGGCGACGCGGCCCGAGACGTCGATCGATGGCCCTGGCGGGCGCGAACGAACAGAATCGAATATTCCTGGGTAGAGAAGAATGGAGCGCTGTATTGCACTCGACGGCCAGCCGCCGAGCCAGCAGATAGACGCTGTCAATCAAATGGGGCGAGCCATCAGCGATTTCCCCTGGGCAAGGAAGAGTGCGAGCGTTGAAGCCGCTAATACTGATTTCACCTTGGTTCGGGCCATGGCCGGCCTGGATCAACTTCTTCATTGAATCCTGCAAACTGAATCCCGAAGTCGATTGGCTGATTCCGACGGATCAGCCCGCGCCAGAGAACACGGCCGAGAACGTAAGGTTCAAGACGTCGTCATTCGATGCGTTCAAGAAGAAGGCCGGGGCCGCGCTGGGACTCGATCTGAGCCAGATGAGCCCCTACAAGCTCTGCGACCTGAAGCCCTGCCTGGGGTTCATCCATCAAGATGAGCTGAAGGGGTACAGATCCTTCGGCTTCTGCGACATAGACGTCATTTTCGGCGACATTCGAGCCGTCTACAACGACCAGCTCCTGGCCAGGTTCGACGCGATTTCGGCTCTCGACGATCGAGTGGCCGGACATCTTTCCGTGTTTCGGAACACCCGCCGAATGCGGGAATACTTTACCCGGATAGAGTCCTGGCAAGACCACCTTCGCAACCGCGATTACGTCGGCATCGACGAGGACCACTTCGCCAGGGTCCTGCGAATGCCCAGGAAGTTCCGTTTTCTTCGACGACTGCTGGGTCCCAGATCCTTGTTCGTGAACCGCTATGCCACACCGGGCGGAAGCGAGTTTTGGCCCGATGGGCAATTGGGCCCCTCCAACTGGAGCTGGCAGCGAGGCAGACTTCGCCATGAACGGGGCGGGGAAGACTCCGTGTACCTGCACGTCATGTTCTGGCACTCGAACCGCTGGCGACCGCCGGAGAGCGGCCTCGCTCCCTGGTTGGAGCTGGACCACATCGTCCAATGCGACTGGCGCGAAGCCGCATCGAAGGGGTTCACAATATCGCCGCAAGGCATCCAGATTCTGCCAGCGGCGGATGATCGCGACGAACCGCGACCTCAATAACGGGCCCGCTGCAACCAACTACGCAGGCGGCGATCCATCGCCCTGCCCTTATTCACAGCCTCAACGCTGAGCAACTTTTCACGGACGTTGTGGCTCGCGCCCAGGATGAGTAGAACGCCCGTCTGAGGCACGGTTGAAGTCCGTGTGTTGGGGAATTGAAAGTTGCATCTGCCGGTTATCAACGCGCTCTGGATCGGCCCCAGCCTGGGCCCAATGCATGCGGCCTGCCTTCACTCTTTCCAGCGCGCCGGGCACCGCGTTCGCCTGCACGTCTACGAAGACGTGGCCGGCGTTCCGAAGGGCATCGAACTGTCGGACGGCAACGATATCCTGCCCCGGTCGAGCCTTGTACGGCATACCGCGACGGGAAGTTACGCGATCGCGTCCGATCTGTTTCGATATGAATTGCTCGCAGCGGATCTTGGCGTTTACGCGGACTGCGACTGCTACTGCATCAGGCCGATCGAGGACGCCGAATACATCATGGGCTGGGAGGATGGCGCGCATATCTGCAGCGCGCTGCTCCGGATGCCGGCCGATTCCGAGTTGCTGCGCGAGCTGCGGTCGATCGGCAAGGCAAAGGCATTCATTCCGCCTTGGTTCGACAAGCGCCGAAAGCGCCGGCTCAGGATGCGCGCGCTTCTCGGTGCGCCGGTGCAGATTGCCGACATGCCTTGGGGGACGGTCGGACCCGTGGCCCTCACCTACTATGCGCGGAAACACTCCGTCGACGTGCATGTTCTCGCGGCGGACATCCTCTATGGCCTGGCGCCGAGCCGCGCCAATCTGCTGCTCGACCCAGGACTGAAGATGGAAGACTTCCTGACCCCTCGGACGAAGGTCGTTCATCTCTGGAACGAACATCTGCGGCATCTCTGCAAGACGCCGCCGGCCGGCTCGCCCCTGGAGGCGTTGGTCAATGAAGGAAAGCAGCTGCAGGCTCGTCAAGCGAGCTGAGCACACGGCCCGATATCCTCTGCAGAGACTTTCCATTGAAAGCACTGATGATCAATCTCGCGGAGTCGCGAGAGCGTCTCGACTGGATGAGCGGCCAATTCGCGCGCATCGGGGTACGCTTTGAACGAGTGGACGCCATCAACGGGCGAGCCCTTTCACGCAAAGAGTTGCTTCAGCACACCCGAACGAGAGCGGACGGCGTTGAATGGGCCGCGTCGGAAGTGGGCTGCCTGCTCAGCCACCGACAATGCTGGAAGATGATCGCGGAAGGCGAAGACGCCTTTGGTGCCATCTTCGAAGATGACCTGCACCTGGACATGGAAGTCGGGCAATTGCTGTCGAGCGCCGACTGGATCCCTCGGGGCGTGCATCTCGTCAAACTGGAAGCCCCTCACCTCCCCCGCTACCAGGGCAGCGCGGAGAATGCCGGCGTTCGCCACCGCCTCTTCAAGGTCGATGCCCCATGGAACGCCACCGGCGCGTACGTGATTTCCAGGGAACTCGCGGGGAGGATCGCGAACACTCCCGGCTTCGCCTCCCCGGTCGACCAGTTCCTGTTCGACAACGCCTTGGCCGGACGCTTCTCCGTTGCATATGAAGTTCGCCCCGGTATCTGCATCCAGGCGTCGGAGTTGCTGGAAGATGCAGGCGCCCTTCGGAGTATCATCGAGAGCGACCGGCTGCCGTTGAGGCCGGCGGCAGTCTCCCGCACCAAGCGCCGACGAAGCCAGCCTGTCAGGGTGGCGCTTGAGCTGCTCCGTCCCTTCAAGCGCCTGGCACGGCGGATCGAGAAGCAAAGGCGCCTGAGAAAAGCGCCGGTCATCAAGATCCCAAAGCTTCCAACGAAGATCTAGTGGCCTGAACGAAGGCCGCCGCTTTGTGTTACCGTCGCCCAGTCGGCGCGCAAGCGCGGGGCGGCACGGCATGACGAACGGCTCTGGCAGCCACTGGCCTCATGCCTCGGCTTTGACCGGGATCCAGATCTCGACCTCTCCCGAGCCGCTGACGGGGTCGAACCGCTCGTCGTAGAGCTCGAAATCCGGCGCGCATGCGGCCTCGTGCCCGGATTCCGGCAGGGCCTTGTTCCAGATCGTGTAGACCGTGCGCCCGATCGTGGAGATATGGCCCCGGTGGACGAACACCAGATAGCGCCGGGCCGGGATGCGGATAGAGGTCAATTCGGCCGGGATATCGGAAGTCTCGGGCACCTCGACACCGCATGTATAGTCGAAGTTGCCCGCGCCATCGCCGTTGCTGCAGACACCGTAGCTGGTCCAGCCCACCTGCCCGGGAATACTGCCGATATAGGGTATGAAGCGCTGCCAGAGCGCGGGTATGCCCTGGTTCGTCTCGAAGCTGAAGCGATCGGACAGTCCCGCGATCCGCAAATCGCCACGGTCCTCGACACGCGGAGACCAGAGTTCAACGAACAGGGATTGGTCCATTCGGATGGGCTCCAGAAGTTCGAGGTTGCCGAGATGGCGTTGGGCGCGCACCTGCTCGGGCGTGAGGCCGAACTGATCGCGAAAGGCCCGGGAGAACGCTTCGTGCGAGCCATAGGCCGCGTCGAGCGCCACCGTCAGGATATCGGGCGCCCCATCGGACAGCGCCCGCGCCGCCTCGGAGAGGCGACGCCGACGCAGATATCCCATGACAGTGTGTCCGGTTGCGGTTCCGAAGGCGCGCGACAGGTTGAAGCGGGAAACGCCGCTCGCTTCGGCGATCTCGCCCAGCGTGATCGTCTTCTCGTAGTGGCACTCCATGTACCAAAGAGCTTTCCCGACCGGATCCATGCGCCCTCCCTGACCCCGCCAATCCTATGGTCGATTCGGAGTGGCTCCACTTGATCGCCGTTGCGACTGCCGCGCCAGCCGATCGGTTGGCGCGACCTTGCCGGTCGCGCCTTTCCACTCGCGCCTGGAATCCAGACCTACGCCGGGGTCTTGAGCGTCAGGACTGCCTTGCCTGCCAGTGTCCCCTGCTGAATCGCCTTGAGGATCTCGGCGGTCTGGCTCCAGTCCTCGATCCGGGAGACATGCGGGTTCAGCACCCCTGTCGCCACGAGTTCGAGGAGTTCATGAAGGTCGGCGGAGAGGTCGCCTTCGACCTCGTTGTAGACAAAGTGCTTGAGGGTGAAGCTCGACCGGTCCGGGAAGAAGCTGAAGAAATCGATCTGCACCGGCTGACCGCTGGCGGCGCCGAACCACAGCACCAGCCCCTTGCGAACCAGTTTCGAGAGCGCCTTCGTCAGCACCGGTCCGCCGATCGATTCCAGGATGATATCGAACGGCTCCAGCTCGCCGTCGAGCGTATGGATGACTTTGGCGCCGCGCTGCTCGAGCAGCTCGGTCTTTTCGCCCGAACGGGCGAGCGCCGTGACGGAGGCGCCCGCGTTCAGGGCGAGTTCGACGGCGAAGTGACCGACGCCACCGGTTGCGCCGGTGATCAGCACGCGTTGCCCCGCCTTGATCCTGGCCTCGCGTACGAGGCGCAGCGCCACCAATCCGGCGAGAGGCAGCGCGGCGGCGACAGCGGAACCGACACCGGGCGGGACGACGACCGAGAGCTCGGGCCTGGCGATCGCAAATTCGGCGCCGCCGCCGCCCTGCGGGGCATGGACCATCACGCGGTCTCCGACGGCCGGGCCGGCGCCATCGCGAGGCGGTTCAACGACCTTACCGACGAAATCGATGCCGACGCGCCACTGAGAATTGGGCGCGGCCAGCCACAAGAAGTCGGGCCGATTAAGAGAAAACGCCTCGACCTCGACAAGCATTTCGTCGCTCTTTGGAGACGGGACGGCAACTTTAGCCAATTCCACCAAGCTATCGGCATTACCATTTGCCACTAAAGCACGCATAACAACTTCCTTTGATTGCACAATTCGCCAGGTGATCGGATTTTTCCTGCGGCTCTATTGGCAAACATAGGAGAGCTGGTTTCTTCTGGAAAGAAGGCACCTCAAAGTGCTACTGTTTCCTCATGGAAACCAAGAGCAAAACCAACGAAACGGCGTCTTCGATCGACAGCAAGGACCGCGCCTTGGCGCGGGAAATGATCGACCGGATCGGGGACAAATGGACCCTGCTCATCATCGCCACGCTCGGCGAGCGGGAGCAGATGCGGTTCACGGAACTGCTGGATGGGATCGAGGGCATCAGCCAGAAGATGCTGACCAAGACCCTGCGGCAGCTGGAGCGCGATGGCCTGCTGAGCCGCAAGGTCTACCCTGTCATTCCCCCCAAGGTGGAGTACCGGCTGACGCCGCTCGGCCGCAGCCTGCTGGCGCTGGTCACCGGCATCTGCACTTGGGTAAGCAGCCACCTGCCTGAAATCGAAAACGCCAGACGCGAATTCGCCCTGAGCGAGTGACCCGGCGGACAGTGTTCGTCAGCCTCGCTGACCTCACTGCAGACGACCCGGTCCACGCCACATATATTGAGGAACGGCTTTCTTGGAGCTGCTCGCCGGGTGACGACAAGGCTGACTGGCGTTAACAGCCTCATACCGCCGCGCTAGACGGCAGAGGTCCGCCGCTCACCACGGCGGGTCTCTGTGGAGCATCGATCGGAGTTTAGTCTACCCTTTCCGCATCGCGGGTACGGCTCGGCATCAATAACACGCTAATGCGATTGTCAAACCACCTTCGCGCCATAGAAGGTGACTCGAAATATTTAAATAGATCCATATTTGCAACAGCATTTCCAAACGCATCTTCGGCGTTTAGTTTACTTAAATCTCCCCCAAGATTACTTCTGACGTAGTAATCGGCCCATTTTTCAAATTCAGAGGACAAAACTCGATTGGCCCTAACACCACCACTCGAGATATTTACATTCGGGAGAGACGTGGCTCTGCGAACCCTAGCGAGGTCCACCTGCATCTCTGACATCATCTGTAGAAGAGCTTGATCGACCGAGCCCGACGCCTCCGACAACCCGGACACGTTGAATTTCCCGAAATTATGCAAAAACATCGAATATCCGTCAGAATTTAGACTGGCCTGATAAGTGGCCTCGATCTTCTTCGCCAAGATCTCCTTAAAATTGACGATCCGCCCAAACCTCAAGTCACGCGGGTAAGTTAAATGCTCGATTATTCCCGTATCAAATGAATAATCAGTCACGTCATCCTTGATGATAACAGTAGCCTTGTCGAAGGCAAGTCTAATGCCCAACTCAAACATAACATTTGGATTTTTGCAGCTCACATCACAAACGATGATATCGCTATCATACAAATTTTGAACGATGCGACGCTGTATGAACCCAGTATCGTCAGCATCGCTGACCAAGACGGCGTTAAACTTAAAGGACGATACTGACGATACCGCCTCTATCAGTATATTCTTCACATCCAGCCAGTGATCCGCCGAACAGCCATCAATGGCCGATATTGGCATCACCAAACCGCATTTTAGCTCAGATTTTTCAGCGACCTGCCCCTTATTTGCCATTCACACCCCTCCCATCAACACACCGATTGAGACCAGGTTGCAGACGCAAAAAAATACAAGCAAAAGATGCGAAAGTCGCCACGACCATGCCCGCAGCAGCAACCCGCCTAGCAAACAGAAAACCTTTACGGTCGAGGCCCGTTTTCAGGACGCCAAACTCGTATTGCAGCCAATTCTACTGAATTTTGAAAAAGTGGCTGGGGAACCTGGATTCGAACCAAGACTAACGGAGTCAGAGTCCGTCGTTCTACCGTTAAACTATTCCCCAACTAAGCCGTTGAGATAACTCACACAAAAGGCCGGACTTCACTGTCCGGCGGGAGAGTTTCTTCAACTGGCCGCGCCGTGGGTGTGGAGATAGGCTGTTTCGGCATGGGGGTCAAGCGCCTCTTTCGGCAATTCACAGGCCTCGGCCGCACTGCCGTTTGACACGCGGGAATTGCCCTTGCCGGGCGCCGCCCCGCGCAGGATGCCGGAACCGCGGCGCCCCGAGGCGGCACGCCGATCCCTGTCGGCGCGCGGGCATCCTTCGCCGCCGGTGTCGGCGATCCGGATCTCGGGCGGCGCGACGGCGGGTGCGCCGGCTCATCAACATCCCGTGAAAAGCGGTGTCGGGTGCGTAAAATCGGCCTTCGCCGACGGCGTCGGACTCACGGTCGAAAACGCAAAATCCCTCCCGCGCCGTGGCAGCCGATCGCTGTAATCATTTCAAAATTCATTACAATTTACGGATATCAGCTCGCCGACCTAAACGTCGGCCACCGTAGCAACCGCGAGAGCCTTCGCAAAACCCTGACATATCCATCCATTGACCCGATGCAACCATAACGACACCTTCCTGATCATCTTGGGGATTCTTCAGGTAAGGCGCACGAAAATGACCCTCAAATACATAGTCTTTGCGGCAGCCGCGGGTTTTGTTAGCGCCAATTACGTAGCCGATCCCGGCATGATCTCGACGGCGAGCGCACAACCCCGCCTCGGATGCTCTCAGCCGATCCTTTTCGAGATGCTGAAGACATCGGGCTGCGCGTCATACTCATCGAGCGGCAGCGGCGGCGGATCCAGCCTGCCGTTCGGCCTGACGCGAGCCGTCTCCGGCGGCACCAATCAGGGCCCCGGCACCAATGGCGGCGGCAATAATGGCGGCGGCAACAACGGCGGTGGCAACAACGGCGGTGGCAACAACGGCGGTGGCGGCAACACCGGCGGCGGTGGCGATACCGGCCATCATTCCGGCGGCGGCGGCGACACCGGCAGTCACCCCGGCGGTGGTGGTGACACGGGCAGCCATCCCGGCAGCGGCGATGGGGGCAGCGGCTCCGGCGGCAGCGAAGGCGGCGGCAGCTCCGGCGGTGGTACCGAGGGCAGCAATAGCGGCGGCAGCAGCGGCGGCGGTGACAGCGGCAGCCACACGGGCAGTGAAGGCGGCGGCAGCAGTGGCAGCAGCGGCGGCGAAGGTGGCGGCGGCCGGGGCGGCTGAGACGCCCTCATCCGGCAAGGCGGAGGCCAGGCCGGGACGACGGCAAGTGCAGGAATGAGCCAAGGCGACCGAGATCGCCGGCAGAGTTCGCCTGTGCCCGGCGCAAGGGAACGGCGGCCTGAGAGCAGGCCGCCGTTTCCGCATGCCACAGCCCTCACCGCTTCTACTCAACCAATTCAAAGGCGCCCGCGGCAGTCGCGCAGCCCTCGGTTTCCATAGTCCTGAGGTGTCCGGCACATAGCGTTTGGGTACCGCCGATCCACACGTGCCCTCACCTGGGCAGAACTGGAAGGCTTGGAGAGATTGCAGCGGCGTCCGCGGCGCCGTCTCAGCTTTTGCATGTCGACCCAAATGCACGATGCAGGCGGAGGCGATCGACGGGTCGCCGGGATCGTACGAATCCTCCTTCGACGCATTGCGGTTCGTAGACAAAGTCTGGCGCAATCCGCCTCGGGGCGTTCCCTGGACCCTCCTTCGAGGCCCGGCTTCGCCGGGCACCTCAGGATGATGGTCGAGTTCTGGAATGCAGTCCGGGATCTGGCTGTTGCGTGAAATTCGCGTGTAGATAGCGCCATTCAAACAATACCGGCCCGACACTCAGGATAATGGCCGAGGTGATCGATCGGCCTGGAGGGCTCTGGCCCAGCACGACCGCTTTGCGTGCTTCGAGACGGCCCTTCGGGCCTCCTCAGCATGTTGAAGGTGGTGTTGTGCTACGGCCTCCTTAGAGCGTCGGCGCTTCGGACGAACGGGCCCTGCTCGCGGACATCGCAGCCTCCTGTCCGCTGCCTCCCGACCAGTCCATCGCACCGCTCCTACCTCCCCGGCCCTGTCTTCGCCTCTTGCCTTCCTGGGCCCAACGCCCTATTCATTTCAACACCTCTTGAATCATTGAGATGAAGATGAACGAAACCCAGGCCCTCGACGCCTTCGCCGCGCTGTCGCAAGCGACGCGCCTGCAGATGGTACGGATCCTCGTCCAGGCCGGCCCGGCCGGATTGCCGGCCGGCAGTGTCGGCGAGGCGGTCGGCGTCTCCTCCTCCGGCGCCTCCTTCCACCTCGCCCATCTCGAGCGCGCGGGGCTGATCCAGTCCCGCCGCGAACACCGCTCGATCATCTACAGCGCCCGCTTCCAGACGCTCGCCGGACTGGTCGAGTTCCTGATGCGGGACTGCTGCCAGGGCCATCCGGAGGTCTGCGCGCCGGCGATCGGTGCCCTCTCCGCCTGCTGCGCCGAGGCGGATGCCGGCGTCCCCGCCGCTCCCGTCGAGGGCTGACCGATGTCCCGCTTCGAACGATATCTGACCCTGTGGGTCGGGCTCTGCATCCTTGCCGGCATCGGGCTCGGACATCTGGCGCCCGGGCTTTTCGGCGCGCTCGGCGCGATGGAAGTCGCGAACGTCAACCTGCCCGTCGCCGTGCTGATCTGGCTGATGATCGTGCCGATGCTGCTCCGCATCGATTTCGCCGCGCTCGGCCAGGTCGGGCGGCACTGGCGCGGCATCGGTGTGACGCTCTTCGTCAACTGGGCGGTGAAACCGTTCTCGATGGCGCTGCTCGGCTGGCTGTTCGTCGGCCAGCTGTTCCGCCCCTATCTGCCGGCCGACCAGATCGACAGCTATATCGCCGGCCTGATCCTCCTCGCCGCCGCGCCCTGCACGGCCATGGTCTTCGTCTGGTCGAACCTGATCCGGGGCGAGCCGCATTTCACGCTGAGCCAGGTGGCGTTGAACGACGTCATCATGGTGGTGGCCTTCGCGCCCGTCGTCGGGTTGCTGCTCGGCCTCTCGGCGATCACCGTGCCGTGGAACACGCTGCTACTTTCGGTCGGGCTCTACATCGTCCTGCCGGTCATCGCGGCGCAATGGCTGCGCCGGCGCCTCCTCGCCTCCGGCGGCGAACCGACGCTCGCCCGCCTGCTGCGCATTCTGAGCCCGATCTCGCTGGTGGCGCTGCTTGCCACGCTGGTGCTGCTCTTTGGTTTCCAGGGCGAGCAGATCCTCGCCCAGCCGCTGGTGATCCTGTTGCTCGCGGTGCCGATCCTGATCCAGGTCTATTTCAACGCCGGGCTCGCCTATTGGCTGAACCGCGTCGCGGGCGAGGCGCATTGCGTCGCCGGCCCGTCGGCCCTGATCGGCGCCAGCAACTTCTTCGAGCTCGCGGTCGCCGCCGCCATCAGCCTGTTCGGCTTTCACTCCGGCGCGGCGCTCGCCACCGTCGTCGGCGTGCTGATCGAGGTGCCGGTGATGCTGTCGGTGGTCTGGATCGTCAATCGCAGCAAGGGCTGGTACGAGCGCGGAACCGCCTCGCCCTCCGCCCGAACCCAGGAAGAGCCGGCGCCATGACCGTCACCATCTATCACAACCCCGCCTGCGGCACCTCGCGCAACACGCTGGCGATGATCCGCCAGAGCGGCGAAGAACCGGTCGTCATCGAATATCTCGTGACGCCGCCGAGCCGCGAGCGGCTCGTGGAGCTGATCCGCGCCATGGACATCCCGGTCAGGGCGCTGCTGCGCGAGAAGGGCACGCCCTATACGGAATTGGGCCTCGCCGATGCCGCCTGGAGCGATGACGACCTCCTCGGTTTCATGCTCGCCCACCCGATCCTGATCAACCGCCCGATCGTCGAGACCCCGAAGGGCACGAGACTCTGCCGTCCGTCGGAACGCGTGCTCGGCATCCTGCCGAACCCGCATTTCGGCCGCTTCGTCAAGGAAGACGGCGAAATCATCGAGACGGACGAGACCCCGTGAGATCCATGAATACCCCCGCCAAGAATACCGACAAGCACACCGACATGAATACCCAGAACCTGCCCAACCTCGTCGCGCCGCTGTTTCACGCCCCGGACCCAGGCGCCCTGAAGCCTGAGGCCAGCCCGCATGCGCCGCGCATTCTCCTGCTCTACGGCTCGGTGCGCGAGCGCTCCTACAGCCGCTTCGCGACGCTCGAGGCGGCGCGGATCCTCGAGGCGCTCGGCGCCGAGACGAGGATCTTCGATCCGAGCGGCCTGCCGCTGCCGGACGGCGCGCCGTCGAGCCACCCTAAGGTGCAGGAGCTCCGGGAACTCTCGGCCTGGTCGGAGGGGCAGGTCTGGTGCAGCCCCGAGCGCCACGGCGCCATGACCGCGATCCTGAAGGCCCAGATCGACTGGCTGCCGCTTTCGATCGGCGCGGTGCGGCCGACCCAGGGCAAGACGCTGGCCGTGATGCAGGTCAGCGGCGGCTCGCAATCCTTCAACGCCGTCAACCAGCTTCGCGTGCTCGGCCGCTGGATGCGGATGATCACCATCCCCAACCAGTCCTCCGTCGCCAAGGCGTTCGAGCAGTTCGACGAGGCCGGGCGGATGAAGCCGTCGTCGTATTACGACCGCATCGTCGACGTCATGGAGGAACTGATGAAGTTCACGCTGCTGACCCGCGACGCGGCGCCCTACCTGACGGACCGCTACAGCGAGCGCAAGGAAGCCTCGGCCGCGCTGGAGCAACGCGTCCAGTTGCAGGCGATCTAGCCAACGCCCTCGCCGGGCCGGTCGCCGCGCCAGCGCGGCCCGCCCGGCATCTCCCCCGCACGTCCCTCCCGCCCCCGAATCAAAAGGCGGCTTACCGACCGTCCAAGCCTGGGGTAAGCTCAGCCGACCGGGCGCCTCGACGCGTCCGGCGCAAAGAGGGACGAACAACGATCGCCCGGACCCGGCCGGAACAACTGTGGATGGCAACATCCGCCGCGCCGCGCCTCGATCACGGGCGACATCGAAGCTTCAAACTTGCATGATAGCGTTTGAAATAGACGGCTTATCATCTGGCCGGCCAGGGGGCCGCGCCGGGGCAAATGGGCGGTGATACGCCGAGGGGAGAACAAGCATGACGACGAACTGGATGCGGATGTCGGTTTCCGCACTCGCGATCTGCGCAACGACGGGCGTTGCCTTCGGCCAGAACCTCGACGAGCTGGTCGCGGCGGCGAAGAAGGAAGGCCAGCTGACGACGATCGCGCTGCCGCATGACTGGTGCGGCTATGGCGAGATCATCGAAGGCTTCAAGGCCAAGTACGGCATCGCCGTCAACGAACTGAACCCCGACGCCGGCTCGGGCGACGAGATCGAGGCGATCAAGGCGAACAAGGGCAATACCGGCCCGCAGGCGCCCGACGTCATCGACGTCGGCCTCTCCTTCGGCCCGTCCGCCAAGGCCGAAGGCCTGCTGCAGCCCTACAAGGTCTCGACCTGGAACACGATCCCCGACAGCGCCAAGGACGCCGACGGCTACTGGTACGGCGACTATTACGGCGTGCTGTCGTTCCTGGTGAACACCGACATCGTCAAGAACGTGCCGCGCGACTGGTCCGACCTGCTCGCCGACGACCTCGCCAATTCGGTGGCGCTCGCCGGTGATCCGCGCGTCGCCAACCAGGCGATCCAGGGCGTGTTCGCCGCCGGCCTCTCCGGCGACAAGGGCGACATCGCCAAGGCGGGCGAAGAAGGCCTGAAGTTCTTCGCCGAGCTGAACAAGAAGGGCAATTTCGTGCCCGTCATCGGCAAGTCGGCCTCGCTGGCGCAGGGCTCCACCCCGGTGATCATCGCCTGGGACTACAACGCCCTTTCCTGGCGCGACATTCTGAAGGGCAACCCGGCCGCCGAGGTCGTGGTGCCGAAGACCGGCGTCGTCGCCGGCGTCTACGTCCAGGCGATCAGCGCCTTCGCGCCGCATCCGAACGCCGCCAAGCTGTGGATGGAATACCTCTATTCCGACGAAGGCCAGATCGGCTGGCTCAAGGGCTATTGCCATCCGATCCGCTTCGACGACCTCGCCAAGAACGGCAAGATCCCGGCCGACCTGCTGGCCAAGCTGCCGCCGGCGGAAGCCTATGCCAAGGCCGTGTTCCCGACCGTCGAGCAGCAGAACGCTTCCAAGGAAGTGATCTCGAAGCAGTGGGACTCGGTCGTCGGCGCCGAAGTCGCCAAGTAAGCGCAAGGTTCGCGCAAGCGGACGGTTCGAGCCGGAAGCCCCAGGCGGCCGGCTCGATACCCGCAGACCCACAGGGCGTCCGGCTCCGGCCGGGCTCCCCTTTCCTGCTGCGCCGGCTTCGGGTGTCTCGCCCTCGCCGCGCTTGCGGGACCCGACTATTTCGGCCATGCCCTTGCCTCCGGCCGGGCGGGCCCGCATCCTGCATTCCGCAACGTTCGGTCACCGAAGGTAGCCAATGGCGCAAACGACAGCCGACATCCCTCATGTGAAGCCGCGCGCCATGCCGCTGACCTGGCTCGGGGTCGTGCCGTTCCTGATCTTTGCGCTGATGTTCCTGATCCTGCCGGCGGGCTATCTGGTCATCGGCGCGTTTCAGACGCCGGATGGCAGCTTCACGCTGCAGAACATCGCCAATCTGAACCAGCCCACCATCATCAAGGCCTATCGGCTCAGTATCTCGATCAGCGCGACCTCGGCCTTCCTCGGCTCCCTGCTCGGTTTCGGGCTTGCGCTGGCCATCGTGCTCGGCAAGCTGCCGCGCTGGGTGCGGCCGATGCTGATGACCTTTTCCGGCGTCGCCTCGCAATTCGCCGGCGTGCCGCTCGCCTTCGCCTTTCTGGCCACGCTCGGCCGCACCGGCCTGGTCACGGCGCTGCTGTTTAACGTCTTCGGCATCAACATCTACCGCTATGGCTTCAACCTTCTGAGCTTCACCGGGCTGACGATCACCTATCTCTATTTCCAGATCCCGCTGATGGTCCTGATCCTGACGCCGGCGCTGGACGGGCTGAAGCGCGAATGGCGCGAGGCCTCGGCCATCCTCGGCGCCTCGACCTGGCAATACTGGCGCATGATCGCGCTGCCGGTGCTGTGGCCGAGCCTGCTCGGCGCGTTCATGCTGCTGTTCGCCAATTCCTTTGGCGCGATCGCGACGGCCTACGCGCTGACCGGTTCGTCGCTCAACATCATCACCATCCTGCTTTACGCACAGATCCGCGGCGACGTGCTGCATGACCCCAATCTCGGCTATGCGCTGGCGCTGGGCATGATCCTGATCACCGGCATCTCCAACGGCATCTATATCTGGCTGAGCTCGCGCACCGGGCGGTGGATCCGATGAAAGAGTCCCGTTTCTTCCCCTGGCTCGGCGTCATCTTCGGCGCGGTCTATTTTCTCGTTCCGCTGGTCGCGACGTTCGAGTTCTCGCTGCGCATGGAGCGCGGGCGCTATTCGTTCGAGGCCTATCGCATCGTTCTGGCGGATCCGTATTTCCAGCAGAGCTTCGGCTATTCGGCTGTCATCGCGGTCTGCACCATCTTTGTCGGCATCGCGCTCTGCGTGCCGACCGCCTATGTCGTGCAGCTGAAGCTGCCGCGCATCCGGCCGTTGATCGAGTTCCTGACCCTGCTGCCGCTGGTGATCCCGGCGATCGTCATCGTGTTCGGCTATCTTCGGATGTACAATTCCTCGTCCTGGCTGCCCCTAACCTCCAGTGCGCGCGGAACGGATCTCCTTTTGACCTTCAGCTATGTCACGCTCGCTTTGCCGTACATGTATCGCTCGGTCGATACCGGGCTTCGCGCGATCGACGTGCGCACGCTGACGGAAGCGGCCCAGAGCCTGGGAAGTTCGTGGCCGCGCATCCTGCTGACGGTGATCCTGCCCAATGTGCGCGTCGCGGTGCTGTCCGGCGCGTTCCTGACCTTTGCCATCGTCATCGGCGAATTCACCATGGCAAGCCTTTTGAACCGCCCGGCCTTCGGTCCGTATCTGCAGCGGATCGGCGCCAATCGCGCCTATGAGCCGGCGGCGCTCGCCATCATCGCCTTCGCCATCACCTGGGCCTGCATGGGCCTGATCAATCTATTCGCGGCCATGGGTCAGCAGACCACACGCCGTTGAACGAGTTTCCAAGGAAGCGACCATGGAATTCCTGACGATCGATAAACTGGTCAAGACGTTCGGCGCCCAGACCACGGTCAAGGGCGTCGACCTGGCCGTCGAGCGAGGCGAGTTCCTGACCCTGCTAGGCCCGAGCGGCTGCGGCAAGACCACGATCCTGCGCATGATCGCGGGCTTCGAGAGCGCCACGAGCGGCTCGATCCGGATCGACGGCAAGGACGTCACCCATCTGCGTCCCAACCAGCGCCATATCGGCATGGTGTTCCAGGCCTATGCCCTGTTCCCGAACATGAGCGTCGCCGACAACATCGCCTTCGGCCTCAAGGTAGCCAAGAAGTCCTCGGCCGAGATCGCGGCGCGGGTGAAGGAGATGCTGGAGCTGATCAAGCTGCCGCAGCTTGGCGACCGCTATCCCTATCAGCTCTCCGGCGGCCAGCAGCAGCGTGTCGCGCTCGCCCGCGCCCTCGCCGTCAAGCCGCAGATCCTGCTTCTCGACGAGCCGCTTTCCGCACTCGACGCCAAGATCCGCATCTCGCTGCGCGAGGAAATCCGCGCCGTGCAGCGCGCGCTCGGCATCACGACGATCTTCGTGACGCATGATCAGGAAGAAGCGCTTTCCATGTCGGATCGCATCTGCGTCATCAACGAAGGCAATATCGAGCAGCTCGGCACGCCCTTCGAGATCTACAACTATCCGAAGACGCGCTTCGTCGCCTCCTTCGTCGGCACGCTCAACATCCTCGCCGGCAAGGTGCTGGATTCGACCAGCGGCCGCGTCGCCATCGACGAGCAGGAGATCGTCACCTCGACCGGGCTCGGCGGCGCCAGCGCCGGCGACGCGCTCGCCGTGGCGCTCCGCCCCGAGGCGCTCTCGATCGGCTATGCCAATGGCGGCAGCAACAATCTGACCGGCACCATCGACGAGGTGCATTTCCTCGGCTCGGTCGTCCGCATCCGAGTCCGCTTCGGCGACAATGTCGTCTCGCTCGACACCTTCAACCGCCCGCACAGCGCCCCGCCCGAGCGCGGCCAGCCGGTGACGGTGAATTTCACCCGCGAGGACATTTTGGTCCTCGACCGGCCGGCGATCTGATCGGGAGGTGGCCCCGCTCCCACCTCTCCCATGGGGAGAGGTCGGCTCGAAGAGCCGGGTGAGGGGTTACGGAACCATACGGTGAGGCCATACCCCCTCACCCGCCGGCCTTCGGCCGTCGACCTCTCCCCATGGGAGAGGTGAACCCAAGCCCAGCCTCTGCGCCCTCCGGACCCAAGCCCCTTCCGCCCCCTACCCCGCCGGCATGCGGTCGAACCGCCGCAGCGCGGGATCGATCGTGTCCCACGCGTAGCCGCGGATGCTGTAGGTGACGAACTGCGGGCGGAAGCGGGTCGGGTCGTCGAGGCTGGTGGCGTGGACGGCGATCAGCTCCGGCATCGCGGCGAAGGTCAGGTAGACCGGCGCGCCGCAGTTCGGGCAGAAGGCGTGCGACTTCATGTTGCCGCTCTCGCCCGCGACCTGCCACTCCTTCACCTCGCCGGTGATGGTCATCTCGGACCGCAGCGCGAAGGTCAGATAGGAGCTGTGCCCCGTGCCGCTCCGTCTCTGGCATTCGCGACACTGGCAGTGGAGCTCGACGATGGGCTTGCTCGTCGTCTCGTAGCGGATGGCGCCGCAGGCGCAGCCGCCGCTATAGGACTCGGTCATGCTGGTCCTCCCGGAGCAAGGGTTGCCGGATCAGGCCGCTTTCGGCTTGGCGAAGACGTCGATGCCCCGGCCGGTTTCCAGCAGCGATTTCAGGCTGGAGAGCACGATCGGCCAGCCATGCGTGATGCCCTTCTCCATGCCGCTCCCGGCCTCGAGATCGTCATGGGTGACGGTCAGCCGGACCATGTCGTCATAGGGGTCGATGGCGAAGGTCACCCGGCTGTAACTCGCCGGATTGTCCGCCTCCGACGGGTCCGCCCAGGAGATCACCAGGCGGCTCGGCGGCGAAATCTCGAGCACCTTGCCGACCAGGTCGACCCGCCGCTCGTCATTGGTGCGGACATGCTGCCAGTCCGAGCCGGGCTTCCAATCGGAAACATTCTCGTGGCCCCAGTAGCGCCGCGCGACCTCCGGCCTGGTGATCGCCTCGAACACCTTCTCCGGCGTCGAGAGGACGTAGGTCACATAGACGAAGCTCGTCTTATCCTTGGCCATGGCTATTCTCCTTCGAGTTCCTGCTTCAGATCATGCAGCAGGCTGAGCCGCTGCCGTTCAAACTTGCGCACCCAGCGTTCGTAGACCTCGTGCAGCGGCACGGGATTGATGAAATGCAGCTTCTCCCGGCCGCGCCGGACCGTGCTCACCAGATTGGCGGTCTCGAGGATGCCGAGATGCTGCGTCGCGGACTGCCGGGTCATGTCCAGATGCTCGCAGAGCTGGCCGAGCGTCTGCCCGTTCTGCTCGTAGAGAAGATCGAGCAGCTTCCTGCGGGTCGGGTCGCCCAGCGCCTTGAAAACATCGTCCGCGTGCATCGGTCTCTCTCGCTTCGGAGACAAATATGCAGGTAAATACCTGCATGTCAAATCACGGTTCCGCGCGCCCCTCTCCGCTCCGGGGAGCCGAAACGAAAACGGGCGCCCGAAGGCGCCCGTTCCGAACTCGATGACGTCAGCCGATCAGGGCTGCGTGTAGGCCGTCTTGACGGTCGTGAAGAACTCGACCGCGTACTTGCCCTGCTCGCGCGGGCCGTAGCTCGAACCCTTCCGGCCGCCGAACGGCACGTGGTAGTCGACGCCTGCCGTCGGCAGGTTGACCATGACCATGCCGGCCTCGGCATGACGCTTGAAGTGCGAAGCGTGCTTGAGGCTGGTGGTGACGATGCCCGAGGCGAGGCCGAACGGCGTGTCGTTGGCGACCGCGAGCGCCTCCTCGTAATCCTTGACCTTGATCACGCTGGCGACCGGGCCGAAGACCTCTTCCTTGTTGATGCGCATGTCCGCCGTGGTGTTGGTGAACAGCGCCGGCTGCAGGAAGAAGCCCGGGTTCTCGCGCTCGATCCGTTCGCCGCCATAGGCGAGCGTGCCGCCTTCGTCCTTGGCGATCTGGATGTAGCGCAGGTCCTGGTCGAGCTGCGACTGGTCGACGACCGGGCCGACATGCGTGCCCTGCTTGACGGCGTCGTCGACGACCAGGTCCTTCATGCGGGCGGCGAGCGCCTCGACATACTGGTCGTGGATCTTCTCGGTGACGATCAGGCGCGACGAGGCGGTGCAGCGCTGGCCGGTCGAGAAGAAGGCGCTGTTGGCGGTCGTCTCGACGGCAACCTTGAGGTCGGCGTCATCGAGCACGATGGTCGGGTTCTTGCCGCCCATCTCGAGCTGGAACTTGCGCATCACGGCGATCGACGCCTCGGCGACCTTCTTGCCGGTGCCGACGGAGCCGGTGAACGAGACGGCATTGACCTTCGGCGATTCGAGGATCGCCTGGCCGACGACCGAACCGCGGCCCATGACCAGGTTGATGACGCCCTTGGGCAGGCCGTTGCGGACGAGGATGTCGACGATCGTCCAGGCGCAGCCCGGGACGAGATCAGCCGGCTTCAGCACGACGGTGTTGCCGTAGGCGATCGCCGGGGCGATCTTCCAGGCCGGGATGGCGATCGGGAAGTTCCACGGCGTGATCAGGCCGACGACGCCGACCGGCTCGCGGGTGATCGAGACGTCGATGCCCGGACGTACGCTCGGCACCAGCTCGCCCGAGAGACGCAGCGTCTCGCCGGCGAAGAAGTGGAAGATCTGCGCGGCGCGGATCGTCTCGCCGATACCCTCGGGAAGGGTCTTGCCTTCCTCGCGCGACAGCAGACGGCCGATCTCTTCCTTGCGGGCGAGGATTTCGTCGCCGGTCGCCTTCAGGATGTCGTGGCGCTGCTGGATGCCTGAGACCGACCAGGTCTTGAACGCATCGGCGGCGGCGTCGATCGCGGCCTTGGCGTCTTCAGCCGTCGCCTGCGCGAACTCACCGACCACTTCGTTCGTGTTGGACGGATTGATGTTGGGACGCGCGGTGCCGCCGACCCATTCGCCGCCAATATAGTTCTTGTGCAGTGTGCTCATCAGATGATCCTTGAACGTCGTGGGACGGATATGGGCCGGCCGGAGCCGAGCCGAAAGGGGGCGGGAACCGAGGTTCGGAGAGTCCCGTCCTTTTATCCCGCCAGCCCCCTCTGGCCAACCCTCAAAGCTGGATGACAGAGACCTTCTCTTCCTCGGCAAAAGCGAGCGGGTTCGTCAGCGGCAGGCCGAAGGTGTCGGACTGGATGTCGAACACGTCGCCGGGCTCGGTCTTGACGCCGAACGCCACGGAGAGCGTCGCCGTGCCGTAGGTATGCACATGCACCTGGCCCGGGCGGCGGAAGAAGTCGTACTTGAAGTGGTGGTATTCGAGATTGGCGAGCGTATGCGACATGTTCGCCTCTCCCGATAGGAACGGCTCGTCGAAGATCACCTTGCCGTCGCGATGGATCTTCGAGCGGCCGCGGACGTCGTCCGGCAGCGCGCCGACGAGGAGCTCCGGCCCGATCGAGCACGGCCGCAGCTTGGAATGGGCGAGATAGAGATAGTTCACCCGCTCCATGATGTGGTCGGAGAACTCGTTGGCCATGGTGAAGCCGATCCGGTAGGGCTGGCCGTCATCGCCGACGATGTAGATGCCGGCGACCTCCGGCTCCTCGCCGCCGTCCTGCGCGAAGGACGGCGCCGTCAGCGGCTGGCCGGGGCCGACGAGCAGCGCGCCGTCGCCCTTGTAGAACCACTCCGGCTGCACGCCCTTTTCGCCCTCGGCCGGCTTGCCGTTCTCGAGGCCCATGCGGAACATCTTCATCGAGTCGGTGAGGACCTCGTCCTCATCCGGCGTCTTGTGCATGGCGTCGCGCGCCGAGGCGGAGCCTAGATGCGTCAGGCCCGTGCCGGTGATGAGCAGATGCGCCGGATCCTCATGGTCGATCGGCGCAAGCACGCGACCGGCGGCCAGCAGGGCTGCGCGATCGACTTCCTCGGTCTCGCCGGCGGAGGCCTTCTCGACGATCGCCTCGATGCCGGTCTTGGCGGCGATGGCGGCCTTGGCGATCTCATAGACGGTGGCAAAGCCCGGCACGATATAGGACCGCTCGCCGGCGCCGTTCGGCACCGTGGCGACGACGGCGCGCGCGCCGGCTTCGGTCTGGATCTGCATCAGTCTCATCGTTTCTCTCCTGTCGTGCCGAAGGGCCGTCTGCGCTTTCGCCGCGGCCGATTTTTGAAGTCTGAATTGCTTTGAACTAGCGCAGGCTCGTCTCGCCCTCGGCGTCGGCGTTGCGGCCGACCCAGATCGAATCAAAGACATTGCCCTTGGCGTTGCGCAGCAGGCGGCGCATGGCGAGGAAGGCCTCGTCGGGGTTGCGGTCGCGGATCGCCTCGTAGACGTCGCGATGCTGCACCACCGCGTCGTCGCCCATGACAGTGCGCCAGCCGAGCGAGAAGCTGATGATCAGCCCGGATTCGATCAGGCCGCCGACCGAGCGGATCATCGGGTTGTGCGACGCCTCGAGCACCGTCATGTGGAAGGCGAGATCGGCGCGGATCTGGTCGGCGCTGCCGCGGTCGCGGTTCTTGATGCCGTCGAGCGCCTTGGCGAGCTTCTCGATCTCGTCCGGCGTCGCCCGCTCGGCCGCGCGCGAAGCGGCGGCCGGCTCGATAATCTCGCGCATCTCGAACAGCGAATGGATGAATTCGTCGCTCGGCCGCTGGTCGATCTGCCAGCTGAGCACGTCGGGATCGAGCATGTTCCAGTCGACGCGCGGCCGCACCTTGGTACCGATCTTCGGCCGCGAGACGGTCAGCCCCTTGGCCGACAGCAGGCGGACGGCCTCGCGGACGGCCGTGCGGGAAACGCCGAATTCCTCCTGCACCATCGGCTCCGTCGGCAGGGTATCGCCGGGATTGTAGACGCCGGAGACGATGCGCCGGCCGAGCTCGGCCGCCACATGGTCCGACAGGCTGCCGGTCCGGTCTCTTCCGGGTCCGCGCAGCGGCCGCGTCTTGTCCTGGGTACCTCGCATCGGGCCCCTTTCCGAATTCACAGGCATCAACGAAATGCGGCATGCCACGGCATGCCGGCGGATTTCGCTTATCATAGTATGTTTGAGCGATCCGCGCTACCTGCCGGTTGCGGAAGCGAACGGGAGAACGTCGACCGGCATCGCCATCGCCCGCATCGGACTAAAACGAATGCGGCCCGCCAAGGGCGGGCCGCGATGCTTCAAAGACGGAGAAACCGTGGGAAACCGCCGGTCAGCGGGCCCGCTGGTTGAACAGGATCTTCTGCGCTTCCTTGTCGTCGGCGAGGCTGACCGGGGCGACAGGCGCCTTGACCGCCATGCCGCGCTGGACGGCCGGACGGGCATTCATCCGATCGATCCATTTCTTGACGTTGGGGAAATCCGCCGTATCGAAGCGCTGCGATTCCCAGCCGGCCGCCCAGCCGAAGATCGCGATATCGGCGATCGAATACTCGCCGGCGACATAGTCGCGCCCGGCGAGGCGACGGTCGAGCACGCCATAGAGGCGGTGCGTCTCGTCCTGGTAGCGCTTGGTGGCGTAGGGAATGCGCTCCGGCGCATATTCGGAGAAGTGGTTGCGCTGGCCGAGCATCGGGCCGAAGCCGGCCATCTGCCACATCAGCCATTCCTCGACCTCGACCCGGGCGCGCTCGTCGGCGGTCGGGTAGAGCTGGCCGAACTTGCGGCCGAGATAGAGCAGGATGGCGCCCGATTCGAACACCGAGATCGGCTTGCCGTCGGGGCCTTCCGGATCGACGATCGCCGGCATCTTGTTGTTCGGGGAGATCTTCAGGAACTCCGGATCGAACTGATCACCCTTGCCGATGTTGACGAACTTCAGCGTGTAGGGGAGGCCCAGCTCCTCCAGGAAGATCGTGATCTTCTTGCCGTTCGGGGTCGGCCAGTAGTGCAGCTCGATCGGCTGTGTCTGCTTCACGGACATGAGAAACCTTTGACTTTGGCTGGGGCTGAATCGATCACCGATCGGCGAGCGACAGGACGCGCCCCCATAATTGGGTTTAGCGCGCCGCCAAGGCAAGGCTTCCATACAAGCCTTGCGATCGACGTTGTAGCCGCCAAGCAGGAGCCCGGTCGGATCAGCGCTCCCGGTCGCGAACCTCGAGATGCTCGACCGTCAGACGTCCGACGGACAGCCTGTCGATACGGGCTTCCAGGATCCGCAGGCGGCCGATCGCCATGGCCCCGAAGGCGATCGCGCCAATCGCTGCCGCGCCGATCGCGAGCGCCCCCAGCGCGGTTGCCCCGGTAGCGCTCGCAGGTATCTTCCGAACCATCCTCGTCATGATCGCCCTCTCGACTAGTTTCGGAACGTCGGGGGCGACCATAGCGCGGAATTCAATCGGCCAGCAGACGATCCCGCCTACTCGATCCCGAGCTTCTTCTTCAGGATCTCGTTGACGACCTGCGGATTGGCCTTGCCGCCCGAGGCCTTCATGATCTGGCCGACGAACCAGCCGGCGAGCGTCGGCTTGGCCTTCGCCTGCTCGACCTTCTCCGGGTTGGCGGCGATGATGTCGTCGACGACCTTCTCGATCGCGCCGGTGTCGGTGACCTGCTTCAGGCCGCGCGCCTCGACGACCTCGCGCGGATCGCCGCCCTCGTTCCAGACGATCTCGAACAGGTCCTTGGCGATCTTGCCGGAGATCGTGCCGTCGCCGATCAGATCGACAATGGCGCCAAGCTGCTCGGCCGAGACCGGGCTGGACGCAATGTCCTTGCCGTCCTTGTTCAGCCGGGCGGCGAGTTCCTGCGTCACCCAGTTGGCAGCCGTCTTGGCGTCGCGGCCCTTGGCGACGACCTCGAAATAGTCGGCCGTCTCGCGCTCGAGCACCAGCACGCCGGCGTCATAGGCCGAGAGGCCGAGCGCCTCGACGAAGCGCGCCTTCTTGGCGTCGGGAAGTTCCGGCAAACCCGCCTTCAGCCCGTCGACCCAGGCCTGCTCCAATTCGAGCGGCAGCAGGTCGGGATCGGGGAAGTAGCGATAGTCATGCGCCTCTTCCTTCGAGCGCATCGACCGCGTCTCGCCCTTGTTGGCGTCGAACAGGCGGGTTTCCTGGTTGATAGAGCCGCCATCCTCGAGGATGCCGACCTGGCGGCGCGCCTCGTAGTCGACGGCCTGGCCGACGAAGCGGATCGAGTTGACGTTCTTGATCTCGCAGCGCGTGCCAAGCGGCTCGCCGGGGCGGCGCACCGAGACGTTGACGTCGGCGCGCATCGAGCCTTCGTCCATGTTGCCGTCGCAAGTGCCGAGATAGCGCACGATCGTGCGCAGCTTGGTCAGATACGCCTTCGCCTCATCGGCCGAGCGCAGGTCCGGCTTGGAGACGATTTCCATCAGCGCCACGCCCGAACGGTTCAGGTCGACGAAGCTCATGGTCGGGTGCTGGTCGTGCAGCGACTTGCCGGCGTCCTGCTCGAGATGCAGGCGCTCGATGCCGACCGTCACGCTCTCACCGCCCTCGAGGTCGATGACGATCTCGCCCTCGCCGACGATCGGCTGCTTGAACTGCGAGATCTGATAGCCCTGCGGCAGGTCCGGATAGAAATAGTTCTTCCGGTCGAAGACGCTGTAATTGTTGATCTGCGCGTTGAGCCCGAGGCCGGTGCGCACCGCCTGCGCCACGCATTCCTCGTTGATCACGGGCAGCATGCCCGGCATGGCCGCGTCGACCAGGCTGACATGGGAGTTGGGCGCGCCGCCGAATTCGGTCGAAGCGCCGGAGAACAGCTTCGAATTCGACAGGACCTGGGCATGCACCTCCATGCCGATCACGATTTCCCAGTCCCCGGTCGCGCCTTTGATCAGCTTCTTGGGATCGGGCTGGCGGACGATGGCGTTCATGCGAAAAAGCTCCGAGTAGAATACTGAACACCCGGTTAGAGCCTCGCGCGGCTTCCGGCAAGGCTTGTCGGGCAGAACGACGCCGGAAACCGCCGGAAGCGGCTATAGCCTAGCGGAGGTAGTCACCGCATTTGACCGCCGGCTGGTCGCCCCAAGGCATGATCGGGACGCTGGAGATCGAGTTTTTCGGGCTGCCGTCGACCAGCTTGTCCGAATAGACGAGATAGACGAGGACGTTGCGCTTGGGATCGCAGCCGCGCGAGATGCGCATCTTCTTGAACCAGATCGAGCGGCGCTGGTTGAACATCTCGTCGCCCTGCTTGATCTTGTTCTTGAACTGGATCGGGCCGACCTGGCGACAGGCGAGCGAGACGTCCGACGTCTCCTCCGCCACGCCGAACATGCCGGCGACGCCGCCCCGCTCGGCCGCCGCGAAATAGCAGGCGACGCCGTCGACCTCCGGATCGTCGATGGCGTAGGTCGCGATCTTGTCGTTCGGCGTCACCCATTTGAAGGTCGTCGATTCCTTGAAGATCAGCTCGGGATCGTCGGCCATCGCCGGCGCCACTCCGGCAAGGGCGAAGACGACCGTCAGGGCGGCGAGTGCGAAGCGCATGGCATTCTCCGTTGGAAAGCTCTGCGCTCCATATAGGAACGCCGGACGCGGCCGCGAGACCCGCGCCCTCCCCGACTGGCTCAATGCGCCGGGATCAATGCACCGGGCTCGCCGCCCCGCATCAGGCCCAGCCGCTCGCGCCGCAACCAGCGCGCCAGTAGCATGACCGACACGGCGGCCAGTCCCGTCGCGAGGCCGATCCAGATGCCGATGCCGCCCATCTTCGCCCAGAAGCCGAGCAGGACGGAAAGGCTGAGGCCGACGCCCCAGAAGCCGATCGCCGCATAGATCATCGGCACGCGGGTATCGTGCAGCCCGCGCAGCATGCCGCCGGCGATCGCCTGCGCGCCATCGAAGACCTGGAACAGCGCCGCGATGCCGAGGAAGGAGACGGCGAGCGCGATGACCTCGGCGTTGCGGGGATCGGTGGCATCGAGGAAGACGCCGATCAGCGTCGTCGGCATCGCGAACATCATCAGCGCCGTGCAGCCCATGAAGCCGACGCCGAGAATGAACGGCGTCCAGCCGGCGCGGCGGATCGCGGCGGCGTCGCCGGCGCCATAGGCGATGCCGACCCGGACGGTGACGGCCTGCGCGAAGCCGAGCGGCACCATGAAGCAGAGCGAGGCGATCTGGATGGCGATGGCGTGCGCCGCCACGGCGGAGGCGCTGATCAGCCCCATCAGGAACACGGCGGCGTTGAAGACGGTGACCTCCAGCGCGATCGCCACCGCCATCGGCAGGCCGAGCCGCCAGAGGGCGCGGAAGCGCACCCAGTCGGCGCGCCAGAAGCGGCCGAAGACGTGATAGCGGCGGAACTGGCGGTCGAGCGTGCAGACCAGCGCCATGCCGAGGAACATCATGCTGGCCGACAGCGTGCTGCCGATTCCCGCGCCGAACATGTCGAGCGCCGGCAGGCCGAAATGACCGAAGACCAGCGCCCAGACGATCAGCGCGTTGAAGACGACGCCGAACAGGCCGACGACCAGCGACAGGAACGGCCGCTCCAGCGCGGCGATGAACGAGCGCAGCACGTTGTACCAGAGGAACGGCAGCATCGCCCATTGCAGGCCGCGCATATTGGCGGCGGCGAGCCTGGCGAGCTCCGGCTCCTGGCCGAGCCAAAGCAGCAGCTCCTCGGTGTGCCAGAGCACGATCCAGAACGGGATGGAAATGGCTACGGCCGCCCAGAGCCCCTGGCGCACGGTGCGGCGGACCTCGCGAACGGAATGGCGGTTGCGCCCGCGCTCGCGCGCCACGATCGGCGCCACCGCAGAGACCAGGCCGATGCCGAAGATCAGGAAGGCGAAATAGAGATTGGTCGCGAGCGCCACCGCCGCGAGATGATCGGCGCCGACCCAGCCCAGGATGACGACATCGGTCGCGGTGATCACCGTCTGCGCCAGATTGGTCAGAATCAGCGGGACCGACAGGAGGATCGTGGCCCGGATCTCGGTCAGCCAGGGCCGATGCGTTTCCCCGGTCCGGTCCAATTCGCGCGCGGTCATGATGCAGGCTCTTTTCGTGCGACTCGACGGGCATTGCCCATATTTTCAGCGGGCCACCTAGTCACAAGACGCCGGCCATTGCCATTCAAACATCTTGATATCAGCCATCGCCCCGGCGTCGCGGAGCCGCTCCGGTTGCGATTCCGGCCGGCACAACAACCTGCGTGGATGACCCTGCCTGCCATTCGTGCTATCTCGGTCTGCCGTTTGGGCAGCGGACCAAATGGATTGATGGCAGCGCGGTAAGGGCCGCTTCAATGGGTATCGACACAGTGCTTTCGCGTATCGTGATGACGGCGATGATCCTCGCCGCTGGGGTTGGAATCGCGGAGGCCGCGTCGAGCGTCTGTACGCGGCTCGAAAGCCAGCTGGCGTCGCTCCAGCGCAGCCAGAACGCCGGCGCCAACCGCGCCGCCAGCCAGCAGGCGAATCTCGGCCGCGCCCGCGCCGAACTGAACGCCGCCAACAGCGAAGCCCGCCGGGCCGGCTGCAAGGGCGGCTTCCTGCAGTTCAAATCCGCCAATCCCGCCCCGCAATGCGCGTCGCTGCTGAAGCGCATCGATTCGATCCAGGCCCGCATCGACAGGGCCGAACAGGCGAGCCGCGGTGCCGACCCTGCCGCGTCCGGCCGCCAGCGCGCCGACATCCTGCGGCTGCTCGGCCAGAACGATTGCGGCCCGCAATACGCCAGTTACGTCAACGCCGGGCAGCGCCCGCGCAACTTCTTCGAACGGCTGTTCAATCCCGACAACCGCGTCTACGTGCAGCCGCAGCAGGGCGACATCGCGCGTGTCCCGGCGCGCGATCCGGGCCGCGGCACCGAGAGCGCGGGGAACGAGCGCGGCTTCGGCGGCGGCAACTATCGCACCCTCTGCGTGCGCACCTGCGACGGCTATTACTTCCCGATCAGCTTCGCGACGCGCCGCTCGAATTTCGCCACCGACGAGGCGACCTGCCGCCAGATGTGCCCCGGCACCGACGTCGCCCTCTACGCGCACCGCAACCCCGGCCAGAACAGCACCGACGCCCGCTCCGTCACCGACGAGACGCCCTATAGCGCGCTGTCGACGGCGTTCAGCTACCGCACCAGCTTCAACCCGAGCTGCACCTGCGGCAGCCCGACCTCGCTGCAGGCGCTGAACGGCGGCTACAGCCCGGCGAGCCTCGCCGCCGCCCCGGCCGACGAGGCCATGCCGCCGGTCCCCGGCGCCGCGCCCTTCCTAGGCGAGGATCCGGAAACGCTCGCCAACCGCGCCGGCCAGCTCGCGCCGGACGACCTCGGCACGGCCAACGTCGAGACGCCCGTCGCCGGGCTTCCGAGCCCGCCCCGCAGCGCCGGCGTGACCCGCCGCGTCGGCCCTTCCTACTTCTACGCACAGTAGCTTTCGCCGAGCCGTCGCACATGGTGGACGGCCCGATCGACTCAGTGTTCAACTAGCCGCCGCCGGTCCGACGCGATCGGCCGGGCCGCCGCCGATCGAGGATCGAAGGCGGCGGCAAGGCGCAATGAACACGTCCATCCGATCCGGCCGCCGGCATGGCGGGGATCGGCCGGGACCTACGGGAGCAGGAACACCATGACATCGACCGCCACACCGCCCTGGCTCGGGCTGCCGTCCCACTGCGACTGGCTGGACGATCAGTTCAACCGCCTGATCCGCTTCCTGAACGGCGCGAAGCTCGAGGCCGGCGGCTTCGGCTATCTGCTCGAGGACGGCACCAGCGACCTGACCCGCCCGCGCGAGCTCTATCTGACCTGCCGCAAGACGCATGTCGCGGCGCTGGCGCATCTGCGCGGCATCCCCGGCACCGGCCCGCTGGTCGACCACGGCATCGAGGCGCTGCTCGGCATCTTCCACGACAAGGTGAACGACGGCTGGTTCTCGGCGCTGAGCCCGACCGGCGGTCCGCTCCCCGGCCGCAAGGAGGCCTATGGCCATGCCTTCGTGCTGCTCGCCGGCTCGTCGGCGACCGAGGCGGGACGCCCGCGCGGGCGCGAGCTGTTCGACAAGGCCGAGGCGGTGTTCCTGAAGTACTTCTGGGACGAGGAAGCCGGCATGTCGCGCGAATCCTTCGCGGACGACTTCTCCGATTCCGAGGATTATCGCGGCGCCAATTCCAACATGCACCTGGTCGAGGCCTGCCTCGCCGCCGGCGACACGTCGGGCGATCCGGCCTGGTACAACCGCGCGCTGTCGATGGCCGACCGGCTGATCAACGGTGCGGCGCGCGAGCACAACTGGTTCCTGCCGGAGCATTTCGACACCAGCTGGAAGCCGGTGCCGGAGTACAACACCGACGACCGCGCCCATCCGTTCCGCCCCTATGGCTCGACGGTCGGCCACTGGCTCGAATGGTCGCGCCTGCTGCTGCATGTCGAGGCGTCGCTGGAAAACCCGCCCGCATGGCTGCGCGAGGCGTCGATCGCCCTCTTCAACCACGCGATCCAGTATGGCTGGGCCGTCGATGGCCATGACGGCTTCGTCTACACCACCGATTTCGACGGCAACGTCGTCACCGAGGTGCGCATGCACTGGGCGCTCTGCGAGGGAATCGCTGCGGCGGCGCTGCTCGGCACCGTCACCGAGGAGCCGCTCTACGAGTACTGGTACCGCAAGCTCTGGGACCACGCGGCCGAGCATTTCGTCGAGGCCGAACGCGGCACCTGGAAGCACCAGCTCGCCGCCGACCTGACCGAGGCCGGCACGGTCTGGCCGGGCCGCCCCGACGTCTACCACGTCGTCAACGCGCTGCTGCTGCCGCAGCTCCCGGCAAGCCCGAGCGCCGCTCCGGCCCTGGCCCGCGGCTTCCTGTAAGTTCGCTCAGGCAGCTCCGGCCTCTTACCTCAAGGGAGAGGCCGGACCGACAGCTCTGGGCCATGGGCAGGGCACCGTCGCCCCGGCGAAGGCCGGGGCCCATGAACACCGGCCTAGAAAGCTTGGCCCAGCCTATCGGCCACATGCCGGTGTTTCTGGATCCCGGCCTTCGCCGGGATGACGGCGGAGGGTGGCAAGATCCGATCAGCACGATGAAGGCGGTGCTGCGCGAAGGTCTCCCTCAGGGAGAGGTCAAAGGCAGCATCAGCCGGCGGGCGTCGCCACGGCGTCGAGGCGGGCGATGACCGCGTCACGGCCGATCAGCGGCAGCAGCGCCGCCAGCTCCGGGCCATGGTCGAGGCCGGTTAGCACTTGGCGGAGCGGCATGAACAGCGCCCGGCCCTTGCGCCCGGTCGCCGCCTTGACTGCGTCGGTCCAGACCTTCCAGCTCTGCCCGTCGAAAATCCCTTCCGGCAGCACCTTGCGCGCCTCGGCGAAGAACGCCGCCTCGTCGGCATCGGCGGCCACGTGGGGCGCGACCGGCCCGGTGACCACCTGCCACCATTCGACCGCATCCCGGAGGCGGACGAGATTGCCGCGCACCGCGTTCCAGAAATCCTCGCCGCCGGCGACGCCGAGCGCTGAAAGCCGCTCCGCGACTTCGGCATAAGGCTTGGCGTGCAGCAGCTTGGCGTTGAGGCCGTCGAGATCGGCGGGGTCGAACTTCGCCGGCGCCTTCGAGACCATGGAGAGATCGACCATGCCGGCGAGCGTCGCGAGGTCGACGACCGGCTCGACGGAATGGGAAGTACCGATCAGCACGGCGAGCGAATTGACCGCCATCGGCTCGTAGCCTTCCTCGCGCAGCGAGCCGAGCGACAGCGCGCCGGTCCGCTTCGAGAGCCCCTCGCCCGTCGACGTCGTCAGCGTGTTGTGATGGCCGAATACCGGCGCCGGCGCGCCGAGCGCCTCGAACAGCTGCAGCTGCACGCCCGTGTTGGTGACGTGGTCGTCGCCGCGGATGATGTGGGTCACGCCCATGTCGGCGTCGTCGACGACCGAGGGCAGCGTGTAGAGATAGGTGCCGTCCTCGCGCACCAGCACGGGATCGGAGAGCGAGCCGATATCGACGATCTGCGGTCCGCGCACCAGATCGTCCCAGGTGACGTGGCCGACGCTCTCGTCGAGCTTGAAGCGCCAATGCGGCCGGCGGCCTTCAGATTCCAGCTTGGCACGATCGGCATCGGTCAGCTTGAGGCCCGCGCGGTCATAGACCGGCGGCAGGCCGCGCGCCTGCTGGCGCTTGCGCTTGCGGTCGAGCTCTTCCGCCGTCTCGTAGCAGGCATAGAGGCGACCGGCCTGCTTCAGCCGCGCCACGGCGGCATCATAGGAATCGGTGCGCAGCGACTGGCGCTCGAAGCGGTGCGGCGCGATGCCGAGCCAGGCGAGATCGCGCTGGATCGCCTCAGCATATTCCTCTTTCGAGCGCTCGCGATCGGTATCGTCCAGCCGCAGGATGAACTGCCCGCCGGCCTTCAGCGCGAACAGCCAGTTGAGCAGCGCGGGGCGCGCATTGCCGATATGGAGATAGCCGGTCGGCGACGGCGCGAAGCGGACGGTGACGGGTGCGTGGGTCATGCGCACGCTTTAGCGCGCACCGCCGGACCGCGCAATCGGGCCGGCGGCGGGGCGTCCGAGCCTTTCAGACCGATCGACTGGCACCGTCATCATCCTGAGGTGCTTCGCGCAGCGAAGCCTCGAAGGAGGGTCCAGCGAAGCGCTCCCTGGACACTCCTTCGAGGCCCGGCTTCGCCGGGCACCTCAGGATGATGATCGAGCTTTGAAACACAGCTCGAAAGAAGGGCGACTAGAACCGCTGCGGCGCGGCGGGCTTGTTGCCGAGGATGGCGTCGATCTTTTCCAGCACGTCGGCGGTCAGCTTGTCGCGGCTTTCGAGGGCCGAGAGATTGTCTTCCAGCTGCGCCTTCTTCGACGCGCCGAGGATGACGGTCGAGACGTTCGGATTGGCCAGGCACCAGAGCAGCGCCAGATGGTGGATCGGCAGGCCGATCTCTTCCGCGACCTCGGCGAGCTTTTCCACCTGGGCGATGCGCTGGCGGCCCCTCTCGCTCTGCCAGAGCTCCTTCAGCCATTCATAGCCCGGCAGGTCGAGGCGGCTGCCGGCCGGAATGCCCTTGTTGTACTTGCCGGTGAGGATGCCGGAAGCGAGCGGCGACCAGATCGTCGTGCCGAGCCCCATCAGGTCGTAGAGCGGGCGGTAATCGCCCTCGACCTTGTCGCGCTCGAACAGATTGTACTGCGGCTGCTCCATGGTCGGCGGCGTGATGCGAAGATCCTTGGCGACCGCCCAGGCCTCGGTCAGCTGCTGCGCCGACCATTCCGACGTGCCCCAGTAGAGCACCTTGCCCTGCTGCACGAGGTCGTGCATCGCCCGCACCGTCTCCTCGATCGGCGTGTCGATGTCGGGGCGGTGGCAGAAATAGAGGTCGAGATAGTCGACCTTGAGCCGCTTCAGCGCCGCGTGGCAGGCCTCGGTGACGTGCTTGCGCGAAAGCCCGCGCTGGGTCGGCTTGTCGCCACCCCAGAACACCTTGCTGGAGACGATGTAGCTGTCGCGGCTCCAGGCGAGCTTGGCCAGCGCCTCGCCCATCAGCGCCTCGGAGACGCCGGCCTCGTAGCCCTCGGCATTGTCGAAGAAATTGATGCCTCGCTCATAGGCGAGCGCCATGATGTCGAGCGCGTCGCGCTCGTCGACCTGCTTGCCGAACGTCACCCACGAACCGAGCGACAGCTCGCTGACCTTGAGCCCGGATTTCCCCAAACGACGATACTGCATCATCTCTTCCGATCATTCCTGAACCGTGCCACGGCGCTGCCGCCGGGGCGGCAAGCTAAGGCAGATCTGGTCCCGGCGCCACAGCGGAGAGGCGCTTGGGCGTCGCGGTTCAGGCGAGCTCGCCTTCATAAGCCTGCCTGAGCGCCTGGATGTCGATCTTCGTCATGTCGAGAAGCGTTTCCATGACCCGCTGCGATTTCTTCGCGTCCGGGTCGGTCAGCATGGGGACGAGGATGCTCGGCACCACCTGCCAGGAGACGCCGAACTTGTCCTTGAGCCAGCCGCAGCGGCTGGTGGCGCCGCCGCTTTCCGACAGCCGTTCCCAGAGCTCGTCGATCTCGGCCTGGCTCTCGCAGGTCACCACGAAGGAGATCGCCTCGTTGAACTTGAAATGGGGGCCGCCATTGAGCGCCGTGAACTCGAGCCCCTCCAGCGAGAAGGACGCGGTCATGACGCTGCCCTTGGGACCGGGACCGGCCTCGCCATAGCGCGCCACCTTGCCGACCTTCGCGTTCTTGAAGATGGAAACGTAGAAAATGATGGCTTCTTCGACCTGATTGTCGAACCAGAGAAAGGGGGTGATCTTCTGCATGGCACTTTCCTTTGAACGTCCTCGACCTCCCGCGCCTGGAGCCTCCGGCTCGCCTGACCGCGCGGCCGCCTCTGATCTGGCGACGGGCCGAACGCAGGCATGCCCCGCCCGAGGCGTCGCGCGGGCAAAGGCGGTCGCAATTCGGCTTCCCTCAAATGGGCGACTGCGTGATCGAGAGAGATCGGAAACCCGATGGCTTCGCTTCGACACGAGATGCTGGAAAACGCGCGGAGGCGGCCAGCGTTCCCGAGCCGGACGCCTGCGCCCTCACCGGCCGCGTGCCGGGAAAGACAGCGGCCGGACTGTCCGTTTTTCAGGCAATTGCCGACTTTCGCGCCGAAACGCGCCGTTCGTCCGAATTCGGCCGATTGCCACTAGCCAAGAATGCCCGGCTCATATGCAATGGTTCCCGCACTCCAACGCTGCGGGTGTACCGGCAACCGGGCCTGATCTCCGGTTGGCACGGAGCTTGCGGTTCGGAAGGAGCAAACAGAGGAGGATGGCGCGCAGATGGTCGTTGCCTTCGACGAGATGAGCGCGAGCAGCGAAAGCTGCCGGCCAGGCTACGAGATCCTCAAACGCTGGCTGGATTCGACCCCGCCGGACCTCCTATCCACCCGGCGCGCCGAAGCCGAGCTGCTCTTCCGCCGCATCGGCATCACCTTCGCCGTCTATGGCGACAATGACGGCGAGGAACGGATCATCCCGTTCGACATCATTCCGCGCATCATCACCGCGCCGGAATGGACCAAGCTCTCGAAGGGGCTGGAGCAGCGGGTCAAGGCGCTGAACGCCTTCCTCGCCGACATCTACTCCAAGGGCGAGATCCTGAAGGCCGGCGTCGTGCCGGAGGATCTCATCTACCAGAACCCCTACTACCGGCCGGAGATGGCGGGGCTGAAGCTCGCCCACGACATCTACGTCATGATCGCCGGCATCGACATCGTCCGCGTCGATCCCGACACCTTCTACGTGCTGGAGGACAATGCCCGCACGCCGTCCGGCGTCTCCTACATGCTGGAGAACCGGGAAGTGATGATGAAGCTGTTCCCGGACCTGTTCGCGGAACACCGCATCGCCCCGGTCGAGAATTATCCGGACGCGCTGCTCGCGACGCTGAAATCCGTTGCCCCGCGCTCGGCATCGGGCGATCCGACGGTGGCGCTGCTGACGCCGGGCCCGTTCAACTCTGCCTTCTACGAGCACTCGTTCCTCGCCGACAAGCTCGGCATCGAGCTGGTCGAGGGCCGTGACCTCTTGGTGCGCGACAATGTCGTCTACATGCGCACCACCGAGGGGCCGAAGCGCGTCGACGTGCTCTATCGCCGCCTCGACGACGACTTCCTCGATCCCCTGACCTTCCGGCCGGATTCGATCCTCGGCGTGCCGGGGCTGATGAACGCCTATCGCGCCGGCAACATCACGCTCTCCAACGCCGTCGGCACCGGCGTCGCCGACGACAAGGCGGTCTATTCCTACATGCCGGAGATCGTCCGCTTCTATCTCGGCGAGGAGCCGATTTTGAAGAACGTGCCGACCTGGCGCTGCCGCGAGGCGGACTCGCTCAAATACGTGCTCGACAATCTCGACAGCCTGGTGGTGAAGGAAGTCGCAGGCTCCGGCGGCTACGGCATGCTGATCGGCCCCGCCTCGGACCGCAAGACGCGGGAAGAGTTCGGCGCCAAGCTCCGCGCCAATCCGGACGATTTCATCGCCCAGCCGACGCTGGCGCTCTCGACCTCGCCGACCTTCGTCGATTCCGGCATCGCGCCGCGCCATGTCGACCTACGCCCGTTCGTGCTTTCGGGCCGCGACAAGGTCCGCATCGTGCCCGGCGGGCTCACCCGGGTCGCCCTCAAGGAGGGATCGCTGGTGGTGAATTCGAGCCAGGGCGGCGGCACCAAGGATACCTGGGTGCTCGATGCCTGACCGTCCCGATTCCCGGAGTTTTCTTCCGTGCTGAGCCGTACCGCCGACAATCTGTTCTGGCTCGCCCGCTATGTCGAGCGCGCCGAGAACACCGCCCGCATCATCGACGCCGCCAACCGCCTCGCCGCCATGCCGATCGCCTATGCCGGCGGCTCCAATGAATGGGAATCGGCCGTCGCCGCCACCGGCGCGCTTGGCCTGTTCCAATCGCTGAACCGCGAGCCGACGGCCGAGAACATCATCGACTTCTTGGCCTTCTCTCCGGAGAACCCCTCCTCCATCCGCTCCTGCCTGGAGCGGGCTCGCGTCAACGCCCGCACCGTGCGCACGGCGCTGACCTCGGAAATGTGGGAGGCGATCAACGGCGCCTGGCTGGGCTTGCGCGATTTCGACGGCGCCGCCCGCGACCGGATGAAGCTCAACGCCTTCCTGATCTATGTGAAGGAGGCGTCGCTCCGCTTCGACGGCTCCGCCTACCGGACGATGATCCGCAACGACGTCTATTTCTTCTCGAGCCTCGGATCCTTCATCGAGCGGGCTGACAACACCGCGCGCATCCTCGACGTGAAATACCACCTGCTGCTCCCCGCCCAGGAGAGCGTCGGCGGCGGCCTCGATTATTTCCAGTGGTCGTCGATCCTGCGCTCCGTCTCGGCCAACACCGCCTATCACTGGGTCTATCGCGAGAGCCTGAAGCCGTGGCTGGTCGCCGATCTCTTGGTCCTGAACGACCAGCTGCCGCGCTCGCTCGCCTCCTGCTACGACAATATCTGCGCCTTCCTGGACGAGCTGTCGCTCGCCTATGGCCGGCAGGGACTGGCGCAGCGCGTCGCCCGCTCGACCCGCAACCGGCTGCAGAACGCCACCATCGACGATGTCTTCCGCGATGGCCTGCACGAGTTCCTGACCGAGTTCATCGGCGAGAACGCACGCCTCGGCCAGGCGATCACTGATCAGTACCTCGCCTGACGGGACCGCCTCATGCGCCTCCGCATCGTCCACGAAACCGCCTACCGCTTCGATCCGCCGGCGACCGGCGCGATCCAGACCCTGCGGCTGACGCCGCGCGGCCATGACGGCCAGTTCGTCGTCAACTGGCGCATCGAGGTCGACCATGACTGCCGGCTCGACCCGGCGACCGACCCGTTCGGCAACCGCGTCCATTCCTTCACCACGGAGGGGCGGCTCGACGGGCTCACCATCACCGCGCTCGGCGACGTCGAGACGCATGACATGGCCGGAATGGTGCGCGGCCAGAAGGAACGCTTTCCCGTCGGCGTCTTTCTGCGCGTCACGCCGCTGACGACGCCGGACGCCGCCATCCGCGCCTTCGCCGAGGACGTCACGGCGGCGGCCCCGGCCGATCCGCTGGCCCGCCTGCACGCGCTGATGGCGGGCGTGCACGAAAAGATCCTCTCGGGCGGCGACGGCACGGATGCGAGCGCCAAGGCGACCTTCGCGGCCGGCCGCGGCGACGGCCGCGCCACGGCGCATGTGATGATCGCAGCGGCGCGCCATCTCGGCATCCCCGCCCGCTATGCCAGCGGCTATCTGTTCCGGCCCGACACGGAGGCACCGGCCACCGCCGAGCATGGCTGGGCCGAGGCCCATGTCGACGGCGTCGGCTGGATCGGCTTCGACGCGTCGATGAACCTCTGCCCGGTCGATACCCATGTGCGGCTCGCCATCGGCCTCGACGGTATCGGCGCCGCGCCGGTGCGCGGCATGGCCTATGGCGCCGGCGCCGAAGCGCCCGCGATCTCGATCCGCGTCACCGAGGCTCGTGCGCAAAGAGAGAGAGGCGCCGTATTTTCACTTGCGCCTCAAACTCAGTCTTCTAAAACTCCGCCCGGGGCGGGGTAGGACGAAGAGTTTATGACCTATTGCGTTGGAATCCTGGTGCGTGACGGGTTGGTCATGCTGGCCGACACCCGCACCAATGCCGGGCTCGACAATATCGCGACGTTCCGGAAGCTGCACCTCTTCCAGACGGAGGGCGAGCGCGTCATCACAATCGCCACGGCGGGCAACCTCGCCGTCAGCCAATCCGTGCTGAACGTGCTGAACGACGGACTCGAGAACCCCGAGACCGGCAAGATCGAGACGATCTACACCATCCCCTCCATGTTCAAGGTGGCGCAGTTCGTCGGCCGCGCCATCCGCGAGGTCTACCGCATCCACGGCAAGTCGATGGAGCAGCAGGCCGCGAGCTTCGACGTCACCATGCTGCTCGGCGGCCAGGTCAAGGGCGGGCGGCTGCGCCTGTTCATGATCTACTCGGCCGGCAATTTCATCGAGGCGACGACCGACACGCCCTACCTGCAGATCGGCGAGCACAAATACGGCAAGCCGATCCTCGACCGCGCGGTGACGGGCGACACCGACACATCCGAGGCGCTGAAGCTCGGGCTCATCTCGATGGATTCGACGCTGCGCTCCAATCTCGGCGTCGGCATGCCGATCGACATCGCCGTCATCCGCCGGGGCGAGCTGAAGCTCGCGGTCTCGCACCGCATCGACGACAGCGACGCCTATTTCGCCGACCTGCGCTCGCACTGGTCCGCGGCGCTGCGCGCCGCCCACCAGGCCATCCCCGCCCCGCCCTACGGCCACGACGGGTAGGTTCTCCGCTCCGCCGTCATCCCGGCCTACGCCGGGGCGACGGTGCCCTGCCCATGCCGCAAGCTGCCGGCCCTCAGTTCAGACTGAACTCGGCGGCGGCGATGCGGCATTCCGCCGGGCCGATCAGGCCCTTGTGCGCGACCCGCACCGAATGTAGCGGGCCATCGATTTCGCGCTTCCAGAAATCGAGAAACCGGGTGAGTTCGGGGAAATCGGGAGCAAGGTCGTATTCCTGCCAGATGAAGCTCTGCAGGAAGACCGGATGATCCGGAAGACGGTACAGGATATGCGCCGTCGTCAGGCTATATCCGGAAAGCTGACGCAGCAGGGGTGACGGCATAAGCACCTCCTCTGGTATTCGACAGGCCCTCCATGGGACCGTCCCCATGGTCTCAAAAACCACCCCGGATTTCAACGATTATCTTTTAATATCAGTATTTTAGCAGCATTGCCGTAGAAGTGCTGCCAGCCTGGGTTGCGGGCGTCTCGCGAGGGCCGCGCGCCGGCGCTTTTCCCCGCGATCCCGCGACCGGGTTGACATTAGCTGTCGGCAGGGCATACACTTAACCACATGGTTAAGTTTAGCGAACCTGATCTGGACCGGACCTTCGCGGCGCTTGCCGATCCGACAAGGCGCGCCCTGCTCGCCCGGCTGGTCTCGCAGGACGGAGCCTCGGTCAGCGAACTCGCCGAACCCTTTCCGGTCTCGCTTCCGGCGATCCTGAAGCACCTCAACGTCCTCTCGGACGCGGGGCTGATCACACGCCAGAAGACGGGACGCACCGTGACCTGCCGCCTGAACGCCGCGCCGATGGCCGACGCGATGGCCTGGCTCGATCACTATCAGCAATTCTGGTCGGCCCAGCTCGACCGCCTCGCCCACTTCGTGGAGGACGACGATCTATCATGAAAGACTTGCCGAGCCTGACCCTGAAACGCCAGATCAAGGCGTCACCCGCCCGGATCTTCAAGGCCTGGACCGACCCCGCGAAGCTCGTCCACTGGTTCGGACCGCGCGAGACCGAGGAAGGCAGCGTCGTCGCCGAGACGGACCTGCGCGTCGGCGGCGCCTACAACATCCGCTTCCGCTCCAGCGACGGCCGCGAGCACGGCGCCAGCGGCGTCTACCAGGAAGTCGTGCCGGACGAGAAGCTGGTCTTCACCTGGACCTGGCTCGAAATGCCGGAGATGCCGACGCTCATGACCATCACGCTGCGGGGCGAGGAAGGCGGCACCATGCTGACCCTCACCCACGCCCTCCTCGCCGACGAAGCCACCGTCGCGAGCCACCGGGATGGCTGGGAAGGCGCCATCGACAAGCTGGAACGCTTCGTCACGCGTGGCGCGAAGAAATAGGTTTTCGGGGCGGCCCGGCCCATCCGGCCGGCGCCCCCGCACAGCAACCAACCTGTCGGGCAGGCTCGTCCTGCCGATGACGGCCGGATGCCTCCGGCCGAACGAACCGGCGCGCCTGTGGCCGCCGCGATGCAAGCATCCTCTTTCGAAGGAGTTTTGCCATGAACATGCTCGACAGTTCGACATCCAACCCGAAGGTCGTATCGCGCGACGAGTGGATCGCCGCGCGCAAGGCGCATCTCGCCAATGAGCGGGAGCTGACGCACCGCCTGGACGAGCTCCGCGCCGAAAGGCGGCAGCTGCCCTGGGTCGAGGTCGACAAGACCTATGTGTTCGAGGGCCCGAACGGCCCGGAAACGCTCGCCGACCTCTTCGACGGTCGCAGTCAGCTGATCGTCTATCACTTCATGTTCGGGCCGGACTGGCAGGAGGGCTGCCCCGGCTGCTCCTTCGTCTCCGACCATATCGACGGCGTCAATCTGCACCTCCCCCATCACGACGTGACGCTGCTCGCCGTCTCCCGCGCGCCCTATGCCGCTTTCCAGGACTACAAGAAGCGGATGGGCTGGCAGTTCAAATGGGTGTCGTCGGCGGGAAGCGACTTCAACGCCGACTACCACGTCTACCCCTCCGAGGCGGAAATCGCCGCCGGCCGCTACGAGTACAATTACGAGCTGCATGACGGCGAGCCCGGGGAGCAGCCCGGCATCAGCGTCTTCTACAAGGATCCCGACGGCCGGATCTTCCACACCTACTCGTCCTATGCGCGCGGCGGCGACATGCTGATCGGCACGCATCATTTCCTCGACATGACGCCGAAGGGCCGCAACGAGCGATCGACGATGGACTGGGTCCGCCGGCACGACCGCTACGAGGATCGTCCGGCTGTGGCGGCGCACGACTGCTGCTCGTAGCCGGCGGATCGCCCTCACCCCAACCCTCTCCCGCAGGCGGGAGAGGGAGCTCCCCCGCGCTCGTCGTTGCGCTGCCAATCGATGAAGGTGCCGGGCCAAGGCCCTCGCCCGCTTGCGGGAGAGGGTTGGGTGAGGGTCTTTAGCCTGTCACGACCGCTCAGGCGGGCAGCTTGCCGCCCGCCGCGAAGAGCGCTTCCGGCGTATCGAGATCGAGCGCGACCTCGGGCCCGATCTCGACCTCGACGACGGCATCGGCATGCTGACCGATCAGATGCCGCGCGCCGGTATCGCCCTGGATCGCCCGCAGCTCGCCGAAGAAGGCGCGCGACCAGAGCACCGGATTGCCGCGTTTGCCGGCATGGGTCGGCACGACCACCAGCCGGTCCGCGCCGGGATCGAAGGCCTCGATCAGCCGGTCGAGGATTTCGGCCGTCAGCAGCGGCATGTCGGCGAGCATGACCAGCACGCCGTCGATATCGGCGTCGAGGCTGGCGACGCCCTGCCGGAGCGAGGTCGAGAGCCCCTCGGCATAGTCGGGATTATCGACGAAGCGGATCGGTTGGCCTGCCAAGGCCTGTTCGACCGCCTCGCGGCGATGGCCGGTGACGACCGTCACCGACGCGGCCTTGCTGGCGAGCGCCGCCTCGACGACGCCGCGAACGAGGCTGCGGCCGCCGAGCTCGGCGAGCAGCTTGTTCGGGCCGCCCATCCGCCGGCCCTCTCCCGCCGCCAGCACCAGCGCCGCGACCTTCGGCGGTTTGGCCTCGGCCGTCTCGCGCGGCTGCGGCCGCGAGGCGATCTCCGTCAGCAAGCCGCCGACGCCGAGGCCGGTGATCTCGTCCGGCCCGATCGGCAGGCCCGCGAGCAGCCGGCCGAGCACCCAGTCGAAGCCGTTCTCGCGCGGGCTGCGGGCGCAGCCGGGCGCGCCGACGACCGGTCGGCCCTGCAGGTCCCCAACGACCAGAAGATTGCCGGGATCGACCGGCATGCCGAGATGGATGATCCGGCCGCCGGCCGCCTGGATTCCCGCCGGCACCACGTCCTCGGCGTCGACCATCGCCGACGCGCCGAAGACGATCAGCAGTTCCGCCCCCTCGCGCACCAGCTCCGCCAGCGCCGCGGCGATGGCGGCGGCGACATGAGCGACGCGCCGCTCGTCGATCAGGAATGCGCCTGCCGGCTTCAGTCGCGCCTCGGTCATCCGTCGCGTCTTGTCGAGGATGGAGGGCTTCAGGGTCGGCAGGACAGTGGCGACGAGGCCGACGGCGAGCGGCCGGTAGGGCGCGACGCGAACCAGCGCCGACGCCGCCGCGACCCGCTCCGCCGCCTCCAGCGGCGCGAGAGGGACGGCGAAGGGGATGATCTTCACGGTCGCCACCATCTGGCCCTTCGTCACCGGCGCATGCGCCGGCAGCGTCGCCAGCGTAATCGCGGGATCGACGCGGTTGAAGCGATCGATGGCGTCGCGGTCGACCACCAGCAGTCCATCGGCCTCGGCGTGCAGATTGGCGCGGCCGGTGAAGGGAGGATGGACCTCGACCCCCGGCCCCGCCACCGCCCCGGCAAGCCGCGCCGCCGCCGCGTCCTCGTGCACGTCGCCCTCGCCGAGCCGCGCCACGACGACCGTCTCGACGCCCGCCGCCCGCAGCAGCCCCAGCTGGTCGGCGGTCAGCCGGTTCCCCTTCCGCAGCATCTGCCCGTCCAGCGCCAGCGAATGCGCGAGCAGCGCGCCTTCGGCCTCGACCACGGGACAGGGTCCGAATTTCACCGCGATGCCTCCGATGCGACCCCGCGGCTGCGGAGCGTCCCGATGAGTTCGGCGAGGATCGCGACGGCGATCTCCGCCGGCGATTGCGCGCCGATGGCGAGGCCGATCGGCGAGCGGATCCGGGCGACCTCAGCCGGATCGACGCCGGCCGCGATCAGGCGCTCGACCCGCTGCGCATGCGTCTTGCGGCTGCCGAGCGCGCCGACATAGAAGCAGTTCGCCGCGAGCGCCGCCTGGAGCGGCCCGTCGTCGATCTTCGGATCATGCGTCAGCGCCGCGACCGCCGTGAAGGCGTCGAGCGGCGCGCGCTTGAACGCATACTCCGGCCATTCGGCGACCAGATCGATGCCGGCGAAGCGCTCCGGCGTCGCGAAGGCGGTGCGCGGGTCGATGATCACGACGTCGAAGCCGGCGATCCCGGCCATCGGCGCCAGCGCCTGCGAGATATGCACGGCGCCGATGACGACGAGGCGCGGCGGCGGCACATGAACGGTGAGGAGAAACGCGCCGCCATCCGCCGTTTCGACCCGTCCCGACCGCGCCGAGCGGAAGCGCTCCGGCAGCAGTTCGGCCAGCGCCGGCTCGATCGTCGCGTCGACGTCGTCCTCGCGCACCAGGCGCACGACGCCGGAGCCGAGATCGGTGACGAGGATGGCCGCCTGTCGCCGCCGGCGCGCCTGGTTCAGGGCGTTGAGCGTGGCACGGTCCACCTCAGATCACCTTCTCGACATAGACCCGGATGCGGCCGCCGCAGGAGAGCCCGACGCGCCAGGCAGTCTCGTCGGCGATACCGAATTCGAGCAGGCGCGGCTCCCCCTTTCGGATGACCTCGATCGCCTCCTCGATCACCGCGCCCTCGACGCAGCCGCCCGAGACCGAGCCTTCGAAGCGGCCGTCCGCGTCAATCACCAGATGGCTGCCGACGGGGCGCGGCGCCGATCCCCAGGTCTCGACCACGGTGGCGAGCGCCACGGACCGACCGGCCTCGAGCCAGTCCTCGGCGAGACCGAGGACGTCGGCGTCCTGCAGTTGAAGCGGTCGTTCAGCCGTCACGATCAACCTCTTGAAGCGATGGCGAGATGGCTGCGCGGCTCGACGACCGCTTCCGGCGAGCGAACGAGGCTGATTTCATCGGCATGTCGAGCGGGAAAACGGGAGCCGGCGCGCACACGCTGCCGGAAGCGGCGGCGCCGGCGGAGAAGCGTGCCAGGGTCGTCTCGACTTGTATGGGATGCAGCATCCGGATATTCATCCCATAAGCCTATAGATAGTAAGATTTGAAGGCAACAGGGGACCGCATTCCCGCCGCGTAAACCGATCTTTTGGCCGGACCTTTTCCATTATATAGGTGGAGGCCTCCACCCGCCGGCGCGTATCGCCATCATGCCGGCCGACCGATCCCGCTGGCAAGTTGTACGGGGTTTCTCATGCCACTGATCGCTATGGACGATCGCATCCGACTGAATGTCGAAGCCGATCCGGACAATGGCAATCCAGCACTTCTCCTGACGAATGCGCTCGGAGCGGATCTCAGCATGTGGGAGCCGCAGCTCCCCGCCTTCCGCGAACATTTCCGCGTTATCCGCTTCGACGATCGCGGCCATGGCGGCTCCGACGTCCCCGATACGCCCTATACGATCGACCGGCTCGGCCGAGATGCGCGCGCCGTGCTGGACGCTGTCGGCGTCGAGAGCGCGCATGTCGTGGGGATGTCGAAGGGCGGCATGGTCGGCGCCTGGCTCGCGGCGAACAAACCGGACTATGTCGAGAAGCTCGCCATCTGCGTCTCGGCCCCGCATCTGCCGCCGCGCGACATGTGGGAAGGCCGCGCCAAGACCGCACGCAACGAGGGGCTGGCGGCGCTGGTCGATTCGGTGATCGGCCGCTGGTTTCGCGAGGGCTTTCGCGTCGCGGCGCCGGAGACGGTGGCCCGCATCCGCGCGATGATCCTCGACACGCCGGCCGAGGGCTATGCCGCCTGCTGCGAGGCGCTGGGGGAAATGGACCTGCGCGACGACATCACGCTGATCCAGGCGCCGACGCTCGTCGTCTGCGCCGATCAGGATCCGACCGTTCAGCCGGGCAAGGCCCGCGAATGGGTCGCCTCGATCGACGGCGCGCGGATGGAGATCATCCGCAACGCCGCCCATCTCTGCAATGTCGAGCAGCCGGAAGCCTTCAACGGCGCGCTGCTCGAATTCCTGCGGACGTGATCAGACGCGCTCGCGGCCGAGCGCGCCATCGACGCTCCAGCGGCCCGGGCCGGCGAAGACAATGAACAGGAAGATGAAGCAGTAAAGGATGGCGGCGTCGCCGCCATTCAGCGCCGGATAGAAGCCGCGCGGCGCATGGGCCAGCCAGTAGGCGACGGCCATCTGGCCGGACAGCAGGAACGCCACCGGACGCGAGAACAGGCCGATCAGCAGCAGGAAGCCGCCGACCAGCTCCAGCACGCCGGCCGTCCAGCCGAGGCTGAGAAACGCCGGCATACTATCGGATGCCGGGAAGCCGAGAAGCTTCTGCGTGCCGTGCTCGAAGAAGATCAAAGCAGAAACGATGCGCAGCAGTCCGAGCGCGGACGGCTGAAACTTGGAAAGCTTCTCAACTAACACAGGCAGAATCTCCATTACGACGAAGATGGTCTGCTAACACGGCAAGGAGACCAGTCCTAGGCGGTGGAGATCACGTATTGGTGAGCCCAATACATTCCCTAACGTCATCACATATTTGGATAATTGGGTCCGCCCGCGCCTTCCGGCGTGGTCCAGTTGATGTTCTGGTTCGGATCCTTGATGTCGCAGGTCTTGCAGTGGACGCAGTTCTGCGCGTTGATCACGAAGCGCGGGCCGTCCGCCTCCTCGACCCATTCATAGACGCCGGCCGGGCAATAGCGCGCCGACGGGCCGGCATAGACATCGTGCTCGGACGTCTTCTGCAGCGCCGCGTCCAGCACCTTCAGATGCACCGGCTGGTCTTCCTCGTGGTTGGTGTTCGACAGGAACACCGAGGAGAGACGGTCGAAGGTCAGAACGCCGTCCGGCTTCGGATATTCGATCTTCTTGCACGCTGCCGCCGGCTTCGTCGCGGCGAAATCCGGCTTGCCGTGCTTCAGCGTGCCGAACAGCGTGAAGCCGAGCGTATTCGCCCACATGTCGGCGCCGCCGAGCGCGATGCCGAGATAGGTGCCGAGCTTCGACCACAGCGGCTTGACGTTGCGAACCCGCTTCAGGTCCTTGCCGATCGGCCCCGAGCGCCAGTTCGCCTCGTAGCCGAGCAGCTCGTCATGCGCGCGGCCGGCGGCCAGCGCGTCGGCGACGTTCTCCGCCGCCTCCATGCCCGACAGCATGGCGTTGTGGCTGCCCTTGATGCGCGGCACGTTGACGAAACCGGCCGAGCAGCCGATCAGCGCGCCGCCCGGGAAGACCAGCTTCGGCACCGACTGATAGCCGCCCTCGGTGATGGCGCGGGCGCCATAGGAGAGGCGCTTGCCGCCGGCGAAGACGGGAGCGATCGCCGGATGCGTCTTGAAGCGCTGGAATTCCTCGAAGGGCGAGAGATACGGGTTCTCGTAGTTCAGGTGCACCACGAAGCCGACGACGACCTGGTTGTCCTCGAGGTGATAGAGGAACGAGCCGCCGCCGGTCGAGCCGTCGAGCGGCCAGCCGAAGGAATGCTGCACCAGGCCGGGCTTGTGCAGCTTCGGATCGACCTGCCAGAGCTCCTTGATGCCGATGCCGTATTTCTGCGGCTCGCGCCCTTCCGCCAGGCCGAAGGCGCCGATCAGCTGCTTGGCGAGCGAGCCGCGCGCGCCCTCGCCGATCAGCGTGTACTTGCCCCGAAGCTCCATGCCGCGCTGAAAATTCGGGCCCGGCTCGCCGTCGCGGCCGACGCCCATGTCGCCGGTGGCGACGCCGGCGACGGCGCCGTTCTCGTCATGCAGCAGTTCCGCCGCCGCGAAGCCCGGATAGATCTCGACGCCGAGCGCCTCGGCCTTCTCCGCCAGCCAGCGGCAGACATTGCCGAGCGAGACGATGTAGTTGCCGTGGTTCGACATCAGCGGCGGCATCAGGAAATTGGGCAGGCGGACCGAACCGGCCGGACCGAGGAACAGGAACTGGTCCTCCGTCACCGGTGTCTTCAGCGGCGTGTCCGTCTCCTGCCGCCATTCCGGCAGCAGCTTGTCGAGCGCGATCGGATCGAGGACCGCGCCGGAGAGGATATGCGCGCCGACTTCCGAGCCCTTCTCCACCACAACGACGGAGATGTCCGGATCGCGCTGTTTGAGACGGATCGCCGCTGCCAGACCGGCGGGGCCAGCCCCCACGATCACAACGTCAAATTCCATCGCCTCGCGTTCGGGAAGCTCTGCCGAGAGTGTCATACTGCCTGTCCGGTTCCGAATGTCGGCCCTGTTTAGAAGAGCAACAAAGGACAGGCAATGCCGAAAATATAGATCTGCGAAGGACTTGATGAGCCCCTCGCATAACATGATGCATCGGGACGGCGATGGTCGGTATTACAGAATTAATTCGCCTTCCGAACCCGCCAAATCGTTCCGTTGGCGTCTTCGGAGACGTAGAGCGCGCCGTCCTTGCCGGTGGTGACGCCCACCGGCCGGCCCCACAATGTCTTGTCGGAGAGAACGAAGCCGGTCATGAAGTCTTCATAGGCTCCCGTCGGCTTGCCGTCCTTCATGAGCAGGCGCACTACCTTGTATCCCGTCGGCTTGCCGCGGTTCCAGGAGCCGTGCAGCGCGACGAAGCCGTCGCCTCGATAGTCGACCGGAAAGGCCTCGCCTTCATAGAAGGTCATGCCGAGTGGCGCCGAATGGGGCTGGATCAGCACATCCGGCACGGTGACCCGATCCTTCAGCTCGGCACGGGCGCCGTCATGGCGCGGATCCGGGTTGGCGCCGATATAGAACCAGGGCCAACCATAGAAGCCGCCCTCCCGCACACTCGTCGCATAGTCGGGCGGCAGATTGTCGCCAAGGCCGTCCCGCTCGTTGGTGGCGCACCAGAGTGCCCCGCTCGACGGCTCGATCGCCAAGCCAGAGCAATTGCGAATCCCGGCCGCGAAGGTTCGCAGTCCGCCGCCGTGGGGATCGGCCGTGAGCACGGCGGCCCGCCCCGCCTCCGGGCCCCAGGCAGCGCCGAGCCCGTGCCGGCCCTCCCAGTCGGCGATCGCCGTCTGGCTTTTCTCCCCCATCCGCTCGCCGGCATTCGACGCCGACCCGACCGAGATGAACAGCTTCTTGCCATCGGCGGAGAAGGCGATGTCGCGCGTCCAGTGCGGACCGCCATTCGGCAGGCCGTCGACGATGATTTCGGCCTTGCCGCCCGCCTTCTGGTCGCCGGGCGAATAGGGGAAGCGGACGACCTTGTTCGTCTCGGCGACATAGACGAATTGCGGATCCGGACCGGGTGGATAGAAAGCGATCCCATAGGGACGGTTGAGACCGCTCGCGAAGATGGCGGGATCCCCGCCACCGGAATGCAGCACCCTGATCTGCCCGGCGCCGCTTTCGGCGAGGAAGATGTCGCCATTCGGCGCGGTTCGCAGGACGCGCGGGATTTTCAGCCCCTGCGCCACCAGTTCCGCCACGAAGCCGGCCGGAACCCGCGGCAACCGGTTCTTCGGCCGGGCGACGACGTCTGGCTGGGTGGCGACCGAATCCGTCGCGTAGGGCGCCGGCAGGTCGCCGGGACGGATCAGCCGCTGCACGCCGGGCCGGTCGGCGCGCCAATCGCCGAACGCCGCCGTCCCCGTGCGCGGCTGGGCCGCGAGTGCCATCGAAGGTGCCAGGATGAGAAGAGCGGCCAACAGACGTCCGGTCACGGCGGTTTCTCCCTGAATTATGCTATTGTGAGCTGCCCCCACAGGGTCGACATAGGTGCCGGTTGCGCCTACTCAAGAACGGCATGATGGCCCGAGAGTTTCATCCTCCCTCCCCCGAAGCGCTCGCCGCGCTGCTGGATTGGTACGTCGCCAACGAGGTCGACGTGGCGATCGAGGAGGAGGCTGTCAACCGGCTGGTGCCGCGCGCCGCCGAGGAGCCGCCGCAGCCGGTCGGCCGCGACCTGCCGCTGCCGGTCGCCGAGCCGGCGCCCCGGCCACAGCCAATGATCGCTACCGCCGCCTCGCCCGAGGCGGACGCGTTTGCCGCCCGCGAAGCGGCGATGAGCGCCAACTCGCTCGCCGAGCTCGACGACATCCTCGGCCGCTTTGAGGGCTGCGCCCTGAAGATGACGGCGAAGTCGCTGGTCACGGCCGAGGGCAATCCGAACGCGCGCGTCATGCTGATCGGCGATCCGCCTGGCCGCGACGAGGACCTGCAGGGCGAGGTATTCGCCGGCCCCGCCGGCACCCTGCTCGACCGCATGCTCGCCGCCATCGGCCTCGCCCGCGGCGACGTCTATGTAGCGCCGATCGTACCCTGGCGGCCGCCGGGCAACCGCGCCCTGACCCCGCAGGAGGCCGCCGTCTGCCGCCCGTTCATCGAGCGGCGGATCGCGCTCGTCGATCCCGATTTCCTGGTTTTCCTCGGTGCTACGGCGGCGAAGGAATTGTTGCAGACTTCGGAAGGAATTCTGCGGCTGCGCGGCCAGTGGCGCACCTACGACACCGGCAACCGGCAGATCCAGGCGATGGCGACGCTGCACCCGTCACACCTTCTGTTACAGCCGATACAAAAACGTCTGGTCTGGCGCGATCTTCTGTCGCTCAAGGTCGCTCTTGGCGGCGGCATTTGACGAAGACCTGATAATCACGTCGTATTTCATGCTGTAAACTTAATATTCACCCTAAAGTGCCATGATTTGGACATGTCGGCGGTCGACAAGGTCGAACCACCACAATCGATTCAAATTCTGCCGCATCTTCGGCGTCTCCGGTCAAAATGGCATCGCAGCTCATCCCCGTCGCCGCACTCCTCATCGGGTCGGCACTCCTGCTCGTCGCAGGCGGCATTCACGGCCTGCTTCTTCCCATCCGCGGAGCGATCGAGGGATTCACGACGACGGAACTGGGCCTGATCGGCACCGGCTGGGCCGTCGGCTTCGTGCTCGGCTGCCTGGTCGTGCCGCGCATCGTGCGCCGGGTCGGCCATGTCCGCGCCTATGGCGTGATGGCGTCGATCGCCGGCGTCGTCATCCTGCTCAACCTCCTGATCATCTCGCCCTGGGCGTGGATCGGGCTGCGCGCCTTCTCCGGCTTCTGCTTCGCCGGCGCCCAGATGATCGTCGAGAGCTGGCTGAACGAGCGCTGCACGCGGGAAAATCGCGGCACGATCTTCTCGGTCTACCAGATGGTGAATTTCGCCGCGTCGACGGCGGGCCAGCTGCTGCTGGCGACGGCGCCGGCCGAGGGCTTCTTCTTCTTCGTGCTCGGCGCGATCTTCTACTGCCTGGCGATCCTGCCGTCGGCCTTGTCGACGGCGCAGACGCCGCGTCCCCTGAAGACGACCAAGATCGACCTGCGCAGCCTGTTCCGCAATTCGCCGGTCTCGGCCGTCGGCTGCTTCCTGATCGGCCTCGTCAACGGCGCCTTCGGCACGCTCGGCGCCGTGTATGGCCAGAAGATCGGCCTGCCGACCGCCGTCATCGCCTTCTTCATGAGCGCGGCCGTGCTCGGCGGCGCCGTCACCCAGGTGCCGCTCGGCAAGCTCTCCGACAAGGTCGACCGGCGCTATGTGCTGATCGGCGTCGCCGCCGCCGCCATTGTCATGAGCCTCGCCATCGCCTTCGTCAGGCCGACCGAGCCCGGGGTGATCATCGCCATGATCGCGCTGTTCGGCGGCATGATCTATCCGATGTACGGCCTCACCGTCGCCCACGCCAACGACTACACCGCCCCGGACGACTTCGTGAAGGTGGCGAGCGGCCTGCTCTTGATGTCGGGCTTCGGCACGATGATCGGACCGATCATCGGCGCGCTCGGCATGGAATATCTCGGCCCGGCCGGCCTCTTCACCTTCTTCTCGGTCGTCCACGTCGTGCTGATCGCCTACACGGCCTATCGCATGTCGCGGCGGCCTGCGCCCCGCGACGTGCCGCGCGACGCCTTCCAGCCGGTGCCGCCGCTGAAGAACGCGACGCCGGAGACGATCGCGCTCGATCCGCGCGCCGACGAAACGAAGCCCGCCGCGCCGCCGGCGCTACTCGCGCCGGCTCCGGCCAACGCGCCGACGCCCTGATCGCCGGCCCGGGCTTCGACAGGCGGCCCGATTTGCTGCCCGCCCCGTGTCGTCCCCTCACCTCTCCCTGAGGGAGAGGTCGGCTCGAAGAGCCGGATGAGGGTTTAGGGAACCATCCGGATAGGGCTCCGGCTCCGAAGATTTTCCTTTGAGGCCGTGAACCCTCACCCGCCGCACTGCGTGCGTCGACCTCTCCCTCAGGGAGAGGTGCAGGAAGGGTATTCGCCAGCCCGCTTCAGACCCGGCGGTACGCCCGGTCGAGATAGACCAGCGCCTGGTCGTGCGAGCCGACCCGGACCGCCTCGACCAAGCCGAACAGCACCGAGTGCGAGCCCTGCTCGACCACTTCGGTCAGGCGGCAGTCGAAGCTGGCGCGGGCCGATTCCAGCACCGGCGCGCCGGTTGAGAGCGTCACCCAGGCGCCGAGCGCGAAGCGCTGCGGCATGGTGAGCCCGGTCCGTCCGGCGAAGGCCTGGGCCAGATCCTGCTGGTTGCCCTCCAGCGTGTTGACGCAGAAGATGCCGTTCCGCTTGAAGGCGGCATTGGTCAGACTCTTGCGGTTGACGCAGACGAGCACGATCGGCGGGCTGTCGGAAACCGAGGTGACCGCCGAGGCGGTCAGGCCGCACGCGCCGCCCTCGCCTGATGTCGTGACCACGTGAACGGGAGCGACGAGGCGGCTCATCGCTTCGCGGTACATAGCCGGATCGACCAGATCCGTGAGCGTATCCATGCTTCCTCTTATCCCACACTTCCCCGCGGCGTCTCGTGTGGTCGTATCGGGTCGCATCGGCGTCGACAAGCCACCCTCTTGGGCAGGCCGCTAAAAATATGCCTACAATTAAATCAGGTAGACTTATTATATTACCTTACGGAATCGCCTGTTTTTCGTGCAGCTTTTGTTTTGTTCGTTTCCAGTTGCCAAGCGAAAAATTCGGTGACAGGCTCCTTGCGGGAACAGTGCATTCAAGAAGCAACAAAAATGAGCTTCATGCGGGGATCCAACAGATGGAAGTATTCCTACAACAGCTGATCAACGGGATCACGCTAGGGTCGATCTATGGTCTGATTGCAATCGGATACACGATGGTGTTCGGCATCATCGGCATGGTCAACTTCTCGCACGGCGATGTCTTCATGACGTCCGCCTTCATAGCCCTGATATTTCTCCTGGTTCTGACGACAGTATTCGGCATGACGTCGATGATACTCGCGCTCGTCATCGTTCTGGTGATCGCGATGGTGCTGACGAGCCTCTTGAGCTGGGCCATCGAGCGGGTCGCCTATCGGCCGCTGCGCGGCTCGTTCCGCCTGGCGCCGCTGATCTCGGCGATCGGCATGTCGATCGTGCTTTCGAATTTCGTGCAGGTCGCGCAGGGCCCGCGCAACAAGCCGATCCCACCGATCTTCAGCGGCGGCATCGAGGTGATGAACTCGAACAATTTCGCGGTCACCCTCTCCTACAAGCAGATCATGATCTGGGTCGTCACGGCCGTGCTGCTGGCGGCGTTCTGGTACATCGTGCAGAAGACGCCGCTCGGCCGCGCCCAGCGCGCCTGCGAGCAGGACCGCAAGATGGCCGCGCTGCTCGGCGTCAATGTCGACCGCACCATCTCGCTGACCTTCGTCATGGGCGCCGCACTCGCCGCCGTGGCCGGCACGCTCTACCTCTCCTATTACGGCGTGGTGAACTTCTCCGACGGGTTCGTGCCCGGCGTGAAGGCGTTCACGGCGGCGGTTCTCGGCGGCATCGGCTCGCTGCCGGGCGCCGTGATCGGCGGCCTCCTGATCGGTCTGATCGAGACGTTCTGGTCGGGCTATTTCTCGATCGACTACAAGGACGTGGCCGCGTTCTCGATCCTCGCGATCGTGCTCATCTTCATGCCGCAGGGACTCCTCGGACGACCTGAAGTCGAGAAGGTGTGACCATGGCACCCGAAGCGACGGTAAACAAACATGGCCCGGATATCGCCGCGGCCGTGAAGGACGCCCTGTTGAGCGGCCTCGTGGCGCTCGCCCTGTTCGGGCCGCTGGTCGGCCTCCGGACCGAGCAGAACATTCGCAACGAGCTGGCGATCCAGCAACGGTGGGGGCTGGTCGCCGCCATCGTCGCAACGATCGTCATCGGCCGCTTCCTGCTTCTGACCCTGGTCTGGCCGGCCATGTCGGCCCGCAAGCAGCGCGTCTCGGCCCAGCCGGACACGGGGCCCTCGACGCTTCGACAGGCCCTGTCGCGCTGGTTCGCGCCGGCCTCGATCGTCTTCCTGTTCCTCTATCCGGCCCTGATCGTGAGCGCGCTCGGTTTCCAGGGCTCGCTGAAATGGGTCGACAATTTCGGCATCCAGATCCTGATCTACGTGATGCTGGGCTGGGGGCTGAACATCGTCGTCGGCCTCGCCGGCCTGCTCGATCTCGGCTACGTCGCCTTCTATGCCGTCGGCGCCTATTCCTATGCGCTGCTTTCCAGCCATTTCGGCCTGTCGTTCTGGATCCTGCTGCCGATGGCCGGCATCTTCGCCGCCCTCTGGGGCATCATGCTCGGCTTCCCGGTGCTGCGGCTGCGGGGCGACTATCTCGCCATCGTCACGCTCGCCTTCGGCGAGATCATTAGGCTGGTGCTGATCAATTTCCGCGAGCTCACCAACGGCTCGGCCGGCATCAGCTCGATCCCGAAGGTGACGCTGTTCGGCATCAAGTTCGACGCCTCGCCGGACGGCTTCGCCAAGCTGTTCGACCTGCCGATCTCGTCGGCCTATTACAAGATCTTCCTCTATTACCTGATCCTGCTGCTGGCGCTTTTGACCGCCTTCGTGACGATCCGGCTGCGCAAGCTCCCCGTCGGCCGCGCCTGGGAGGCGCTGCGCGAGGACGAGATCGCCTGCCGCTCGCTCGGCATCAACACCACCAACACCAAGTTGACCGCCTTTGCGCTGGGCGCCATGTTCGCCGGCTTCGCCGGATCCTTCTTCGCCGCGCGCCAGGGCTTCGTCAGCCCCGAATCCTTCACCTTCATGGAATCGGCGATCATCGTGGCGATCGTCGTGCTCGGCGGCATGGGCTCGATGGTCGGCGTGGCGCTGGCGGCCGTCGCCATGATCGGCGGCACCGAACTGCTGCGCGAGCTCGACTTCCTCAAGGTCATCTTCGGCGACAATTTCGATCCCAACCAGTTCCGCATGCTGCTGTTCGGGCTCGCCATGGTCGGCGTGATGATCTGGAAGCCGCGCGGCTTCGTCTCAGCGCGCGAGCCGACGATCTTCCTGACCGAGAAGAAGGTCATTTCCGGCACGCTGGTGAAGGAGGGTCACGGCTGATGGCGGCTCCCCTTCAGACAGTGCCCACGGACGCCCCGCCCTGGGAGACGAACCCCGTCCTCACCGTCGAGCATGTTTTCATGCGCTTCGGCGGGCTGGTGGCGGTCAACGACCTCTCCTTCAGCGTCGGCCGCGGCGACATCACCGCCCTGATCGGCCCGAACGGCGCCGGCAAGACGACGGTGTTCAACTGCATCACCGGCTTCTACAAGCCGACGCAGGGCATGCTCCGGCTGGAGCATGCGGACGGCGCCACCTTCCTGCTCGAGCGGATGCCGGATTTCCGGATTTCCGCCAAGGCCCGGGTGGCGCGGACGTTCCAGAACATCCGCCTGTTCTCCGGCATGACGCTCCTGGAAAACCTGCTGGTCGCCCAGCACAACACGCTGATGATGGCCTCCGGCATGACCATCCTCGGCGTGCTCGGACTGCCGGGTTACCGCCGGGCCGAGAAACGGGCGATCGAGCGGGCGAAATACTGGCTCGACAAGACCGGGCTCACCTCCCGCGCCGACGACCCGGCCGGCGACCTGCCCTATGGCGCGCAGCGCCGGCTCGAGATCGCCCGCGCCATGTGCATCGAGCCGGAGCTGCTCTGCCTCGACGAGCCCGCCGCCGGCCTCAATCCGCGCGAATCCGCCGAGCTCAACGCCCTGCTCCTCGGCATCCGCGAAACCGAGAAGACCTCGCTCCTCCTGATCGAGCACGACATGTCGGTGGTGATGGAGATCTCCGATCACGTCATCGTCCTCGAATACGGCACCAAGATCGCCGACGGCACGCCGTCGGAGGTGCGCAACGATCCCCGCGTCATCGCCGCCTATCTCGGCGTCGACGACCGCGAGATCGAGGTGGTCGAGGAGAAGCTGGACCAGATCATCGAAGGAGCGGCGACATGAGCGACGCCAACGGCGCGCCGCTGCTCTCCGTGCAGGGCGCCAAGACCTATTACGGCAAGATCATCGCCCTGAAGGGGGTCGACGTCGACGTCCACAAGGGTGAGATCGTCACCCTGATCGGCGCCAACGGCGCGGGCAAGTCGACGCTGATGATGACCATCTGCGGCAATCCCCGCGCTCGCGAAGGCAAGGTCCTCTTCGAAGGTCGCGACATCACCAACATGCCGACGCACGAGATCGCGCGGCTGCGCATCGCGCAGTCGCCGGAAGGGCGCCGGATCTTCCCGCGCATGACCGTGCTCGAAAACCTGCAGATGGGCGCAGCACTCGACAACCTCGCCCATTTCGACGAGGACGTGGAGCGGATGTTCACGCTGTTCCCGCGCCTGAAGGAACGCATCGCCCAGCGCGGCGGCACGCTTTCCGGCGGCGAGCAGCAGATGCTGGCGATCGCCCGCGCCCTGATGGCGCGGCCGAAGCTCCTGATGCTCGACGAGCCCTCGCTCGGGCTCGCGCCGCTCATCGTCAAGCAGATCTTCGACGTCATCGGCGAGCTGAACCGCACCGAGGGGCTCACCGTCTTCCTGGTCGAGCAGAACGCATATCACGCGCTGAAGCTGGCGCATCGCGGCTATGTGCTGGTGAACGGCCTCGTCACCATGACGGGAACCGGCCGGGAACTGCTGCAGAAGCCGGAGATCCGCGCCGCCTATCTGGAAGGAGGCGCGCATTGACCTCCGCTCCTCCCATACTCCCGAAAGCGAGGCCTTGCTGATGTCCGGCATCCTCTATGAAGAAGCCTCGTTCGGCACCTTCCTGCTGGTGACCGTCATCATGGGCGGCGCGGGCGCCTGGATGACGGGACGGGCCTGCGCGCTGACCTGGCGCCCCTATCCGATGCTCCTCTTCTACCTGCTGGTGCTGTCCTTCGGGGTGCGCTTCATCCACTTCTCGCTGTTCGAGGCGACGCTGCTTTCACTGCACTACTGGATCGTCGACGCGATCTTCGTGCTCGCCGTCGGCTCGATCGCCTATCGCTACACCCGCACCAACCAGATGGTGTCGCAATACTACTGGCTTTACGCAAAGTCAGGACCGTTTGCATGGCGACCCTTATGAAGGAGACGCACGCCCGGAGCGATGTTTCGTAACTGTTCGAGTATTGAAATCAGAATCCGGATGACAGCCTCTAGGAAATCGGCAAGATAAGCGATCAGAACGGGGCTCAAATCCGCATAAATGGGCCAAAGGCCCACCTTCCAGTACGAACGGGAGACTTACGAATGAAGAAGTCGATTATTTCCGGTCTTGCGCTCGCCGCCGGCCTGACGCTTGCCGGCATGGCCCACGCGGACGACATCAAGATCGCCGCCGCGGGCCCGCTGACCGGTCCCAACGCCGCCTTCGGCGCCCAGATCCAGAAGGGCACGGAACAGGCGATCGCCGACATCAACGCCGCCGGCGGCGTCAACGGCAACAAGTTCGTCCTGAGCCTCGGCGACGACGTCTCCGATCCGAAACAGGGCGTCTCGGTCGCCAACAAGTTCGTCGGCGACGGCGTGACCTATGTCGTCGGCCATTTCAACTCCGGCGTCTCGATCCCGGCCTCGGAAGTCTATGCCGAAAACGGCATCTTCCAGATCTCGCCGGCCTCGACCAACCCGAAATACACCGAGCGCGATCTCTGGAACACCTTCCGTACCTGCGGTCGTGACGACCAGCAGGGCGCGGTCGCCGGCAAGTACATCGTCGACCACCTGAAGGACAAGAAGATCGCCATCATCCACGACAAGACCCCCTATGGTCAGGGCCTTGCCGACGAAACCAAGAAGGCCGCCAACGCCGGCGGCGTCACCGAAGTCATCTATGAAGGCATCAATGTCGGCGACAAGGACTTCTCGGCCTTGATCTCCAAGATGAAGTCGGCCGGCGTCGAGGTGATCTACTATGGCGGCCTGCACCAGGAAGCCGGTTTGATCGTCCGCCAGGCGGCCGAGCAGGGCCTGAAGGCCGTGCTGTTCTCCGGCGACGGCATCACAGACCGTGAGTTCGCGGCGATCGCCGGCCCGGCCGCCGACGGCACGCTGATGACCTTCGGTCCCGATCCGCGCCTGAACCCCGACGCCAAGGAAGTGGTGGAACGCTTCCGCGCCTCGGGCTTCGAGCCGGAAGCCTACACGCTCTACTCCTATGCCAGCGTCCAGGTCATCGCCCAGGCGATCGAGAAGGCCGGCACGACCGACCCGCAGAAGGTCGCGGAAGTCGTCCGGACGGGCGGCCCGTGGAAGACGGTTCTCGGCCCGCTCTCCTTCGACAAGAAGGGTGACCGCACCACCGCCGATTACGTCGTCTACTCCTGGGTCAAGGACGCCGACGGCAAGCTCGACTACAAGCAGCTCTGACCCAGCCGCTGTCTGAGACAGACGCCCGCGCCTCTCCGAGACGCGGGCGTTTTCTTTTTGTCCCCCGCCGGGCATGATCGCGCCAATGCCCCCTGAAGGACGATCCATGCCGCTCAGCGCTTCCTTGACCCGCCTCCCCCTGTCGCTCGCCCGGTTGCTGGCTTTTTCCGCGCTCGGCCTCACCGCCCTCGCCGGCCCGGCCCGCGCCGATATCCGCGTCATGGCGGTCGGCCCGATGAGCGGCCCCTATCAGGCGCTCGGCAAGCAGATCCGCTCCGGCGTCGAGATGGCGGTCGACGCCCTCAACGCCACCGGCGGCATCCAGGGCGAGCGCATCGTCGTCGATATCGAGGACGATGCCTGCAAGGCGGACAACGCGCTCGCCGCCGCCAACCGCGCCGTCGGCCGCGGCGACGCGCTGGTCGTCGGCCATGTCTGCGCCGAGGCGGCGCTGGCGGCCGCCCCCGTCTATGTCGACAACGCGCTGGTGGCGATCACGCCGGCCGTCACCGCCGACCGCTTCACCGACCATCGCCCGGGGCCGACGCTCTTCCGCCTTGCCGCCCGCGACGACGCGCAGGGCGCGGCGGCCGGCGCCTTCCTCGCCGAGCGCTTCGGCGGCGCGCGCATCGCCGTGCTCAATGACGGCTCGCCCTATGGCAAGCCGCTCGCCGAGGCGACCAAGCGGGCGATGAACGAAGCCGGCAAGCGCGAAGCCCGTGCCGACAGCTTCGATCCCGGCGCCAAGGAATATTCCGCCCTCGCCGACCGGCTGATCGCCGATGCCATCGACGTCGTCTTCGTCGGCGGAGACCAGGGCGACACCGCCCTGATCCTGAAGGCGCTCCGGGCCAAGGGATCGGAGGCCGTCATCGTCGGCGGCGACGCGCTGGCATCCGGCGAGTTCAAAACCTCGGCCGGCAGTCTCGCCGACGGCACGCTTTTGACCTTCTTCACCGACTGGCGGCGCGGCGGCGCGGCCGACGCCGTCGACGACGCGCTGCGCACCGCCGGCGTCGAGCCGCAGGGCTATGTGCTGCCGGCCTATGCCGCCGTCCAGCTCTGGGCCGCCGCCCGGCGCGCCAGCGGCTCCGACAAGGGCGCCGACATCGCGACGACGATCGCCGGCACCGCGACCCCGACCGTTCTCGGCCCCGTCGGCTTCGACGCCAAGGGCGACGCCGACATCCAGGGCTTTTCCATTTTTCGCTGGCAGGACGGGGTGCTCACCCCGGACGCGAGAGATTAACGGCCTCCAGACCGTCGGTCAGGAGCAGGACCCGGCAGGACGAGGCTGCCCTTCACCTCTCCCTGAGGGAGAGGTCGACGCACGCAGTGCGGCGGGTGAGGGTTTACGGCGGATCAGACCTGTCTCGACCAACCGGGCGCTTCATCCGGAGGGTTCCCTAAACCCTCACCCGGAGCTTCGCTCCGACCTCTCCCTCAGGGAGAGGTGAAGGAGAAGCCTTTGCCGCGGGTTCGTGGCGCCAACAATTTCCTCCGTCATCCCGGGCGGAGACCCGGGATCCATTCAGCTGGGTTGCCACCCACGCGAAACTCCCTTCGGCGCGGCTGGATGGATCCCTGCTTCCGCAGGGATGACGAGCGCGCGGAGAAGTAAAAGCCTGCCCCCTACCGAAACCGCAGCGGGCTGAACGGGGCCGGGTCGACGAAGGGCATCTCGCGGGTGATCAGCTCGGCCACCAGCCGCCCCGTTGCCGGGCCGAGCGTGAAGCCGAGATGGCCGTGGCCGAAATTGAGCCAGAGGCCGGGATGGCGCGGCGCCGGGCCGATGACCGGCAGCGAATCCGGCAGGCAGGGGCGCGCGCCCATCCAGGGCTCCGCCTCGATCTGGTCGCCGAGCGGGAACAGCGCCTTCACCTGCGGCAGGATGCGGCCGATCTGGACGGGCGTCGGCGGCGCGTCGCGCGCGTCGAACTCGATGCCGGAGGTGATGCGGTAGCCCTGCCGCATCGGCGTCAGCACATAGCCATGCGCGACATCGACCACCGGCCGCTCCAGCACGGCGTCGCCGCGCGGCTTGAAATGGACGTGGTAGCCGCGCTTGACGGCGAGCGGATAGCGGTAGCCGAGCGGCTTCAGCAGATCCATCGCCCAGGGGCCGAGCGCCACGACGACGTCGGGCGCCGTGGCCTGCCGGCCGTCGATATCGACCACCCAGAGATCGTTCTCGCGCCGGAGCGTCAGCGCGTCGCCCTGCGAGATCGTGCCGCCCATCGCCTCGAACAGCCGCGCATAGGCCTTGGTGACGCCACCGGGGCTCGACACCGACACCGTGTCCGGCCAGAACACGCCGCGCGCGAAGACGGGCGCGAGGTCCGGCTCCAGATCGGTGATCTCGTGGCCGTCGAGGATCTCGTAACGGACGCCGAAGCGCTCGGCGAGCGCCATATGCGCCTTCGTGTCCGCCTCGAAGCCGGCGATGCTGCGATAGCCCTTGATCCAGCCGGTGCCGCGAAAGAACTCGACCGCCCTGCCCTTGCCGGCGATCACCCCGTGCTCGCTGGCGGCATGCGAGAGCAGCGGGTTCATCGCCTCGGCGTGATACTCGATCGCGCGCGGCGACGTGCCGGCGCGAAGCCGCATCAGCCAGGGCGCGATCTTCGGCAGGAAACGCGGATTGTAGTGCAGCTCCGTTTCCTGGTTGCGGCCATATTTCCACAACGCGCTGATCTTGCGCGGGAAGACGATCGGGTAGAAGCCCTCGCGCTCGATGACGCCGGCATTGCCATAGGAGGTCGCTTCGCCAGGATCGCGCTTGTCGATCAGGGCGACGGTGCGATTGCGCTTCTGCAGGTTGAGCGCGGTCGAGACGCCGACGATGCCGGCCCCCAGCACGATCGTGTCGAACCGCTCCATCTCGCCATTGCCGGGAATCGCTCTGTTCCTTCCTCTCGTTGAGGGGAGTTTGCCCGTCTCGCGCCGGGCGGGCAATTGCCCCGTTCCCCCTACCGTGATACGGCCGGATTATCCGTGACCCGGACCCGAACCAGGGTCCCGTAGCTGAAAGCAATATCATGGCCGCGCCCCTGCTGATCTCGCCCTCCATCCTCGCATCGGACTTTTCCCGTCTCGGCGAAGAGGTGGCTGCGGTCGAGGCCGCCGGCGCCGACTGGATCCATCTCGACATCATGGACGGCCACTTCGTGCCGAACATCACCTTCGGCCCGCCGGTCGTGCGCGCGCTGCGGCCGCTGACCAAGGCGGTGTTCGACGTGCACCTGATGATCACGCCGGCCGACCCCTATCTGGCCGAGTTCGCGGAAGCCGGCGCCGACCTGATCACCGTCCATGCCGAGGCCGGCCCGCATCTCCACCGCTCGCTGCAGACGATCCGCAATCTCGGCAAGAAGGCCGGCGTCGCGCTGAACCCGTCGACGCCCGAAAGCGCCATCGCCTATGTGCTCGACATGGTCGATCTCGTGCTGGTCATGAGCGTCAATCCGGGCTTCGGCGGCCAGAGCTTCATCCCCGAGGCGGTCGACAAGGTCGCCCGCGTCCGGGCGATGCTCGGCGACCGTCCGGTCCATATCGAGGTCGACGGCGGCGTGACGCCCGCCACCGCCCCGGCGCTGGTCAGCGCCGGCGCCGACGTCCTGGTCGCCGGATCCTCCGTGTTCAAGGGCGGCCCCGCCGCCTATGCCGCGAACATCGCCGCCATCCGCTCTTCGACGCGCGCCTGATCCGCCAGAAACCAAGGGAAGACCGTCCATGCGCAGCCTTGCCCTCGCCCTCCTGCTCTCCGCCGCCGCGCTGGCGGCGCCGGCCCATGCGGGCGATTTCGCGGAGCGGACCCTCCTCGGCTTCTCCGCCGATGGCGACCGCTTCGCCTTCGAGGAGTTCGGCGTCCAGGACGGCTCGGGCTTCCCCTATGCCAACATCTTCGTCGTCGACACGACCCGCGATAGCTGGGTCGACGGCACGCCGATCCGCGTCCGTCTCGACGACGAGGCGCAGGGCATCGCCGCCGCGCGGCAGCAGGCGGCCGAGAAGGCCGCGCCGCATCTGAAGACGATCGTTGAGCCCGGTCGGCTCCTCGCCTCCAACCCGATCACCGAGGTTGGCCCCGATCCCTACAAGGTCGTCTTCAAGCGCCACCCGGTACAGCAACTGCCCGGCCCGGATCTGACGCTCGAGCTGGAGACAATCCCGCTCGCCGCGCCCGGCAACGACGATCCCGCCTACAAGACCCAAGGCTTCCGCCTCGTGCTGAAGACGGAGGACGGCACGACGGTCCTGCATGAGGACAAGGCGCTGCCGCCGAGCCGCGGCACGGTGCTGGATTATCGCATCCACGATGTCGTGATCCACCAGCCCTTCGGCCAGCCGGCGACGCTCGTCGTGCTGCTGCAGGTGCTGACGCGCGGCTTCGAGGGTCCGGACGGTGGCTATCTGGCGGTGACGGCGAAGCTTCCCGCCTGAACCGGGGCGGGAACGCTCGCGCGGATCGGCCGTTGGGGTGGCGGGGCTCTCTGAGGAGGACCGCTTCATGTCGCAGTCCCGACACCTGAAAGACGAACCGCGCCGCCACCCCCGGATGGTGGCGCTCGGTACGATCCTCGGCGCATCCGCGCTCTTTCTCCTCTTTGCGACGCCGGCCATCGCCGAAGATCTCGTCCTGACCCAGGACGCCGAGGTTCCGCCGCCCGTCGTCGAGGCGCCGCCCCCGCCGGCGCCTCCGCCGCCCGGATGCGCGAAGACCACGCTGCGCACCGAGAACGACGCCGGCACGACGGTCCAGACGCGGACCGACTGCCCGCCCGTGCTGCCTCCCGACGAGCCGCTGCCGCCTCCGCCTCCGCCGCCGCTTCAATAGGCAGGCGATCGGGTTGTTCGGGCCCTCTCGCTCTGTTAGACCCCGGGGCGAAAACTGAGAGGGCCCGCCAATGATCCCGCGCTACTCGCGCCCCGAAATGACGGCGATCTGGTCGCCGGAGACCAAGTTCCGCATCTGGTTCGAAATCGAGGCGCATGCGCTCGACGCGCTGGCCGAAATCGGCACCGTGCCGAAGTCGGCGGCCGAGACCGTCTGGGCCAAGGGCGGCGCCGCCACCTTCGACATCGACCGCATCGACGAGATCGAGCGGGTCACCAAGCACGACGTCATCGCCTTCCTGACGCATCTGGCCGAGATCGTCGGCGAGGACGCCCGTTTCGTGCACCAGGGCATGACCTCGTCCGACGTGCTCGACACCTGCTTCAACATCCAGCTGGTGCGCGCCGCAGACCTGCTGATCGCCGATGTCGACAAGCTGCTCGCCGCGCTCAAGCGCAGGGCGTTCGAGCACAAGGACACCGTCACGATCGGCCGCAGCCACGGCATTCACGCCGAGCCGATCACCTTCGGCATGAAGATGGCCCAGGCCTATGCCGAGTTCGACCGCTGCCGCGCCCGCCTGGTCGCCGCCCGCGCCGAAGTCGCCACCTGCGCCATCTCCGGCGCCGTCGGCTCCTTCGCCAACATCGATCCCCGCGTCGAGGAACATGTGGCGGAGAAGCTCGGCCTGGTGCCGGAGCCGGTCTCGACGCAGGTCATCCCGCGCGATCGCCACGCCATGTATTTCGCGACCCTCGGCGTTGTCGCCTCGTCGATCGAGCGCCTCGCCACCGAGATCCGCCATCTGCAGCGCACCGAAGTGCTCGAAGCCGAGGAGTATTTCTCCCCCGGCCAGAAGGGCTCGTCGGCGATGCCGCACAAGCGCAATCCGGTGCTCACCGAGAACCTGACCGGCCTCGCCCGTCTGGTGCGCGGCATGGCGCTGCCGGCGATGGAGAACGTCGCGCTCTGGCACGAGCGCGACATCTCGCACTCCTCGGTCGAGCGCATGATCGGCCCGGACGCGACGGTGACGCTCGATTTCGCGCTGGCGCGTCTTACCGGCGTCATCGACAAGCTGCTGGTCTATCCCGAGAACATGCAGAAGAACCTCGACCGCCTCGGCGGCCTGGTCCATTCGCAGCGCGTGCTTCTCGCCCTGACGCAGAAGGGCGCCTCGCGCGAGGACGCCTATGCCCTCGTGCAGCGTAACGCCATGAAGGTCTGGGAACAGGGCGCCGACTTCCTGACCGAGCTCAAGGCCGACGCGGACGTCAGGGCGCTGCTCACCGACGCGGAGATCGAGGAGAAGTTCGACCTCGGCTACCACACCAAGCAGATCGACACGATCTTCCGCCGCGTCTTCGGCGAGGCGTAAAGCTTCGGCAAGACGAAGCTTGAGCTTATGGCAGGCGCCCTTATCTCTAGGGCGCCTGTTTTGTTTCATGCCCCGACAACCGAGGTCCGAACATGCCCTCCCCGCTCTATGACATCCCCGTCGACCGCATCGACGGCAGCCAGGCTTCGCTCGGCGACTATGCCGGGCGCGTCCTGCTCGTCGTCAACGTCGCCTCGAAATGCGGGCTGACGCCGCAATATGACGGGCTCGAGGCCCTCTACCGGACCTACAAGGACAAGGGCCTGACCGTCGTCGGCTTCCCCGCCAACAACTTTGCTGGCCAGGAGCCGGGCTCGAACGCCGAGATCCAGGATTTCTGCCGCCTGACCTATGGCGTCGATTTCCCGATGTTCGCCAAGATCTCGGTCAAGGGTGACGATCGTCATCCGCTCTACGACGCGCTCGCCGGCGACCAGGACATCAGCTGGAATTTCGAGAAATTCCTGATCGGCCGCGACGGCGCCGTCGTCGCCCGCTTCGCCCCGAAGACGGAACCGCAGGATCCGGCAATCGTGGAAGCGATCGAGACGGAACTGTCGAAGAACTGAAGACTGCGGGTTTGCTTCAAGGCGGATCCCGTTTGCCCTGGAGCTCCTAGCGATTCTTCACCTCTCCCTGAGGCAGCATGGCTGTCCGGCAGCCATGCTGCCTCGATTTCCATCATCCTGGGGTGGCCGAGCGCAGCTCGGGCCTCGAAGGACGCAGGTGTCGGGACCAATTCATCTATGGCACGACCTCTGTGCGTGCTTCGAGACGGCCCTGCGGGCCTCCTCTGCATGATGAGGTGGTGCTCTGCAAAGGTCTCCTGAGGGAGAGGCAAATTGGCTCCGCCCTCGCCCCACCCTGCCCGTCATCCCTGCAAAAGCAGGGATCCATGCCGCCGCGGTCTGAGGCGCTTCACGCGTCAACCAACCCGGATGAATGGATCCCGGCTCGGAGGCCGGGATGACGGCGAGCGTGGGGCTCGCGGCCGTACCCTCAAGACAAGGGCCCCTCTCTTCACCTTTGAATTCATAAGGTGATGCAGCCCACCCTGCCCGTCATCCTCGCGAAGGCGAGGATCCATGCAGCCGCGGTCTGAGGCGTTTCACGCGTCAACCGACCCGGATGAATGGATCCAGCCGAATGGATCCCGGGTCAAGCCCGGGATGACGGCGAGTGTGGGGCTCGCCGCCGTGCCCTGAAGACAAGGGCGTGGAGCCTTTCATCGCTTCCGGGAACGATGAAAGGCTCGAGGGTCAGGAACGGGCCCGGGCGGGGGTCCCGTTTTCCTGATCGGCGCCGCCATAGAGGATGCCGGCGCGATAGACGAGGCCGGCGAGCGCCGCGCCGAGGAACGGCGCCAGGATGAACAGCCAGAGCTGAGACAGCGCCGTGCCGCCGGCGAACAGCGCCGGGCCGAGGCTGCGGGCCGGATTGACCGAGACACCGGTGACGTTGATGCCGACGATGTGGATCATCACCAGCGTCAGGCCGATGGCGAGGCCGGCGAAGTGATGCGGCACCAGCCGGTGCGTCACGCCGAGGATGACGACCAGGAAGATGAAGGTCGCGACCACCTCGAAGATGAACGCCGATGTGAGGTTGTATTCGCCGAGATAGCCGGGGCCCCAGCCATTGGTGCCCATGCCGCCTTCCCAGCCGGATGCCTTGCCCTTCATGATGATGAAGAGAACCAGCGCGCCGACGATGGCGCCGGCGACCTGCGCGATCACATAGGTGATGAAATCGCCGACATTGATGCGGCCGGCGATGAGCGCGCCGAGGCTGACGGCCGGATTGACGTGACAGCCGGAGATCGGCCCGATCGCATAGGCCATGGCGACGATCGCCAGACCGAACGAGAACGCGATGCCGAGAACGCCGACCGTGCCGGCGCCGGCGATCGTGGGACCGGCGATGACGGCCGCGCCGCAACCAAACAGGACGAGCGTGAAGGTTCCGATAAACTCTGCAATTGCCTTTTGCATGTGTAAGTTCCCCGAGACAGCCGAATCACTGCCGGGAAAAGGTACGCCGGAACTTCAACTTGTAAAATGGCTCGGAACTACTCGGCTCTCGCTTCGTCAAGCATCGTAGCGGCACCCAGACGGAAATACATGCCGTCTGTGCCGAGTGCGATGAAATCATAGCCAAGCTCACGGTACTGCTTGGCCTGTCCTCCCGTTATGGCGAAGATGCCGACGAGCTTGCCCGCCGCGCGGGCACGGCGCAGCACGTCGGCCGCCGCCGCCTGGTTGTCGGGGCGCATCGGATCGACGTTCTGGCCGTCGGAAAGCGCGATCGAGAGGTCGGACGGTCCGATGAAGACGGCGTCGATGCCCGGCACCTCGAGGATCTCGTCGAGCGCCGCCAGCGCGGCGCGCGTCTCGATCATGGCGAAGGTGACCGTCTCGGCGTTGGTATCACGCAGGAAGGCGGAGCCGTCCGAGGCGCCGGCGAGCTGCATGGCGCGGACCGGGCCCCAGCTGCGCTCGCCGAGCGGCTGGTACTTGGCGGCAGCGGCAAAGGCGCGTGCGTCGTCGGCGGAATTGATCATCGGCGCGATGATGGCGCTGGCGCCCATGTCGAGCGCGCGGCTCGCCATGGCGAAATCGCCGACAGGGATGCGCACGATGGCAGGCACGCCGGCGAGCGCGATGGCGCCGATGCCGTGCATGACGCTGACGGGATCATGCAAGCCGTGCTGCATGTCCAGCGTCACGCAGTCAAAGCCGGCGCGCGCCGAATATTCGGCGATCAGCGGCTCCGGGGTCGCGATCCACGCGGTGAGGCACGTGCCGCGCGAACGGAGCACCGAAACAAGGGAGGGTAACGCCATTTTCCGGAGCTCCGAAGGGCAGGAAGGAGCCTTCATCGCTTCACGGAACGATGAGGGCTCCAAGTATTGGTCTCGTCGCGTTTTCGCGACGCGAACCGGTACTCGCTCGAAGGGCTTTAGCCTTCGGCCTTGATCTGGGCTACGGCAGCCGACAGCAGCTCGGCCATCGTGCGCTCGATCTCGTGGTCCGACTGCTTGACGCCGGCCTCGTCGAAATCCTTGCGGATCTTGCGGAACACGTCCCGGTCGCCGGCTTCCTCGAAATCGGCTGCCACAACGTCCGACGAATAGGCCTCGGCGTCCGCGCCGGTCTTGCCGAGCAGCTCCGCCGCCCAGAGGCCCAGCATCTTGTTGCGCCGGGCGACGGCCTTGAACTGCAGCGCCTGATCCAGGGCGAAGCGATTCTCAAAGGCGTCCTTGCGCTGATCGAACGTCGTCATAGGGAAGTATCTCCACTCATCAACTTGTTGGCGGTACCATGATATGGGCCTTGCATATCGCCGTCACCACCCCAAATCACCAGAGCACCGAAAGGGAAGCGCGTGGCTTGGATTGTGCCTTGGTTTGCCCAAAGCGTCGCATTTATCCGTCATTGTGAATTGGCGAGTGATCGAGTAGGTTCACGCCGCGCAAACGACCTCGCAGAGTCGGTTGGCAAAGCTTCGCCGCGGCGAATCCCTGACATTGGAACCCCGGCTGTATGGATTTCCTCAAACCACGGTATGTGCCCATGAACCGTCGTCGGCGCATCTATGAAGGCAAGGGCAAGATCCTTTTCGAAGGACCGGAGCCCGGGACGCTGATCCAGTTCTTCAAAGACGATGCGACTGCCTTCAACAACAAGAAGCATGAAATCGTTGACGGGAAAGGCGTGTTGAACAACCGCATTTCCGAGCACATTTTCACGCATCTGAACCGGATGGGCATTCCGACGCATTTCATCCGTCGGTTGAATATGCGCGAGCAGCTGATCCGCGAAGTCGAGATCATCCCGCTTGAGGTCGTCGTCCGCAACGTCGCCGCCGGCTCGCTGGCCAAGCGCCTCGGCCTCGAGGAAGGCACGGTTCTGCCGCGCTCGATCATCGAGTTCTACTACAAGGCCGACGCGCTCGACGACCCGATGGTCTCGGAAGAGCACATCACGGCCTTCGGCTGGGCGACGCCGCAGGAAATCGACGACATCATGGCGCTCGCCATCCGCGTCAACGACTTCCTGTCCGGCCTCTTCCTCGGCGCCGGCATCCAGCTCGTCGATTTCAAGATCGAGTGCGGCCGCCTCTGGGAAGCCGACATGATGCGGATCGTCGTCGCCGACGAGATCTCGCCCGATTCGTGCCGGCTCTGGGACGTGCAGACCCAGAACAAGCTGGACAAGGACCGCTTCCGCCGCGACATGGGCGGCCTCGTCGAGGCCTACCAGGAAGTTGCGCGCCGGCTCGGCATCCTGACCGAAGAGCAGGAGCGACCGCAGGGCGGCGGGCCTGTTCTCGTGCAGTGAAATATCGTTTATGGCAACGGCCGCCGCGAGGCGGCCGTTTGCATTTCTGGATCCATCCCGACTGGAGTTATCGATGAAGGCCCGTGTCACCGTCACCCTGAAGAACGGCGTTCTGGATCCCCAGGGCAAGGCCATCGAAGGCGCGCTCGGCGCGTTGGGCTTCGCCGGCATCGGCAGCGTGCGCCAGGGCAAGGTCTTCGACATCGAGGTCGAAGGCACCGACGCCGCCAAGGCGAAGACGGAGCTCGAGGCCATGGCCGCCAAGCTGCTGGCCAATACGGTCATCGAGAATTATCGGGTCGAGATCGTCGACTGAGCTACGAGGGACACCACCGATGAAATCCGCCGTCGTCGTCTTCCCCGGCTCCAATCGCGAACGCGACATGGTCGCGGCCATCGAAAAGATCACCGGCCACCGGCCCGCCACCGTCTGGCATGGCGATCACGACCTGCCCAAGGTCGACCTGATCGTCGTCCCCGGCGGCTTCTCCTATGGCGACTATCTGCGCTCCGGCGCCATCGCCGCCCGCGAGCCGATCATGGCCGCCATCGCCCGCGAGGCGGAACGCGGCGTCGCCGTGCTCGGCGTCTGCAACGGCTTCCAGATCCTGTGCGAGGCCGGGCTGCTGCCGGGCGTGCTGATGCGCAATGCCGGCTTGAAGTTCATCTGCAAGGAAGTCGAGCTTCGCGTCGAGACGACCGATAGCCGCTTCACCCGCGGCTACGCCAAGGGCCAGGTCATCCGCTCGCCGGTAGCCCATGGCGACGGCAACTACCGCACCGACGACGAGACGCTGAAGCGGCTCCAGGGCGAGGACCGCATCGCGTTCCGCTATGTCGGCAATCCGAACGGCTCGGTCGACGACATCGCCGGCATCCTGTCGGAGAAGCGCAACATCCTCGGCATGATGCCGCATCCGGAAAACCTGATCGAGCCGCTGAACGGCGGCACCGACGGGCGGCCGCTGTTCGAGAGCCTCCTCGCAGCCTGAGCCGCCTCTGGCTCAGACCGTGACGGGGTAATCGGCCAGCTCGGGGCGCATCGCCTCGATGACGAAATCGACCAAAGCTTCGGGGACATCGAGATAAAACTCCCGGTCCGAATAGGCTCCGACATTCGCCTCGAGGCCACGCTGGCGCAGCCATGCGGCCAGGTCCTCGAGCGCCTGTCGCGGCGTTTCGCTCAGGAAGGACACCTGGGAGCGGCGCTTGTCCTCGTCGCGACGGGTCTCGACGCTCTGGCAGAACTGCAGGTCGATGTTCGCGCCGGGCTGGCGCATCCAGATCACGCGCTCGGTTCGCCGGAGCTCGACGAAGCCGAGCTGCTGGATGAACAGATCGACGATCGTCTCGAAATGCTTCGCGTCGAGACGGTTGGCGACGTGATTGAACCGCATTGGATTCCCCCGATTTGCCCGCCACGAGCCTCGGCGGAAATCGGCTTCAAGTCACGCGCCAAATCACGCGCGACCCTCGGCGCGGCCCCGTACCGCGCCCTGCCCGCTTCCGCCGCCTCCGCAAATTCGCCCCCGCCATTTACACACGCGACGCCGCGCTCTATCGCATCGTCGAAACATCCGCCCGAGGTTTTCCGTGCTCCAGAATGATACGCCGATCACGCCCGAACTCGTCGCCAGCCATGGCCTCAAGCCCGACGAGTATCAGCGCATCCTTGACCTGATCGGCCGCGTGCCGACGCTGACCGAGCTCGGCATCTTCTCGGCGATGTGGAACGAGCACTGCTCGTACAAGTCCTCGAAGAAGTGGCTGCGCACGCTGCCGACCACCGGCCCGCGCGTCATCTGCGGCCCCGGCGAGAACGCCGGCGTGGTCGACATCGACGACGGCCAGGCGATCATCTTCAAGATGGAGAGCCACAACCACCCGTCCTTCATCGAGCCCTACCAGGGCGCGGCGACGGGCGTCGGCGGCATCCTGCGCGACGTCTTCACCATGGGCGCGCGTCCGGTCGCGGCGATGAACGCGCTGCGCTTCGGCTCGCCCGACCATGCGAAGACCCGCCACCTCGTCTCCGGCGTCGTCTCGGGCGTCGGCGGCTACGGCAATTCCTTCGGCGTGCCGACGGTCGGCGGCGAGGTGAACTTCCACGAGCGCTACAACGGCAACATCCTCGTCAACGCCTTCGCCGCCGGCCTCGCCGACGCCGACAAGATCTTCTATTCGAAGGCGGAAGGCGTCGGCCTGCCCGTCGTCTATCTCGGCTCGAAGACCGGCCGCGACGGCGTCGGCGGCGCCACCATGGCGTCGGCCGAATTCGACGAATCGATCGAGGAGAAGCGCCCGACCGTCCAGGTCGGCGACCCCTTCGGCGAGAAGCTGCTGCTGGAGGCCTGCCTCGAACTGATGAAGACTGGCGCGGTCATCGCGATCCAGGACATGGGCGCCGCCGGCCTGACCTGCTCGGCCGTCGAGATGGGCGCCAAGGGCGATCTCGGCATCGAGCTGGACCTCGACAAGGTGCCCTGCCGCGAAGCCAACATGACGGCCTACGAGATGATGCTCTCGGAGAGCCAGGAGCGCATGCTGATGGTGCTGCGCCCCGAGCAGGAGGAAGAGGCCGAGGCGATCTTCCGCAAATGGGGGCTCGACTTCGCCATCGTCGGCTGGACCACGGACGACCTGCGCTTCCGCATCCAGCACCAGGGCGAAGTCGTCGCCGACCTGCCGATCAAGGAGCTGGGCGACCAGGCGCCGGAATATGACCGCCCCTTCGTCCGCCGTCCGGTGCCGGCCGTGCTGAAGGCCGAGGACGTCGCCGAGCCGAACGATTATGCCGAGGCGCTGCTGAAGCTCGTCTCCTCGCCCGACATGGCCTCGCGTCGCTGGGTCTGGGAGCAGTATGATTATCTGATCCAGGGCAACACGGCGCAGAAGCCCGGCGGCGACGCCGCCGTCATCCGCGTCGAGGGCCACGAGAAGAAGGGCCTCGCCTTCTCGCTCGACGTCAGCCCACGCTATTGCGAGGCGGATCCGTTCGAGGGCGGCAAGCAGGCGATCGCCGAATGCTGGCGCAACCTGACCGCCGTCGGGGCCGAGCCGCTGGCCGCGACCGACAATCTGAACTTCGGCAACCCGGAAAAGCCGGAGATCATGGGCCAGTTCGTCGGCGCCATCGAAGGCATCGGCGCCGCCTGCCGCGCGCTCGACTTCCCGATCGTCTCCGGCAATGTCTCGCTCTACAACGAGACCAACGGTGTCGGCATCCTGCCGACCCCCGCCATCGGCGGCGTCGGCCTGCTGCCTGATATCGACGCGATGGCGACGGTCGCCTTCAAGAATGCCGGCGACGTGATCGTCCAGATCGGCCGCGACGGCCACCATCTCGGCCAGTCGATCTATCTGCGCGAGATTCTCGGCCGCGAGGAAGGCACGCCGCCGCCGGTCGACCTGGCCGAAGAGCGTCGCGTCGGCGATTTCGTCCGCGGCGTCATCCGCAATCGTCTCGTCACCGCCTGCCATGACATCTCGGATGGCGGCCTCCTGACCGCGCTGGCCGAAATGGCGATGGCGCGCGGGCTCGGCGCCTCGGTCACGATCCCCGAAAGCGCCGCCACGCCGCACGGCTTCCTGTTCGGCGAGGACCAGGCGCGCTATGTCCTCACCGTCTCCCCTTCCGTCCTCGATGCCGTTACGGCAGCGGCGGCCGAAGCCGGCGTCGAGGCCAAGGTTCTGGGCACAGTCGGCGGCGAGGTGTTGGATGTTGCGGCGCTCGCCACCATATCTGTTGCAAAGCTGAAGCAGGGCCACGAGAATTGGTTCCCTGAATTCATGGCCGTCACGGATTGATTGGCCGGCTGCCCGGGTTTCTGGCTGAGGGGTAATTACATGGCGATGGACGCACGCGACATCGAGGCTCTCATCAAGGAGGCGCTTCCGGATGCGACGGTTACCATCCGCGATCTCGCGGGCGACGGCGACCATTATGCTGCCGAAGTTGTGTCCGAGTCTTTTCGCGGCAAGAACCGCGTACAGCAGCACCAGATGATCTATGCTGCGCTCAAGGGAAACATGGGCGGCGTCCTCCACGCCCTGGCACTCCAGACGAGCGCGCCCGACTGAATTCGACCGACGGTCGAGAAAAGGATGTTTTGAGATGAGCGATATCAAGGCCTTTATTCAGAACGAGGTCGAATCCAACGACGTGGTGCTCTTCATGAAGGGCACGCCGGCTTTCCCGCAGTGCGGCTTCTCCGGCCAGGTCGTGCAGATCCTCGATTTCCTCGGCGTCGACTACAAGGGCGTCAACGTCCTTGCCGACGCGGAAATCCGCCAGGGCATCAAGGACTTCTCCAACTGGCCGACGATCCCGCAGCTCTACGTCAAGGGCGAGTTCGTCGGCGGCTGCGACATCGTCCGCGAGATGTTCCAGGCGAACGAGTTGCAGCCGTTCCTGGTCGAAAAGGGCATCACGGTCGCCCAGTCGGCCTGATCCCGCTTCGCATCCGCTTCAAAAGGCGAGCGCACCCGCGCTCGCCTTTTTTGTGCCTGCAGAGGGGTCGGCAGCGTCTCGCTGGACCCTCCTTCGAGGCTTCGCTGCGCGAAGCACCTCAGGATGATGGCCGGGGTGGCTTCGAGATCGCACCGACATCAGGTAGCCGTTCAGCAACACCGTTTCCGCGCTTCTCTCCACCACAAAACCATCATCCTGAGGTGCCCGGCAAAGCCGGGCCTCGAAGGAGGGTCCAGGGAACGCCGCATCCAGATCTTCTCACGCTGCGGAACTCAAAGCCTCCAGCATCGTTAGTATCCATCAGAGCGAAATTGTCGATCGATCTACCCTTTGGCGCCGCCGAAGGCCGGTAGATCGTCGCAGATCGCGGAAGGAGAAGCGCGATGTTGGATCGGATGAAGACTGTTCTGAAATCCGGCCTTGCCGTTGCTATCATCACGACATCTTTCGTCACCTTCGGAGCGCCCGCCCGAGCGGAGAGCGCCGATGGCTCATTCCAGGTCGCCCAGAACTGGAATGGCGGAAACGGCAACTGGAACGGCAACTGGCGTCACGGCTGGCGCGGCGGCGGGCATGGCTGGAACCGTGGCGGCTGGAACGGTGGTGGTTGGAATGGCGGCGGCTGGAACGGTGGTGGTTGGAATGGCGGCGGCTGGAATGGCGGCGGCTACTACTATCACGACAACAACAACTGGGCCGGCGCCGCGGCTGCGGCGGGTATCATCGGCCTTGCGACCGGCGCCATCATCGCCAATTCGGCAAACCAGCAGCGCTATTATTCCGGCGGGTATGGCGGCGACTACATCTCCTATTGCTCGAGCCGCTACCGCTCGTTCAACCCCAACACCGGCACTTTCACTGGCTATGACGGCTACCAGCATCGCTGCGTGATGCCCTGACCGCCATCCGGCAAAGAGCCCGAGCCGAAGCATTCATCGATAGCCCAGAGGGCGGCGCAAGGGCTCCGCCCTTCTCTTGCGCGCTCCCATGCGCGCGCCATCGTTAAGTATTGTTAAGAATTCAGAAACTTGGTTTTTCGCCGTCAATACCTACGCTTTAGGAGGTGACGGGGAGTTCATTGCGCGATCGAAGGTGACCCATCAAAAGGAGATTCCATGATGGCCAGCTTCAGAACTTTCCTTCACCTCGGCATCCTGGCCGCAGTCCTCGGTGCCGGATCCATCGCCACCGCCAGCGTCTCCGAAGCCCGCCACAGTATCGATGGCGGCGGCGGCATGGGTGGCAGCAGCATGGGCGGCAGTAGCATGGGCCACGGCGGCATGAGCGGCGGCGGCATGACCGGCACGAGCATGGGCGGCAGCGGCCACACGCATGGCAGCTCCGGCATGGGCAGCTCCGGGATGGGCGGCTCCGGAATGGGCGGCTCCGGCGGCGCTCCCGGACGGGTCAGCCAGGGCAACATGCACGGCACGATGCATGGCCACACGGGGCACGGCCCGTTCGTCGTCAATCCGGTCCAGGTCAACCCGCTTGACCCGAGATCGCTCCTCTTGAGGGGCGCCCTGGGCGGTGGCGGCTACAGCTCCGGCTATTCCGGAAGCTATTCGAGCTATAGCGACAATTATGGTTGCGCCTTCCCGTACCAGCTCGCCTATTCGAGCCGGACCGGCATGCCGGTCTGCACGTCGCAATAGCTGAACCAGCAACAACCAGGCCCGGCGGCTGGTCCGCCGGGCCTTTTATCGTTTGCCGACCAGGCTTTCGAAATCGAACAGGTTCCGGTCGAGCAGGTGCGACGGGTTGGTCCTGCCCAGCGCCTTCAGCATGGTTTCCTTGCGGCCGGGCGTCGCTTTCTCCCAATCCGCCAGCATCTGCTTGATGACGTTGCGCTGCAGCCCTTCCTGCGAGCCGCAGAGGTCGCAGGGGATGATCGGAAACTGCATCGCCGTCGCGAAGCGGGCAATATCGTCCTCCGCCGCATAGGCGAGCGGGCGCAGCACCAGCGTCTCGCCATCCTCGTTCAGCAGCTTCGGCGGCATGGTCGCGAGCTTGCCGCCATGGAAGAGGTTCAGGAAGAACGTCTCGAGGATGTCCTCGCGGTGATGCCCGAGCACGACCGCCTGGCAGCCCTCTTCCCGCGCCACCCGGTAGAGGTGGCCGCGCCGAAGCCGCGAGCAGAGCGCGCAATAGGTCTTGCCGGCCGGAATCTTCGAGGTGACGATCGAATAGGTGTCCTGCCGCTCGATCCGATGCGGCACGCCGAGCTCGGTCAGATAGTTGGGCAGCACGTCGGCCGGAAAGCCCGGCTGGGCCTGGTCGAGATTGCAGGCGAGCAAGTCGACCGGCAGCATGCCGCGCCATTTCAAATCGAGCAGCAGCGCCAGCAGCGTGTAGGAATCCTTGCCGCCAGAGAGGCAGACGAGCCAGCGATCGCCCGGCCGGACCATGGCGAAATCGTCGAGCGCCTGCCGCACCTGCCGGATCAGCCGCTTGCGCAGCTTGCCGAACTCGACCGTGTCCGGCCCCTTGCGGAACATCGGATGGCAGGCGTCGTCAGCCGGATCTGCGTCGGTCGGATCGACATCGCGCTCGATCACCTGGGACGCGATCACATGGGACATGGACAGGAACTCCTCGGAAATCGGCTCCCTTGTGCCCGGATGCGGGCGCCGGCGCAACGAGGAAACTGCCCGCCCCTCTGTCCGCTCCTTGCGACTACCGCCGGCGGGTCAGGTTGACGATCAGCACGCCGCCGATCGACATGGCGCCGCCGAGGAGCCCGACGACGGACGGCACCTCGCCGAGCCAGAGAAAGCCGATCAGCGTCGCCGTCGGCGGGATACAGTAGAGGAAGTTGGACGCCTGCGCCGCCGGGAAGCGCTTCAGCGCGATCGCCCAGGTCAGGTAGCCGATGACGGTCGGCAGCACGACGAGATAGGCGATCGACCCGACCACGAGCGGCGGCGCCACCTTGAGCGCGGCGATGGTTTCCGGGATCGCCAGGGTTAACGGAAGGCTACCAAGCAGGAGCACCCAGGCGGTTACCGCCAGCGCCGGCATGCGGCCGAGCAGCGGCTTCTGCAGGATGGTCGAGATCGATGTGCACACCGCCGCGCCGAGGATCAGCAGCGCCCCGACATTGAGCCCCAGCCCGTCGCCGCTGCCATAGGCGATGAAGCCGACGCCGAGGAACGATACCAGCGTGCCGATCCAGCCGCCTGGCCCGAATCGCTCGCCGAGCAGCGGCATGGCGATCAACGCCACCAGGATCGGATTGATCTGGATGATGAAGGCCGCCGGCCCCGCCGCGATGGTCTGCTCGCCGGTGTTGAGCAACACCGCATAGGCCGAGATGAACAGGACGCCGATGACGACGAGCCGGACGAAATCGCGCCGCGACGGCAGCGGCGGCCGGGCGATGAGCAGATAGAGGCCCGCGGGGACAGCGGCGGAAAGGTAGCGCGCCGCGGCGAGCTCGACCGGCGTCAGCGCCGTCAGGCCGACGCGGATCGCGGCGAAGGCGGACGCCCAGCCGACGATCGTCGTCGCGATGGCGGCGAGCCCGACCCAATCGGCGCCACCCCGGCTTTCACTTACGGCTTCGGTCATGATTTCCCCGACGTAATTGGCCACTCTTGATACGCCCGGGCCCAGCCGTTTCGAAGAGCAGAAATGCCGCCGATGGGGGTAAATAAAGAAAAGGCCGCCCGAAGGCGGCCTTTTCCAGAACTCGATGACGCTGACGGATCAGCGCGAATAGAATTCGACGACCAGGTTCGGTTCCATGTGAACCGGATACGGCACGTCGGCGAGAGCCGGCACGCGCGCGAACTTGGCGGTCATCTTGTGATGATCGGCTTCGATGTAGTCGGGAACGTCACGCTCGGCGAGCTGGGTCGCCTCGAGGACGATCGTCAGCTGACGCGAAGCTTCCTTGACCTCGATCACATCGCCGACCTTCGCCTGGAAGGACGGAATGTTGACGCGGCGGCCGTTGACCTTGATGTGACCGTGCGAGATGAACTGGCGCGCGGCGAACACGGTCGGGACGAACTTGGCGCGATAGACGATCGCGTCCAGACGGCACTCGAGGAGGCCGATCAGGTTCTCCGACGAATCGCCCTTGCGACGGGTCGCATCGGCATAGATCTTCCGGAACTGCTTCTCGGAGATGTTGCCGTAGTAGCCCTTGAGCTTCTGCTTGGCGCGGAGCTGGGTACCGTAGTCGGAAACCTTGCCCTTACGACGCTGGCCGTGCTGGCCGGGGCCGTATTCGCGCTTGTTGACCGGAGACTTGGGACGACCCCAGAGGTTTTCGCCAAGACGGCGGTCAATCTTGTGTTTGGACGAAGCACGCTTCGACATCGCATATCCCTTGGATACGAGTTACAGGGACACGTGCCCTCCTCTGCCGGCTTTTGGGGCCGGCCGACAGGAAACGCAGAACGTTTCCGCGGGTGCGTGAAATACCGCGCCGGCCCGAACGAGCCAACGCGATGGGCCGGGGTGTAGAGGAGAAGGCGGGGCGAGTCAAACTCGAATGCCTGGTTCGCCGGCTCAGGCGAAGCTCAACCCGGGACGCGGCGGATATCCGCCTCCCACGCCGTCAGCATTTCCATGATCTCGATCGAATCGGCCGGGCGCGGCGAAGGCCGTTCGGCCTGCCTGCGGCCGGCCGCCAGGCTGCGCTCGACCATGCGGACCTGATGAAGGAAGGCGTCCGTGTCGCTCTCGACGACGATCTCTTCGCTCGTGCCGTCGAAGCCGGTGAAGAGCAGCCGGCTGGCGCCCGCCTGAGGCAGCCACGGATTGTCGAGGAAGCGCAGGCTGCCCTTGTCGCCGACGACGATGAACTCCGGATACATGCCGTAGGTCTCGGCAGTCTGGACAGTCGCCAGAATGCCGTTGGCGAAGCGAACCACGAGCGCCGCCTCGCTGACATTGCCGTCATGCGCCGAGATCGTGCCGGTTGCGGTCTGGCTCCGGTCCCGGAACGCGCCTTCGCCGCCCACGGTCTGCACCGCGAGCTGCAACAGCGATACCGGATAGCAGCCGAGATTATAGAGCGTGCCGCGCCCGTGCGGATTGACCACCTGCCAGATGTCGGCGGCATAGTTCGCATGGATCGACTTCACCGTGCCGAGGCGCCCGTCGCGCAGGATCTCGACGAAGCGGGCGATCAGCGGATGGGCGAGATACATCAGCCCTTCGACGAAGAAGACGTCGTTCGTCGCGACGGCCTCGACCAGCGCCTGGCTCTTCTCCATGTCGACGGAAAGCGACTTCTCGCTCAGCACCGCCTTGCCGCCCCGCGCCGCCGCGGCCACCGCCTCGTGGTGCACATGGTTCGGCAGACCGACATAGACAACGTCAACGGAGGGATCCGCCAGCATCTCGGCGGCATCGCCATAGGCCTTTTCGCCGCCGAACCGGGCGCTGAACGCCTCGGCGCGGGCGAGATCGCGCCCCGCGACGGCGGCAAGGCGCGAGCCCGGGCTCTGTCGGATCGCCGCCGCGACCGTATCGGAGATGAACCCCGTTCCGAGAATGCCCCAACCGATCATCGTCTCCCCCCATGCTGCCTGCGCGTGCTTCTAGCGCCGCGCCAGGCTCCGGAACAGGGGGAGCCGTTTAATGTATCGTTCCTCACAAAAAAGAGCGTGCCGACCTTCCCGAGTGCGCTCCGGCCTCCCACATAGGCCGAATACCCGCCAAGACACGCTGCCAAGACACTCTCCCGCCGGACGGTTCCATGCCAACGCACCTCGACATTCCGCTCTCCGTTCTCGACCTCGCCCCGGTTCGCCAGGACGGAACCGTCGCCGACGCGCTCGCCCGCTCGCTCGACCTTGCCCGCCATGTCGAGAGGCTCGGCTTCAACCGCTTCTGGGTCGCCGAGCATCACAACATGCCGGGCATCGCGAGCTCCGCGACCTCGGTGTTGATCGGCTACATCGCCGGCGGCACCTCGACCATTCGCGTCGGTTCCGGCGGCATCATGCTGCCGAACCATGCGCCGCTCGTCATTGCCGAGCAGTTCGGCACGCTGGAAGCGCTCTATCCCGGCCGCATCGACCTCGGCCTCGGCCGCGCCCCGGGCACGGATCCGCTGACGATGCGCGCGTTGCGCCGCGACCTCGCCGACGACGACAACGCCTTTCCGAAGAACGTGCAGGAATTGCTGGCCTATCTGGCGCCGGCGGTGGAGGGCCAGAAGGTCCGCGCCGTTCCCGGCGCCGGCTCCAACGTGCCGGTCTGGCTGCTCGGCTCCTCGACCTTCAGCGCGCAGCTCGCCGGCCTGCTCGGCCTGCCCTTCGCCTTCGCCAGCCATTTCGCGCCGATGCGCCTGATGGAGGCGCTCGACACATATCGGCACTTCTTCCGCGCCTCTGAATATCTGGAGAAGCCGCATGCGATGATCGGCGTCCCCGTCATCGCCGCGCCGACCGACGAGGAGGCGCATCACCTGGCGACGACCCAGTACCAGCGCCTGATCAATCTGGTGCGCGGCCGCCCGACGACCCTGATGCCGCCGGTCGACAGCATGGATGGCCTCTGGGACCCGCGCGAGGAAGCCTATGTCCGCTCGCATCTCGGCGTCGCGGTCATCGGCGGGCCCGACCGGGTGCGCGACGGCCTCAAGGCTCTCGTCGAGCGCACCGGCGCCGACGAGCTGATGATCAGCTCGGATTTCTACGAACATGCGCACCGGCTGCGCTCGTTCGAAATCGTTAAAAAAGCGACAACGGCCCCCTGATGCTGTATGGATCTCGGCAATTCGCATCGGGAATGGACCCCAAGGCTCCGTCGTGCCGCAACCGCAAGTGACCATCGTCGTCCCGGTCTTCAATGAAGCCGCCGGACTGCCCCAGTTCTTTGAAGAAGTCCGTGCCGTCATCGACGGGATTCGCGACATCGCCTGGACCGTCCTGTTCGTCGACGACGGCTCCAGCGACGGGACGCGCGCGGCGATCCGGGCGCTCAACGCCGCCGATGGACGATTCCAGGGCCTGGCGCTCTCCCGCAATTTCGGCAAGGAGACGGCGATCGCCGCCGGCCTGCGCCATGCGCGCGGCGATGCCGTCATTCTCATGGACGGGGATCTCGAGCACCCGCCGACGACCATCCCGACCTTCGTCGAGAACTGGCTCGCCGGCTACAAGATCGTCTTCGGCAAGCGGATCGACAAGGAAACGCAGTCGCCCCTGCGGCGCTTCTATTCGAAGGCCTTCCACGGCGTCTTCAGCGCCATCGCCCAGCCACGCATCCCGGCCGGCGCGGTCGACTTCCTGCTGATGGATCGTCAGGCGGTCGACGCCATGAACCAGCTCGGCGAGCGCACGCGCTTCAGCAAGGGGCTCTATGCCTGGATCGGCTTCCGGTCGACCACCGTGCCCTTCTTGGTCGGCGATCGCAGCGCCGGGCGATCGAGCTGGCGCTTCCGTTCGCTCGCCCGCTTCGCCGTGGACGGCATCGTCTCGTTCTCGTCCGTGCCGCTCAAGGTCTGGTCCTATCTCGGCCTGGTGATCTCGGCCTTCGCGATCGTCTATGCCGGCATCTTCATGATCCGCACGCTGATCTTCGGTGCGGATGTGCCCGGCTTCCCCACCCTCGTCGTCTCGATCATGGTGTTCTCCGGCGTCCAGCTGATCTCGCTCGGCGTGCTCGGCGAATATGTCGCCCGCATCTATGACGAGGTGAAGGGAAGGCCGCTGTTCCTCGTCGAGGAGACCATCGGCGACGACACCACCGGCCAGCAGAGCGAACCCCGCGTGCGGCGCATCGCCTGATGACGGCCGGCCGCGTCATCCTCTGCGCGGACGACTATGCGCTATCGCCCGGCGTCTCGCGCGGAATCGCGGAGCTGATCGAGGCGGGCCGCCTTTCGGCGACCGGCGCGATGACCACGGAACCCGGCTGGCTGGATCTGGCCGAGGCCGTCGCCACGCTTCGCCGCCACGCCGCCATCGGCCTGCATCTGAACCTGACGACCGGCGCGCCGCTCGGCGCCATGCCGCGCACCCTGCCCTCGGGCAAATTCGACGGCATTGGCGCGATGATGCGACAGACGCGGAACGGCTCGGCCGATGCTGAGGAGATCGCTGCCGAGATCGAGCGCCAGCTCGACCGTTTCGAGGATGTCGCCGGCGCGCCGCCCGATTTCGTCGATGGTCATCACCATGTGCATATACTGCCGGTGATCCGCCCCGCTCTTCTCGCCGCGCTGGCGCGCCGCTATCCGGACACGCTGCCGCTGGTGCGCGATCCCGGCGACAACCCGATCCGCATCCTCGCGCGGCGACGCTCGCTGGTGAAGGCGCTCGGCGTCGCCTTTCTAGCGCGCGGCCTTGCCGCCGATGCCCGCCGCCTTGGCCTGCCGACCAATGACGGCTTTTCCGGTTTCTCCCGCTTCGACCGCGCCGTGCCGTTCGCGCGGGAGATGGCTGATTTCCTGCGCGCGCCGGGCCCGCGCCAGATGGTGATGTGCCACCCGGGCTATCCCGACGAGATCCTCCGTCCGCTCGATCCGTTGTTCGAGCGCCGCGGCGAAGAGCTGGAGACGCTCAAGGCCTTCCCGGCTGACCGGATCGTACACCTCGAGCGCGACGGCGGCGGCCGGATCCGGTGGCCGTCATGACGGGCTCGTCGCTCGCCGCCAAGCTCCGCCACATCGCCGCCTTCGGCATCTCGGGCCTCAGCGCCTTCGCCGTCGACGCCACGATCCTGACCGTTCTGGTGCGGCTCGGCGCCGATCCCTATCTCGCGCGGGTGGTGGCGATCGCCATCGCCATGGTGGTCGGCTGGCTCGCCAACCGGACCTGGACCTTTCACGCCCCCGGGCCGCCAAGGTTGCGCGAATTCCTGCGCTACGCCTCCGTGGCTTCGTTCTCCGTCGCGGTGAACTATGCCGTCTACGCGCTGCTGCTGATGTCGTGGTCAGGAGCCACACCGATGCGAGCGCTCGTCGCCGGCACGGCGGTCGCGACCCTGATCTCCTATTTCGGCTATCGCCTCTTTGCCTTCAAAGGCGTCAGGCCGGCAACGCCCGCTCGATCGGCGGCGTCAGACAGCGCCACACCAGGAACGGAATGAAGGCGAGGCAGAGCAGCGGCCGGAGCCAGAGCGAGCCGATCGGATAGATCGCGATCGCGACGACGAAGGCGACGGCCAGCCAGACCATCAGCCAGCTCGCGAAAGCGCGCCGCTCGCGATGCCAGAGCAGTCCCGCATAGATCGCGAAGACGCAGCCGAACATCACATAGGTGTTCGATTCCGTCCGCGGGTTGAACAGCATCAGATAGACCACCGCGATGGCGAGAATGTTGAAGGGCGCGTCGCGACCCGTGCGCCGCTGCGCCAGAAAGGCGAGCCCGAGCGCCAGAAGCGCGAAGACGACGCGGATCCCCGTCAGGACACGATCGGAAAGCGAAATGCCGAGCGCGTTTAGCAGGCCGGTCAGGTCGGCCCAGAGCCCGTCGCCGGGATCCCCTGCGGCCAGGACCTTGGCGATCCCGAGCCGATAGAGCTCGACGATGCCGGCGGGATCGGGGTTGATGAAGGGCAGCAGCAGGAAGCCGATCGTCACGACGATCAGGCGCCAGCCGAGCTTCGGATAGAGCACGCCGACGAGCAGCATCAGCACCAAGGCCAGCGGCTTGATCGCGAAGGCGAGGCCGAGCAGCAGCGCGGCGGTCCACCAGCGCGCCTCGATGATCGCGATGGAGCCGAGCAGCATCAACGCCATCAGCAGAACCGTCGCCTGGCCGTTGCGGAAGGCGCTGAAACCGCTCGGCGCCAGCAGAAGCAGCGACGCTCCGAAGACGAGCCACTTCCGGCGCCCCGTCACCGCGGGCAGCAGCACGCCGAAGCTGCGCCATACGGCATAGGCGAGCAGCCCCGCCGACACCACCCGCCAAAGCGCGTCGCCGAGCGAGGCGCCGAGAAGCGCGAAAGGCGTATAGAGGACGGCGAAGCTCGGAAGGTAGAGGAAGCCGGCGATGCCGCCGCCGAAGATATCGTCGCCGCGCCACCAGCCGAGCGAACCGAGGCGATAGACCGGCACGACGCTGCGGCGGTCGGGATCGGCGAGCACCAGCGCCACGACGACCAGATTGAACAGCAGGAAGATCGCGAGACCTGCCCAGCCGGCGTAGGGGAGCATCCGGTCGAGCGGCTCCTCCGACAAGGAGGGCTCGGCGCGCCGGGCAGTGGGATCGAGGGTCATGACGGCTCGCCTTCCAGGCCCATTTCCGCGAGGACGGGCGTCAATTGCCGGGGCCAGGGCTTCCCGGAGGTCAGATAGGCCCGGCCGGGCCGTGCGGCGACGCCATCGGCATCGCGCGCCAGTTCCAGGACGGAGAGCACGCGCCGGGCGATCGCCTCGGACGGGTCGATCCAGGCGACGGGCCAGGGCGCGACGGCCTTCAGCCGGTCGATCAGGAACGGATAATGGGTGCAGGCGAGCACGATCGTGTCGGTCCGCTTGCCGTCGACCTCGATGAAGGCCGGCTCGATCTCGGTCCGGATTGCCGCGTCGGCGACGCTCTCGCCGCGCATCACGGCTTCCGCCAGCGGCGCCAGCTCGGACGAGCCGACGAGGCGGACATGGCAATCCCGGGCGAAATCCCGGATCAGCTCGCGCGTATAGTCGCGCTTCATCGTCCCAGGCGTCGCCAGTACGCCGACGACATGGCTGCCGGAACGCTCCGCCGCCGGCTTGATCGCCGGCACCGTGCCGATAAATGGAAGCGCATGCGCGGCGCGCAGGGGCGGCAGCACGAGGGTCGAGGCGGTGTTGCAGGCGATCACGACGGCGTCGGGTCGGTGGTGCTCGATCAGGCGCCCCATCAGCGAAACGATATGATCGGAAAGCGGCTCCGCCTCCCAGTCGCCATACGGGAAGCCGGCGTCATCGGCGACATAGGCGATGTCCGCCGACGGCAGCTGCCGCCGGATCTCGCGCAGCACCGAGAGACCCCCGATACCCGAATCGAAGACCAGAAGCCTGGCGCTCAATCGTCGGCCTCGCGGCTCGTGGTCTCGGTGCCGTCGGCGCGCTTGCGGGGTCGGGTCGGCCGGTTCTCCAGCGCCGCGATCACGCCGCGCAAGGTGCGTATATCGGCCTCCGTGAACTGCGCCCGCTGCAGCATGGCGCGCAGCGTCTGCACCACCACCGGCCGCTTCTCGACCGGCCGGAAGAAGGTGACGTTGTCGAGCGCGCCCTCGAGATGCTCGAACAGGCCGAGCAGCTCCTGCTTGGTCGCAGGGCGGCTGTCGTTCGGCGTCGTGAAGCGGAGGCCCGCCTCCTCGGTCTCCAGCCCGCTGCGCCGCCACTCATAGGCGACGATCAGCACGGCCTGGGCGATGTTCAGCGAGGCGAACTGCGGATCGATCGGCAGCGTCACGATCTCGTCGGCGAGCGAGATCTCCTCGTTGGTGAGGCCGATACGCTCGCGCCCGAACAGCACGCCGGTCTTCACGCCGCCGGTCATGTGACCGCGCATGATGGTTGCCGCCGAGGCGGGACCGCGCACGGGCTTCGCCAATTCACGCGAGCGCGCCGTGGTCGCGACCAGATAGCCGAGATCGGCGACGGCCTCCTCGACGGTATCGAACAGGCGGATCCGGTCGAAGACATGATCCGCGCGGCTGGCGGCGCGGCGGGCGCTCTCGTTCGGCCAGCCGTCCCGCGGATTGACGATCCGCAGATCGCCGAGGCCGAAATTCGCCATGGCGCGGGCAGCCGTGCCGATGTTCTCGCCGAGCTGGGGTTCGACGAGAATGACGGCCGGGCCATCGACGAGAAGATTAGAAGCGGGCATGTCGTCCGTGCAGCAATGTGAGAAAGGCATGTCCTAGCTGATTGCTCGCGCTCACGCTATATTCGCGCAGAAGGTTGCCGGTCCGCGAGTCGCAACCCCGGCAACAGGATGGTCCAAGGGGAGGACGAGCAAATGCCCGCAGATTTGGCAGCCAACAAGAGCTTTTCCGCGGCCGTGCGGGAGAAATGGGGTTGGTTCCTGTTTCTCGGCATCGTCTTTCTGGTCGGCGGCGTCTTCGCCATTGCGATGCCGCTGATTTCGAGCGTCACGGTCACCGTGTTCCTCGCCATCGTGCTGGTCATCGCCGGCGTCTTCCAGATTTTCCAGGCGTTCAGCGTCCAGGGCTGGGGCGGCTTCCTGTGGCAGCTGGTCGTCGGCGTCGTTGTGCTACTCGGCGGCATCGCGATCTACGCGTCGCCCGTCTTCGGCAGCTTCGCGCTGACGCTGGTCATCGCTTCGGTGTTCCTGGCCAAGGGCATCTTCCAGATCGCCCTCTCCTTCCGCATCCGACCGCTCGACGGCTGGGGCTGGATCCTGGCGGCCGGCATCATCGCCTTCCTGGCCGGCTTCTTCATCCTCGCCCAGTATCCGGTCTCGGGTCTCTGGGTGCCGGGCACGCTCGCGGGCATCTCGCTGCTCTTCACCGGCTGGAGCTATATCGCCCTTGCCCTGGCGGCGCGGCGCTCGGTCGCATGAACGAGACGGAGTGGCGTGCGTTCTATGGGGTGAACGGCAGCGACAAGCTCCCGCTCGTCTCGATCCTCGTGATCAACTGGAACTACGCCACTTATCTGACCCACGCTCTCGAATCGGCGGCCGCGCAGGACTATCCGGCGCTGGAGATCCTGATCCTCGACAATGGCTCGGACGACGGCAGCGTCGAGCGGATCCGGGCCTTCGTCGAGCGGCATCCAAACGTCCGCTTCATCGAGCTGTCCGAGAACCTCGGGCAGCTCGGCGCGGCGCACCACATCTTCACCGAGCACGAAGTCGCAGGGCAGTTCGTCAATTTCCTCGACACGGACGACCTGCTGCTGCCGCATTTCATCAGCCATCACGTCCGGGCCCATCTGCTGGTCAACAATGGCGCGGCAATCTCGACCAGCGACGCCCTGCAGCTCGACCAGAACGGCATCATCCTTGCCGGCAGCCTGCCGGACTGGTGGAAGCTGCCCTCGGAAGACCGCGCCGATTTCGAGGATCGTTCGATCCAAACCCACGGCGACCCGCCGCAACAGATCGAGCTGAGCCTGATCTCGCGACGCCTCGAGCGGTGGTGCTTCTATCCGGGTACGTCCAACGTGTTCAGCCGGCGGAAACTGGCGGAACTCTTCTCGGCCATCCACCCGCCGATCGACCGGCGGTTCGCGCTCGACGCGACCGCGGCGCCCTTCTGCCATGCGGAAGCCGGAACCATCATGCTGAACGAGCCCTTGTCGGGCTATCGGGTGCATGGCAGAAATGCGAGCCTGGTTGCCCCGCCGCTCCAGCATTTCGTCCCCGGGCGGATATCCTATGGCGACATGGGAAAACAACAGCGGGCATGGCACCACGAAATCCTCGAGGGCGCGAGGAAGGAGAAAAGGAGCGGTTGAATGCAGACTGCGACGTTTTCTCAACCGGGCCGATATCGGTCCCGTCGCCGCGCCTCGCATGAACACGTCTAGCTTTTCGATCCGCGGCATCCAGTCCGAGCAACTGACGAATTCGGCCGCCATCCGCCTTCCCCTCGTTTCCTTCGTCATCCTCCGGAGCGGCGAGACGGACTTCGGTCTGGTGATCGAGGCGATCCGGGCACAGGATTACCCCGATATCGAAGCCGTCCTCGTCGACGATGGCGCAACGGAAGCAAGCAGCAGGGAAATCCAGGGCCTCATCGCAGGCGATCCGCGCTTCAAGCTCGTATCCTCCGAACAGCAGCTCGGCCCCATGGCGGCGGCGCGGCAAGGGTACGACAGGACCGTCGGCGCATTCGTCGTGTTCCTGGACACCGCCGTGCTGCCGCTTCCCCAATTCGCCTCGAGCCATGTCCAGGCGCATCTGGCGAGCCGCCACGTCATAGCCTTTACCGCTTCCAGAATCCTTGCCGGAGCCATTCCCGAGCCTGCCGCGCCCAAGGCGCCGGCGACGGGGCTCGGCCTGCTCCGCGAGGACACGGCAATCCGTCTGAGCTGCCTCGGCGAGGCCGATTTCGAAGCGCTCGCCGCCAAGACCGTACTGCTGGATCCGGTCACGGCGGGATGGACCACGTCCCCCGGAATGCTCGCCGTCTATCGCCGCCATGTCGTCGAGCAGCTTCATCCCGTCGACGACCCAGCCGCTCCTGACGATCTCTCCGTCAACACCCACTACGCCGGACTGGCGCATTTGCTCGGCGGATCGGCGGCGATCGATATGCCGTTGGCGCAAGCGATCGGATCGACCGATCCGAGCCGCGCTTCCAAGGCGCGGGCAAGCGCCTCGCAAACCCAACAGATGCTCGGTGTCTGGGCCCGCAATGGAAGTGACCTCGAGCGACGGATCGGTCTGCGCCGCTATTGGGATGCCCTATGCGTCCTGATGGCGCCCGCATCGGAGCGCGCCGACGCGGCGAGCGAGACCGCGTTCAAGGGAATTCTGCCCCTGTTGACGGCGACCTTCGGCGAAAAGCAGACCATCCACCGGCTGAACCAGCGCCTGCCGAAAGGCCAGTTTCGCGCCATGCTCCATGCCCATCACGGCCCTAACCTGCCGTTCCGAACCCATATGGCGGTCCGCCTGAGCACGCTCCGCTCCTGGCACAACCGCCTCCGTCTCGCTCTGCGCAAACACAGGCGACGGCTCAGAGGGCACGTGTCCTAGGGCCAAGCCCACCTGCCCGCCCTTGGCATCCCCCACATGACACGTATATGATCCGTATATGAATCATATACGGAGATCCCCATGGGCATCGTGAACATAGAGGACGACCTGCACGAGCAGCTGCGCCGGGCGAGCAAGGTATCGTTCCGCTCGATCAACGCGCAGGCCGCCTACTGGATCAAAATCGGCATGCTGTGCGAGACCCATCCGACGCTCACCTTCGCGGAGATCATCGCGCGCGAGCTCAGCTCCGCCGGCGTCTCGGCTCCCTCGCTCGCGACCAGCGAAGCATGACGAAAACGCCTCAGGAACTGGCGCTGCTGGCCGAATCCGGCCGGTTGCTCGCCTCCGTCTTCGCGCTGCTGGACCGAACCCCGCTCGCCGGCCTGTCGACGCTGGAGATCAACGACAGGGTCGAGCGCTTCATCGTCGACGATCTCCAGGCCCGCCCCGCCAGCAAGGGACAGTACGGCTATGGCTTCGTGCTGAATTCCTCGGTGAACGAGGTGGTCTGCCACGGCGTCCCGTCGTCCTCGGCCGTGCTTCGCGACGGCGACATCGTCAATCTCGACATCACGCTCGAGAAGAACGGCTATATCGCCGATTCCAGCAAGACCTACCTGGTCGGCAACGTGAACCCGGCCGCCAAGAAGCTGGTCCAGACCACCTATGAAGCGATGTGGATGGGCATCCGGGCGGTCCGCCCCGGCGCACATCTCGGCGACATCGGCTGGGCGATCGAACGGCATGCCAAGCGAAACGGCTATTCCGTCGTGCGTGAATATTGCGGCCATGGCATCGGCCAGGAGATGCACGAGGAACCGCAGATCCTGCATTTCGGCAAGCCGGGAACGGGCCGCGCCATCCGCGAGGGCATGGTGTTCACGATCGAGCCGATGCTCAATCGCGGCCGGGCGAGCGTGGAGACCCAGGATGACGGCTGGACAGTCGTGACGCGGGACGGGTCGCTCTCCGCCCAGTTCGAGCACACCGTCGCCGTCACGGCGTCCGGCGTGTCGGTGCTAACGCTGCGTCCCGACGAGCTCTCGCGGTTCGGCAGTCACGCCTTCCGAGGCGACGCCACCGTCGGCGGCACACGCAAGTCCGCGGCGGCGAGGGCGTGACGGAGGGTCGCCCGTCATTCGGCTCCCTTCCCGTCATTCCCTGCCTTTGCGCCTTCTGAGTGCGATGCTATAGGGGAGCCCGCACCATCCTCGGCGCCGCCTTGGCCAGCGATCTCCTTCCGCCGGCGGGCCAGCCGTTCAACCCAGAAGCGAGGCAATCCTCCCATGGCGAAGATCAAGGTAGCCAATCCCGTCGTTGAGCTCGACGGCGACGAGATGACCCGGATCATCTGGCAGAACATCAAGGACAAGCTGATCCACCCCTACCTTGATCTCGACCTCCAGTATTTCGACCTCGGCATCGAGCACCGCGACGCCACCAACGACCACGTCACGATCGAGGCCGCCGAGGCGATCAAGAAGGTCGGCGTCGGCGTCAAGTGCGCCACCATCACGCCGGACGAAGCCCGCGTGAAGGAATTCAACCTCAAGGAGATGTGGAAGTCGCCGAACGGCACCATCCGCAACATCCTCGGCGGCGTGATCTTCCGCGAGCCGATCATCTGCCAGAACGTGCCGCGCCTGGTTCCGGGCTGGACCCAGCCGATCATCGTCGGCCGTCACGCCTTCGGCGACCAGTACAAGGCGACCGACTTCCTCGTTCCCGGCAAGGGCCGGATGACGATCAAGTTCGAGGGCGAGGACGGCACCGTCATCGAGAAGGAAGTGTTCAAGTTCCCGGGCGCCGGCGTCGCGCTCGCGATGTACAACCTCGACGAGTCGATCCGCGAATTCGCCCGCGCCTCGCTGAACTACGGCCTGATGCGGAAGTACCCGGTCTACCTCTCGACCAAGAACACCATCCTCAAGGCCTATGACGGCCGCTTCAAGGACCTGTTCCAGGAAGTGTTCGACGCCGAGTTCGCCGCCGCCTTCAAGGCAGCCGGCATCACCTATGAGCACCGCCTGATCGACGACATGGTCGCCTCGGCGCTGAAGTGGTCCGGCGGCTATGTCTGGGCCTGCAAGAACTATGACGGCGACGTCCAGTCCGACACCGTCGCGCAGGGCTTCGGTTCGCTCGGCCTGATGACCTCCGTTCTGCTGACGCCCGATGGCAAGACCGTCGAGGCGGAAGCCGCCCACGGCACCGTGACGCGCCACTACCGCCAGCACCAGCAGGGCAAGGAGACGTCGACCAACTCGATCGCCTCGATCTTCGCCTGGACCCGTGGCCTCGCCCACCGCGCCAAGCTCGACGACAACGCCGAGCTCGCCAAGTTCGCGCTGACGCTCGAGAAGGTCTGCGTCGACACGGTCGAAGCCGGCGACATGACCAAGGACCTGGCGCTGCTCGTCGGCCCGGACCAGAAGTGGCTGTCGACCACGGGCTTCCTCGACAAGGTCAGCGAGAACCTGACCAAGGCGATGGCATAAGCCAGGCCGTCCGGGGAGCCTGACTTCCCGCAGCACTCGGACAAGGGCGGTCTCCGCCCTTGTCTCCCCGCCTTCACCGCCCCCGTCTGGGGGCCTGAGCAGGACGTCCCGCATGAACGTCGTCATCCGTCCGCTCGCGCCCGCCGACCATGTGGCGTGGCTTCGCCTGTGGCAGGGTTATCTCGATTTCTACGAGAGAACGCTTTCGCCCGAAATCACAGCTCTCACCTGGGCCCGGCTCCACGATGCCGCCGAGCCGATGTTCGCGCTCGGCGCCGAGCAGGATGGGCGCCTTGTCGGCTTTGCCCATGCGATCCTGCACCGGTCGACCTGGCTCGCCGGCCATTCCTGCTATCTGGAAGACCTGTTCGTCAGCCCCGACAGCCGCGGCGGCGGCGTGGGCCGGACACTGATCGAGGCGGTGGCGCGGGACGCCAGGGAGCGCGGCTGCGACCGCCTGCACTGGCTGACGCATACCGACAACGCCACGGCGCGACGCCTCTACGACCAGGTCGCGGCGCATCTCGGCTTCGTCAGCTACCGCCGCAGCCTTCTCGACACCTGACGTTCGGCCGGCAGGACGGCAGCCGGAAGGCAGCCTACATCCGCGCCAGAATGACGATCGGCCGGCCGCGCCCGTCGAGCAGGATCAGCTTGCCCCGGGCGCCGTCGACCCGCCAGCGGCGAACCTCCCCGAGGGCCGCGAAGAACTTCTGCTCCTGATTCATCGCGGCCGGCGTGCAGGCCATCCGCGTGCTGGCGATGGCGCCGAAACGGATCGTGTCGCCCGCGATCTTCGCCTGGCCCGACATCCGGTTGCAGCCGCCGGAGCCGCTGACCCGGCCGTTCGGTCCCAGTTCCAGCACGGTCTGCAGATAGTCCATCACGCCGCCGCCGCGAATATCCTCGGCAAGCCAGCGCCCGGTCGGTCCGGCGACGACGGCGCGCGACGCAGCCTGCGCGCCGACCCGCTGCACGGGGATGTCGATCCTGTCCGCGCCGCCGATCTCGACGGAATGATGGCTGGTCGAGGTGAACCAGAGCTGGCCCTTGACCGAAATCGTGGCGCGCAGCGAATAGCTGTGGCGCGGCTGCAGCTTCGCCGGATCGAAGCGGAGGCTGTAGGGGATCGGTACCTGGCCGCGCGGCCTGAACGACGTCTGCGCGAGGGTCACGGACGGCGCATCGGCCCGGGAGACATCGAGCAGCTTCACCTCGACAACGGCGTCCGGCGGCAAGGCCATCCGCTCGCGATAAAGGATCGAACCATGCAGCGTTCGCGTCGCGGCGAGCGCCGATGAAGCGCCGATGCCGACGAACAGCACCGCCAGGGCGGCGACGGCAAGCGCAAGGCTAGAGGCCCAGCGTCTCCAGATCCTCCTACCGACGAAGCCCATCGCTTTTCCTCCCCATGCATCCGGATGGAGCTATCCGACACGAGAACGGATGTCGGCCGCAAGCCCTGGCTCGCGAAAAGGCTCAGACGGGCTGGGACAGGCGCTGCGGATCGAAGCTGGAGAGTTCGCGCAGCCTGGCCGCGTCGCGCGAGGGCGGCGCGCCGAACAGGCGGCTATATTCGCGGCTGAACTGCGAGGGGCTCTCATAGCCGACGGCGAAGCCGATGCTGCCGGCGTCGGCGCGCTGGGCGAGCAGGAGCCGGCGCGCCTCCTGCAGCCGGATCTGCTTCTGGAACTGCAGCGGGCTCATCGAGGTCACGGCCTTGAAGTGGCGGTGGAAGGACGAGCCGCTCATGCCGGCGATTTCCGCCAGCGCCTCGATCCGGATCGCCTCGGCATAGTTGTTCTTGATCCAGTCGATGACCCGGCTGATGCAGGAGAGCCTGCTGTCGGCGAGCGCGATCTGGCGCAACATCTTTCCCTGCGCACCATGGAGCAGCCGGAACAGGATTTCGCGCTCGGCCAGGGGTCCCAAAATGGGAATCTCGCGCGGGCGCTCCAGGAGGCGCAAAAGTCGGACGACAGGATCGAGCAATTCAGCGTCGACCGAGCTGATCGCCAGACCGGCCGCCGGGCTGCCGTCGTCGCCGACCTCGGCCAGTTCCAGGAGCATCGAGGCCAGCGCCGCGCGGTCGAGCCGCATGCTGAAGGCGAGATAGGGCTCGTCGACGCTCGCATGGATGATGGAGCCGCTCGCCGGCAGGTCGACCGAGACGACGAGATACTTCGACGCCTCATAGATCAGCACCTTGTCGCCGACGATCAGCTGCTTTCGTCCCTGCGCGATCACGCAGAAGAGCGGCTCGTAGATGACGCGGGCGGGCTCGGTCTGCGTGCAGGAGCTCAGCAGCGTCACCCGCGGGATCGGCGTCTCGAAGCGCGTCCCGACGCAGTGTCGCGCGATCAGCGCGCGCAGTTCGTTCATCTGTTCCATCATGGTTCCGATCCAACAGCCGGCTCCCGCGCCGCGCAAGCGCGGGCAGCCCCAAGATCGGCACTCTGAGAGGATCGTGCAAGAAGCTGGTAGCATTCTGGTAACGCTTCGTCAGCGCGCGCGCCATCTTCAGCAGGCCAAGCGAAGGAGTTCGACATGAGCAAGATCTGGTTCGTCACCGGCGCGACGCGCGGCATCGGCGCCGAGATCGTCAAGGCGGCGCTCGCCGCCGGCGACAGCGTGGTCGCAACCGGCCGCAACCCCGCCGGCATCGTCGCGGCGCATGCCGGCGCCGGAGACCGTCTGCTGGCCCTCCCCCTCGACGTCACCGACAAGGCCGGCATCGCCACCGCCGTCGACGCGGCCGTGACCCGGTTCGGTCGCATCGACGTCCTCGTCAACAATGCCGGCTACGGCCATCTCGGCCTGTTCGAGGAAACCGAACCCGGCGACGCCGAGCGCCAGTTCGCCACCAACGTCTTCGGCCTGTTCGACGTGACGCGCGCCATCCTGCCCGTCCTGCGCAAGCAGCGCGCCGGGCACATCTTCAACCTTTCCTCGATCGCCGGCCTCCGGGGCGGCCTCGGCGGTTCGCTCTATTGCGCCAGCAAGTTCGCCATCGAGGGCTTCTCGGAATCGCTGGCGCACGAAGTGGCGCCGTTCGGCATCCACGTGACGGTGGTCGAGCCCGGCTTCTTCCGCACCGATTTCCTCGATGAGAGCTCGGTGCGCTTCGCCAGCCACCCGATCGTCGACTATGCGGAGACCTCGGCCCAGATCCGCGAGGGCTACCGCGACCGCAACCACCAGCAGGCGGGCGACCCGGTCAAGCTCGCGGCCGTGATCGTCGACCTCGCCGCCCGCGAGAAGCCGCTGTTCCGCTACGCGGCCGGCAGCGACGCGGCCGGCGTCTTCGCCGCCAAGATCGAGCGCCTGCAGGGAGAGCTGGAGGCGACGCGGCCGCTTTCCCACACCACCGACCTGTAACCCGATCCTTCGCCTGCCCCGGGCGCTCCGGCATGGAGCGCCCGCGCCTCTGCCCTATCTCCGTTCCCGACGGCACTACCCGCGCCACCTCCCCAGAAGGATGATCCCATGCGCACCAAGACACTCGGCGGCACCGGCCTCCTCGTTTCCGAAATCTGCCTCGGCACCATGACCTTCGGCGGCCGCGGCTTCTGGACCGCGATCGGCCAGCTCGACCAGTCCGTCGCCGACGGCATCGTCGCCCGCGCCCTCGACGCCGGCGTCAATTTCATCGACACGGCCGACGTCTATTCGGAAGGCCTTTCCGAGGAAGTGACCGGCCGCGCCATCGTCAATTCCGGCCGCAACCGCAGCGATATCGTGCTGGCGACCAAGGTGCTGGGCCAGGTCGGCCCCGGCCCGAACGATCGCGGCGCCTCGCGCGGCCACATCCTCGACGGCGTCAAGGCTAGCCTGAAGCGCCTCGGCACCGACTATATCGACCTCTACCAGATCCACGGCTTCGACCCGCTGACGCCGGTCGAGGAGACGGTGCGCGCCCTCGACGATCTCGTCCGCCAGGGCCATGTCCGCTATGTCGGCGTCTCCAACTGGGCCGCCTGGCAGATCATGAAGGCGCTCGGCATCGCCGATCACCATGGCTGGGCGCGCTTCGCCTCGCTGCAGGCCTACTACACGATCGCCGGCCGCGACCTGGAGCGCGAAATCGTTCCGTTGCTCCGGGATCAGAAGGTCGGCCTGATGGTGTGGAGCCCGCTCGCCGGCGGCCTGCTCTCCGGCAAGTACGACCGTGACGGCAACAGCCCGGACGGCTCGCGCCGCGCCAGCTTCGACTTCCCGCCGGTCGACAAGGCGCGCGCCTTCGACGTCATCGACGTCCTGCGCGAGATCGGCGACGCGAAGGGCGTCTCGGTCGCCCGCATCGCGCTCGCCTGGCTGCTGCACCAGCCGGCCGTCACCTCGGTCATCATCGGCGCCAAGACGATCGAGCAGCTCGACGACAACCTGGCCGCGACAGCGGTGACGCTCTCGGCCGACGAGCTCGAGCGCCTCGACAAGGTCAGCGCGCTGCCGGCCGAATATCCCGGCTGGATGCTCGAGCGCCAGAGCGAAGGCCGCAAGGCGGGCTGACCGTCAGCTTCCCGAACCGGAACCACCCGCCTCTGTCGCCTCGCTTACGGAACAACCCTTCCGGAGGGAGGCGACAGGACACGATCCGGGGCAAAACCCGCATCAAGCCCATGGAACTCCCGTCCGCGTTCGCGCTAGGTTCGGCGCTCCGCATTCGGGAGGAAATCATGTCGGAATTCACAGGCAAGCGCGTTCTGGTCACGGGCGCCGGCAAGGGCATCGGCCGCGCCACGGCGGAGCTGATGGCCGAATATGGCGCGCGCGTCGTGGCCCTCTCGCGCGACCCGAACGACCTCGCCAGCCTTTCGGCCGCGATCGGCTGCGAGACCATCGCCGTCGACCTCGCCGACCCGGTCGCGACGCGGATCGCCGCCCGCTCCGCCCAGCCGATCGACCTGCTCGTCAACTGCGCCGGCACGACCATCCTGGAGCCGTTTCTCGAGACCAGCGTCGAGAGCTTCAACCACCTCTACACCGTCAACGTCATCGCCGCGGCGGTGATCGCGCAGGAGACGGCGCGCAACATGATCGAGCGCGGCATCAAGGGCGCGATCGTCAACGTCTCGTCGCTCTCGTCCTGGATCGGCTTTGCCGACCACGCCGCCTATTGCGCCTCGAAGGGCGGGCTCGACGGCCTGACGACGGTGATGGCGAACGAGCTGGGCCGGCAGGGCATCCGCGTCAACGCGGTCAACCCCTGCGTGACGCTGACGCCGATGGCGGTGAAGGCCTGGAGCGACCCCGCCAAGGCGGACCCGATGCTGCAGCGCATCCCGCTCGGCCGCTTCATCGAGCCGCGCGAAGTGGCCGAAACGATCGCTTTCCTGCTCTCCGACCGCGCCTCGATGGTCAACGGCGTGACCCTGCCGGTCGACGGCGGCTTCATGGTCAACTAGGGGGAATGCCTGAACCCGCCATGCAGGGTTCAGGCACCGCGCCCCGAGGACGTCGCAGATCTCCATCAGAGGCTCAGGACGCTCTTCCTTCACCTCTCCCTGAGGGAGAGGTCGACGCACGAAGTGCGGCGGGTGAGGGTTTACGGCCTCTCCGGATGGTTCCCTAAACCCTCACCCGGAGCTTCGCTCCGACCTCTCCCTCAGGGAGAGGTGAAGAGGCGGTGCCGTTCGAGCGAGAATTCGGGCTCGCGTGCTGAACTACGGACCCGACGCTAAGACGCCCGCGCGCGGCTCGGGCCTCGAAGAACGCACGGTCTCGGGCCCCACCCTCCGCCGTCATCCCTGCGCAAGCAGGGATCCATCGCGACGCGCGCTCGGGAGCCCCAAGCGGCACCAACCCGGCTGAATGGATCCCGGCTCGGAGGCCGGGATGACGGCGAGGGTGTTGCGGGCGCCGCGCTCCGGCGTCCAAGGCCTTCCCATCCTTCCGAATGGCGATGAAGGCCCCACCGCACTCACGGCCCTCTAATCGGCGTCCATGCTGCTGTCCGCCGGCAGTTGCGGGCCGAAGGTGTCGGGATCGTCGCCGCTCCTGAGGCGCGCATGGACGATCTCGCGGGCGAGCGCCAGCCGCTGGTCCGCCGCGTCCTCCGGCAGGCCCATCGCCACCAGAAGCCCGCCCGCGAGCTGCAGGCTCGCCTCCAGCGCTTCCGGCACCACATGCTTGGCGCCGAGATCCAGCAGTTCGCGCGCATGGCCGACCGAGCGGGCGCGGGCATGCACGACGGCCTCCGGCCAGCGCGCCAGCACGACGGCGATCATGTCTTCCGCCATGTTGCCGCTGTCCGGCGTGACCACGAAGGCGACCGCACGGTCGCCCCCTACCTTGGCGAGGATCTCGGGCCGTGTCGCATCGCCGAAGAAGACCGGCAAGCCTTCCTTCTTGGCGCGCTCGACATGCGCGACGTTGAGATCGAGCGCGACATAGGGGATGTCTTCCGCCTTCAGCAGCCGCCCGACCATGCTGCCGAAGCGACCGAAGCCACCGATGATGACATGGCCGGAATAATCCTCGTCATCGCTGATGCCGTGGACGACGGCATGGCGGCGCGCCTCGAGACGGCGGCCGATGCGGGCGCCGATCCCGCCCAGCATCGGCGTGAACAGCATCGAGAGGGCGGCGACCGTCGTCGCGAAATGCGCCACATCGCTGTCGATGACCTCCCCCCGGAAGGCGAGCGCGAACATGACGAAGGCGAACTCGCCCGCGCCCGCCAGCAGGAACGCCATCTCGATGGCGACCGGCGGCTCGATCCGGTTCGCCCGCGCGGCGGCATAGGCGGTCGCCATCTTGACGAGGAGCAGCACCAGCAGCGAGGTCGTCACCGCCGTCCCGCGCTCGAAGATCATCGACAGGTCGATCGTCATGCCGACCGTCATGAAGAACAGGCCGAGCAGCAGATCCTTGAAAGGCTCGACCTCGACATCGAGTTGGTGGCGATATTCGCTTTCGCTCAAAAGCAGCCCGGCCAGAAAGGCGCCGAGCGCCGCCGACAGGCCGGCCGCCGAGGTCAGCGCGCCGGCGCCGACGATGATCAAGAGCGCGATCGCGATCAGGAGCGTCCGGTTGCCGGTCGAGCCCGCGAGCCGCATCAGCGGCCGCACGAGGAAGCGGCCGAGCGCCAGAACCGCGATGACGACCGCGACGGCGATTCCGATGCCCTGGAGAAGCGCGAGCGCGACGGCGGAGCCACCGCTCGCGCCGGCTTTTCCGAGAATGCCGACGACGATGACGATCGGCACGACGGTGAGATCCTGGAGGATCAGCACGCCGAGCGTGGTCCGGCCGGCCGGCGCGGCGAGGCGGCGCTGCTCGACCAGGGACTGCGTGACGATCGCGGTCGAGGACAGGGCGAGCGCCATGCCGAGGACGAGCGAATCGTCGAACTCGTAGCCGGCGGACGCCGCCAGCCCATAGATGGCGGCGGTGGCGAAGGCGACCTGCAGCCCACCGACGCTGACCATCAGCCGGCCGATCGCCTTCAGCCGCGCGAAGGAGAGCTCGAGCCCGATCGTGAAGAGGAGGAACAGGACGCCGAGATCGCCCAAGGTCTGCAGGCGCGAGACGTCGGAGATCGCGGCATAGCCGAAGAGAGGCCAGCGCTCCGCCAGATGGCCGAAGCCGCCGGGGCCGACCGCGATGCCGGCGATGAGGAAGCCGAGCACGACGCCGAGTCGCATATACTGGAACAGCGGCACGACGATGCCGGCGGCGACGAGGAAGACCAGAAGTTCCCTGCCTGCGGCCTGTCCCACAGCGCGTCCCTCCGGAGCCCCTGGCGGCAAGAGCCTCCTCGTTTCCTCGAAACGATGAGAGGCTCCAGCCCTTGTTCGATCGCATCTTCGTCACGCGAAGCGGCACCCGCTTCGCCCGAAGAGACTCCGGAGCCTCGCTGTCTCCATAGTGGCAGCCGAAATGCGTCGGCGCCGTGTCGAACGTGTCTCCTCACGCGAAGCGGGTGGCGCCTCGCGTGAAGAACAACCTAGCCCGCCAGGACGGCCTCGATCGCCGCCAGCGCGTCGTCCGCCTTGGCGCCGTCGGGTCCGCCGGCCTGCGCCATGTCGGGGCGGCCGCCACCGCCCTTTCCGCCCAGCGCGTCCGACCCGGCGCGAACCAGATCGATGGCGCTGTAGCTGCCGACGAGATCCTCGCTGACGCCGACCACGAGACCGGCCTTGCCGTCGTCCGAGACGCCGACGATCGCCACGATACCGGAACCGACCGCCTTCTTCGCGTCGTCGACGAGGCCCTTCAGGTCCTTCGGCGCGATGCCCGAGACGACGCGGCCGAGATAACGCACCGAGCCGACTTCGCGCACGCCGTCGCCGGCAGCCTGGCCGCCGCCACCACCGAGCGCCAGCTTCTTCTTCGCCTCGGCAAGCTCGCGCTCCAGCCGGCGCTTGTCCTCGACCAGCGCGGCGACGCGATCCGCCGCCTCGTCGGGGCGAACCTTCAGCGCCGCGGCGACCGCCTTCAGGCGCTTGTCCTGCAGCTCGAGATGATCCCGCGCCGCCTTGCCGGTCAGCGCCTCGACCCGGCGCACGCCGGCCGCGACCGCGCTCTCGCCGACCAGCGTCACCAGGCCGATCTCGCCGGTGCGGCCGACATGGGTGCCGCCGCAGAGCTCGACCGAATAGGCCTTGTTGCCGTCCTCGCCCATCGAGACGACGCGGACCTCGTCGCCATATTTCTCGCCGAACAGCGCCATCGCGCCCGAATGCATCGCCTCGTCGCGATCCATCAGGCGAGTGACGACCGGCGCGTCCTGCAGCACCACCGCGTTGGCGATGTCCTCGATCGAGGCCAACTCGGCCTCGTCGATCGGCTTCGGATGGCTGAAATCGAAGCGGAGCCGCTCCGGCGCGACGAGCGAGCCCTTCTGAGCGACGTGATCGCCGAGCACCCGACGGAGCGCCGCATGCAGCAGGTGGGTCGCCGAATGGTTCGAACGGATCGTGCCACGGCGGGCGTGATCGACGATCAGGCGGACGGCGTCATCGACCTTGACCGTGCCGCTCTCCACCGTGCCGACATGCACGAACAGGCCGTCGGCGCGCTTCTGCGTGTCGGTGACGAGGACAACGGCGCCGCCCTCGGTCTCGATCCGGCCGGCATCGCCGACCTGGCCGCCCGATTCGGCGTAGAACGGCGTCTGGTTGACGACGATCGAAACCGGCTCGCCGGCCTTCGCCTCAGAAATCTCGGCGCCGTCGCGGACCAGCGCCAGCACCTTGCCCTCGGCGGCCTCGGCCGAATAGCCGAGGAACTCGGTCGCGCCGAGCTTGTCGCGCAGCGAGAACCAGACCGTCTCGGTCGCCGTGTCGCCCGAGCCTGCCCAGTTGGCGCGCGCTTCCGCCTTCTGCCGCTCCATCGCCTTCTGGAAGACGTCGGTGTCGACAGCGATGCCGCGGGCGCGGAGCGCGTCCTGCGTCAGGTCGAGCGGGAAGCCGTAGGTGTCGTAGAGCTTGAACGCCGTCTCGCCGTCGAGCGTCGCGCCGCTGGAGAGCGAGCCCGTCGCGTCGTCGAGCAGCGTCAGGCCGCGCGCCAGCGTGCGGCGGAAGCGGATCTCCTCCAGCCGCAGCGTCTCGGTGATCAGCGCCTCGGCGCGCAGCAGTTCGGGATAGGCCTGGCCCATCTCGCGCACCAGCGCCGGCACCAGGCGCCAGATCAGCGGCTCGGCCGCGCCGAGAAGATGCGCGTGGCGCATGGCGCGGCGCATGATGCGGCGGAGCACATAGCCGCGACCCTCGTTCGACGGCAGCACGCCGTCGGCGATCAGGAAGCTCGAGGCGCGCAGATGGTCGGCGATGATGCGGTGGCTGGCGCGGTTGGCGCCCTCGGCCGGAACGCCGGTCGCCTCGACGGAGGCGCGGATCAGCGCCTTGAACAGGTCGATGTCGTAATTGTCATGCACGCCCTGCATGACGGCGGCGATGCGCTCGAGGCCCATGCCGGTATCGATCGACGGGCGCGGCAGCGGCACGCGGTTGCCCGGCGCGATCTGCTCGAACTGCATGAAAACGAGATTCCAGATCTCGATGAAGCGGTCGCCATCCTCGTCCGGGCTGCCCGGAGGACCGCCGGGGATATGGTCGCCATGGTCGAAGAAGATCTCCGAGCACGGGCCGCACGGACCGGTATCGCCCATCTGCCAGAAATTGTCCGACGTCGCGATGCGGATGATCTTGTCGTCCGAGAGGCCGGCGATCTTCTTCCAGAGGCCGAACGCCTCCTCGTCATCGTGATAGACGGTGACGCAGAGCTTCTCCTTCGCGAGGCCGAACTCCTTGGTGACGAGCGTCCAGGCGAGCTCGATCGCGCGCTCCTTGAAATAGTCGCCAAAGGAGAAATTGCCGAGCATCTCGAAGAAGGTGTGATGCCGCGCGGTGTAGCCGACATTGTCGAGATCGTTGTGCTTGCCGCCGGCGCGCACGCATTTCTGCGAGGTGGTGGCGCGCGGATAGGGCGCGGCGGAGCGGCCGGTGAAATAGTCCTTGAACTGGACCATGCCGGCATTGGTGAACATCAGCGTCGGATCGTTGCGCGGCACGAGCGGGCTCGACGCGACGATCTCGTGACCGTTCTTCTGATAGAAGCCGAGATACGCCGACCGAATGTCGTTGACGCTGCTCATGAACTGACCCGCCTGCTACAGAGGCAAAGCGCGTCTTGGCGCGCCCTGCCGAAGGAATTGTGCGGGCGTTTGTAGCGACCGCCAAGCAGACTGTCCAGAAAGCGCGTCAGCCGGCCCCAGACGGATCGTTTCAGTGGCTGCGGCCGTCGAAGGCGGTGACCGTGACGGTCGAGAGATCCATGTCGTCGAGACAGCGGACATTGACCGCCACCATCTCGGCGCCGTCGGGCCCGACGCCGCGGCCGAACGAGCCGACGCCGCAATGCGAACAGAAGAGATGATGGATGCGGAAGCGGTTGAACTGGTAGTCGGTGAGGTCGTCGGCGCCGCTTTCGAGCGTGAAATCCGCGGCCGGCACGAAGGCGAGCCAGTGGCCGCGCTTCTGGCAGATCGAGCAGTTGCACGACATCGCCGTGCCGAAATCGCCGCGCACCGTGAACCGGACCCGGCCGCAATGACAGCCGCCGCCCCGCGTCTCGCTCGCCGCCATCCCCTCGCCTCCCGGTGACTTTTCTTTCAGCGAGGCCGGCGAAAAGCGCCGGCCCCGATCGAGCGACGGACGTCGGGGCGGGCGATCCCCTCCCCGGCCTGTTCCTTACGCCTCGAGCGCGTCGTCGCCGTCGCTGTCGTCCTCGGGGCCGCCCTTGGTGAGCTGCTCGGCGATCAGGCCGGCATTCTGGCGGATCGCCAGCTCGATCGTCGCAGCAACCTTCGGGTTTTCGCGCAAAAAGTTCTTGGCGTTCTCGCGGCCCTGGCCGAGGCGCTGGCTGTCATAGGAGAACCAGGCGCCTGATTTCTCGACGATGCCGGCCTTGACGCCGAGATCGACGAGCTCGCCCATCTTGGAGACGCCCTCGCCATACATGATGTCGAACTCGACCTGCTTGAACGGCGGCGCCAGCTTGTTCTTGACGACCTTGACGCGGGTCTGGTTGCCGACCACCTCGTCGCGCTCCTTGATCGCGCCGATGCGGCGGATGTCGAGGCGGACAGAGGCATAGAACTTCAGCGCGTTGCCGCCCGTCGTCGTCTCCGGATTGCCGAACATGACGCCGATCTTCATGCGGATCTGGTTGATGAAGATCACCATCGTGTTCGACTTCGAGATCGACGCGGTGAGCTTGCGCAGCGCCTGGCTCATCAGGCGAGCCTGCAGGCCGGGCAGGCTGTCGCCCATCTCGCCCTCGATTTCGGCGCGCGGCGTCAGCGCCGCGACCGAATCGACGACCAGCACGTCGACCGCGCCGGAGCGGACCAGCGTGTCGGTGATCTCGAGCGCCTGCTCGCCGGTATCGGGCTGGGAAATCAGCAGGTCGTCGAGATTGACGCCGAGCTTGCGGGCATAGATCGGATCGAGCGCGTGCTCGGCGTCGACGAAGGCGCAGATGCCGCCATTCTTCTGCGCCTCGGCGATGGTGTGCAGCGCCAGCGTGGTCTTGCCCGACGATTCCGGCCCGTAGACCTCGATGATTCGGCCGCGCGGCAGGCCGCCGATGCCAAGCGCGATATCGAGGCCGATGGAGCCGGTCGAAACCGTGCCGATCTCGACGGCCTTGTTCTGGCCGAGTCGCATGATCGACCCCTTGCCAAAGGCCCGTTCGATCTGGGAGAGCGCTGCATCCAGCGCCTTCGACTTGTCCATGGTGGCCCCTTCGACGAGACGGAGAGAAGATTGAGACATTCCGGCGCTCCTTATTCCACACCGCTCGGACGTGAGCAAACACGGACAATGTACACGTTTTGTTCTCGTCCGCAAGCCCCGTCGACCCGCGCCGTCGCCAGTGGCGGCGCGCGCCTTCCAAGGCTAGGGTGATGTGTCGCCGCCGGACGGCGATCCATAAGGGAGGCCCTCTATGTCGCGATGCTCTGCCAGGCTCCGGGCCGGACGAAGCCAAGCGGGTTTCCTCGCCGCCGCCCTGCTTTCGGTCATGCTGCTCCCGGCATCGGCGCAGGAGACAAAATCCATGACGGCTCCCACGACGGCTCCGGTAACGACCATCTCGGCAACGGCGCCGATGACAGCCGAGGAATCCGATCCCGGCAAGCTCGGCTGGATGGTGGGGTCGCCGCCGCCCGCCGACAAGATCATCCGCTACAGCGATCCGGATTTTTTCGCTTTCCCCAAGCTGCGCTGGACCGTCTGCCATTTCCGCGAGCTCGCGCCGACGGTCGGCGTCGGCCGCGGCCTCGGCCCGCTGCGCTTCTTCGATCGCGCCATCGATCCGGCGATCGACGCGCTGACCTTCGTGCCGCTCGGCGACACAAAGCCGATGCGCTTCGCCGATTCGCTCGCCGCCAACTACACGGACGGCATCGTCATCCTGCATGACGGCGTCCTCGTCTACGAGCGCTATGCCGGCTGCCTCGACGAGACCGGCAAGCATGCGGCGATGTCGGTGACGAAGTCGCTGACCGGCCTGCTCGGCGAGACGCTGGTGGCGGAAGGCAAGCTCGACGAGAATGCCAGGGTCGCGACGCTGGTGCCGGAACTCACTGAGAGCGCGTTCGGCGATGCGACCGTGCGCCAGGTGCTCGATATGACCACCGGCCTCCACTACAGCGAGGACTATGCCGACCCGGACGCCGACGTCTGGATCTATTCGGCCGCCGGCAATCCCTTGCCGAAGCCGGCCGACTACACCGGCCCGCGCAGCTATTTCGACTATCTGAAGACGGTCCGGAAAGAGGGCGAGCATGGCGCCGCCTTCGGCTATAGGACGATCAATTCGGACGCGCTCGGCTGGATCATCGCCCGCGTCACGGGAAAATCCGTCGCCGCGCTGCTGTCGGAGCGGATCTGGAGCCGGATGGGCGCCGAGCAGGACGCCTATTACACGCTCGATTCGACCGGAACGCCCTTCGCCGGCGGCGGCTTCAGCGCCGGCCTCCGCGACATGGCCCGCATCGGCCAGCTGATGCTGGACAATGGCAGGCAGGCCGGCGAGCAGATCATCCCCGAGGCGGCGATCGCCCATATCCGCGCCGGCGGCGACAAGGTGGCCTTCGCCAAGGCCAATTATCCGCTGCTGAAGGGCTGGAGCTACAGCGGCATGTGGTGGATCTCGCACAACGCGAACGGCGCCTTCATGGCGCGCGGCGTGCACGGCCAGGCGATCTATGTCGATCCGGCCGCGCGCATGGTGATCGCCCGCTTCGCCTCCAACCCGGTCGCCAGCAACGCCGCCAACGACCCGACGAGCCTGCCCGCCTATGAGGCGGTGGCGAAATACCTGATGACGAAGTGAGGATCAGGCGGTCAGGCCGCCATCGACGACGATCGTCTGGCCGGTGACGTAGCGCGCCTCGGGCGAGGCCAGATAGGCGACGGTCGCGGCGATTTCCTGGACCTCGCCATAGCGGCCGGCCGGAATGCGGGCGATGCGCTCCGGCGTGCTCGGCAGCGAATCGATGAAGCCGGGCGCGACGGCGTTGATGCTGACGCCGTCCTTGGCGAGCAGCCGCGCCGCGACGCCGACATAGGCGGAAAGCCCGGCGCGCAGCACCGAGGACGAAGCGAAGTCCGGATCGTTGCGCTTGGCGGCGAAGCTCGAAATCGCGATCACCGCGCCCTTCGAGCGCTCGAGCTCGGCGCGGGCGGCGCGCAGGAGGCGGACGGTCGGCAGCAGGAAGATGTCGAGCGCGGCATGCCAGTCGCCGTCGTCGAGATCGAGCAGCTTCTTCTTGGCGGCATGGCCGGTATTGGCGACGACGACGTCGATCTGCCCGGTCTCGGTGCGCGCCCGCTCGACCAGCGCCTCGATGGACGCGGCCTCGGTCACGTCGCCGCGCACGGCAAAGCCGCCGAGCTCGGCGGCGAGCGCCTCGACGCCCTCGGAACGCCCGAGCAGGCCGACGCGATAGCCGTCCGCGGCCAGCCGCTCTGCGATGCCCCCGCCGATGCCCTTGCTGGCGGCCGTGATCAATGCGGTCTTCGTCATGCCTCAAGCTCTCCGCTGTTCAACGAGGCATCGATATGAACGACTTCCGGAGGGAAAGAAAAGGCAACGCCGTGCCGGAAGCCGGGCGTCGCGGCGAACTTCATGCTGCCATGAGCGAAAAGCATGGCACCCGCCCAGCGCGAGGCACTTGCCTCGCACGCGCGGGATCGGCATGGTCCGCCTTTTCGCGGTCGCTTCGCGCCCCCGTCGGGGGCGCCGGCCCGCGCCTCTAAGAACGGTACTGTTCGATGTCCGAAAAAGACCTCATCATCCTTTCCGACGAAGTCGCCGCCGCCAAGGCTGATGGCAAGCCCCTCGTGGCGCTCGAAACCACGATCGTCACGCATGGCATGCCCTATCCGGACAACATCGCCACGGCGCGCGCGGTCGAGGACATCGTCCGCGCGAATGGCGCGGTTCCGGCGACGATCGCCATCATGGACGGCAAGATCCGCGTCGGCCTGACGGCGGACGAGCTGGAGCGCCTCGCCGGCCTCAAGGACGTGCTGAAGGTGTCGCGCGCCGATCTGGCCTTCGCGCTCTCGACCGGCCGTCCCGGCGCCACCACGGTGGCGGCGACGATGATCACGGCGCATCTCGCCGGCATCAAGGTGTTCGCGACCGGCGGCATCGGCGGCGTGCATCGCGGCGCCGAGACCACCTATGACGTCTCGGCCGATCTCTACGAGTTCCCGAAGACGCCGGTGACGGTCGTCTGCGCCGGCGCCAAGGCTCTCCTCGACATCCCGAAGACGCTGGAAGTGCTGGAGACGCTCGGCGTGCCTGTCGTCACCGTCGGCCAGGACGCACTGCCGGCCTTCTGGTCGCGCGACAGCGGCCTGCCCTCGCCGCTTCGCCTGGACGCGGCCCGCGACATCGCCGCCTTCATCGCCAAGCGCGCCGAGATCGGCCTCGAGGGTGGCCTGCTGGTCGCCAATCCGGTGCCGGTCGCCGACGAGATCCCGGCCGAGGAGATGCGCTCCTATATCGAGACGGCGATCATCGACGCCGAGCGCGACGGCATCCGCGCCAAGGGCGTGACGCCCTATGTGCTCGGCCGCATCCTCGAGCTGACCTCGGGCCGCAGCCTCGTCACCAACATCGCGCTGGTGAAGAACAACGCCAAGCTCGCCGCCGGCATCGCGGCAGCCCTGGTCTGAGCCACCGGAACGGCCTTCGCCTCGCCCTCTCCCGCCCGCGGGAAGGGGCTGGATGAGGGTCTTGCCCGGATGAAATAGCGAAAGGGCGCCTGTTCGTCGGAACGGGCGCCCTTTTTCAATTCCGGATTCGCGATCGCCGGCGGGGGCTAGCGCGGCCCATCAGGCGGCGGTCGCGGGAAGCGGGATTTCGGCGTCGGTCGTCGCGGCCGTCTTGATGGCGGCCACCACATGACCGATCGTGGCGCGGTCGAGCGCGGCGGAGCCGCCGACATAGATCTGGCCGAGATCGGGACCGCTGCGATCCTCGATCGACGAGAAGCCGAGCGCGGCGAGGCGGCCGGCGAGATCGTCGGGACGGAAGAAAGTGACGAAGGGCTCGCCGAGGCTCGCGGTGCGGCCCGCCAGCGTGGTGAAGGCAAGGCGCTGCAGCAGGCCGAGCTTTTCCGGCGTCTCGGCGTAGTCGAACACGACCTCGGCGCCGCCGACGCGGCCGGCGATGATCTGAAGCGTCGAGAGGATCGCCGCCTCGGTCAGATAGGGGGCGACGCCGAGCCAGGAGAAAAACACCGGCACGGCCGGATCGAGGCCCGCCGCCAGCAGCTTTTCGTCGAGATGCTCGGTGGTGAAATCGACCGGCACGAAGGTCACGTTGTCGGGCACGGCAATGCCGGTCGCGGCCAGCCGCTCGCGCTTCCAGACCTGGGTCGCCGGATAGTCGACCTCGAACACGACGACGCCCTTGTCGGCATAGGGATTGCGATAGGCGAAGGTATCGAGCCCGGCGCCGAGCACGACGACATGGCGGACGCCGCGCGCGACGGCGGCGGCGAGCCGGTCCTCGGCAAAGCGGCTGCGGGCGGCGAGGAAGGCGCGGATGGTCTCGCCGCCGGGCGAATCGGCACGCGAGAGTTCATCGCGCGCCAGCACGGAGCCGCGGTCGCCGCCGACGATGGTCAGCGCGAGCGGATCCTCGAAAATCAGGGGCTTGTCGAGAAGCTGATGCGCCGCGCGGCGCATGGCGACGCGAAAGGCGGTAGCGCTGGGCTGTCCTTCGATCATCCTGACTTTTACTCCAGACAGCCGAAATTGGTAAGCAGCCGCACGGCGGTTTCCCTGTCCCCGGCTTCGCCCGGCTTGGCGTAGTCGGAAAGCAGCAGCAGCGACGACGGCCCCGCTTCCTCGAGGATGGCATGGAACGGCACGAAATCGGCGCCGGCGGCAACCGCCACCTCGCCGCAATAACCATGGCCGTTGCGCGCCTTCGACAGGTGCAGCTTGCGGAACTCCGCCGCGCCCGGCACCGCGAAACCGCGAGTCACGAGAGCCTGGATCGTCGCCACCAGGCTGGGGTCGAGGCTCGCATCCGAGCCGTCGACGACCGTCTGCGCACCGGCCGGCGCGGCCATGAGCAGGCCGAGGACGGTCAAGGCGCCGGCGATCCTCCCGGCCAGACTTGGCACCCCGGTAAGACTTGGCATCAGCGATCCCATGCCAGGTTCAATCCATCGAGACCGTGAAAATGATAGGTGTCGCGATAGCGGGGCGCCTCGGCGAAGCGGAGGCCCGGCAGTCGCTCGAACAGGATCGGCAGCGCCACCTGCATTTCGAGCCGGGCGAGCGGCGCGCCGATGCAGAAATGGATGCCGAGGCCGAAGGAGACGTGCGGCTTCGGTTCGCGCGTCGCGTCGAAGCGGTCGGCGCTCGCATAACGACCGGGATCGCGGTTGGCGGCGCCGAGCAGCAGGCCGACCTGCTGGCCCTTCTTCAATTGGATGCCGCCGAACTCCAGATCCTCCAGCGCATAGCGCATGAACATGTGCAGCGGCGGATCGTAGCGCAGGCATTCCTCCACCGTCGCGGCGGTCGTCTCGTCGGACGCGAACAGCGCCTTCGGATCCGCGCCGGAGCGCAGGATCGCGCGGACGCCATTGCCGACCGCGTGCACCGTCGCTTCATGCCCGGCATTGAGCAGCAGGATGCAGGTGGTGATCAGCTCGTCCTCGGAGAGCTTCTCGCCCTTCTCCTCCGCCGCGATCAGCTGGCTGATCAGATCGTCGCCCGGCTTGCCCCGCCGCTCCTCGACATAGGCGCGCAGGAAGGCGGAGAAGGCGAGCGTCGCCTCGACGGCGGCGTCCTCCATCGCTCGGGTACGGCCGAGCTGGTACATGCCGACCATCGCATGCGACCAGGCGAGCAGGTCCGGCGCGCGCTCGACCGGCACGCCGAGGATCTCAGCGATGACGGTGATCGGGATCGGCGTCGCATAGGCGTCGATCAGCTCGACCTCGCCCTTCGCCTCGAAGCCGTCGATCAGCTCGTGGCAGAGCGCCTCGATGCGCGGCCGGAGCCGCTCGATCTGGCGCGAGACGAAAGCGCGGTTGACCAGCGTCCGCAGACGGGTGTGAACGGGCGGTTCGCGCTCCAGCATGGAGAGGTTGTCGACGTCGTAGAACGGCTTCAGATGCGCCGGGATCTCGGGAATGCCGAGCTCCTCGCGGGTCGCCACATGCAGGATCTCGCGGCCGAAGCGGCGATCGCGATAGAGCGCGTTGACGTCGTCGGCGCCGAGGAAGCACCAGACGCCCTGCTCCTCCCAGAAGAACGCCGGCGTGACGGCGCGGATCGCCTCGAAGACCGGATACGGATCCTGGAAGAAGACCGGATCCTTGGCATCGATCGAAACGCGCCGCGTGACCGGATCGATCCGGACCGGCAAGGCCTGCGCCTCTGCCTGACGGGTGGGCGCGCTTCCATCGTTCATGAACATCATTCCAAGTTTAAGATCTGAACCGACATTTTCGGCGGCCGCGCGCGGCTTGGCAAGCGCGGCGTTCGCAGCGCTCGCGGGGCACGGATTTGCCCGTGGCCCGCGAGGGCTCGAAGGCGCGGCTACCGGCCGAGCGTTTCCTTGACCGCCGTCGCCAGCTGCTTGAGCGAGAACGGCTTCGGCAGGAAATTGAAAGTCTCGCCGTCCGGCAGGTTGCGGGCGAAGGCGTCCTCGGCATAGCCGGAGACGAAGATGATCTTGAGATCCGGCCGCTCCTTGCGCAGTTCGCGCAGCAGCGACGGGCCGTCGAGCTCCGGCATGACGACGTCGGAGACGACGAGATCGATCGTGCCGCCCGTCTCGCGCATGATCTCCAGCGCCTCGACGCCGGAGGTCGCCTCGTGCACCGTATAGCCGCGCGAGGTCAGCGCGCGGGCGGCGAAGCTGCGCACGGCCTCCTCGTCCTCGACCAGCAGGATGCTGGCGCTGCCGGTCAGATCGGCGATCTCGGGCGGCTTCTCCGCCACGGCCTCGGGCTTGGCCGAGATAGCCGGGACATGGCGCGGCACGAAGATGCGGAAGGTCGTGCCGACATCCGTCTCGCTGTCGAAGAAGATGTGCGCGCCGGTCTGCTTGACGATGCCGTAGACGGTCGAGAGGCCGAGGCCGGTGCCCTTGCCGACATCCTTGGTCGAGAAGAACGGCTCGAAGATCTTCGACTGCACTTCGGGCGGAATGCCGGTGCCGGTATCCTGGACCTCGATCAGCACGTAATCGGCAGGCGGCAGCGGCTTGTAATGGAAATCCGGAATTTCCTCCGGCGTCACGTTGCGGGTGCGGATCGTCAGCGTGCCGCCCTTCGGCATGGCGTCGCGCGCGTTCACCGCGAGGTTGATGACGACCTGCTCGAACTGGTTCAGGTCGGCCTTGATCGGCCAGACGTCGCGGCCGTGCACGAGCTGAAGCTTGACCTTCTCGCCGAGCAGCCGCTCCAAGAGGATCGAGAGATCCGACAGCACGTCGCCCATCGCCAGCACCTGCGGGCGCAGCGTCTGGCGGCGCGAGAACGCCAGCAGCTGCCGCACCAGGCCGGCGGCGCGGTTGGCGTTCTGCTTGATGTTCATGATGTCCTGGAAGGACGGGTCGCTCGGCCGGTGGTTGGCGAGCAGGAGGTCGGAGAAGCCGATGATCGCCGTCAGCACGTTGTTGAAATCATGCGCGACGCCGCCGGCGAGCTGGCCGATCGCCTGCATCTTCTGGCTCTGCGCGAACTGCAGCTCCAGCGCGCGCTGCTCCGTCGTCTCCAGCGCGTAAACGGTCGCGATCTCGCGATCGTTGGCGTCCTCGTCGACCGCCGAGACGTAGAAGCGGACGCTGCGTTCGCCATGGCCGGGAATCGTGGTGTCGACGGGCGCGATCTCGCTGCGGCCGCCGGCGGCGGTCTCGAGCGCGGCTTCCAGCGCCGGGCGCTCCGCCTCGGCGACGAGGTCGATCAGGCGCGAGCGACTGCCGCCGTCCGACTTGATCGGCCCGAACAGACGGGCGAACGGCGCGTTGGTGCGGCCGATGCGGCCGGACTTGTCGATCGAGGCGATGGCGAAGGGCGTGTGGTTGAAGAAGCGCGTGAAGCGAACCTCGGCGGCGCGCAGCGCCTCCGACAGCTCCTCGCCCGGGCCGCGATTGAGCACCACGGTCCGCGTCGCGCCCGGCGCGCCGTCGCCGGCAAAGGGAACGCGATGCAGCAGCCGCACCGGCAGGCTCTGGCCGTTCTGCTTGACGAGATCGAGGTCGATGGTCTCGGTGCGCGTCTCGCTGGCGCTCTCGCGGCCGATCGAGAGCAGCGCCGCGCCGTCGCCGCGCACGATATCGGCCAGCATCAGCGTGCCCGACTTGAAGAAGGTCAGGTCGATGCCGAGCCAGTCGGCCAGCGTCGCATTGAGATAGACGATGCGGCCGTCCGGCTCGGCCGAGAAGAAGCCGGCCGGCGCATGATCGAGATAGTCGATCGCGTGCTGCAGGTCCTGGAACACCGTCTCCTGCTGGGCGCGATCCTGCGTGACGTCGGAAACCTGCCACGCGGTCAGCAGGCGGTCGGCATCATCGCCACTGCGCACCGCGCGCACGCGGATGCGGTACCAGCGCGGCGGCCCGGAGGCGGGGCCGGCCAGCGGGCTCGGCATGCGCACTTCTTCGACGGCGGCGCGGCCCTGCCGGATCGATTGCGACAACCGGTAGATCGCCTCGCTCGCCGCCTGATCGGACGAGAACACGCGCTCGACGACGCGCACGTCCTTGACCTCGTCGGCGCCGATCAGGTCGGCATAGGCGGCGTTGGCATAGAGAATGCGGCCGTCACGATCGGTGATCAGCATTCCCTCGGCCATCGAATCGATGAAGCCGCGGGCAAGCTCGTCGCGCGGCGAGCGGCCGCTGAAGCGCAGCAGCCCGATCGCCGCCGCGAAAAGCGTGAACACGCCGACAACAGCGAGAAGGCCGAGAAGGGCGAAGATGAACGGCTCGGCAGCCGCCGGCGGCAGCAACGCGAAGGCGAGCGCCGCGCCGACGAGGCAGCAGGCCAGCACGAGCAGCCGGCCGATGCCGGTCGGACGGTCGGCGCGATCGACGAGCGCGCGGCGTGACGGCTTCTGGTTGTTGCTTTCGGTCATTCCGTCACGCGGCCCGACATGCGCGGCATCAACCCCTGCACCCCGGTCTGCCCCATCTTGCTCTCGGTCCTGGCGAATTCTTGTTTCTGGCGAAGAATCGCTGTTCGCCGCATGTATCAGGCAGAATGCGGAGGATCACACCCGAATTCAACGCGGACGGTAAAATCGCCTCGTTCGCAGCCCGGCCCGCCCCGCCGCCGCCCTTCGACAAATCACGGCATTTGCCTTGGAATCGGCCAGCTCGCCCCCTAACCAACGCCCGGAGATGCGCTTTTCGCGGCCTGACGCTGCGAATTGCGCACAACGAGAACGCGAATCCACTGGATTCTGCCAAACTCATGGTCAATGAATTCTTAACGCCACCAGGGGATTGATGGATCAGATCCGCGCTGCGGGGTTGCCAAGGCCTAGCGCACGCACGAAAAACGTCGAATAAGCAGGGAGTCGAGCTTTCAGGCACGGAGAGTGCCAGGCTCGGTCCGTTTCGACGCCTCGTTGCGGGCTGAACCGAAATCGGCGGGCTGAACCGGAATCGGAAGTCGGGAGAATAAGATGCACGATTATCTGGCGCCAATGTTCGGCGACACAGGCGCGACCATTGCCCAGTTCGTGATCACGCTGGTCGTGATTCTTCTGGCGATCCTGCTGGTCTTCTGGCTGATCCGCCTCTTTACCAATGGCCGTCTCGGCAGCAGCCCGGCGCGCGGCCGCCAGCCGCGCCTCGCCGTGCTCGACGCGCTGCCGCTCGATCCGCGCCGCCGGCTGGTCCTCGTCCGCCGCGACAATGTCGAGCACCTGATCCTGATCGGCGGCCCGTCCGACCTCGTCGTCGAGCCGGGCATCCAGCGGGCGCAGCCGCCGGCGCGCCGCCTCGAGCCGCTGCGGCAGGAGCCCCCGGCCCGCCCGGCAGCGCCCCAGCAGCAGAACGGCCGCGTCGCCCCCGAAGCGCCCCGCCAGCCCGAGCCGCGCCGCCCGGAGCCGCAGCCGGTCGCCGACATCTCGGCCTATGAGGCACAGCCGGAGCCCGCGCTGCGCCAGCAGCCCGACTTCGAGCCCGTCGCGGAAGCGCCGGCCGAGATCGCCCAGGAAGCCCGCTACGCCCAGCCGGAGCCCGAGCCGGCGTTCGACGCGCCTTCGCCGCGTGTCACGCCGCCGCAGCGCCCGGCGCCCGAGCCGCGCACCGGCCGTGGCTTCCCGAGCTTCCTGTCCGGCAACCGGCCGCGGCACACGCCGACCACGGCCGACGTGCCGCAGCCGCCCTTGCCCGTCCAGTCCGCGCCGATCCAGTCCGCGCCGCCCCAGCCCGTGCCGTCGCCCCGCCAGGCGCCGCCGGCCGAGCCGATCGAGGGTCGCCCGATCGGCCAGCGCCAGCGCCCCTATGACCCGCGCCCGCTGCTCGGCTCGCAGCAGACGCCCGTCGCGCCGGGCGCCGTGCCGCCCGCCTCGGCCGAAGCGCCGTTCAGCGCGAATTTCGACAGCCCGCGCGCCGCGCCCCGCCGCGCGCCGATCCCGCCCGCTCCGCCGGTCGAGGCAGCCGATCCGTTCGCCGGACTGGATGACGAGGCCGAGCGCCTCGCCCGGTTCGAGCCGATCTTCGACGTCGGCGCCGAGAGCGTGCGTTCCGCCCCGCCCGTCGAGCCGCCGCAGCCCGAGGACGAGCCCGTCGTCATCGCCGAGGATTTCGTCGACGAGCAGCCTCTGCCCGACGAGGAGACGTCCGCCAACGCGCCTTCGGCGGTCGGCGACCTCGAAAAGGAAATGGCGCGCCTGCTCGGCGAAATATCCGGCTCGCGCAAGGGCTGATACGCAGGGATTGCCAAAGGCGGGTCGCCCGGCGGCCCGTCTGAGACCAGGAACACACAAGAGACCAAGAAGAAGGGCGCGGAACCGATGGTTCCGCGCCCTTCGTCATTTTTGGATATGGTCCGGGAGTCTATTCGTCGCGGTAGACGCGCTCACGCCGCTCATGGCGTTCCTGCGCCTCGATCGAAAGGGTTGCGATCGGCCGGGCGTCGAGACGCTTGAGGCTGATCGGCTCGCCCGTTTCCTCGCAGTAGCCGTAGCTGCCATCCTCGATCCGCTGCAACGCGGCATCAATCTTGGCGATCAGCTTGCGCTGGCGATCACGCGCCCGCAATTCGATCGCACGATCCGTCTCCGAAGAAGCACGGTCTGCAAGATCCGGATGGTTGACGTTCTCGTCCTGGAGATGCTGGAGCGTTTCCCGGGACTCCCGGAGAATATCGTCTTTCCAGGCAAGGAGCTTCTTGCGGAAGTACTCCCTTTGCCGCTCGTTCATGAAGGGCTCGGCTTCCGTAGGCCGATACGCTTCAAGGGTATCTAACGTCATGAATGACCCCTGCTCGATGGCATTTCGGCGCGGAATATAGCGATGCGACACCCTTAGGACAACTGGTCGCGCCCTTCTTTGTGAGAAGGCCGAATTAACGGTGTTCGGATGCCTTCAAGGAGCCACATTTCGTAAAACGCTTTCACGCAAGCTTTTGATATTCCAGCGCTTCCCCAAATGGCCCGAAAATGGCGGAAAGGCGGGAGCGGCGAGCAGGCCCTGTCGCGCCCGCGTGGCATTAACGCAACGGAAGGTAAAACTTCGTTAATGTTAACGATGATTGAATGAGCGGGCTGTTTCAGCGCCGCTGCCATCGGCGACGCCCCTGACCGATCCGCGCGTCCGCGCGGCTGACCGAGGAAGCCGTCCGTGAGCCAGTCCCGTCCGCAGAATGCCCTGCGCCAGCCGGAGCGAAACGCCGATCCGCAAGGCGCCCTGCCCGCCGTCCGGGGGCGCGACGACGCCATCCGCGTCTGCGCCAGCATCGAGGCGACGATGGAGGCGCTCTTGCAGATGATTGAGGCGGAGACGACGCTGCTGCGCAAGGGCCAAGCGATCGCCGCCGCCGAGCTGGAAGCGCGCCAGGGACATTATGCCCGCCGCTACATCGACGAGCTCGGCCGCATCGGCGCCGTCGGCAACGAGCTCGACCATTTCCTGCCGGGATCCGTCGCCCGGCTTCGCCGCCTGCACGAGCAGTTCTGCGCCGTGCTCCGGATCGACATGGCCGCGCTCGCCACCGCCCGGGCCGCCTCCGCCGTCGCGCCGCCCGCCATGCCGCCGGCCGCGCCGGCGCGGCCGATCCCCGCGGCCCCGGCGCCCGTCATCCGCGACCCGAGGCTGGCGCGGGCCGCCGCCGGCTGAGCCCTTCCCGCCCCCTTGCCCGCGCCCCTTCGGGAGCGGCGATCACGCCGATTGCAGTCGGCCCGCAGCCGTGTCAGCGTATCGCCAGCCGGGCAGGCCCGGAAAACCAGAAGCCCCGCAACAGGGAACGATGCGATCGCCATGCGCCTTCTTCTGCTTCGTCACGCGAAATCGGCCTGGGACGTGGCCGGCCTTGCCGATTTCGACAGGCCGCTGGCGCCACGGGGCCGGCGCGCGGCGACGATGATCGGCGAACACCTGGCCGCCCACCGCCTGACGCCCGACCGCATCCTCTGCTCCTCGGCGCGGCGGACGCGCGAGACGCTGATCGGCCTGCTGCCGATGATCCCGAGCAATCTCGAAATCCGCATCACGCGCGATCTCTACGAGGTCTCCGCCGACGCCTATATCGACTGCGTCGGCGCGCTCGGCGGCAATGCCCGCAACCTGATGCTGATCGGCCATAACCCGACCCTGCAGGACACCGCGCTGGAGCTGATCGGCAGCGGCAACCCGGCGCTGCGCGAGGAGATCGGGGCCAAGTTCCCGACCGCCGGCCTCGCCGTCATCGATTTCGACATCCACAAATGGTCGGAGCTGCGCCCCCGCACCGGCCGCGTCGTCGCCTTCTTCCGCCCGCGCGAGCTGGAACTGGTCGGCGGCGAGCCGGCCATCGACGACGAATAGGTCTTTTGCCGTCCGCGTGCCGTGCCTACATGGGACGCGGCCGGCTCATCGGCCGGGATGGCGCGTCGACCCGATGCGCCACCACGACCGAGCGGCCAGGAACGGGACCCTTGAAGCTGACCACGCTGACTGACGAAGCGCGCCTCGCCCTCTCGACGCTGGGCGACCGCGCCGCGGACCTCGTCTCGCCGACGGTCCGGCTGGGCGTGACCGGGCTGGCGCGCGCCGGCAAGACGGTGTTCATCACGGCGCTGGTGCACAATCTCGTTCATGGCGGCCGCCTGCCGCTGTTCCGCTCCTACGCGTCCGGCCGCGTCACCGGCGCCAAGCTCGAGCCGCAACCGGACGACGACGTGCCGCGCTTCGACTACGAGGACCATGTCCGCGCCCTGGTCGAGCAGCGCATCTGGCCGGATTCGACCTACCGGATCAGCGAGCTGCGGCTGACCATCGCCTTTGAATCCGCCTCTTATTTCAAGCAGCGCTTCGGGCCGGGAAAGCTGCATCTCGACATCGTCGACTATCCCGGCGAATGGCTGCTCGACCTGCCGCTGCTCGCCAAGGACTACGCGCAATGGTCGCGCGAGGCGCTGACGATGGCGGAGAGCCCGGCCCGCCGCGCCGCCGCGGCCCCCTGGCTGGCGCGTCTTGCGACGATCGACCCGGCCGCGCCCGAGGACGAGGCGGTGGCGCGCGAGCTCGCCGCGCTCTTCACCGGCTATCTGCGCGCCTGCCGCGCCGACGAGAACGCGCTCTCGACCCTGCCGCCCGGCCGCTTCCTGATGCCGGGCGACCTCGAAGGCTCGCCGGCGCTCACCTTCGCGCCGCTGCCGGAGGCCGCCGCCGCCGCGCCGCCCGGCTCGCTCGGGCGGATGATGGCGCGCCGCTACGAGGCGTATAAATCGGTGGTGGTGAAGCCGTTCTTCCGCGATCACTTCGCCAGGCTCGACCGGCAGATCGTGCTGGTCGACGCGCTGAACGCGCTCAATGCCGGCCCCGCCGCCGTCGCCGATCTCGGCGCCGCGCTGACCGAGATCCTCGGCTGCTACAGACCGGGCTCGACCTCCTGGCTCGCCAGCCTGCTGACGCACCGCATCGACCGCATCCTGATCGGCGCCACCAAGGCCGACCATCTGCACCACGCCGACCACGACCGGCTGGAGGCGATCCTCGCCCGCCTGCTGGCGCCGGCGATCGAGCGCGCCTCGGCCGCCGGCGCGCGGGTCGAGGTGGCGGCGCTCGCCTCGGTGCGGGCGACGCGCGAGGGCGTCGTCATCGAGGACTCGGAAAAGTTGCCCTCGATCATCGGAACGCCGCTCGCCGGCGAGACGATCGACGGCGAGACCTTCGATGGCAAAACCGAAATCGCCTTCTTTCCCGGGGACTTGCCGAACGATCCTGAATCGATCCTTGCAGGCGCTGACTCAACTTCCGAACTCGGCCAGACGGCGCTGCGCTTCGTCCGCTTCCGTCCGCCGGCGCTGGAGCGGACGGCCGAGGGCATCACGCTGTCGCTGCCGCATATCCGCCTCGACCGCGCGCTCGAATTCCTGATCGGAGACCGGCTGGCATGACGAGCGACAGGCCGCGCAAGCCGACCGCCTTCCGGCTCGACCGGATCCGCGTCGTCGACGATCCCGACATCGCCCATAGGCCCGGCGACCGCCCGGTGGTGATCGCCGAGCCGGAGGATGTCGACCTCCCCGCCCCGACGCCGAAGCCGCCGCGGCCGATGCGCTGGGCCAACATTCTCGCCTCGGCGCTTGGCATCCTGCTGTCGCTCGGCATCGGGCTCGCCGTCGACCAGCTGATCCGCGACCTGTTCCAGCGGGCCGAATGGCTCGGCTGGTTCGCGGTCGCCGTCGCCGCCGTGGCGCTGGTCGCCCTCGCCGCGCTGTCGATCCGCGAGATCGGCGGCCTGCTGCGGCTCCGGCGCATTACCCGCATCCGCGAGGCGGCCGACGACGCCGCGAGCCGCGACGACCGCATCGCCGCGCGGGCGACGGTGCGCGACCTCGCCGCGCTCTACAAGGAACGGCCGGATACGGCGCATGGCCGCGCCGCGCTGGAATTGCACGCCGCCGAGATCATCGACGGCCGCGACCTGATCGGCCTGTCCGAGCACGAACTCCTGAAGCCGCTCGACGCGGCGGCGCAGACGCTGGTGCTCACCGCCGCCAAGCGCGTGACGCTGGTGACGGCGATCTCGCCGCGCGCGGCGGTCGACCTGATCTTCGTGCTGTTCACGGCGCTCCGGCTGATCCGCCAGCTCGGCCAGCTCTATGGCGGCCGGCCGGGCACGCTCGGCTTCCTGCGCCTGGCGCGCACCGTCATCGCCCATCTCGCGGTGACCGGCGGCATGGCGGCGGGCGATTCTATCGTGCAGCAGATCCTCGGCCACGGCCTCGCGGCGCGGCTTTCCGCCCGGCTCGGCGAGGGCGTGATCAACGGCATCCTGACGGCGCGCGTCGGCATCGCCGCGATCGACGTCTGCCGCCCCCTGCCCTTCATCGCCGAAAAGCCGCCAGCCATGGCCGACTTCATGGCGGAACTCACCAAGCTGAATGCCGGCAAGGACAAGAAGGGCGCGGAATAGGAGCCGCCCGGAGCGAGCAGGCTCGAACTCTGAGCCCTTCAGGCCGATCAACCCGCACCACCTCATCCTGAGGTGCTTCGCGCGAGCGAAGCCTCGAAGGAGGGTCCAGCAGAGCGCTCCGGCTTGCAGGTGAAGTCCGGCGATACCCGCCGCTCCACGATGGGCGTTCTCTGGACCCTCCTTCGAGGCCCGGCTTCGCCGGGCACCTCAGGATGATCGTGGAGTTTGTTCTAGGAGACAGACAGGTCGCAATGACCGATCGCTCCCCCGCCGCATCGCGATAGTCGTCCGAGGAAAGCCCTCACGCCGCCCAGAGCGAGGCGAGCGGGCCGGTGCTGCCGAGGATCGGGTCGCTTTCCGGCATCGGCACCGCCGCGATGCGGGCGCGGACCGCAGCGCCATCGACGACGTCGTCGGCCCGGATCAGGTCCCATTTCTGGCCGACCGGATAGGCGCCGATCACCAGCAAGTCGGGGCTGGAGGAGAGCTGCTTGTGGCCGACGCCGGCCGGGATCAGCACCGCGTCGCCGGCCTTCAGCTCGATCCGCTCGCCCTTGTCGCCGCCGAGTTGCACGGTGGCCGAGCCGGCGGCGATGCCGAGCACCTCATGCGCGGTCGAGTGATAGTGGTGGAACGGATAGATGCCGTTCCGCCAGGTTCCGCCCCAGCCATGCGAGACGAACAGCCGCTCGAACGCCGTCGCCCGGTCGGGCGCCTCGGCGAGCGCCTCCCGATAGAGAATGAGCGGCAATTCCGGATTGTTGGGCACGTCGCCCTGATCGGCGAAATGATAGGGGCTGGCAAGCATCCTCACCTCCGGCTGGAACAACGGGGCAAACGAGGATGCCGGGCGCGGGGTTCCCACCCCTCTCCGAAATCGCCGCGCCTGTCCATCGGCGGCGGAAGAAAGCCCCTCACCCAACCCTCTCGGGCGTGCGGGCGAGGTTCCCCAATGGGTGAATGGGGGGAAGGCGACGGATCCTCTACCGGCCGCAGAAGATAGGCTGCTCGGGCTGAGCCACCCTCCGCCGTCATCCCGGCGAAGGCCGGGAGGTGGATTCACATCCGAAGTGCAACACTTGTTCGGAGAAGGCCTCGGCCGGGGTTTGGAAGCCGAGGCATTTGCGCGGCGTGTTGTTGTAGGCGGCCATCATGCCGATGAGGGCGCCGCTGTCGAGGGCTGCGAGGTCGGTCTTGCGCGGCAGGAAGCGGCGCATGCGACCGATGGCGTTCTCGATGCCGCCCTTCTGCCAGGGCGCATGCGGATCGCAGAAATAGGTGGCGATGCCGAGGGCGCCGAGCTCGTAGTGGCGGGCGAACTCGGTGCCGTTGTCGAAGGTGACGGTCTTGCGGCAGGCCGGTGGCAGCGTCTGGAGGGCCGCCGCCAGCGCGCCGGCGACCGGTTCGGCGCGCTTCGACGGCAGTGGGCTGCCGATCAGCACCCGGCTCATGCGGTCATGCAGCAGCAGGAGGTTCTGGCCGTAGCGGGAAAACGCCATCAGGTCGGCCTCCCAATGGCCGGGGTCGAGCCGGGTCAGCACCGCGCTCGGACGCTCCGCCAGCGGCACCCGGTGGCGCATGTGCAGGGCCGGACTGCCGCCCTTGCCGGGCCGCCAACCCCGCCGCGACTTGGCCCTCGGCAGGTAATTGCGCCAGGTGAAGTCCAAGGGGAAATCTTGGTGGCGGCGGATCTGGGCATAGACGAAGCGATAGATGCTCTCATGGCTGAGGCGGCTCGGGCCGTCGCGCCGCAGGCGGCCGGCGATCTGTTCCGGCGACCAGCCGGCCCGGAGCTGGCCGAGGACCTCGGTGCGGAGCGCCGCGTCGCGGTCGAGCCGGCTGCCGTTCCATCGTCGCGCCCGCGCCTGGGCCTCGGCATGAGCGGGCTGGTATCCCACCTGCTGGCCGCGGTTGCGCTTCAGCTCCCTGGCGATGGACGATGGCGCGCGATCCAGAGCTGCAGCGATCTGGCGGATCGAGGCGCCTTCGCCCGATAGGCGGGCAATCTCGATCCGCTCCTCAAGCCCGAGCTGGCTGTACTCTCGTCCCATCGCAACACCTTAAGCTGGTGTTGCACTTCGTTTGTGAACTCAGGGGATCCAGACGCACGGGCCATGACCAGAGGGCTAGCCAAGCTCTCGCCTCAAGATTTCCTGGCCGGTGTTTATGGGCCCCGGCCTCCGCCGGGGCGACGGTGCCCTGCCCATAGGACGTGAACTGCAAGGCGACCTTCAGCATGCTGCAAAGGTCTCCTCATCCCCGAACCCTCAGGCGACGCCGAGCTTCTTCTGCAGGCTGGTCGACGAGGTCGTGTACTGGAACAGGATCTTCTTGTCCGGGAAGACGATGCGGCTCGCGGCCTGCGCCATCAGCGCGGCCTCGTGGAAGCCGGAGAGGATCAGCTTCAGCTTGCCCGGATACCAGTTGATGTCGCCGATCGAGAAGATGCCGGGCTCCGAGGTCTGGAACTTCTCGGTGTCGACCTTGATCAGGTTCTCATGCAGGTTCAGGCCCCAATTGGCGATCGGGCCGAGCTTCATCGTGAGGCCGAAGAAGGGCAGCAGCCGCGTCGTCGGCAATTGGTGCACCTTGTCGTCATTGTCGGTGATGACGGCGTGCGAGACCTGGCCGTCGGCGCCCTCGAGCCCCGTCACCTGGCCGAAGACCAGCTTCAGTTCGCCGGCGTCGACGAGCGCGCGCATCTTGTTGACGCTGTCGGGCGCGGCGCGGAAGGCGTCGCGGCGGTGCATCAGCGTGACGCTCCTGGCGATCGGCTGCAGGTTCAGCGTCCAGTCGAGCGCGGAATCGCCGCCGCCGACGATCAGGATGTCATGGTCGCGGAACGCTTCCATCTTGCGGACGGAATAGAAGACGGACTTGCCCTCGAAAGCCTCGATGCCCGGCACCGGCGGCCGCTTCGGCTGGAACGAGCCGCCGCCGGCCGCGATGACGACGACTTTGGTCAGAAACACCTTGTCGGCGTCGGTGGTGACGCGGAACGAGCCGTCCTCGAGCCGCTCGATGGCGTTGACCATCTCGCCGAAATGGAAGGTGGGATCGAACGGCTTGATCTGCGCCAGCAGGTTTTCCGTCAGCCCGTCGCCGGTGATGATCGGAAAGGCCGGAATGTCGTAGATCGGCTTTTCCGGATAGAGCTCGGCGCACTGGCCGCCCGGCTTGTCGAGGATGTCGATCAGATGGCAACGGACGTCGAGCAGGCCGAGCTCGAAGACGGCGAACAGTCCCACCGGGCCCGCACCGACGATGACGACATCGGCTTCGATCGTTTCGCTCATGGTCATTCCGTTGCAAGTGAGGACGCGCCAAAGAATGCGCGCGACGTTTACCGGCTGGGACAGCCGCTGCAAAGCATCAAAGTTCTGCCATCCGGCGCAGCCGGAGCAAAACCTTCCTCGCCGACCCGATCGGACCCGGCGTTCTCAGCCCTGGCGCTCGGGGATGCGGACGATCAGCCCGTCGAGCTCCGGCTTGACGCGGATCTGGCAGGAAAGCCGCGAGTTCGGCTGCACGTCCTGCGCAAAATCCAGCATATCCTCTTCCATCGGCTCCGGCTCGCCGGTTGCCTCGACCCAGGCCTCGTCGACATAGACGTGGCAGGTCGCGCAGGCGCAGGCGCCGCCGCATTCCGCCTCGATGCCCGGAATGGCATTGCGGACGGCGTTTTCCATGACGGTGGTGCCGTCGCGGGCTTCGATGTCGTAGGGCGTGCCATCGAAGGCAATATAAGTGATCTTGGCCATGGGATCCGGAACGCTGGAAAGGTCCGCCCCCTATAGGCGAAATGGGCCGCGCGTGCCAAGGCCGCATGTGTCTCGGCCGCTTGCAGCAGGACCCGGACGAGCCCGCCGCTGCGCCCCGCCCTGCCCGCGACCACCGCCGCCGCGAGACGGTACGCCCCGTCGGCAAGGGCCGATCCGCGCGATTCCCCCAGAAATCTGGTCTTATCGTTAACGAAAACAAGCCGCCGTCGGGCCTGAGAAAAACCGGCCGCCTTTCCGTCTCGCGCCGCCGCAACGGGCGAGGCACAGGCGCCGCGAACATCAGTCGAGCGACAGATGATCGATGCGCGAAAACTCTGCGCGCAAGAATTATCAAGCGAACGACATTGGTATTCATTGCCCGGCGCAAGGCACAAAACACCTTGGCGAACGGCGTCGCCAGAATTTTCGATCAAAAAGCACGCCGAACGATTTGCCGGCCCGCGAGCTGACTCAACGAAAGCCATGACTCGACGTCACCGGAGGGAGCCGGGAGCACGAACCGGTCGCCGAGTCGTTCGTCAATACCTTGTTAACAAATGACGGCCGAAAGCCGTGCTTTCTTGTACCCCCGCCTCGAATGTGCCAAAAGGTGAGGCTACGGGCAAGGGTGTGAAGGCCGATCGGACATCGCGCAGTATTGCGATGTCGGAGGACGGGCTGATCTACGGGGCATAGCTGCATCGGCGCATGTATCAAGCGCCTGCTGTGTCCTGGAAGCATCCTCGTGCTTTCGGCGGGTCAAACCGTCGAAGCGGCCGACAGAGTATCGAGTACGGACGCGAGGCTAGAAAATGGCGAATAACCCGAAGTCCAAGGACCCGGCGGATGCAGCGCTCTCCGCCGTGGAGGAAGCGCTCCGGATCGATTTCAACGCACCGAGCGGCGGTCCAAAGGCGGCGGCACCCGTCGTCCCGCGCGACCGGCGCCTCGAACAGCCCCGGCTGCAGGACGCTCCCCGCAAGGGTGATGCGCCGCGCAAGGGCGACAGCCCCCGCAAGCCCGAGGCGGCCCCGTCCGCAGCCCCGGTCCGCGCCCTCGCCGCGCCGGCTCGTGAAGAGGCCGCCGCCGCCCCGCGCGGCCGCCAGCCGAGCCGCGGCCGCATGCCGGCCAATGACGATCGCCGCGTCGCCGGCGCCTCGCTGCCCGCGCGCCGTCCGTCGCGCCTGATCTATCCGCTCGCCACGCTGCTTTCCGTCGTCTGGGTCGGCGCCATCGCCGCCTATGTGTCGTCGGCCAATATCAGCCTGTTCTCCGGCGACAGCGCCGTCGGCTCGGCCCAGTTCACCAACATCGCGCTCGCCCTCGTGCTGCCGATCGGCATCGTCTGGGGCATCGCGATGATGATCGCCCGCGCCCAGGAAATGCGCATCGCCGCGCGCTCCATCTCGGATGTCGCCGCGCGCCTCTCCGAGCCCGAGGACGCCGCCTCCGAGGCGGTCGTCACCGTCAGCCAGGCGATCCGCCGCGAAGTCGCCGCCATGGGCGACGGCATCGAGCGGGCGCTCGCCCGCGCCAGCGAGCTCGAGCTGCTCGTCCATAACGAAGTTGCCGCCCTCGAGCGCTCGTATTCCGACAATGAAGTCCGCATGCGTGGCCTGATCGACGACCTCGCCAATCAGCGCGAGGCGATCGTCATCAATTCCGAGCGCGTCCGCACCTCGATCGTCTCGGCCCAGGAATCGCTCTCCAAGGACCTCGGCGAGGCGAGCGAGCAGATCGCCGCCAACATCATCGGCTCGGGCGACCGCATCACCCAGGCGCTGGCCGGCCGCGGCGAAAGCATCACCTCCGCCCTCGGCAGCGCCGGCGACGAGATGATCAGCAAGCTCTCGCTGCGCGGCGAGGACCTGGTCAGCCGCCTGTCGAGCGCCGCCACCGACGTGACCGAATCGCTCTCGCGCACCAGCGTCGAGGTCACCGACGTGTTGCTCGCCCGCAGCGCCGACATCAACGAGACGCTCGAGACGACCGGCCGCGCCATGGCCGAGAACGTCGCGGAGCGCGGCCGCGAGGTCAACGAGACGCTGGCCCGCGTCACCGACGAGCTGACCGAGGGTCTCGACCGCCGCACGGCCGACATGACCCGGTCGATCTCGGTCACCGGCAACCAGGTCGCCGAGACGATCTCGCTGCATACCCGCGAAGTGAACGCGGCGCTGAAATCCAATGCCGACAGCCTGATCGTCGATCTGGCGCTGCGCGGCCAGGAGATCAACGAGAAGCTCGACGAGACCGGCACCCGCATCGCCGACACGATCACGGCGCGCGGCGGTGATCTGGCCGAGCGCCTGTCGCTGACCGGCGACCGCATCCAGGACGCCATCGCCATCGACGGCAGCGGTCTCGCCGATCGCCTGACGGCAGCCGGCGACATCATGGCCAACCTGATCGAGGCCCGCACGGCGGCGCTGCGCGAAACCATCGACGGCGCTTCCAACGCGGTCAACGAGTCGTTCGACGCCCGCTCGGCAGAGCTGACCGAGCGCCTCGCCACCGTCGGCGGCGAAGTCGCCAAGGCGATCGCCGTCCGCGGCCTGAAGGTCAACGAGACCATCATCGCCTCCGGCAACGAGATCTCCGAGACGATCGCCTCGCGCGCCGGCCTCCTGCACGACCGGATCGTCGAGTCCGGCCGCCAGGTCGCCGACAACATGGAAAGCCGCGGCACCGCCGTCTACGACCTGATCATCGAGTCGAGCCAGCAGCTCGCCGACGCGATCGAGACGCGCGGCAGCGCCGTGCACCAGAAGATCCTCGCCTCCGGCAACGAGCTCGCCTCGACGATCGAGAGCCGCGGCACCGACATCCACGAGCGCATCGTCGCCTCCGGCAGCCGCTTCTCGGACGAGATCGCCAACCGCGCCGACCGCGTGCACCAGCAGATCCTCGCCTCCGGCAACCAGCTGGCCGACGAGATTGAGGGCCGCGCCGGCGCCGTGCATCAGCGCATCCTCGCCTCGGGCACCGACATCTCGGGCGAGATCGAGCGTCGCGCGGAAGCCGCCCACCAGCTCATCGTCGCCTCGGGCAACCAGCTCGCCAACGAGATCGAGGGTGTCCACGGCCGCATCCTGTCCTCGGGCAGCGAGCTCGCCAAGGACATCACCGACCGCGCCGACGCCGTTCACCAGAGCATCATCGCCTCCGGCACCGAGCTCTCGGCCGAGATCGAGCGCCGCGCCATCGAGGCGCAGGAGCGCATCCTGTCGTCCGGCACCGACGTCGCCGGCGTGATCGAGAGCCGCGGCTCGGCCGTGCATCAGCGCATCGTCGACTCCGGCACAGAGCTCGCCGACGCGATCGAGAGCCGTGGCTCGGCCGTGCATCAGCGCATCGTCGACTCGGGTTCCGAGCTGGCCGATGCGATCGAGAGCCGCGCCACCTCGGTTCACCAGCGGATCGTCACCTCCGGCACCGACCTCGCCGACGCGATCGAGAGCCGCGCCACCACCGTGCATGAGCGCATCATCGCCTCGGGCACGGAACTGGCTGACGAGATCGAATCCCGCGCCACGACCGTGCATCAGCGCGTCGTCGACGCCGGCTCGGGCCTGATCAACCAGATCGAAAGCCGCACCGGCGCCGTACATGACCGCCTCGTCGCGGCCGGCTCGGCCCTCGTCGGCGACATCGCCGCCCAGGCCAATCTGGCGCATGAGCAGGTGCTCGAGTCGGGCTCGTCGCTCGCCGACCTCATCGCCAGCCAGACGCTCTCGACGCATCAGCAGTTCCTCGCTTCCGGCAACACGCTGCTCAGCGAGTTGACCAGCCAGGCGCGTTCGGCGCACGAGGAGATCCTGACCTCCGGTTCGGGCCTCGTCGACCAGATCGCCAGCCAGGCCCGCGCCGCGCATGAGCGGATCCTCACCTCGGGCGCGACGCTCGCCGACGAGATCACCAGCCAGGCGCTCAGCGCGCATGACCGCGTGCTCTCCTCGGGCTCCGAGATCGCCAACGAGATCGAGAGCCGCGGCAACGCGGTGCACGAGCGCATCGTCGCCTCCGGCGCCACGCTGATCGGCGACATCGAGAGCCAGGCCCTGCAGGCGCATGAGCGCATCGCGGCCTCGGGTTCGAGCCTCGCCAGCGAGATCGAGAGCCGCGCCGTCAACATCCACGACCAGATCGTCGATACGTCGAGCCGCTTCGGCGACCTGATCAACGATCGCGGCCTCGCCATCGCCACCGGCCTCGACGAGCGCTTCGCGGCGCTGCGCGACATCATCGAGGTCCGCGGTCCGGAGCTCGTCACCCGCTTCGCCGACCGCGCCAATCTGATGGACACCACCCTCGCCGACCGCCTGACCGGCTTCGGCGACGCCATCGAGGCGAAGATCGGCGCCGTCGCCGAGACCCTCGACAGCAACACGCGCCGCATCGACGACGCCCTCGACACCCGCTCGCGCCAGATCAACCAGACCCTGATCGAGCGCACCCGCGACATCGCCGAGGCGTTCCAGACCGGCCAGTCGGAAATCGGCGAGATCATCGACGGCCGCCTGACGGACGTGACCACCCGCCTCTCCGACCGGACGCAGGCGCTGTCGGACATGCTCTCCGAGCGTTGGCACACGATCAACGAGACGCTGGGCGAGAAGGCGGTCGAGGCGGCGAACAGCTTCGACGCCCGGGCGACGCAGATGGACCAGATCCTCTCGACCCGCCTGACCGACATCACCTCGACGCTGGGTCGCGAATCGGTGCGTGTCGCCGAGCAGATCGTCGGCTCGCTGTCGCAGGCGACCGAAAACCTGGTGAGCGCCTCGAGCAGCACCAGCGACGCGCTGCGCCTCTCGGCCGACGAGGCCGCGCAGGCCTTCTCGCAGTCGGCGGCGCAGGCCAGCCAGACCCTGACGCAGTCGCTCGACGACGTGTCGCAGACGCTGGCGCGTTCGGCGGCCGGCGCCTCCGAGGCGGTGACGCTGTCGGCGTCGCAGGCTTCCGAGCGCCTGTCGCAGGTCGCCACCTCGACCGTCGACCTGCTCTCGTCCTCGAGCGCCGAGGCGGTCGGTCATCTGTCGCGCGTCTCCTCCGAGGCGGCCGAGCAGATCTCCCGCGTTTCGCTGGAGATCGAGCAGAGCCTCGGCGGTCGCGCCATGAACACCGCCAGCGCGCTGGAGGAGCGGACCCGCGCCTTCAACGAAGTGCTGGAAAGCCGCAGCGCCGAGCTGGCGCAGCTCCTCGACGGCGAAGGCAACCGCCTCGTCGCCGCCATCGACCGTCGCGGCAACGAGCTGACCAGCAGCGTCGCCAACGCCGGCGATACCATCGTCGACCTGCTCTCCACGAAGGGTTCCGAGATCGTCTCGATGGTGCTGTCGCGCACCGACGAGGCCGCCCGCGCCCTGCTCGAGAGCGGCGATACCGTGTCGCAAAACTTCAGCTCGACCAATGAGCGCCTGCGCACCGACGTCGCCGGCATCGTCGAGCGGCTGGCCCAGTCGAACGACATGCTGAACGCGCTGCTGACCCGCACGACCGACAATCTCAACCAGATCGAGACCGGCCTTGCGACCCGCACCGGCGAGTTCGCCCAGGCGATCGAGCAGGCCATCGGCGGCACGCAGAACTCGTCGACCGTGCTCGCTTCGCAGGTTGCGATGCTGCGCGACGTCTCCAAGGACGTGCTCGAGAATGTCGGCGCCATCGCCGGCCGCTTCGAGGACCAAGGCCGTTCGCTCAGCGAGGCTGCCCGCAGCCTGACCTCCGCCAACACGGAGATCGAAGGCTCGATCGAGCAGCGCCGCGTCGCCCTCGACCAGCTCGCCGCGACGCTCGCCGCCCGCTCGACCGAACTCGACGGCATGATGCGCAACTTCACGGAGACCGTCAGCGCCTCGCTGAAGGACGCCGAGGATCGCGCCGGCGAAGTGGCCCGGATGCTTGCCCGTTCGAGCGAGACCGCCGCCAAGGGCGTGCTCGAGAACCTCGAAGGGATGCAGACGACCGCCAGCAACGAGAGCCTCAAGGCCGCCAATGTCGTGCGCGAGGCGAACCGCGCCCTCATGGACGACATGGCCGCCGTCGTCGCCCAGGCGACCAAGCAGTTCTCCGCCGCCACCGAGGAAATGCGCTCGGCCGCCAAGGAGATGCAGCAGGATCTCGAGGTCACGCGCAACGAGCTGAAGCGCGGCGTGCTCGAGCTGCCGACGGAAACCCGCGAGAGCGCCGACGCCATGCGTCGCGTCGTCACCGACCAGCTGAAGGCGCTGACCGAGCTTTCCGACATCGTCGGCAAGCACGGCAAGTCGCTCGACGTCTCGGTCCCCGGCACGCCCTCCCCGGCTCCGCGCGGTCAGACCGCCGCCGCCTTCGCCCGGCCGCAGCCGGTGCGCCAGGCAGCGCCCGAGCCGATCCGCGTCGCACCGGCTCCGGCCGTGGCAGCGCCTGCCGCCCAGCGTCCGGCTCCGGTCCGTCCGGCCGCCGAGCCGGTCCGCGCCGCCGCAGCCGCGCAGCCGGCCCCGGTTCGCCAGCAGGCGGCGCCCGCCGCCCAGGCGAAGCCCGCGCCGGCCGCCGAGGAAGCGGAGCCGCGCGGCTGGGTCTCGGACCTGCTGCGTCGCGCCTCGCGTGACGAAGACCACGGCACGGCTCCGGCCGAGCGTCGCGAGGAGGCCCCGGCCGCCCGCAACGGCAGCGCCGGCGGCTCGCTCGGCAACCTGTCGAGCGACATCGCCCGGGCGATCGATCCGCGCGCCGCGGCCGATCTCTGGGAGCGTCACCAGCGCGGCGAGAAGAACGTCTTCACCCGCCGCCTCTACACGCTGGCGGGCCAGCAGACCTTCGACGAGATCCGCCGCAAGTATCAGCGCGAGGCGGAGTTCAAGGCAGCGGTCGATCGCTATGTCGGCGACTTCGAGCGTCTGCTCGGCGAAGTGCAGCGCGGCGGCCAGGATCCGTCAGCCAGCAACGCCTACCTCGTCTCCGACACGGGCAAGGTCTACACCATGCTCGCCCATGCGAGCGGCCGCTTCGACTGATCGAAACGGACCTTATCAGCAAAAGGCGCGGCCCCGGCCGCGCCTTTTGTCATTTCCGGGGTGTCTTACGCTGCGGCGAGAAGGTCACACGCCCGCGTCACGCGCCGGTCCGGCCAAATTCGCGATTGTCCGGCGCGATGGCGACGATGTAGACAGGCCCTACCCTTTCATGCCGCAATCCTCCCACGCGGCAGAGGTCCGGACCTCCCGTCATCATGTCTGACACATCGACCGCGAAGCGCCACAGCTTCGGAGCCTTCCAGCACCGGGGCTTCCTGTTCTATTGGCTGTCGCGGCTCTGCGCGACCTTCGCCGTCAACATCGTCAGCGTCTCGGTCGGCTGGCAGGTCTACGACATGACCCGCGATCCCTTCGACCTCGGCCTGATCGGTCTCGTCCAGTTCATGCCGGCGCTGCTGCTGGTGCTCGTCACCGGCTCGGTCGCCGACCGTTTCAACCGCCGCCTGATCATGGCGCTCTGCCTCGCCGGCGAGGCCGTCTGCGTGCTCGGCCTGCTGCTCTTCACGATCTCGGGCAGCGAGACGGTGGTGTTCGTCTTCGGCATCCTGCTGATGTTCGGCGTCGTGCGCGCCTTCATGGGTCCGGCGCAGCAGTCGCTCGCGCCCAATCTGGTGCCGCCAAAGGACCTCGCGAGCGCCATCGCCTGGAATTCCTCCGCCTGGCAGATCGCCACCATCGTCGGCCCCGTCACCGGCGGCCTGCTCTATGGCGCGGCGCCGGAAGCCTCCTATGCGGTTGCCCTCGCGCTGATGGCGCTCGGCGCCGTCCTCATCCTGATGGTGCCGAAGCCGGCCCAGAAGATCCTGAACGACAAGGCGAGCTGGGAAACCGTCATCGCCGGCTTCCGCTATGTCTGGAAGGAGAAGATCGTGCTCGGCGCGATCTCGCTCGACCTGTTCGCGGTGCTGCTCGGCGGCGCCACCGCGCTGATGCCGATCTTCGCCCGCGACATCCTAGAAGTCGGGCCGTGGGGCCTCGGCATGCTGCGCGCGGCGCCCGCGATCGGCGCGCTGTCGGTCGCCGCCTGGCTCGCCTTCAACCCGATCCGCAACCATGCCGGCCTGCTGCTCTTCGGCTTCGTCACCGTGTTCGGCCTGTCGACCATCGTCTTCGGCCTGTCGACGCTGGTCTGGGTGTCGATCGTCGCGCTGGTCGTCATGGGCGCCAGCGACATGGTCAGCGTCTATATCCGCGAAACGCTGATCCAGCTCTGGACGCCGGACGCGGTGCGCGGCCGCGTCAACGCCGTCAACATGGTCTTCGTCGGCGCCTCGAACGAGCTCGGCGAATTCCGCGCCGGCATGTCGGCGGCGGTATTCGGGGCGGTCAGCGCCGTGGTCATCGGCGGCGCCGGCACGGTCGCCATCGCCGCGCTCTGGGCCCGCTTCTTCCCAGACCTGCGCCGCGCCCGCCATCTCGACGGTCGGCCTTAAACTGGCGACCGCTCAAGGCGGTTTCCCGGAACCGAACGGCCGATTCAGGCATTGAATTGAAGCGACCATTCGGGGCAACCATTCGGGGAGCTGACATGAGCACCATTCTTCTGATCATCATCGTGATCCTGCTGATCGCCGCGCTGCCGAGCTGGCCCTACAGCTCCGGCTGGGGCTACTACCCGAGCGGCGGCCTCGGCCTGATCCTGATCATCCTGCTCATCCTCGTCCTGATGGGGCGGCTGTAGATTGCCCCCGAACGGAACGAATGCCGGATCGCTCGGGAAAGCGCGAAGGCGTTCGTTTCTTTCGTTGTTTTCCGGAAGCCGTGAAAGGACCGGGGCGACGGGGAGCCCGGAACGAAGGTGCGGGCCTGGATTTGGGGGTGGGCTTCACCACCCTTCATGGCATTCTTGCACTATCGCCTGACGGCGGCATGCGGTAGCAGACGCGTCCCCCTTCCTGGATGCGCCTGCCATGTCCCCTTCCGATTCGACCCTCGTCGACAGCCACACCGCCCGCGAGCGCATGGTCGCCTGCCTGGTGCTCGTCATCGGCACGCTGGCGACGATGGTGTCGATCGACCTGGTGCTGCCGGCGATCCCCGCCCTGCCGTCGCTGCTCGGCGGCGACGCGCAGGCGGCGCAGTATGTACTGGCCACCTATATGGGCGGCTCCAGCATCGGCCTGATCCTGTTCGGCAGCATCGCGCAGCGTTTTGACGCGCGGCTCCTGCTGGGCGGCTCCCTGCTCGCCTATGCCGCCGTGTCGCTGCTCGCCGCCTTCTCGACCGATATCTGGACGCTGAACGCCATCCGCGTCGTGCAGGGCGCCACATCGGCCGGCGCGGCCGTGCTGCCGGCGCCGATGCTGCGCCGCCTGTTCACCGAGACGGGCGCCGTCCGCGCCGTCTCGGTCATCGGCAGCATCCAGTCGCTCGTACCCGGCCTCGCACCGCTGATCGGCGCCTGGCTGCTGCACGTCTCCGGCTGGCAGGCCGCCTTCATCGTCCCGGCGGTGATCGGCGCGGTGGTCGGCCTCGTCATCCTGGCGAAGCCCTCGCTGCTGCCCGAGAACCAGCCCGTCGCCCCGGACCAGCAGCGCGGCAGCTATCTCGCCCTCTTCCGCAACCGTCCGTATCTTCGCTACGCGCTCAGCCACTCGCTGATCCTCGGCGGCCTGATCACCTTCGTGTTCAGCGCCCCCTATGTGATGGTCGAGACCATGGGCAGCTCGGTCAACGCCTTCGTCGTGTTCCAGCTGGCGATGGTCGGCATGTTCATCGTGACGTCGAACCTCGCCGGGTTCTTCGTCAATCGCGTCGGACCGGAGCGGCTGGTGACGATCGGGACGCTGCTGGTCGGCGCGTCGGCCGCGGCGCTGCTGGTCTATGCGCTCGCGGGCGGCTCGAGCCTCGTCATCCTGCTTGTGATCATGCTGCCGGTGACGGCCGGGCTCGGTCTTCGCGGCGGCGTCGGCTTCGTCAAGTCGCTGGCGGCGTCCGCGCCGGACGAGGGACGCGGCTCGGCCGCGCTGATGCTGGCGATCACGCTGCTGCCGACCATCGGCACCGCGCTGGTGGCGCCGTTCATCCAGTTCGGCCTGCCGGCGCTTGCGATCGCCTTCGCCGTCATCACGCTTCCGGCAGTCGCCTGCATCTACCTGCTGCCGCGCTTCGAGGGCGCCGAAAGCGCCAGCTCGACGGTGATGCATATCGGCTGAGGCAACTCGGCTGAGACAAGGGCGGCCGGCCGACCGGCCTTCCGTAACGTGATGCCGGTCACATCCAGCGGCGCGATTTTCTCCTATTCAGCCTCACCGGCCCATTCCGGCCGGCGATGAGGAGAATTGAGATGACCCGCACCACCTCGAGCCTGACCCGCTGGCTGCGCCAGCGCCATGCCCGCAACCTGCTGCTGGCGATGGACGACCGCATGCTCGCCGATATCGGCGTCGCGCGTTCGGAAATCGATCTCTACGTCAGCGGCGCGCGTGAGCGCTGATGCGTCGACCCTTGAGTCGTCGCATCAGAATCCGCCGGCGGCGACTGCGCGGCCGGCGCTCAGAATGGCAGCGTCGGTCCCGAGCGCCGTCGTGACGCTGCCGGCCTTCTCGTCATAGGGCGCGCCCTTGTAGCGCGGATCGCGCCACGGGCCGGTCGTGATCGTGATGCCGCGAAATGCCAGCTCGCCATTGACGCGCGAGAGATGCATGCCGCCGGACGAGGCGCCGGTCGCGTCGCAATCCGTGCGGAAGAACGAGGTCGCCGCCGCCGAGCGCGACTTGTCGATCGCCCGCCGCACGCGGCACCCCTGCGCCACCGGGACGTCGCGATCGACTTCCTTCTCCATATCCGCCGGATGCGCCGTGATGACGATCAGCTTGTCGCCGTTCTGGACGGGCACGTCGGGCTTGACCGGAAACGGCACCGCGCCGGCGAGCGGCTCGACCAGCCGGACGATCGCCCAGTCATTGTTCGAGCCCGCCTTCGGCTTCTTCGAGCCGAACTGCGTGTTGTCGTCGACCACCAGATCGATCATCGGCCCACCGGGGCTCTGCGGCCGGAAGAAGCATTTCCAGCGCCGCTTGCCCGAGGGCTCGAAGAAGACGTGCGCGGCGGTCAGGATCTGCTGGTTGGTCAGGAACAGCGCCGCCGATCCCACCGAGGGCGACGGCGACAGGCAGCCCACATAGCCCGACACCTGACGGATCCGGCCAATCTCGCCGCGCGACAGCCCGAGCGACGGACCGATCGTCAGCAGCGAATCGCGATCGTCCTTGCCGTCGATGATGTTGACGCGCTGGAAAAGCGGCGGGCCGGCATCGCGCATCAGCGTCCCCGCCGCCGGGACGGCGATCTCGAGGGCCTGAGCCAGAACGGGCGTGCCGACCATGACGGGAAGGGCGAGGAGGACCGAGAAAAGGAGCGTGCGCATGGCGCAGACCATGCCATGCGGCCGACCCTGCGTCACCTCCGGCACGTCCAAGGATTTCATCTCGCAAACATATTTGTCGCGCGGGACGGTTCGGCACTTGTAGTCCAGCCGTTAAGCTGGCTCAATTCATCGGGCGCTCGAACAAACCTGCCATGGACTAGGTTTTCGAAATGCAGTTGAGACCGGTCACCTATTATGCCGACTTCATAGTCTACCCAGCCACCCTGGTCGCCCTGGTTGTGGCAGCCATTCTCTGGCACGGAACCGTCAATCCGCTGATCTGGATCGCCGCCTATGCGGTCGGTCTCTTCGTCTGGACGCTGGCGGAATATCTGATCCATCGCGGCGTCCTGCACAATGTCATCTACTTCCGCGACCTGCACGAGAAGCACCACGCCGAACCGACCGACCTGATCGGCACGCCGATCTGGCTGAGCTTCCTCGTCATCGCCGCCGCCGTGTTCTGGCCGAGCTGGTGGCTATTCGATCTCGGCGTGGCGAGCGGCTTCACCGCCGGCGTCGTCACCGGCTATGTCAGCTACAGCTTCATCCACCATGTGCTGCACCATTGGCACATGCCGCATGACAGCTACCTCTACCGGGTGAAGCGGCGGCATGCCCTCCACCATCACAGCGAGGTCGAGGGCAATTTCGGCGTGACGACGTTGTTCTGGGACCACGTCTTCGGCACCGCCCTGCCCGAGCGCCCGGCCCGCCCCGCGCCGGCCCGGCGCAAGTAGCGGCGGCCATCCGGGCGGAGCGGCAAAGCCTCCCGCCGGCGGCGCGCCGCCGTCGCTGTTAGTCGTCGTTGGCGGAGCTCAGTTCCTCCGGGCGCTTGCCCTCGTCGGTCTGGAGCCGGCCGAGCCGGACGCCGGGGCCGCCCTCGAGCATCTGGCCGTCTGCCTCGAAGATCAGGCCCAGCGCCTCGAACACGCCGCGAAAGACGGCGTCGACCCGGGGCGCGACGAGCTCGCCGCTCTCGAACCGCAACACGGTCTCTTCCGGCACACCGGCCCGGCTCGCCAGATCCCCGGCGCTCCAGCCGAGCGCCGCGCGCGCCATCCTGCATTGAACGCCATTCATCTCCGCGCACCCTCGCTATTGGATCCCGACAATAGACCACCACCCCGGCGCGACGGCAATCGCCGCTTCACTCTCTGAAACGCTGAGGTTTCACTGCCCCCTGAAAGGGTTGCGGCAGCACAACCATCATCCTGAGGTGCCCGGCGAAGCCGGGCCTCGAACGAGGGTCCAGGGAACGCCGGATGCGCTCACCGGGGGTTGCGAGCCCTCCCCGCCCGCACCATGATCGGAGCGCAAGCCAAGGAGACGACATGTTCGAGCCCCCTTTCCTGACCGGACGCCTGATCGCCGCGGCCCGCGCGCTGACCGGCATCAGCCTCGACGTGCTGGCGAAGGCCGCCGGCCTCGATGCCGAGACGATGCGCCTTGCCGAGGACAACGGCAGCGCCTGCCTCTCCTCGGCCGAAGAATCGGCAGCGATCATCGAGGCGCTGGAGCGGTTCGGGGCGGTGTTCCTGGCGGAGGGCGACGGACTCGGCGCCGGCGTGCGGCTGAAATTCACCCGTCTCGACGTCAAGCAGATCACCCGCATGGAAGGCGAAGGCGGCCCGGCGGGCGACGACGACGTGCCGTGAGGCCTCGCCTCCCCCGCGCCGCGCAGGGTCCGAAAACGAAAAGGCCGCCGGTCAGAGACCGACGGCCTTTCGAAGTGGTGGGTGCACTAGGGATCGAACCTAGGACAAGCTGATTAAGAGTCAGCTGCTCTACCAACTGAGCTATGCACCCATTCGCAGCAATCAGGGAGCAAAAACAATCAGGCTCCGCGACCGGCGAAAGGTCGGTAATTTGGTGGGTGCACTAGGGATCGAACCTAGGACAAGCTGATTAAGAGTCAGCTGCTCTACCAACTGAGCTATGCACCCAATCCCTGGCGGCGCCGAAGCCTGCGCTGCGACGCCCGGAACGAGGCGGTATGTAGCAAAGCGTTTCCGGCCTGTCCAGCCGCCCGTTCACCGGGCTGTGGAAATCTTCGCGAGGGCGGCCGCAAGCCTCGGGAAACCGTCATTTCCACGTCATGCGCGGCCGGTCTATTGGCCGCAATCCAAGGCGTCCCTGCCACGGACAGCTCTGAAAAGATTGAGGAAACATGCTCAAGCCGATCCTGCGCAGCGCGCTCACCGCCACGCTCCTCGCTGGCACCGCCCTCGCCTCCAACGCCAGCGAACACTTCAACCGCATCGCGACCTTCCACGTCGTCGACAACCTGCCGAAGGATGCCGACGCCAAGAAGAAGACCGTCGCCGAGATCATCACGGCCACCGCCGACGGCAACACGCTGGTCTATACCGACAGCCCCGGCGAGCGGATCGGCCTGATCGACATCACCGATCCGAAGGCGCCGAAGCCGGCCGGCACGGTGGCGCTCGGCGGCGAGCCGACCTCGACCGTCGTCGCCGGAGGCATCGCGCTCGTCGGCGTCGTCACCTCGAAGTCGAAGAGCGAACCCTCCGGCCATCTCGCCATCGTCGATCTCGCCACCAAGACGGTGAAGGCGACCTGCGATCTCGGCGGCCAGCCGGATTCGCTCGCCAAGAGCCCGGACGGCAAGTTCCTCGCCATCGCGATCGAGAACGAGCGTGACGAGGAGATCAACGAGGGCGCCCTCCCGCAGCTTCCGGGCGGCAATCTCACCAGCTTCGCGATTGGCGCCGACGGCTCGGTCGATTGCGCGACCAAGACGGTCATCGACGTCACCGGCCTCGCCGCGATCGCGCCGGAGGATCCGGAGCCCGAATTCGTCGACATCAACGACAAGAACCAGGTCGTTCTCACCCTGCAGGAGAACAACCACATCGTCATCGCCGACCTCGCCACCGGCAAGGTCGTGAAGCACTTCCCGGCCGGAACCGTCGACCTCGACGGCATCGACGTGAAGAAGGACGGCGTGATCGACCTCTCCGGCAAGATGACAAACGTCGCCCGCGAGCCGGACGGCGCGCAGTGGATCGATGACGAGCGCTTCTTCACCGCCAATGAGGGCGACTGGAAGGGCGGCTCGCGCGGCTTCTCGATCTTCAACATCGACGGCACGATCGAATATGACTCGGGCACAGCGCTCGAATACGAGACCGTCCGCCTCGGCCATTACCCCGAGAAGCGCAACAAGAAGGGTAACGAGCCGGAAGGCGCCGAAGTCGCCACCTTCGGTTCGGACAGACTGATCTTCGTCGGCTCCGAGCGCGCCTCGCTGATCGGCGTCTACAAGGACGAAGGCGCCGGCAAGGCGCCGACCTTCCTGCAGGCGCTGCCGGGCGGCATCGGCCCGGAAGGCCTCTACGCCATCCCCGCGCGCAACCTCTTCGTCACCGCGTCGGAAAACGACCTGCGCGAGGACGGTCTGATCGGCTCCGTCGTGACGATCTATGAGCGCAGCGACGCGCCGGCCGCCTATCCGACCATCGTCTCGGCCGACAAGAACGGCAAGCCGATCGGCTGGGCCGCCCTTTCCGGCACGGTCGCCGACGCCAAGGTGCCCGGCAAGCTCTACGCCGTCATCGACAGCGCCCAGTCGATCGGCCGGATTCTCACCATCGACGCCACCAAGACCCCGGCCGTCATCACCGACGAGATGACCGTCACCAAGGACGGCAAGCCGGTCGAGAACCTCGACCTCGAGGGCATCGCGCTTTCGGGCGACGGCGGCTTCTGGCTCGCCTCGGAAGGCAATCCCGAGCGCGAGAAGAACAAGACGCAGTCCTCGCTCGTCCGCGTCGATGCCAAGGGCGTCGTGCAGGAAGAGGTCGCGCTGCCGGAAGCACTCGCCGCGCAGGCCACCCGCTTCGGCTTCGAGGGCGTGACGGTGGTCGGCTCCGGCGCCGACGAGACCGTCTGGGTCGCCGTGCAGCGCGAGTGGAAGGACGATCCGAAGGGCTTCACCAAGCTCCTCGCCTACAAGCCCGCCTCGAAGGAATGGGCCGCCGTGCACTATCCGCTCGACAAGGCGGAAAAGGGTTGGGTCGGCCTTTCCGAGCTGACGGCGGTTCCTGGCGGCCTCGTCGCCATCGAGCGCGACAACCAGATCGGTCGCGACGCGAAGATCAAGAAGCTGACCTTCGTCTCGCTCGACGGCGTCACGCCCGCCCCGCTCGGCGGCGAGCTGCCCAAGGTCGTCAACAAGGACCTGCACGACTTCCTGCCGGCGCTCAAGGCGACCAACGGCTACGTCCTCGACAAGATCGAGAGCTTCGCCCTCGACGCCGAAGGCAACGGCTTCGCGATCACCGACAATGACGGCGTCGACAGCCACTCCGGCGAGACGCAGTTCCTCCGCCTCGGCAAGATCGCCCTGCCGAAGTAAGGCGGTCTTCGGACCAGCGAGACGGCGTCCTGCGAAAGCGGGGCGCCGTTTTTGTTTGTTTGGAAGGGCCGCTCGTCGGCAGGAGGCCGCGGCTTCCGGTGCCGGGCGACATTGGCATTCCCACCCTCGCCGTCATCCCGGGCAAGCGAAGCGCGACCCGGGATCCATTCAGCCGGGCTGGCCGCCGCGCGAAACGCCCGATGACGCCGCTGTATGGATCCCGGCCTTCGCCGGGATGACGCCGGAGTGGTGTGAGCGTCGCGCCCAAACTCATACGCCTTCAAACCACTCCCCCAAACAAAAACGGCCGCGTCATCGACGCGGCCGTTGGTATTCAGGAAGCAAAAACCCGATCAGGCGTTGACGGCCTGGGCGTGCTGGCGCTGGCGCTTCACCATCAGCTTGTTCAGCGACGAGAGATACGCCTTGGCCGAGGCGACCATCGTGTCCGGATCGGCGCCCTTGCCGGTGACCGACTTGCCGTCTTCCTCGAGGCGGACCGAGACCTCGGCCTGCGCGTCGGTGCCCTCGGTGACCGCGTGCACCTGATAGAGCGACAAAGTCGCGTCATGCGGCACGATCGCCTTGATCGCGTTGAAGATCGCGTCCACCGGGCCGTTGCCGGAGACTTCCTTGGTGACGTGCGTGCCTTCTACGTCGAGGCTGATGATCGCCTTGGCCGCGCCGCCCGTGCCGGCGATGACCGTCAGCGACAACAGGCGGATCGATTCGGCCGCCGTCGCAACCTCATCACCGATCAGCGCCTCGATATCCTCGTCATAGACGTGCTTCTTGCGGTCAGCCAAGTCCTTGAAGCGCTTGAACGCGTCTTCCAGCTGGTTGTCGCCGACTTCGTAGCCCAGTTCCTTCAGCTTGGAGCGGAAGGCGTGGCGGCCGGAATGCTTGCCCATGACCAGCGAGGTCGCCTTCACGCCGACGCTCTCCGGCGTCATGATCTCGTAGGTCTCGGCGTTCTTCAGCATGCCGTCCTGGTGGATGCCGCTCTCATGCGCGAAGGCGTTCCGGCCGACGATCGCCTTGTTGTACTGGACCGGGAAGGCCGAGACGTTGGAGACGAGCTTCGAGGCGCGGGTCAGCATGGTAGCGTCGATGCGCGTGTCATAGGGCATGACGTCGCGACGGGTGCGGATCGCCATGACGATCTCTTCCAGCGCGGCGTTGCCGGCGCGCTCGCCCAAACCGTTGATCGTGCATTCGATCTGCCGCGCGCCGCCGGCGATGCCGGCCAGCGAGTTGGCAACCGCGAGGCCCAGATCGTTGTGGCAATGGGTCGAGAAGATTGCCTTGTCGGAATCCGGCACGCGCTCGATCACTTCGCGGAACATCGCCGCATATTCTTCCGGCACGGCATAACCGACCGTATCGGGCAAGTTGATCGTCGTGGCGCCGGCCTTGATGGCGGCATCAACGCAACGGACGAGATATTCGATCGGCGTGCGGGTGGCGTCCATCGCCGACCACTCGACGTCCTCGACCAGGTTGCGCGCCTGCGCGACGGTGGCCGAGATGATGTCGAGCACCTGCTCCTCGGTCTTGCGCATCTGGTGCGCCAAATGGATCGGCGAGGTGGAGACGAAGGTGTGAATGCGCGAGCGCTTGGCGACGCGGACGGCCTCGCCGGCGCGGATGATGTCGCCGGAGATGGCGCGCGCCAGGCCGGCGATGGTGACGCCGTCGCCGGCGCGCTTGGCGATCTCGTGCACGGCCTCGAAATCGCCCTGGCTGGCGATCGGGAAACCGGCCTCGATGATGTCGACGCCCATCTCCTCCAGCAACTCGGCGACTTCGAGCTTCTCCTCGAAGGTCATCGAAGCGCCGGGGCACTGCTCGCCATCGCGCAAAGTGGTGTCGAAAATGACGATCCGGTCCTTGTCGGAGGACGAATTCGTGGTCGCGGTCATGTTGGTCTTCCTTGTCGGCGGCCCGGCACGCGAATGGCGCTCAGGGCATGAATGGCGGAGGTCTTCGCGTTCATTCCCCTGAGTGCCCGCCCGTCACGGGGCAGCCGACGCTCAGGGGCGTCTAAGGAGAAGAAGACCACGGAGAGCGGACATGGCGCGGCCGGTCGCGGCGAACGCAACCCGGTCATCGGCACCATGAACTGAAAAGAGCTGCACGCTCTCGCCCTCATCTACAATCCGCGGACGGCTCGGCGTCGCGCCGGCGTCCAGACTGGAAGACCTTTAGCAAAGGATTCCGGTTTCGCGCAAGGCGGCAATCAAACCGCAGCCGTTTCAGTTGCGCGGAGTTTTCGCGGATTGCTATAGAGCGCGGGAACCACGGGACAAGGCGACCATGACCGTCGATCCAGCACGAACGAACGACGGCGCCGGCAAGCTGCGCATCCTCGAGATCAATACCAGCCTGTTCCGGGTGGCCGCGCCCGACCAGACCGATTTCCACTGGGCCGCCCGCAAGCCCGACGGACAGCTGAAGCGGCTGTTCGGCCCCGCCGCCTTCTTCCGCGCGCTGAAGAAGCTCCGCAGCGGCGGCTACGACCTCGTCGTCGTCGACGGCGCGCCGCTCCCCGCCTGGCATCCGCGCACCTGGCTGACGGCGCTGCGCGACTACCACATCCGCGCGCCGCAGGCCCTCTTCGCCATCGCCGCCGCGCGGCTGCTGCACCATTTCCACTCCGTCCCGGTCGCCGTCATCGACGTCAACGACTCGTTCGGCATCGGCCGGCACAATTTCGGCCTGATCGACCGCTGCCACAGCTATTTCAAGCGCGAGCTGACCGCCGATCGCTGGCAGGTGTTCTTCAAGTCGAGCCATTGGGACCTGCCCGGCCGCCGCTGGCGCTCGCAGAAGAGCGCGCAGCGCCGCATGGCCAAGCTCAAGCCGATCCATCTCGGCTATCCCTCGCAGCCGACGATCGAGCCGACGACGGAAAAGACCTCCGACGTCTTCTTCGCCGGCGACCTCTGGCCGAACAGCACGGTGCGCACCGACGGCATAAAGGAGCTGCTGGCGCTGCGCGACGAGGGCTATGTCATCGACGTGCCGGACCAGCCGCTCGACCGCAAGGCATTCCACCAGCGCCTGGCGGCCGCCCGCCTCGCCTGGTCGCCGATGGGCTATGGCTGGGACTGCTACCGCCACTACGAGTCGAGCGAACTCGGCACCGTGCCGTTGATGAACTACCCGACCATCCTGCAGCACCGCCCGTTCCGCGAGGGCGAGCACTGCTTCTACTATTCGGTCGAGCCCGGCGGCCTTTCCCGCGCCGTCCGCGCCGCGCTGAAGGACCCCGCCCGCCTCGCCGAGATGGCGATAGAGGCGAGGGCCTACACGCTCACCCACCACACGGCCCGCGCCCGCGCCGAATATGTGGTGGCGACGGTGCTGGGGAAGAAGCTGGACGGGAGTTTGGCCGGAGCGGAGTAACGGCCCTCGCGCTCAGCGATCGCGGAAGAGCGAGATGCAAGAGGCTCGGCGTGAGAGCACTACGTTGACATCGTAGGGTTCCCTGGTGTGATGACCGCTGCGGGCGCCTCACCTCTGTGGGAGAGGCAAAGCGCGAGCCCTGCCCCATACTCCCCGTCATCCCTGCGAAAGCAGGGATCCATCCATCCGCGCCTGAGGCGTGTTTCACGCAGAGCGCCCCCACGTCCCTCACCGTCATCCGAACGCACGCAGCCCTTTGCCCAAACCCTCGCGCGAGCTGCGGCATGGATCCCTGCTTTCGCAGGGATGACGGCGAGGGTGTGGAAACGCCTCGGGCCAATGAACGGCCCACTTCACCGCTCGCCGCGAGGGAGAAGCCGACGACAAACGAAATTCTGCTCGTCGCATCTCCCTGATTCTGCTCGTCACCTCCCTGATGGAGAGGTGAGGCATCCAGCCCCACCCTCCCCGTCATCCCTGCGAAAGCAGGAATCCACCCATCCACGCCTGAGGCGCGTTTCGCGCGGCGAAAAACCCGGCTGAATGGATCCCGGGTCAAGCCCGGGATGACGGCGAGTTTGCTGGGCCGCCGGAGCCAGACCGTCGACGGCCGCCCTCGGAGCTCGGCCTATTCCCGCGCACAACACACGCCCCACGCTCCCCATCATCCTCGCGAAGGCGGGGATCCATGCAGCCGCGCCCTCGGGAGGCTCGCGCGGAGCGTTAGGGCCGCTTGCGGCGGCGGAAGACCCTCACACGTCCAGAGTACCGCGGGCGACCAGAATTGCGTCGCCGCCGATGCGGCTGGCGTGCAGGGCGTTGTTCTCGATGTCGACCTCGAGGTGGATCAGGCTCGGCCGGTTGATCTCGAACCCCTGCTCGATGACGAAGCGGTGCGTTCCGGCCGGAAGCTGGTCGAAGTCGGCGACCACGCCGGCGAAGGCGGCGACGGCCGATCCGGTCGCGGGATCCTCGATGATCCCCTCGCCCAGCCAGAGCATGCGGGCGTGGAAGTGATGTTCGTTGGTCGTCGTCTCGCGCGTGTAGAGATAGAGGCTGTCGACGCCGGCCGGCATGGCGTTCCGCCAGTGCTGGATCAACGGGCGGACGCGCGCGATGACGGCGAGATCGCGCACCGGCACCATCAGGCGGGCAGCGCCGACCGAATAGACCGAGGGACGGTGGTTCTCGAAGCCGAGCTCCGAGGGCACCAGCCCCAGCATCGCCGCCAGCGCCGCCTCGTCGACCGGCGTGTCGACCTTCACCGCCTGGCGCGGCACGTCGAAGATGGCGTGGCCGGCCTTGCCGGAATGCAGCGCCACGGCGCAGCGTATGTCGCCGATCTTCTCCTCGACGACGAACACGGCGTCCTGCCCGGCCGCCTCGTGACCGAACGTCTCCAGCGCCAGCAGCACAGCGGCGCCGACGGTCGGATGGCCGGCGAACGGCATCTCGTGGGCCGGGTTGAAGATCCGGAGGCTCGCCCGATGCCCGGGCTGAACCGGCGGCTGGACGAACACCGTCTCGGCCAGATTGAACTCCCGCGTGATCGCCTGCATGCGCTCGCTGCTGAGGCCTTCGCTGTCGAGCACGACGGCGAGCTGGTTGCCGGCAAGCGGTTCTTTGGTGAAGACGTCGAGAAGGGCGAAGCGGCGGGACAAGATGACCTCATGCATCCAGGGAACCGGGAATTCCTTCATAGCACGAGACGGATAGCGGTTGCCGCTGTGACCGCGTTCATTGTGCGGCGAGCCATATCATCGTCTTCTCCGGTCATTCAGCGGGCATTCATCTGGCCCCCGATAAAACACCACCAACGCCCTACGGGAGATACCAGCATGAAGAAGATCGCAACGGCCGCCATGGCAGCCCTGATCGGCATCACCGCTATCGTCGGTACGGCCGAGACCGCCTCGGCCAGGGACGGCCGCAACGCCGCGCTCGCCGCCGGCGCCGCCGTCGGCCTCGGTATCGGCGCCCTGCTCGCCGCGCCGCGCGATTACGAAGTGGCGCCGCCGGCTTACGCCGCCCCGGCCCCGGTCTATGACGACGGCTACCGCGCCCCGCCGCCGCGCCGCGCCTACCGCGCCAGCTGGAAGGCGCATGCCGACTGGTGCTACGACAACTACCGCACCTATGACGAGCGCTCCGACACCTTCGTCGGCCGCGACGGCAACGCCTATCGCTGCCGCGGGTCGTACTGAAGATAAGGAAACATATCTTTCACCGCTCCCTCGGGCGGGGTGAAGGAAAGCGCTCCGGGTTTAAAATGGGCCCGCCGGCATCCGGCGGGCCCTTTCGTTTCAGGTGATGCTGACGGGCTTCGAACGCAGGCGGCTCGCCAGAGCCGGATCGGCGCGGCGACAGAGCTGCGGCGGCAAGCCGCGCAGGATCAGTTCGGCATCGGCGACCGCCATGCGGCCGATCGAGAACAGCGCATCGACCGTGCCGCCGGTCCGGTGCGCCGAAAGCAGAATGCCTTCCATCTTGCGGACCGGATCGTCGGCCGGCACCGGCTCCTCCGGAAACACGTCGGTTGCGACGCGGATATGGCCCGAACGCACCGCGTCGAGCATGGCGGGAAAGTCGACCACCGCCGCGCGGCTCATCAGCAGGAAGGCCGCGCCCTTCGGTATCAGCGCGAATTCGCGGCTCCCCAGAAAACCCTGGTTCTCGCCGGTCACGGCGGCGAAGACGAAGACGACCTGGCTGGTCGAAAGCAACTCGTCGAGCGAGGCCGGCTGACAATCATGCCGCTCGATGATCTCGTCCGGCAGCCAGGGATCGAACACCTTGACCGGATTGCGGAACGGCCGGATCAGCTCGCGCAAATTCCTGCCGAGATCACCGAGGCCGATGATGCCGACCGCCGCGCCGGCGAAGCGGAACGTCTCGGTATTGGCGGCGAGGCCATATTGCTCGGTGCCGGCGCGAAAATCGCGATCGGCGGCGGTGATGCCGCGGGCGAGATCGATCGCCATGCCGAGCGCCGCCTCCGCCACCGGCGCCGCGAAGGCGGAGCCCGGCGTCAGCACCCAGATGCCGCGCTCCTGGCAGGCCTGATAGTCGATATTGGGCAGGAAGTTGGTCTCGACATTGATGACCGCCTTCAGCTTCTTCGCCCGGTCGAGCCGCTCGCGCGGCAGCGCCGTCTGCCCGAAGATCAGCACCGTCTCCGGCAGGAGCTCGTCGATCTGCTGGTCCGACATCGGCGCGTCTTCCGAGATGACGAGCCGGCCCAGCGTCTCGAGCCGGGCGCGGACATCCGGCTCCATGATGAGATCGAGCGTCCGCGGCAACGGATCGACCAGAATGATTCCCTCAGACAAGGCATTTCCCCTTTTTTGGTTGGTGCCAGCCTAGAGCGTTTTCGAGCGAAGTGGATACCGGTTCGCGTCAAGAAAACGCGCCCAAAAAAGGCTCCAACCAAAGAAGGGGACGCGGCGAAGGCCGGATGCGTGCCTCCGGGAGTGGCTGGAAGGATCCGTCGCGCAGCCGCGCGCTCCGCCCGCCGCGCCTCCCGGTGGAGCCAGACAGACGCTGCAACGTCTAGTCTTGGTTTCTATTTGGTTAATTCACGGAGATACCTACCACCGCAGGTAGTCTTTGCAATTTCTTCCAGTCTGCAAAGTCATAGTTTTGCCCCGATGCACGCGGATATTCGCGCCATCTCAGGCTTCACGAACAGGAGGCTTCGATGAGAAGCTTCGTTACCGCGTCGCTCGCCGGCGTCCTTGGCATCCTCGCTGTCTCGGCCACCGCGACGACCGCTTCGGCCGATGGCTGGTATGGCGGCCGGCACTATTACGGCCATTATCACCGCGATAACAGCGGCGCGGTCATCGGCGGCCTCGCGGCCGGCACCCTGCTCGGCCTCGGCATCGGCGCCATCGCATCGCAGCCCCGCGCCTATGCCTATGACTACGAAGTCCCGCCCCCGCGCGGCGCCGCCTGGCGCGCTCATGTCGACTACTGCCTCGACCGCTATCGCAGCTACAGCCCCGAGTCCGACACGTTCATCGGCGCGGACGGCTACGAATATCGCTGCCGCGGCTCCTACTGAGCGCAAGCAACCGAACAAGAAAAAGCCCCGCGGAATCGCTTCCGCGGGGCTTTTGTTTGGGCTCTTGCCGGAGGCAGCGATGCGCGCGTTCCCTCCCCCTTGTGGGGAGGGCTAGGGTGGGGGTACGACCTCCGCCCTTCCGCAAAAGCTTCATCGATGCCGGCCGGCGCCGGTACCCCCTCCCCGCCCTCCCCGCAAGGGGGAGGGAGAAGAGGAGGCGCGGCTTGCGCGAGCCTTAGTTGCGGGCCTTGTCGACCAGCTTGTTCTTGCCGATCCAGGGCATCATCTCGCGCAGCTTGGCGCCGACGGCCTCGATCTGGTGCGCGTCGTTGTTGCGGCGGATCGCCTTGAAGCGGGCGGCGCCAGCGCGGTATTCCTGCATCCAGTCCGACGTGAACTTGCCGGTCTGGATGTCGGTGAGGACGCGCTTCATCTCGGCCTTGGTCTCGGCGGTGACGATGCGCGGACCCGTGACGTACTCGCCCCACTCGGCCGTGTTCGAGATCGAGTAGTTCATGTTGGCGATGCCGCCCTCATAGATGAGGTCGACGATCAGCTTCACTTCGTGCAGGCACTCGAAATAGGCCATTTCCGGCGCGTAGCCGGCCTCGACCAGCGTCTCAAAACCAGCGCGGATCAGCTCGACCAGACCGCCGCAGAGGACTGCCTGCTCGCCGAACAGGTCGGTCTCGCACTCTTCCTTGAAGGTCGTCTCGATGATGCCCGAACGGCCGCCGCCGACGCCGCAGGCGTAGGACAGAGCGAGGTCGAGCGCGTTGCCCGAGGCGTCCTGCGAGATGGCGACCAGGCACGGCACGCCGCCGCCCTTCTGGTATTCGCCGCGGACGGTGTGGCCCGGGCCCTTCGGCGCGATCATGACGACGTCGACGGTCTTCTTCGGCTCGATCAGGCCGAAATGGACGTTGAGGCCGTGCGCGAAGGCGATCGCGGCGCCGTCACGGATGTTGGCGGCGATCTCGTCGCGGTAGATGTCGGCCTGCAGCTCGTCGGGAGCGGCCATCATCATCAGGTCGGCCCAGGCAGCGGCCTCGGCGACCGTCTTGACCTGGAAGCCGTCGGCCTCGGCCTTCTGGGCGGTTGCCGAGCCGGCACGCAGGGCGATGACGACGTCCTTGGCGCCCGAATCCTTGAGGTTCAGCGCATGGGCGCGGCCCTGGGAGCCGTAGCCGATGATCGCGACCTTCTTCGACTTGATCAGGTTGAGATCGGCATCGCGATCGTAATAAACGCGCATTGGGGTGTCCTTTCTATCCCGTCCGTTCGTTTCCCGCGCCGGTCCTCTCATGGGCCGGTCCGGTATTTTCTTCCCGGCCATAGAGCCGGAAGAATTCGTCAATCGCCTGCGCCGCGCGCGCGCCCGGCGCCTCGCCGTCGAGGCTGTCGCCGAGCAGCAGGCGCACATGCATGTCGCGCACGATGAGGCCGTACAGCGTGCGATAGGCCTCGCGCGTGTCGGCGAAGTCAAGCAGCCCCTCGCGCCTTCCGGCCTCCAGCAACGCCGACAACCGCGTCTCGATCGGCTTGCGGCCATGCTCGCGCAAAAGCAGGCCGAGATCGGCCTCGCCGCGCCGCGCCTGGCCGATGGCGAGCCGGTTCAACGCCAGCGACACGTCGCCGGCGAGCACCTTCAGAAGATTGGCCGCGATGCCGGCGAGCTGGACGGCGAGAACCGCCCTGCCCCGGGCGCCGGAGACGTTCGGCTCGGCCTTCACCTTGCTCGACTGGAAGGTGATCATCGCCGCGAGCAGGCCGTCGCGGTCGCCGAACCATTTGTAGAGGCTTTCCTTGGAACAGTTCGCCGCGCGCGCGACGCCCGCCGTCGTCAGCGCCCGCTCGCCGCCCTCGACCAGCAGGGCCAGCGCGCTTTCCAGAACGGCGTTCTGGCGCGGCGAATAGGCCTCGTTGCCGGAGGGGATGGGGAGGTTGGACGACACGGTCAGTTCGCTCTTCCCGGCGGGGCTCGGTCCACCACATCCGCCGGCTGCCCGTGGAGCCAGCCGGTTCGCAGCTCATGCTGCACTGCGGTGTACCGTACGGTACGGTTCCAGCGTTTTATAGAAGCGCCGCCATGCGGTCAAGCGCCTCGCCGGCGCGATTCCGTTCTAGCGGATGAATATCGGCTGGCATGAAGACGCCACGATGAAGGCGATCCGAGGATCCGGCCGCGAGCGCCTGCCGCCTGGCTCGGGCGTCCAATGCGAGCGTGCCGGCAGCCCCTCACCCTGCCCTCTCCCGCGAACGGGAGCGGGTTTCGGCCGGCGCCCTGCCCGCTCCGTCCAGCGCCGCGACCAAGCCGGTGGCAAGCGCAGTCGATCTCCCTCTCCCGCTCGCGGGAGAGGGTTGGGGTGAGGGTCTTTGCGGCCCGACACCAAAAGCCGCCACAGCATCTCCCGCAACGGCCGAGAGCCGCTCGCGCGGCGGCGATGGGAAGCACCTCGGCCGTACCGGGAAACACACCGTCAACCGGAGGCCGCATTCCCCGCCACTTGCGCGGCGGCAGGGCAGCCCTCAGATGTGCACCAACAGCGTCCGGCGCAGGCAACCGCCGCGCCGGACCGTCGCCATGCCTGGCGCCCTCGATCGGAAGCGGCCGCTTCCCAAGGAGCAACCCATGAAGAAGAAGATCGGCTTCCTGTCGTTCGGCCATTGGCAGGCCGCCCGCGGCTCGCTCGCGCGCACCGCGCAGGATTCGCTGCTGCAGGCGATCGATCTCGCTGTCGCTGCCGAGGAAATCGGCATCGACGGCGCGTTCTTCCGCGTGCACCACTTCGCCCGCCAGGCCGCCTCGCCCTTCCCGCTGCTCGCGGCCATCGCGGCGCGGACGAAGCGCATCGAATTCGGCACCGGCGTCGTCGACATGCGCTACGAGAACCCGCTCTACATGGCCGAAGAAGCCGCCGCGACCGACCTGATCGGCAGCGGCCGGCTGCAGCTCGGCATCAGCCGCGGCTCGCCGGAACCGGCCGAGCGCGGCTGGGAGAGCTTCGGCTATGATTCGGGCGAGGATCTGAGCGGCGCCGAGCTCGCGCGCGGCCACACGGAGATGTTCCGCGCTACGATCACCGGCGCCGGCGTCGCCCGCGCCGACATCAAGATGACCGGCATGACGGGCCGGCTGGCGATCCAGCCGCAATCGCCGGGTCTGGCCGACCGCGTCTGGTGGGGCGCCGCCACGCGGAAGACCGCGATCTGGACAGCCGAGCAGGGCATGAACCTGATGAGCTCGACGCTGCTTCTGGAAGATACCGGCGTGCCGTTCAGCGAGCTGCAGGCCGAGCAGATCCGGGTCTATCGCGAGACCTGGGCGGCGAAGGGCTGGACTCGCGAGCCCCGCGTGTCGGTCTCGCGCAGCGTGCTGCCGATCACCGACGACACCGATCGGATGTACTTTGGCGCACGGGACGGGTCTGATCAGGATCAGGTCGGCCATCTCGACGGCAGCATCGCCCGCTTCGGCAAGAGCTATATCGGCGAGCCGGACGCGATCGCGGCGGAGCTTGCCAAGGACGAGGCGGTGCGCGCCGCCGACACGCTGCTGCTCACCGTGCCGAACCAGCTCGGCGTCGACTACAACGCCAAGCTGCTGAAGACGATCGCCGACCACATCGCGCCGGCGATCGGCTGGTCGCGTGAGGAAGTGGAGCTGGTCTAGGGCGGAGCCCGCTCCGACCGGAGCCCCAAAAAAGAAAGGCCGGATCCTGCGATCCGGCCTTTGTTCTTTGAACAATCCCTGAAGGCGCGATCAGGTCGCGGCGGGGCCGCGCGTGATGGCGGCGACGCCGGTGCGCGAGACTTCGACCAGGCCGAGCGGCTGCATCAGCAGGATGAACTGGTCGAGCTTGTCGGTGCGGCCGGTCAGCTCGAACACGAAGCTCTCCGTCGTCGCGTCGATGACGCGGGCGCGGAACGCATCGGCAAGCCGCAGCGCCTCGACCCGGTCGTCGCCGGCGCCGCGCACCTTGATCAGAAGCAGCTCGCGCTCGATCGCCTTGCCGGTGACCGTCAGGTCGATGACCCGGTGCACCGGCACCATGCGCTCCAGCTGCGCCTTGATCTGCTCGATCACCTGGGCCGAGCCGGTGGTGACGACGGTGATGCGCGAGCGGTGCTTCTCGTGCTCGGTCTCCGAGACGGTCAGGCTCTCGATGTTGTAGCCCCGCCCCGAGAACAGGCCGATGACGCGGGCTAGAACGCCCGGTTCGTTGTCGACGAGCACCGAAAGCGTGTGCTGCTCGGTCTTATCCTTGCCTTCCTTGATCGCGTAGACGGATCCGGGCTGCATCTTGTTCTCCAATATTCGGTCGACATCCGCCTGAAATCGAAAGCCTCGCCGTCATCCCCGCGAAGGCGGGAATCCATTCGGCCGTGACGGTTCTCGGCGGAATGGATCCCGGGCGGAACTTCGCCCGGGACGACGACTTCAGTCCTGCCGCTTCCTCAGACCAGCGCCTTGCCGGCGGCGTCGATCGCGTTGGCGATGACCTCGTCGGTTGCGTCTTCCGGCAGCAGCATCTCGTTATGCGCCTTGCCCGACGGGATCATCGGGAAGCAATTGGCGAGATTGGCGACGCGGCAGTCGAACAGCACCGGCCCCTTGGCCGCGATCATCGCGTCGATCGCGCCCTCGAGCTCCGACGCCTTCTCGCAGCGCATGCCGGTCGCGCCATAGGCCTCGGCCAGCTTGACGAAATCGGGCAGCGAGTCGGTGTAGGAGTGCGACAGGCGGTTGCCGTGCAAGAGCTGCTGCCACTGGCGCACCATGCCCATGTACTGGTTGTTCAGGATGAACACCTTGACGGGCAGCTCATGCTGGATCGCCGTCGACAGCTCCTGGATGTTCATCAGGATCGAGGCGTCGCCGGCGATGTCGATGCAGAGCGCGTCGCGATGCGCCGTCTGCGCGCCGATCGCCGCCGGCAGGCCGTAGCCCATCGTGCCGAGGCCGCCCGACGTCATCCAGCGGTTCGGTTCGTCGAAGCCGAAATACTGCGCCGCCCACATCTGGTGCTGGCCGACTTCCGTCGAGATGTAGACATCGTGCCCGCGCGTCCGCTCATAGAGCGTGCGGATCGCGTGCTGCGGCAGGATCGTCTCGCTGTTCTGGCGGAAGCCCAGGCTGTTGCGGGCGCGCCAGCGGTCGATCTCGCCCCACCAGCTCTTCAGCGCCGCCTTGTCGGCCTTGTGGCCGGCCGACTTCCAGGCGGCGAGCATCGCCTTCAGCACATGCGCGACGTCGCCGACGATGCCGATGTCGACGCGGACGTTCTTGTTGATCGAGGACGGATCGATGTCGATGTGGATCTTCTTCGAGCCGGGCGAGAACGCGTCGAGGCGGCCGGTGATGCGGTCGTCGAAGCGCGCGCCGATGTTCACCATGACGTCGCAATCGTGCATGGCGTTGTTGGCTTCATAGGTGCCGTGCATGCCGAGCATGCCCAGCCACTGCTTGTCGGAAGCCGGATAGGCGCCGAGACCCATCAGCGTCGAGGTGATCGGGAAGCCGGTCAGCTGGACGAGCTCGCGCAGCAACGCCGACGCCTCGGGGCCGGAATTGATGACGCCGCCGCCGGTATAGAAGATCGGCTTCTTGGCCTTGGCGATCAGCTCGACCGCGGCCTGGACCGCCGCCGGATCGCCCTCGACCTGCGGGCGATAGGTCTTGTGCTCGACGCGGGTCGGGCCCTGATAGGTGCCGGTGGCGAACTGGACGTCCTTCGGGATGTCGACGACGACCGGGCCGGGACGGCCGGAGCGCGCGACATAGAAGGCCTCGTGCAGGATGCGGCCGAGGTCGTTGACGTCCTTGACCAGCCAGTTGTGCTTGGTGCAGGGGCGCGTGATGCCGACGGTGTCGGCCTCCTGGAAGGCGTCGGAGCCGATCAGGTGCGTCGCGACCTGGCCGGTGATGCAGACCATCGGGATCGAATCCATCAGCGCGTCGGTCAGCGGGGTGACCATGTTGGTGGCGCCGGGGCCGGAGGTGACGAGCGCGACGCCGACCTTGCCGGTCGAACGGGCATAGCCTTCGGCCGAATGCCCGGCGCCGCCTTCCTGGCGGACGAGGATGTGCTGGATCTTGTCCTGCTGGAAGAGCTCGTCATAGATCGGCAGTACGGCGCCGCCGGGATAGCCGAAGAGGTGCTCCACGCCCTGGTCGATCAATGCCTGAACGACCATCTCTGCGCCGGTCATCTGCCGTGTCATCGTTTCGCTCCGTCGCGGATTTTCATCGCCGTATCCGCCTTCTCTGTCAGTTCCATCAAGCCAATAAAAAAGGCCCTCTCGGGGCCCATTTTCGCGCACTACCTATCGTGACGGCTTTAGACCATCAGGCAGTGCGCTCTCTAAGTACAATAACGTCGCGGCGGATCATGTCCGGGCCCTTCGATTAAATTTCGCGGAACATGGCGCAGCCGGCGCAAGCCGTCAACCCCCGGAGAAGAAAATTGCGCGGAAAGGGGGTGAGGATTGCGGGAAATTAGGTAGGGCTGTCTTCAACCCCGATTTCAGGCGTCCAGTTGCCGACGGCACAACAACACAGGCCTATGTTCCATCGGGTAGAGAATTAAGAGACAATAAAATCCAATCTATCTTCTCCTCACCGGTTGAATAGACAATCCGGTCTGTCCGGAGGACCTCGGCACGATAGGCCAAGCCGGTAGTCCAAGAGTGGGACAGATTTGAATCTACGCCGCCTGTGATCTCAGCGCCATTGTCACCGAATTCTTTGAAATGAAAGTAAGATCTAGCGCCATCAAATCCAAGCAGAATTCCGTACATATGCACCGACCTAGAGCTCTCTTCACTGCGGCTACCAATAATTGCCTTGATAGTAGAAGCATCATCACGGCTAATAGAAATGTCACGACCAACCGACGAAACACCACCCCATTTAATGTTCGTGTCTAGACCATATATTTCGCTTGCGTTCGCCCAAGAATATACCTTCGCTATCGCAGCCACGCCAATTTCTTCGGCAATAGAAAAAAGAGCATCGCTATCTCTAGCGCCCAAAACTTTTTCAACAAGATTTAACGTCAACCCAAACTGAGTGTCGCCAAATAGAAGCCTATCGTCAGGCGCAGCGAGCGATATTATAACTGATCCCGGACTTGCCCCTGCAAACTCGAAGGTCGAGCTCTCAACGACCTCTGCCGAAGGCCTAAATCTCTTTTTTGGGCCATTGTGGATCGCATCGAATATAGCGGTGACTAGTTCCTGAAAAGCATAAACGGACGCAGATACAGCCTTTGCAGGATAGCTATCGGACCAACTCCTACTAATTCGATAAGTAACCAGTTCAGTTTGGCTGGCATACAGTTTATTTCTAAGACGCCTAGCGAGATCTCCCCGCCGCTTCTCTAAACTCCGAGCATTTAGCTCAAACGAGGGATCATTTGGATTTTCCAAAGAGAGACGTTGCACTTCCGCGAAGGCTACGTCTGTTTCCTGAATCATCTCAATGATGCGCTGAAGTTCGCTCACAATTCCACCGCCGAAGGTATGTGTATTGTTGCAAGCCCCTTCATCTCATTACTTCGACTAAATCCAAATTGGCGTAGCCAGTAGGCGAACATATATTCACTCTCGGGCCCGCTTCCTTTCACAAGAAGATAGTTATCACAGCGGAATTTTTCGTACAGATTGGATTCTTGGAACCAATTGATAAAACCACACTGATCGGCTGTTGCGCGATCTAGAAATACCTGATCGACCTCAAGCAGAAGATCGACATCGTCAGGGTTCTCTTTCTTGGTAAGAAAACTTCCATCGACCCATATCCGCCCTTCAATGCGGTTATGGGAATCATGGCGACGAGTTCCTCGAGCGTTGTCATAAGCGAAGCACGGGTTGCAGACTTCGGGAAAGCAGCCACGCAAAGCTGTCGCAATGTTACTACATCGTGGGGATGAAATCCCGGTCTCAGAAGAGCCTCAAACTCCTCTTTTTGACTTCCTGCCAATCACGCCCCCGCTAGTCGGCAAACATAGAGCAACAACGCTACCCTACATTGCCGGGACATCACCACAACAATCTTGATATAGGCCCGCCTTCCAACTCCCGCGCCTTCTCACGCCAACACATCAAAATGACGGAGCCAGTTTACCGGCACGATCTCGTGCCCAAAAGGGGCGATGAAGCGGCGGCCCGCGTGTCGCAGGCTCCACTGATGCGCGTCGAAGCCGCGCTGGATGCTCGCGTGCTTGGCATTCCGAAACTTCCTAATGCGGGGAAGCCACAGCCTTGTCCGCGCCCCTATTCCGCCGGGACCACACTCGGGGCGTAGTGGGCGGCGTGTCGCGGAGGCGCTGTGGCGGCCTCCACCAGCCCCGCCTGCCCTTCCGCCGCCACGGACGGCGGCAGCTTGGTTCCCCGCGCCTTCTCGCGCCAGAGCGTCAAAATGCCGGAGCCGATGATCAGGACGATGCCGAGGAGCATCGGTAGCTCCAGGTGGATGTTGAAGACGAAATAGTCGATCCCGATCGCCCAGAGCATCTGGCTGTACTGCGTCGGGCCGACCAGCGCCGCGGGCGCGCGGAAGGCGGCGAGCATCAAAAGGACGTTGCCGAGCGCGCAGAGGATGCCGTAGCCGGCGAGCCAGCCGATCTGCGCGAGGCCCGGCGGCGCGTAGGACGGTATCATCAGGACGCCGCAGAGGAAGAAGGTGCCGAGCACGCCGGCGCCATAGAGCGAGATGTTCTTCTCGCGCGGGCCGATGGCGCGGAAGACGACGATCGAGATGGCGCCGCCGAGGCCGCCCACCACGGCGCCGAGATGGCCGATCGAGAGCTCGCGAAAGCCGGGGCGGAGCACGATCAGCACGCCGACGAAGCCGATGATCACGGCGCTCCAGCGCTTCAGGCCGACCGGCTCCTTCAGGAAGACGACCGACATGATGGTGACGAAGGCCGGCAGCAGGAAGATGAGCGCGAAGGCCTCCGCCATCGAGAGATGGCTGAAGGCGATGACGCTGCCGATCGTGGCGGCGCCATTGGCGGCGAAGCGCACCAGCCAGAGCGGCCGGTTGGTCGTGCGCACGATGTCGATCCAGCGATCGTCCGGCTTCTTCAGGAAGGGGACCGCGAGGAGACCGAACAGCGAGCCGATGAAGGCGATCTCGTAGGGCGGCAGGCCGCCGAGGAATTTGACGCTGGCATCGGAAAAGGCATAGGCGGCAAAGGCGGCGAAGCCGAGAAGAAGGCCCTTGAGGACCGGATCGGAGGACACGACGGGAGGCTTTCTGGCGCGTGAGAGGTCGTTTCGGGCAGCCTCGCCGTCGCCCGGTCGCGCCGCCCGCGCTCTCCCCCTCCCAAGGTGCCTTTTCAGGGGGCGCGGATCGGCGCACCCGCTTCGCGCGGGCGCCGGGCAGCCGAAGCCGCCTGGGCGACGATGTAGCAGAAGCGCGCGACGCCGGCATGACGAAATGCCGGGCAGACGCTGGAAAATGGGGCGCGCGCGAGATCGTCCACCGCTGGATCGCGCGCGGCGAAAAAGCCCTGCCGGAGACGGGAGATCTCCGGCAGGGCGGTCCTGCCGGCGGGCAAGGGGCGGATCCGCTGGCAGGGTTTGTCGGCACGGGCTCAGTCGACCATCACCCGGCGCAGGCGGGACGCCAGCGGGCGGACGATCTCGGCATGGTCGTGGCCTTCGATCCGCATCGCCTCGAGCCGGACCGTCACCTCGTCGACGAGTTCCAGCATGGCGCGGCGCTGGGCGCCGTCGAGCGTGCCGCGATTTTCCGCCCGCAGGCGGATCGTCGTCAGCATGGCGCGAAACTCCGCCTCCGGCATGCACGCGACATAGCCGGTCACGGTGGCGCCGAGCGCGATGCGCCAGCTCTCGCGGGTGAAGCCGGCGCGGGTGATGCGGTTGTCGCTTTCGGCATCGGCCTCGAACCAGTCGTCAGCGGCGGCCTCGTCATAGGCGAGCTTGCCGAATTCCGGCGACAGCGCCGTGATCAGCTTCACGACGACGATCGCCTCCTGCCGGGTCAGCGCCCTGGCCGGCGAGACGGAGAAGGCGACGGCGAGAAAGGGCAGCAGCCCGGCGAGCGTCAGGGCGGCGCGCCGGAAAGCCCTCCGGCGCTGGAGGCGAGCGGCGGTCAGCATGACGCCCTCATCTCGGCTTCGGCCTTCTGGCTCGCCTGCTGCTGCACCAGCGAGCCGCCGACGGAGGCCGCCTGCGCCGCGACCATGCCGGCCTGCCCGGCATAACCGCCGAAGCCGCCGACCATTGACAGCGCCCCGCCCACCATCGCCGCGCCCATCTGCGCGTCAGCCGCCTTCTTGGCCGCCTCGGCACAGGCCGCCGCGGAAGCCTGGCGCACCGGCGCCTGCCGGGCCGACTTTCCCTCTCTGGCGCCAGCTTCGCGGCTCTTGCCGGCGGGACCGGCCGACGCGGTCTCCATCGTCGTCTGGCTGCAGCCCGAAAGCGCGAGCCCCGCCATCAGCATCACGATCAATCGCATTTCTCATTCGCTCCCATGTCTCGCGCACAGGGCGGGCCGGGCGATGCCGCCCTCGCGGAGCCGCTCGCCTGTCGCCTGCGCAAAATTGTCCGGAGCCCCCCGGCCCGTCACGGATGGCGGCCATTCCGCCGAGGCGACCGGTCTAGGCCGGCGCGAAAGCCCCGTCTTGGCGGCCGGCGAACGGATGCGGCCGGGTGCGAACCGACAGCGCGTTTTGCGAAGCGAAAGGAAGCAGAAACGAAAGGGAGAGGGCCGGATCAGCCGGACCGGCCGGCAAGTGCCTCGGCGCGGACGTCCGAGGGCGTGCAGCCGAAACGGCGGCGGAAGACGCGGTTGAAATGCGACAGGTCCTGGAAGCCGGCGGCGAACGCGATGTCGGCGATCGATCCGGTGCGGTCCTCGCGCAGCGAGCGTATGGCGAGCTGCAGCCGGCTCTCGCGCAGATATTCCGTGAAGCTCGCGCCCTCGGCCGCGAACAGGCGCTGGATGTAGCGCGGCGTGACGCCCTGCCGGCGCGCGATCGCGCCGATGTCGAGTTCGGGATCGGTGAGCCGCGCGAGGATCTCCTTCTTGACCAGCGCCAGCCGCGCCGCGCCGATGCCCCCGCCGGCCCGCGCCGTATCGCCGGGGACGACGCCGCCGAGAAGATGGGCGACGAGGTCATAGAGATGACGCGCGGCGAGCGCCGCCGCCTCGGCATCGCCCGGCGGACTTTGGCGCAGGAGCTCGGCATAGCCGGCGAAGAGCCGCAGCCCCGGCGTAGCAGCGGGAATGATGTAGCAGCCACGCGCGTCGATGCGCGGCAGCAGGCGGGCAAGCCGCGTCCGCTCCAGCGCGACGACCCGGAGCCAGGTCTCCGGCAGCCGGCATTCGGTCCAGACGGCCTGGCTGACGATCATCAGGTCGCCGGCCGCGACCGTGATCGGGGCCTTGCCGTCGACGGAGACCTCGTGCTCGGTCGAATGGATCATCAGCTGGTAGTCATCGCGGCCGTCGCCGATAAGCGCGCGCGAGCGCTTGCCGTCGAGCGGCGAATAATGCGCCTGCGCCAGCGTGACCGCATCCGGCAGGGCATGGGCCGCGAGATCGACATGGAAGCTCTGCGGATCGGCCGGCCGAAACTCCATGCCGACGACGTGGCGCGCGACGAAATCATGCACGAAGGCGAGCCGATGCCGTTCCGGGACCAGGCGGGTCGAGAGGCGCTGCATGTTGGGATCGTTCCCTTGGCAATCACGGCCGGCGATCTGTAAGGGTCCCCCGACGCCCGCGCCTTCCGCTTGGTAAGGCGCGGATTCATCCAAAAGATTGACTGGAAGGTCAAGAGTTCAGGGTGTGACCATCATCTCAGGTCTGTTTCCGGATAGGCGCGGCTCGGCCGGCAGCGATCCCGGCCGGCGCAGAGGAAGACGATGGTGCCGTCCGGCCAGCAGGCCTCGCGGTCGAAGCGGGCCTCCGGCACGGTGGCGATCAACAGGCGGAAGGCGATTCCGCCGCCGCCGGGCTCCGGCAGGGCCGCATAGACGCCGAGCCCGTCGCGGCCGTTGCGCTGGATCGAGCCGGCGAAGACGGCGCCGCGGCTGATGAAACCGTCGACGAGATCGATGCCGGCCCGGCAGATGCTGAAGCCCGGCGGCGCGTCGAACTTGGCGTAGTAGCTGGCGCCGCGCTGCAGAGCGATCCGCGCGGTGCCGCGATAGGGGCCGGCGACGATCTCGGGCTTCAGGAAGCGTTCCGCCGCCCGTTCCGGATCCGGATCGTCGCTGCAGTCAAAGCCGAGCGCCCGGCATCCCGAAAGCGCGTCGGCGTCCGCGCGCTCGGCATCGAGCCGCCGCCAGCCGGGCACGCGCTCGGCTTCCGGCGCATTGCCGAGACGAAAATCTTCGAGATAGAGGCGCGGCAGTCCGTCCGGCGCGGCCGAAGCCGTTGCCATCCAGAGGGCCATGGAGGTGGCCAAGGCAGCCATGACGAGCCGTCCGCGCATGCGACGCACTCCCGCCCAGCCGGCGTGGCGCGTCGAGGGCGGTGGTGACTGGCGCTTCAGCCCGGCCGGTACGGAGGCGTCGCGCCTGCCCTCAAAGCGTCTTCCTGAACCACGCCGCCGTCTTCGCGATCACGCTGTCGGCCATCGTCTGGTCGGCGCCCAGGCTGCCATAGATGTGGTCGCCCTCCGGCACGATCCAGACTTCCTTCGACGAGCCCTTGGCGAGCTTGGCAAAACCTTCCGGATAGGCGGCGGAAAAATCCTTCGCGCCGGCGATGGCGAGATAGGCTCCCGGATAGCTCGCGATCGCCTTGTCGATCTTATGCGTCTCGAGGCTGTCGAAGAAGCCCTTCTTCAGCACGATGGTGCGCCAGCCGAGATCGAGGCCGACGACGCCCTCCGTCTCGGCGGTGGCGATCGCCTTGGCGCCGATCGAACCCTTCATATCCTTGGAAAAATCACCGACCGAGGACCAGGTGACCAGCGTCTTGAAGCGCTCGGGCTCGTCGGCGGCGAGCAGCGTGGCAACGCCGCCGCCGAGCGAGAAGCCGAGCACGCCGAGCCGCTTCGGATCGATGCCGGCCTGCTTGGCGAGAAAATCGGCCGCGACCTTGGCGTCGGCGAGTTGGCCATCGATCGTCGTCGCGCCCGTGTCGCCGTCGCTCTTGCCGAAGCCCTGGAAATCGATGCGGAGCGAGGCGATGCCCTCCTTGGCGAGCGCCGCCGCCTCGCGGGCATACATGCCGCCGACCTCGTCGCGCGACGAGCCGAAGCCGTGCAGCATCAGGACCGCCGGGGCGCTAGTGGCGCCCTCCGGCAGGTTGAGCGTGGCGGCGATCCCGCCCTCGAGCGTCACTACGCTCTCTCCGGCCGCGGCGAGCGCGGGCAGCGACAGGAGGGTGATGAAGGCGAGCGAGGCGGGCAGCAGGCGCATGATGAGATCATTCCTTGCGGGTTCCCATGGACGACCGCCAGCAAATCCCGCCTTCCCTGCGCGGTCAACGGTCTGTCACGACAATGGCAATTGATCGAGATCATGGGCGGGCTACAACTATTTGGTTTTATTCGCTCCCAACCATACACTCAGGATGTCCTATCGATACGCCCATCAAGGAGGTCGCGATGAAGACGATGAAAGCCGCCGTTGTCCGGGAATTCGGCAAGCCGCTGACGATCGAGGAAGTTCCCATCCCCGAAATGCGGCACGACCGGATCCTGGTGAAGGTCGAGGCCTGCGGCGTCTGCCATACCGACCTGCACGCCGCCGAGGGCGACTGGCCGGTGAAGCCGACGCCGCCCTTCATCCCCGGCCATGAGGGCTCGGGCTTCGTCACCGCCGTCGGCCGCGACGTCAAGGGTGTCAAGGAAGGCGACCGCGTCGGGGTGCCGTGGCTCTACACGGCCTGCGGCCATTGCGAGCACTGCTTCTCCGGCTGGGAGACGCTCTGCAACGAGCAGCAGAACACCGGCTATTCCGTCAATGGCGGCTATGCCGACTATGTGCTGGCCGACCCGAACTATATCGGCCACATCCCGAAGAAGCTCGATTTCGGCGCCGCCGCGCCCGTCATGTGCGCCGGCGTCACGGTCTACAAGGGCCTCAAGGAAACCGAGGCGAAGCCCGGCCAGTGGGTGGTGATCTCCGGCATCGGCGGCCTCGGCCACATGGCCGTGCAATATGCCAAGGCCATGGGCCTGCACGTCGCCGCCGTCGATATCAGCGAGGACAAGCTGAAGCTCGCCCGCGAACTCGGCGCTGAGGTGACAGTCAACGCCTCGGAAGGCGACCCGACCGCCGCGATCCGCAAGGCGACCGATGGTGGCGCGCACGGCGTGCTCGTCACCGCCGTCTCCCGCCCCGCCTTCGCGCAGGCGCTCGGCATGGTCCGCCGCCGTGGCACGTTGGCTCTGGTCGGCCTGCCGCCCGGCGATTTCCCGACGCCGATCTTCGACGTCGTGCTGAACCGCATCACCATTCGCGGCTCGATCGTCGGCACACGGCAGGATCTGGCGGAATCGCTGGAGTTCGCGGCCGATGGCCTGGTCACGCCGCACTACAGCTGGGACAAGCTCGACAACATCAATGCCATCTTCGACGAGATGCGCGCCGGCAAGATCGAAGGCCGCGTCGTCATGCAGATCGCAAGCTGATCTCCGGGAGCGCCGCGCCGGGTGCGTGGCGCTCCCAATCCGCCATCTGGTTGCGGAACCAGGTGCCCTGCCGCTTGGCATAGCGGCGTGTCTCCATCTTGGCGCGCTCGATCGCCTCGTCGAGCGCAAGCTCGCCGGCGAGATGGGCGCCGAACTCGCGAATGCCGATCGCCTTCATCGCCGGCAGCGCCGGATTGAGACCGAGCGCGATCAGCGCCTCCGCCTCGGCGATTCCGCCGCGCTCCACCATGCCGTCGAAACGCCGGCCGATGCGCTCGTAGAGCACCGCCCTTTCCGGCTCGAGCACGATCCGGCGTACCGATGCTGCGTCGACCAGCGGCGGCGCGCCCGTCTCCCTCTGCCATTCCCCGATCGAGCGCCCGGTCGCCTCGACGACTTCCAGCGCGCGCAGCACCCGCGTGCGATCGAGCGGCGCCAGCCGCTCGGCGCTTTCCGGATCGAGCTTTTGCAGCGCGGCGTGCAGGGCCGGCACGCCCTCGGCGTCGGCCCGCGCCTCAACGCGCGCGCGATGCTCGGCCGGGATCGGGGGGATCGAAGAGAGCCCCTCGGTCAGCGCCTTGAAATAGAGCCCGGTGCCGCCGATCACGATCGGCAGCTGGCCGTCTCGCCATGCGGCTTCCAGTGCCGCCTTCGCATCTTCGCGCCAGCGGGCCACCGAATAGCGCTCGGCTGCCGCGACATGGCCGTAGAGACGGTGCGGCGCCTGCACCTCCTCGTCCGGATCCGGGCGGGCGGAGAGGATGCGCAGCTCGCGATAGACCTGCATCGAATCGGCATTGATGACGACGCCGCCGTGCCGGCGCGCCAGCTCCAGCGCTAGCGCCGACTTGCCGCTCGCGGTCGGCCCGGCTATCAGGACGGCAGGTCCCATTTTCGCTGAATTCAGGTTCCCCATGCCGTCCGATACCGCTCCGTTCGAATATGTCGCCACGTTCATAGCACGGCCGGAACACGCGGCATCGCTTTCGGAGGTGGTGGATGAGGCCGCCGACTTGCCCGGCGCCGGCCGGCCCGACTGGCTCGCCGATGGCGAGGCCTGCGACGTGGCGCTGCCCGCCGGCGAGAACGGTCTCAACGTTATTCGCGACGATCTTCTCGAGATGATCGACGGCCGCCCGGTCGACGTCGTGGCGCAGCCGATCGCCGGACGGCGAAAGAAGCTGCTGATCGCCGACATGGATTCGACCATGATCGGCCAGGAATGCATCGACGAGCTCGCCGACATGGCCGGGCTGAAGCCCTATGTCGCCGAAATCACCGAGCGCGCCATGCGCGGCGAGATCGCCTTCGAGCCGGCGCTGCGCGAGCGGGTCGGCCTGCTGAAGGGCCTGCCGCTCTCCGTCGTCGATACGGTGCTCGCGGAGCGCATCAAGCTGATGCCGGGCGGGCCGGAACTGATCCGCACCATGAAGGCGAACGGCGCCTATACCGCGCTGGTCTCGGGCGGCTTCACGCTGTTCACCGGCCCGGTCGCCGCCCAGATCGGCTTCGACGAGAACCGCGCCAACATCCTGAACCACGCCGACGGCGTTTTGACCGGCACGGTCGAGGAGCCGATCCTCGGCCAGGAAGCCAAGCTCTCGGCGCTGATGGATCTCGCCCGACGCCTCTCCCTTTCGAAGATCGAGACATTGGCCGTCGGCGACGGCGCCAATGATCTTGCAATGATCCGCGCCGCCGGCCTCGGCATCGCGTATCATGCGAAGCCGAAGGTCGCCGCCGAGGCCGCTGCCCGGGTCGACCACAACGATCTGACCGCCCTGCTCTTCGCCCAGGGCTATCGCCGGAGCGACTTCGCCGCATGAAGCCGATCGAGACGTCCCGCCTCCGCCTTCGCCGCTGGCAGGACGCCGACCGCGCGCCCTTCGCCGCGATGTGCGCCGATGCGGAAGTGATGGAATTCTTTCCACACGTGCTGAGCCGGGCGGAGTCGGATGCGCTCGTCGATCGGATCGAGGCGCATTGGGACGCGCGCGGCTATGGCAATTATGCGCTGGAAGAACGCTCGACCGGGGCCTTTGTCGGCATGACGGGTCTGTTCGACGTGTTTCCGGAAGCGCCTTTCGCCCCGTCGGTCGAGATCGGCTGGCGCCTCGCCCGGCCGTTCTGGCGCATGGGCTATGCGCGCGAGGCGGCGGAAGCGGTGCTCGCGGCGGCTTTCGCCGAGCACGATTTTCCGGAGATCGTCTCCTTCACGGCCAAGCTCAACACGCGCTCGGCCGGACTGATGCAGCGCCTCGGCATGACGAGGAATCCGGCCGACGATTTCGACCATCCGGGCATTGCGGAAGGCCATCCGCTGCGCCCGCATGTGCTCTACCGGCTGAAGCGGGAAGCGTTCGAGGGGCGGTAGGCCAGAAGCCCCTCACCCCAACCCTCTCCCGCAAGCGGTAGAGGGAGCCCCACTGCACTCGGTGTCCACGGTTCAGCCACACCGGCCCAAAGCCCTCACCCGCTTGCGGGAGAGGGTTGGGTGAGGGTCTTGCTTGCCAGCCGCAGAGACTCTCGCCGGCATCTCGCGAAGCAGGGTAAGGCGCTGCTCGTCGATCTCCCAGGTTCCATTCCCGGAACTCGACCATCATCCTGAGGTGCCCGGCGAAGCCGGGCCTCGAAGGAGGGTCCAGAGAACGGCTCTGACCTCGCCTGCACACCAGAATGCTCCGCTGGATCCTCCTTCGAGGCTTCGCTCACGCGAAGCACCTCAGGATGATGGCGGAGCCGGTCAATCGGCCTGGAAAGCTCAAAGGGGTGCAAGAGGCGGCGCCGAGATGGCGCCACCCCGCCGGCCTGCGGCCGTCGACCTCTCCCCTCAGGGAGAGATGAAGGCCCTCTACTCGTCGAGCTTCAGCGGGACGAAGCGTAGTTCGCCCGCCTTGTTGGCGATAAGGAACAGCGCCGAGCGGCGGCCGTCCTTCTTCAGCGCCTCGATGCGCGTCGTCACCTCGGCCGGCAGCGCTACGGGCTCCTGCGACACCTCGACGACGACCTCGCCGATCGCAACGCCCTTCTCCGCGGCGGCGCTGCCCGCGTCGATCGCCGTGATCACGACGCCCTTCACCTCGGGCGCGATCGAGAACTGCGCGCGCAGTTCCGGCGTCAGCTCCGACAGCGTCAGCCCGAGCAGTTCGGTGACGACCGGCTTCGGCGGCTCCACGGGAGCCGGCGCCTGCTTGTCCTCGGCCTTCTCGGCGGCCTCGGTCAGGCGTCCGACCTTCACCTTGAGGGTCATTTCCTTGCCCTTGCGGATCACGACGACGTCGACGAGCTTGTCGATGTTCGCGTCCGCGACGAGGCGGGGCAGATCGCGCATCTCGGTGACCGGCCGGCCGTCGAAGGACAGGATGACGTCGCCCGGCTGGATGCCGGCTTCCGCCGCCGGTCCCTTCTCGGTGACGCCGGCTACCAGCGCGCCGCGCGCGGCGGGCATGCCGAGGCTCTCGGCGATTTCGTCCGTCACCTGCTGGATGCGCACGCCGAGCAGGCCGCGGCGGGTCTCGCCGAATTCGCGCAGCTGCTGCACGACATGCACGGCAGCGTCCGAGGGGATGGCGAAGCCGATGCCGATCGAGCCGCCCGAGGGCGAGATGATCGCCGTGTTGATGCCGATGATCTCGCCCTTCATGTTGAAGAGCGGGCCGCCGGAATTGCCGCGATTGATGGCGGCGTCGGTCTGGATGAAATTGTCGTAGGGGCCGGAATTGATGTCGCGGTTGCGGGCCGAGACGATGCCGACGGTCACGGTGCCGCCGAGGCCGAACGGATTGCCGATCGCCATCACCCAGTCGCCGACGCGCATCGCATCCGACGAGCCGAACTTCAGCGCCTTGAGCGGCTTGGCGGCGGTCGGCTTGACCTGCAGCACGGCGATGTCGGTCTTCTCGTCGCGACCGAGCAGCGTCGCCGTCAGCTTCGAGCCGTCATTGAAATTGGCGACGATCTCGTCGGCGCCTTCGATGACGTGGTTGTTGGTGACGATGATGCCGGAGGCGTCGATGACGAAGCCGGAGCCGAGCGACTGCACCTTGCGCGGCGGCGAATTGTCCGTGCCGTCCTTCTGCTTGTTGAAGAACTCGTCGAAGAATTCCTGGAAGGGCGACCCTTCGGGCGCCTGCGGCGTGGGAACGCCGCGCGATCCCTCGATCGTCTGCGACGTCGAGATGTTGACCACCGAATCGACGAGGCCGGCGGCGAGGTCGGCGACCGATTCCGGGCCCTGCGCCATGGCAGGCGGAACAAAGGCGGGCGTCGCGGTACTCAGCAGCGCCCCGAGGGCGGCCGCGAGGCACAGGCGATAGGTCTTCTTGTTGGCCGCGGCCATCTGCATCTCTCCTCTGGCGTCGCCGTCCAGCATGACACGACCGCGACTTCGATACATCTAGCGCGAAGCGCGCCGCCGCCGAGGGTCAGGAGCGCGCCAGCCAAACCACCGCAACGCCGATCGCGAGCACAATCAGCCCGCATCCTCGCAGCATGGAATCTGATGCGGCAATTCCTTGCCGCATCAGGGTTTTCGCAACCGTGGGCGCCACCGCGTAGAACACGCCCTCGATGACGAGGACGAGTCCCAGCGCGGTGACGAAGTCCGTCACGGCGTCGCGGCGGGCGCCGGTTCAGTTGCCGCCGGGGCCGGCGTCACGGCCTTCGGCGGAGCCGGCGTCGCGGCCTTCGGCGGGGCCGGCGTGCCGGGCGTCGCCCGCTCCGGAACCGCCAGCGCGTTGCCGCTCGGGTCGGTCAGGTAGCGGAAGAACGGCGACGACGGCGAGATCACCATGCGCGTCGTGTCGCTCTTCATGCCGTCCTGATAGGCCTGCATCGAGCGATAGAACGAGAAGAAATCAGGATCCTGCTCGAACGCCGTCGCAAAGATGCGGTTACGCTGCGCGTCGCCGTCACCCTTGATCTCGTCGGCGCGCTGGTTGGCCTCAGCCACGATGACCGTCGCCTGCCTGTCGGCCTGCGCGCGGATCGTCCGGGCCGCCTGCTCGCCCTGCGCACGGATTTCAGTCGCTTCGCGCTGACGCTCCGTCTGCATGCGCTGGTAGACGGCCTGGCTGTTCTCCGGCGGCAGATCGGCGCGGCGAATGCGGACGTCGACGACGTCGACGCCGAGGCGCTTGCCTTCACGCTGCACCTGCTCGGTGATCTGCTGCATCAGCCGGGCACGGCCCTCGCGGACGATGCTGCTGAAATCCATCTGGCCGGCGGCGCCGCGGATCGCCGAATTGAGGATCACGGCGAGCCGGGATTCCGCAACCTGGACCGAACCGGCAGCCTGATAGAACAGCAGCGGATCGACGATCTTGTAGCGTCCGAACGCATCCATCACGAGGCGCTTGCGATCGCGCGCAATGACCTCGATCGGCGGCGAGTCGATGTCGAGCAGCCGCTTGTCCAGCATCACGACATTATCGATCAGCGGGATCTTGGCGTAGATGCCGGGCTCCGTCGCGACGCGGACCGGATTACCGAAGCGCAGAACCAGCGCCTGCTGGGTCTGGTTGACGATGAACAGGCCCGAATAGGCAACGATGGCGACGATGATGACGATGACGAGGCCGAGCCCGCCGAAAATGCGACCCATCACTGCGAGCCTCCCTGCTTGGCGGCTGCGGGCGCGCCCTGCAAGGCAGGCAACGGCATATACGGCACCACTCCACCTCCCTTTTCGTCGACGATGATCTTGTCCATGTCGGCGAAGACACCGGAAAGCGTATCGAGATAGATGCGCTCACGGGTGACGGCAGGCGCTTCCTTGTACGATTCGTAGACCTTCGTGAAACGATCGGCCTGACCCTTCGCCTCGGCGACGATCTGGTCGCGATAGGCGTTGGCCGCTTCCTCGATCTGCGACGCCTGACCGCGCGCGCCGGGGATGACCCGGTTGGCGTAGGTCTGGGCCTCGTTCTGGACGCGGTCCTGGTCCTGCTCGGCGGCCTGCACGTCGCGGAACGCGTCGATGACCTCGGACGGCGGGCCGACGTTCAAGAGCTGGACCTGCGTGATCTGGATGCCGGCGCCATACTGGTCGAGCTTGTTCTGCATCAGTTCCTGCACGGCGGTCTGGATGCCCAGGCGCTCTTCCGTCAGCACGCGCTGGATGTCCGAACGACCGATGATCTCGCGCATGGCGCTTTCGGCCGTCGCCTTCACCGTGCCTTCGGGATTCTGCACGTTGAACAGGTACTTGCTGGCGTCGTTGATGACCCAGAAGACCGAGAAATCGACGTCGACGATGTTCTCGTCGCCCGTCAGCATCAGGCTCTCCTGCGGCACGTCGCGGCCGTTCGAACCGGTGTTCCGGTCATCCTGGACCGTGCCGACCGTCGTCCGGTTCACGCGCGTGACCTGCGGCGTGTAGACGGCCTCGATCGGGTAAGGCAGGCGGAAATTCAGGCCCGGCGGAGCGCTGCGCTGATACTGGCCGAAGCGGAGCACGACCCCCTGCTCGTCGGGCTCGACGCGGAACGTGAAGAAATTATAGCCCAGGAACGCCACGACCACCGCCAGTATGGCGATGAACAAGACAGGGTTGAAGCCGCCGCCGGAGCCGCCAGGCAGAACCTGTTTGAGCTTGTCCTGGCTGCGACGAAGGAGTTCCTCAAGATCCGGCGGATTGGGACCATTGCCGCGCGGGCCCTGACCCCAAGGTCCGCCGTTGTTGCTGCCTTTCCATCCGCCGCCCGTCTGGTTGCTCCAGGGCATCTTCGCTCCTTAGTTGTCGATCAATAGGCAAGGCGTACCTGCCCCCGCCCATCGAAGCAAGAGAAGCCCCGGATATGCGGCCTTTTGCAGGGCCTCAGCGAGGCTGGAAGTGGTGTGTCGGCGCAGGGCTTTCAACGCGACTGCGTCGTTTATCCACGATCACACGGCCGTTTTTCGGCGCTCATAGATAACAAATCGCGTCGCCGCTGTGTCGGCGGCACCCGCGGGAACCGCCTCCGAGGAAACCGTCCCCCAGATCCCCGGATCGATCGGCGGGAACAGCGTATCGCCTTCCGGCGTCGCCGCCACATGGGTGATGTAGAGCCGGTCGGCCCGGTCGAAGAAGGCGCGATAGATCTCGCCGCCACCGATCACCATCAATTCCTCCGCCGCGCCCGCCGCCGCGAGCGCCGCGTCGAGCTCGGGAACGACGGTCACGCCGTCGGCCGCGAAGGCCGGATCGCGAGTGACGACGATGTTGAGGCGGTTCGGCAGCGGCCGGCCGATCGAGACGAAGGTCTTGCGGCCCATCAGCACCGGCTTGCCGGTGGTGATCGCCTTGAAGCGCTTGAGATCGGTCGAGAGCTTCCACGGCATGTCGCCGTCGCGGCCGATGACGCCGTTCTCGGCCACCGCGGCGATGATCGAAAGCCGCGCCGTCATTCCGGCTGCGGCAGCGCCGCTCCCTTGGGTGACGCGACGTCCTTGGCCTTCTTGGCGGGCTCGTCCTTCGCCTTGCCGCCGGCCGAGATGCGGTCGACGGTTGCGAGCAGCAGCGCGGAGAGGACGAAGGTCATGTGCAGGATCGTCGACCACATGATCTTGTCGTTGCTGTACTCGTTGGCGTTCAGGAACACCTGCAGCAGGTGGATCGACGAGATCGCGACGATCGAGGAGGCCACCTTGATCTTCAGGCTGCCGGAATCGAGCTTGCCCAGCCAGGAGAGGTCATGGGAGGCATTGTCGAAGCGGCTGACATAGTTCTCGTAGGACGAGATCATCACCATGACGACGAGGCTCGCGACCAGCGCGGCGTCGATCAGGCCGAGCATGGCGAGGATCATGTCGGACTCGTCATAGACGAACACGTTCATGGCGACTTTCCAGAACTTCGCCAGGAAGGAGGCTGCGTAGAGCACCAGCGCGGCGCCCAGGCCGCCATAGAAAATCACCAGCAGCCAGCGGGCCGACATGATGAGCTTTTCGATCGAGGTCTCGAAGGATTTCAAGGGAGAAGCTCCGTGGATGATGCCCGCATATACGGATCACAAGGCCGCTTCGCCAACCCTCCCTGCCGCCGGAATCGTTCGCCCGAGACGAATCAGCGCGTCGCCCTCGACCCGGCAACGCTGCCATTCGACCAGACGGCGAGCGCCCTGCGCCTCGTAGAAGGCGATCGACGGCGCGTTCCAGTCGAGCACCGACCATTCGTAGCGCCCGAGCCCCTCGGCGACGCAACGCTCCGCCAGGCTCGCGAGAAGCGCCTTGCCGATGCCGTAGCCCCGGTAGTCGGGCTTCACGAACAGATCCTCGAGATAGATGCCGTGGCGGCCCTGGAAGGTCGAGAAGGTGTAGAACCAGAGCGCGAAGCCGGCCGGCTCGCCCTCCCATTCGGCGATCGAGCAGAACACGCGCGGCGCCGGCCCGAACAGGGCGACGTCCAGCGCCGCGGCGTCCGTCTCGACCTCATGTGCCAGCCGCTCGTATTCGGCCAGCGACTGGATGAATTCGAGCACCAGCGGCGCGTCGCCCGGACGGGCGGGGCGAAGGGTCAGGGCCATGTTGGTTCCTTGTCAGGGTTCGCGCGGCGAAAGGATCATGATGTCGAGATCCTGCTGCGGATCGAAATCGGTCTTCACCACCTCGAACTGCGTCGGGCCGATCTTCTTCACGCCCTCGGCGCAGAAGGAGACAAGGTTTTTCGGCGCGCCCTTGTCGACGACGAGGCGGAACTTGGCGATCGGCCCGGCCCAGTTGCTGCCGGTGCGCAGGACATAGGCGATGCGGTTCTCGAACAGCGTATTGCTCCCGTCCGAGGTGAGGCCGGCCCGCGCCGCCTTCAGGAAGGCGTCGTCCATGCAGTATTTCTGCCGGTAGGGCTCGAACCACGGCTCCGACTGCGCCTCGGGCGCGACAAAGGAGACGTCAGCGCTCTGGCCGAGGCTCGGCTTGTAGCTGTGTTCGACGATGAGCTGTTTGCCGGCTGGAAAGGTCTGTTCGCGGTAGAAGACGGTCGACAGCAGCCAGCTCGGCGCAAGATGCTTCACCATCCCCTTGCCGTCATTGTCGTATTCGTCGATCGCGGCGAGGCCGAGCTGGACCAGATTGTCCTTGTCCGCCTGCGGCAGCGCATCGAGCGCGGTGCGCGTCGTGTCGAGATGCAGCGCCAGCGGCACGCCGAGCTTTTCAAGCAGCGCCGTCTGGTCGATGCCGAGCGCCGAGGCGCGCTGCTGCACCTTCGTCTCGATCGGTTTGCCGTCGACCAGCGTCTTGAAGCCGAGGAAGTTCACGGGGTCGTCGACCGGAATCGACACCATGAAATCGATGCTGCCTTGGATGTCCGGCATCGGGAAGGCGACGAGCGTCGTGATGTCGTGGTCGGCGTGGTTCTCGAAGGTGTAGCGGACGCGGACCTCGTCGAGCGAGAGGAAGAGGTCTTCCGACTGCATCTCGATGTCCTCGGTCAGGACATAGACGAGGCCGCCGGCGGCGAGCGCCGCGGTCGAGTCGTTCGCCCTCGCCGGCGCGGCGAGGGACGCGGCGAGCATCAGGGCAAGGCAAAGGCTGGCGAGGCGGGTCTCAACGGCACGCATGGACGAAACCTCCAGACGGTCATGATCAGGCCCGATCTAGCAGGTCGCCGCCCCTTCGGTCGAGCGGCCCGCCCATCGCGAAGCGCGGTCACACGGCGATCGGCGCCTTGATTGCCGGATGGGGATCGTAGCCGACGAGCTCGAAATCCTCGAAGCGGAAATCCTCGATCCGCTGGATGGCCGGGTTGAGCTTCATCGTCGGCAGCGGTTTTGGCGCGCGCGAAAGCTGTAGCTCCGCCTGCTCGAGATGGTTGGAATAGAGATGAGCGTCGCCGAAGGTATGGACGAAATCGCCCGGCTTCAGGCCCGTCACCTGCGCCACCATCATCGTCAGCAGCGCATAGGAGGCGATGTTGAACGGCACGCCGAGGAAGATGTCGGCCGAGCGCTGGTAGAGCTGGCAGGAAAGCCGCCCCTCGGCGACGTAGAACTGGAACAGGCTGTGGCAGGGCGGAAGCGCCATGTCGTCCACTTCGGCCGGGTTCCAGGCGGAAACGATCAGCCGGCGCGAATCCGGCTTGGTGCGGATCATCTCGATGACGTTGGCGAGCTGGTCGATGGTGCCGCCGTCCGGCGCCGGCCAGGAGCGCCACTGCGCGCCATAGACGGGGCCGAGGTCACCATTCTCGTCCGCCCACTCGTCCCAGATCGAAACGCCGTTTTCCTTCAGGTAGCGGATGTTGGTCTCGCCGGCGATGAACCAGAGCAGCTCGTGGATGATCGACTTCAGATGCGCCTTCTTGGTCGTCACCAGCGGAAAGCCATCGGCGAGATCGAAACGCATCTGGTAGCCGAACACGGAGAGCGTGCCGGTGCCGGTGCGGTCTTCCTTCCGGACGCCCTTGTCCAGGACATGCTGCATGAGGTCGAGATACTGGCGCATGGATCGTCCAACAGATTCGATGTTTCCGCGATCATACAGCGGCGAGCCCGGATCGCGACTCCACCGATTGCACAAAGCGCGGCTCTGCGTTCAATTGGGGTTCGGCTAGGCCGCGCGAGCCCTGCCCGCCCCCGGCTTGAGGAATTGGGCATGTCGCAGACCATTGCCAATCCCGACGTCTACCTGCATGTGCGGGTCATCATCGGCATTATCCTGGGTCTCAGCGTGTCGCGCCTGCTGAGCGGGCTGGCCCGGTTTGCGCAGCATCCGCTCCGCAACCCGGTCTTCATCACCCACCTTCTGTGGGTGGCCTTCGCCTTCCTGTGCGTCGTGCATTTCTGGTGGTTCGAGTTCTACCTGACCTCGGTCCACCTCTGGACGTTCGAGCTCTATATCTTCATCATCTTCTATGCGAGCCTCTACTTCGTCCTCTGCGCCATCCTGTTTCCCGACAGCCTGGCGGAATACTCAGGATACGCCGACTATTTCATGTCGCGGCGGAAATGGTTCTACGGCCTGATCGCGGTCATATTCCTGGTCGACCTGGTCGACACCGCGATCAAGGGCAGCGCCCACTTCCAATCCTTCGGCATCATCTATCCGATCCGCAACATCGTCTACGCGACGGTCGCGATCGTGGCGATGTTCGTGAGCGACAAGCGCTTCCACCTCACGATCGCGATCCTGGCCCTCGGCTTCCAGACCTTCTGGATCCTGCGCGCCTTCTCGACGCTGCAGTAGCCCCTATTCCGCCGGCGCGGTGACGGCACGGCCGCGGCGGCCGAGCGTCACTTGCGCCAGCGTGAAGGCGATCACGCCGCAGGCGGCGATGCCGGCGACCATCGGCAGCGCCGTGCCGTCGAGGAAGAGGCCGACGACCGCCATGACGACGGCGCCCGTCACCATCTGCAGCGTTCCCATCAGCGCCGAGGCGGTGCCGGCGATCTCGCCATGCTCGTCGAGGGCAAGCACCGCCGACGTCGGAATGACGAGGCCGAGGAAGCCGTTGGCGACGAAGAGGACGCCGATCAGGACGGCGAGCCCGTCGATACCAGACGCCATCAGCAGGAACAGGACGACGACCGAGATGGCGAAGCCGGTAACCGCGACGCGCATTACCCGCTTCAGGCCGAACATGCCGCCGAGCCGGCCGTTCAGCTGCGAGAAGCCGAAGAACGACACCGCGTTGATCGAGAAGGCGAGGCTGTACTGCGTCGGCGTCAGGCCATAGTGCTCGATCAGCACGAAGGACGAGTTGGCCAGATAGGCGAAGAAGCTGGAGATGCCGAAGGCGCCGATGAAGACGAGGCCGAGGAAGTGGCGGTCGCGCAGGAGCAGCCAATAGCCGGCGAGCGCGCTTCCGACGCCGCTTTCGACCCGCTGCTCAGCCGGCCGCGTCTCGTCCAGCGCCAGCGCCAGCAGGGCGATGCCGAGGATCGCCGCCACCATGACGATCCAGAAGATCGCGCGCCAGGAGGCGATCGCGGTCACGGCGCTGCCGGCGAGCGGCGCCAGGATCGGCGAGATGCTGAAGACGAGCATCAGGAGCGACATCAGCCGCGCGGCGTCGTTGCCGGTATGCAGGTCGCGCACGACCGCCCGCGGCACGACCATGCCGGCGCAGGCGCCGAGGCCCTGGACGAAGCGGAAGGCGATCAGGATCTCGACCGTCGGCGCCAGCGCGCAGCCGATGCTGCCGAGCGCGAACAGGGCAAGGCCGAAATAGAGCGGCGGCTTGCGGCCGACCATGTCGGCGACGGGTCCGTAGATCAGCTGGCCGAGGCCGACCGAGATGAAGAAGGCCATCAGGCTCATCTGCACGGCGCCGGTCGTCGCGCCGAGATCCTGGCCGATCGCCGGGAGCGCCGGCAGGTACATGTCGATCGCGAACGGACCGATCGCGCTCAAAAGGCCGAGTATGACGGCATAGCGCAGGATGGAGGAGGACATGTGAGACACCTGAAAGCGACGACCCGGCCTCTGCGGAACGGCAATGCCACGCAGGATCAAGATCAGCGATTGATTTGGACACCAACGCGGCCACAGCGCCGCGAGAATTTTGTAATGGTTGGCACACTAATGGTCAACAAACGCTCGTCCGTCAACCCACATTGTCGTTAACGTCACCTCCGCCGCCCCGGCAGGCGATGGCGGCGTTCTTCTGCCCTCCTCCGCGCGCCCTCCCCGCGCCCTGGCGCCGATCGCGCGACAGTATCGGTGCGCATCTCGGCCGAAGGCCGCCGGATCCGGTCCACAACCCTTTTCACGGCGGTTTCGATCGCCTATATGTCGGGTGCCGGCGCAAGCCGGCTATGGCGATAAACTGTCATCGAAATAAACCCATCGGACCCGGGGGCGGTACCCGGCGCCTCCACCCAAGCCCATCCCAAGGGATGGTTTTCGGCGGGGGCGAAATAGGATCGACGAGGGCGTAAAGGGTGTTCTTTCGCTCGGCATGGTACCGCCGTTATCGGACCAAATCTGTAGTTGCAAACGACAACTATGCTCCGGTTGCTGTCGCTGCGTAAGCAGTGCCGGTACCGAAATAAAAGTCCTTACGGGTAGCACCGTGTAGGCGGGGTCCGGAGGCACCTGGCAACAGAAGCCTCCACTTCCCTTCCTTCCGACATTACGATCCCAGCCCGTGACGCCGGCATGACAGCCCGGCCGCGGACGATGTTTCCTGTCGCGTCGGGACCCCAATCTTCGCGAAAGAGTGTCGGCGTTCACCTTTTCCAAGAACCATCCGCGCGCGCGCTTGACTTCTCGGGGCCGGAGATCGAGTTTTCGACGACAAGGCTCGTCAGGGAGCCGTTTTTAGCGCGGGTCCGCGGTTTTGCCGCACCGGGTGCCTGTCTCGACCCCGTCCGCATTGATTCTGGGTAGTCGCCGTTCATGGCCGAAGATCTGATCCGCTACGACATTCTGGCCCAGGACGCGCTTCGGGGCGTCGTTCGCAAGGTGCTGGCCGAAGTGGCCAAGACGGGCCTGCCGGGTGACCATCATTTCTACATCACGTTTGAAACCCGGGCGCCCGGCGTCCGCGTCTCGACGCGGCTGATGACCGACTATCCCGAAGAGATGACCATCATCATCCAGCACCAGTACTGGGACCTCTCGGTGACGGAGCACGCCTTCGAGATCGGCCTCTCCTTCAAGGGCGTGCCGGAGCGGCTGCTGATCCCGTTCACGGCGCTGAAGTCCTTCGTCGATCCGTCGGTGCAGTTCGGCCTGCAGTTCGAGACCGCGCCGGCCGACGAGGACGCGCTGGAGACCGGCGCGGAGATGGAGGATGTCGAGACCTCGCCGATCGTCCTCGACGCGCCGGCCGAGACGGAAGAAGCTCCCGCCGAGCCGAGCGAAAAGCCGGCCGCCGAAGTCGTGCGGCTCGACGCGTTTCGCAAGAAGAGCTAATCCCCTCCCCGACTGCTCACTGAACGAGGCCGCGCCAGCGGCTGGGAAAGGCTGACTATGACGACGACCCGTATCGAAACGGATACTTTTGGCCCGATCGAAGTGGCCAGCGACCGCTACTGGGGCGCCCAGGCGCAGCGTTCGCTCGGCAATTTCAAGATCGGTCTCGAGAAGCAGCCGCTGCCGATCGTGCGGGCGCTCGGCGTCATCAAGCGCGCCGCGGCGGAAGTGAACGCCAAGCTCGGCCGCCTCGACCCGGAGATCTCGAAGGCGATCGTCGCCGCCGCGCAGGAAGTCATCGACGGCAAGCTCGACGACCATTTCCCGCTCGTCGTCTGGCAGACCGGCTCGGGCACGCAGTCGAACATGAACGCCAACGAGGTGGTCTCCAACCGCGCCATCGAGATGCTGGGCGGCGTGATGGGCTCCAAGAAGCCCGTCCATCCGAACGACCACGTCAACATGAGCCAGTCGTCGAACGACACCTATCCGACGGCGATGCACATCGCCTCGGCCGAGGAGATCATCCACCGCCTGCTGCCGGCGCTGAAGCACCTGCACGCGGCCCTCGACGCCAAGGCCAAGGACTGGGCGGCAATCGTCAAGATCGGCCGCACGCACACCCAGGACGCCACGCCGCTGACGCTCGGCCAGGAATTCTCGGGCTACGCCCAGCAGGTCGAGAACGGCATCAAGCGCATCGAGATGACGCTGCCGGACCTGATGCAGCTCGCCCAGGGCGGCACCGCCGTCGGCACCGGCCTGAACGCGCCGATCGGCTTCGCCGAGGATGTCGCAGCCGCGATCGCCGAGATCACCGGCCTCCCCTTCACCTCGGCGCCGAACAAGTTCGAGGCGCTCGCGGCGCATGACGCCATGGTGTTCTCGCACGGCGCGATCAACACGGTCGCGGCGTCGCTGTTCAAGATCGCCAACGACATCCGCCTGCTCGGCTCCGGCCCGCGCGCCGGCCTCGGCGAGCTGTCGCTGCCGGAGAACGAGCCGGGCTCGTCGATCATGCCGGGCAAGGTCAACCCGACCCAGTGCGAGGCGCTGACCCAGGTCTGCGTGCAGGTGTTCGGCAACCAGGCCGCCCTCACCTTCGCCGGCAGCCAGGGCCATTTCGAGCTCAACGTCTACAATCCGGTGATGGCCTACAACTTCCTGCAGTCGGTGCGGATCCTCGCCGACGCGGCGGTCTCCTTCACCGATAATTGCGTCGTCGGCATCGAGCCGCGCCTCGACAACATTCAGTCGGGCGTCGAGCGCTCGCTGATGCTGGTGACCGCGCTGGCGCCGAAGATCGGCTACGACAACGCCGCCAAGATCGCCAAGACCGCGCACAAGAACGGTACGACTTTGCGCGAGGAAGCCGTCGGCGGCGGCTATGTGACGGATGCCGAGTTCGACGCGGTCGTGCGCCCCGAGGACATGATCCACCCCAACTGAGGCGGCTCACCTCCGTTACATTACGGAGCTGGACAATTCGTCCTCCATGCGCACTGATAGGGCATGGAGGACGATATGCGTCCGCGCCCCCGACGGTCAGGGGCGGCGCGATCGATCCTTCGGACTGCGCCGGCACCGTCGAAACGCCGCCGCCCTGCGCGGCGAAAGTCGGGATCGGCTTCCAAGGAGGACCGACATGACCGCAGAAATCATCAACCTGAACCGCTTCCGCAAGGAAAAGGTCCGGCAAGAGAAGGCCGCGACGGCCGAGGAAAACCGCGTGCGGTTCGGCCGGAACCGGGCCGAGAGGGCGCTGGACCGGATTGCGGCCGAGAAGGCCCGCCGTCATCTCGACGACCACCAGCGGGACGACGGCAAGGATCCGACCGTCGCATGAAGAAGCGCTCGGTCTCGATCGCCGGCCATCAGACGTCCATCTCGATCGAAGAACCGTTCTGGCAGGCGCTCCGGACCATCGCGGCCTCGCGCGGCCAGAGCCTCGCCGGCCTGATCGCGGCCATCGACGGCGAACGCCAGGCCGAGACCAACCTGTCCTCGGCCATCCGGCTGGCGGTCCTCGCCTGGTATCAGGCCAAGCTCCATCCGGACGGCACGGAGGCCCCCCGCTCCGTCAATTCGGAATAGAGGCCGGCGGCACCAGCACCATCGGCGCGCCGGGATCGTTCCCCTGCGACGGCATCTGCAGCTGCAAGGGCGGCTGCGGCCGGGCCTGAGGCCGCGGCGCCGGCTCGTCGATGCCCTTCAGAAGCGTCTCGATGCCGTCGGAGAAGTCGAGCTGCCGCTTCGCGGCCGCCTCGGCGGCCTTGCGGGCCTGCTCTTCCTTCTGCAGGCGCAGCGCCTCGGCCTTCTTCGCGGCTTCGGCTTTCTTCGCGGCAGCGGCCTCCGCGGCGGCCTTGTCGGCAGCCGCCTTGTCCGCCGCTTCCTTGGCAGCGCGCTCCGCCGCTTCCCGCTCCGCCTTCGCGGCCGCTTCGGCCGCCTTGTCCGCCTCGGCCTTCCGCGCCGCCTCGGCACGGCGCTCGTCGTCCTCGCGGGCGACGCGGACCAGCCGGCTCAGCTTTTCCTTCTCGACGATTTCCGCCTGCAACTTCTCGATCCGCTCGACCTCGCGCTCGAAGGCGCGGACCGACAGGAAGCCGGCCAGCGGCGCGACGTCGATCCGGCGCGTCGGCTCGGCGAGCGGACCGGAGAAGACGAGGCCGACCTGCGGTATGGCGCCGCTCACCCGATCCTCGCCGGGATCGATCGTCAGGGTCCACTGGCTGTCGAGCGTCTCGGCATTCAAATCGATGGTGGCGCCGCCGACCATCGTCGCGCTGGGGCTGGTCACTCCCAGATTCTGCGCCCGGATGGTACCGGCCGCGATCGAGAACGCGCCCTCGATATGGTCGAACGCCAGCGTGCCGGCGTCCAGATAGCCGGCGAACAGCTTGCGCAACTCCGCCTCGCCGATCTCGCGCCCGGCGTTCGAGGCGCGGATGACGGCGCCGAAGGCCTCCGGATTGACGAAGCGCGCCGACCCGGCGCCGACGCGGAGCGAGCCGCCGCCGGAAAGCGACGAGACGACGCCCGCGGCCGAGCGTCCCGTGCCTTCGAACTGAGCGGAGATATCGAGCGTGCCGTCGGCGACCGAGCGACCGTCGCGCTGCCAGACCAGATCAGAGAGCGCCGCCCCGGTCACCGAAACCTGCCCCGAGATCGAGGCATCGCCCTCGGGATTGACGATGGACAGCGAGCCGGTAGCCTTGCCGCCGGCGAAATCGCCATGCGTCAGGCGCAGTTCGGTGCGCTCGCCGGAGAAGCTCGTCTCCAGCGCGGCATTCGAGACCGTGACTCCATCGGAGACCAGAAGCCGGTCGGCGGAGATCCGGAACGCCGCGTCGAAACCGTCGAGAACCGGTCGCCCGAAGGTCGTCTTCGACCAGGGGGTCTCTGTGCTGGCGAGCAGGTCCTGCGGCAGGCCGAGCGCCAGCGAGGTGGCGCGCGTCAGATCCGCCTCGTCGACGGCGACATCGCCCTTGAGCCGCCAGCGGCTCGCCTCGCGGCCGAAATCGATGGATCCGCTGGCCTGGACGTCGCCGAGCCGCGCATCGCGGAAGAAGAGCGTCGCGACGCCGTCCTTCACATCGAGCGAGGTCGTCGCCTCGAGCGGCAGCGCCTCCTGGATGCCGGGCAGCGACAGGCCGGCCAGGGCCAGCGCCGCGGTGGCGTCCGGTCCATGCGCCGTCACCGTGCCCTCGAAGGTCGGCAATCCGGCCGCGTCGACGCCGATCTTGCCGTCCGTCGCATAGGCAAGGCCGGCGAAATCGCCCTTGATGGTCGCCGCCGCGCCCTCGGCGAGCGTGCCGTCGCCCTCGATCGTCAGCCGCGCCTTGCCCGGCGGGTCGAGCGGCAGGGCGCTGTAGCCGAGCTGGCGGATCAACAGGCCGGCATCCGGGTTCTCGACCGCCGCGGAGAGCTTCAGATTGCCCTCGCGCCAGCCGGCCGGCGTGCCGACGAAGCCGAGCGCGGCATCGATCGCCGTGCCGCCGGCAGTGCCGTTCAGCGTCAAATTGGCATGGGTGATGTTATCGCTGGCGCGGGCATTGATCACGGTCGCGAGCTTGGTGGGGCCAAGCAGCGGCGCCGTCTCCTTGAACCAGCGCGAAACGGCGGAACCTGGCAGCAGGCGCTCGACGAGCGCCGCGGTGCCGGTCAGGTCGGAAGCCTCGATCGAGGCAGAGATCTGGCCGCTCGGGGCGCCCTTCATGTCGGCGACGCGGCCGCTCGCCGTGATCGCCGCGCCGGCGAGGTTGCCGATCGAAAGACGGTTAGCCTCCAGCACGCCATTGGCGAAGCTGCCATCGGCGGTGACCTGCTCCAGCAGCATGTCGCCGACCTCGAGCTCGCCGGTCGAGATCTTGACCTGGAAGCCGTCGGCGATGCTGTCGGTATCGCTGAGGCTCTGGCCGACGAACAATTCGCCGAGCGAGGTCAGCTGGTCGAAATCGAGCCGGTTGGCCTTGAGCTCGACGGAGAGATTGCGGCGGCCGTCGCCGCTGGCCTCCTGCCAGCCGAGGCTGCCGCGAACGCTGGAATCGCGCATGCGCGCCGCCATGCCCGTGACCTGGATCGCGCCGGGCGCCAGATGCAGCTGGCCCGACATGTCGAAGGGCTGCAGCTGCGGCCGGGACGCCATCTTGCCGCTGCGCCACCAGGCCGCGAAGATCGACGGCTGCTCCGAGATCAGCCGCACCGCGCCGTCGAAGCTCGCCTCGGGCGACGTCGTGACGATGCCGTCGGCGGCGAGACGCGTGCGTCCGGGCAGGTCGGCGCCGAGTTCCTCGATCTTCCAGCCGGCCTGCGCGGTGACCGCGTCGAAGCGGAGATTCTGGATCACCGAGCCGCCGATGACGATGCCCGGGATATCGAAGCCGATGCGGCCGGGGATCGACGGGACCGGCAGGTCCGAGAGCGCCGAGACGACCGCCTTCGAGGCCATGTCGACATTGGCGGGCTCGTTCGGCCCCTTGCCGATGGAGCGATCGAGATCCAGCTGCCGCGCCTTCAGCGTCGCGTCGAAGCGCATCGCCTTGCCGAGATCGACCGTGGCGGCGCCCGTCAGGCTATAGGGCCGGTCCTCGGGCCCCTGCGACAGGGTGATCGCCGGCAGCCGCAACTGCTCCGGCCGCAGATCGAAGCTGCCGGAGGCGCGCCAGCTCGGCGTCTTCTTCCGCCCGCCGTCATCGTCGGCGACATGCAGCAGCGAGAAGCCCCCCGACCAGTTCAGGCCATTGTCGTCGCGCTTGAGCGGCCCTTCGGCCGAGAAGGCGACCGGGACGGTGGCCGGATTGGCCTCGACCTTGACCCGGATCGAACCGTCCGCATCACGGCGGCCGGTGGCGACGCGGAACGTCGTCGGCACGCCCTCGGCGACCAGGCCTCCCTCGATCTTCCAGGGACCCGTCAGCGAGCGCGCGTCGACGGCGGCGTTGATGCCGGTCAGCGACAGCGACCGGCCCGTGCGCTCGTCGCGATAATCGATCGAGCCGTCGGAGACATCGACCTTTTCCAGCGTCACGGCGTCGGGATTGAGGGCCTTCGAGGCCTCGGAGCGGCGGAGCCAGTCGGGCGTGCCGTCGGCGGCGACGGTGACCTGCAGGCGCGGCCGGGTGATCGCCATGTCGACGACCTTGAACGTGCCCGAAATCAGGGGGATCAGTTCGATCCGGACGGCGAACCGGTCGACCTTCATCATCGGCTTGTCGGGCGTGCCGCCGACCCGCACGTCGGTGAAGACGAGCGACGGCATCGGCAGGAGCGACGCGTTGGCGGTGCCGGCGACGGTGACCGGCTGGCCGAGGATCTTCTCCGCCTCCCGCTCGAAGGTCGAGCGAAAGGCGTTCCAGTCGACGAACCAAGGGATCACCAGCGCCGAGAACAGCACGGCGATGATGATGCCCCCGATGATCAGGTACAGCCTGTTCAGATCAACCTCCGCCTTGCCGGCCCCGGCTCCGATGTCGTCATGCGTCCGGCAGGATCTTGCCCGGGTTCAGGATGCCGAGCGGATCGAGCGTCGCCTTGATCATGCGCATCACATCGAGCCCGTGACCATGCTCCTTGATCAGATATTTGCGCTTGCCCTGGCCGACGCCATGTTCGCCGGTGCAGGTGCCGTCCAGCGCGATGGCCCGCTCGTTCATCCGGCTGATCACGGCTTCCGCCTTGGCGATCTCTTCCGGATTGGTGATGTCGATCAGGAGCTGGGTGTGGAAATTGCCGTCACCCACGTGACCGACGACGGGTCCGATCAAGCCGTTGGCCGCGATATCGGCGCTGGTCTCGGCGACGCATTCGGCCAGCTTCGAGATCGGCACGCAGACGTCGGTCGAAACGCTCTGGATGTTGTCGCCGGGACGAAGGCCCTTCACGGCGAAATAGGAATCGTGCCGCGCCTGCCAGAGCTTGGTGCGATCCTCGGGGCGGGTCGCCGAGGCGAATTCGCCGCCGCCGAACTCCTGCGCGATCGCGGCGAACTGCTCCGCCTGCTCGGCGACGGAGGCCGGCGAGCCGTGGAACTCGAGGAACAGGTGCGGCGTCTCGGGCAGGCCGAGCTTGGCGAACTCGTTGGTGGCGCGGATCATCATCGCGTCGCCGAGTTCGACGCGGGCGATCGGGATGCCGCTCTGGATCGTCAGGATCGCCGCGTTGCAGGCATCCTCGACCGTCGGGAACGAGCAGACGCCCGCCGCGACCGATTCCGGCAGGCCGTGCAGGCGCACGGTGACCTCGGTGATGATGCCGAGCGTGCCTTCCGAGCCGACCAGAAGCCGCGTCAGGTCGTAGCCGGCCGAGCTCTTCTTGGCGCGGCTGCCGGTGCGGACGATCGAGCCGTCGGCCATGACGGCCGTCAGGCGGACGACGTTCTCGCGCATCGTGCCGTAGCGCACGGCATTGGTGCCGGAAGCGCGCGTCGCCGCCATGCCGCCGAGGCTGGCGTCGGCGCCGGGATCGATCGGGAAGAACAGGCCCTGGTCGCGGATGTTGTTGTTGAGCTGGATCCGCGTCACGCCCGCCTCGACCGTGCAGTCGAGATCCTCGGCATGCACGGCGACGATCCGGTTCATCTGCGACAGATCGATCGACACGCCGCCCTTCGGCGCGTTGACATGGCCCTCGAGCGAGGTGCCGGTGCCGAACGGGATGACCGGAACGCGATGCGCGGCGCAGATCTTGACGATGTCGGAGACTTCTTCCGTCGACACGGCGAACACGACGGCGTCGGCCGGCTCGTTCGGCAGCCAGGTCGTCGTGTTGGCGTGCTGGCGCCGGATCTCGAGCCCGCGCGTGAAGCGCGGACCGAAGCGCTCCTGCAGGATCTCGAGGGCCGTGGCCAACGCTACTTCGTCACGCGCATCCTCGTTGCGCAGCGCCGAAACTGTCATACTAAAAAGCCTCCCAACGGGTTCTTGGCCCGCAAGCCATGTCGGGCGCAACCTATCAAAACCCTGCTGCCGCGCCAAAGACTTCCTGACGCTTTTGCCGGGCCGCACCGCCGAATTCGGTGGCTTTCGCAGGCCGGTTTACACCCGCAAGGAACGGCCGACCAGCGGGTCGGTCATACCGAACCGCTGAGCGCGATCTTGCCCGTCCGCCCCGGCCGGGCGCTCGCCGCGGCGGCCCCTGCCGGATTGGCGAGGCCGAAGCGCTGGTCGATCCCGAGCCGCAGCTGCCCCGACGCGGCCAGGCTGACGAGCTCGCCGATCAGCCGCACCATCTCCTCACGGCCGGTCGCCGCCGAGCGGCGGGCGCCCCAGAAACCCTTGACCGAGACATCGCGGAAGATCAGGTCGCCGGAGGGGATCACCAGCGGCTCGTTCGACATGGCGCCAAACGACATCAGCAGACCACCATCGGCCAGCAGGCTCGTCAGCCGCCCGCCATCCTTGCCGCCGACGGAATCGACGGCCCGCACGATCGGCGCGTCACCGGCGATGGACCGGACGCGCTCTTCCCAGCCGGGCGTCTCGGTCGAGACGGCGTTGCCGATGTCGAGCGCCGTCAGCTCGGCGAGACCCGCGTCGCGCCGGACGAGGCTGATGACATGGATGCCGCGCGCCTTGGCAACCATGGCGACGATGCGGCCGACGGCGCCATTGGCGGCGTTCAGGATCATCCACTCGCCGCTGGCGATGCCGAGGTCTTCCAGCAGCATCAGCGAACTCAACGGCATCGAGAGCAGCTGGCAACCGGTGTCGTCGCCAATCGCATCCGGCAGCGGCACGGCGCGGATCGCCGGCGCGACGAAATAATCGCTCCACGCGCCGCGGACCCCGCTGACGACGATGCGCTGGCCAACCGCGGGCGCCGTGACGTCCGGGCCGAGCGCATCGACGATCCCCAGCGCCTCGCTGCCGCCGATCGCCGGCAAGTCCGGCCTGTGGCCATAGGTGCCGCGAATGGTCCAGAGATCGTGATTGTGGATCGGTGACAGCACCATGCGGACCCGGATCTCGCCCGGCCCGGGCTCGGGAACCGGACGCTCGCCGGACTGAAGGACTTCGGCGGGATCGCCAAAACGCTCATAGAGGGCCGCTCGCATGATAAAAACTCCCTGAGTGCCTGCCCTTGTCAGCGCGGGAATGCCGCCATCGCCCTCCGATACAGGGTGGGACGATGGCGGCTTCGCTTGGACAGGCAGGTCCTGTTTCTGTAGGAAAGCTGGCATGGACGGCCGCCGCGGTCCATATTTGTTCTCATGTCCCGTTCTTCGAATCGACCGCCCCGCAGATGACCGTTCCCTTCGATAGTTCCGCCCCCGCCCCGCGCCCCGGCGGCATCGCTGCGCGCGCGCTCGGCCGGGCTGCCGCCCCCGACTATGTCGCGCGCCTCAATCCTGAGCAGCGCCTCGCGGTCGAGACGACGGAAGGGCCGGTTCTCGTGCTCGCCGGCGCCGGCACCGGCAAGACGCGCGTGCTGACGACGCGCATCGCCCACCTGCTTGCGACCCAGAAGGCCTATCCGAGCCAGATCCTCGCCGTCACCTTCACCAACAAGGCGGCGCGCGAGATGCGCCACCGCATCGGCGAGCTGATCGGCCCCTCGGTCGAGGGCATGAACTGGCTCGGCACGTTCCACTCGATCGGCGTCAAGATCCTGCGCCGCCATGCGGAACTCGTGGGCTTGCGCTCCGACTTCACCATTCTCGACACCGACGACCAGATCCGCCTGATGAAGCAGGTGATCCAGGCCGAGAACATCGACGAGAAGCGCTGGCCGGCGCGGCAGCTCGCCAATCTGATCGACAGCTGGAAGAACCGCGGCCTGACGCCGGCCGACGTGCCGCCGGGCGATGGCGGCTCCTTTGCCGACGGCCGCGGCATCAAGCTCTACCGGGACTACCAGGCACGCCTGAAGACGCTGAACGCCTGCGATTTCGGCGATCTGCTGCTCGAAAACCTGCGCCTGTTCCGCGAGCATCCGGACGTGCTCCGGGACTATCACCAGCGCTTCCACTACATGCTGGTCGACGAGTACCAGGACACCAACGTCGCGCAGTATCTCTGGTTGCGTCTGCTGGCGCAGGGCCGCAAGAACATCTGCTGCGTCGGCGACGACGACCAGTCGATCTATGGCTGGCGCGGCGCCGAGGTCGACAACATCCTCCGCTTCGAGAAGGATTTCCCGGGCGCCGTCGTCATCAAGCTTGAGCGCAATTATCGCTCGACCTCGCACATCCTCGGCGCTGCCTCGCACCTCATCACCCACAATGAGGGCCGGCTCGGCAAGACGCTGTTCACCGACGCGACCGACCCGGACGCCGCCCGCGTCCGCGTCGCCTCGGCCTGGGATTCGGAGGAAGAGGCCCGCGCCGTCGGCGAGGAGATCGAGAGCCTGCAGCGCCAGGGCCACAAGCTCAACGACATGGCGATCCTGGTGCGCGCCTCGTTCCAGATGCGCTCCTTCGAAGAGCGCTTCGTCACGATTGGCCTCAACTACCGCGTCATCGGCGGCCCGCGCTTCTACGAGCGGCAGGAAATCCGCGACGCCCTCGCCTATCTGCGCGTCGTCGCGCAGCCGGCCGACGACCTTGCCTTCGAGCGCATCGTCAACGTGCCGAAGCGCGGCATCGGCGAGACGACGGTCCGCCTGCTGCACGACCATGCGCGGGCCCGCAACATCCCGATCCTCCAGGCGACCGACGAGCTGATCCAGACGGAGGAGATCAAGTCGTCGAAGACGCGCACCGCGCTGCGCGATCTCCTCGCTTCGTTCGCGCTCTGGCGCTCGAAGCTCGACCAGATGAAGCATGGCGAGCTGGCCGAGATGATCCTGGAGGAGAGCGGCTACACCGAGATGTGGCAGCAGGACAGATCGGCCGACGCGCCGGGCCGGCTGGAAAACCTCAAGGAGCTGATCCGCTCGATGGAGGAGTTCGAGTCGCTCGCCGGCTTCCTCGAGCATATCGCCCTCGTCATGGACACCGACCGCGCCGAGAACCAGGACGCGGTCTCGATCATGACGCTGCACTCGGCCAAGGGCCTCGAATTCGAGACCGTCTTCCTGCCGGGCTGGGAGGAAGGCCTGTTCCCGCACCAGCGCTCGCTCGACGAGAGCGGCCGCGCCGGCCTGGAGGAAGAACGCCGTCTCGCCTATGTCGGCATCACCCGCGCCAAGAAGCGCGCCATGATCTGGTTCTCCTCGAACCGCCGCATCCATGGCCTCTGGCAATCGAACGTGCCGTCGCGCTTCCTCGACGAACTGCCGGAAAAGCATGTCGAGGTGATCGAGCAGACGTCGAGCTATGGCGGCTACAATGTCGGCGGCGTCGGCAATTACGGCGCCAGCCGCTTCGACCGCGCCGACAGTTTCAACAACACCTATTCGACCCCCGGCTGGCAGCGCGCCCAGGCGAACAAGGCATCCGCCCAGGCGCATGCCCGTTCGGCGCCGCGCCAGATCGAAGGCGAGCTGGTGGCGAAATCGACCGGCTCCGCGTCGAAATACAAGCTCGGCGAGCGGGTCTTCCATCAGAAGTTCGGCTATGGCGCCATCGTCGAGATCGAGGGCAACAAGCTGACCGTCGATTTCGAGAAGACCGGCACCAAGAAGGTCGTCGACAGTTTTGTGACCAAGCACTAGCCCGGCTAGAGCCGCATCAGTCCCTCTCAGGCCCGCGCGGCGGGACGGAGGTTGGATGTCGGCTTTCGGCCCATAAGCAATTTCCCAATCGGCTCCGAGGCGGGGTATGAAAACACCTTCCGCCGCCAGACAAGGTTCGCCAGCTTGACCCTCATCGCCTCCCTCAACCTTGCCAAGGAATCCGACGCCACCCGCCTCATCGAGGCGATCGGTGAGGATGAAGCGCTTGGCTTTCCCTCCGCTGCGACGACGGAGCAGGATGACCAGAGCTGGACCGTCGACGTCTATTTCGAGGAGCAGCCCGACGAGGCGGCGCTCGCCCGCGTGCTCGCCGAGGTACTCGGCGCCGATGCCGGCCAATTTGTCGTCGCGCCCCTCCCGGACGAGGACTGGGTCGCGAAGTCGCTGGAGGGCCTGAAGCCGGTCCGCGCCGGGCGCTTCCTCGTGCATGGCAGCCACGACCGCGACAAGATCCAGCCGGGCGATATCGCCATCGAGATCGAGGCCGGCGAGGCGTTCGGCACCGGCCATCACGGCACGACGGCGGGCTGCCTGGAAGAGATCGACCGGCTCGGCAAGCTCCACGACTACAAGAGCATCCTCGACCTCGGCACCGGTACGGGCGTGCTCGCCATCGCCATCGCCAAGGCCTGGCAGAAGCCGGTGCTCGCCACCGACATCGATCCGATCGCCACCCGCGTCACGGCCGAGAACGCGGCGCTGAACGGCGTCTCGGAGCTGATCGAAGCGGCGACGGCGGAAGGCTTCGGCAATCCCGTCCTCGCCGACCGCGCGCCGTATGACCTGATCGTCGCCAACATCCTGGCCGGCCCGCTGATCGCGCTCGCGCCCGATGTCGCGGCCCATCTGGCGCCGAAGGGCACGGTCGTCCTCTCCGGCCTGCTCACCGCCCAAGGGCCGGCCGTCACCGCCGCCTACGAGGCCGAGGGCCTCAAGCTGACGCGGACCGGCGAACAGGAAGGCTGGCTGACCCTCACGCTGGAGCGGTAGGGGGAACTGCGTCGCGCGCGCAGCCAATCTCGACCATCATCCTGAGGTGCCCGGCAAAGCCGGGCCTCGAAGGAGGGTCCAGGAAACGCCCGGGACCTCCGGACTTCGTCTGCAAACTGGAGTGCCCGCTGGATCCTCCTTCGAGGCTTCGCTCGCGCGAAGCACCTCAGGATGTTGGCGGAGCAGGCTGACCCAGCCAAATGGATCCCGGATCTCCGCTTCGCTGCGTCCGGGATGACGACGGAACTGTGTCGTCGCGGCTCAAGCGGCTATCGCCCCCGAAGCAGCCCCTCACCCAACCCTCTCCCGCGAGCGGGAGAGGGCCTAGGCCGGCACCCTCATGATCCGCGAGCGCGACAACCGACGCAGGCGATCCCCCTCGCCCGCTTGCGGGAGAGGGGCGGGGTGAGGGCGCGCCCCTACCCCACTGCCGGCAGCATCGAGCCGGTTTCCTCCTGGCGCAGGTGCCAGGAGAAGGCCTCGGCCAGCAGATGCGGGGTCTGGCCGCCATGCTCTCTCACGGCGCGGCGGTAATAGTCGGCCGCAAGTTCGCGGTAGCTCGGGTGGATGCAGTTGGCGATGATCACCTCGGCGCGCTCGCGCGGCGCCAGGCCGCGCAGGTCAGCGAGGCCGATCTCGGTCACCACGACATCGACGTCGTGCTCGTTGTGGTCGACATGCGGCACCATCGGCACGATGCGCGAGATCGAGCCGTCCTTGGCGAGCGACTTGGTGACGAAGATGCCCATATAGGCGTTGCGGGCGAAATCGCCGGAGCCGCCGATGCCGTTCATCATGTGCGTGCCGCCGACATGGGTCGAGTTGACGTTTCCGTAAATGTCACATTCGAGCGCCGTGTTGATGGCGATGACGCCGAGGCGGCGCAGCACTTCCGGATGGTTCGAGACTTCCTGCGGCCGCAGCACCAGGCGGCTCTTGTACTGCCCGATATTCGGCATCACCCGCGCTTGGCAGGCGGCCGACAGCGTGATCGACGATCCCGACGCGAAGGCGAGCTTGCCGGAATCAAACAGCTCGAAGGTGCTGTCCTGCAGCACTTCGCTGTACATGGTGAGGTCGTGGAACGGGCTGTCGATCAGGCCGTGCAGCACGGCGTTGGCGATCGAGCCGATACCGGCCTGCAGCGGTCCCAGCCGGTTGGTGAGGCGGCCCTTGCGCACCTCGGAGCCGAGAAACTCGATCAGATGCCCGGCGATCGCCCGCGTCTCGTCATCCGGCGCCGTCGCCTCGGCGGAGCTGTCGACCCGCTCGGTGACGACGATGGCGGCGATCTTGGCCGGATCGATCGGAATGAATGGCAGGCCGACGCGGCTGTCGGGCGTGATGACGGGGATCGGCTCGCGATGCGGCCGCCGCGTCGGGATATAGATGTCGTGCAGGCCCTCGAGATCGGCCGACTGGCCGAGATTGAGCTCGATGATCACCTTTTCGGCGAGGATCGCGAAGGTGGCGGAGTTGCCGACGGAGGTCGTCGGGATGATGCCGCCCTCGCGGGTGATCGCCACCGCCTCGACGACGGCGACGTCGATCGGCCCCATCTGGCGCGAGCGCAGCAGTTCGACCGTCTCGGAGAGATGCTGGTCGATGAACATCACCTCGCCCTTGTTGAGGGCGGCGCGCAGCACGCGATCGGACTGGAAGGGCAGCCGGCGCTTCAGCACATGCGAACGCGTCAGCACCTCGTCGATGCCGTTGCCGAGCGAGGCGCCGGTGATCAGCGTGATGCCGAAGGGCTCGGTGGCGGCCCGTTCGGCCAGCGCCAGCGGCACCGCCTTGGCATCGCCGGCGCGGGTGAAGCCGCTCATGCCGACGGTCATGCCGTCACGGATCAGCGACGCTGCCTCCGCCGGCGACATGACCTTGTCGAGAAGCGACGCGAGGCGGATGCGATCCTTGAGCATGATGTCCAGCATGTAAGTGGGAGTTGCCGGACCATAGGACGGGGCGAAGGCAGAATCACCCCGCAAAAAGCACAAAATCCGCGACGGGCGGTCGCGGATTTTGCAGAACAGGCGCCGATCCCAACGATCCGCGCGTCTCGATCGACACCAGGCCGACCCGAGCCAGTCTCGTCAGACGATCGAGCCCATGGCGCGGCGCTCATGCGTCTCGCGGTCATAGCCGAAGGTCGCCAGCGCCGCGTCGTCGAGCGACAGCTGGTAGCCGTTCACGAAGCGCGGCATGCGGCGCTCGCGGACGTGGGTCATCCGGGCAGCAGCGCGCCGAACGACGCCCTGCCCGCGGCTTCCTGCCGGGGCAACGCCGATTTCGCCGTAAGCTGCAGCCAACATGATCCGAATTCCTTTTTTTGCTGGAGATGCACCCTGCATCCCTTAACCATGGTCTTCATACCCCTAACGCTGACGTGAAGGTACATCTGTAACGGAATGACAGACATGCGGTTTTTGCATCGCACAAGGTGTCGCCACAATTGCGCCGCGATGCAAACACCGGTGTTGCCGGAATTGCCGTCGCCACCGCGCCCCGTTAGGGTCTCGCAAACCATCGCGACCCGCGAAAAAGGCCCCTGCTGATGTTCCAGAACTACGACGCGCCCAGCCGTGCCCACCCGATCGCCGACCGGCTGGGCGCGCTCCGCGCCCATCTCGCCCGCCTCGGCCTCGCCGGTTTCATCGTGCCGCATGCCGACGAATATCAGGGCGAGTACATTCCGGCCTCGGCGGAGCGCCTCGCCTGGCTGACCGGCTTCACCGGCTCCGCCGGCGCGGCAATCGTGCTCGCGGACGAGGCGGCGGTGTTCGTCGACGGACGCTACACGCTGCAGGTGCGCGACCAGGTGGATGTCGCCGATTTCACGCCGCAGGACCTGATCGCCCTGCCGCCACATCAGTGGCTGAAGGGCAAGCTCAAGGCGGGCGACCGGATCGGCTATGATCCGCGCCTGTTGACGCTTGCGGAAGTTCGCCGGCTCGAGGCGGCCTGCAAGGCGAACAAGGCGGAGCTGGTGGCGCTCGACGAAAACCCGATCGACGCGATCTGGACCGACCGCCCCGCCCCGCCGCTCACCCAGGTGATGGCGCAGCCGGACGAGCTCGCCGGCGAGACGGCCGACGCCAAGATCCGTCGCCTGCAGGCGATCCTCGCCGAGAAGGATGTCGACGCGGCGATCCTGGCCCAGTCCGATTCGATCGCCTGGACCTTCAACATCCGCGGCGCCGACGTGCCGCACAATCCGGTCGTGCTTTCCTACGCGCTGCTCCGCCGCGACCAGCGCCCGACGCTCTATGTCAACGGCCGCAAGCTCTCCAACATGCTGCGCGACGCGCTTGCCGAGCGCGCGGACATCAAGGAAGAGCGCGCGCTGCTCGCCGATCTCGCCGAACTCGGCGCCGACGGCCGCCGCGTGCTCCTCGATCCGCAGACGACCCCCGCCCTCTTCGCCAGCACGCTCACGGACGCCAAGGCGGTGATCGTCGAGGGCGCCGACCCGGTCGTGCTGCCGAAGGCGCGCAAGAACGCGGTCGAGCTCGACGGCACCCGCCGGGCGCACCGCCGCGACGGCGTCGCCATGACCCGCTTCCTCGCCTGGCTCGACGCGAACGGCGCCAGGGGCACGGAGACGGAGATCAGCGTCGCCAAGAAGCTGGAGGCGTTCCGCGCCGAGGCGGGCGATGAAGACGGCTCGCCGCTACTGGAGATCTCGTTCGACACCATTTCCGGCGCCGGCTCGGATGGCGCGATCGTGCATTACCGCGTCAACGAGGCGACGGACCGCAAGCTGGAGAGCGGCACGCTCTATCTGGTCGATTCCGGCGCGCAATATCGCGACGGCACCACCGACATCACCCGCACCATCGCCATCGGCCAGCCTTCGGCGGAAATGCGGGATCGCTTCACGCGCGTGCTCAAGGGCCACATCGCCCTCGCCACCGCGCGCTTTCCGACGGGGACGACGGGCGCGCAGCTCGATACGCTGGCGCGCCACGCGCTCTGGCAGGCCGGCCTTGATTTCGACCACGGCACCGGCCACGGCGTCGGCGCCTTCCTCTCCGTGCATGAGGGGCCGGTCCGCATCTCGAAGGCGGGGCACCTGCCGCCCGAGCCCGGCATGATCCTCTCGAACGAGCCCGGCTACTACAAGACCGGCGCCTATGGCATCCGGATCGAGAATCTGATCGTCGTGACCCCGCCCGCCGCGATCGCCGGCGGCGACCGCCAGATGCTCGGCTTCGAGACCATCACGCTGGCGCCGATCGATCGCAACCTGATCGACGTCGCCCTGCTCTCCCCGGCCGAACGCGCCTGGATGGACGCCTATCACGCCCGCGTCCGCGAGGCGCTCGCCCCGACGCTCGCGGGTGAAGATCTGCAATTCCTGATCCGCGCCACGCAACCGCTGGACGCATAAGCAGAACCGCCTTTGTCATCACGAAGCCTGTCATGTCGACAGGTTTCGTGATGGAACGTCGCCGGCATGACTCCGTTGTCCGATCGAGCCTGAGCTCAATTGGCTATAAAAAACACGGAGTTACGACCATGAACACGATCTTCAGGACAACGGCCCTGGTCGCTCTCCTTGCTGCTGGCCCCGCGCTGGCGCAGGACGCACCTCCTCCTGCCGAGACCAGCGCGCCAGCCGCGACCACAACCACGGTTGCGCCGGCCGATCGCTTCATCGTGCTGGAGGACGGCACGACCGACTGGCTCGCCTCCAACCTGATGGGCTCGACGGTCTATAGCGGCACGGACGAGAACCTCGGCAAGATCGTCGACATCCTCGCGACCGACGACGGCCAGGTGAAGGCCGTGGTGATCGGCGTCGGCGGCTTCCTCGGCATCGGCCGCAAGGACGTCGCGGTCGCGCCCGCCACCCTCGATCGCCTCAAGGTCGACAATGGCGTCAAGCTGGTGCTGGCCACCAGCAAGGAAGAGCTGAACGCCGCGCCGGAGTTCAAGACAGTAGCCAAGCAGGAATCGGACGCCGCCAAGGCGGCAGCGCCGGCCGCGGATGCGACCATGCCAGCCGCTGACCCGATGACGCCGCCGGCGGCAACCGAGCCTGCACCGGTGACGGACCCGGCCGCACCGGCAACGGCCCCCGCGGCGCCGTAAGACCCAGAAGCCGTGGAAACGGAGGCCTGCCCGCGAGGGCGGGCCTCATTTTTTGGCTGTACCCTGGAAGATCAGTCCGCGCCGACCAGCGTGAACCAGCCATCCTCGTCGATCACCTCGACGCCGTTTTCGGCGGCGGATTTAAGCTTGGATCCGGCGCCGGGCCCCGCGACCAGAAGATCCGTCTTCTTCGAGACCGATCCGGCGACCTTGGCGCCGAGCCGCTCCGCCATCGCCTTGGCCTCGTCGCGGGTCATGCGCACCAGCGTGCCGGTAAACACGACCGTCTTGCCGGCGACCGGGCTGTCCGTCTTGGCAGCCTCGAGCGGCTGCGGCGTGACCTCTTCCAGCAGCCTGGCGAAGGCGTCGCGATTGTGCGGTTCGTCGAAGAAGTCGACGACGGCCTCGGCGACAACAGCGCCGATCCCCTCGATGCCGACCAGTTCGACCCAGGCGTCGTTGCCCTTCAGCAGCTCCGGCCCCGGCGGACGCGCCGCCAGCCCCGTATCGCGGAACGCCTCGACGGTACCGAAATGACGGGCGAAGCGCTTGGCGTTGGTCTCGCCGACATGGCGGATGCCGAGCGCATAGATGAAGCGGTTGAGCGCGATCGTGCGGCGCTCGTTGATCGCCGCGAAGAGATTGCGCGCCGAGGTCTCGCCGAAACCGTCGCGGTTCTTCAGCCGCTGCAGCTGACCCGCGTCGCGCGCCTCCAGCGTGAAGATGTCGGCTGGCTCCTTGATCAGGCCCCACTCGTGGAAAGCCTGCACCTGCTTCTCGCCCAACCCCTCGATGTCGAAGGCGTTGCGCGAGACGAAATGGCGGATGCGCTCGACCGCCTGCGCGGCGCAGATCAGGCCGCCCGTGCAGCGGCGGACCGCCTCGTCCTCCTCGCGCACGGCATGGCTGCCGCAAACGGGACAGATCGTCGGAAATTCATACCGAACGGAATTTTCCGGGCGCCGGTCGAGCATCACCGAGACGATCTGCGGGATGACGTCGCCGGCCCGCTGCACGACGACCGTGTCGCCAACGCGGATGTCGACGCCGTCGCGGATCGGCAGGCCGTCGCCGCCGATGCCCTTGATATAATCCTCGTTGTGCAGCGTCGCATTGGAGACGACGACGCCGCCGACGGTGATCGGCTCCAGTTTGGCGACCGGCGTCAGCGCGCCGGTGCGGCCGACCTGAATATCGATGCCGTTCAGCACGGTCACGGCCTGCTCGGCGGCGAATTTGTGCGCGACCGCCCAGCGCGGGCTGCGCGAGACGAAGCCGAGCCGGTTCTGCAGGGCGAGCGAGTTCACCTTGTAGACGACGCCGTCAATGTCGTAGCCGAGCCCGGCGCGATCGGTTTCGAGCGCGTGATAGAAGGCGAGCGCCTCCTCGACCGTCTGGCAGAGGATCATGCGCGGGTTGGTCGGCAGGCCCCAACTTGCAAAGGCCTCGACCATGCCCATCTGCGTCTCGGCCGGCAGCGCGCTCATCTCGCCCCAGGCATAGGCGAAGAAGCGCAGGGGTCGCGACGCGGTGATCTTCGGGTCGAGCTGGCGCAGCGAGCCGGCGGCCGCGTTGCGCGGATTGGCGAAGGTCTTGCCGCCGCCCGCCGCCGCCATGCGCGCGTTCAGCGCCTCGAAGTCGGCATGCGCCATGTAGCATTCGCCGCGGATCTCGACGATCTCGGGCACGCCGGCCGGGAGCGTTTGCGGAATATCGCCAATCGTGCGGGCGTTGACGGTGACGTTCTCGCCCTCAAAACCGTCGCCGCGCGTCGCGGCGGTGACGAGGCGGCCGCCCTCGTAGCGCAGCGACAGCGACAGGCCGTCAATCTTCGGCTCGGCCGTGAACGGTATTGCGCCGTCGATCTTCAGGAAGCGCCGGGCCCGATCGATGAAATCGACCACGTCCTGGTCGTCGAAGGCGTTGTCGAGCGACAGCATCGGCACGACATGCGGCACCTTGGCGAACTTGGCCGAGGGCGCGGCGCCGACGGAGACGCTGGCCGCCGAGATCAGGTCCGGAAAGCGGCCCTCGATCGCAACCAGCCGGCGGCGGAGCGCGTCATAGTCGGCGTCCGAAATGGTCGGCGCGTCGTCCTGATGGTAGCGGAGATCGTTTTCGGCGATCTCGGCGCTGAGACGCTGGTGCTCCGCGGCGGCTTCGTCCGCCTTCAGCGTCTCGACCGGTATCTCGCGCAACAAATCCGACGGCATGGCAGCACTCCCATTCAGGAAGAAAGCTATGCCGTGCCGCCCGTTCGCTCGCAAGGGGCCGAGGCTTTCGCCAACAGCCCCTTGCCGAGAGCTCCTAGTGGCCGGCGTCGAGCACGGCGGAGGGATCGGCGTGGTGCGGCGCGAACAGCCGACCCCGCTCGGTCCAGATCACGACGACGAGGCTCAGCACGCCCGTCGCCAGGAAGCCGAGCGACAGCGGCAGCACCGTGCCGTTGAAGGCCTGGCCGATGCCCATGCCGATGATCGTGCCCAGGATCGTCGTGTAGAAGCCGATCATCGACGATGCCGTGCCGGCGATGTCGCCGAGCGGCTCCATCGCCATGGTGTTGAAGTTCGGCATCGTCAGGCTGAACAGGAACTGGCAGACGGCGAGGTTCGCGGCGAAGAGCAGCAGCGGCGGCTTGCCGTCGAACCAGAGGGCGCTCAGGACCATGAGCACCGACATCAGCACGTGGCCGCAGACACCGGCATGCGAGATGCGCCGCATGCCGAGACGACGGACGATGCGGACGTTGACGAAGGAGGCGACGCCCATGACGGCGGCGATCATGCCGAACACCAGCGGGAAGAACTTGCCGAGGCCGTAGACTTCCGTCTCGAAGATCTGCTGCGACGAGCCGAGATAGGCCATCAGACCACCGAACATCAGGCCGATCGCCGTCGAATAGCCGACCGTCGCCCGCTGCTGCAGGCAGCGCTTGGCACCGCCGGCGATGCGCGAGACGGAGAACGGCATCCGGTATTCCGGATGCAGCGTCTCCGGCATGCGCCGGCCGAACCAGAGCGCGATGCCGACCGCCATCACCAGCATCGAGACGAAGATCGCGTGCCAGGTGCCGAACAGCAGGAACAGGCTGCCGATCGCCGGGGCGAAGACGGGAACGATGATGAAGATCATCATCGTGAACGACATCACCCGGGCCATCTCGCGGCCCTCGTAGCGGTCGCGCACGATCGCCACCGACAGGATGCGCGTCGCGGCCGCGCCCATGCCCTGGACGAGGCGGGCGACCAGGAGCATCTCGAAATTCGGCGCGAACAGCGCGATCAGGCTGCCGATCGTGAAGATGACGAGGCCGATCATCAGCGTCGGCTTGCGGCCGACGATGTCGGAGACGGGACCGTAGAACAGCTGCATGATCGCAAAGCCCGCCATGTAGACGGTCAGGATCAGCTGGACTTCATTGGCGGAGGCGAGGCCGAAATCGTGCTGGATGTGGCCGAAGGCCGGCAACAGATTGTCGATCGACATCGAACCCAGCGCCATCATGAAGGCGATGATGACGATGAATTCAGCGAAAGACGGCTCACGGGCTGGGCGTGCGGAAGCGCCCACGGACAGGACGGACATTTTGATTTCCAAAAACGGATCGACAGGCGGTATGGCCTGTTCGAAGTGCAGCCGGTCGTTGGAGGCGAAGCGGTGATACTAGCCAGAAGCGGTCGGCGCGGGAGCAACCTATACTAGACAGGTCTTTGTGGCGGGGCCGTGACCAGGGTCACAGGTCGTCCAGCAAGCTTACTTCCGGGGAAGCTCATCAATAGCTCTACGGCTTCCTTGCGATCAACCACAAATTCCGTAGCCAGGCACAGATTCCGGCGGTGTGGCCAAAAGGACGCGCGAGCCGCCTGAGTTCGGCCGCGCCAAAACGCGGCAAGCCCTCTCCCGCCCGCCCCTATGAGATCCCTATGCGACGGCCGCTCCGTACCCCTCGATCCCCTATGCGCTCGCCCGCACCTTAGCCGCGCGGCGCACAGATCGCGCTGGGTACACCATGAAGAGCCAATGCACACGTCAAGCGACATGAATCCGGTCCCGCTCGCGGCGACCGGTTCCACGAGCCTCCACTTCCTCGTCGGCCAGGACCGGCTCGGCCACTGGCTGGCGATCGAGACCGGCGGCCACGCGGGCGGACTGTTCACCGACCAGGCGTCGGCGCTCCGCTATGCCAGCGCCGAATGCGGCTATCGCCCGGACGCCGTCGAGCTGGTCGAGGAACGGCTCGAACTGCCGATCTAGCCCCGCGCGGCCCATGGACGGGACAGGCATCCGGCCTGTCCCGGCTCGCATCCAAGGCTTTGATATTTTTACGCATCCTCTCTGATCTCAACGGAAGGCAACGGCCGTGAAAGACGTCATCCCCCGCGGCTCGATGACCGCGCTCGTAACGCCCTTCAAGCGCGACGGCATCGACGAGCGGGCGTTCGGCGATTTCGTCGCGTGGCAGGTTCGGAAGGGCACGGACGGGCTGGTTCCCTGCGGCGTCGCCGGCGAGGGATCGACCCTCACCGAAGCAGAGCGCGACCGGCTGATCCGCATCGCCGTCGAGGCGGCCTCGCGCCGGCCGGTGATCGCCGCGACCGGCAGCAACAGCACCGAGAAGACGATAGCCCGAACGCGGGACGCCCGGCTCGCCGGGGCCGACGCCGTCCTCGTCGTGACGCCCTATTACAACCGCCCGTCGCAAGAGGGCCTGTTCCAGCATTTCGCGGCGCTCGCCGCCGCCGTCGATATCCCGATCCTGCTGGAGAACGCGCCCGACCGCACGGGCGTCTCGCTCACCGAAGCGACGCTGGAGCGACTGCGGCGGATCCCGTCGATCGTCGGCATCGTCGCGTCTGCCAGCGGCGGGACCGCCCCGGCGCTTCGCCCGGACGCCAGCCGACCGGACTTCGCCTGCCTCGCCGGCCGGGACGAACTCGCCGTCCAGCACCACGCGCTCGGCGGCAGCGGCGCGGTCTCGGCGATCGCCAATCTGCTGCCGGGCGTCTCGGCCGCGATCCAGGAGGCCTGCCGCCAGCACGATCTCGCCCTCGCCTCGGCGCTGCATCGCCAGATCCTGCCGCTCCTCGTCCTTCTCGATCGCGAGCCCGAACCGGTGGCGATCAAATATGCCGTGTCGTGCCTCCGACCCGGTTTCAATCCGGCTCCCCGGCTGCCGCTGGCCCCGCCGGCCGAGGCTTCGATGCGAGCCATCGAGGCGGCGGTGGCGCATCTGGTCGACACGCCGGAAGGCTTCGCCGAGATGATTCTCCACGGCGACCGGCCGGGATCGTCGGGAACCGAGAGGGCCCGGCTGTCCTGATGCAGCCAGCGGGAAACACCTACCCTAACGGCATGGCCGATCGGAATGCATTGGCGTACGATGCCCCGGGCACTTCCGAGGCGGCGGTAGACGCGGCAACCGAAGGAGGCAGCCATGCGCTCGCAGGAAGCAGCCGAACTCTCCGGCAAATTACGCGGTCCGGTCATCGATGGCGACAGCATCGACTATGACGACGTCCGCAAGCTCTACAACGGCATGATCGACAAGAAGCCGCGGATGATCGCGCGATGCAGCGACGTCGCGGACGTGATCGAGGCCGTGAATTTCGGCCGCGAACACAAGCTGCTCATCGCCATACGCGGCGGTGGCCACAATGGTCCCGGCCTCGCCAGCGTGAATGACGGGCTGGTCATCGACCTGACGTCGATGAAGGGGGTCCGGGTGGATCCTGCCAGCCGTACCGTCCGCGTCGGCCCGGGCTGCACGCAGGGCGACGTCGATCATGCCGCGCATCCCTTCGGCCTCGCCGTTCCGGCCGGCATCGTCTCGACGACGGGCATCGCAGGACTGACGCTCGGCGGCGGCACCGGCTACCTGACCCGGCAATACGGCCTCACCATCGACAACCTGCTCGAGGCCGACGTCGTGCTGGCCGACGGCCGCTTCGTCACCGCCAGCGCGACGGAAAACCTGGATCTGTTCTGGGCGCTGCGGGGCGGCGGCGGCAATTTCGGCGTCGTGACGAGCTTCCTGTTCCAGGCGCGCCCCGTCGACATGGTCTATGGCGGTCCGATCTTCTGGGACCAGAAGGACGCCGGCGCCGTCATGCGCCGCTATCGCGACATGCTGCCCGGAGCGCCCGAGAAGCTCGGCGCCTTCCTCGGCCTCAAGACCATGCCCTCCGCCGATCCGTTCCCGCGCGAACATTGGGGCAAGCGGATCTGCGCGCTGATCTCCTGCTACAACGGCCCGCAGGCCGAGGGCGAGATGGCGATGAAGCCCTTCCTCGAAGGCCTGCCGCCGCCGCTAGTCAACTGGATGGGCATGATGCCCTTCCCGGCCCTGCAGAGCCTGTTCGACCCGCTACTGCCGTCCGGCATGCAATGGTACTGGCGCGGCGACTTCGTCAACGAGCTCAGCGACGCGGCGATCGACGCCCATCTGGCGCAGGCCGAGCAGACCCCGAGCACGCTGTCGCTGATGCATCTCTATCCGATCGACGGCGCCGTGCATCGCGTCGGCAGGGGCGATACGGCGTGGAACGCGCGCGGCGCGACCTGGTCGATGGTGATTGCCGGCATCGACCCGAACCCGCAGCAGGCCGGGCCGATCACCCGCTGGACCAAGGCCTATTGGGAGGCGGTCCATCCGCACAACCAGAACGGCGGCAAGGGCGGCGGCTACGTCAACTTCATGATGGACGACGAAGGCGAAGGCCGCATCCGCGCCACCTATGGCGACAATTACGATCGCCTGGTCACGATCAAGGCGAAATACGACCCGGACAATGTTTTCCGGGTCAACCAGAACATCCGGCCGCTGCACTGAGGCCGGTCGGGCGGCACGGACGGTCGACGTCCGTGCCGCCGCCAGGTCAAAGCATCCGCGCGATACCTATTCGTCGTGCGTGTCGTGATAGCTGACGAGGCCGCGCTTCCAGTAGCCCGACGCCTTGACGCGCTGCTTCGGCACGCCATGGTCCTCGACCAGGATGCGTCGCAGCCGCTTGGCCGTATCGGACTCGCAGGCGACCCAGGCGAAGCCCTCGCCCTTCGGCAGTTCCAGCGCCGCAACCGCGTCGTCGAGCAACCTCCCCTCGCCCGGCGCCGCCGCGCCGCGATGCAGCCAGGTGATCTCGCTCGAAGCGCGGCTCGCGAGCGGCAGTTCATCCTCAGCGCCGCCGACCTCGATCAGCACCCGCACCTTCGCCTCGGGCCGGAGCTCCTCGAGCCGCCGCGCGATCGCCGGCAGCGCCGTCTCGTCGCCGACAAGCAGGTACCAGTCGAAATCATCCGGCACGATCATCGAGCCGCGCGGCCCGGCGACGTGCAGCGTGCTGCCAACCTCGGCCTGCATCGCCCACGCGGTGGCGGGGCCGGCTTCATGGACGGCGAAATCGAGATCGAGCTCGCCGGCCGCGGCGTCGTAGCGGCGCGGCGTGTAGTCCCGGGCGATCGGCCGCTCGGCCCCTTCCGGGAAGACGGGGCCGTTCGGTCCGAAGGTCGGCAGCGACGGCGTCTCCTCGCCCGGGCGGGCGAAGAACAGCTTGACGTGATCGTCATGGCCACGGCTGGCGAATTCGGCGAGATCCGGTCCGGACAGCGTGACGCGGATCATCGAGCGCGTCAGCTCCACGACGCGTGTCACCGTCAGGCGACGGATCCTGAGCGGATAGCGAACGCGATAGGTCTCATGCGGCGCGGGGGAAACGATATCGGGGGATTGGGTATCGGACATGGTAACTCCAGGAAGGAGCAGTCCGACCGTGAGCAACGTCTTAGGCAACGCCGCGCAGGTCGAACCTGCTCGGGCAAGCTCGATCGGCGCGTTGTCTAACGTTAACGCCTACGTGCAGGCCTGTGGCGAGCCCGCAAACCACGCCCGTAAATTGACGCAGCGCAGCAGAAACCGCAAGCCTCGATCGAAAAGCCCAAGTCTCGATCGACAAGCCCTTGTCAGGCGGAGCCGTGAATGAGCTGGTGCGCGGCGGCGCGCGCCTCGTCGGTGATGACGCTGCCGGCCAGCATGCGGGCGATCTCCTCGCGCCGCTCGTCGCCGGTCAGCGGCGTCACGCCGGTGGCCACGCGGTCTTCCCCGTCGACGCCGTCCTTGGCGATGCGGAGATGGCTTCCGGCCCTTGCCGCGACCTGCGGCGCATGGGTGACGGAGAGCACCTGCACCCGCTCGGCCAACCGCGCCAGGCGCTTGCCGATCGCCTCGGCGACCGCGCCGCCGACGCCGGTGTCGATCTCGTCGAAAACGAGGGTCGGCGCCGAGCCGCGATCGGCGAGCGCCACCTTGATCGCGAGCAGGAAGCGCGAAAGCTCGCCGCCGGAGGCGACCTTCATCATCGGCCCCGGCCGCGTGCCCGGATTGGTGCGGACGAAGAAATTGACAATGTCGATGCCGGCATCGCCGCGCGCCTCGGCATCCGTCTCGATCGAGACGATGAAGGCGGCGCGCTCGAGCTTGAGCGCCGGAAGCTCCTCGGCGACGCGGCCTTCGAGCTCCTCGGCGACGAGGCGGCGGCGGGCCGAAAGCGCAGCGGCGAGCGCGTCGTAGCGCCGGCAGGCGGCCTCGGACGCCGCTTCCAGCGCGGCGAGACGCTCCTCGCCGGAATCGAGCGCCGCCAGATCGGCGACCATCCGGTCGCGCAGCGCGGCGAGATTCTCGACCGCGACATCGTGCTTGCGCGCGGCGCCGCGGAGCGCGAACAGGCGCTCCTCGGTCCGCTCCAGTTCCTTGGGATCGAACTCGCTGTCGCGCATCGAACGCGTCAGGATCGTTTCAGCCTCTTCCAGCGCGTCGATCGCGCTGTCGATCGCCTCGACGACGCCGTCGAGCAAGCCACCGGCCTGGTCACGCTTGCGCTCCAGCCGGCGGGCCAGGCTCGCCAGATTCGGGATCGGCGAGGTGTGGCCGGCGATCGTGTCATGTGCGTCCGAGAGGTCGCCGGCGACCTTCTCGGCCTGCATCATCGTATGGCGGCGCTGGGCGAGTTCGGTCTCCTCGCCGGGCTGCGGCGCGAGCTTCGAGAGCTCCTCGACGGAAGCGCGGAGATAGTCGCCCTCGCTGCGCGCCGAGGCGATCCGCCGCCGGAGCGCGGCGACTTCGCTTTCGGCCGAGCGCCAGTCGCGAAACGCGTCGGCGACCGCCGCCACTTCCGGATCGAGCGCGCCAAAGGCGTCGAGCAGGCGGCGGTGAATGGACGAATCGATTAGCGCCCGGTCGTCATGCTGGCCGTGGATCTCGACCAGCGACGCGCCGACATCGCGCAGCAGCGCGACGCTGACCGGCTGGTCGTTGACGAAGGCGCGCGTGCGGCCGTCGCCGGTCTGGACCCGGCGGAGGATGATGTCGCCGTCATGATCGATGGCATTGTCGCCGAGAAGCGTCCGCGCCGGATGGCCGGCATGGACGTCGAACACGGCCGTCACCTCGCCCTGGCTGGCGCCCTGGCGGACGAGCGCGCCATCACCTCGCCCGCCAAGGGCGAGCGAGAGCGCGTCGAGCAGGATCGATTTGCCCGCGCCGGTCTCACCGGTCAGGACCGTGAGACCGCGCGCGAAGTCGATCTCGAGCCGATCGATGAGAACGATGTCGCGGATTGCGAGCGCGGCGAGCATGGCGCGCCCTGTCCCCCTGTTAACCCGTCACGGAGCGGTATGCGCGGCTGATCCAGGAGCCCTTGTTCTCCGAAGGCGAAACGCCGCCCGTCTGGAGAAGCGAATAGGCGTCCTTGTACCACTTCGAATCCGGGAAGTTGTGGCCGAGCACGGCGGCGGCGGTCTGCGCTTCCGGAACGACGCCCATCGCGTAATAGGCGGCGGTCAGGCGATAGAGCGCTTCCTCGGCGTGACGCGTATTGCCGTAATCGGTCACGACAACCTTGAAGCGGTTGATCGCGGCCGGATATTCCTTGCGCTCGAGATAGTAACGGCCGACCTGCATTTCCTTGCCGGCCAGCTGGTCGCGCGCCACGACGATCGCCTTCTGCGCGTCGTCGACATATTCGGAGTTCGGATACTTGTCGACGACCTCCTGCATGGCGGCGATCGCCTTCTTGGTCGCGTCCTGATCGCGCGTGACCTCGGGGATCTGCTTGAAGTAGGACTGGCCGATCATGTACTGCGCGTAGCCGGCATCCGAGCTCGACGGATAGAGCGAGATGTAGCGGCGGGCGGCCGTCACGGTCTCTTCGTAGTTGCCGAGGCGATAGTTCGTAAACGCCGTCATGATCAGCGCCTTGCGGGCCCATTCCGTATAGGGATGCTGCTGATCGACCTTCTCGAATTCCTTGGCGGCCGACTTGAGCTTGCCGTTCTGCATTAGGGTCAGGCCCTGATTGTACATCTGGCCTGCCGGAACGTCGGGCTCGTCGGCGGCATCATCGTCCTTGGTCAGCGAACAGCCGGCGACCGCGACCAGCGCAACAAGCGCAGCGGCACGCAGGGTGACGGAGCCGAACCGGCCAAAATTGGCAAAGGTCGACGGGCGGATCGAGCTAATATCGTTCATTCACACATCGAACCGGCGCGAGCCGGCATCGCCTCTTTCGATGGGGCAAAGCGGTGCAGCCTCTCTAGCGGAAACAGCACGATGACGCCACCAGCCGTCGCAACGCATTGCCGCAATTTCGTGGCAGAGAAGCACGCGACTTCGGAAATATCCGGATTGTGCGGAATATGCCGCCGTTCGGCCTAGGACTTGTCCGGGCCGAAGGCAGCCGCCGGCAGACGAACCGGCATCTGGGGATGCACGACATCGCGCTTCGCCGGCACCGAGGCGTCGACATAGGTCCACGCATCCGAATCAGCGAACAGCGCTTCGACGATCCGCGCGTTCATGAGATGCCCGCCGCGATAGGAGCGGTAGGTGCCCAGAATCGGCGCGCCGGCGAGTGCCAGGTCGCCGACCGCGTCGAGCGTCTTGTGGCGCACGAACTCGTCCGCAAAGCGCAGGCCTTCCGGGTTGATCACCTTGTCCTCGCCGAGCACGACCGTGTTGTCGAGCGAGGAACCAAGCGCCAGACCGCGCGACCAGTAGAACTCGACATCCTTCATGAAGCCGAAGGTACGGGCGCGCGCGAGATCGCGACGGAAGACGTCGGCGTCGAGGTCGACGACGAAGGCCTGGCGGCCGATCAGCGGCGAAGTGAAGTCGATGTCGATCTCAAACCGGCGGCCGTCGAAGGGCAGAAGCTCGGCGAAGGCGCCCTTGTGCTCGATGCGGACGGGCTTCAGGACCTTGACGAAGCGGCGCGGCGCGGCGAGCGCGACCAGCCCGGCCTGGTCGACCAGATCGACGAAAGCGGCGGCGCTGCCGTCCATCATCGGTACTTCGGCCGCGTCGATCTCGACGAGGACGTTGTCGACGCCGAGGCCGTTGAAGGTCGCGAGCAGGTGCTCGATGGTCGAGACCGAGACGCCGTCGAAGGCGACCGTGGTGCAGGAATCCGTCGCATGCAGGCGATCGATTCGCGCCTCGATCGGCTGCGTGTCGCCCGCGTCGATACGGTGGAAGACGATGCCCGTACCAGCTTCGGCCGGGTTGAGGGCCATTGCCACGGGCTTACCGCTATGCACGCCGATACCCGAAACCACAACGCGATCGCGCAACGTGGTCTGGTACATGCCCTGTCGTTTAGCCATCAATTCGCCCCAAGAGAGCTTGTCAAAATCCCCGACTGCTCTGTGGTCCGCCCCGCCGCTGTTCCGACCGACTGATACCCATGGACCAGGTAGGCAGGCCAACAGGGAATCGTCAGATTCGTCAGCATGTTGTGATGGATAGATAGAGCCTCGACCACCCGGTCAACAAATCACTCTTTCTAACCTTCTGTAACGCACCCCCGCGCCCGGAACGAAAGAGGCCCGGCGCTGTTTCCAGAGCCGGGCCTCGAGAGAGCCGATCCGTATCAGTTGGCCTGACGACGGAGGAAGGCCGGGATCTCCAGCTGGTCGTCCTCGCTGCGCGGCATCACGCGGCCGTGCTGGTCGAGCTCCGCCTGACGCGGACGATAGTCCTGCGACTGCTGCGGCGCACGCGGCGGAACCGGCTGCTGCGGAGCGCGCGGCGCGCCGGCCTGGGGCTGGCGCTGCGGCTGCAGCGGAGCGCCCTGCTGCGGGGCGCGCTGCTGCGGCGCCGGCTGCTGGCGGTTCACCTGCGGCGCGGCTTCTTCTTCGCGACGGCCAAGACCTACATTCGCCAGACGGCGGAGCAGGCTCATCGGGCCGCGATCTTCCTCGTGATGCGGCTGGGCTTCGGCGCGCTGGGCCTGCATCTCGCGCTGGGCGACGGCGGGGAAGTCCTCGACGCGCGGCATGCGGGAAGCGGCCGGAGCTTCGGCTGCCGGCGGGATGAAGGGCTGCGGAGCCGGAACATGCTCTTCCCGCACCGGAGCCGGGACCATGTCGAACTCGTGATCGAGCTCGGCCTCGGCGTAGGAAACCGCCGGCGGGGCCATCGGGGCGATGGTGACGCCCGGATCGCGCATAACCGGCTGGGCCGGGGCATGATGCTGGACCGGAGCCTGCTGCGGCACGGCCGGACGGAAGGCCGGAGCCTGCTGGACCGGCGCGGCGGCGCGGGTATCGATCGAGGCCGGACGCGAGGCCTGCGGCGTCTGCGGAGCGGTCGCGGCCTGGGCAGCGGCCTTCATGCGGTTGTGCATGTCCTGCTGCGTGCGATCACCGGGGGAGACCTCGTCCTTGAGGTCCGACTCGATGCCCGTGGCAACGACCGAAACGCGGATGACGCCCTCAAGGCTTTCCTCGAACGTCGCTCCGAGAATGATGTTGGCGTCGGGATCCACTTCCTCGCGGATGCGGGTCGCGGCTTCGTCGACTTCGAACAGGGTCAGGTCGCGGCCGCCGGTGATCGAGATCAGCAGGCCACGCGCGCCGTGCATCGAGGTCTCGTCGAGCAGCGGATTGGCGATCGCCGCCTCGGCGGCCATGATCGCGCGACGGTCGCCCGAGGCTTCGCCCGTGCCCATCATCGCCTTGCCCATCTCGCGCATCACCGAACGGACGTCGGCGAAGTCGAGGTTGATCAGGCCTTCCTTGACCATCAGGTCGGTGATGCAGGCGACGCCCGAGTAGAGCACCTGGTCGGCCATCGCGAAGGCGTCGGCGAAGGTGGTCTTCTCGTTGGCGATCCGGAACAGGTTCTGGTTCGGGATGACGATGAGCGTGTCGACGCTCTCCTGAAGCTCCTGGATGCCAGCCTCGGCGACGCGCATGCGGCGGGCGCCTTCGAACTGGAACGGCTTCGTCACGACGCCGACGGTCAGTATACCGTGCGAGCGGGCCGTGCGGGCGATGACCGGTGCGGCGCCGGTGCCGGTGCCGCCGCCCATGCCGGCGGTGACGAACACCATGTGCGAGCCGGCGAGATGGTCATTGATCTCGTCGATGACCTCCTCGGCGGCAGCGCGGCCGACATCCGGCATCGATCCGGCGCCGAGACCCTCGGTGACGGCGACGCCCATCTGAATCAGGCGTTCGGCGCGAGCCGACATCAGCGCCTGGCTGTCCGTGTTGGCGCAGACGAACTCGACGCCCTCGAGGCCCGAGCGAATCATGTTGTTGACGGCGTTGCCACCCGCGCCGCCGACACCAAAGACCGTGATCTTGGGCTTCAGCTCAGTGATATCCGGCATTTTCAGGTTGATCGTCATGGTGACCTCGTCGTCTTGACCCCTAAGCCGGTGGCGTACCCCGACCATATTTCCATCAAACTGGCGCTGCCCGCCGCGGCCGCGCCCTCTTGCTGCAACTCAGAAACTCTCTCGGAACCAGTGACCGAAGCGGGCGAAATAGCCGCCTGTTCCCGTCATGGCCAATCGATGCCCTCGCATCGCGGATACCTGCTCGATCTGCGCGACCTGCGGATAGATCAGGAGACCTACCGCGGCCGAGAAGGCCGGCCCGCGCGCCGCCTCCGGCAGACCCGTTACGCCGAGCGGACGACCCAGGCGGACATTGCGGGCAAGAATGCGCCGCGCCGCCTCGGTGATGCCCGTCAGCTGGCTGGCGCCGCCCGTCAGGACAATGCGTCGGCCGACCATGGTCTGGAATCCGGAGGCGTTGAGCCGATCACGGACGAGCTCCAGAATTTCTTCGATGCGGGCGCGGATGATCCGCGTCAGCGCCGAGCGCGGGATCTGGTTCGGAAGATCGCGGTCGTCGTCGCCGATCGGCGGGACCGAGAGGATGTCGCGGTCGTCCGACACGCTCGGCAGCGCGCTGCCATGCATGGTCTTCAGCCGCTCGGCATCCTCGATCCGGGTCGAAAGACCGCGGGCGATGTCGGTGGTGACGTGCAGGCCGCCGATGGCGATCGCGTCGGCATGGACGAACTGGCCGTCCATGAAGACCGAGATCGTCGTCGTGCCGCCGCCGAGATCGACGCAGGCGACGCCGAGCTCCGTCTCGTCGTCGACGAGCGCCGAGAGGCCGGAGGCATAGGGCGTCGCGACCATCGCCTCGACGGAGAGATGGCAGCGGCCGATGCAGAGCTCGAGATTGCGCAGCGGCGCGGTCTCGCCGGTGACGACATGCATGTCGACGCCGAGACGCTCGCCCAGCATGCCGCGCGGATCGCGGATGCCGCCATTGCCGTCGATGGCATAACCGATCGGCAGCGAATGGATGACCGAGCGGTCGTCGGTGATCGAATGCTCGCGGCCGGCGGAAAGCACGCGCTTGATATCGGCCTCGACGACCTCGTGGCCGGCGAGCGCGACGCTGGCGGAAAAGGCCTCGCTGGCGAGGCGACCGCAGGAAACGTTGACGATGAGCGACTCGACCGTGCAGCCCGCCATCCGCTCGGCCGCGTCGACCGCCATGCGGATCGCCTGTTCAGCCTTGTCGAGATCGACGACGACGCCCGACTTGATGCCGCGCGAACGCTGGTGGCCAATGCCGAGCACCTCGACCGCATGGGTCCGGCCGGGCAACACGTCGCCGACCTCGCGCGGCTTCAGCCGGGCGATCAGGCAGCAGATCTTCGACGAGCCGATGTCGAGGATCGACACGACCGTGCTCTTCTTGGTGGGCAGCGGGCGCATGCGGCTGTCGGAGGATACAAACAACGACATCAGGTGCTCGCTCCCTTACGCTTGGCGAGCTTCTCGCGTTCCTTGATCAGCGCAGTCCGCCGTTCGGCCGCTTCCGGCGTCAGGCGAACGAACATCTGGTTGCCGAGGCGCAGGTCGATGCTCTGGATATCCTTCGACAGGATGCCATCCTTCTGGTCGAGCGCGGCGATGAGCGAGACGGCCGCCTCGGGCTCGTCCTGCGGCAGCATCAGCGTCACGCCGTTGTCGAGCACGAGGTTCCAGCGCCGTTCCGAGATCAGCACGGCGGCGCGCAGGCGCGAGCGGATCGACGGCGCGGCATCGGCGAGCTTGAGCGCCTCGCCGGCGCGCTTGTCGGCGCCCTGCCCCACCACCCGGATCAGGTCGTAGTGCCCGTCGGAGGCTTCGCTGATGACGCGGCCGGTCTCGTCGATGACCGAGAGCGTCTGGTCGCGCTGCCACAGCACATAGGGCTTGCGCTCCTGGATCGTGATCTTGAGCGTCGCGGGATAGATCTTGCGCAGCGTCGCGTTCTCGACCCAGGGCAGCGTCTCGACGCGTTCGCGCGCGGCTGCGAGATCGAACAGCGCCAGCGACGCCTCGGGCGGCAGCTCCAGGCGGTTCAGGACCGCGATCTCCGACGTCTCGGTCTGGCCGGTGATGCGGACATTGTCGATCGCGAGGCCGGAGGTCGAGCTGATCCAGGTCAGCGTCTCGTCGACACGATCGGCCGAGACGATGCCGGCGATGCCGGTGGCGGCGAAAAGCAGCGCCGTGCCCTTCAGGCCGGCATGACGAGGCACCTGCCAGTTGGCCCGGGAGAGCGCGCGGATCCGCCGGCGCAGCCAGAGCCTGAAGCCCGAGGCCACATCCGCAGCCGGCGCATCATTCGCCGTTTCCTTGGTCGATCTCGGGCTTATCTGCCGCAAGATGCGTCCTCCACCATCCAACTAACCAGAGCCGGAAAATCCATTCCGGCATGTCGCGCCATATCCGGGACCAGCGACGTCGCCGTCATGCCCGGCTGGGTGTTCACTTCGAGGCAGACGAGCTCCCCCGTACCGTCCGGGCGATCGTCATATCGGAAGTCGGCACGGCTGATGCCGCGACATCCGAGAGCCCGATGCGCCCGTACCGCTAGATTCTGTATACTTTGGTAAATATTTGGTGAAAGCGGCGCCGGAATTACGTGGCGGGCACCATGGTCGGAATATTTGGAATCATAGTCGTACCAGCCACCATCGGCCATCACGAGCTCAATGATATCAAAGGCTTCGTCGCCCTTGACACCGCAGGTGAGCTCCCGTCCGCCGACGTAACGCTCGACCATGACGGTCTCGCCATAGGCCCAGTCATCCGCAAATAATTGCTGAGGCGGGTTAATCGCGCCCTCGCGGACGATCAGCACGCCGAAGCTCGACCCCTCCGCCACCGGCTTGACGACATAGGGCGGCTCCATCGGATGGGCGCGGGCGGCCTCCAGGCGATGGACGAGCAGCGACTCGGCGACCGGAATGCCGGCGGCCTTCATCACGTCCTTGGCGCGCGCCTTGTTCATGGCGAGCGCCGAAGCGAGCACGCCGGAATGCGTATAGGGAATGCCGAGGATCTCGAGCACGCCCTGGATCGAGCCATCCTCGCCGAACGGACCATGGAGCGCGTTGAGGGCGACGTCCGGCTTCAGCTTCGCCAGCACCTCGGCGATGTCGCGCTGCACGTCGACGCGCGTAACCCGGTAGCCAGCCTGCTCCAATGCGTCGGCGCAGCCGTTCCCCGAATTGAGCGACACCGGACGCTCGCTGGACCACCCGCCCATGAGGACGGCGACATGCTTCGCCAAAACGCTTTCCTTCCAACCGAATCGGATTCGGTCGGAATATCTACGAAAATTGGTAAAGAAGCGTTAACCAAACCGCCTCGCGGGCCGCAAAAAAATTCTTCGAGTCCGGGCCGTCTTTTCGGGCGCGGAAACCGAGCTGGCCCAACGCCCGATTTTGGCGGAAATGCTGGATTTTTCCGACCGATCGGTCGCGCCGGCCGGTGCAGAAAGCTGTCGAAAAAACGCCTCCGCAAGGACGACTTGCCGCACAAAAAAAGCACCCCGGCCGAGCTTGGCCGGGGTGCTTCGTTAACGGTTCGGAAAGGCCCGGCAATCGCCGGATGCAGCCCTCGGAAAGAGGACTCGCGGAACGTGCCGTCAGACGGTCGGCGCCACGGCCTCGAGCTCGGCCGGCAGCGCATAGGCCCAGTTGGTGATCGAGCCGGCGCCGAGGCAGACGACATAGTCGCCGGGCTTGGCGATGGCGGCGATCTCGGGGGCGAGCGCCTGCGGGCCGAGCAGGACGCGCGCATCGCGATGGCCGCGCACCTTCAGCCCGTCGACGAGATGATCGCTGTCGATGCCCTCGATCGGGCTCTCGCCCGCCGCGTAGACGGGGGCGACGAACACGGTGTCGGCGTCGTTGAAGCAGGTGCAGAAGCCGTCGAAGAGATCGCGCAGGCGGGTGTAGCGGTGCGGCTGGACGACGGCGATGACGCGTCCCTTGGTCGAGGCGCGCGCCGCCTTCAGCACCGCGGCGATCTCGACCGGATGGTGGCCGTAATCGTCGAACACCTCGACGCCATTCCAGGAGCCGGTACGGGTGAAGCGCCGCTTGACGCCGCCGAAGGCCGCGAGCCCCTTGCGGATCGCCTCGTCGGAAATGCCGAGATGATGGGCGATGGCGATCGCGCCGGTGGCGTTCTGCACATTGTGCTCGCCCGGCATCGGCAGCACGAGGTCGACCAGCTCAGACGTCTCGCCGGTCACGCGGTCGCGGATGCTGGCGGTGAAGATGGAGACGCCACCCTCGTTGCGCAGATTGCTGTAGCGGATGTCGGCCTGCGGGTTGGCGCCATAGGTGATGATGCGCCGGTCCTCGATCTTGCCGATCAGCGACTGCACCTCGGGATGATCGAGGCACATGACGGCGAAGCCGTAGAACGGGATGTTCTCGATGAACTGCTTGTAGGCGTCGCGCGCCTTGTCGAAGCTGCCGTAGTGATCGAGATGCTCGGGATCGATGTTGGTGACGAGCGCCACGTCGGCCGGCAGCTTGACGAAGGTGCCGTCGCTCTCGTCCGCCTCGACGACGACCCAGTCGCTGGCGCCCATGCGGGCGTTGGTGCCGTAGGCGTTGATGATGCCGCCATTGATGACGGTGGGGTCGAAGCCGCCGGCGTCGAGCAACGCCGCCACCATCGAGGTGGTCGTGGTCTTGCCGTGCGTGCCGGCGATGGCGATGGCGCTCTTCAGGCGCATCAGCTCGGCCAGCATCTCGGCGCGGCGGACGACGGGAAGGAGCCGCTCGCGCGCCGCCTTCAGCTCCGGATTGTTCGCCTTGATGGCCGAGGAGACGACGACGACGCGGGCGTCGTTGAGATTGGCGGCGTCATGGCCGATCGCGATCGTGGCGCCCTTCGCCTTCAGGCGCTGGACATTGGCGTTCTCGGACGCGTCCGAGCCCTGCACGCGATAGCCGAGATTGACCAGCACCTCGGCAATGCCGCTCATGCCGATACCGCCAATGCCGACGAAATGAACGGGACCAATGTCCCGGGGCATCTTCATGTTCAGACTCCGGTAGATGCGCCAGACCGCCCGCCACCGGCTACGCGCTCGACCAGATCGGCCAGGCGTTCAACGGCATCGGGGCGTCCGACTGATTTCGCTGAGGCCGCCGCCCGGGCGAGACGCCCCGGCTCGGCCAGAAAGGCCGTCAGTTCGCGCGCCAGGCGGTCGGCTGTCAACTCGGCCTGCGGCACGACCCATCCGCCGCCCACCTTGGCGAGCACGAGCGCGTTGGCGCTCTGGTCCTGATCGATGGCGCCGGGCAACGGCACCATGATCGCCGGACGGCCGATCACGGCCAGTTCGCAGACGGTCGACGCGCCGGAGCGCGAGATGACGAGATGGCTATTCGCGATGCGCGCCGGCATGTCCTGGAAGAACGGCGCCAGCTCCGCCTGGACGCCGAGCCTGTCATAGGCGGCGCGGACACGCTCCAGATCTTCCGGGCGGCATTGCTGCGTGATGACGAGCCGCGCGCGCGAGCCGGCGTCGAGCTTTTCCAGCGCGTCAGGCAGGAGATCGGAGAAGAAGCGGGCGCCCTGGCTGCCGCCGAAGATGACGAGCCGGAGCGGTCCCCCCTCTGGCAGCGCCGGATAGGCGATTGTGCTGGCGTCGATCACCGCATGGCGGACGGGATTGCCGGTCTGGACCACCTTGCCGCCGGCGGCATTCGCATGGCCGACTTCCGGGAACGAGGTCGCCACCGCGCTGACGCGCGACGCCAGGAGGCGGTTGGCGCGGCCGAGCACGGCGTTGGCGTCATGCGCCACGGTCGGGATGCCGAGATGGACAGCCGCGAGCAAAGGCGGCACGGTCGGATAGCCGCCAAAGCCGACGACGGCGCTGGGCCGCACCCGCTTCAGCATCGCCTTCGACTGGCGATAGCCCTGCCAGAGCTTCCAGGCGGCGGAGACCAGAGCGGTCGGCGACTTCACCGACGGCGTCGCCGAGCGGATGATGTGCGTCTCGTCGGCGGGGAAATTCTGGCCGTAGGTCTCGGCGCGATGGTCGGTGGCGAGATGCACCGACCATCCCCGCGCCTTCAGGACGAAAGCCAGCGCCTCGGCCGGGAACAGATGCCCGCCCGTTCCGCCGGCACAAAGCAGGATGGTCTTTTCCATGGCCTCACGCAGCCTTGGGACCGGCCGTCGCGAAACGGCTGAACCCGGATGTCAGACGCGCCGGCTCGAAGCGGCGACGGGTCAAAGCGAGCACCAGCCCCATCTGGAAGGCGATCGCCAGCATCGACGAGCCGCCATAGGAGATGAACGGCAGCGTCATGCCCTTGGCCGGCATCAGGTTCAAATTCACCGCCATGTTGATGACCGACTGGACGCCGAACAGCACCATGAGGCCCGACGAGGCGAGGCGAACGAACGCGTCCTCGTTCTTCAGGCTGTGGCTCAGGCCGCGCACGACGACGAAGCCGAACATCAGCACCAGGCCCATGCAGAGGATGATGCCGAACTCTTCCGCGGCGACCGCGAAGATGAAGTCGGTATGGCTGTCCGGCAGGATGCGCTTGACGACGCCCTCGCCGGGGCCGCGGCCGAACCAGCCGCCATGGACGATCGAATTCAGCGCCGTGTCGACCTGGAACGTATCGCCGGCGCCCGGATCGAGGAAGCGGTTGATACGGCCTGCGAAGTGCGGAAACACCGTGTAGGCGGCAACAATGCCGACGGCGGCGAGGCCGGCGAGCCCGACGATCCAGAACCAGGAAAGCCCCGCCATGAAGAACACCGCCGACCAGGCGATGACGACGAGCATGGTCTGACCGAGATCGGGCTGCGCCACCAGCAGCGCCGCGACGATGGCGAGAAGCAGCATCGCGAAGATGTTGCCGGGAATGTCGTTGCGGCGCGAATTCTCGGTGAAGAGCCAGGCCGAGAGCACCAGGAAGGCCGGCTTGATGAATTCGGACGGCTGCAGCGAGAAGCCGAGCACGTTGATCCAGCGGCGGGCGCCCTTCACTTCCTGACCGACGAAGAGGGTCAGGAACATCAGCACGATCGAGATCGAGAACACGATCAGCGCGGTGCGGCGCACATTGCGCGGCGACAGGAACGAGGTGGCGATCATGATGATGATCGTCGGCACCATGAACATGACGTGGCGTTCGACGAAGTGGAAGCTGTCGAGCCCGATGCGCTCGGCGACCGGCGGACTGCCGGCGAGCGACAGCACGACGCCGCAGATCATCAGCCCGAGCAGGCCAAACAGCAGATATTTGTCGACGGTCCACCACCACTCGGCGAAGACACTGCGATCGGCCCTGCTGACCATCACTTCACCTCAACGACGGGTTCCGCGCTCGCAAGCGCCTGGACGAGGCCGCGGAAATGATCGCCGCGGATCTCGAAATTTCGATACTGGTCATAGGAAGCGCAGGCGGGCGACAGCAGCACCACCGGCTCGCTCGCGCCATCGGCGGCCGCGTCCCGCGCTGCCGCGGCGACCGCCGCGTCCATCGTGCCCGCCATCACCGTGTCGACCTTGCCGGCGAGCGTCGCGGCGAACTCTTCCGCGGCCGCGCCGATCAGATACGCCCTGGCGATCTTCGGGAAATAGGGTTCGAGGCTGGTGATGCCGCCGGTCTTGGCCTTGCCGCCGGCGATCCAGTAGATGCGGTCGAAGCTCGACAGCGCCTTCTCGGCCGCGTCGGCATTGGTCGCCTTCGAGTCGTTGACGAACAGCACCTTGCCGATCCGCGCCACCTCTTCCATGCGGTGGGCGAGGCCCGGAAAGCTCTTCAGCCCCTCCAGGATGACCGGCTCGGAAATGCCGATGATGCGCGCGGCCGCGATCGCGGCGGCGGCGTTCTGCGCATTGTGCCGGCCACGGAGCGAGCCGATGCCCTTCAAATCGACCACTTCGCGAGCGGTGGCGTCCTCGACCTCGAAGACGTGGCCGCGATCGGCGTAATAGCCGTTGGCGACGGGACGACGGACCGAGATCCGCTCGACCGGCGTGCCGCGCTGGTCGAGATCCGAGGCGATGGTGGCGCACCATTCGTCGTCGATGCCGACGACGGCCGTCCCCGCCCCGTTGACGAGGCGCGCCTTGATGGCGGCGTAGCGCGCCATGGTGTCGTGCCGGTCGAGGTGATCCTCGGTCAGGTTGAGCAGCACGCCGACGGTCGGGTCGATAGTCGGCGCCAGATCGATCTGGAACGACGAGCACTCGACGATTTGGATGCGGCCGCTGTCCGGCGGATCGAGCGACAGGATCGCCGTGCCGATATTGCCGCCGAGCTGGACGTCCCAGCCATCGGTGCGGAAGAGATGCGCGATCAGCGCCGTCGTCGTCGACTTGCCGTTGGTGCCGGTAATGGCGATGAAGGGCGCGTCCGGGGCGATCGCCCGCCGCTCGCGGCAGAAGAGCTCGATATCGCCGATGATCTCGACGCTGGCAGCCCTGGCGAGTTCGACCGTCCAGTGCGGCACCGGATGGGTCAGCGGCACGCCCGGCGACAGCACGAGCGCGTCGACGCCGGCGAAATCCAGCGCCTTCAGGTCGCCGGTCGGAATTCCGGCGGCATTCGCCTTCGCCACCGAATCCGGATTGTCGTCCCACGCCACGACCGTCGCGCCGCCGGTGACGAGTGCCTCAGCCGTGACGAGACCGCTGCCGCCCAGTCCGAAGACCGCGACCGACTTGCCGGCGAAGGAGGTGATCGGCGTCATGGACGGCTACCGGATCTTCAGGCTGGAGAGACCGATCAGGGCGAGGACGACCGCGATGATCCAGAAGCGGATCACGACCTGCGGCTCGGTCCAGCCGAGATGTTCGAAATGGTGGTGGATCGGCGCCATCTTGAAGACGCGCTTGCCGGTCAGCTTGAACGAGACGACCTGGATGATCACCGAGACGGCTTCGAGCACGAACAGGCCGCCGACGATGGCGAGCACGATCTCGTGCTTGGTGGCGACGGCGATGGCGCCGAGCATGCCACCGAGCGCCAGCGAGCCGGTGTCGCCCATGAAGATCGCCGCCGGCGGGGCGTTGAACCAGAGGAAGCCGAGGCCGGCGCCGAGCATCGCGCCGCAGAGGACGGCGAGCTCGCCCGTGCCCGGCACGAAATGGATCTGCAGATATTCGGCGAAGATCGCGTTGCCCGAGAGGTAGGCCATGACGCCGAACGAGGCGGTGGCGACCATGACGGGCACGATCGCGAGGCCGTCGAGGCCGTCGGTCAGGTTCACCGCATTGCCGGCGCCGACGATGACGAAGGCGCCGAAGGGAATGAAGAACCAGCCGAGATCGAGGACGAAGGCCTTGATGAAGGGGAAGGTCAGCGCGTTCGACAGCGGCCCGGTCGACAGATGCGAGATCGCGATGCAGGCGATCGCGGCGATGGCGAACTCGACGGCGAGACGCGAGCGGCCGGAGAAACCCTTGTGGCTCTGCTTGGTGACCTTCAGGTAGTCGTCATAGAAGCCGATCAGGCCGAAGCCGACCGTGACGCCGAGCACCGTCCAGACATAGAAGCTTGAGAGATTGGCCCAGAGCAGCGTCGAGACGATCAGGCCGGACAGGATCATCAGGCCGCCCATGGTGGGCGTGCCCTTCTTGGTGACCAGGTGGCTCTGCGGACCATCCTCGCGGATCGGCTGGCCCTTGCCCTGCTTGACCTTCAGCGCCCGGATGATGGCGGGACCGAACAGGAAGACGAAGATCAGCGCGGTCATCGTCGCGCCGCCCACCCGGAAGGTGATGTAGCGGAAGACGTTGAGCCCCGAGAATTGCGCGGAGAGATCCCCCAGCAGGTACAGCATCAGACGGGTCCTTCAGTGGCGGGATCGCCTTGGAGGGGCGTCGGCGCGTAGCGGGATTTCAGGGCATCGACGATCGGCGCCATGCGGCTGCCATTCGAGCCCTTGACCATCACGACATCGCCGGCGGCAATCTCATCGAGAAGAATCGGCTCGAGTTCGTTTGCAGTTTCGGAATAATGGCCCCGCAGGGCCGGCGGCAAGACCTCCCAGAGGGCCTGCATCGACGGACCGGCGAGAAAGACGCGGTCGACGCCGGCGGCGATCAGCGGCTCGACCAGCTCCGCATGCAGCCGCAGCGTGTCCTCGCCGAGTTCCAGCATGTCGCCGAGAACCGCGATGCGCTGGCCGTCCCCATCCGTCTGGGCTTGCGCCAGCACAGCGAACGCCGCGCGCATCGAAACCGGGCTCGCATTGTAGCTTTCGTCAATCAGCGTCGCGAAGCCGCCGCCGATGGCGAGTTCGTGCCGGGCGCCCCGCCCCTTCGCCGCCGAGACGCCGGAGAGCGCGATCGAGGCGCGGACGACGTCGCCGCCGAGCTGGGCGACCGCCAGCAGCACGGCGAGCGCGTTCTGCACCAGATGCCGTCCCGGCGCGCCGATCGTGAACGAGATTTCCTGGTCGAGGATGCGGGCGCCGACATGCGAGAGCGTCGACTGCATGTCGAGCGCCTCGAGCCGCGCATCGGCATCGCGGCCGGTGCCGAACGACAGCACCTGATTGACGCCGGCGTCCATGGCGAGCAGCGCCAGCCGCTCGAACTGCGGGATGTCGCCGTTCAGGATGACGCTGCCGCCGGGCACGACGCCGGAGAAGATCTCGGCCTTCGCCCGGGTGATGCCGTCGACGCCGTCGGGGAAGAATTCGAGATGCACGGGCTCGATCGTCGTGACTATGGCGACATGCGGGCGGACCTGCGCCACCAGCGGCGTGATCTCGCCGGCGTGGTTCATGCCGATCTCGAACACGGCGAACTCGGCGTCGAGCGGCATCCGCGAAAGCGTCAGCGGCACGCCCCAATGATTGTTGAACGAGGCCGGCGAGTAATGCGTCGGCGCCTCGGCCGCCAGAACATGCGCCAGCATCTCCTTCGTCGACGTCTTGCCGACGCTGCCGGTGACGGCGGCGATGCGGGCCGAGGAGCGGGCGCGCGAGGCATGGGCGAGATGCTGGAGCGCTTCCAGCACGTCGGAGACGACGACGAGCGGGATCGTCATCCGGCCGAGCCCGGCGAGATTGTCCTCGGAGACGACGGCGACGGTCGCGCCATGCGCGGTGGCGCTGCCGACGAAGCGGTGCCCGTCGAACCGGTCGCCGCGAATGGCGAAGAAGACGTCGCCCGGCTGGACCGTGCGGCTATCGATCGAGATGCCGGTAACGGCGGGACCGACGCTGGTCGGCCGGCCCTTCATGCCGTTGACGAGGTCGTCGAACGTCCAGAGTGGATTGCTCATGCCTGTGCCTCCGCGGCGAGCGCCGCCGCGACGACCTCATGGTCGGAGAAGGGCAGCACGACGCCATTGACGATCTGGCCAGTCTCATGCCCCTTGCCGGCGATACAGAGCACATCGCCCTCGCCCAGCATGGAGATCGCTTCGACGATCGCCGTCTTGCGGTCGCCGATCTCGATGGCGTTCACCGCGCCGGCCAGGATCTCGGCCCGGATGCGGGCGGGATCTTCCGAGCGCGGATTGTCGTCGGTGACGATGACGACGTCGGCATTGCGGGTCGCGGCCTCGCCCATCAGCGGGCGCTTGCCGGCGTCGCGGTCGCCGCCGGCGCCGAAGACGACGAAGAGCCGCTTGCGCGTCATCGGGCGCAGCGCGCCGAGCGCGTGGTCGAGCGCGTCCGGCTTGTGGGCGTAGTCGATGAAGACGAGGGCCCCCTTGTCGGTGACGCCGACGCGTTCGAGCCGCCCCGGCGCGCCGACGAGGCCGCCGAGCGCCTGGATCGCGGTCGCGGGGTCGATTCCCGCGCCGATCGCAAGGCCGGCGGCAACCAGCGCATTGGAGATCTGGAAACCGCCGGCGAGCGGCAGGCGGACATCCATCGGCGTCCCGAACACTTCCAGCGACAGGGCTTGGCTGTAGAGGTCGGGCACCGCCTTGATCAGGCGGATGGCGCGCCCCGCCTTGCCGATGTCGATGAGGCGCTGGCCGCGCCGCCGCGCGACGGCGATCACCGCCTCGGCATAGGGCCCATCGGCATCGACGACGGCGCTCTGGCCTTCCGGCAGCAGGCGGCCGAACAGCTTCAGCTTGGCTTCGAGATAGTGCTCGACCGTCGGATGGTAATCCATGTGGTCGCGGCCGAGATTGGTGAAGGCGGCGGCGGTGAGGCGCACGCCGTCGAGCCGGTGCTGGTCGAGGCCGTGGCTCGACGCTTCGAGCGCGGCGTGGGTGACGCCCTGCCGCGCGAGCTTGTCGAGGATCTGGTGCAACTGGATCGGGTCGGGCGTGGTCAGGCTGCCATAGTCGGAGCCGTCCGGCGACACGACGCCGATGGTGCCGATCGAGGCGGCCTTCTTGCCGGCCTTCTCGAAGATCTGGCGGACGAAGGCCGCGACGGAGGTCTTGCCGCTGGTGCCGGTCACGGCGACCAGCTGTTCCGGCTGAAGCGGATAGAAGCGCGATGCGATCAACGCCAGCGCCAGGCGGGGGTCGGCGGCGCGCAGCACCGGCACGCCGAGATCGGCCGGCAGATCGGTGTCGGCCCCGGCCAGGATCGCGGCCGCGCCGCGCTTAACCGCTTCGGGCGCGAACCGGCCGCCATCGGCCGCAACACCCTTGAGCGCCGCGAACAAAAATCCCGGCCCGACCGCGCGGCTGTCCGCCGTCAGTCCGGAAATCTCGATCGCGCCCTCTTCCGACGCGATCGAAAAATCGTTCGAAGCTAGATCACCAAGCCGCATTCTCGGATCGAATCCTCTTGATCTCAACGTTTAGGGTCAGACCCCGAGGACCGCTCTTCGATCCTCAATACGACACAAGCATGGCATCCGGGTGGCTTTCGTTCTCGGTCCGGGGCTGAACGCCCAGAATCGCGGCGGCGCGACGGATGACGTTGGAGCTGACATTGGCGGCGTTCCAGGCCGCGAGCGCCGGCAGGCCGGGCTTCTCGGGCTTCGGATCGTCGATCGAGATCAGCATCACATATTCCGGGTTATCCATCGGGAAGGCCGACAGGAAGGAGTTGAGGTAGTGCCCCTCGACATAGCGCCCGTTGACGATCTTCTCGGCCGTGCCGGTCTTGCCGCCGACGACATAGCCGGCGACGTCGGCGTTGCGGCCGGATCCCTTGACGGCGTTGAAGCGGAACAGCCAGCGCATCTCGTCGCTGGTCTTCTTGGAGATCATCTGCGTCGAGTCGGCCATCGCGTCTTCCGGCGTGCGCGGGAAGAAGGTGGGCGAGAACAGATGGCCGCCATTGACGAGCGCGGCATCGGCCATCGCGGCCTGCATCGGCGTGACGGCGATGCCGTGGCCGAAGGAGACGGTGAGCTGCGTCGCCTGGCTCCAGCGCTTCGGAACCTGCGGCGTCGCGACCTCGGGCAGGTCCGTCTTCAGCCGGGTCGAGAGGCCGAACTTCTTCAGATAGGCCTGCTGCTCTTCCTGGCCGACGGCGAGCGCCATCTTGGCGGTGCCGATGTTCGACGAATACTGGAAGATCTCCGGCACGGTCAGGAAGCGCGCCTTGGCGTGGAAGTCGCGGATCGTGTTGCGGCCGACGCGGATCGGGAAACGCGCGTCGATGCTGTCGCTCATCTTCACGCGGCCGGAATCGAGCGCCATCGCGAAGGTGAAGCTCTTGAACACCGAGCCGAGTTCGAAGGTGCCGGCGGTCAGGCGGTTGAGACGATCGGGCTTGTTGGCGTCGACCGGATTGTTCGGGTCGAAATCGGGCAAGGACGCCATCGCCATGACCTCGCCGGTCTTGGCGTTGAGGATCACGCCCATGGCGGCGACCGACTGGTAGCGCTGCATGGCGCCGACCAGCTCGTCGCGCAGGATGTGCTGGACGCGAAGGTCGATCGAGAGCCGCACCGGCTGCAGATCGGCGCCCTTGGTGGCGAAGCCGGCGCCGTGCAGGTCGCCGAGACCGCGCTCGTCGATCGCCTTCTCGATGCCGGCGATGCCCTGGTTGTCGATGTTGACGAGGCCGACGATATGCGCGGCGGCCGGGCCGCCCGGATAGAAGCGCCGGTTCTCGGTCAGGAAGCCGACGCCGGGAATGCCGAGATTGTGCAGTTCGGACTGCTGCTTCGGCGTGATCTCGCGCTTGACCCAGACGAAGCCGGCATTGGTCGAGAGCCGCTTGCGCAGCTGGTCGGCGTCGATGTCGGGCAGCACGCTGGTGATGAGCTCGGCCGCCTCATCCGGATCGACGATCTTGTTCGGCTCGGCGAAGAGCGACGACGTCTTGATGTCGGTGGCGAGGATTTCACCATTGCGGTCGACGATGTTCGGCCGCGCGCTCGCGACCGACGAGGAGGCGCTGCCGCGCGCGCCGGCCGCCGCCTGCTCGCTCATGCCGAGCATGACGAGCCGGCCGCCGATCACGCCATAGACCAGCATGAACACCATCATCGTCAGCCCGATGCGGCTGCGCGTCTGGTCATGCTTGGCCTTGCTCGCCCCCTTCAGCGCGACATGGCGCGCGCCATTGGCGGGGCTGAACATGTTGGGACGGTCGGTGAGCGTCATCGTCATGGCTGTGCTCCCGTATAACGGGGCCTGGCGGGGGGAATGGGCTTGGCCTGGGAAAGAGCCTTGGCCACGGGCAGCGGCTTGGTGACGCCGCTGGTGATGATCCCGTCGATGGAGGCGGACGGCACCTGGATCGGCTTGTCCGGCACTTCGTCCAGCGACGCGAGCTGACGGACGTCAAGCGCCTTCAGGTGCAGATAATCGCCGTAGCGCTCGACCAGGCCCTGCAGCCTGGCCGGCTGGTCGAGCACGCTCCATTCGGCCCGAAGCACCGTCATCGCTTCCTTCTCGCGGGCGATGTCGCGGCGCAACTCCATGACGTGATCGGCGGCGCGGCCGGCGCGATCCTTCATGGCGTAGGTCAGCACGGCGCCGGCGACCATCAAAGCAACCCAGATGACATTGAGTGCCCGGAGCATTACGACCTCGCCGCTTTGAATTCTGGGAGCGCTGGGACGCCAGCCGCCTCGGCATCGAACGGACGCGACGGCGCCTCGGTGCGAATGCCGGCGCGAAGCTTGGCCGAGCGGGCGCGCGGATTGCGCGCGGTCTCGGCATCGCCCGCCACGACCGCGCCCTTGACCGCCAGCGTGAAGGTCGGCGTCGCCACGGTGCGTTCCGGCAGATGGCGCGAGCCGCCCGCCCTCACCTCGCTGCGATCGGCGAGGAAGCGCTTGACAATGCGATCCTCGAGCGAATGGAACGAAACGATCACCAGCCGTCCGCCCGGCTTCAGCACGCGCTCGGCGGCGACGAGCGCCCGGCCGAGCTCGTCGAGCTCCTGGTTGACGTAGATCCGGAGCGCCTGGAACGTGCGGGTCGCGGGATGGATCGGGTCGGTCGGCTTCTTGCCGACGACGCGCTCGACGAGGCCGGCGAGCTCGCTGGTGCGCAGATACGGCTTGGCGACACGGTCCTGGGTGATGGCGCGGGCGACGGCGCCAGCGCGGCGCTCCTCGCCGAGCACCGAGATGATGCGGGCGAGATCGCGCGCCTCCATCGTGTTGACCACATCGGCGGCGCTCGGCCCTTCCTGGCTCATGCGCATGTCGAGCGGGCCGTCGAAACGGAACGAGAAGCCGCGTTCGGCCTCGTCGAGCTGCATCGACGAAACGCCGATGTCGAGCACCACGCCGTCGACCGTCTCGTGGCCGAGCGAGGCCGCGATCGCGTCGAGATCGCCGAAGCGGCCGTGGGCGAGCTGCAGCCGGCCGCCATATTCGGCAACGATTGCCTGACCGTCAGCGATCGCATTGGGATCGCGATCGATGCCGATGACATTCGCGCCGGCGTCGAGGATGGCACGGCTGTAGCCGCCGAGGCCGAAGGTGCCGTCAATAACCACGCCGCCCGGCGCGGGCGCGAGATAGCGCAGGACCTCGTCGAGGAGGACGGGAACGTGACGGTCGGCGCCGCCCTGCGATGCGCCGGCGATCATTCCGTCCCTCCCGAGGCGCGCGAGCCGGAGCCCAGGCGACGCCGCAATTCGCGAACGCGGTTCTTCGCCTCGTCGCGATAGGCGACGAACCGTTCCGGTTCCCAGATCTGAAACTTGTAGCCCTGCCCCACGAAGGTCACCGTGTCGCGGATGCCGGCATGGGCCTTGATCGCCTCCGAGAGCGCCACGCGCCCTTCCGGATCGACCTTCAGCACCTCGCTCTCGCCGATCAGCGTCGTCGAGAGAAACTCGTGATCCTCGGAGAACGGCTCGAACAGCGTCAGGCTGGCGCGGATCTGCGTCACGAGGCGATTGCCCCCCGCGTCGACCGCGTTCTGGTCCAGCGTCGGACAGCAATAGAGCCCTTCGAAACCATCGCGCACGAGCACGGAGCGAAACGAGGCGGGAATCGACACCCGCCCTTTCGAGTCCAGCTTGTTGGTGAAGGTTGAAACGAATTCGTCCATCACCCCTCGCGCTGGCGCCCCTTTCGAAAATGGCCATTGACGATCCGCCCGCGTGCCGAGCCTGGAAAACACTCAAAGGACGCAGACTGGAAACAACACCCCGGCGTACCGCACCGCTCCACGGATCGACCTGAATGTGTCGACCGCAGCGCCCTCGAACCGGGATGATTTGGGATAACATGGGTGCGTATGGGCGTCAATGGAATCGGCCCCCACGACAGGCGGGTGCCCAGACGCCAATCACACCTCGTTAGCCTTAATTTTCCGTAGCTTTTTCAAGGAAAGGCGCCAGAAAACCGGCACCGGCCAACCGCGCCGCTGCGACAAGTCGAACGCGGCGGGAGATGGGGGCAAGGCGGCAAGCGAGGACAGGCCGGGACGAACGGCATCGTGCCGGGCCATCCGGTGGGAGCGCCGCCCATGGCTGGCCCATGGCGCTGATGGCAGCAGGAGGGCGCGCTTTCTCTCGAACCTGCCGCAGGACGGGAGGTGGCCGCCTTGGCTTCACCTCACCCTGAGGGAGCGGTGACGGGGAGCGTAGCCGCCTTTCAGGCGGTTGCCAGGGCGCCGGGTGCGTTCAGAACAAGGGGAATCTTGCCTCGCAACCCTGCCCCACGCTCGCCGTCATCCCGGCCTCCGAGCCGGGATCCAATTCCGCCGGGTTGCTGGCCGCGCGGGCTCCCGAGCTTGCGTCGGCATGGATCCCGGCTCGGAGGCCGGGATGACGGCGGAGGGTGGCACGGTCCGAGCCGCGTATCGATGGCATCTGAGCCTCGAAACCGCCGCGGCGCCCGCGAGCGGGCCCGGAACTCGCGTGATCCGAAAAAAGGGGGAAGATTTGCCAGCCGGCCTGTAAGCCGGGTTCTGTAGGGCGGCGGCGAACCGCCGCGTGACGACCATTCATCTGGGACGCCCGTTACCGGACGCCTCTCGCGACCAACCCGGGCGACGGACCTGGAAACAGGCTGGGCTTGCGCCCGTGTCGCCCCTATTCGGTCTTGCTCCCGGTGGGGTTTACCGTGCCGTTCCCATTGCTGGGACCGCGGTGGGCTCTTACCCCACCCTTTCACCCTTACCCGTGGCGCGAACGCCCGGGCGGTTTGCTTTCTGTGGCACTTTCCCTGGGGTCGCCCCCGCCGGGCGTTACCCGGCACCGTGTTTCCATGGAGCCCGGACTTTCCTCCCCTGCGACCTTTCGGTCTTGCAGCAGCGGTCGTCCGGCCGACTGGCACTGCGGGGCTTACGAGGGCGACGGGTGCGGGTCAAGTACGCGAAACAGAAACTCTTGAAACCGCACCCGATCATGTTGGCCCGACGCTCGCGGCCGACTGCCGGCCAGGGGGAGCGCCGGCCAAACCGGCATTCGAACTAGTTCGAGGCGATGATCTGCTGGACCTTGCCGCAATAGCGCAGCGGCCCCTTGGTCATGCGCGTGGCGCCATGGCCACCATTGTACTTCAGGATCGTGCCGCACAGGTCGCCGCCGGCGAGCTTGCGGGCCTGGCCGAGATACATCATGCCGTAGCGGATGTTGGTGTCGGGATCGTAGAGGCCCTTGGCGCTGCCCTTGTATCCCATGCCGCGCGCCGTCTGCAGCTTGACCTGCATCAGGCCGATCTCGCCGGCGTTGCCGGTCATGTTGGGCTTGTAGTTGCTCTCGACCGTGACAACGGCATGCGCCAGCGACAGGGGGACGTTGTTGGCGCTGGCGTAATCCTTGATCATCGTGTCGAACCGGCTGCGCTCGGCAGCGGCGACGCGGATATCGTTCGACTTCAACAGCCGGCCTGACTGGGCGGAGGCAGGCGAGATGGCGAAGCTGCTGGTGGCAACCAGCGCGGCCATGGCGAGTACGCAGAACTTCTTCATACCTGGGGGTGAACTCTCATCATTGAAGATGGGAGCTTCTCTCGCCGCCCAAGAGTCCCGAAATGGGGCACCTGAACTAAAATCAGATTACAGGCTTTAACATTCCGTGATCGCCACGCGAACCGGTCAAATTGCTTTGCCGGTTTAGCGGTTTACCCCTTCCGCAACGGCATTTTCGCCCTTGTCGGCGAGGGCCCGGCCCAGCCGATGCAGGGTCGCGATCGTCGAGGAATCGGCGATTCCATCGACCCGCTCGGGGCGGAAATGACGCTGGAACGCGGTCACCACCTGCTCCGTCGCCAGATCGTAAACACCTGTGATCTGAATGGGATATCCGTAGAGCGCGAGCATGGCCTGCAGCGCCTCGATCGGCGCGCCGCTTTCACCCGCGCTAAAAAAACGACCGCCCCGAATCGGCTCCGGCTCGACGAAATGGCCTACCCCAGCGGCGGCAAGGCGCGACCAGGGAAACTTCTCGCCGGGGTCGCGTTTGCGGGCCGGCGCAACGTCCGAGTGAGCAAGGATTCGTTCCGGACGAATGCCGTGACGAGCGCAAATGTCGCAGGCAAGCGCGATCACCGCTTCGATCTGAACGTCCGGAAAATCGGGATAGCCATGGTCGTGGCCCAGATTGGCGATCTCGATTCCGATCGATCGGGAGTTGATATCGTCCTTGCCGTGCCACGAAGAGACGCCGGCATGCCACGCCCGATCCGCCTCGGCGACGAGCTGGGTGATCGTCCCGTCCTCGGCCACGACATAGTGGCAGGAGACCTGCGAGGCCGGGTCGCAGAGCAGGTCGATCGCCGCCTCGGCGGTCTTCATGTCGGTATAGTGCAGGATGAGGATATCCACCGGCGCGCCGTCCGCGCGGGGACCGAAATTCGGCGAGGGCCGCCAGGCCACATTGGGCAGAGCCGCGTCAGGCAATCGTTTCTCCATGATCGGAAAGCCCGCGTCGCGCGGCCCTACCCCATTCTATCTCAGGCAAACGCCCGCTCGCGGCGGATGCGGTCATAGGCGCCGTTCAGCGCCGCGAGCTTGGCGGTGGCGATGGCAAGGAACTCCGCCGGCACGCCGCGCGCGATCAGCCGGTCGGGATGCGTCTCCGCGACGATCCGCCGGTAATGCCGCTTGACGTCGTCGTTCGAGGCGCCGCGATCGATGCCGAGGATGAGATAGGGATCGCCCTCCTCCGGCACGACATGGCGGCTGCTGATGCGGGCGAAGGCCGCCTCGGGGATGCCGAAGATCGACGCCACGCTGTCGAGGAAGGCCATCTCGTCCTGATGCACCATGCCGTCGGCCTTGGCGATGTGGAACAGGCCGTCGATGATGTCCTCGAACACCGGCGAGCCGGGATCGAACAGGCTGGCGAGTTTTCGCGCATAGGCGTCGAAGCCGGCGACGTCCTGCTTGGCGAGGTTGAACAGCCGCGCCACGTTCTGGCGCTCGTTCGGCGGAATCTCGAAGAGTTCCTCGAACGCCGCCACCTCGCGAGGCGTCACGACGCCGTCGGCCTTCGCCATTTTCGCCGAGAGGGCGATCATCGAGACGGAGAAAGCCACCTGCCGCCGGTTCTCGGGCGTGCCGAGCAAAGCCGTGCGCACAGCTTCAATGAGACCGTCCAGCGCCTGACCGATGGTGCAGGTGCAGGGCAGTTGCCGGATGAAATCGCCGAGTCGTTGCCAGATTGTCATCGACAGAGAATAGGCGAGCCGGCCGTTCGAGGCGAGAGTCCAGGGTGTCGCGCTGGCATGCGTCTAGCGAATGGCTTGCCCTCCGCCGAAGCGACCGCGAAAGCGCCCTACTCGATTTCCAGCAGGCTGACCTTGCGCGCGACGGAGACGGCGAGGCTGCGGCGGCCGACGCCGAGCTTGGCATAGAGGTTCTTCAGGTGGAACTTGACCGTCGCCTCGGTCAGGCCGAGATCGCGGGCGATTTCCTTGTTTGTCGCATCGCGCGCCAGAAATTCCAGCACCTCCGCCTCGCGCACGCTGAGAAGCTCCGTGCCGAGGCGCGGCTGCGCCGCCTTGACCTGGTGGAAGGCGCCGGCGATGCGGCTGACGAACTCGGCCGTCTTCGGGCTGAAGGTGGAGAGGCCGAAGCGGCGGACGATGCCGCGCACCGCCTGCGACAGCGGCCTTCCCTCGTCCAGGAAGATCTGCAGGCAGTCCTGCGGCCGCGCCAGCGCGATCGAGCGCTGCAGCGCCGCCAGCGCATCCTCCATCCGCCCCGCCGCCCAATAGGCCTCGATCGCGACGACCGTGCCGGCGAGCAGGTGCCAGCCATGCTCCGCCTCCGTCGCGTCGGCGATCAGGTGCTCCGTCCGGCGCACGGCGGCGTCCGCCGCGCCGGTGCGGGCGAGCAGCCGCGCCGAGACGACGGCCGCGTCGCTCCATTCGCGCCAGGTCGGCCACGCGGCCGCGTCTTCGAGATCCGGCATGGCGGCGATGAGCTGGCCGGCGGATTCCACCAGCCCTGCCCGCGTCAGGAGCTCGGCCCGCAGGATGGCGACGGCGAGGCGGAGGCGCTGCAGGTCGCGCTCGATCGCCACTTCCTCGGCGCGGTCCAGCACGCCCTGCGCCGCCTCGATGCCGACGAGCCCCATCTGCGCCCGCGCCTGCGTGCCGAAGCCGCGCACGAACAGGTCCACCCAGCCCTCGCCACGCGCGAGATAGGGCAGATCCTCGGTCATCATCTTCGCCGCGGCGGCGACCTCGGATTGCTGGTAGAGCGCCTCGGCCAGCGGCAGGTGGACGATGGCCAGCAGGCGGCGGTCGCTCCATTGCGTGCGCTGGGTCAGTTCCTCCGCCTCGCGCGCCAGGAGCAGCGCCGCCGACGGCCGCCCCATCAGCATCGTCACCAGCGCCAGGTGGATGATCATGAAGATCTGCGCATAGGCCGCCCGCTCCTCGCGGTAGCAGGCGAGCGAGCGCAGCGCATTGGTGCGCGCCTTGTCGAGATCGCCGCGCCTTGTGTGCACGATGCAGAGATGGTTGTAGACCCAGCCGCGCTCCCACGTGTCCTTGGGCCCGAAGCGGCCGAGCAGCCGGTCGAGCTCCTTCAGCTGCGCATCGTCGAGGCCGCAATCCTCGTAGATGTCGATCATGCCCTCGATGTGCTCGTAGTCGAGCTCGGATTGCGGCCCGCTGTCGTCGAGGGCTTCGATCTCGCCGGATTCGCGCAGATCATCGATGATCTCGCGCGCCGAGCGGATGCGGCCGCGCTTCGCCAGCACCAGCGCGTAGATCAGCTTCAGGCTCGGCGAGCGGTAGATGTCGGCGGCGGGGATGTTCTCGATCAGCCGCTCCAGCACCGTGTGGCCGGCGCGCAGGAAGATGTTGACGCCGCCGGCCTGGCGGATCGTCTCGGCGGCGAGCGCGAAATCACCGGCGAGCGAGGCGTGGGTTACCGCCTTTTCGAGATGGTCGCGCGCCGCGAACCAGGTCGCGGCGCGGGAATGCAGGCCGAGGACGCGCTCGGAAGGGTGCAATTGCAGCTGCGAGGCGAAGGTGGCGCGCAGCACCGGATGCAGCCGGAACCAGCCCGGCCGCTGGTCGACGGGCACGATGATCGGCGCGAAATCCTCGAGATCGCGCACCGAGCGCTGCTCCACCGCGACGCCGGCGAGATGCGAGGCGAGATCGAGCGGGAAATCGGCGAGGATGGAGCAGACCGTCAGCGCCTCGCGCATGTCAGGCGGGATGCGCGGCACGATCTCCTCCAGCACGAAATCGCGCAGGATCCGGTGCGTGCCGGCGACGATCTCGGCCCGCTCGCGCGGATCCTCCGTGCCGGAAAGCAGCGGCACGGCGAGCTGCACCAGCGCCGGCCAGCCGCCCGTCAGCTCCGCGAAGGCGTCGAACTCCGCCGCCGACAGCCGCTTGCCGACGAGCCGCCGCATCTCGGTGCGGGTGAAGGCGAGCTCGCCCGAAAGCAGCTCCGTCAGGAAGCCGCGCAGGCGGAAGCGCGACAGCGGGATCTCCGGCCGGCTGCCGGAGGCGATCACGACCCGCACATTGTCCGGCAGATGCCGGAAGAAGGCGGAGCAGCAGGCGAGGAACGCCTCGCCGCCGGCGGTCTGGAACTCGTCGAGGAAGAGAACGACGCGCTCGCCGCATTCGGCGATCCGTTCGAGCAGGCGCTGCGTCTCGACCACCGGATCGTCGGCGCGGACCGCTGCCGGCCGCAGCGCAAACGCCGCGGCGACGCCATCGAGAAAGACGAAGGGGTCGGCGTCGGCCGCCGAGACGGAGAGCCAGCCGAAGCAGTCGCCGGGCTCCCGCACGCCCTCGAACGAGCTCGCCAGCAGCTCGGTCTTGCCGAAGCCCGGCGGCGCCTGCAGGACGACGATCTGGCCGGCGATGCCCTGCCGGATGCGGTCGGTGAGGAAGGGTCTCGGCATGGCGTCGCCGAGACGTCGCGGCACATGGGTGCGCCGCCGCGCCTCGGCAGAGAGTTTGACGACAGTCAGTACCGTCATGGGATTCGCAACAGGGTGCTTTCCATCTCGAAGACAGAGCCTCGCCCCAACTGGAATCCGAATATAGCGGCGCTTTTGCGATGCACTAGGGCCGATGCACTGGGACCGATGTGCTAGGACCCGGCGTCAGAGACCGAGCCCGACATAGTCGTGCTTGAGCCCAAAGGCGCGCGGGCCGAACACCTCGAGCGCCTCCGGCGTGCGCATGATCGGCGGCACGCGCACGGCCAGGACGTTGACCCGCTGGCCGTAGCGCAGCCGCTCCGTCAGGATCGGCTCCGCCGTGTCGACGTCGAGCAGGCAGATCAGGTCCGGCACGATCGCCAGCACGTCGCTGCCCTGCTCCACCACCAGGTTCTCGTTCTGGATGCGGATCCGCATCGGCTCGCCGCCACCGAACGGCTCGATCGTGGCGATGCCGACCGACCAGCCATTCTCCATCCGCCGCGCCACGTCCGTCACCTTGCCGGAGCCGACGATCCGCGCCTCCTCATAGTGGGTGGTGGCGAAGAAATCGATCAGCGCCTTCATCCCGTCGTGATGGTTCTCGCGCGCCTCGCGCAGCGTGCGGCCGATGCCGATCGCCAGCGACACGGTGCCCGGCACCGAAACGCGGCGCGCCGTCTCGCCGTTCATGCCGTAATTGGCGATATAGGCCTGTCCGCCCATGCGGATGGTGAGGCCGCGCGCGACCCATTCGGCCTTGGCGGCCGAATTCGTGCTGATGATGCCGCAATTGCCCTGCTCGTCGGCGATCGCCACCGGCGCCGCCGGCACGCCATAGACGTTGAAGGTCTCCATCTCGAGCTGCGGAAAGGCGCGGCCCATGCCGTCGCCATCGACCAGCGGCAGGCCCCGCTTCGCGGCGATCATCACCGGCGTGGTCGAGTTCACCCCGCCCGCCTCGAACGGCATGACGGCCTCGATCTTGTAGCCGACATGCGCCTCGTAGGTGTCGAAGGCGAGGCCGAGCTCCTCGCCGGAAGGGATCTTCTCGATCAGGATGGTCGGTGCGCCCATCGCGCCACAGGTCAGGACCCGGAGGTCGTCCGGCAGGTCCTCGAGCTGGAGCAGCGGCACCGGGCCGTGCTCCTCGATGGCGTTGCGCGCCAGCAGCTTGCCGATATAGGGATCGCCGCCGCCGCCGGTTCCCAGCACCGCCGCGCCGAGGGCGAGATCGTCGAGGTCGTCGAGCGTGATATGCGTGATCATGTCAGGCCATGGCCTCGATGGGGGTGAAGGGGTGGTCGAGGCCGAAGCAGCGCGGCCCGAACACGGCGAGCGCCTCGGGCGTGCGCATGATCTCCGGCACCGCGACGGCGACCACGGTGACGCGCTGGCCGTAGCGCAGCTCCTCGGTGGTGATCGGCTCGGCGCTCTCGCTGTCCATGATGCAGATGAGATCCGGCACGATCGCCTTGACGACGCCGTCGACGGTGGCGATCAGGTTCTCGTTCTGGATCTCGATCCGCATCGAGCCGACCCAGGGCGCAAGCCCGTCGATGCGGCAGCGGCCGATCGAGAAGCCGTTGCGCGTCTCGCGCTGCACGTCGGCCAGCTTGCCGCTGAAGATGACGCGGGCGTGGTGGTAGAGCGTCTGCGGCATCAGCGCGAGCAGCGCGTCGAGCGGGTTCAGGTGGTTGGCCTTCGCCTCGCGCAGGCAGCGTCCGATGCGCATCGCGAGCGTCATGGTGTTGGGGACCGAGGTCCGCTTCACGTCGGCGCCGGACATGGAATATTCGGCGATATAGGCGCAGCCGCCCATGCGGATCGCCACCATGCGCGACAACCACTCCATCGACTTGTTGTCGGCGGCCATGATCAGCGTCGAGTCGTTGTCCTCGTCGGTGACGTACATCGGGCTGCCCGACACGCCATAGACGCCGAACGTCTCCATCTGCAGTTCCGGGAAGGCCCGGCCCATGCCGTCGGCATCGACGATCGGGATGCCGAGCCGCGCGCCGACCACCAGCGGGATGGTCGAGTTGATGCCGCCGATCTCGATCGGCATCGTCGCGAACGCCTTGCGGCCGAGATGCTTCTCCAGCGACTTGAAGGAGTGCAGCGCCTCCTCGCCGCTCGGCAGCTTCTCGATCAAAACCGTCGGCGCGCCCATCATCGCGGTCGGGATGACCAGCGCGTCGTCGGGCACGTCAGCGGGATCAATCAGGTCGATGGTCAGCCCCTCGTCGAGGCATTGCTGCGCCATCAGGCGGCCGACATAGGGGTTGCCGCCGCCGCCCGTTCCGAGGAAGGCGGCGCCGACGGCGAGGTCGCGGAGGTCTTCGGAGGTAAGCTTCATCGCTTCAGCCCATCACCAGGTCGCCGACCGCCTTGACGCGGATGCGCGTGGCGCTTCCGGGCAGGTAGGCGAGCGGGACCTCCTCGATGTCGACGATCTTGACGCTGGCCGGATCGGCGCCGGCATTGGTCGAGCGCTCGGTCGCCTCGGCCTTGGCGGAGGCGAGCACGATGTCGCGCGAGGTGCCTTCGAGCGAGAAGATGCGGTCGATCTCGCCGCCGACCTGGGCGATGGCCGCGCCGATGGCGTTGGCGACCGAGGCATTCTCCGGCCGGATCACCTTCGACGCCGACGGCAGGTCGCGCGAGACCAGGATGGAGCCGCCGCCGACCAGGATGACAGGCAGCGGATCGGCGCTCGTCTTCATGCGGTCGACCGCCTCGTCGACGATGCGGTGCATGGTGTCGAGCGCGTTGTTGATCGTCTTGGCCGGGATATGGGCGACGCGCGAGCGGTCGCCGATGTCCTCGAGACCGGCCGCCACGACGATGTCGGTGGTGGTGAGCGTGTCGCCGCCAAAGACCAGCGCCTTCGAGATGATCTCGTAGCCGACCGAATCCGGGCCGATGCGCATACCCTCGTCGCGGACGATCGAGCCGCCGCCGAGGCCCACCGCGAGCACGTCCGGCATGCGGAAGTTCGTACGAACGCCGCCAATGTCGACGGCAACCGCCGATTCACGCGGGAAACCCTGCATCAGCATGCCGACGTCCGACGTCGTGCCGCCGATGTCGACGACCATCGCCTCGGTCTCGCCGGCAAGCAGCGCCGCGCCGCGCATCGAATTGGTCGGGCCGGAGGCGAAGGTCAGCACCGGGTAGCGCGCGACATAGTCCGGCGTCATCAGCGTGCCGTCGTTCTGGCTGATGAAGAACGGCGCCTCGATCGAGAGTTCCTTCAGCGCGTTGTGGAAGGAATTCACCACCTTCGTCGAGAGATCGGCGAGGCAGGCGTTCATGATCGTCGCGTTCTCGCGCTCCAGGAAGCCGACGCGGCCGATCTCGTGCGAGAGCGAGATGGAGAGATCCGGCACCTCGTTCAGGAGGATCTCGGCGGCGCGCTGCTCCATCACCGGCGTCACCGGCGAGAACACCGAGGTGATCGATGCGGTCTTCAGGCCCCGCGCGCGGATCTCGCCGGCGATCCGGAGAATCTCCTTCTCGTCGAGCGGCGAGATCTCGCGGCCGTCAAATTCGTGGCCGCCGCGCACCATGAAGATGTGGCGGCCGAGCGTGGTGGCGAGGTCGTTGGGCCAATCCGTCATCGGCGGCAGGCCCTTGGTCGCCGGCAGGCCGAGGCGGATGGCGGCGACCTCGAGCAGGCGCTTGCGCTCGACCACGGCGTTGGTGAAGTGCGTGGTGCCGATCATCACCGCCTTGATCTCGGACACCGAGACGCCGGTCATGCTCAGCACGTTCTTGAGCACGGTGCTGATGCCCGAGCTCACATCCGACGTGGTCGGTGTCTTGCAGGCGCCCTTGACGGTCATGCCGTCCATGAGGGCGGCGTCCGTGTTGGTGCCGCCGACGTCAATGCCGATACGCATTATCGAACCTCGATCCTGGAATTGTTCGGTGCAGTCTTGTCAGGCGACCAGCGCCTCTGACCATTCGGGGTCCCAGCCGATCGTCACGACCGTGCCGGGGGCGAAGCGCTCGACATGCGCCTGGTTCTGGCGTTCGGCGATGATCTGCTGCTCGCCGACCTGGAGGCGGTAGCGCACGATGGCGCCCTGGTAGGTTTCGCTGAGCACGGTGGCGTCGAGGCGGATGTCACGCTCGCCGACGGCGCCGCCGATCAGCACGTTTTCCGGCCGCACCACCAGCTTGGCGGCGGAGCCCGGCGCGACGCCGTTCGCGGCGCGGGCGAAGAGCGGACGTCCCGCGAGGACGACGGTGACGCCGTCGCCGTTGCGGTCGCTGACTGTCACGTCGAGCATGTTGGAATGGCCGATGAAGCTGGTGACGAACAAAGTCTTCGGCCGCTCGTAGATCTCCTGCGGCGTGCCGATCTGGACGATGCGCGACTTCGACATCACGCCGATCCGGTCGGACATGGTCAGCGCCTCGTCCTGGTCGTGCGTGACATAGACGGTGGTGATGCCGAGCTTCTTCTGGAGATCCTTGATCCAGAACTTCATTTCCTCGCGCAGGCCCTTGTCGAGCGCCGAAAGCGGCTCGTCGAGCAGCAGGATGCGCGGCTCGGTGACCAGCACGCGGGCGAGCGCCACGCGCTGCTGCTCGCCGCCCGAAAGCTGGCGCTGGTAGCGCTCGCCATAGCCGGCGAGGCCCACCTGCTTCAGCGCTTCGGTGACGCGCCAGGCGATCTCGTTCTTCGCGCGCTTGCGGAGCTTCAGGCCGAAGGCGATGTTCTCCGCCACGTTCATGTGCGGAAAGATCGCGTAGTTCTGGAAGACGATGCCGATGTCGCGCTTCTCCGGCGGCAGCGCGGTGACGTCATCCGATCCGATCAGGATCTTGCCGGAAGTCGGCTTGATGAAGCCGGCGATCATGCGCAGCGTCGTCGACTTGCCGCAGCCGGAGGGGCCGAGGAGGGAGAAGAACTCCCCCTCCCCGATATGCAGGTCTATCTCGGAGACGGCGTTCCCCTCGCCATAGGTCTTGGTGAGGCTTTGGAGACGGATGTCAGACATGGTGATGAGGTTCCGTTGCCGGGATCGATCGGGGCGGAGCGGTTCGCGTCAGCCGGCGAAGATGCCGTTCACGGTCTCGACGATGTCCTCTTCGTGCTCGTTGTAGCTCTTCCAGTCCGGCGTCCAGTAACCGGCGATCGCATCGGCCGTGTTGGTCACGCCCTTGGAGGCGAGGTTCGGGGTGATCACGACGTCCTTGTTGACCGGGCGCTGGTAGAAGGTGCTGCCCATGACCGACTGCAGCTTGGTGTCGAGCGTGCGGTTCAGAAGCGCGTAGGCGAGCTTCTTTTCGACCGGCTCGGCATAGCGGCTGACCGTCTTGGTCTGGGTCAGGATCGGCTTGATCTCGTCCCAGAGCATCGGCGCGACCTTCACGCCCTTGTCCATCTGCTGATAGACCTCGGCGTCGTGCTGGACGGCGATCTCGACCTCGCCGCGCTCCAGCAGCGTCTGCATGTTGCCGGTGAAGTCGGAGATCTTCATCGGCATGGCCTTGCGCATGGCCTCATAGCCGGCGTCGAGGTCGTACTGGTCCTTGCCGAACAGCTTGCAGGCGGCGATGAAGAAGTCCATCTGCAGACCGTTCGAGGTGACGTAGGTGCCGCGCTTGCCGGCGAACTTCTCTTCCCAGAAGTCCTTGAAGCTGGCCGGCTTCGGATCGACCAGGTCGGAGCGGTAGGCGTAGCAGTAACGCGTGTAGCTCCACGTCACGCCGACGCCGTTCTCGGTCGCGAACGGCCAGATCGACTTGGCGTTCGGCAGATTGGCGACCAGTTCGTCGATCGGCACGAAGAAATCGCCGGCCGCCGCCGTCTTGAACATCTCGCCATAGTTCCAGTTCACCAGCGCGAAGGGCGGCTTCTGCGGCCCGCCGGCGACGAATTTCGGGAACCAGGGGAAGGAGCTCTCGTAGGCGATCTTGCAGTTGAAGTCCTTCTCGAACTGGTTGAGCAGTTCCTTGCGGACGATCTCCTCCCAGAAGCCACCCCACTCCGCGATGCGGAGCGTGGCGCCGCCGGCGTCGAAGACGCTGCCGTCATAGGAGACGTCCTGCGAGAAGGCGTGGTTGATGTTGAACAGATTGACGCCGGAACCGAGCGCGAGCGCGCCGGCCGAACCCTTCAGAAAGCCGCGTCGCGTAGGGGCGGCACCCTTGATCCAATTCTTCATTGTAGTTCCCCATTGTTGTTCTGGAACACCCCGGTCCTCTTGATGGGTGGGGTGAAGACATCGGCCTTTGAGCACGCGCACGGCCTCAGGCCCGGAAGACCCTCCGCAGGCTGACAAGTCGGGACGAAATGACGGTGGATAGGACGACGAGGGCGATGGCAAAGATGCCGGCGGCCGCCGCGGTGGGCTCGAATTTGTAGCGAAGCGAAATGTACATCGCCATCGGCAGCGGCTCGTGGTTCGGGACCGACAGGAACAGCGTGGTCTCGAACTGGCCGAAGGAGACGATGAAGGCGAAGATGCAGCCGGCGGAGATGCCCGGCGCGATGATCCGGAGCGTCACCTTGCGGAACGCCGTCCAGGGCGAGGCGCCGAGGCTGCGGGCCGCCTCCTCCAGCGACACGTCGAAGCCGACCAGCGAGGCGGTGACGGTGGCGATGACGAACGGGCTCGTCACCAGCACGTGGCAGATCAGCAGCCCGGTGAAGGTGCGGGCGAGGCCGATGTCGGTCGTCGTGAAGAAGACGTAGAGCGACAGGCCGAGCACGACCCCGGGCAGCACGATCGGCAGCATGAAATAGCCGCGCAGGAACGAGGCCGCCCGGCTGCCGGAGCGCGCCAGGTAGAGCGCGGCGAGCGTGCCGATCACGGTCGAGATCGCGGTGGCGGCCAGCGCCAGCAGGAAGGAATAGAGATAGGCCGAGAGGAAGATCGGCGAGCTCAGGAAGGCCTTCACCCAGCGCAGCGACAGGCCCTGCGGCGGAAAGGTCAGGTAGTCGCCGGCATTGAGACCTGCGAGCACGACGATGGCGAGCGGCAGCAAGAGCACCAGCAGCGCGAAGCCGGCGATGAGCTTGAAGACGAGCGGGATCGCGGATTCGTCACGCATCACGTCCGTCCTCCCGCCGTGCGCACGGCAGCCTTGTGGTAGATGAAAACCGCGAACAGGCTGGTCACGAAGAGCACGACCGCGACGGCGGCGCCGAACTGCCAGCGGCCGGTCTCGGCGATCTGCTGGTAGATGTGGATGGGCAGGACCATCACCTTCCAGCCGCCCATCAGCGCCGGCACGACATAGGACGAGATCGACAGCGCGAAGACGAGCAGCGATCCCGCCAGGATGCCCGGCATGGAGAGCGGCAGCACGACCCGCCAGAACGCCTGGGCGCGGGTAGCGCCAAGGCTGCGCGCCGCCTCCTCGAGCGAGGGGTGGATCGCCTTGATGATGCCGATCAGCGACAGCACCATGAAGGGCAGCGTCACCTGCACCAGCCCGACGACGACGCCGAAGGTGTTGTACATCAGGGGCAGCGGCTTCTCGATCAGGCCGATCGACATCAGCGCGCCGTTGATGAGCCCGTTGTCGCCCATCAGCACCATCAGCCCGTACATGCGGATGACGGTGTCGAGCTGCATCGCCGACAGGACCAGGATCATCAGGAAGGTGTTGCGGCCGGGATGCTCGGTCTTGGCGATGACGAAGGCGAGCGGATAGCCGATCACCAGCGCGCAGGCCGCCACCACCGCCGCGATCCCGATCGAGCGCAGGATCGCCAGGTAATAAAGCGGCCGCGTGAAGATGCGGACGAAGTTGTCGAGGGTGAAATTGCCGGCGAAGGTGACGACGCCGGGCACCGACTTGTCGAAGGCGATGGCGAAGAGCGAGGCGGCCGGCGCCACGAAGAAGCAGAGGAACAGGACGAAGGCGGGCACGACCAGCCACCACAGGCGGAAGCCGCCGAGCGCCTCGGTGATCGATCCGCGCGCGCGGATCCTTGGTACCGCCTGGGTCTCGGCTATCGCCATCGGGTTCGCCTCCTTCCGCATGCTGGTCCGGTCTGCGCCTATTCGGCCGCGATGGCGGAGGGCAGCGTGAAGCCGTAGCCGACCAGTTCCTTCTTGGGCGGCATCGGAAATGTGAGCTTGCTCTGGCTGAGGCCGACCCGCGCCAGCGCCGCCGCGATCGATACGGCGGTCGGGATCGGGTCGATCACCGGCACGTCGATACCCCTGGCCAGCAGCCCCTCGCGAACGGCGGCGGCGCAGCCCATCAGGCCGGTGCAGCCGAAGATGATCGCCTCGGCGCCGTCCTGCTCGACGGCGATGACCGCCTGCTCGACGAGCCGGGCGCGGGTGTTGACGAGATCGTCCTCGAGTTCCAGCACCGGGATGTTAACGTGGCGGACTGAGGCGAGCTTGGTGCTCAAGCCGTAGACGGCGGCCTCGTTCTCGAACTGGGCGCGCAGGCGGCGCAGCACGGTGATGACGCTGAAACGATGGCCGAGCATGGCGGCGACGTGCATCGCCGTCTCGGCCGGGCCGAGGACCGGGATCGACACCACCTCGCGGGTGGCCCGCAGGCCGGGGTCGCCCATGCAGTCGATGACGATGGCGTCGGCGCCCTCGCGCTCCGCCTCGATCGCCTTCTCGACGGTACCGGGCACCGACATGGCGGTCTCGAATTCGCTTTCGATCGAGCCGGGTCCGGTTTCGATCTGGCTGTGGCTGACCGTCAGCCCTGCATAGTTGAGCGCGACGAGATCCGCCGGCTTGCGGAACCCTTTGGTGGTGATGGGGGACAAGACCCGCACATCGATGAGATCGCTCATGGCATTCCCTCGGCTCTGCTGCAGTGCCGAAAGGCTGGCACCGAAACGGCCGGGGGACCAAGGGTGAAGAAAGATAGGCGTCCAAGTGATTCGGAGGGTGGGTTTGCGCAACAAAACGCGCGCGACCTATCCGTTGGGATAGGAGCCGATGCCGCCCCGGCATTGATTTTCTTCTCTTTTCCGGCCGGATATGGTTGCACATTTTTCGGGCATGCCTGCAATGAGGGCACGAGTTGCTCCCGCCCGCGGTTTGACAGAAGCGGACGCGCTGGCGACCCTCGCCTCATGACCCATGCACCGATCTCCGTCTTCGACGGTCACAATGACGTTTTGCTACGCCTCCACGACATGGGTGGCGGCGCCGCCGCGATCCGCTCCTTCCTGGAAGGCGGCGGCGGCGGCCATCTCGACCTGCCCCGCGCCCGCGCCGGCGGCCTTTCCGGCGGCCTGTTCGCCATCTTCCCGCCCTCGCCGTCGATGGACGGCTTCATGGAGCTGATGCTGGGCGAGAGCTACGACCTGCCGCTGCCCGAGCCGCTCGCGCTCTGCGACGGCCAGGCCTCGACGCTGGCCATGGCGGCGCTCCTCCTCCAGCTCGAGCGCCTCTCCGACGGCGCCGTCGCCGTCTGCCGGACGGTCGCCGAGATCCGCGCCGCCGAGGCGCGCGGCGCGCTCGCCGCCGTGCTGCATATCGAGGGCGCCGAGGCGATCGACGGCGATCTCGCCATGCTCGACGTGCTGCATGCCGCGGGCCTCCGCTCGATCGGCCCGGTCTGGAGCCGACCCAACCGCTTCGGCCACGGCGTTCCCATGCGCTATCCGGGCTCGCCCGACACCGGCCCCGGCCTGACCGAGCGCGGCTTCGAGCTGGTGCGCGCCTGCAACCGCCTCGGCATCCTCGTCGACCTGTCGCATCTGAACGAGCGGGGCTTCTGGGACGTGGTCGAGGCGAGCGACGCGCCGCTCGTCGCGACCCACTCCAACGTCCACGCGCTGTCGCCGGTGGCGCGCAACCTGAACGACGCCCAGTTCGAGGCGATCCGCGCCAGCGAGGGCGTCGTCGGCTTGAACTACGCCACCGCCTTCCTGCGCGCCGACGGGCGCATGGACCCGAATACCGGCCTCGACATCCTGCTCCGCCATCTCGACGCCATGCTGGACCGTCTGGGGGAAGGCGGTGTCGCGCTCGGCTCCGACTATGACGGCGCCGTGGTGCCGGAGGCGATCGCCGACGTGTCGCTGCTGCCGCGCCTGATCGACGCGATGCGGGCGCATGGCTATGGCGACGAACTGATCCGCCGCATCGCGCACGACAACTGGCTCGATGTGCTGAATCGCACCTGGAAAGATTGACGGCTGGAAAGATTGACGGTTCAGCGCTGAGCCTTACTCATGCGCTGCGGAACGGGTTTGAAACGAGGGGATTGGAATGACGCAGTGGGACTTCTGGATCGACCGTGGCGGCACCTTCACCGACATCGTCGCCCGTGATCCGGAAGGGCGGATCCGCGCCCATAAGCTGCTCTCCGAGAACCCCGGCGCCTATCGCGACGCGGCCGTGCAGGGCATCCGCGAGCTGATCGGCGTCGCGCCCGGCGCGCCGATCCCGCCCGGGCTGATCGACACCGTCAAGATGGGCACCACGGTCGCCACCAACGCGCTGCTGGAGCGCAAGGGCGACCGCACGCTGCTGCTGATCACGCGCGGTTTTCGCGATGCGCTCGCCATCGGCTACCAGGCGCGGCCCGACATTTTTGCGAAAAAGATCGTCAAGCCGGAGCTGCTCTATGAGCGCGTCGTCGAGGTCGACGAGCGCGTCCGCGTCGACGGCACGGTCGAGGCGACACCCGATCTCGTCGCCGTCGAGGCGGCGCTCCGCGCGGCCTATGATGACGGCATCCGCGCCGTCGCCATCGTCTTCATGCATGCCTGGAGGCATCCGGCGCACGAGGCGGAAGTCGCTGACGTCGCCGAAAAGGTCGGCTTCCCGCAGATCTCGGTCAGCCACCGCGTCTCGCCGCTGATGAAGCTGGTCGGGCGCGGCGACACCACGGTGGTCGACGCCTATCTCTCGCCGATCCTGCGCCGCTATGTCGAACAGGTGGCGGGGGAACTCGGCGTCGCCGGCGGCACCTCCCCCCGCCTGATGTTCATGATGTCCTCCGGCGGGCTGACGGCGGCGGAGCTGTTCCAGGGCAAGGACGCCATCCTCTCGGGCCCTGCCGGCGGCGTCGTCGCGGCGGTCGAGACGGCGCGGCAGGCCGGCTTCGGCCAGGTGATCGGCTTCGACATGGGCGGCACCTCGACCGACGTGTCGCATTATGACGGCGCCTATGAGCGTTCCTTCGAGACCGAGGTCGCGGGCGTGCGCATGCGCGCGCCAATGATGCGCATCCACACGGTCGCGGCCGGCGGCGGCTCGATCCTGCATTTCGAGGCCGGCCGTTTTCGCGTCGGGCCGGATTCCGCCGGCGCCGATCCGGGCCCGGCCGGCTACCGGCGCGGCGGGCCGCTCACCGTCACCGACGCCAACATCATGACCGGCAAGCTGCGGCCGGAACATTTTCCAAAAATCTTCGGACCGAGCCGCGACCAGCCGCTCGACGCGGACGCGGTACGCCGGGGCTTCGCGGCACTGGCGGCCGAGATCGGCGACGGACGCAGCGCCGAAGAAATCGCTGACGGCTTCCTGAAGGTCGCCGTCGCCAACATGGCGAACGCGATCAAGACGATCTCCGTCCAGCGCGGCTATGACGTCACCGATTATGCGCTGAACTGTTTTGGCGGCGCCGGCGGCCAGCATGCCTGCCTGGTCGCCGACGCGCTCGGCATGAAGACGGTGCTGGTCCACCCCTTCTCCGGCATTCTCTCCGCCTATGGCATGGGCCTCGCCGACATCCGCGCCGGCCGCAGCCGCGCCGTGGTGGCCCCGCTCGCCGACACCGCCCTACCCGACCTGCAGGCCGAGGCCGACGCGCTCGCGACCGAGACACGCGGCGAACTCGCGGCGCAGGGCGTCGAGGCCAGCGACATCGCCGTCTTCGTCCGGGCGCATCTGCGCTATGACGGCACCGATACGCCCATCCCGGTCGAGGCGCTCGACGGGCCGAACGGCGCCTGGCTCCCCCTCGCGGCCATCCGCGACGCCTTCGAGGCGGCGCACAAAAAGCAGTTCGGCTTCGTCTTCGAGAACAAGGCGATCGTGGTCGAAAGCCTGGAGGTCGAGGCGGTCGGCGGCGGCGCGGCGATCGAGGAGCCCGACGAGGCCGCGCCGGAAAGCCGGCCCGACCCCGCCGACAGCGTCACGATCTTCTCCGAGGGCGCGGCGCATCCGGCCGGCATCTTCCGCCGCGCCGATCTTCCGCGCGGCGCCGTCGTCGCCGGCCCGGCGCTCGTCATCGAGCCGCACCAGACCATCGTCGTCGAGCCTGGCTGGCAGGCAGAGATCACTGGCCGCGACCATGTCGTGCTGACCCGCGTCGCGCCGATCGAACGCCGCCACGCCGTCGGCACCGAGGTCGACCCGGTGATGCTGGAGGTGTTCAACAACCTCTGCATGTCGATCGCCGAGCAGATGGGCCTGACGCTGCAGAACACGGCGCATTCGGTCAACATCAAGGAGCGGCTCGATTTCTCCTGCGCCGTGTTCGACCATTCGGGCGCGCTGATCGCCAACGCCCCGCACATCCCGGTGCATCTCGGCTCGATGGATCGTTCGGTCGAGACGATCATCGAATTGAACCGGGGCGCGATGCGGCCGGGCGACGTCTATGCGCTGAACGCGCCCTATAATGGCGGCACGCATCTCCCCGACATCACCATCGTCTCGCCCGTCTTCGACGATCAGGGCACAGAAATCCTGTTCTTCGTCGCGAGCCGCGGCCACCATGCCGATATCGGCGGCACGGCGCCCGGCTCGATGACGCCGCGCGCCACGACCGTCGACGAGGAAGGCGTGCTGATCGACAATTTCAAGCTCGTCGACCAAGGCCGCTTCCGCGAGGCGGAGCTGGTCGAGCTCCTGACCGACCACCCCTACCCCGTCCGCAACCTCGCCCAGAACGTCGCCGACCTGAAGGCGCAGATCGCCGCCAACGAGAAGGGCGTGCAGGAACTCCGCAAGATGGTCGAGCATTTCGGGCTCGACGTCGTCACCGCCTATATGGACCACGTCCAGAACAACGCCGCCGAAAGCGTCCGCCGCGTGCTCGGCCGACTGAAGGACAGCGAATTCGCCGTCGAGACGGACCAGGGCGCCGTCATCCGCGTAAAAGTCACCGTCGACCGCGAGAAGCGCGAGGCGACGGTCGATTTCACCGGCACCAGCCCGCAGCAGAAGACCAACTTCAACGCGCCAGAGCCGATCACGCGCGCGGCCGTGCTCTACGCCTTCCGCGTCATGGTCGAGGGCGACATCCCGATGAATGCCGGCTGCCTCCGGCCGATCCGCATCATCATTCCCGAGGGCTCGATGCTGGCGCCGCGCTATCCCGCCGCCGTCGTCGCCGGCAATGTCGAGACCAGCCAGCAGGTGACCAACGCACTGTTCGGCGCCTTCGGCGCGCTCGCCGCGTCGCAGGGGACGATGAACAACCTCACCTTCGGCAACGAGACCTACCAGTATTACGAGACGCTCTGCTCCGGCGCCCCGGCCGGCGTCCTCAATGACGGCACCGGCTTCGACGGCGCCGACGGCGTGCATGTGCACATGACCAATTCGCGCCTGACCGATCCCGAGGTGCTGGAGTTCCGCTTCCCCGTCCTGCTCGAGGATTTTCACATCCGCGAGGGTTCCGGCGGCCGCGGAAAATGGTCGGCCGGCGGCGGCACCAAGCGGACGATCCGTTTCCTGGAGGCGATGGAGTGCGCCATCCTCGCCTCGCACCGGACGGTCGCCCCGCATGGCCTCGAAGGCGGCGAGCCCGGGGCGCTGGGCAAGACCGAGGTGCGCCGCGCGGACGGTCGGGTGGAGATCCTTGAAGGCTGCGACCAGACCGTCCTGCAGCCGGGCGAGGCCGTGATTGTCACGACGCCGACCGGCGGGGGATTTGGGAGGGCCGGCTAGGCCAACTCTCGCCCTGCCACGCACTATTCCCCATCATCCTGAGGAGGCTTGCGCCAGCAAGCCGTCTCGAAGGACGCACCGCCGAAATGCAGGCGTTGCATCAGCGCCCTGCGTCCTTCGAGACGCCCCTTCGGGGCTCCTCAGGATGATGATCGGGGGAGCCTGGCATCATGACCGGGTAGGTCAGCACCTGCCTCTCAGGGAGAGGTGAAGAACAACCCTACCAGCCGGCGATCACCGTCTTGCCGATCGAGCGGCCGCCTTCGACCAGCTGATGCGCGGCGCGAAGCGTCGCTGCGTTGATGGGGCCGACGCGGTTGGTGAGCGTGGTGCGGATCTTCCCCGCCTCGACGAGGCCCGCCACCTCGTTCAGCAGCCTGTGCTGCTCGATCATGTCCGGCGTCTGGTGGATCGGCCGGGTGAACATCATTTCCCAGTGAATGCCGACGGACTTGCCCTTGAACGGCACGACGTCGAGCGTCGGCGTGTCGTCGATGACGCCGACATGGCCCTGTACCGCGACCAGCTTCTGGATCGCCGGCACGTGGTGCGCCGTGTCGGTCAGCGACAGCACGATGTCGACGGCCGGGATACCGATCCGTGCCACTTCCTCGTCGAGCGGCTTCGTGTGATCGACGACGTGATGCGCGCCGAGGCGCTTCACCCAGTCGATCGTCTCCGGCCGCGAGGCGGTGGCGATGACGGTCAAATCGGTCAGCGCCCGCGCCAACTGGATCGCCATCGAGCCGACGCCGCCGGCGCCGCCGATGACCAGCAGCGAACGCGTGTCCGCGCCCTTGCCCTTGCGCGCGCCGATCCGGTCGAACAGCAGCTCATAGGCGGTGATGGTGGTGAGCGGCAGCGCCGCGGCCTCGGCGAAATCGAGCGTCGCCGGCATGCGGCCGACGATGCGCTCGTCGACCAGGTGATATTCGGCATTGGTGCCGGGGCGGTTGATCACGCCGGCGTAGTAGACCCGATCGCCCGGCTTGAACAACGTCACCTCGGCGCCGACGGCGTCGACGATCCCGGCGGCGTCGTAGCCGAGCACGCGCGGCGTGTCGGAGCCGGCATTGCGACGGACCTTGGTGTCGACCGGATTGACCGAGACGGCCTCGACCTTGACGCGCAGATCGCGCGGGCCGGGTTCCGGCGTGTCGAGCGTGATGTCGACGAGGGCGTTCTCGTCGCTGGCGGGAAGGGATCGGGTGAAGGCGATGGCGCGCATGATGGCTCCGCTTTGGGGGGACCGCGAGGTGCGGCCGACATCGAGCCATTTCGAGCATATTGACCGCGACCGCAAGAATGCACAATTTAGGCCTATAGCGACCGAATGGATACTATTGGAGACGGGCCATGGGTGCGGACAAGAGAAACGACTTTGAGAAGTGCCCGGTCGAGACGACGCTCGAGCTGATCGACGGCAAATGGAAGGGCGTGGCGCTGTTCCATCTGCTCGACAACACGCTGCGCTTCAGCGAGCTGCGCCGCCTGGCGCCGGCGGTGACGCAACGCGTGCTGACCAAGCAATTGCGCGAGCTGGAGGCGGACGGGCTGGTGATCCGCACCGTCTATGCCGAGGTGCCGCCGCGCGTCGAGTACCGCCTGTCGCCGCTCGGCGAGACGCTCCGGCCGATCATCGTCGCGCTCCGCAACTGGGGCATCGCCTACCAGGAAAGAAAGCTGGGCGAACGCGACGCGGCGTGAGCCTTCTTTCTTGAACCTCCTCCTTGAGGGGAGGTCGAAAACGCCCTTGCGTTTTCGGGAGGGGGAATTCGCACCGCTTGCGGCAAGCCCGGCGAAGCGCCCCTCCCCAAGACCGCCTGAAGGCGGTCTTGACCCTCCCTCAAGGGGAGGGTTCAGATTCCGGGAGAGAACAGCCCCTACGCTGCCTTGGCGAGGGCCTGTTCCAGCGCCCGCCAGTCGGCCGGGGCGAGGACGGGCTTGACGCCCATGTCGACGATCGCCGCGAATATCGCCACCGGCATGGCCGCCTTCATGCCGCCCAGCATGCCGAGCCGCTCGGCCGGGTTCATCGCCGGGATCATGATGCGGATGAATTCCATCATCATGTCGGGCGCTACCGAGCCGACGATGTTGCCTTCGATCGCCGCCAGCTCGCCGTCGGTGAACAGCCGGTGCAGCAGCGAAAGCGTCTCCGTCTCCTCCTCGATCATGTGCTCGAAGTCGTCGGCGAGGAAGCCGGTGTAGAACAGGTAGAGCCCGCGCAGCTTCGGCGACCTTTTGTCGGCCGGCGTCGCCTCGATATCGGCGAGCCGCGCCAGCAGTTCGGCGAAATCGCGCTCATGGTGGTCATGGTCGTCGACGAGCCGGGACGTCGCGCCGCGGCTGCGCTTCTCGATCTCGGTGTGGATGTAGATGTCCTCGTGCTTGAGGTGCTTGCGCCCCATCTCGACCATCAGCCGGAGGTCCTGGATCAACTGGGCCACCTCGGCCTCGCTGCCCGAATCGACGGCGCCGAGACGGGTCATCAGCTGGCCCTGCGCGCGGCGCAGGCCCTTGTGGATCGATGCGTAGAGGTTGTAGCGCGTCTCATTGACGTAAACGGTCGTCATCATTGTCTCCTCGAAACCCCAAGCGGGATGCCGGATACAATCTGACGCTACGGAAGGCTGTGATGCAAATCACAGCGCGAGGCGTTTTCCCTGCGACTAAGGCGCGTAGGAGAGCGGGATGCTGGCCGGCGGCGAATAGGGGCCGGAAGCCGGCGGCGGCGACGGGGGCTGGCCCTGCAGGATCTGTTCACCCGGATTGGGCGCGAGGCTGTCCGGCGCGCCGAGATTGTCGTCCCAGCGATAGGTGAAGGTCCGCTGCTGCATGTTGGCCGGTGCCGGCGGCGGCGGCGTCTGCAGCAGCGTCGCCATCGGGATGCCGGCGTTCGGATCGAGCGGCGTCGGTCCCGGCGGCTGGAGCTGCGGCCGGCAATAGCGCGAGGTGCCCCTGGCGTTGTGGCGGGCGAGATCGATGTGGATGTGGTCCTCGTGCAGGCGGTTCGAGCCCGGCCCGAGCACGGTGGTGAAATATCCGCAGGCCGAGATCAGCGTCTCGCGCAGAAAAGCCTGGCTCGCCGGATCGCCGCGGCGCCAGTCGGTCTTGACGCGGATGGTGCGGCCATCGGCCAGGCGGAAGCCGGCGACGTCGAAGGCGTTGGCGAAGGCGTGCTCGGACAGCTTCTCGCCATGCCGGTTGTTGCGCGACCGGCAGGCATAGGTGCCCATGGTCAGGATCTCGGTGACCGGCATGCCGAAGCGGGCCTGGGCGGCGGGCTGCACGCCCTCGCGGATCCAGCGCTCCATCGTCTGGGTCATCATGCAGCCGAGCAGGACGTCGCCGCCGGTGACCGCGACGATGCCGCGTTCGAAGGCGTTCACCTTCAGCGGCTTCTCGATGCCGCAGGTTCCCTTGCCCTCGACTTCGCGCGCCGGGCGCTGGAAGTAGGAGGGAACCACCAGTTTCTGCGCGAAACAGGCTCGCTCCGTCGCGTCCCTCCAGCTTTCCCTTTGCTCCGAGAGGAAGTTCAGGGCGCAGCCAGAGAGCGAGACAAGAGCGAGCACAGACGCGATACGCAACGCTACGCAACTGTACATGCCGCGTAGAATGCGCCGGAAGCTCTTAAGGAAAGGTCAACCATGATTTCGCGGCGGCGTTGCATGCGCCAGCCGAAGTGACGCGATGGTTGAAGCTATTCGCCCATCGTTTCGACGGTCGCGAAACCCTCGACGGGGCCGGCCGCCTCGAACGGCGTCGTCACCTCGACGAAACTGTCGGGATAGAAGCCGTTGAAGCGGGTCCGGAGCGACAGCGAATAGGCGCCGATATGGCCGATCTCGATCCAGTCGCCGATGCCGATGCTCTCCGGCAGGTAGAACGGCCGCGACAGGATATCGACGGAATCGCAGGTGGCGCCGCAGACGCGGAACGGCACGATATTGTCGCCGTCGACCGTGCGCGGGCGCCGGGCCGGATCCGGCAGATGGCGGGCCGGCAGCGTGATCTTGCCGGTCCAGGAATCCGAGAGGGACGACCAGATGCCGTCATTGATATAGAGCCGCCGCCCCTTCTTCAGCAGCACGCGGACGACGACGGAAAGGCAGCGCGCGACGATCACCCGGCCGGGCTCGGCGACGAGCGGCACGTCGCCAAAGCCCCACTCCTCCGCCTCGCGCACGATGTCGGCGATCAGCGCCCCGGTCTCGGGCCGCACGACCTGCTTTCGCTTGGGATCGCTGCCATAGGCGGCCGGAAAGCCGCCGCCGATGTCGAGCGCCGCGAGCTCGACGCCGGCGCGCGAGCGCACCCAGGCGGCCGAGGCGAGCGCGCGCTCATAGGTGCCGGTATCCTCGACCTGGCTGCCGACATGGAAGCAGAGCCCGACCTTGAAGCCGAGCTTGGCGATCCGCTCGACCAGCTCGACCGCATGCCCCGGCGCGGCGCCGAATTTCTTCGAGAGTTCGTAGGCGGCATGTCCACGCGTCGCCAAGCGGACGAACAGCGTGATCTCCTCCGGATCGAGATCGAGCGCCCGCACGACGCGGACGATCTTGGCGACCTCGTCCTCATGATCGACGGCGATGACGCGGATGCCGTAGGTCTCGAGCGCCAGGCGGATGTCCGACTGCGCCTTGACCGGATGCATGTAGAGAAGCTCGGCATCCGGCGCGACGGCGCGGGCGGCGGCAAATTCCGCCGGCGAGGCGACGTCGAAGCAGTCGACGCCCGCCTCGGCGAGGGTCCTGAGCACCAGTGGCTCGCCATTCGTCTTCACCGCATAGGCCATGCGGCCGGGAAAGGCCTCTTTGAACGCCAGCGCATCGGCGCGCAGCACGCTCGGGCGGAAGCAGTAGAGCGGCTGGTCCGGACGAAGCTTGTAGGCTGCGTCGCGGGCGGTCTCGAAGCGATCCATTGTTCGCATCCCGTCTGGCCATGGCGCGGAGAGGCTATCAGCGCCCTGCCCGGCCGGAAACCCTGCCCTAGGGGAAGTCAGCTGGCCGGGTTCTGCATCACGGCGAGGTCGGAGAGAACGGCGGTGCCGTGGCGGGCGCGCAGGAAGCGCAGCGCGCGCTCGACATCCTCGTCGCCGAGCGCCTCATAGGCGCGCACCAGCGTCTCGACGGTCTCGCTCGCCTGCCCATGGCGGCGGCCGCGAATGGCGGCGATGGCGGCGAAGGTCTCGACCGTGACGCCGGCGGCCTTGCAGAGCACGGCGAGCGGCATCGTGTCCGGCTTGGCGATCATCCGCCGCACCATGTCGACGGGCAGGCCGGCGAAGGCGGCGAGCAGGCCGGCGACTTCGAGCATGCGGTCGCCGGAGGCGACGGTGGCGATCACGCTGGCGACGGGGCTGGTCGAGGCATCCGTCGTCACGGGCGCACCCGCCGCCCGGCGCGACGCGACCGGCAGCGGGATCACCTCAGCCATGCCGCTGGAGGCGGGAGCGCGGCGGGACGCGACAAGCGCGGCATCCGCCGGAAATTCGAGAAGCTGGCCCCATTCGCCCGCTTCCGGAGCCGGCCCGGTGCCGGCGCGGCGCGCCGCCAGCGTCTGCTCCGCCTCCTCGACGAGGATCGTCAGGCCATGCTGCGAGAAGCGCGCCCCGGGATTGCGGGCAAGAAGCTTCAGGATGGCCCGGTCGCCGCGATCAAGCAACGCGTCCGATACCGCTTCCGAGACCCAGAGGCGTCCGGCGATGGCGCCGAGGCGATCCCGCGGCAGCGTCTCGGCCAAAGTGACCAGCAGCGTGTCGTCGAAGGCGATCGAATGCCGCAGAACCGGTTCCGCCGTCTCGATCGCGCCGCCCGCCAGGTGGCTCAGCACGGCGGCGGGGGCGTTCGGCAGCAGGGCGATGCGCTCGGCGACTTCCAGCCGTTCCTCGGACGCAAGGCCGTCGAACACACCCAGCACGATCTCGGCATAAAGCGCCGCCGTCGGCGGCGACACCGTGTTGCCGGCATTGCCGAAGAGGTCCGTGATCGATGCCAGCAGCTCGGCCTTGCGGCCCGGGGGCGCATCGGCGTGCGGCTCGATCAGGTGATCATCCATGCGGGTCGTCCGGCCTTGTTGTCATCGGCCGGACGGTCGCAGCGAAACCATAAGAAACGATTGAGGGTCTCGGTTTCCGGAACGTTACTAAAGCCTCGCCAAAGCACGCCGGGATCCCCCATCCGGATGAACCGGCGTTGACGATTGTGACGGCAAGGTCGCGGAAAAATGACGTCGCGGCAGGCGCTTATCGCGGCGCAACTTGGGAGTTTATTCTACGGCTTAACGAAATTATGGCGCGATTCCGCGACTTTCGACGACTTCCTCGCAAAATCGCCTCTTGCCGGATTTGTCCATCACGTTAATATTTACGGTGGAAGTTGGGCGTGAAGAGAGACCCGGGAGATGTCCATGAGCCTCGCTAAACCGTTCCATCTGCTGGCCGTCAGCGCCGCTTTTGTGTTCATCGCGGCTATCGTATTCGGAGCGATCTGATTCCTCCGCCGGCCTTCTAGGAGCACGCGTTCCCGACAGCGTATCTGGCAGAACCGACCGGATCTCTTCCGGAAGGAGAGCAGTGCAGCCTTCGCAAGCCGTCCATCCCGGACGCCGCGCGTCGGCCGGACCTGCGAGGGTTTTCTGCGGTCGCTTCAGGCAGACCCCGGCTCCCCCGGGAGACGCCCCTCAAATCCCGAACCCCGCCCGGCAGCCCGCGACCACCGCCATTCCCGCGAACGCCGCCAGGATGTCGTTGCGCCGCCAGTAGAAGACGGCGATCGTCGCCGCGAAACCGGCATATTCGGCCGGGCCGCCATGCGCGACGATCGGCCCGAGGATCGCGCCCATGATCGCGAGCGGCAGCGCCTTCAGCCACGCCTCGACGCGCGGCGTCACCACCACGAAGCGCATCAGGAAGAAACCGGCGATGCGCGTCACATAGGACGCGACCGCCATCAGCCCGATGATGACCGCGAAGCCCGCCGTCGTGTTGGGATCAAGCGACATGCTTCGATCCCTCCTCGTTCACGCCCTTGCGCGGCAGGAAGGCGGCGGTGATGCTGCCGACGAGGCCGCCCGCCAGCACATGCATCGAGCCGCCGACGAAGCGCTCGAACAGGATCGCCACGAGGCCGCCGAGGATCAGCGGCAGCAGGTCGCTCCTCCCCTTCCAGAAGCCGCAGGCGAGCGACAGGAAGAAGGCCGGCAGGAAGAAATCGAGGCCGAGGCGGCGGGTGTCGCCGAGAAACTGGCCGAATCCCGCGCCGGCAACCGTGCCGGCCATCCAGCCGATCATGCAGCCGAAGCCGACGCCGACGAAGACGGCGACGTCGCGCCGGCCGAGATCGCGCTCCTGCATCGCCGTCGCCCAGTTGGCATCGACCATCAGGAACAGCGACGGATAGGCGATCCACGGCGACAGCCCGCGCATCCAGGGCTGCATCGCGGCGCCGAACAGCACATAGCGGGCGTTCATCGCGACCACGGCGACGAGCACCGCGAAGAGCAGGTCCGGCGCGCCCCAGGCATGCAGGGCGAGCAGTTGCGCGGTGCCGGCATAGACGAAGAGGCTCATCGAGGCGGCGCCGAGGACCGAGATGCCGACCTGGCCGGCGAGCACGCCGAACACGATGCCGAAGGCGATCATGCCCGGAAGCAGGGCCAAACCGTCAATGAAGCCCCGGCGAAGCCCGGTGGCCGTGAATGTTGCCGACATGGAGACTTTTTCTGGCGCGCGACGTCGCAGCGAAGGAGGAAACGGACTCCCTAGCGGATTCCGCCGCGCGGGGCCAGAGCCCCGCGCCGGTCCAGGGGACCGGCGTCTCGCCAAGTGATCTCGCTAAGCCGTATCGCCTGCCGCCCTACTCCGCCGCCTCCGCCCGGATCGGGTCGTAGTTCAGCACCGGGGCGAGCCAGCGCTCGGCTTCGCGGATATGCCAGCCCTTGCGGGCGGCGTAGTCGGCGACCTGATCGGCCTCGATCCGGCCGACGCCGAAATAATAGCTTTCGGGATGGCCGATATAGAGACCCGAGACGGAAGAGCCCGGCCACATGGCGAAGCTCTCGGTCAGCTTGATGCCGGCCTCGTTCTCGGCGTCGAGCAGGTCGAACAGGGTCCGCTTCTCGGTGTGGTCGGGCTGGGCCGGATAGCCCGGCGCCGGACGGATACCGGCATAGGTCTCGCGGATCAGCTCTTCGTTCGACAGCGTCTCGTCGCCGGCGTAGCCCCAGAATTCCTGGCGCACGCGCTGATGCATCCGCTCGGCGAAGGCTTCGGCGAGACGATCGGTGAGCGCCTGGCTCAGGATCTTCGAATAGTCGTCGTTCGAGCGGTTGAAGCGCTCGGCGACCGCCTCCTCGCCGATGCCCGTCGTCACCGCGAAGCCGCCGACATAGTCGCCAATCCCGGTCTCCTTCGGCGCGACGAAATCGGAGAGCGCGACATGGCGGCGCTTGTCGGTCGAGCGGGCGATCTGCTGGCGCAGCGTGTAGAAGGTCGCCTTCTCCGTATCGCGCGCCTCGTCCTCGTAGAGCGCGATGTCGTCGCCGACCGCGTTGGCGGGCCAGAAGCCGATCACGGCATTGGCCGAGATCCACTTCTCTTCGACCATCTGCTTCAGCATCGCCTGCGCGTCGCGGAACAGCGAGCGGGCCACCTCGCCGACCTTCTCGTCCTCGAGCAGCAGCGGATAGGTGCCCTTGATCTCCCAGGTCGCGAAGAACGGCGTCCAGTCGATATAGGGCACCAGCTCGGCGATCGGATAATCCTTGAACACCTTGGTGCCGAGGAAGCTCGGCCGGGTCGGCCGGTAGCTCGACCAGTCGAGCTTCAACCCGTCGGCGCGCGCGTCGGCGAGCGTGATGCGGCGCTTGTTCTCCTGCGCACGGGCATGCGCGTCGGCGATCCGGACATAGTCGGCCTGGACGTCGGCGACGTAGTTCGCCTTGTCGCGGCCGAGCAAGCTCGACGCCACGCCGACGGCGCGGCTCGCGTCGAGCACGTAGACCGCCTGGCCCTTGGCGTAATTCGGGTGGATCTTGACGGCCGTATGCACCTTCGACGTCGTGGCACCGCCGATCAGCAGCGGCACGTGGAAGCCCTCGCGCTCCATCTCGGCCGCGACATGGCACATCTCGTCGAGCGACGGCGTGATCAGGCCGGAGAGGCCGATGATGTCGACATTCTCGGCCTTGGCGGTCGCCAGGATCTTGGCCGCCGGCACCATCACGCCGAGGTCGATCACCTCGAAATTGTTGCACTGGAGCACGACGCCGACGATGTTCTTGCCGATGTCGTGCACGTCGCCCTTGACGGTGGCGAGCAGGATCTTGCCGGCGGAGGACGAGCCGGTCGTGCCGAGCAGGCGCTTCTCCTCCTCCATGAACGGCATCAGATAGGCGACCGCCTGCTTCATGACGCGGGCTGATTTCACCACCTGCGGCAGGAACATCTTGCCGGCGCCGAACAGGTCGCCGACGACGTTCATGCCGGCCATCAGCGGCCCCTCGATGACGTCGAGCGGCCGCGTCGCCTTGGCGCGCGCCTCCTCGGTGTCGAGCTCGATGAAATCCGTCAGGCCGGAGACCAGCGCATGCTCCAGCCGCTTCTCGACCGGCCATTCGCGCCAGGTGAGATCGGCTTCCTTCTTGGTGCTGGCGCCGCCCTTGAACCGCTCGGCGATCTCGAGCAGGCGCTCGGTACCGTCGGCGCGGCGGTTGAGGATGACGTCCTCGCAGAGATCGCGCAGCTCCGGGTCGATGTCGTCATAGACCGGCAGCGCGCCGGCATTGACGATGCCCATGTCCATGCCGGCGGCGATGGCATAGTAGAGAAACACCGAGTGCATCGCCGCGCGCACCGTCTCGTTGCCGCGGAACGAGAAGGACAGGTTCGAGATGCCGCCCGAAATATGCGCGTGCGGCAGGTTCTGGCGGATCCAGCGCGTCGCCTCGATGAAGTCGACGCCGTAATTGTTGTGCTCCTCGATGCCGGTCGCGATGGCGAAGACGTTCGGATCGAAGATGATGTCTTCCGGCGGATAGCCGATCTCCTCGACGAGGATCTTGTAGGCGCGCGCGCAGATCTCCGTCTTGCGCTCGAAGGTGTCAGCCTGGCCCTTCTCGTCGAAGGCCATGACGACAACGGCCGCGCCATAGCGGCGGAGCTTCTTGGCGTGCTCGCGGAACTGGTCCTCGCCCTCCTTCATGGAGATCGAATTGACGATCGGCTTGCCCTGGACGCATTTCAGGCCCGCCTCGATCACCGACCATTTCGATGAATCGATCATCACCGGAACCCGGGCGATGTCGGGCTCCGCCGCCAAAAGGTTCAGGAAGGTGACCATGGCGTTTTCGGAATCGAGCAGGCCCTCGTCCATGTTGACGTCGAGGACCTGCGCGCCGTTGTTGACCTGCTCGCGCGCGACGTCGAGCGCCGCCGAATAATCGCCGGCCGTGATCAGCTTGCGAAACTTCGCGGAGCCGGTGACGTTGGTCCGCTCGCCGATATTGACGAAGATGGCGGTCGCGCTAGTCATGAAGCGAGCTCAAACGGTTCGAGGCCGGAAAGGCGCATTTTGGGGGTGACGGCCGGGATGGCTCGCGGCGCAACGCCTTGAACCGCCTCGGCGATCGCCTGGATATGGTCCGGCGTCGTGCCGCAGCAGCCGCCGACGACGTTGACGAGGCCGGACTTGGCGAACTCGCCGACCAGCACGGCCATCGCCTCGGGGCTCTCGTCATATTCGCCGAATTCGTTCGGCAGGCCGGCATTCGGATAGGCGCAGACCAGCGTGTCGGCGATGCGGGCGATCTCGTCGATATGGGCGCGCATCTCGCTGGCGCCGAGCGCGCAGTTCAGACCGATCGAGAACGGCCGCGCATGGCGCAGCGAATACCAGAACGCCGTCGGCGTCTGGCCGGAAAGCGTGCGCCCGGAGAGATCGGTGATCGTGCCGGAGATCATCACCGGCAGGACGACGCCCTTCTCGTCGAACACGTCCTCGACGGCGGCGACCGCCGCCTTGGCGTTCAGCGTGTCGAAGATCGTCTCGATCAGGATGAGATCGGCGCCGCCGTCGATCAGGCCGCGCGTGGCATCCGCATAGGCGTCGCGGAGCTCGTCGAAGGTGACGGCGCGAAAGCCGGGATTGTTCACGTCGGGCGAGATCGAGGCGGTGCGGTTGGTCGGCCCGATCGCGCCGGCGACGAAGCGCGGCCGGCCGGTCGCGGCGGCAACCGTGTCGGCGGCGCGCTTGGCGACCCGCGCGCCTTCGAGGTTGAGCTCATAGGCGAGTTCCTCCATGCCGTAATCGGCCTGGGCGATCGTCGTCGACGAGAAGGTGTTGGTCTCGACGATATCGGCGCCCGCCTCGAAATACTGGCGGTGGATGGCCTCGATCGCGTCCGGCTTGGTGATGACCAGCAGGTCGTTGTTGCCCTTCAGGTCGCGGTGCCAGTCCTTGAAGCGCTCGCCGCGAAAGTCGGCTTCGGAGAGCTTCAGCCGCTGGATCATCGTGCCCATGGCGCCATCGAGCACGAGGATGCGTTCGGAAGCGGCGCGCTTCAGATCGGCAAGTCGCCTGTCCTGGTTCGTGCTCATTGGCATCACCTCATTCCTGTTCTCGCGTCGGCGCCCAGGGATTGATGAGCGCCACGCCCGTATCGTTCATGTCGGCGACGTTTCGCGTCACCAAGGTCATTCCATGCGCCAAGGCCGTCGCCGCGATCAGCGTGTCGACGACCGGGCGCGGCCGTATCGCGCTAAGCCTGCCCCAGACATCGGCGACCGCTTCATCAACGACAAGCAGCCGATCAGCATAGACTTCCGCGATCTCCGCGATCCATTCGTCCAAGCTATCCGCCGCGCGGACATCCGTCCGACGTCGCGTTTCGGCGCCCTTTCGCAACTCCCCAAGTGTCAGCACGCTCAGGCAGACATGCCGCTCCCGTATCGAAACGAGAAAGCTCAATACGTTGCCATCCGGCCGAGGCCGCCTGGCCTCGGATACGACATTCGTGTCGAGCAGAAACCCGGCCTCACTCAAGATCGATATCTCGCGGAAGCTCCTTCGACCGCTCGACATCGATGTCAAATCTCGGGCCATCCAGCAGGAAGTCGACGAAATTCCGCCGCTTCTTCGCCAGCGCCTCATATTCGTCGATCGAGACCACGACGGCGCGCGCCTTGCCATGACGCGTGATCGTCTGCGGTCCCTCGCTGATGGCGCGATCAATGACCTCGCTCAGCTTCGTCTTCGCCTCCTGCACCTGCCACGACGCCATTGCGCTCCCTCCCGATCAAACCGACCATAAATATAGTCGTTCCGACCAGAATTTGCATCCTTAGGCGACAGCTACCTTCGCTTCGCTCCCCTCCACCGTCACCGGCCGCATGCCGAGCAGGTGGCAGATGGCGTAGACGAGGTCGGCGCGGTTCATCGTGTAGAAATGGAACTCGTTGACGCCCCGGTCGACCAGGTCAAGCACCTGCTCGGCGCAGACGGCGGCGGCGACGAGCTGCCGCGTCGACGCATCGTCCTCCAGCCCCTCGAAACGGGCGGCAAACCAGGCGGGAATGCTGGCGCCGGCCTTCTCGGCGAATTTCGCCGTCTGGGTGAAGTTCTGCACCGGCACGATGCCCGGCACGATCGGAATGTCGATGCCCGCCGCGGCGACGCGGTCGAGGAAGGCCGAATAGAGGTCGTTGTCGAAGAAGAACTGGGTGATCGCCCGCGTCGCGCCGGCGTCGACCTTGCGCTTCAGATTGTCGATCTCCGTCTGCCAGTCGCGGCTCTCCGGATGCCGCTCGGCATAGGCCGAGACCGACACCTCGATCTCCGGATGGCGGGTGCGGATGGCGCTGACGAGATCGGACGCCTGCGCATAGCCTTCCGGGTGCGGCTGGTAGACGGCGCCGATGCCCTCGACCGGGTCGCCGCGCAGGCCGACGATGTGGCGCACGCCCGTCGCCGCATAGGCATCGACGACGGCGTCGATCTCCGCCTTGCTGGCGCCGACACAGGTCAAATGCGCCGCCGGCTTCAGCGCCGTCTCGGTCAGGATGCGCGAGACGGTGGCGTGGGTGCGCTCGCGGGTCGAGCCGCCGGCGCCATAGGTGACCGAGACGAAGGACGGCGAGAGCGGCGCCAGCCGCTCGATCGACGACCACAGCGTCTGCTCCATCGCTTCCGTCTTGGGCGGGAAGAACTCGAACGACACCTTGAGCCCGGAGGCCCCGGCCCCGTTGCGGCTCGCCCGATCGATCGTCTCACGCATCACGCGGTCTCCAGCCCCTTGGTTGCCCCGGCGACGATGAAGCGCGGATCGCGCGCCAGCCAGAGCGTTACTGTCAATTGTTCTTCCGCTGACTTCGCCGCCAGGTCGGTCGCCGCTTCGAGCACGAGGCCCGCCTGGTCGATCCAGCCGCGCATCGTTTCGTGCGAGAAGCCGAGCCGGCGGTGCGCATGGCGCTCGCGCAGGAATTCGAGGCTGTGCGGCGCGAAATCGACCACCAGCAGCCGCCCGTCCGGGCGCAGCACGCGCGCGGCCTCTGCCAGCGCCACAGCAGGATCGTCGAGATAGTGCAGGACCTGGTGGATGGCCACGAGATCAAAACTGTCGCGCGGCATCGGCAGCTTCATGATGTCGCCATGGCGGATCTGCGCATGCGCGATGCCGGCCTTGTCGAGATTGGCGCGCGCCACCGCGAGCATCGCCGTCGACGCGTCGATGCCGACCGCGCGCTGATAAATCGGCGCGAACAGTTCGAGCATCCGGCCGGTGCCGGTGCCGATATCGAGGAACGAGCCGATCGGCCGGGTGCCGATAATCTTCAGCATCGCGGCCTCGACGGCGGCGTCGGGCACATGCAGCGAGCGGATGGTGTCCCAGTCCGCGGCGTTCTCGGTGAAATAGCGGGCCGCCAGCTGCGCATGCTCGCGCTTGACGCCGGCCAGCCATTCGCGGTCGCGGGCGAGCGAGCTGTCATCCGTCGTCGCGAGCGCGACCAGATCCTGCACAAGCCGCCTTTCGGCCGGCGATTCGGAAATCCGGTAATAAACCCACGCGCCTTCCGGATGGCGCTCGATCAGCCCGGCCTCTGTCAGGAGTTTCAGATGGCGCGAGATGCGCGGCTGCGACTGGCCGAGGATGGCGGTCAGATCCTTGACCGAGAGCTCGCCGGCGGAGAGCAGCGCCAGGATCCGATAGCGCGTCGCCTCGCCGGCCGCCTTCAGCGCCGTGATGATCGCATCCGTCGAAAGAGCCGCCTGGCCCGCCATGGTGAAAGCTCCAGCCTCGTCGCGCGGCGCGACATCGCCACCACCGAGATTGGAGTAGATATAAAGATATCTTTATATCTGTAAAGGGTCTTGTCAGGCGATCGTGACCACCGGCCTGTCCCGATCGGCGATCGCGACGCGGGCGACGCCGCCGGAGAAGCGCTCGATCAGCTGCAGCAGATCGGCGATCGCCGCGTCGAGATCGCCCTCGCCATTCGTCTGCAGCGTGACGATGGCGCGGTGGCTTTCCGGCGTCACCAGCGAGCGGCCGTCCTGGCGCCAGTTCCAGCGCCGGCACAGCACTTTCGAGGCATCGGCATAGACCACCTCGCCCTCTTTCGGCGGATCCTCGACTGGACCGGCGCCGCCGTCCTCGCCGCCCGCCATATCGAGGAAGCTGTCGCCCGGCCGCGCATAGCGGAAGGCGAGATCGCCGGTAACCCGGTCGAGATCATCGGCACCAAGCGGCAGCACATGCGTGAGGGACACCGCGTTATAGGCATCGACAAAGCTGTTGATGACGGGCAGCGGCCGCTCGGCCAGCCCGTTCTTGACGAGGCGCTCGACCGAGGAGCGGTAGCTCGTCTTCTTGATGCCGAAGGCGCGATAGGCCCGGCGCCAGGCGGCGACGCCCGGTATCTCCGAAAGCTCGGTGCCGCCCCAGCGCCGGCGCGCCTCTGCCTCGCGCGTCTCGATCAGCGCCGCGAGCTCGGCCGGACGATCCGGTCGAATTGCCAGATCCTCCGCGACGACGGCGGCAACGCGAAAATCCGGAAAGGCGGCGACGAGTTCGGAGATGTCGAGGCGCATTGGGAGGATCCTGCCACAAGGTTGGCCCTCTCTGCCCGATATCGGCGCGGCGTGAAAGGCATCCGCTTGCGCGTTCGGGCCGGACAAGGAAACGGACAAGAAAAAAGGCGGCGCCAGGGGCGCCGCCTTTCACATTCAAATATCGCGAAGCCCTACTCCGCCGCGGCGGCGAGGCCTTCGGTCGGCAGGCCGAGCTTGGTGGCGACGCCGATGCCGTATTCCGGATCGGCGCGGTAGAAGTGCACCAGCTGGCGATTGATGATCTCGACCGGCACGCCCTGCATGGCGGCGGCGAGGTTGCTGAACAGGCGGTCCTTCTGTTCGGCATTGAACAGGCGGAACAGATCGCCCGGCTGCCTGTAGTCGTCATTGCCAACGCGGTGATTGTAGCGTTCCGCATCGCCGGAGATCTTCAGCGGCGGCTCGGCGACAGCCGGCGTTTCCTTCGGGCCATTGAACGAATTCGGCTCGTAGTAAGCGTCGTTGTTGGTCGCCGGCGGGAAGAAGCGCATGGCTCCGTCCTTGTGGTAGTTGTGCACCGGCACCTTCGGTGCATTGACCGGCAGCGCCTCGTAATGCGTGCCGAGGCGGTAACGGTGCGCGTCGGCATAGGAGAAGATGCGCGCCTGCAGCATCTTGTCGGGCGAGAAGCCGATGCCCGGGACGATATTCGACGGCGAGAAGGCGACCTGCTCGATCTCGGCGAAGTAGTTTTCCGGATTGCGGTTCAGCTCGAGGATGCCGACGTCGATCGGCGGATAATCGCCGTGCGGCCACACCTTGGTCAGGTCGAAGGGATTGTACCAGGTCTTCTCGGCGTCCGTCTCCGGCATCACCTGGACCTGTACCTTCCACTTCGGGAATTCGCCCCGCTCGATCGCGCCGAAGAGGTCTTCCTGCGTCGATTCACGGGTCTTGCCGACGACATCAGCGGCTTCCGCATTGGTCCAGTGCTCATGACCCTGCAGGGTCTTGAAGTGGAACTTGACCCAGAAGCGCTCATTCGCGGCGTTGATGAACGAATAGGTGTGCGAGCCGTAGCCGTTCATCTTGCGGACCGAGGTCGGCAGACCGCGATCGGAGAACAGGGTGGTGACCTGGTGCAGGCTCTCGGGCGACAGCGACCAGAAATCCCACATCGCCGTCGGCGAGCGCAGATTGGTCTTCGGATGGCGCTTCTGCGTGTGGATGAAGTCCGGGAACTTCAGCGGATCGCGGACGAAGAACACCGGCGTGTTGTTGCCGACGAGGTCCCAGTTGCCGTCTTCCGTGTAGAACTTGAGCGCGAAGCCGCGAACGTCGCGCTCGGCATCGGCCGCGCCGAGCTCGCCGGCGACCGTCGAGAAGCGGGCGATCATGGGCGTCGTGGCGCCCGGCTGCAGCGCCTTGGCCTTGGTATATTGCGAGATGTCGCCGGTAACCGTCAGCGTGCCATAGGCGCCCCAGCCCTTGGCGTGGACGACGCGCTCGGGAATGCGCTCGCGATTCTGGTGGGCGAGCTTCTCGACCAGCTGCCAATCCTGCAGCAGGACCGGGCCGCGCTCGCCGGCCGTCAGGGAATTCTGGTTATCCGCGATCGGCGCGCCGGCCGTCGTCGTGAGTTTGTCAGTCATGGCGCCCTCCAGGTTCGTTTCGGCGACGTCCGAGCCGCCTTCGACATGGCGCTAAGATGCCACGCGTTTAGATCAGTTCCAATCATATTGATTGCCACCAACGATAAGAATAACTTATCGACCATGATTCAGATCAATTCCAGGCGGAAAAAGCCGTGATCACCCTTCGGCAGCTGCGCTATTTCGAGGCGGTGACGCGCCATCTCCACTTCGGTCGGGCGGCGGATGAATGCGCCGTGACGCAGCCGGCGCTCTCGCAGCAGATCCAGGATCTGGAGGCGACGCTCGGCGTCCCGCTGATCGAGCGCGGGTCCCGGCGGATCACCATCACGCCCAAGGGTGAGGAGATCGCCCGCCGCGCCGTCCGTATCCTCGGCGAAGTCCGCGACTTGACCGACTATGCACTGCATGGCGGCGACGCGCTGACGGGTCCGCTCAGGCTCGGCGTCATCCCGTCGATCGCGCCCTATCTGCTGCCGAAGGCGCTGCCGCTGGTGCAGAGCACCTATCCGAAGCTCGAGCTGCATCTGCGGGAAACGCAGACCGCCGCCCTGGTCGACGAACTGGCGCAGGGCAAGTTGGACGTCGTGCTGATGGCGCTGCCGGCGCGCGACGCCGGCTTCGAGAGCCTGCCGCTCTTTGTCGATCGCTTCCTGCTGGCGACGAAGGCGGACGCGACGGCCGACACCGCCGCCTTTGCCAGTCCCGACCAGATCCCGCCGGATCGGCTGCTGCTGCTGGAGGAAGGCCATTGCCTGCGCGACCAGGCGCTGACCTATTGCCGGATACCGCGCTCCGAGAAGATGAGCGGCTTCGGCGCGGCGAGCCTCTCGACCATCATGCAGATGGTGGCGAACGGCTATGGCGTGACGCTGCTGCCGGAGATGTGCGTCGCGATCGAGGCGCGCGACGAACGCATCGCGCTTGCCCGCTTCAGCACGCCGGAGCCGGAGCGCGAGATCGGCCTCGTCTGGCGGCGCTCCTCGCCCCGCCGCGCCGATTTCGAGGCGCTCGGCCGGCTGCTGGTGACGGCGGCGGGCGCCGACGAAGCCCCGAAGGCTCCCATGCCGGCGCGCCGGCTGGAACCGGCGGCGAGCTGAGCCGCCCGGAGGGCTGGAACGGACAGGTTGCATTTACGCCGATCCACTAGCGGCCGAGCGGCGCCTCCCTTACGGTAGGCACGTCCCGCCAACCGCTCCCCGGAGATCGCGATGAAATACAGCCTCCTTGTCGCCGCGAGCCTGACGCTCGCCTTCGCCGGCCAGGCCCAAGCCGCCATCCCGCTCGTCAACGCCACCTGCCCCGGGAAGATCGAGGTCCACGCCGACGAGGGCGGCCCGATCTACATCAACGGCAAGGAAGCCAAGCTGAAGAAGTTCAACGACAATTACTTCGAGGCCAAGGGCGGCGGCGTGACGATCTCGCTGTCTATCAACCCCGACGGATCGGCTTCCGTCTCCTACACCGGCAAGCACGGCGCCAACGGCGTCTGCACGGTCAAGTAGGCCGAAGCGGCGGAGGACGGGGCTCTCCACGTCATCCGCCCCGTCGCGCGCTAGCTATTTGTTTGGTCGCGTTTTCTTCACGCGAACCGGGATCCACTTCGCTCGAAAACGCTCTAGGCGCGGACGGCGACCGCGAAGAGGCGCGGGAAGCGCAGCAGCACGCGGCCGTCGGCGAGCGGCGGGTAGAGCGCGGCGACGCGCTCGGAATAGGCCTCGAGGAACGCCTCGCGCAGATCCGGCTCGACCACCTCGAGATAGCGCCGGAGGCCGGTACCCTTGACCCATTCGACGATCGCCGAAGCATCGGCGAGCGGGTGGTTGTAGATCGTGTGCCAGACCTCGAGCTTCGCCGATTTCGGCCCGAGCGCGTCGAAATACTCCGTCGGCGACGGCAGCAGCTGCCGCCGGCTGCTGCGATTGGCGAAGGCGCTGGCCCAGGGGCCGGCATGCGCCACCTCCTCCATCAGCATGTGCGTGGGCTCGCCGAGATTGTCCGGCATCTGCACGGCCAGCACGCCGCCGGGGCGGAGGCTGTCCATCAGGCGCCGCAGCACGGTGATGTGGTCGGGGATCCACTGGAACAGCGCATTGGCGAACAGGAGATCGACCGGCTCGGGCGGTGCCCAGGTGGCGACATCCACCTCGAGGAACTGCCGCTCGGGCAGGCGCTCGCGGGCGGCGTCCAGCATGTCGGGCGCGGAATCGACGCCGAGGATCTCGGCGTCCGGATAGCGCTCGGCCAGAAGCTCGGTGGAATTGCCGGGGCCGCAACCGAGATCGACGATCGACTGGGCGCTGGCCAGCGGCACCTGCGCCAACAGATCGCGCGCGGGGCGCGTGCGCTCGTCCTCGAACTTCACATATTGGCTCGCCGACCACGCCAGCTGGTTCATCTGCACCCCCTGCCTCATTCCAACACGTTCATCCTGCACGGCTCCGCAACCAGAACATAGAAGCCGAGTCGCCCCATCCTAGCCCCATCGGCGGACAATTCCATGAACGCACGTCCATAACGCGCCCCTGACGACGCGGCGGCGCGCGACGCGGCGACCGCCCTTGCTGTGACGCGCATCACAGACAGGGACGAGTGTGCGTGAGACGCTGCAACCAAGATGATGTTCCGGCAATGGAACGCCCAACAAAACCATTCTCCGAAGCGCTCGTGCGCGACGGATCCGAGACCCTCTTCCCCTCGGGGTCGAGGAAGGGCGAACGGCCCTGCCCCTGCCCCCCAAGACCCAGGCAGGGCCGTTCGCCGAAACTTCCGCCCGGACGACGATCGGGCACAGCGCCAAACCGGCAGGGCCGGTGGGGCGGCGGACGGATCCGGCCCGCTGCGCCGCAGAGCGCGGGCCGGCCCGTCCGTCCGCTGCTGTCCGCAAAAGCCCATGGCGCTGCAACGGCCGGTTGCCGCCATCGCTTGTATGATTTTTACCCGGGCCTGATACATTTCATCGACATTGCCGCGAAACTTGGTACGACCGTTGCGATGAACGATCGAATCCAAGCCTTGCCTATCGAAGCCTTGCAGCTCGAAGCATCGCAGCTCGAAGCCCTGCCGCCGGTCCTGATCGACTATCTTGCCGCGGTGGAGCCCGGCAGGACGGTGCTGCATCGCCATGATGCGGAGGACCAGTCCGGCAGCTGTTCCGCGAGCCCCGCCGCCGCCAAGATCGCCTATTTCCACGATCCCGAGACGTCGAACCTCTACGAGATTCATTTCGACCAGCATTCGAGCTCGACGGTCCGCATCGACCTGAACCGGCGCGAAGTGCACAAGAAGCTCGCCCGCTTCATCGAGCACGGCATCGAGGAGCGGGAAATCCGCTGGCTGACCGCGATGGCGCCGACCGGCGTGGTGCCGCGGCTCATCGACCACACGCCGGGCCTGTTGCGCATGGACTATGTCGGCGAGCCGACCCGGCGCTACAACCTGCCGGCCGACTGGCGCGACCAGGCCGACGCGATCCTGGCCGCGCTGGCCTCGGCCGGCTGCTGCCACAACGACATCAAGTGCGACAACCTGATGGTGCTCGACGGCAAGATCACGCTGGTCGATTTCGGCTGGGCGACGGCCAAGGGCGACCCGATCCCGCCGCACTGGCCGCAGGGCATCGGCCGCCAGCACCGGCTCGGCATCCACCAGTTCGACGACCGCCACGCCATCCACGCAGCGCTCGCCTCGGCCGAGCGCGACGAGGTCGACCGCTCGATCGTCCTGCCGGCGTAAGTGCCTGGTACGCCCGTCAGCCGAGCGCCTTCATCGATCGCTCGACCAGCGCCTCCAGTTCCGCGCGCCCTGCCCCATCGCGCGCCTGAAACGAGATGGCCTGCAGGATCCCGTGGCAATAAGCGGCCAGGCTGTCGATGTCCGTTTCGGGGGCCAGATCGCCCTCGGCAAGCCCGCGCCGTAGCCGCGCCCGGATCAGCTCGAGCGTGGTTCGACGCGCCGCGAGAAGATGGTCTCGGGCGGCCTGGTTCTCGGGCAGGTGATTGACGACGCCGAGAATGAGCAGACATCCGCCCGTCCTGGTCGACAGCGCGACATGGATACTGCCGTGCAGCATCGCCCGGACCGCCTCCCGGACGTCGGCCTCCGCCTCCAGCGCCGCCATGGGTGGCGCACCGATCGTCGACATATAGAGATCCACCGCCTCGCAGAAGGCGGCCTCCTTCGACGCGAAGGCGGCGTAGAAACTGGGCGGGGCGATGCCCATGGCCGCTGTCAGGTCGGTGAGCTGCGCGCCCTCGTAACCCTTGGACCAGAACAGATCCATCGCCCGCTCCAGCGCCCGCTGGCGATCGAAACTGCGTGGGCGCCCCCTGGATGCCATGGTCAACCTTTCTGTAGTCGGAATTCAATAAATCACTTGACCACCTTCGGCAACGCCAATACGCATTTATTGAATTCTGACTACACAATAGCCCCGCGTCGCACCAACCCTTCGGGGACACGGCGCCCGCGCCCGGAAAGGACGACACAATGAATGGATCTGCGGACGCCGTGCGCGCACTCGTGGAGGAACTCTTCCGGAGGACGGGATCCGGCGCGGCGCCGGAAACGATCGCCGAGCTCTTCAGCGAGGACGTCGACTGGTACATTGCCGGCGACGTCGCGCTGGTGCCGTGGATCGGCCGCAAGAAGGGTCGGGCCGGCGCGGCCGAGTTCTATCGCCAGATTCGCGCGTTGATCGGTTCCGAGCGCTTCGAGCTGAGCGAGATCCTCGTCGCGGGCGACCGCGCCATCGCCGTCGGCTCTCTCGCATCCAGGGTCCTGAGCACCGGCAAGCTCATCGAGACGGAATTCGCCTTCGATCTCACCATGGCCGACGGACTGATCCGCCGCTTCCGGATGTTCGAGGACAGCTTCGCCGTGGCGCAGGCGGCCGCCTGACGGAACCGGGATCCACCAATTCGACGGCCGCCACGCCATCCACGCGGCGCTTGCTTCGGCCGAGCGCGACGAGTCGACCGCTCGATCGTCCTACCGGCGTGAATGTCCGGCCCATAGTGTCATGACGAGATCTGCACGCGATCTGCGTTCCAGAACTCGCCCATCATCCTGAGGTGCCCGGCGAAGCCGGGCCTCGAAGGAGGGTCCAGGAAACGCCCCGGGGCGGATTTCGCCAGACTTTGCCTGCAACCACAGTTCCGCTGAATCCTCCTTCGAGGCTTCGCTCACGCGAAGCACCTCAGAATGATGGTGGAGCCTGGTCAATCCGACTCCATGGCCAATGGCGATGATCCCGCGCCTGCCAAAGGATTTATGACAACATTCCCTTTGGGAATGTAGAGTGATCTGCAACCCCTGCGATTTGCCGAGATGAGGGGCACCTCATGATCAATCGCGATTTCTTCTTCCGACAGTGCAGGCTGACCCTATTCGACGGTAGACTGAGGGCCGGCCAGGTCGGGGGATTGACCACGCTTCTTGACGAATGGGAGGCGCAGCATGCTGCCAAGGACGATCGCTGGCTTGCCTACGCGCTCGCCACCACGCATCACGAGACCGACCGTTCCATGCAGCCGATCCACGAGCGCGGCAGCAAGGAATATTTCCGCCAGAAATACGACATCACGGGCGACTATCCCGCCAGAGCCAGAAAGAACGGCAACACGACGCCGGGTGATGGCGTCAAATATTGCGGACGAGGCTATGTCCAGCTCACCTGGAAAAACAACTACATCCGGGCCGGCGACGAAATCGGCCATCCGGAGCTCGTCGATCATCCGGACGACGCGATGGATCCGGTCTATGCCAAGAAGATACTGTTTCTCGGCATGATGGGCGGCTGGTTCACCGGCAAGCGCCTGTCCGACTATTTCGACGGCCCGAAGGAGGAGTGGGTGCAGGCCCGCCGCATCATCAACGGCCTCGACAAGGCGAACCTGATCGCGAGCTACGGCCAGGCCTACTACGCCGCGATCAGCTACACGGTCTGACATCGGCGGAAGCCGATCGACAGCCTGCCATCGGGAGCGGACTACGCGCCGGCGAGCGCCCGCTCCACCGCCGCCTCGGCGTGGAGCGTCGTCGTGTCGTAGAGCGGCACGGCGCTGTCCTCGGAGCGGACCAGCAGCATGATCTCCGTGCAGCCCAAGATGATCGCCTCGGCGCCGCGCTCGGCGAGGCGCGCCATCACACCCCGGTAGATCTCGCGCGAAGACGGCTCGACGCGCCCCTGCACCAGCTCCTCATAGATGATCCGGTGCACGTCGGCGCGGTCCTCCGCCTCCGGTACGAGGACCTCGAGGCCGTGCTCGCGCGCGAGGCGGCCCTTGTAAAAGTCCTGCTCCATGGTGAAGGCGGTGCCGAGCAGACCGACGCGCGTGACGCGGGCCGCCTTGATCCGCTCCGCCGTCGGATCGGCGATGTGGACGAGCGGGATGCCGATCGCCGCCTGCACGTCATCCGCCATGCGGTGCATGGTGTTGGAGCAGATGAGGACGAAATCGGCGCCGCCGCGCTCGAGCCGCCGCGCGGCGTCGATCATCAGCTCCGTCGCCGTGTCCCAGCGCCCGCTCGCCTGCAGCGCCTCGATCTCGGCGAAGTCGAACGACCACATCAGGATGCGGGCCGAGGCGAGCCCGCCGAGCTGCGCCCGCACCGCCTCGTTGAGGATGCGGTAATATTCGGCCGAGCTTTCCCAGCTCAGCCCGCCGATCAGCCCGATCACCTTCTGCGCCACGCCCGCCTCCTCCATGGCCCGTCCGGACCTCGCCAAAATGAAACGGGCGGACCCGCTTCCCCATGAAAGGGAAGCCGGTCCGCCCGCGCAAGTCTGAAAGCGATACGCCTTAGCGCGTCAGCTTCTTGTACTTGATCCGGTGCGGCAGGATCGCGTCATTGCCGAGGCGACGCTTCTTGTCTTCCTCGTAGTCGGCGAAGTTGCCCTCGAACCACTCGACATGGCTGTCGCCCTCGAAGGCGAGGATGTGCGTGGCGAGCCGGTCGAGGAACATACGATCGTGGCTGATGATCACGGCGCAGCCGGCGAAATCCTCCAGCGCCTCTTCCAGCGCCGCCAGCGTCTCGGTGTCGAGGTCGTTGGTCGGTTCGTCGAGGAGGATGACGTTGTTGGCGTCCTTCAGCAGCTTGGCGAGGTGCACGCGGTTGCGCTGGCCGCCCGAGAGCGTGCCGACCTTCTGCTGCTGGTCGCCGCCCTTGAAGTTGAAGGCGCCGGCATAGGCGCGCGTGTTCACTTCCTTCTTGCCGAGATAGAACACTTCGGCGCCGCCGGAGATTTCCTCCCAGACGGTCTTGTTGGAAGCGAGATCGTCGCGGCCCTGGTTGACGTAGCCGAGCTGGACCGTGTCGCCGAGCGAGATCGAGCCCGAATCCGGCTTCTCCTCGCCGGTGATCATCTTGAACAGGGTCGACTTGCCGGCGCCGTTCGGGCCGATGACGCCGACGATGCCGCCCGGCGGCAGCTTGAACGAGAGGTTGTCGATCAGCAGGCGGTCGCCATAGCTCTTGGACAGGCCCTCGACCTCGATGACCTTGTCGCCAAGACGCTCGCCGACCGGAATGACGATCTGCGCCGTCTGCAGCGTCTTGCCCTCGGCGCGCTCAACCAGCTCGTCATAGGCCTTGATACGGGCCTTCGACTTGGACTGGCGGGCCTTCGGCGACTGGGCGATCCACTGGCGCTCGCGCTCGATCGCCTTCATGTGGGTCATGTCCTCGCGACCCTCCTGCTCCATACGCTTGGCCTTCTTCTCCAGATAGGCGGAGTAGTTGCCTTCGTACGGGATCGAACGGCCGCGATCGAGCTCGAGAATCCAGCCCGTGACGTTGTCGAGGAAGTAGCGATCGTGGGTGACGATCAGGATGGCGCCGGGATAATCGCGCAGATGACCTTCGAGCCAGTTGATCGATTCGGCGTCGAGATGGTTGGTCGGCTCGTCGAGGAGCAGCAGGTCGGGCTGCTCGAGCAGCAGGCGGCAGAGCGCGATGCGGCGCTTCTCACCACCGGAGAGGTTCTCGACCGAGGCGTCGCTGGGCGGGCAGCGCAGCGCGTCCATGGCCATCTCGACCTGGCTCTCCAGATCCCAGAGGTTCTGGCTGTCGATGATGTCCTGGAGCTTGGCGCCCTCCTCCGCGGTCTCGTCGGAGTAGTTCATCATCAGTTCGTTGTAGCGGTCGAGGATCGCCTTCTTCTTGGCGACGCCTTCCATCACGTTCTCGAAGACGTTCTTGGTCGGATCGATCTTCGGCTCCTGGGCGAGGTAGCCGACGGTCGCGCCCTGCGCCACCCAGGCCTCGCCCGTGAAGTCCTTGTCGAGGCCGGCCATGATCTTGAGCAGCGTCGACTTACCCGAGCCGTTCGGGCCGAGCACGCCGATCTTGGCATCGGGATAGAAGGAGAGATGGACGTTCTCCAGCACCTTCTTGCCGCCGACATAGGTCTTGGTCAGACCCTGCATGAAATAGATAAACTGCCGCGCCATGAATTCGCTCCGAAGGCCCTCTTCGCCAAAAGGGCAGGATGTAGGGATGAGGTTGCCGTTCTTCTAGTCGAAGCGCCGCCAAGGGGCAACGCGGCGCGTCGCCGGACAGGCGCGGGAGAACGGATATTCAGCCCCGCGCCCCGCACCCGGCAGTTTTTCTAGATCGCCGGCGAGGCTGCTGCCGCTTCGCCGTCGTTGCGGCGAAGCCCGGAAGCAAGGGGGATGCCTTCGACCGCCGAGACCGGCGGCACGCCCATGAGCGACAGCAGGCCGGAAGCGAATTCCAGCTCCGAGATCGGGCGGTAACGCTCGGCGATGACGGCCCGAAGCGCCGCCAGCCATGCGTCGTCCGTCGCGGCCCGTACGATCGCCGCGACCCAGCCTTCGAGATCGGCGGCGGGAATGACCGGCATCAAGCCCTGCGTCGCCTCCGAAAGCGCATCGGCGTCGGAGACCAGCACCGGCAGGCCGAAATCGAGGCATTCTGCGGCGCCGAGACCCCAGCCCTCGGCGACGGAGGGAAACACGCCGAAGCGCGCGTTCTGATAGAGCCAGGCGAGCTGCGGATCGCTGATGCCGGAGAGGAAGCAGACCTTCTCCGCCAGCTCCGGGTGGTCGGCGAGATACTGCTTGGTCTCCTCGACCATCCAGCCCCAGCGGCCGCACAGCACCAGCTTCGGCATGCGCTCGCCGAGCAGCGGCATCAGGCGCTGCCAGACGCGCAGCAGCGTGATGTGATTCTTGCGGATCTCGATGGTCGAGCAATAGACGGCGAAATTGCTGCCGACGAGCTGGGCCACCGGCTCCGCCGGACGCCCCTCCATGCCCTCGCGCAGGAACGAACCCAGCCGGTTGACCGATATAGTCGGCCGAGGCGCGTCGGGCGAAGCGGCCTCGACGCCCTTGCGGGTGGTCCGCGCCGAATATTCCGACACACAGACCAGCTGCCGGCACCATTCCCGCATCCACTGGAAGTCGCGCACGAAGGACGCCGCATGCCCCTTGTCGACGAACCGCGGCATGTCGAGCGGGATCGTGTCGTGCAGGATCGCCGTGATGTTGGCCTGGACCTGCGCCTGCCGGTGCGCGGCGAGCGCGTGCAGGCCGACATTGGAAAGGAAGCACTTCACCGTCGGATCGGCGAGCGGATCATAGCGGCGGTCGCGCCGGTCGGCGCGCATCCCGAAGCCGAGCTTGCCGATCCGGATGCCGAACTTGGCCAGCTCGAAATGCAGACCCTTGCGATCGGCCCGGTTGGCCAGATAGCCGGCCGCGACGCGATCGAGCTCCCGCCCGGTCGAGCCGCCGCTGGCGCGGACGACCTGATAGACGGTCTTGATCCGGCTCCAGTACGACGACGAGCCGACGCCTTCGATATAGGGAATGCGCCGCTCGACCAGCGCCTCGAGATAGCGGAGCTCGGTTCCCGTCAGCAGTCGCGACTTGCCGCGATCGACCCGATAGAACACGACGTTCAGGTCCTTGCGGCGCAGAACCTGCCGGATCAGGGCGCTTTCGACGCGTGGAATGCCCACTGGGGGATGGGCCCCCCAGCGCAAAGGCTGGGTCGCGTCAAAATACAACTTTTCACTCAATGCGCTTTTTCCGTCCGTCGACGATCCAGAATGGCGAGAATCAAACTGGGCGACAATTCCGCCGATAGTTTGACCGGGGCGAAATGCCGGCAACGCGCCCCCTCCTGTCAACCGCCGAACCGGCGCGGTGTGACGACCATCACAGCCGGGTCCCCACAATTTCCGCAATCGGGTCTCGACAACATGTGTATCCACCATATATGTATGCACGTACATTGTATGGAACGATTGATATGGTTAAGCATGAGAACCGCCCCAAGACGTTTCTGGGACGCCTGACCCAGGCCAGTCGCGCCGTGCGCACATGCTTCGACGCCGAGCTCAAGCAGCTCGACCTGACGCTGGCGCGCGGGCGGCTGATGCTGCATCTCGTCCGGGCCGAACACACCGTCACCCAATCGGAGCTTTCCGACGTCCTCGAGGTCGAGCACCCGACCGTCGTGCGGTTGCTGGACGGGCTGGAGCAGTCCAACCACGTCTCCCGCCAGCCGCTGCCGGGCGATCGCCGCGCCAAGTCCATCGTGCTGACGGACGAGGGCCGCGCCATCGGCGAGCGCGTATCGCGGATGACCGACACGCTGAGCGACACGCTGCTCGCGGGCATCGATCCGGCCGATCTGGAGGTCACCGAACGCGTCCTGCAGACGCTTTCCGACAATCTGAGCCGCCTCGCGGTCGAGCGCGCGGAACAGGCCTCGCAATCATGAGCACCGCCGTCGCCCTGGCGAGAGACCCCGGCGCCCTGTCGCCGGCGGCGCCTGTCCCAGCGCCGGCCCCTGTCAATATCGCGCCCACGCCCGCGCCCGCCGCGGCCCCCGCCTTCGTGCCGATGCCGCCGATGCGCGCCGCCGTCTATGCGAGCGCGTCGATCCTGCTCGGCCTGACGCAGGGCCTCGGCCTGAACCTGATCACGGCCAACCTGACCGGATTGCAAGGGCCGCTGCACGCGACCCAGATCGAGATCAACTGGCTGGCGGCCGCCTATATGGCGACCAACATCACCGGCACGCTCTTTCTCTACAAGGTCCGCACCCAGTTCGGCCTGCGCCGCTTCGCCGAAATCGGCCTGATCATCTATGCGCTGGTGACGATCGCGCATCTCTTCACTGACGATCTGCGCTCGGCCATCGCGGTGCGCGCCGTGATGGGCATCGCCGCCGCGCCGCTCTCGACGCTCGCCTTTTACTACATGCTCGAATGGCTGCCGCCGGCCCGCAAGCTGACGATCGGCATCGCCTTCGGCGTGCTCGGCGGCCAGCTCGCCACCCCGCTCGCCCGCGTGATCTCGCCGGAGCTGCTGCAGATCGGCGACTGGCACGGCCTCTATCTGATAGAGGCGGGCCTCGCGATGATGAGCCTCGCCGTCATCTTCATCCTGCCGATCACCCATCCGCCGCGCGTCAGGATCTTCGATCGCGAGGACCTGATCAGCTTTCCGCTGATCGCGCTCGGCTTCGGCTCGATCGCCATCATCCTCTCGGTCGGCCGGCTCTACTGGTGGCTGGACGCGCCGTGGATCGGCTGGCTCGGGGCGACCGGCATCGCCGCGATTACGACGCTCGTCATGATCGAGCTGCACCGCGCGCATCCGATCATCAATCTGCGCTGGCTGTCGTCCTTCGACATGCTGACGATCACCGGCTCGCTGCTGCTGTTCCGCTTCCTGCTTTCCGAGCAGACGGTGGGCGCCGTTGGCTTCTTCAACATGCTCGGCCTGCAGAACGACCAGCTCATCCCGCTGTTCACGGTGATCCTGTTCGCCACCCTTGCCGGCTACATCCTCACCGCCATGGTGATGACCAAGGAAAACGCGCCGGCGCTGCATCTGATCGCACTGATGATGATCGCCACCGGCGCCTGGATGGATTCGCACGTCACCAGCCAGACCCGGCCGGAACAGTTCTACGTCAGCCAGGCGATGATCGCCTTCGCCGGCGCGCTGTTCCTGCCGCCGGCGCTGATGGCCGGCTTCTCGAAGGCGATCGCCGGCGGCCCGGTCTTCATCCTGAGCTTCCTCGTCGTCTTCCTTGGCACGCAGAGCATGGGCGGCATCCTTTCCTCCGCCGTCCTCGGCACCTTCCAGACCGTGCGCGAGAAGTTCCATTCGAGCGTCATCGCCGATCATTTAACGCTGCTCGATCCGCTGGTCGTCCAGCGGATCCGGACCTATGGCGCCGCCTATTCGAGGACGCTGACCGATCCGGCGTTGCAGAACGCCGAAGGCGTCGTCCTGCTCGGCAGGATGGCGACCCAGGAAGCCAATGTCCTCGCCTATCAGGACCTGTTCCTGCTGATCTTCTACACCGCGCTCGCCGGGATCGTCCTGCTGGCGCTCCACACCACCTATTCCCGCGTTCAGGCCCGGCGCGCCGCCACGGCCTGACACAGAAGACACCCGAGACGTCATCATGCAGATCAAACAGATCTTCAAATCCGGCATCACCCTGATCGCCTTCGCCATCGGCGCGCTCGGCGTGCTGATCGTGCTCTATGCATGGCAGCTGCCGCCCTTCCGCTCGTCGGTCGAGACCACCAACAATGCCTATGTCAAAGGCCAGGTGACGCTGCTCAGCCCGCAGATCGCCGGCTATGTCGTCGGCGTGCCGGTGCAGGACTACATGACGGTCAAGAAGGGCGACCTGCTCGTCCAGATCGACGACCGCATCTATCAGCAGCAGCTCGCCCAGGCGCAGGCCACCCTGCAACAGCAGCAGGCCGCCCTCGCCAATTTCGCCGAGAACCGCCTCGCCAAGCAGGCGAGCCTCGACCTCGCCAAGGCGCAGCTGCAGAGCGCCCAGGCCGGGCTGGAGAAGGCCGAGCTCGACGACAAGCGCACCGGCACGCTGGTCGATCGCGGCTTCTCCACGCAATCCTCCGGCGACCAGACCCGCGTCGCCCTGCTGCAGGCGCAGTCGACCGTCGCGCAGGCGGAAGCCTCGGTGAAGATCGCCGAGCAGAATGTCGCCCTGGTCGACGCCGGCAAGAGCTCGCTCGAAGCGGCCGTCGCGAGCGCCGAGGCCTCGGTGAAGCTCGCCGAGATCAACCTCGACAACACCCGCATCGTCGCGCCGGTCGACGGCCGGCTCGGCGAGGTCGCGGCCCATGTCGGCCAATATGCCGCCGCCGGCACGCAGCTGACCTCGATCACGCCCGCGAAGGTCTGGGTCGTCGCCAATTTCAAGGAGACGCAGCTGACCCATATCGGCGTCGGCCTGCCCGTCAGCTTCACCGTCGACGCGCTCGGCGACGCCAAGCTTACCGGCCGCGTCGAGCGGATCTCGCCCGCCGCCGGCTCCGAATTCAGCGTGCTGAAGCCGGACAACGCCACCGGCAACTTCACCAAGGTGGCGCAGCGCATCCCGCTCCGCATCGAGATCGACGAGGGCCAGGCGGCCGCGGCGAACCTCCGCCCCGGCATGTCGGTGGTGGTCAAGATCGATACCGCCAACACGCCGCTCCCGGCGCTCGCCTCGGCGCAATGACGGGAAGCCAAGCAAGACCCTCACCCTACCCTCTCCCGCAAGCGGGCGAGGGTTTCGGCCTGCGCCCTTCGGGAAGCATTCAGCGCAGCAACAAGCCCAGGCGATCTCCCTCTCCCGCTTGCGGGAGAGGGTTGGGGTGAGGGTCTTTTTGAGCCCTATCCGGAGGGTTTCCTGATCCCCCACCCGATCGCCCGAACCCTCCCCTTGAGGGAGGGTCAAGACCGCCAAAGGCGGGCTTGGGGAGGGGTTCTTCGGCGGAACGATCGCAAGCCACAGGAAGGCCCCCTCCCGAAAACGCGAAGGGCGTTTTCGACCTCCCCGGGGGAGGTTCAAGGAAGAAGGGCCCCCTCAGCGCACCGTGACCGGCACCGCCTGCACCATGTTGTTGCCGACGCCGATCCAGTTCCAGTTCTGCTCGAGCGGCTGCGACTGGCCGCTCGCGTCGGTGGCGCGGCAGGAGAGCATGTGCTCGCCCGGCTCCGCCTCCCAGACGCAGCTCCAGCGCCGCCAGGCGAACAGCCCGGGCGCCGGATCCAGCACCGCCTCCAGCCAGCGGCCGTCGATGCCGAGCACGACGCGCTCGACCGGCGCCTGGCCCGACCAGGCCCGACCCTCGATCCGGCAGGACCCGGCTGCGACGGTCCGCTTGCGCGTCAGGAAATCGGGGAAGCCCGGCGGCACCATCAGGGCGCGCGGGCGGATGCGCCGGACCGGCTCGCCGGGATCGTCCGGGCCGCTGCGATAGTGGTAGTTGGACGCCTGATAGTAGCCTTTGAACGGCTCCGTGACGGCCTCGATCCGGGTCAGCCATTTGACGCTCGCCATGCCGTACCAGCCCGGCACGATCAGCCGCAGCGGGAAGCCGTGCTGCGGCAGCAGCGGCTGGCCGTTCATCGCGTAGGCGAGCAGGATTTCCGGCCGTTCCGCCTCGGCGACCGAGAGACTGCGGGCATAGTCGAGCTCATGGCCCTTCTCCAGGCCGTGGTCGGCGCCGGTGAAGACGATCTCGACCGCATTTTCCGCGACGCCCGCCTCCGCGAGCAATCCGGCGAGCGGCGTGCCGGTCCACAGCCCCGTGCCGACCGCCTCCGTCACCCAGGGCTGGCTGACGGGGCGCGGGAACAGCCGCGAGCGGCCATTGCCGGCGCATTCGAGCGTCACCGGCAGCGTCACGCTCGGCCGGGCGCGGATGTCGTTCAGCGTCAGCTCCAGCGGCCGGGCGACATGACCGCCGATGGCGAGCCGCCAATGCGCGGCCTCGATCATCGGGATATCGAAATGGATCAGCAGATAATGCAGCCCAAGCGGCGTGATGTCGTAGCGCAGCGCCTCGAGCGGCATCGAATGGTTGCGCGCCGAAAGCTGCAGCTCTTCGGGCGTCAGCGGGCCCTCGGTCGGCCCGCGCGGCAGCGCCTTCGGCGCCGGTTTCACGGTCTCGTCGGTAACGCGCGCTTCGGACATGCTCGACCCCATGCATCGGAATATTGCGTCGGAACCTTGCCACCCAAGACGCAAAACCTAGCATGGAAGCGACGCAGCGTCAGGCCGCCGCGCCTTCCGAAAAACCCGGCCTTCAGCCCGCCTGCAGCACCAACTTCTTCAGATCGGCGCTCTCGTCGGCCGCCACGGCCTTGTCGAGCTGGAAGCCGGAGCCAAGCATGCGGCGGCCGAGCATGTGGTCCGCCGCGCGGTTGACCGAGTCGATCGCGACCAGCCGGTCGCCCTGGTAATGGAACACCGAGAACGAGCCATCCTCCGGCCGTCCGCGCAGCACGCTCGAATCCGCGTCGTTGGAGAGGCCGACCATCTGCAGCTTGGCGTCGCCCTGATCCGACCAGAACCACGGCACGGCGCGATAGGGCTCGGCCTTGCCAAGCAGCGTCGCCACCGCCGTCTTCGCCTGGTCGACGGCGTTCTGCACGCTTTCGAGCCGGACGGGACGGCCGAGCGCCCAGTGATGGAACGAGACGGCGTCGCCCGCCGCGACGATCTTCGGATCCGACGTGCGCATCGCCTCGTCGACGACGATGCCGTTCGCGACATGCAGGCCGGCGGCCTCGGCGAGCTCGACATTCGGCACCACGCCGACGCCGACGATCACCGTATCGGCCGGGATTCGCTCGCCCGAGAGCGTCTCGACGGCGACGGCGACGCCATTCTCGCCGATTATGCCGTGCACCGGCGTCTCCAGCCGGACGGTCGTGCCCATGGCGCGGTGCAGATCGAGGAAGTACGCCGAGATCGCCGGCGCGACGACGCGGCCCATCAGGCGCGGCGCGGCTTCGAGCACGGTCACCGTCTTGCCAAGCAGGCGCGCGGTCGCGGCGAGTTCGAGGCCGATGAAGCCGCCGCCGACCACGACGACATCCTTGGCGAGCGCGAAGCGCTGCTTCAGCCGGCGGGCATCCTCGGCGGTGCGCAGCAGGAAGACGTTTTCGAGATCGATGCCGGGAACCGGCGGCACGCGGACGCGGGCGCCGGTCGCCAGCACCAGGCCGTCATAGGGGAGCGATTCGTCGCCGAGCCGCACCAGCCCGGCGGCGCGGTCGATCGCGGTCACTTCCCGGCCCAGCACCAACTCGACGGCGTTCTTCTCGTAGAAGGCGGCCGGGCGCAGTTCCTGCAGCTCGTCGCCCTCGGCCTTGATGAAACCCTTGGACAGCGGCGGCCGGTGATAGGGAATCTCGCGTTCGGCCGAGACCAGCGTGACCTTGCCGTCGAACCCGTCCGAACGCAGGCTCGCCGCCGCCTGCGCGCCGGCATGGCCGCCGCCGATGATGATGATGTTCTGGGTCATGTCGCCTGCCTGTCCAAATGCGGCGCGACACTCGCATCGGCAGCCCGTCGGGTGCAAGGGGCGGGTTGGTGAGGCGGTTAAGAACCCTTGCTGACAGGACCTGGCGCGGCGGCTTCCCCGCGCTCGCCGTCATCCCGGCCTCCGAGCCGGGATCCATTCAGCCGAAACCTCTCCGCGCGAGACGCCCGGCAACGCGCGACGGCCCGATGGATCCCGGATCTCCGCTTCGCTGCGTCCGGGATGACGGGGTAGCGCGTGGCCGGCGACTGCGCGCCAGAAATCAGATCGCCTTGCCATCCCTGTCGAAGCGATGGATGTGGGTCTCGTCGGCGGCGAGGCCGACCGTCGAGCCGACCTCGAAATCCGCCTGGCCGACGATGCGGACCGTCACCATGTCGGCGCCCTCGACGGCGACATAGACGAAGGTGTCCGAGCCGAGCTTCTCGAGATGGCTGACCTTGCCCGACCATTCGCCGCCGGCCGGCACGACGCGGATGTGCTCCGGGCGGATGCCGATCGTCGTCGCGCCCAGCTTCTCCGCCGCCGCGCCGGTGAGAAAATTCATCTTCGGCGAGCCGATGAAACCGGCGACGAAGAGGTTGGCCGGCTTGTTGTAGAGGTCGATCGGCCGGCCGACCTGCTCGATCTTGCCGGCGCTCAGGACGACGATCTTGTCGGCGAGCGTCATCGCCTCGACCTGGTCATGCGTGACATAGATCATCGTCGCGCCGAGCACCCGGTGCAGGTTGGCGATCTCGATGCGCGTGTTGACGCGCAGCGCCGCGTCCAGGTTCGAGAGCGGCTCGTCGAACAGGAAGAGCTTCGGCTGGCGCACGATGGCGCGGCCGATGGCGACGCGCTGGCGCTGGCCGCCGGAGAGCTCGGACGGCCGGCGGTCGAGCAGCGTCTCCAGATGCAGCATCTTCGCCGCCGCCGTGATGCGGCGCTCGATCTCGCCCTTCTCGACGCCTTCCTGCTTCAGCGCCAGCCCCATGTTCCCCTTCACCGTCAGGTGCGGGTAGAGCGCGTAGGACTGGAACACCATGGCGATGCCGCGCTTCGCCGGCGGCGTCACGTCGACGGTCTTGCCGGCGATCGTCACATGGCCGGAGGTCTGGTCCTCGAGGCCGGCGATGATCCGGAGCAGCGTCGACTTTCCGCAGCCGGACGGGCCGACGAAGACGACGAACTCGCCCTCGGTGACGTCAAGATCGACGCCGCGGATAACGTCGGTCGCGCCGAACCGCTTGGTGATGTTCTGAAGGGTCAGTGCGCTCACGGGCGTTATCCTTCGTGATCGTTGGCTGAGCGTTGGCCCAGGAAGACTGTATCGATACGGGAGGTCAAAGCTTCACCACCCTGCCCTCGCGCATGCTGACCTCGGCGGCCAGCGCGATTTCGAGCGAGGTTATGGCGTCCTGCATGTGGCGCGAGAGGTCAATGTCCTCGCGGATCGCCTTCAGGAGATAGGCCTGCTCGCGGTCGCAGAGCGCCTGATGGCCGGGCTCGTCCTCGGTCGAGAACCAGCTGTCGGCGCGCTCGAAGCTGCCGTCCGGCTTCAGTTCCGAATGGTGGACGCGGATGCGCGCCGTCTTGGTGTGCGTGTCGACGTCGTCCGACTTGGCGTTTTCGTCCATGACGATCGAGACGGCGCCCTTCGGGCTCATCACGTCCTTCACGAAGAAGGCGGTCTCCGAGATCATCGGGCCCCAGCCGGCCTCGTACCAGCCGACCGAGCCGTCCTCGAAGATCACCTGCAGATGGCCGTAATTGACCTGGGTCGGCGCGATCTCGTCGGAGAGGCGCACGCCCATGCCGCGCACCTCGACCGGCTTCGCGTCGGTGATCTGGCACATGACGTCGACATAATGGACACCGCAATCGACCAGCGGTGAGGTCGTCTGCATCAATTGCTTGTGGATGTGCCAGCTCGGCCCGGAGGACTGCTGGTTCAGATTCATCCGCATGACATAGGGCGGGCCGAGCTCGCGCGCCTTGGCGATGAAGCCGATCCAGGATGGGTGATGGCGCAGGATGTAGCCAATGACGAGCTTCTTGCCGGTGCGCTTGGCCGCCTCGACAACCGAACGCGCGTCGGCGGCGTTGGCGGCGAGCGGCTTCTCGACGAAGACATGCGCGCCCGCTTCCATCGCGGCGATGGCGAAGGGCGCGTGGCTGTCGGTGTAGGTGTTGACCGAGACGACGTCCGGCTTCAGCGCCAGCCCGGCCTCAAAACTCTCGACGCGCGGATAGGCCTTCAACTCCTCCGGCAGGTCGACCTCGGAGCGGTTGTACATGCCGACGATCTCGAAGCCCGGATTGGCATGATAGGCCAGCGCATGGCTGCGCCCCATCTGGCCGAGGCCGGCGACGAAAACGCGGAGGGGACTAGTCATGAATCAGCAACCTGCAATCAGAGAGGACGGGCCGGGCTTCGGCGCGCAAATCACTTCACCGCGCCGGCGGTGATGCCGCGGATCAGCTGGCGCGAGAAGATCAGGTAGAGGACCAGCACCGGCAGGATCGCCAGCGACAGCGTCGAGAGCACCGCGTTCCAGTTGGTGACGTACTGGCCGATGAACATCTGCGCCCCGAGCGTCACCGTCTTGGTCGCCTCGCTGGGCGCCAGGATCAGCGGGAACCAGAGGTCGTTCCAGATCGGGATCATGGTGAAGACGGCGACCGTCGCCATGGCCGGCCGCACCAGCGGCAGCACCAGGCGGAAGAAGATCGTGTATTCGGAGAGCCCGTCGACCCGGCCAGCATTCTTCAGATCGTCGGAGACGTTGCGCATGAACTCCGACAGGATGAACACGGCGAGCGGCAGGCCTTGCGCGGTATAGACGAGGATCAGCGCCGTCAGCGTGTTGACGAGGCCGGTCGCCACCATGCCCTGCAGGATCGCCACCGTGCCCAGGCGGATCGGGATCATGATGCCGAGCGCCAGATAGAGGCCCATCAGCAAATTGCCGCGAAAGCGGTATTCCGACAGCGCGAAGGCGGCCATGGCGCCGAACAGCAGCACCAGGAAGATCGAGACGACGGTGACGATCAGGCTGTTCTGGAAATAGCCGAGGAAATCGCCCTGCTTCAGCACCGTCTGGTAGCCGATCCAGCTGAAGGTCGCCGGGCTGGGCAATTGCAGCGGCGCGGAAAAGATGCCGGCGCGGGTCTTGAACGAGTTCGAGATGACCAGAAAGATCGGGAACAGCGCCAGCAGCGTGTAGCCGCCGAGGGCGAGATGCACGAAGCCGGAGCGGGCGAAGGAAGAACGCGCTTTCGACATGGCCGGCCTCAGAACTGGTAGCGGCGGATGCGCCGCTGGATGACGAAGAGATAGAGGCTGACGCCGGCGAGGATGATCAGGAACATCACGGTGGCGATCGTCGCGCCCATCGAACGGTCGCCGACCTGCAGCTGGAAGCCGAAGAAGGTGCGGTAGAGGAAGGTACCGAGGATGTCGGTCGATCCATCGGGCCCGGCGAGCGCGCCCTGCATGGTGTAGACCAGGTCGAAGGCGTTGAAATTGCCGACGAAGGTCAGGATCGAGACGATGCCGATGGTCGGCAGGATCAGCGGCAGCTTGATCTTGAAGAACTGGGCCCAGCCGGTGACGCCGTCGCATTCGGCCGCCTCGATCACCTCGTCCGGGATCGACAGCAGCGCCGCGTAGATCAGCATCATCGGGATGCCGATGTTCTGCCAGACCGAGACCAGCGACACGGTGATCAGCGCGCTGCCGGGCTTGCCGAGCCAGGGCCCGAAGAAGGGCTTCAGCCAGACCAGATCCATGAGGTACGGCGCGACGCCCCAGATCGGCGACAGGATCAATTTCCAGATGAAGCCGACGATGACGAAGGAGAGGATCGTCGGCAGGAAGATCGCCGTCCGGTAGAAGCCGCGCAGCCGGAGCACCGGCAGCGACAAGAGCGCCGCGAGCGCAATGCCGATCGGGTTCTGCACGATCATGTGGATCAGGAAGAAGACGAGATTGTTCTTGAGCGCGTTCCAGAACGAGGCCGACCAGCGGACATCGCCGAACAGCACCTTGAAGTTGTCGAAGCCGACGAAGATCGACTGGTTGTCGACGACGTTGAACAGCGACAGCCGCAGCGTCTCGATCAGCGGCAGGATCATCACGGCGGTGTAGATCAGCACGGCCGGCGCGAGAAAGACGGCGATATGCCAGCGCACCGGCCGCTTCGCCACGGCATCCGAAGCAGGGAGATCGATCGAGGTCATCCGGAGCCTGTCTTCCTCATTGAAATGGCGGGCCGTCATTCCTGCCGGCCGCGCGAGCGCACAGTCTGACACGGAACGGGCCGGTTCCCTCCCCCTTGTGGGGAGGGCCAGGGAGGGGGTACCGCCGCAGTCCTGCGGGATCGGTCGCGTCGCCGGGAAATTCCCCAGGGCGACGGTGGTACCCCCTCCCCAACCCCTCCCCGCAAGGGGGAGGGGCATTCTCGTCAGACGCTTACTGCGCGGCCGGCTTGAACCAGGCGTCGAGGCCCTTCTGGAGCTTCTCGGCGGCGACCTGCGGCGTGTCGGTGCCGTTGATCACGTTGGCCGATTCCGTCCAGGTCTCGTTCTCGAGGTTCGGCGTGCCGCGCGACAGGATCTGGTAGGTCGAGCGGATCGTCGGCTTGCACTTCTCGCGCCAGGAGACGAACTCCTCGGCGAGCGGATCCTGCATCTTCACCGGCGTCGAGGACAGGCTGAAGAAGCCCGGCAGCGCGTTCGCGTAGATGTCGGCGAACTCGGGCGAGGCAACCCAGGAGAGGAACTGCTTCGTCGCTTCCGGATGCTTCGTCTTCGCGTTCATGCCGATCGCGAGATCGGTATGGTCGGAGATGTAGCACTCGTCGCCGGCCTTCTTCACCGGCGGCGGGAAGGCGCCCATCTTGAACTGGGCCTGTTGGTTGAAGCCCGAGATCTCCCACGAGCCGGCCGGGTAGATGGCGGCGCGGCCGAGCGTGAACAGGTTCTGGCTGTCCGGATAGGTCTGGGCCTCGAAGCCGTCGCCGAGATAGGGCGCCCACTTGGCGAGCGTCGCGAAGGGCTCGACCCACTGCGGGTCGGTCAGCTTCTGCTTGCCGGAGAGCAGGGCGAGACGGCCCTCTTCACCCTTCCAGTAGTTCGGGCCGATGTTCTGGTAGCCCATGGTCGCGGCTTCCCAGAGATCCTTCGTGCCCATGGCGAGCGGGATGTAGGTGCCGTCGGCCTTGATCTTCTCGAGCGCCGCGAAGAACTCGTCCTCGGTCTGCGGCACCGCGATGCCGAGCTTGTCGAAGGCGTCCTTGTTGTAGATGAAGCCGTGGATGACGGCGGCGACCGGCACGCAGAACGTGTCCTTGCCGTCGTCGGTGATCCAGGCCGACTTGGCGACCGACGAGAAGCCCTCGATGCCCGGCAGGTCGTTCAGCGAGGCGAGCTGGCCCTTCTGGAACAGCGCCAGCGACTTGTCGAACGGACGGCAGGTAATGACGTCGCCGGCCGAGCCCGCGTCGAGCTTGGCGCCGAGTGCTGCGTCATACTCGGTCGGGGCCGACGGGGCGAAGTTCAGCTTGATGCCCGGATGCTTGGCCTCGAAGGCCGGGATCAGCTTCTCCTGCCAGATCGGCAGGTCGTCGTTGCGCCAGCTTTCGATGGTCAGCGTCACGTCCTCGGCGAATGCCGGGGCAGCCGTCCCGACCGAGAGCGCGGCGACGGCCGTAGCCAGCATCATCCGCTTCATGGTGTTCATATCAGGCTCCTCTCTGAACCGCACAGCCGCACCGCCGCGGCCGCATCGGCATTACCGGACGCCGGATCTGGCGATCGCCGCCAGGGCCGTACGCACGTTCCCATTGTTCTCGTTGAGCAGTTCGTTCGCCGCGGCGGGGTTCTCCGCCCCGGCCGCGATCAGGATCGCCGGCTTCACCTCGCCGTTCGTCGCCTCGAGCGCCACGCGGGCGCTCGCCTCGTCGACGCCGGCGACGTTCGCGATGATCCGCGCGGCCCGCGCGCGCAGCTTGCCGTTGTCGGCGCGGACATTGACCATCAGCCCGTCATAGACATGGCCGAGATGGATCGCGATCAGCGTCGACAGCATGTTGAGGGCTGCCTTCTGCGCCGTGCCCGCGCCCATCCGCGTCGATCCCGCGATCACTTCGGGGCCGGAATCGAGATGGATGGCGACATCCGCGCCCTCGAACAACGGGGCGTTCGGATTGCTGGCGATGGCGATGCTGGCGGCGCCGCCCGCGATCGCGGCGCGCAGGCCCTCGACCGTATAGGGCGTCGAGCCGCTGGCCGAGACCGCGACGACGCAATCCTGCGGGCCGACGCCGAAACGGGCCACATCGATGCGCGCCTGTTCGGGATCGTCCTCCTGCAGGCCGGAGAAATTGTGCACGAGGTCGAGCCCGCCGGCGAGGATCGTCACGATCCGGTCGTCGGCGACGCCATAGGTCTGGGGAATTTCCAGCGCGTCGCCGAGCGCGATCAGCGCCGGGCTGCCGGAGGCGACATAGATCAGGCGGCCGCCGTCGGCGAGCTTCTCCGCCGCCAGCCGCGCCGCCTTGGCGAGCATCGGGATCGCCGCTTCGACCGAAGCGACGGCCCGCGCATGCCCGCCCTGCAGCGCCGCCAGCACGTCCTCGTCCTTCCAGGTGTCGAGGCCGCGGTAGCGCGGATCGGCGATTTCGGTCGAAGGCGAGGCGTTGGTCACGATCAGGCTCTCTTCTGCTTGTCTGCGGTCCCGCCGACGGCCTTCGCCGCAAGCGGTGCGGCCGTCTGCGCGCGCCGCACGCTGCACGGTCCGCCCCGAACATGGAGCGCCGCCGTGACGACGACATGATCCCTAGCCAGCAGAGTTTGCGCAACCACCGCGCGATCCATCCGAGGACGCTGCGCGCCAAAATGGTCCGCCCGGGCGGAGCCGGATGACGAGATGAGATGGATGGCAGCCGCATCCGCGATGACGGCGTACGCCGCCGCGCCGGACCAACCGCCGCCTCCTCCTGCCCCAGCGTCGATGAACGATTCCGACATCGAGCAACTTCCCTGCTTTCTTGCCATCGACGATACCAACGAAATACCAGTCCGTCCAGACACCTAAATCAGGCACTCGAAATTACAAACCGAGGCCTGGGGAAAAATAGCTGGTTCGTCATGTAAATCATGGGATTACGAGAAAAATCGACCCGAAAAACCTGCCCCAAACCGCCGCTGAGAGGCGCCGTCTGCTTATTCTCTTCCCAATTGGATTTCGTTTGGTATTATTTTGGCCAACACGACGCCGGGGACATAACCCCGGCCACCCCATGAGGCGGCAGCGGTGAAAGACGACATCCCAAGCGACTCGACCCCACGCGACCCGGGCGAGCTGCGGCCTCGCGGACGCGCCTTCCTTCTCGTCGGTGTCGATGGCGGCGGAACCCGCTGCCGGGCGCGCGCCCGCTTTGCCGACGGCACGCTGATCGGCGAATGCATCACCGGCACCGCCAACATCCTGGCCGGCATCGACGATGCGCGCGACAACATCATCGCCGCCGTCGAGGGCGCGCTCGTCGCCGGCGGCCTTACCAGCGCCGATCTCGACCGCTGCCTGGTCGGCCTCGGGCTTGCCGGCGCCAACATCCCGGATCTCTCCGAGCGGTTTCTCGCCTCCGGCCTCCCCTTCGCGCAGATCGCGCTGGAGATGGACGCCTGGATCGCCTGTCGCGGCGCCCATCCGGAAGGCGACGGCGCCATCGCCATCCTCGGCACCGGCACGGCCTATGTCGTGCAGGCGGGCGGCGATTTCGTCACCGTCGGCGGCTGGGGCTTCCATCTCGGCGACCAGGGCAGCGGCGCCTGGCTCGGCCATCAGGCGCTGCGCCGCTCGGTGCTGGCGCATGACGGCATCGTTCCCGCCACGCCGCTTTCGAAGACGGTGATGGCGCGGTTCGACGACAAGCCGGACCGGATGGTGAGCTTCTGCAAGACGGCGCTGCCGCGCGACTATGGCAGCTTCGCCCCGCTCGTCTTCGAGCATGCGGCGGCCCGCGACTCGTTGGCCGAGGCGATCCTCGCCGAGGCGACGCTCGACATCGAGGCTTCGCTCGCCCGGCTCGTCGAGCTCGGCGCCAAGCGGATCAGCCTGCTCGGCGGCCTCGCCCCGCTCTACCAGACGCGGCTTAGCCCTGGGATCGCCGCCTTCATCGTCCCGCCGGCCGGCGACCCGCTCGACGGCGCGCTGGCGCTCGCGGCGACCCTGCTGCCGGTCGAGGCCGCGCCATGACCGACCTTTTTCTGGCGCCGGAACGTCTGGCGGACGAGGAAGGGGGCCCGCTCTACATCCGCCTGCAGACCCTGATCCGCGGCGCGATCAGCGACGGCCAGCTGCTGCCGAACGCGGCGCTTCCGGCCGAGCGCGAGATGGCCGCCTCGCTCGGCGTGTCGCGCGTCACCGTGCGCAAGGCGATCCAGGGCCTCGTCGCCGAGGGCGTTCTGCGCCAGCGCCACGGCTCCGGCACCTTCGTGTCCAGGAGCAGCGGCCGCGTCGAGCAGCCTTTGTCGCGCCTGACCTCGTTCACCGAGGACATGCGCAGCCGCGGCCTGGTGCCGACGGCGAGCTGGATCGAGCGCTCGGTCGGCATGCCGACCTCGGCCGAGGCCATGATCCTCGGCCTCGCGCCGACCGATCGCGTCTCGCGCCTGCACCGTTTGCGCCTCGCCGACAACGAGCCGATGGCGATCGAACGCGCCGTCGTGCCGGCCCGCATGCTGCCGGAACCGGCAATCGTCGAGGTTTCGCTCTATGATGCGCTGGGCGCGGTCGGCATGCGCCCGGTGCGCGCCGTCCAGCGCCTGAACGCGGAGAATGTCGGCAGCGCCGACGCCGCCCTGCTCGGCATCGCGCCCGGCTCCGCAGCCCTTGCCATCGAGCGGATCTCCTATCTGGTCGATGGCCGCGTCGTCGAATTCACGCGCTCGCTCTATCGCGGCGACGCCTATGATTTCGTTGCTGAATTGAACCTGACCGAAGCGTCTCCGCGCTAACGTCGGAATGGAGGATTGAGACCATGACCACCACCCTGATGCGCGCCGAAGTCGACGAGGCCCCCGCCGCCGTCCGCCGCCTGCTCGACCAGTCCCGCGACGCCATCACCGAGGCCGGCGCGCGCCTGCGCACGCTCGACCCGAAGGTGATCGTGACGGTCGCGCGCGGCTCCTCCGACCATGCCAGCGCCTTCTTCAAATATGCCTGCGAGATCCTGACCGGCGTTCCCGTCGCCTCGCTCGGCCCCTCGATCGCCTCGATCTACAAGACGCCGCTGCATCTGCCCGGAGCCGCCGTGCTCGCCACCTCGCAGTCCGGCAAGAGCCCCGATCTCCTCGCCATGGTCGAAGCGGCCAAGCAGGGCGGCGCCGCCAGCATCGCCCTCGTCAATGTCGAGGACGCGCCGCTCGCCTCCCTCGCCGACATCTTCGTGCCGCTGCGCGCCGGGCCGGAGAAGAGCGTCGCCTCGACCAAGAGCTACATCACCTCGGTCGTCGCCGGCCTCGCCATCCTCGCCGAATGGCGCCAGGACAAGGCTCTGCAGGCCGCCATCGCCGCCCTGCCCGACAAGCTCGACGCCGCGCTCGAATGCGATTGGAGCGAGGCGCGCGACACCGTCGTCGCCGCGTCGTCGCTCTATACGCTCGGCCGCGGCCCCGGCTTCGCCATCGCTCAGGAAGCGGCGCTGAAGCTCAAGGAAACCTCGATCCTGCATGCCGAGGCCTATTCCGGCGCCGAGCTGCAGCATGGCCCGGTCTCGCTGGTCGACGAGAATTTCCCGCTGATCGCCTTCATTCCCGACGACGCGGCGGCGCCCAGCATGATCGCCAATGTCTCGGCCCTGCATGCGCGCGGCGCCAAGGTGTTCACGGCGACGGCCGCGACCGTCCCCGGCCCGCGCCTGCCCGTCGCGCCTACCGGCCACGCCATGACCGACCCGATCTCGATCGCGCTCTCCTTCTACCGCTTCGCCGAGACGGTGGCGGTGGCGCGCGGCTACAACCCCGACAAGCCGCGCGGCCTCAACAAGGTGACCGAGACGGTCTGAGGGCGAACACGATCTTCACCTCTCCCTGAGGGAGAGGTCGACGGCCGAAGGCCGGCGGGTGAGGGTTTACGGCCTCACCCGATAGGTTCCTAAACCCTCACCCGGCTCTTCGAGCCGACCTCTCCCTCAAGGCGAGAGGTGAAATACAGCGACAGCGCGGCCCAGGCGGCCGCGCCATGCCTAACGCCAAATCGATCCCAGGGATGAGCCCCAAATGCCGAACCTGACAGCCTATCTCGCCGCTGACCTGTTCGACGGCGCCACGCGCCACCGCGACGCCGCCGTCCTCGTCGAGGGCGATACCATCCTGGGCGTCGTCGGGCCCGGCGGCGTGCCGGAGGGAGCGGCGACGGTCGATCTCGGCGCCGGGCTGCTCGCCCCCGGCTTCGTCGACGTGCAGGTGAACGGCGGCGGCGGCGCGCTGCTGAACAGCGCCGCGACGGTCGAGGGCATCCGAACGATCTGCACCGCGCATGCCCGCTACGGCACGACGGCGCTGCTGCCGACGCTGATCACCGACACGCCCGCCGTGACCGAGGCCGCAATTGCCGCCACCCGCGACGCGATTGCCGCCGGCGTCCCCGGTTGCCTCGGCATCCATCTCGAAGGCCCGCATCTCTCCGTCGCCCGCAAGGGCGCGCACAATCCCGGCTACATCCGGCCGATGGACGAGGCGGACCTCGAACGGCTGCTCTCGACCGGTCTCGACCATGTGCTGACCACCGTCGCGGCCGAGACCGTGCCGCCGGCGCAGATCGCCCGCCTGACGGCGGCCGGCGTGCAGGTCGCGATCGGCCATTCCGACGCGTCCTATGAAACCGTCATGGCCGCCTTCAATGCCGGCGCGCGCGGCGTCACCCATCTCTTCAACGCCATGAGCCAGCTCGGCCACCGCAATCCCGGCGTCGTCGGCGCGGCGCTCGACAGCACGGATTCGTGGTGCGGCATCATTCCGGACGGCCTGCACGTCCATCCGGCCGCAATCGCCAATGCGCTGCGCGCCAAGCGCGCGCCCGGCCGTATCTTCATCGTCACCGACGCGATGTCGACGATCGGCACGTCGATGACCGAGTTCGAGCTGAACGGCCGCGTTATCACGCGCGAAAACGGCAAGCTGACGCTCGACGACGGCACGCTGGCCGGCTCCGACCTCGACATGATCGGCGCCATCCGCTTCATGACCCGCGCGGTCGGCATCGGCCTCGACGAGACGCTGCGCATGGCCTCGCTCTATCCGGCCCAGTTCATGGGCATCGAGCGGACGCATGGCCGCCTCGCGCCGGGCGCGCGCGCCGATTTCGTCCACCTGACCGACGACCTCGACATCGGCGCGGTCTATATCGGCGGTGAGCGGCAGCATTTCGCACCGCTCGCCTGAATGGACGAACCAGCATGACGCAGGGAACCGCGGCCTTCGACATCGGCGGCTCGAAGATCGAATTCGCCCGTGTCTCGCGCGACGGCGCGGTGACTGATCGCGCCACCCTGCCGACGCCGCATACCAACTGGCACGATTTCGTCGCGGCGCTCCGGCAGCTGCTGGAGGCGGCGGGCGGCGCGGAGCGCATCGGCATCTCGATCGCCGGCACGACCGACAACGGCATCGCCCAGGCGGCCAACGTTCCCGTCGTCAACGGCCATCATCTGGAGAACGAGATCGCCGCCTTCCTCGGCGCGCCGGTTCGCGTCGGCAACGACGCCGATTGCTTCGCGCTCGCGGAAGCGACCGTCGGCGCGGGCAAGGGCCTGCCGATCGTCTTCGGCGCCATTCTCGGCACCGGCGTCGGCGGCGGGCTGGTGATCGGCGGCCGCATGGTGCGCGGCGCGCATGGCGTCACCGGCGAATGGGGCCACGGCCCGCTGCTCGCCGAGGCCGTGGCGGCGCGCGGCATCCCGGTGGTGCGCTGCGGCTGCGGCCAGATCGGCTGCCTCGACAGCTATGGCTCGGCGCGCGGGCTGGAACGCATCCACGCGGCGCTCACCAGCCAAACCCTGACCAGCCACGCCATCACAGCCGCCTGGCACGCGGGCGACGCGAAGGCGGCGCACAGCATCGATACCTTCGTCGCGCTGATCGCCGGGCCGCTCTCGATGATCGTCAACACGATCGGCCCCTCGGTGATCCCGGTCGGCGGCGGCCTCTCCTCCGACGCCGCGCTGCTGGCACTAATCGACCAGGCGGTACGCGAGCGCGTGCTCGGCCGCTACGACCAGCCGCTCGTGGTGCCCGGCCGCACCCGCGGCGCCAGCGGGCTGATCGGCGCGGCGATGCTGGCGGAAGAACGCGCCTCGTGATCATACTGCGACCATGACCGCGACCCTGCCGCTCGAAATCTGTGTCGACACCGCCGATGGGCTGGAGGCCGCCATTCGCGGCGGCGCCGATCGCATCGAGCTCTGCAGCGCGCTGTCGATCGGCGGACTCACGCCCTCCCCCGGCCTGATGCGGCTCGCGGCGAAGGCCGGCGTGCCGACCTATGCGATGATCCGGCCGCGCGAGGGCGATTTCGTCTTTTCTCCCGGGGAGCTCGACCAGATGCGGCGCGACATCGACGCGGTGCGCTCGGCCGGCCTCGCCGGCGTCGTGCTCGGGGCCTCGCAGCCGCGCGGAAAACTCGACGCCGAGGCGCTGTTCCGGCTCCGGAGCCATGCCGGCGATCTCGGCGCCACGCTGCATCGCGCCTTCGACCTGGTGGCGGACACCGGCGACGCACTGGAGACGGCGATCTCGCTCGGCTTCGAGCGGATCCTCACTTCCGGCGGCGCCCGCAGCGCGCTCGACGGCCTCGACGCGCTGAAGAGCCTGGTCGAGCGGGCAGGCGACCGCATTTCGATCATGCCGGGCTCCGGCGTCCGCCCGGCCAACGCGGCGGATATCCTGCGCGAGACGGGCGCGCGCGAGATTCATGCCTCGTGTCGGACGGGCATCCAGACCGTGGCGCCGGAAGCGGTGGCACTCGGCTTCGCTTCGGATTCGCTGCGCGAAGTCACCTCGGCGGAGACGGTGGCGGAGCTCGCCGAGGTCGTCCGCATGTTCGAGAACGGGAAGGCTTGACGCCCGGCGGCGAACATCGCCTCCCCTGGGGCAAATGATTGAATTTACAGCATCAAAGGACTTTGACATGCGCTCCCCGCGCGTGGCACGCTGCGGCCATAACCGAGGGAACGGCTATGGCAGAGATCGCCTTTGAGCGGGTGACGAAACGCTATGATGACGGCCATCTCGCCGTCGACGCGCTGAACCTCAAGATCGAGGACGGCGAGTTCCTCGTGCTGGTCGGGCCGTCGGGCTGCGGCAAGTCGACGGCGCTCCGGATGATCGCCGGGCTCGAGGAAATCTCGGACGGCGCCCTCGTCATCGACGGCGCTGTCGCCAACGACCTGTCGCCGCGCGACCGCAACATCGCCATGGTGTTCCAGTCCTACGCGCTCTATCCGCATCTCTCGGTCGCCGACAATATCGGCTTCGGCCTCAAGGTGCGCGGCTCCGACAAGGCGGCGATCCGCGCCAAGGTTGAGGAGACGGCGAAGCTGCTCGAACTCTCCGATCTGCTCGACCGCAAGCCCGGCCGGCTCTCCGGCGGCCAGCGCCAGCGCGTCGCCATGGGCCGCGCCCTGGTGCGCTCGCCCAAGGCCTTCCTGATGGACGAGCCGCTTTCCAATCTCGACGCGCGGCTGCGCGGCCAGATGCGGGCCGAGATCGCGCATCTGCAGAAGATGACCGGCGTCACCACCGTCTATGTCACGCACGACCAGGTCGAGGCGATGACGATGGGCGACCGCGTCGCCGTGATGAACAAGGGCGTGCTGCAGCAGCTCGCCGCGCCGCGCGTGCTCTATGACGCGCCGGCCAATCTGTTCGTCGCCGGCTTCATCGGCTCGCCGCCGATGAATCTGATCGGCGGCACGCTCGTCGCGACGGCAGAAGGCCATGCGCTCAGCCTTGGCGAACTCTCGATCGCGCTCGACGCCGCCGCGCTCGCGGCCCGGCCGGCGATCGCGCGCTCCGCCGGTCGGCGGATCATGGCCGGCATCCGCCCCGAGGCGCTCTATCCGGCGCCGGACGCCACGCCCGGTCCCGGCAAACTGGCCGGCAAGGTCGCCTTCGTCGAGGATCTCGGCGCCAACCTCCTCGTCCATCTCGACCTCGACGGCGCCGCCGTGGTCGCCGCGGGCGTCTCGGAGGACGGCGAGGAGCTGCAATCGGCCCGGACGCGGCTCCGCGCCGTGATCGACGGCACGCTGGCGGTCAGGAAGGGCGACCGGATCTGCCTCACCGTCGATCCCGCCCGCATCCATCTGTTCGACGCCGAGACCGAGCAGGCGATCCTCGACTGATCCGGCGAGCGAATAGCGCGCCTAAGCCGGCTTGATTTCGATCAAGGCGGCCGGGCGCCGCGACACCGATAGTGGTTCCGTCAGCCAACGGAGCCAACGATGTCCGCACTCAATATCCTCGCCCTCGCCGCCATCATCAGCGCCTTCGCCTTTTTCATGATCACGCTCGCCTGGGCGGAGCGGCAGACCCGCAGCCTGCACGCCAGCCAGCAGCCGGCCGAAGCGCGCGCCTCGGTCCAGGCGGCGCGGCCGCAGCGCGCCTGACACACGAACCAGAAAGGGCGCAGCGGGATCGGCGTTCCCTTCGGGGGACGGGGACGCCGATGGAACTCCGCCGCGGCGGCCAGCCCTACTGGCCGCGATCGCGACGTCGAGCTCACTCGTTGCGCCCTGATCCTTCTTGCCGGTTCGGCCGACGCGCTATTGCACGCCCTTGGTCAGGCCCTGGACGAAATAGCGGTTCAGGAACAAGGCCATCAGCACGATCGGCACGGTGGAGAAATGCGCCAGCGCGCCGAGCGTGCCCCAGGTGATGTCCTTGGTGCCGAAGGCGGCGAGCAGCGCCACCGAGAGCGGCTTGGTGTCCGGCCCGGTCAGGAACATCGGCGTCAGGAAGTCGTTCCACGAGAACATGATGCAGAACAGCGCGCTGGCGATGATGCCGGGCACCACCATCGGCAGCGCGACGCGGTAGAACGAGCCCCAAAGCGTGCAGCCGTCGGTCAGCGCCGCCTCCTCCATGTCGCGCGGCAGGGCGCGGAAATAGGAGAACATCATCCAGGTGACGAAGGCGCAGTTCAGCGTCGTGTTGATCATCACCACCGCCCACCACGTTCCGAGCAGGCCGATGTCCCGCATCATCAGGTAGAACGGGATCAGCGTCGCGATGATCGGCACGGTGCGAATCGCCAGGAAGAAATAGGCGACGAGGATGGCGTAGCGCGACTTGGAACGCGCCAGCGCATAGCCGGCGGGAACGCCCAGCAGCAGCGACAGCACCGTGGTGCCGAGGCTGATGATGAGGCTCGATTTCAGGAGCGCCCAGACGTCGAACATCGCGAAGATGCGCTCGAAATTGAACAGCGTCGGCGAGAAGCCGAACACCGGCGGCGACGAGAAGATCTCGCGCGGCGGCTTGTAGGCTGTCGTCACCAGCCAGAGCACCGGCATCAGGTAGAGGGCGAGGATGACAATGAGGGCGGTGCGCTCGAAGGCGATCTGGCGGGTCCGGGCTTTCATCTCTCGTTGGCCCTCACATCGGCCCGGCGGATCAGGAGGGTGAAGCAGGCGCACATCAGCGCGATGCAGAGGATGGTCAGATTGCCGATCGCCGAGGCAAAGCCGATGTTGAAGAATTCGAGGCCCTGCTTGACGCCGTAGACCATCAGCGACGTCGTCGCGTCGGCCGGGCCGCCGCCTGTCGTCACGAAGATGATGTCGAAGACGCGGAACGCGTCCATGACGCGGAGCACCAGCGCCAGGAACACGGTCGGCAGCAGCAGCGGCAGTACGACCAGGCGGAAGCGCTGCAGCGCCGTGGCGCCGTCGGCGGCCGCCGCCTCGAGAATGTCGGTCGGCAGCGACTTCAACCCCGCGAGCAGGATCAGCGCCACCAGCGGCGTCCACTCCCAGACGTCGATCAGGATCATCACCGGCAGCGCCGCCGTCGGATTGGCCAGGAAGCCGCGCGGACCGGATATGCCCCATTCGGCCAGGTAGTAGCCGAGGAAGCCGTAATCGACGGCGAGCAGCGCGCGGAAGATCAGGCCGACGACGATCGGCGTGATGGTGACGGGAATGAGCAGGAAGGCGAGGCAGATGCGGTTGAAGCGGCCGTCGCGCCAGAGGAGCAGCGCCAGGCCGAGCCCGACGGCGAATTCGAGCGTCACCGCCCCGAAGGTGAAGAGGAAGGTGTTGATCACCGCCCGGCGCGCCGTCGCGTCGGCCCAGAGCGCGACGTAGTTGTCGAGACCGACGAAGGTCCGCCGGCCGCCGCCGCGCAGCAGGTTGTAGTCGAAGAACGAGTACCAGATGCCCTGCGCCAGCGGCCAGACCGCCACCAGCACGACATAGACGATCGCCGGCAGGGCGAGCGCGACGAGGAAGAGCTTGCGTCGGTCCGTGAAGCGCAGGCCGGACGCCCTGGGTGAAGCAAGATCGATCGAACCGGCAGAAGTGGAGGTCAAGAATGTGTCCTCGGGTCCAGGCGGAGTGCCCTCAGGGTCACCGGTCTGTCCCCTCCCCTTGTCGGGAGGGCTAGGGAGGGGATCGGGCCATCGTATCCAAAATCGGACCCCGGCCCAATGCCTACCTCCAGGCATCGGTGCTCGCACCTCTCCAGAGCCCTCCCCCGCGAGGGGGAGGGCGAAGAGCGGGTGCCGTCTCTAATGTTCTGGCCTGAGGCTCAGAACAGCTTTTCGGCCTTGGCCTGGACGTCGTCGAGCGCCGCCTTGGGCTCGACGCCGCCGACCAGGACGGCGTTCACGGCCGTGCCGAGCAGGTCCTGGATTTCCGGATACTGCGGAATCCGCGGACGGTAGTCGCCATCGCCGTTCTCGAATGACTTGGCCAGGACCGGCAGGTAGGGGAACTTCTTGTTCAGGTCCGGATCGGCCAGCGTCGACTTGCGGATATAGCTGCCGGCGCCTTCCAGATTGAGTTCCTTCTGGACCTCGGGGCTGGTCAGCCACTTGATGAACTGCCAGGCCGCTTCCTGCTGGGCGGGCGCGATGTCGGCATTGATGCCCATGCCCCAGCCGCCGAGGCCGTACTTGACCGGCAGGCCCTTGGCGCCCGGTGTCGTGGTGATCGCCACATGATCGACGATCTTCGACATCGACGGGTCATAATAGCCCGGCGCACCGACCGACCACGTCTCCATCATCGCGACCAGACCCTGGCGGAAGCTCTCCTCGCGGCCGCCCCAGTCATAATCGACCGCGCCCGGAGGGGCCGCCTTGTCGAACAGCTCCTTGTAGATCTTCAGGCTGTTGATGTTGGCTTCGGAGTTGATCGCCGGCTTGCCGTCGGGACCGAGCACCGAGCCGCCGAGCTGGGCGTTGTACTGCAGCCAGTCCTGCGCCACCGCCGGGCCCTTCTGGCCGTTGGCGACGAAGCCGTAGGTCTTCTTGTCGGGGTTCGTCAGCTTGACCGCCGCGGCGACGAAGTCCTCGGCGGTTTCCGGAACCTTGAGGCCGGCCGCCTCGAGCAGGTCCTTGCGATAGGCGAGCACCGCCGCGTAGCCGGCGAACGGGAAGGCGACCTGCTTGCCGTCATACTGGCCGATATATTTCAGCATCGCCGGATAGATGTCGTCGAGCTGGATCTCCGCCGCGTCGCGCTTGATCCAGTCGGTCAGGTCGACGGTATATTTATTGTCGGCATATTGCCCCGCCCAGACGATATCCATCGTCACCAGGTCATAGCTCTTGGTATGGCCGACGAAGTCGGCCTGCGTCTTGGTCAGCAGCGAGCCGTAGTCGAGAATATCGACCTTGACCTTAGCGCCCGTTGCTTCCTCGAACTTGGGTGCGAGCTTGGCGATGACAGGCGCGTACTGATCGTTTTGCGACGCGAGCGTGAGCGTTATGCCGGCGAGCGGCTTGTCCGCCGCCGTCGCGGCACCGGCCAGCCCTGCCATGACCAGGCTGGCCGCGCCGAGCTTCCAGAAAGACGTCGTAATCATTGTTAGGACTCTCTTCCGTTGTGATAGATGCGCAAATTGGAGTATATCCCAAACAATGCGACACTCAATAATTTACATTTCATCACGTGTTGCACAAATTTCATGCTACAAAAACAGAAATTGATGGCTTAGCATTGAGCAACTCGGCCACTATCGAAGATATCGCATGTTAATTCCATGTATCCGACCATGTTCGATTGTTCGAAACCAGCACAGTTGAAACTCTCGACCGAACATCTGCGCGACGCCCGATGCCATGCGGGCATGATGACAGAGCGCTCGGGGCTTGGGGAGCGCGCAATTTCGGCAGCATGGACGAAAAGTCGGCGCATAATGTTCGATGCTCGCCCGGGCCGCCGACGCCGGCTGGCCGGGACCGGATTTTTTCTTCAACGGCGACCGTCACCGGACCGGGACGGATCGGCACGTTCGACAACAACATAGGGGAGGAACGTCATGGCCCTAGCACCGCGGACCGAACCGGATGCGGTCGACGAGCTTCTGGTCGAGGGTCGGCTTTTCAGCGCCGAATTTCCCGTCCTGCTCGCCAGCCATTTGCCGATGATGATCGTCGCGCTGGAACGGCTCGGCGCGTCGAACGAGCGGCTCCGGCAGTATTTCGACAATTACCGCACGACCAACGGCCTGGTGCCGACACCGCCGCCGGTCGCCCCGATCGAGCGGGAACGCTGGACCGACGCGCTCGGCGACCGCTCGCGCGAATATGACTATCGCGCCTTCTTCGAGGCGGAGGTCCGCCGGCTCGGCATCGACACGGCCGTGCAGGCCTATCTGCCGACGCTGATCCCCGGCATCGGCGCCAGCGCGATGCACGGCATGATGCGCACCGCCTATGCGCTGATGCGGATGGACCCGGCCGAAACCGGCACGGCGCTCGGCTACTGGGCCGCGACCTATCTGCCGATGCCGCCTTCGACCGGCGCTGCCCCGATCACCGACGATCCCGGCGAGGTGCTCGCCCGCTCCTGCGCCCTGCCCGACATGCACCATGTCGTTCCGGAGACGGACCTGCTCTGGCACAACATCCGCGCCGCCGGCGCGGCGCCCGACTTCGCCCCGGTCGTCGACTGGCTGGAGATCGGTCCCGATACCGGCCGGCGCCTCGCCGAAACGTCGCTGGCGCTGTTCGCGGCGACGATGGATTTCTCCTCGCTGCACGCGCTGACGGGATCTCACTGGATCCGCCTGATCGGGCCGCATCTCGCCGAGGCGGACCGCCCGGCGCTGCAGCGCCATTTCTGGCAGATCATCGCCTCGCTGGTGCCGAAGATCGGCTTTCCGGAACTGCCGAGCGCCGAGCAGCTGGACGCATGGCGCCACCTGCCGGCGCCGGGCTGGCCGGAGATCGCGGCGGCCGCCGTGCAGTCCGAGGACGAGCACGACATCAGCCTCGTCTTCTCGGCGCGCGAGGAAGAGAAGGTCTATGGTGACCGTCTCTACCGAGTCGTCGCCGCGCGGCGCATGGGCCTGATGGACTGACGGGACTGACGGAGTTTTAAGTGACGGAAGACATGCAGCCGAGCCTCGTCGTCGCCGGCGCCCGGACGGCGGGGGGCCATACCGTCGACATCGTGATCGCCGGCGAGACGATCGCCGCCGTATTGCCGGCCGGCCAGGGCCCGGACGATTGCGACCGCATCGACGCTAGCGACCGGATCGTCGCGCCCTCCTTCGTCGAGGGCCACATCCATCTCGACAAGACGCTGCTCGGCCTGCCCTTCATTCCGCATCTGCCGGGCGACACGGTGGCGCTCCGCATCGAGGCGGAGAAGACGCTCCGCCGCACACTGGCGCTGCCGATCGAGGAGCGTGGCGGCCGGCTGATCGAACAGATCACCGCCTTCGGCACCGGCAGCCTGCGCAGCCATGTCGACATTGACACTGAGGTAGGCCTTGCCGGCCTGCATGCGCTGCTGCGCCTCAAGGAACGCTACTGGGATCTGGTCGACATCCAGATCGTCGCCTTCCCGCAGAGCGGCGTGATCACCGATCCCGGCACCGCCGAACTGCTGGACGTTGCCATCCGCGAGGGCGCCGATCTCGTCGGCGGGCTCGATCCGGCCGGCATCGACCAGGACGTCACCGGCCATCTCGACGCCATCTTCGCCATCGCCGAGCGCCATGGCGTCGGCCTCGACATCCATCTGCATGATCCCGGCCCGCTCGGCGCCTTCGAGCTCCGCCAGATCGCCGCCCGCACCATCGCCCTCGGCCTCCAGGGCAAGGTCGCCGTCAGCCACGCCTTCGCGCTCGGCCAGATCGACGATTTCGAGTTCGGCCGCACCGCCGAGGCGCTCGCCGCCGCGCGCGTCGCGATCATGACCAACGGCCCCGGCCCCGTCGCCATGCCGCCGGTGCGCCGGCTGAACGCCGCCGGCGTCACCGTCTTCGCCGGCTCCGACAACATCCGCGACGCCTGGTCGCCCTATGGCGACGGCGACCTGCTGCGCCGCGCCCAGCTGGTCGGCTATCGCCAGGATTTCCTCGCCGACGCCAGCCTCGCGCACGCCTTCGCCATGGTCACCGAGATCCCGGCCGCCGTGCTTGGCATCGAGCATTACGGCATCGCGCCCGGCAAGCGCGCCGATCTCGTCCTGCTCGCGGCCGATACCCTGCCCGAAGCGGTAGCCGGCGCGCCGCTCGACCGGACGGTGATCAAGCGCGGCCGGCTGGTGGCCCGCAAAGGCATGCTCATGCCGCGTGACTGAGGCCGCGAGCGCAATCGTGATCGGTCTCGACGGCGGCGGGGATTGGATCGGCCGGCGAAAGCTGGCATGTCTCGCGCCCGGCTGAATTTCCCGCCGGTCTTCGCCGCCTGCGAGAACCCTGATGCGACTGCCCGAATCCAACGGCTCCGGCCCCACGGCCGAAGCCACGCTGTCCCCGACCATCACGACGCCCCTGACCATCCTGATGGCGGCCGCCTGCGGCGCGATCGCCGCCAATCTCTATTACGCCCAGCCGCTGATCGCGCTGATCGGGCCGGACATCGGCCTGTCGCCGGCGCTCGCCAGCCTGGTCGTGACGCTGACCCAGCTCGGCTACGGCCTCGGCCTGGTGCTGCTGGTGCCGCTCGCCGACATCCTCGAGAACCGCAAGCTGGTGCTGGTGGCGGTCGCGATCACGGCCTTCGCGCTGCTTCTGGCGGCGATCGCGCCGCGCGCCCTGCCCTTCCTCGGCGCGGTGCTGTTCATCGGCGCCTGCGCCAGCGTCGCGCAGGTCCTGGTGCCGATGGCGGCCCACATGGCGGACGACGCCACGCGCGGCCGCACCGTCGGCAACGTCATGGGCGGGCTGATGATCGGCATCATGTTCGCCCGTCCGCTCGCCGGATTCCTGTCCGATCTCGTCGGCTGGCGCGGTGTCTTCATCGCCTCGTCCGGCCTGATGCTGGCGCTTACGCTGCTGCTCGCGCGCTTCCTGCCCCGCCGCACGCCGCATTCGGGCTATTCCTACGGCGCGCTGATCGGCTCGCTCTGGCCGATCCTGCGCGATACGCCGGCGCTGCGCCGGCGCGGGCTCTACCAGTTCTGCCTGTTCGCCTGCTTCAGCCTGTTCTGGACCAGCGTGCCGCTGGAGCTCGCCGGCGCGCCGTTCCACCTGTCGCAGTCGGAGATCGCGCTGTTCGCGCTCGCCGGCGCCGCCGGCGCGCTGTCGGCGCCGCTCGCGGGGCGGCTCGCCGATCGCGGCTATGTCCAGATCGGCACCGGGCTGGTGATCGTCGGCACCTTCGCCGCCTTCGCACTCTCCGGCCTCGCCGCCATCGGCTCGATCGCCGCGCTGGTGATCGCGGCGATCGTCATCGATTTCTGCGTGCAGGGAAACACGGTGTTCGGCCAGCGCGTGCTCTACATGCTGGCGCCGGCGATCCGCGGCCGGCTGAGCGGCCTCTATGTGGCGATCTTCTTCATGGGCGGCGCCGTCGGCTCGGCCATCGCCAGCCCGCTCTACGAGAATTTCGGCTGGAACGGCGTGCTCGTCGCGGGCCTCGCCTTCCCGCTGATCGCCTTCGCCGCCTATGTGACGGAATTCACCGCGGCCGGCCGGTCGCGGTGATCGCTCGCTCCATCGAATGAAAAAATCCCGGTTCGCGTGAAGGAGCGCGAACCGGGAAGACCGGCGTCAGTCCATGCGGACGCCGCCGGTGACGTTGATGCCCTGGCCGGTCATGAAGCGGGCCGCCTCGGAGGCGAGGAACACCACCACGTCGGCGACATCCTCCGGCTCCTCGATGCGGCCGAGCGGCGTCAGCGAGACATATTCGGCGCGCACTGCCTCCGGCGTCATGCCGCGCAGTTCCGCCTCCCAGAGCACCTCGCGCTCCTGCATCGAGGTCTTGACGAAGCCCGGGCAGACGCAGTTGACGCGGATGCCCTTCGGCGCCATCTCGCGCGCCAGCGCCTGCGTCCAGCCGAACACGGCGAACTTCGAGGCGGAGTAGTGCGCGAGCAGCGGCGCGCCGACCTTGGCGGCGAGCGACGCCGTATTGACGATCACGCCTTTGGTGTCGGAGGCGAGAAAGCGCCGGCAGGCGATCTGGTTGGCGAGGAAGACGCCGCGCGCGTTGACATCGAAGTTGAAGTCCCATTCCTCATCGGTGATGTCGACGGCGGGCCGCATCGTCGAGACGCCGGCATTGGCGCAGAGCAGGTCGAAGCCGCCGATGCCCTCGGTCGCCTTGTCGAGCGCGCGCTCGACCGAGTCGCGCTTGGTCACGTCGACCTCGACGGCGAAGCCGCCATTCTTCAGTCCCGCGACGACGGACTGCGCCGCCATCACGTCGAGATCGGCGATGGCGACGGTCGCGCCCGCCTTGTCGAGCGCCCGCGCGATCGCGGCGCCGATCCCTTTCGATCCGCCCGTGACAATTGCCTTGCGTCCAGTGAGATCGAATATGCCGGCCATCTGTCTGTCCTCTGTGGGTTGAGGTCCCAAGCAAATCGCAAAATCGAACACTTTACAACGCCATCCAGCCGTTTAATGTTCGCTATTGTTCGAAACCCTTGGCCGCCGAAGCATCTGAAGGGAACCTGCCATGCCAGCCGACCTGATGCCGGAGCCGGAGCTCGACCCGGAGGACGCCGCCCGCGCCGAGTGGGTCGGCCGCGACTTCGCCCGCATGCCCGCCGGCGCCCGCCAATCGCTGATCCTCGACGTCATCGCCGGCAACGGCTTCCTGTCCGTATCGAAGTTCGCCAGCGATCTCGGCATCTCCGAGATGACGGTCCGGCGCGATCTCGTCGTGCTGTCGGAACGCGGCCTTCTGGCCAGAACCCATGGCGGCGCTGTGTCGTCGACGGTCAATCCGCGCGAAATCTTCGATGTCGACGAGCCGGCCTTCAAGAGCCGGCGCCACCGCAACGCCCGCGAGAAATCGGCGATCGCCATGGCCGCCGCCGCGCTGATCGGCCCCGGCGAGACGATCGGCATCGATGTCGGCACCTCGACCCTGACGCTGGCGGAAGCCGTGGTCGAACGCGCGGATCTGCGCGTCTTCACCAACAGCCTGCGCGCCGCGATGACGCTGTCGGCCTCGAAGAGCCCGGTCTATGTGCTCGGGGGCGAAGTGCGCAATCCCGAACAATCGGTCGTCGGCTCGCGCGCCGTCGGCGAATTGCAGAACTACAACATCGACCGGGTGTTCATCGGTGTCTCCGGCCTGATCGAGGCTGGCTTCTTCGACTATTCGGTCGAGGACACCGAGGTGAAGCGCGCCTTCATCGCGCGGGCCGACCGGGTGGTCATCCTGTGCGACTCCTCGAAATTCGATCACCGTTCGCTGGCGCGCGTCTGCGAGCTCTCCGGCGCCGACATCCTCGTCACCGACGCGCCGCCGCCGCCCCATCTCGCCCGCGCGCTCGCCGCGGCCGAGATCGAAGTCGTGGTGGCCGGCCACGACCGCCAGCTCGAATAGGAACTGGCCGGTCGCCTGAACTCCGAAGAACGCCCTGCAACAGACTGGATCCTCTCGATGCCCGCCCGGAAGACGACTGTTATCGGCCTCGATATCGGCACGACCTCGACCATCGCCATCGCCGTGCGCGTGCCGGACGACATCCTGCACATGGCATCGCGGCCGGTGGCGCTCTCGTCGCCGCGTCCCGGCTGGGCCGAGGAAGATCCGGCGGAATGGTGGGCAAACAGCTGTGCCGTGCTGCGCGAGACGATCGCCGCCCTGCCGGACGGGCCGGAATCGCTCGCCGGCATCTGCGTCACCGGCATGCTGCCGACCGTCGTCCTGCTCGACGCCGAGGGCGGCGTGCTCCGCCCCAGCATCCAGCAGAGCGACGGGCGCTGCGGCGCCGAGGTCGAGGGGCTGAAGCGCGAGGTCGACGAGGCGGCGTTCCTGAAGCGCACCGGCAACGGCGTCAACCAGCAGCTCGTCGCCGCCAAGCTGCGCTGGATCGCCAAGCACGAGCCGGACGTCTTCCGCCGCATCGCCACCGTGTTCGGCTCCTACGACTATGTGAACTGGCGCCTGACCGGCCGCCGCGCCGTCGAGCAGAACTGGGCGCTGGAGGCGGGCTTCACCGACGTCGCCACCGACCGCATCGCCGACGATCTGGTGGCGCTGGCCGGCATCCCGCGCAGCGCCGTGCCGGATCGCACCGTGACGCATGAGGAAATGGGCCGCGTCTCGGCCGAGGCCGCCGCCGCCACCGGCCTGCCCGAGGGCCTGCCGGTCTTCGGCGGCGCCGCCGACCACATCGCCTCGGCGCTCGCCGCCGGCATCGCCTCGCCGGGCGACATCCTGTTGAAATTCGGCGGCGCCGGCGACATCGTCGTGGCGGCCGACAAGGCGAAGCCGGATGCGCGGCTTTATCTCGACTATCACCTCGTCCCCGGCCTCTACGCGCCGAACGGCTGCATGGCGGCCTCGGGCTCGGCGCTCAACTGGCTGGCCGGGCTGATCGGCGCGACGGACGGCGAGGAACGCCCGCATGTCGCGCTCGACAAGCTGGCGGGCGCGGTCGAGGCCGGCAGCGACGGCGTGCTCTGCCTGCCCTATTTCCTCGGAGAGAAGACGCCGATCCACGATCCGCTGGCGCGCGGCACCTTCCTCGGCCTCAGCCTCGGCCATGGCAGGGGCCATATCTGGCGCGCCCTGCTCGAGGGCATCGCCTACGGCTTCCGCCACCATGTCGACGTGCTCGCCGACATGGGCCATGCGCCGAGCCGCTTCTTCGCCTCCGACGGCGGCACCAAGAGCCGGGTCTGGATGCAGATCATGGCGGATGTCGTCGGCGCGCCGGTGCAGCTGCTCGACAATCCCTATGGCTCCTCGGTCGGCGCCGCCTGGGTCGCGGCGATGGGCACGGGCCTCGCCTCCGACTGGAACGGGATTTCGAGCCTCGCGACGCGCGGGGCGCTGGTGCAGCCGAACCCGGCGAACCGCACCGTCTACGACAATGGCTATGCGCGCTACCGCGCCTCCTACGAAGCGCTGAAGCCCGTCTTCGCCATGCCGTAAGGGCGCACGAAAAGCCCCCGCGAAGCCTGGCTTGCGGGGGCGAGATGGAGCGCGGAATGCGCCCGGGAGAGCTCAAGAAGAGCTAATGCGGCTTCTTCGCCTTGGCCTTCGCCAGCTGCGACGGCGACAATTGCGACGGCCGCACCTCGGCGCCGGTAATGCCGGAGCCGGGCTGCACCATGCCCGGCGGATCGCTCGTCGGGAACGATTCCTTCAATTCCTTGTCGAGGCGAGTATTCTGCTCCTTGCGTGCATGACGCGCGGCATGACCGGGCACCAGCGACTTCAGCAGTTCCTTGACGGCCATCGAACGTCCTCCTTGCCACATGCAGCGTTCGAATAAACAAGGCATGGCGGCTGTTTTCGTTCCGGCGGGGAAGCGGAATTCGCGAGAGACCGGCCCGCGCGCGCGTTCATCGACGAGGAGGAGGCGGTGATGGAAGGAAATCTCGGCCGCATGCCGGTGCTCAGGAACTGGCGCTGGGAAATACTCGGGCTGCTGCGCATCGTGACCGCGCTGGTCTATCTCCAGTACGGCACCGCCAAGCTGCTGGGCTTCCCCTATTCGGAGATGCTCTCCAACCTGCCGGCCTTCTCGATCTTCTGGATCGCCGGCTGGTTCGAGCTGATCGGGGCGCCGCTGCTCTTGATCGGCCTCTTCACCGGCCCGGTCGCGTTCCTGCTCTCGGGCGAGATGGCGATCGCCTATTTCGTCATCCACCTGCCGTCGAATTTCTTCCCACTTCTGAGCGGCGGCAATGAAGCGATCCTGTTCTGCTTCGTCTTCCTCTATTTCGCCGCCGCCGGCCCCGGCCGCTGGAGCGTCGACAACTGGCTGGCAAGACGGCGCCGGGAACGCGCGCGGGCGGTGGGAAGCGGCGCCCCCTGAAGAAGCCGGCCTGGCGCTCCCGCCGCCCCGCGCTCGCCGTCATCCCGGCCTCCGAGCCGGGATCCATTCAGCCGAAGCATCGGGAGGTTCAGCCGCCCGAGGCCGAGGCTGCATGGATCCCCGCCTTCGCGGGGATGACGGGGAGATTGCGGCAGGCGCCGCATGGTCTTTCCGGAACATCGACAGCGCGAGATCCGCGCCCCCTCACCTCTCCCTGAGGGAGAGGTCGACGGCCGCAGGCCGGCGGGTGAGGGTTTACGGCCTTGCCGGTCAGGTTCCGGCGCCGCGATGCCATTTTCTGAGGGTTCCCTAACCCCTCACCCAGCGCTTCGCGCCGACCTCTCCCTCAGGGAGAGGTGAAGGCAAGCCTGGCGCTCCCGCCGCCCCACGCTCGCCGTCATCCCGGCCTCCGAGCCGGGATCCATTCAGCCGAAGCATCGGGAGGTTCAGCCGCCCGACGCCGCGGCTGCATGGATCCCCGCCTTCGCGGGGATGACGGGGAGATTGCGGCTGCCGCTGCAGGGTCTTTCCGGAACATCGGCAGCGCGAGATCCGCGCCCCTCACCTCTCCCCGAGAAAGCCAGCCCCTTCACCTCTCCCTGAGGGAGAGGTCGACGGCCGTCGGCCGGCGGGTGAGGGTTTACGGCCTTGCCGGTCAGGTTCCGGCGCCGCGATGCCATTTTCTGAGGGTTCCCTACCCCCTCACCCGGAGCTTCGCTCCGACCTCTCCCCATGGGAGAGGTGAAGAGGCAGCGCAGAGGACGGATCCACCGAGGGGATGGCGGCGGCGTCCCCTGCGGGAGTCCGCCGCCGATCGCCTCAGATCCGGACACTCGGATAGCCGGCGTCGTCGAGGGCGGCGACGATCGCGGCCGCGTCGACGGAGCTCTCGACCTGGACCGTCCGGGCGGTGAGATCGGTGCCGACCTCGGCGGCGGGGTCGAGGCCCTTCACGGTCTTGGTGACCGTCGCGACGCAGTGGCCGCAGGACATGTCCTTCACTTTCAACGTCAGCATTCATCAAGCTCCTTCAGCGTCTTGGCACTCCGGAGGATCGCGTTCCCCCGGCCGTCGAGTGCAATATGGAGTTTCCCACCATGGGAAGGTCAAGGCCCCGAATACGCCCTTGACCTTCCAATAATGGGAAGGTCTAGCTATATCGTCATCACGCCACCCGAAGGGCTTTTTCGATGACCAGCATGCCATCCCCGCAGACCCTCACGCCGGATCGCGAACTCGATCTCACCATCGAGGGAATGACCTGCGCGTCCTGCGTCTCGCGGGTGGAGAAGGCGCTGAAGAAGGTGCCGGGCGTCTCCAGCGCCAGCGTCAACCTCGCCACCGAGCGGGCGACCGTCTGGGCGCCGGCCGGGGTCGTCTCGACGGACGCGCTGGAACAGGCGGTGCGCGGCGCCGGCTACGAGGCCCGAGCCGTCCAGGCCTCGGACGAACCCGACGACATCTCGGAAAAGCGCGACCTCGAGGCGAGCGCGCTGCTCCGCTCGCTCCTTGTCGCGGGCGTGCTGACGCTGCCGATCTTCGTCGTCGAGATGGGCTCGCACCTGATCCCGGCGCTGCATCACTGGGTGCAGATGACGCTCGGCGCCTGGAACAACCTCCTGCAGTTCGCACTGACGACGCTGGTGCTGTTCGGGCCCGGCCTCGTCTTCTTCCGCAAGGGGCTGCCCGCCCTCTTCCGCCTCGCCCCTGACATGAACGCGCTGGTCGCGATCGGCGCCGGCGCCGCCTATCTCTATTCGACGGTCGCGACCTTCCTGCCCGGCTGGCTGCCTGACGGCACCGGCTACGTCTATTTCGAGGCCGCCGCCGTCATCGTCACGCTGGTCCTCTTCGGCCGCATGCTGGAAGCGCGCGCCAAGGGCCGGACGGGCGCTGCGATCCGCAAGCTGGTCAAGCTGCGTCCGAAGACCGCCCGGCTCATCCGCGACGGGCAGCCGGTGGAGGTCGAGCTCGACGCGGTCAAGGTCGGCGACATCCTCGTCGTCCGCCCGGGCGAGCAGATCGCCGTCGACGGCATCGTCACCGAGGGCGCCTCCTTCGTCGACGAGGCGATGATCACCGGCGAGCCCGTCCCCGTCGAGAAGGGCGTCGGCGCTGCGGTCGTCGGCGGCACCATCAACAAGACCGGCAGCTTCTCCTACCGGGCCGAGAAGGTCGGCGCCGACACGGTACTCGCCCAGATCATCCGCATGGTCGAAAGCGCCCAAGGTGCCAAGCTGCCGATCCAGGCCATGGTCGACAAGGTCACCGCCTGGTTCGTGCCGGCGGTGATGCTGGCGGCGGCCGCCACCTTCCTCGTCTGGCTGATCTACGGCCCCGACCCCGCCCTCTCCTTCGCGCTCGTCAACGCCGTCGCCGTGCTGATCATCGCCTGCCCCTGCGCGATGGGCCTCGCCACGCCGACCTCGATCATGGTGGCGACAGGCCGGGCGGCCGAGCTCGGCGTGCTGTTCCGCAAGGGCGACGCGCTGCAGACGCTGCGCGATGCGACCATCGTCGCCTTCGACAAGACCGGAACGTTAACAGAAGGGCGTCCTGAGTTAACGGATCTGGTCGCTGTTAACCCCTCGCAGCGCGACGAGATCCTGCGCCTCGTCGCCGCCGTCGAAGGCCGCTCCGAGCATCCGATCGGCGCCGCCCTCGTCGCCGCCGCCAAGGCAAGTGACCTCGGTTCAGCGCTGGTCGCGGATTTCGAGGCTGTGCCCGGCTACGGCGTCCGCGCGATCGCCGACGGCCGCGCGGTCGCGGTCGGCGCCGACCGCTTCATGAAGAAGCTCGGCATTGACGTCTCGGGCTTTGCCGCTGAGGCCGCCCGCCTCGGCAAGGAGGGCCGGTCGCCGCTCTATGCCGCGATCGACGGCGAACTCGCGGCCATTTTCGCGATCGCCGATCCGGTGAAGCCCGGCTCGGCCGCCGCCGTCGCGGCGCTGCACAGGCTCGGCCGCCGCGTCGTCATGGTGACGGGCGACAACCGCGCCACCGCCGAGGCGATCGCGGCGAAGCTCGGCATCGACCAGGTGCTCGCGGAGGTGCTGCCGGACGGAAAAGTCGAGGCCGTGCAGAGCCTTAAGAGCCAGGGTGGCAAGGTCGCCTTCATCGGCGACGGCATCAACGATGCGCCGGCGCTCGCCGCCGCCGATGTCGGCATCGCGATCGGCACCGGCACCGACATCGCCATCGAAAGCGCCGACGTCGTGCTGATGTCGGGCGATGTCGGCGGCGTGGTCAAGGCGATCGGCCTGTCGGCGGCGACGATCCGCAACATCCAGGAAAACCTGTTCTGGGCCTTCGCCTACAACGCGGCGCTCATCCCGATCGCCGCCGGCGCGCTCTATCCCGCCTATGGCGTGCTGCTGTCCCCCATGCTGGCGGCCGGCGCCATGGCGATGTCGAGCGTTTTCGTCGTCGGCAACGCGCTTCGCCTGAAGCGCTACCGCCCGGCCGAATAGAGAAGGAAAATCAAGAACATGAATATCGGAGAAGCCTCCGCCGCATCCGGCGTTTCCACCAAGATGATCCGCTATTACGAGCAGATCGGCCTGATCCGCGCGGCGGCGCGGACGGAATCCGGCTACCGGGTCTATTCGCCGAGCGACGTCGAGACGCTGCGCTTCATCCGCCGCGCCCGCGACCTCGGCTTCTCGGTCGAGGAGATGGGAACGCTGCTGGCGCTCTGGCAGGACAAGGGCCGCGAGAGCGCCGACGTCAAGCGCGTGGCGCTGCAGCATGTCGCCGAGATCGAGAAGCGGATCCACGAGTTGGAAGGGATGGCGCGCACCCTGCGCCATCTCGCCGGCCATTGCCATGGCGACGATCGGCCGGATTGCCCGATCCTCGACGACCTCGCCGCCGTGACCGAAACGAAGAAGGTGGCTGCGCGGCGCCCGGCGCTGCGCGGGCGCCCGTGAGCGCTCTTTGTTTGGTCGCGTTTTCTTAGTGCGAACCGGTATCCACTTCGCTCGAAAACGCTCTAGCGACAGACGCCCAGCAGAAGGTTGAGCTGCTGGGCGACACTCTCGATGACGGTCTCGGCGCCGAGCTCGAAGCCGTGCAGCAGGACCACCAGCACCAGCGGCCCGAGCAGCAGCCAAATCCAGCGGAGGCGGACGGTGCCGACGAAGAGGTTGGGCCGCGTGATCAGGATCGCCGGCGCGAGCACGCCGATGAGGCTGCCGAGGATCGTCTCCGGCACCGTGTGCGCGCCGATCACGACCCGCGTCACCGCGATGGCGATCGCCAGCAGAAACCCGGCCGAAAGCGCCAGAACGCGCCAGGACAGCTTCGGCAGCAGCCGGGCCACCAGCACGCCGAGCCCGCCATAGACCGCCATCGACGCGCCGGCATGGCCGCTCGGGCTGCGCAGGCCGGACACGGGCAGATAGGTGGCGCAGGGGATGAAGGCGATCTTGGTCGCCAGCACCATTCCAAGCACCAGGACGACGGAGAAAGCCCACCAGAAGGCGGCGCGGCGCTGGCCCGAGACGAGCAAGCCCAGCGTCACGAAAACGAGGATCGGCAGGATCACGGCCTGACCGCCGAAGCTCGTGACGAGGAGCGTGAGGGGACGAAGCGTCATGCAGGGGTCCAGATCGAGCCGCGAAAGCGCGGCCCCAGCGGGCGCAGCGCTGCGCGGGACCGGGCCGATTCGCCAGTCGCGACGCGCATCGCATCAGCATGAAGGCCGGCAAACCGCCTGTCCATGCGGCGATGCGACAGCAGTTGCCTCATGGGCGGGATCCGGGCGAAGCTGCGGCCGAAAGCTCAACCGGATCCTCCCGACATGCAAATCCAGCGTTTCGCCATCGAAGGCCCCGTCCTGATCCAGCCGAAGGTCCATGGCGACGACCGCGGCTATTTCTTCGAGGCGTTCCGAGCGGATCTTTTCGAGCGGGAAGTCGATCCGGGCGTTGCCTTCGTGCAGGACAACCAGTCGCTGTCGCGACAGGTCGGAACGGTGCGCGGCCTGCATTTCCAGCTGGAACCGAGGGCGCAGGCAAAGCTGGTGCGCGTCCTGCGCGGCGCCATCCTCGACGTCGCAGTCGATATCCGCCCGGCCTCCCCCACCTTCGGCCAGCATGTGGCGGCAACGCTCTCCGCCGACAACCAGGCGCAGCTCTACGTGCCGGCCGGCTTCGCGCATGGGTTCTGCACGCTCGAGGCGGACACCGAGGTGTTCTACAAGACCTCGGATTTCTATAGCCCGGACCACGATCGCGGCCTTGCCTGGAACGATCCCGCCCTCGGCATCGCCTGGCCGGTCAGCGAGGCGGACGCGACCCTTTCGGACCGCGACCGCCGTCATCCGGCGCTGGCCGATCTTGCGATCGGCTAGAGCGTTTTCGAGCGAAGTGGATGCCGGTTCGCGTGAAGAAAACGCGACCGAACAACGAGTTAGGGCTCGTCATCGTTTCCATGAAACGATGACGAGCCCTTACGCTTATTTCAGGCCCGCCAGCAGCGACAGGTCGGAGCCGTCGAAATCGGTCGAGGCGCTGACCTCGGCCCATTCCTTCGCTTCGGCCTGCCGCGCCGCCTCGGCCTGCGCGTACATGTGCAGGGCGTCGCTGCCGATCAGCAGGTGCGAGGGAACCTTGTCGCTGGCGGCGAGATCGACGATGACCTTGGCGATGCGGACGGGATCGCCGACTTCCTTGCCGGCATAGGTCTTGACGAGGCCAAGCATGGCGCCGACGCTCGGCTCATAGTCCGGCAGCAGTTCGGGCGCCTTCCCTCCGGCGATCTGGGCCCACTCGGTCCGCATGCCGCCCGGTTCGAGGGCGATCAGCTTGACGCCGAAGGGCGCTGCTTCCTTCGCCAGCACCTCGGTAAAGCCGCCGACGGCCCATTTCGCCGCCTGATAGGCCGCCAGGCCCGGCGTGGTGATGCGCCCGCCGACGGACGAGATGTTGATGATGTGGCCCGAGCGCTGCCGGCGCATCGCGGGCAGAGCCGCGCGGGTCAGATTGACGACGCCATAGAAGTTGGTGTCGATCTGGGCGCGGAAATCCGCAGCGCTCGTCTGCTCGAACGGAATGACGTGGCCATAGCCGGCATTGTTGACGAGCACGTCGAGGCGGCCGAACGTCTCGATCGCGAAGTCGACGGCGGCCTGCGCCGCGGCTTCGTCGGTCACGTCGAGCGGAAAGCTGCGGAGATTGCCGCCGTGCTTTTCCTCGAGATCGCGGAGCCGTTCCGGGCTCCGCGCCGTGGCGACGACGCGGTCGCCGGCCGCAAGGGCTGCTTCCGCGATGGTGCGGCCGAGGCCGTGGGCGCTGCCTGTGATCAACCAGATCTTGGACATGGGACTATTCCTTTCGTTGGGATATTTAATGAGCGAGCACATGCTCATTAAAGGGACAAAAATCGATCATCGGGCGATCCCCTTCCAGAAGATCTCGAAGCCGGACTTCTTGTAGGGCTCGCGCTGTTCCGGATCGTTCAGGATGAACTCCAGCGTCGTCTCGGCGAGGCTATCCAGGATGGCGCCGACATAGGTTACGGTCTGGCCGGCCGAGGCATGATCGGCGAGGTTCTGCTCCAACATGGCGGAGATCTCCTGGAACAGCTCGCCGGCGCTGCAGCGGCTGCCCTCGGTGATACGGTCCGAAACCTTGAGCTGCCGCAGGACCTTGCGCTTGGCCGGATTGGCGGCGCCCCAGTCGATCAGCCGATCCCAGAGATGCCGGGTGCGCTCACGAGGCGTGCCGTCGACCGGATAGCCGTCCAGCAGCGCCGCTGCCAGCTCGGCCTCGATTTCGAGAAAGAGCTGGTTGAGCAGCTCGTCCTTGGTGGCGAAATAGGTGAACAGCGTGCCCTCGGCGACGCCGGCCTCCCGGGCGATCTTCGCCGTCGGCGCGCCGGTTCCCTGCGTCGCCACCAGCTCGACAGCGGCGGCGAGGATCGCTTCGCGCTTTTCTTCACTGAGGGGACGGGCCATTCACGAGAACCTAATGAGCGAGTGCATGCTCATTAATTGGAACGGGGTCGGCGGCGTTTCAAGGACGGCGGCGCAGAAAAAACGAAGACTGAGCTCGGACGGGCAAACGGTCAAACCGATTTCTTCATGAGATCAGAAGGTTAGGCTAGATGCGTTTTCTGCTTGAAGGTCCAGCCGAGCCCCGGCGAAAGCGCGAGGCGCCGAACGGACCGCCCCTCGCCTGCTCCGCGATAGAGGCGATGAGAGGCCGTTTTGGAGGGAAAAGGGCCCTGCCAATGGGAAGCCCTCGTTCCGAAGCGACCTGAAGCCGCCGGCTGGCTCAGCGGTCGGCCAGCACCATGTCGATGAGATAGCGGCCATAGCCGCTCTTGCCGAGGGCGAGGCCGAGGCGTTCCAGCTGGTTCGCGTCGATGAAGCCCATCAGATAGGCGATCTCCTCCGGACAGCAGATCTTCAGGCCCTGCCGCTTCTCGAAGGTGCGGACGAACTCGGACGCCTCGATCAGGCTGTCGGGCGTGCCGGTGTCGAGCCAGGCATAGCCGCGCCCCATCTTCTGGACATGCAGCGCACCGCGATCGAGATAGGCGCTGTTGACGTCGGTGATCTCCAGCTCGCCGCGCGGCGACGGCCTCAGGTCGGCGGCGATGTCGACCACCGCCTCGTCGTAGAAATAGAGCCCGGTCACGGCCCAGTTGGAGCGCGGCGATTTCGGCTTTTCCTCGACCGAGACGGCCTTCTGGGTGGCGTCGAAGGTAACGACGCCGTACCGCTCGGGATCCTGCACATGGTAGGCGAAGACGGTGGCGCCGGCGCTGCGCGCCCGCGCCTCCGCGAGCAGCGCCGTCAGGCCATGGCCGAAGAAGATGTTGTCGCCGAGGATCAGCGCCGAGCGCTGGCCGGCGACGAAATCGGCGCCGATCCTATAGGCCTGCGCCAGCCCCTCCGGCTTCGGCTGCTCGGCATAGGAAAGCGCGATGCCCCATTGCGAGCCGTCGCCGAGCAGCGCCTGGAACTTCGGCAGGTCCTGCGGCGTCGAGATCAGCAGGATCTCCCGGATGCCGGCCAGCATCAGCGTCGACAGCGGATAGTAGATCATCGGCTTGTCGTAGATCGGCAGCAGCTGCTTGCTGGTGACCAGCGTCATCGGATGCAGCCGCGTGCCTGCGCCGCCGGCAAGAACGATCCCCTTCATCGTGCCTTCCGCTCCCCAATGAGAATGGCGGCTACGGCCGCGCCGAGGCTGTCGGGCCAGCCGGGCAGCCGCACACCAAAAGTCCGCTCCGCGAGCGAGCAATCGAGCCTGGAATCGCGCGGCCGCGGGGCCGGCGCGACATAGGCGTCGCCGGAGATCCGGCCGAGCGCCGGCACCGTGCGTCCCGCCGCCTCGAGCTGCGCCATGACGCCCTCGGCAAGATCGAACCAGCTCGCCTCGACGCTGCCGGCCAGATGGAAGATGCCCGCGCCCGACCGCGCCTGCGGCGCGATGGCGAGCAGAGCGTCGGCGAGATCGGCGGCGTGGGTCGGGTTGCCGAAGCGGTCGGCGACGATGTCGAGGTGCTCCCTCTCGCCGGCGAGGCGCACCATGGTGCGGACGAAATTGCCGCCATCGGCGCCATAGACCCAGCCGGTGCGGAAGATCAGGGCTTCCGGATGCGCGTCCAGCACAGCCGCCTCGCCCTCGAACTTCGAAGTGCCATAGACGCCGAGCGGCGCGGTCGCGTCGCCCTCGACATAGGGCGCGCCCTTCTCGCCGTCGAAGACATAGTCGGTCGAGACATGCAGGAACGGCAGGCCCAGCCGGCGGGCGGCGGCGGCGAGATGCCCGGCGCCGCCGCGGTTCACGGCCATGGCGAGCCCCGCTTCGCTCTCGGCCCGGTCGACCGCGGTATAGGCGGCGGCGTTGATGACGACGTCAGGCGCCTGCGCCGCGATCAGCCCCTCGAAATCGCCGGGAACGGCGAGATCGAGCGCCGGCCTGCCGAAGGTCTCGACGACATGGCCGTGCTGCGCGGCGCGCGCCTTCAGCGCCCGCGCCAGCTGGCCGCTCGATCCGGCAACGAAGATCCGCATCAGTCGGCGCCCTCGAGCAGGCCGAGCCGCTGGCCGCGATAGACGCCGTTGCGGATTGGTTCCCACCAGTCGCGCCGATCGAGATACCAGCGCACCGTCTTCTCGATGCCGGTCTCGAAACTCTCCAGCGCCCGCCAGCCGAGGTCCCGCTCCGTCTTGGTCGGGTCGATCGCGTAGCGCTGGTCGTGCCCCGGGCGGTCGGTAACGAAGCGGATCAGCCGCTCGTGCGGCGCGCTGCCACCGCGTTGTTCGTCCAGGAGGGCGCAGATCCGCTGGACCACGGCGAGATTGGTGCGCTCGTTGCGGCCGCCGATATTGTACTTCTCGCCCGGCCGGCCGCGCGTCAGCGCCAGGAACAGCGCCCGGGCATGATCCTCGACATGCAGCCAGTCGCGCACATTGAGGCCGTCGCCATAGACGTCGATCGGCTTGCCCTCGAGCGCGTTCAGGATGACGAGCGGGATCAGCTTTTCCGGGAAATGATACGGCCCGTAATTGTTCGAGCAGTTGGAGATCAGCGCCGGCACGCCATAGGTGCGATGCCAGGCGCGGACCAGATGGTCGGACGCCGCCTTGCTGGCCGAATAGGGCGAGGACGGGTCATAGGCCGTCTCCTCGTGAAAAAGGCCGTCTTCGCCGAGCGAGCCATAGACCTCGTCGGTCGAGACATGCAGGAAGCGAAACGTGTCCCGCGTCGCCGCCGGCGCGCGATCGAGATAGGCGCGCGTCGCCTCCAGCAGCGTCGCCGTGCCGAAGATGTTGGTCTGCAGGAACTCGCCGGGGCTGCCGATCGAGCGATCGACGTGGCTCTCGGCGGCGAGATGGATGATCCCGTCCGGCTCATGGCGACGGAACACGTCGGCCATCGCCCGCGCGTCGCAGATGTCCGCCTCGACGAAGTGATAGAGCGGATCGTCGGCGATCGGCGCCAGCGAAGCGAGGTTCGCCGCGTAGGTCAGCTTGTCGACATTGACGACGCCGACGCCGAGATCGGCAACGAGATGCCGGCAAAGAGCCGACCCGATGAAGCCGGCGCCGCCGGTAACGAGAATGCGCATGGTAGTGCCCACCGTTTGACCCCGTCAGCCTAGCGCCTGGATATGTCATCGCAAAGGCAGCTTGCCGGCAATGGGTTTCACGCGCTTCCGATGAAGATACCCGCCGCGAGCACGAGAAGACCGCCCAGAACGACCTGTCCGATGGCGGAATGGAACTTCGTGTCCATGTAGCGCCAGCGAATCCAGGCGATGGCGACCAGTTCGGCGAGCACGACGATTCCCGCCACCACCGTCGCCGTCCAGAAATGCGGAATGAGGAAGGGCAGCGTGTGGCCGAGGCCGCCCACCGCCGTCATCACGCCGCAGACGACGCCGCGCAGCCAGGGATGGCCGCGCCCGGTGATCACGCCGTCGTCGGAGAGCGCTTCCGTCAGCCCCATGGAAATGCCGGCGCCGATCGAAGCGGCCAGGCCGACAAGGAAGGCGCTGAAGGAATTCTGCGTGGCGAAGGCGGCGGCGAAGATCGGCGCTAGCGTCGAGACCGAGCCGTCGATCAGGCCGGCGAGGCCCGGCTGCACGACCTGCATGACGAACATCCGCCGCCGGGTCGCGTCCTCCTCGGTGCGGACGCTCTCGCGCAGATGCTCGGCCTCGAGTTCCTCGACCCTGCGCTCGTGCTGCGCCTCCATGGCGGCGAGGTCGCCGAGCAGCTTGCGGACATCCGGATCCGTCGCCCGCTCCGCCGCCTTCAGATACAGGCGCTGCGCCTCGAGCTCCATCGTCGCGGCATCGAGCCGGAAGCCATCGACGGAGATGTTCCGCATCGACCAGACCGGGGCATGACGGACGAAGCCGCGCACGTCGTCGCGCCGGACGAGCGGAATGTGATCGCCGAACTTCTCCTTGAAGAGGTCGATCAGTAGACGGCGGTGCCGGTCCTCCTCGATCGCCATCGCGTCGAAAACCCGTGCGGAGCCGGGGAAATCCGGCGCGAGCCGCTCGGCCATGTCGCGATAGCGCCGCGCATCCTCCTCCTCGGCGCCGATCGCCAGGGCCATGACTTCGCGCACCGAAAGCTCGGAGAACGAGCGCTTGCCGAATGAAAACACGGGCCTCACCCCTACAGATTAGAATTCTTCTAATCAGGTAGCAGGCGCGCCCGTTCTTCACAAGCGCGCCTCCGCCGGCATCGCCCTAGGGGCACCAGTCAGCCGCGCGCAAAAAAGCCAATGGCCGGAACTGCTGTCCCGGCCATTGGCTCATCCTATCGTGGGAGGCGGTATATGCCTCAGATCGAGACCGCGATCGCCCGCTTCTCCTTGACCGATTGCAGCGCCGCGTCGGCGAGGACCAGCGCCTTCCAGCCATCCTCGCCCGAGGGCGTGACCTGCGTGCCGCCTTCGAGCGCGGCGATGAAGGCGGCGATCTCGTTGCGATAGGCTTCGGTGTAGCGGGTCATGAAGAAGTTCAGCAGCGGCTCGCGGCGATAGCCGTCGCCATTGGCGATCTCAACATTGGTGGCGCGGAGGTTTTCGGCGCTGACCAGTCCCTTCGAGCCATGCACTTCGATACGCTGGTCATAGCCATAGCTGGCGCGGCGCGAGTTCGAGATCTGCGCGATGCGGCCGGATTTCGTCGTCAACACGACGGAGGCGCTGTCGAAATCGCCGAGCTTGCCAATCTCCGGATCGACCAGCACGGAGGCCGAAGCGAAGACGCTGACCGGCTCCTCGCCGAGCAGGAAGCGCGCCATGTCGAAATCGTGGATCGTCATGTCGCGGAACAGCCCGCCGGAGCGGAGGATATAGTCGGCCGGCGGCGGGCCCGGATCGCGCGAGGTGATCGATACCATCTCGACCTTGCCGATCGTGCCGGCATCGATCTGGCGCCGGACCTCCATGAAATTGGGGTCGAATCGGCGGTTGAAGCCGACCATCAACAGCGCCTTCGTCTCGGCCACGACGGCGAGGCATGCCTTGACGCGGGCGACGTCGAGATCGATCGGCTTCTCGCAGAAGATCGCCTTGCCGGCCCGCGCCGCCTGCTCGATCATTGTTGCGTGCAGATCGGTCGGCGTCGTGATCAGCACGGCGTCGATATCCCCAGCGTTCAGGATCGCATCTGCCTCGCGCACCTCGGCGCCGGTCGACGCGGCCAGCGCCTTCGCGGCGTCCGGGAAGGCGTCGGCGACGGCGACGAGCCGCGCGCCCTTGTTGGCGGCGATCGCCCCGGCATGCACCTTGCCGATGCGGCCGGCGCCCAGAAGTCCCAGTCTCACGGTCATTGTCTGTCCTCAGGAAAAGTCACCACGCCCGGCTCTGCCGCGCGTCGCTCAAGGCTCGATATCCACCCAACCGCCCGTCTCGAACGAGCGCGCCATGGCATGAACGGTTTTCTCTATGCCGAAGCCCGCCTCGAATTCCACCAGATGCGCCTTGCCGTCCTCGATTCGCCGGATCAGCTCGCGCGCCTCGATCACCTTCAGATCGTTGAAGCCGAGCCCATGGCCGGGCGCCGGGACGAAGCGCTCATAGGGCGGATGCGCGGTGCCGGTCAGGATGGTGCGGAAGCCCTGCCCCGCCATCGGCCCCTCGACCCGATAGAGCTGCAGCTCGTTCATCCGCTCCTGGTCATAGAGGATCGAGCCCTCGGAGCCGAAGATCTGCAACGCGATCCGGCCCTTGCGTCCCCAGGCCGAGCGATTGACCAGCAGGCTGCCCGAGACGCCGCTCGCCAGCCGGAACAGCACATTGGCGATATCGTGCGTCTCGACCGCGCGGCTGCCGCCATCGGTAAGCGGACGCTCGGCAAAGGGCTTCGCCATGTCACTGACGACGCGCGCCACCGGCCCGAGCAACGTCGTCAGGAGCGACAGCGGATGCACGGCGAAATCGTCGAGCGCGCCATAGCCGGAACGACGATCGCTCTTCCAGCCGAACGGCGCGCCGCCATCGGCCATGAAATCCTCGTCCATTTCCAGCCGCACATGGCTGACGGCCCCGATGGCGCCCTCGTCGAGCAGCGCCTTCAGATGGCGGATGGCCGGGTTCTGGATGTAGTTGTAGCCGAGCGCCGCGACCTTGCCGGACCGTCGTGCCGCCTCCAGCATGGCGCGGGCATCCGCCTCGGACGTCGCCATCGGCTTCTCGCACCAGACATGCTTGCCCGCGTCGAGCGCCGCGATCGCCATCTCGGCATGAAATTCGTTCGGCGTCGTGATCGAGACGACATCGACCTCGGGATCCGCGACGACGGCCCGCCAGTCGCCCGAGGCGCGGGCGAAGCCGAGCTCGGCCGCCTTCCGAATAGCGACGGTCTCGTTGACTTCGCCGAGATGCACCAGCCTTGGCCGCGCCACATCGCCGAAGGTCGGCGCGACCGCGTTCCAGGCGAGCGCATGGCACTTGCCCATGTAGCCGGTGCCGATCAGCCCGATGCCGAAAGATTTCATGCTCTGACGTTCCCGATCTTCCCGCCCTCAGACCGTGCCGCCGAGTTCGGCGGAGAGGTCGGCGAGTTCCCTGCCGCCGGCCATCAGGTTCTGCAATTCATCGGCCGTGATCTCGCCCCGCGCCGCCGTGCCCAGCGTGCGACCGCGATTGAGCACGGTGAAGCGGTCGCCGACGGCCATGGCGTGGCGGACATTGTGGGTGATGAACACGACGCCGAGACCGCGCTTGCGCACCATGTCGATATATTTCAGCACCATGGAGGTCTGCCGGACGCCGAGCGCCGAGGTCGGCTCGTCGAGGATCAGCACCTTGGCGCCGAAATAGACCGCGCGCGAGATCGCCACGCACTGGCGCTCGCCGCCGGAGAGCGTGCCGACGGCCTGGCCGGGATCGCGCACGTCGATGCCGATCCGCTTCATCTCCTCGCGGGTGACGCGGTCGCAGAAGCCCATGTCCATGACGCGGAACGGCCAGATGCCCCTCACCGGCTCGCGCCCCATGAAGAAATTCCGCGTCACCGACATCAGCGGGATCATGGCGAGGTCCTGGTAGACCGTCGCTATGCCGGCATCGAGCGCCTGGCGCGGGCTGGTGAAATGCACCGGCTCGCCGTTCAGGAACATCTCGCCGCGGGTCAGCCTATGCACGCCCGCCATCGTCTTGATGAAAGTCGACTTGCCGGCGCCGTTGTCGCCGAGCAGGCAGTGAACCTCGCCGGCCTCGATCGAGATCGAGACACCGGCCAGCGCGACGACCGAGCCAAAGTGCTTCTCGATGTCGCGCATTTCCAGGATCGGCGTTGCCATCACCGCTCTCCCGTCACGCGCTTGCGGATGATGTTGTTGAAGAACACCGCCATCAGCAGCATTCCGCCGAGGAAGACGAGATACCAGTCCTGGTCGATATTGGTGTAGGTGAGCCCGATCAGCACCATGCCGAAGATGACGGCGCCGACCGCCGCGCCGACAACCGAGCCATAGCCGCCGGTCAGCAGGCAGCCGCCGATCACCGCGGCGATGATCGCCTCGAACTCCTTCTGGAAGCCGCGACGGGCATCCGTCGACCCGGCGTCAAGCACCGTCAGGATGGCGACGAGCGCCGCGCAGCAGGCCGTCACCACGAACAGCGAGGTCTTCACGCGCCGCGTCGGCACGCCGGAATTTCGCGCCGCGTTCGGATCGCCGCCAGACGCGAAGATCCAGTTGCCGTAGCGCGTGCGCGACAGCACGACGGCGGCGAGCGCGGCCAGCCCGATGAACCAGAGGATCTCGACCGGCACGCCGGTCACCTTGGGCTGGCCGTTCGGAAACTTGGCGATCCAGTCACGCGCCGCGAGCCAGGCGAACAGGCCCTCGAAGGCATCGCCGGCGAAGAGCCGGTAGATGAAGGCGTCGAGGGGGGTGCTCGTCGCCGCCTCGCGCACGCCGCGCAGCTGCGTCGCACCGCCCGTCGCCCATTTGAGCCCGACCAGCGAAAGCCCGCGCAAGACGAACAGGAAGGCGAGCGTGACGATGAAGCTCGGCAGGCCGGTGCGGATGACGAGCTGGCCGTTGAAGAAGCCGATTGCCGCGGCGCACGCGAACGTCACGGCGATCGCTGCCGGCAGCGGCAGGCCGAAGGTGACGACGCTGGCCGCGAAGATCAGGCCGGCAAAGGCGACCATCGATCCGACGGACAGATCGAACTCGCCGCCGACCATCAGCAGCGAGGCGCCGATCGCCAGGATGCCGAGCTGCGCCGCCGGCGCCATGAAGTTCATGATGCCGGCAAGCTCGAACATCACCGGATTGGCGATCGCGATGAAAAATGTCGTGACGATGATGAGGCCGAGCACGGCCCCGAGCTCCGGACGCCGAAGGATCCGCGTCAGCGGCGAGGCGTGTTTCAGCCGCTCGTCCGCCGCGGCTTCGATCAGGCCGTTTTTGTCGGTCATTCTCTTCCCCGCCCGCGCAGGCTGCGTTTCGCCGGTCGCTGGAGATCGCCGCCGGGCCGCTCCAGCGGCTTCCGGCGGCGCTTCCCGCGCCCGGACAAGCGATGCGCGCGGGCCTTGCGGTCCACGCGCGAAGGCTAACGCCGGCGGCTCAGCGGATGCCCTTGGCCGACAGGTCGACGACCTGGGCGGCCGTATCCTTGGTCACCAGATTGGGGCCCGAGGGGACGTTGCCGCCCGGCATCAGGCCGTATTTGCTGTGCAGCGCCAGGAACACCACCGGCAGGTAGCCCTGCAGGAACTGCTGCTGGTCGATGGCGAAGGCGGCCTTGCCGTCGGCGACTTCCTTCAGGAAGCCGGCCGAAAGGTCGAAGGTCGCGACATGCACCTTGCCGTCCATGCCGGATTCGCCGACGGCGGCGACGGCCGGCTCGCCGGCGAGCGAGGCATTCAACGTGATGATCGAGTCAATGGTCGGGTCGGAGGCGAGCGCCGCCTTCACCTTGGCCTTGACGTCGGCCGGGTCGGCCGAGGTCGGCAGGACCGTCACGGCGCCGAAGCCGTCCGTAACGCCCTTGCAGCGCTGGTCGAGCGCGACGTTGCCGACTTCCTGGTTGACGCAGAGGCCCTTCTTGCCGCCCATCGCCTTGAGCTTCTCGCCCGCCGCCTTGCCGGCGTCATACTCGCTCTGGCCGACATGCAGCAGTGCGCCGAGCTTCTTCGAGACGTCCGATCCCGAATTGATCGAGATGACGGGAATGCCGGCGGCGACGGCCTTCTGGATCGACGGACCGAGCGCGTCGGCGTCGGGAATCGAGACCACCAGCCCCTCGGGCTTCTGGTTGACGGCGGCGTCGATCAGCTGGGACATCGCCACCATGTCGAAGGTTTCCGGCGCGCGGTAATCGACCTTGGCGCCCATGTCCTTGCCGGCCTCGGCGACGCCGTTCTTGACCACCGACCAGAACGGATCGGAAGCCTGGCCGTGGGTGACGACGATGATGTCGGCATGGGCAGCGACGGCGGACACGGCCAGTGCCGTGGCGGCAAGCATCGCCTTGAATTTCAGCTTCATGACATTCCTCCCGAGAATGAAAAAGGCGAGAATCCGGCGATTTTTCTGCTCTAGGTTCCCGCTGCATCGAGATATTCGGAATAAAACGCATCCTGAAATCGATGCCGGAATATTCATTCCATCGAGATCGACCCTCGTCAAGTGTTGATTTTCTGCGCGAAGTCGGGGAAAGCTGCGCGAAATGCGCAGGGAAAGGCCCGCGAGATGACGAGTGACGACAACGACGCCTTGCCGCCCCGGGACTTCTGGAGCCTGCGCAACCGGATGGTGAGCCGCAAGGACACGCTGCCGAAGCGGCTGGCGCAGGTGGCGATCTACGCCGTCGCCAACCCGGACGACGTCGCCTTCGGCACGGCGGCCAGCATCGCCGAGAAGGCGGAAGTGCAGCCCTCGACCCTCGTCCGCTTCGCGCAAGCCTTTGGCTACCAAGGTTTTTCCGACCTGCAGGCGGTGTTCCAGGACCGGCTCCGCGATCGCACCTCGAACTATTCGGAGCGCCTCTCGTCGCTCCGGTCGCATGTCGCTGGCGACAGCAAATCGGCCACGCTGTTCTCCGGCTTCTGCAAGGCGGCGGAACGTTCCGTCGGCTCGCTGCGCGAGCGCGTGCAGGTATCGCAGATCGATGAAGCCGCCGCCCTGCTCGCCCGCGCCGAGACCATCTACCTGATCGGCCAGCGCCGCTCCTTCCCGGTCACCTCCTATATGAGCTACGCCTTCGGCAAGCTCGGCGTGAAGTCGATCCTGGTCGGCTCGGCCCAGGGCAACGACCCGGAGACCCTTTCCTTCGCCACGCCGCGCGACGCGGCCATCGCCATCTCCTTCACGCCCTACGCTTCGGCGACCCTCAATTATGCCCGCCAGATCAACGAGGGCGGCACGCCGCTCGTCGTCATCACCGACAGCCCGTTCAGCCCGCTGATCCCCAAGCTCGGCGTCTGGTTCGAGGTGGTCGAGGCCGACTATGAGGGCTTCCGCTCGCTGTCCGCCTCGATGGCGCTCGCCATGACGCTGACCGTCGCCGTCGCCGAAGCGCGTCGCGGGGGATGATCCGAACATTCCATATTGACGAAATCGCAGAATTTTTGTTTCACTAACTGACGAAGACAGCGGCCGCGAGCGTTAGCGGCGCGTCACCCCTTCGTTAACCTGAAACGGAGCATGCGATGACCGAGGTCCCGCGCGCCGCCTCGGCGGCCCGGCCGCTCGACGTGATCACCATCGGGCGGTCGTCCGTCGACCTCTACGGCCAGCAGATCTTCTCCCGCCTCGAAGACATCACCTCCTTCGCCAAGTCGGTCGGCGGCTGCCCGTCCAACATCGCCATCGGCACCGCCCGGCTCGGCCTGAAGTCGGCCGTCATCACCCGCGTCGGCGACGAGCAGATGGGCCGCTTCATCCGCGAGCAGATGCAGCGCGAGGGCGTCGACACGCGCGGCATCGCCACCGACCCCGAGCGGCTGACGGCGCTGGTGCTGCTCGCCGTTGAGGACGAGGGCGTCTCGCCGATGATCTTCTACCGCACCGACTGCGCCGACATGGCGCTGTCGGAGGGCGACATCGACGAAGATTTCATCGCCTCCGCCTCGGCGATCGTCGTCACCGGCACGCATTTCTCGCGTGAGAACAGCGACGCGGCGCAGCGCAAGGCGATCCGCATCGCCCGGGCGAATGGCGGCAAGGTCGTGTTCGACATCGACTACCGGCCCAATCTCTGGGGCCTCGCCGGCCATGGCGAGGGCTTCGCCCGCTACGTGAAGTCCGACCGCGTGTCGGAGCAGCTGAAATCGATCCTGCCGGATTGCGACCTGATCGTCGGCACCGAGGAGGAGATCCGCATCGCCTCCGGCGCCGACGACGTGCTCGGCGCGCTCCGGGCGATCCGCCTGCTCTCCGCCGCCACCATCGTGCTGAAGCGCGGTGCCATGGGCTGCATCGTCTATGACGGTGCGATTCCCGACGACATCGAGCAGGGCATCGTCGGCGAGGGTTTCCCGATCGAGATCTACAACGTGCTCGGCGCCGGCGACGCCTTCATGTCGGGCTTCCTGCGCGGCTGGCTCCGCGACGAGCCGCTCGCGACCTGCGCCACATGGGCCAATGCCTGCGGCGCCTTCGCCGTGTCGCGGCTGCTCTGCTCGCCCGAATATCCGAGCTGGACGGAGCTTTCCTATTTCCTCGAGCACGGCAGCCGCCACCGGGCGCTGCGCCAGGATGCTGACATCAACCATCTGCACTGGGCGACGACGCGGCGCGCCCAGCCGGACGGCCTGATGGCGCTGGCGATCGACCATCGCGCCCAGCTCGAGGCGGTCGCCGACAAGCTCCAGGTGCCGCGCGAAAAAATCGCCGGCCTGAAGGCGCTCGCCGTCGACGCCGCCGCCCGCGTCGCCAAGGGACGGCCGGGCTTCGGCATGCTGCTCGACACGACCTATGGCCAAAAGGCGTTTCCGCGCGCCGCCGAACAGGGCTTCTGGATCGGCCGTCCGGTCGAGAAACCGGGCTCGCGCCCACTCGATTTCGACCAGCTGCCCGATCTCGGCAGCCATCTCGCCGAATGGCCGATCGGCCACACGATCAAGTGCCTCTGCTTCTACCATCCCGACGACAGCGACGAGCTGAAGGCACGGCAGGAGCGTGAATTGCTGCGCGTCGCCGACGCAGCGCGCACCGTCGGTCGCGAACTGCTGGTCGAGATCATCGCCGGCAAGAACGGGCCGCTCACCGACACCACTGTCTCGTCGATCCTCGCCCGCCTCTACGAGCTCGGCATCAAGCCGGACTGGTGGAAGCTGGAGCCGCAGACGAGTCCGGCCGCCTGGCGCGCCATCGAGGCGGTGATCACGGCGAACGACCCGCTCTGCCGGGGCATCGTCCTGCTCGGGCTGGAGGCGCCGGAGGCCGAGTTGGTCGCCGCCTTCCGCACCGCCGCCGCCATCCCGCTGGTCAAGGGTTTCGCGGTCGGCCGCACGATCTTCGCCGAGGCCGCGGAACAGTGGCTCTCCGGCCGGATCGACGACGAGGCGGCGATCGCCGACATGTCGACCCGTTTCGCCAAGCTCGTCGCCGCCTGGGAGGCGGCGCGGCAGACGGAGGCGGCGTAGAAACACCCTCCGCCGTCATCCCCGCGAAGGCGGGGATCCATCCAGCCGGGTTCGCCGGCAGTGGCGGATGCAAATGTGAATGACGACGGAGCCACACCCTCCGCCGTCATCCCGGCGAAAGCCGGGATCCATCCAACCGCCTGCCGCCTGCGGCTGAATGGATCCCGGGTCGCGCTGCGCTTGCCCGGGATGACGGCGAGCGGGTGGGGACGGCGGAGGAAACCGGTGAGGCCGGCGACGGCTGCGAAAGGGGCGAACGGCAAGGCACCTCACCTCTCCCATGGGGAGAGGTCGGAGCGAAGCTCCGGGTGAGGGGTTGGAGACTATCCGGTGAGGCCTGAACCCCTCACCCGCCAGCCTCCGGCCGTCGACCTCTCCCCCTGGGAGAGGTGAAGCAAAGCCCGGGGCGAGCGGAGCGAGCCGCCCAAGGGTAAGAAATCCCCCTCCCCTGCGGCGGGGCGAAGGAATAGCCTCTCCGGAGCCGGAGGGAGGAGACTTCCCCGGCAGAGGGCCTGGGAAGGGAGGAACAAGAATGACCGAGGGAACCGTCCGATGACCACCATCCGTCTGACCATGGCGCAGGCGCTGACGCGCTTTCTCAGCCGCCAGAAGACCGTGATCGGCGGCCAGACCGTGCCGATCTTCGGCGGCGTCTGGGCGATCTTCGGCCATGGCAACGTCGCCGGCATCGGCGAGGCGCTCTACCAGCGCCGCGACGACCTGCCGACGTTTCGCGCCCATAACGAGCAAGGCATGGCCCACGCGGCGATCGCCTATGCCAAGGCCAATTTCCGCCGCCGCATGATGGCGGTGACGAGCTCGATCGGCCCCGGCGCCACCAACATGGTGACGGCCTGCGCGCTGGCGCATGTGAACCGCCTGCCCGTGCTGTTCCTGCCCGGCGACGTCTTCGCCAACCGCCGGCCCGATCCCGTGCTGCAGCAGGTCGAGGATTTTGGCGACGGCACCATTACCGCCAACGACGTGTTCCGGCCCGTCTCGCGCTATTTCGACCGCATCACGCGGCCGGAGCAGATCATCCCGGCGCTCGAGCGCGCCATGGCCGTGCTGACCGACCCGGCCGATTGCGGGCCGGTGACGTTGTCGCTCTGCCAGGACGTGCAGGCGGAGGCGTATGATTATCCCGAAGCCTTCTTCGCCGAACGGGTCTGGACGTCGCGCCGCGTCCGCCCCTCCGAGGACGAGCTGGCGGCGGCGATAGCTGCGCTCTCCAAGGCCGAGAAGCCGCTGATCATCGCCGGCGGCGGCGTGCTCTATTCCGGCGCGACCGAGACGCTGCGCGCCTTCGCCGAAGCGCACCGGATCCCGGTTGCCGAGACACAGGCGGGCAAATCCTCGCTGCCGGCCGCCCATCCGCTCAACATGGGCTCGATCGGCGTCACCGGCACCTCGGCCGCCAACGCGCTCGCCGAGGAAGCCGATCTGATCCTCGCCGTCGGCACGAGGCTGCAGGATTTCACCACCGGTTCCTGGGCGCTGTTCCAGAACCATCGCAGGACCATCATCGGCCTCAACACGCAGGCCTTCGACGCCGCCAAGCACCGGGCGCTGCCGCTCGTCGCCGACGCGCTGGCGGGGCTCAAGGAAATCGCGCTCGGGATCGGCGCCTATGCGGCGCCGGATGCCTGGACGAAGAAGGCCGAAAGCGGCCGGACGGGCTGGTTCGAGGCGGCCGACAAGGCGACCGCCCCGACCAATGCCGACTTCCCCTCCGACGGCCAGGTGATCGGAGCCGTGCAGCGGGCGCTCGGCGCGGACGCGACGGTGGTCTGCGCCGCCGGCGGCCTGCCGGGCGAGTTGCACAAGCTCTGGCAGGCGGGCGCGCCCGGCTCCTACCATCTCGAATATGGCTATTCGACCATGGGCTACGAGATCGCCGGCGGTCTCGGCGTCAAGATGGCGAAGCCTCAGGAAGAGGTCGTCGTCCTGGTCGGTGACGGCTCCTATCTGATGCTGAATTCGGAGATCGCGACCTCGGTGATGCTGGGGCTGCGGCTTACCATCGTCGTGCTCGACAATGCCGGCTATGGCTGCATCAACCGGCTGCAGATGGCGACCGGCGGCGCCAACTTCAACAATCTGCTGAAGGACGCCAAGCACGAGGTCTTGCCGGCGATCGACTTCGTCGCCCATGCGGCGAGCCTCGGCGCCATCGCCCAAAAAGTCTCGTCAATCGCCGATCTCGAGGCGTCGCTGGCCGACGCGGTGAAGAACGACCGCACGACCGTACTGGTGATCGACACCGACCCGCTCGTCACCACGCAGGAAGGCGGCCACTGGTGGGACGTCGCCGTGCCGGAAGTGAGCCCGCGCCAGCAGGTCAACGCGGCGCGCGAGGCCTACGAAAAGGCGATCGAGGCGCAGCGCGCGCTGGATTGAGACGGGCCATGCGGCAGGCCCATACTCCGGCGTCATCCCCGCGAAGGCGGGGATCCATACAGCCGGGTTCGCCGGCAGTGGATCCCGATGCGAAGGAAGACGACGGAGCCACAAACTCCGCCGTCATCCCGGCGAAAGCCGGGATCCATCCAACCGCCTGCCGCCGAATGGATCCCGGGTCGCGCTGCGCTTGCCCGGGATGACGGCCGAGAGACGCGTTAAAAGACAACAGACACCGACGACGCAAACGAGGAAGCATCCATGATCCGCATCGGCGCCAACCCGATCTGCTGGTCCAATGACGACAAGCAGGAGATCGGCGGCGACATTCCGCTCGAGCAGTGCCTGTCGGAGGCGAAGGCCATCGGCATCGAGGGCATGGAACTCGGCCACAAGTTTCCGCGCGAGGCGGAAGCGCTCCGGCCGATCCTCGCCGGGCACGGGCTCGATCTCGTCGGCGGCTGGTATTCGACCTTCCTGCTCGAGCGCGACGCGGAGCACGAGTTCAAGGCGGCGCGCGCCCATATCGACCTCCTGAAGGCCTTCGGCTGCAAGGTCTTCATCGTCGCCGAATGCACCCGCACCGTGCATGGCACGGAGGGGATGCCGCTGTCGCAGCGTCCGGTGATGACCGAGGTGGAATGGGGCCGTTTCTCGGCCGGGCTGACCCGCTTCGCCGACTATCTCGACCGCGAGGGCCTGACGCTCGTCTATCACCATCACATGGGGACGGTCGTGCAAACAGAGGCCGAGGTCGACCGGATGATGGAGACGACCGGACCGGCGGTGAAGCTGCTGCTCGATACCGGTCACATCACCTGGGCCGGCGGCGATCCGGCCCGGCTGGCGCGGAATTATCGCGACCGCATCGCCCATGTGCACACCAAGGACGTCCGCACCGACGTGGCACGCGAGGCCGAGGCGCAGGACTGGTCGTTCCTGCAGAGCGTGCTCGCCGGCGTCTATACGGTGCCCGGCGACGGCTCGATCGACTATGTCTCCGTCTTCCGCGAGATCCCGGATTATTCCGGCTGGATCGTCATCGAGGCCGAGCAGGACCCGGTCAAGGCGCCGCCGGCGCGCTATGTGAAACTGGGCTTCGACAATCTCAACCGCTTCATCGACGAAGCCGGCCTGAAGCGCTGAGGAGACCGCGATGACAGACCTTCTCGTCCAGCCCGCCGGCGACCATGGCCGCGTCGTCCACGTCACCCCGCAATCAGCGGGATGGGGCCATGTCGGCTTCGACCTCTATCGGCTCGCGCCCGGCGAGACGGCGGAGGGCAATACGGGCGACCGGGAGGTCTGCCTCGTGCTCGTCTCCGGCAAGGCCCGCGTCACCGGCGAGGAGGTCGATTTCGGCGAGATCGGCGAACGCATGTCGCCCTTCGAGGGCAAGCCGCATTCGGTCTATGTGCCGGCCGACCATGACTGGTCCGTCACCGCCACGACCGAGGTGACGCTCGCCGTGTGCTCGGCGCCGTCGACGGGCGGCGGCCTGCCGCCGCGCCTGATCGGGCCGGACCATGTCGGCCAGGAGACGCGCGGCGCCGGCACCAATCTGCGCTACGTCACCAACATCCTCCCCGAAGGCGAGCGGGCGGATTCGCTGCTCGTCGTGGAGGTGATCACGCCGGGCGGCCACACCTCGAGCTATCCGCCGCACAAGCACGACACCGACAATCTGCCGGCGGAATCGCTGCTGGAGGAGACCTATTACCACCGCCTGAACCCGCCGCAGGGCTTCGCCTTCCAGCGCGTCTACACCGACGATCGCTCGCTCGACGAGACGATGCGGATCGAGGACGGCGTGGTGACGCTGGTGCCCCGGGGCTACCACCCCTGCGCCACCATCCACGGCTACGACCTCTATTATCTCAACGTCATGGCCGGGCCGAAGCGGACCTGGAAGTTCCACAACGACCCCGAGCATGAGTGGCTGCTGAAGAAGTAGCGGCTGCTCTCATCCGCCCTCGGCCGGCGGCGGCGCGGCGCGGCGGTCCCAGACCTCGACCAGCAGCGCCGTCACCAGCGCCAGCAGCCCGCCGATCACCGTCGCCGTGATGCGATGCTCGACCACCTGGATCTCCGGCAGGCCGGCGAGCGACACCAGGAAGGCGACGCAGGCGGTGACGCTGGCGACGAAGGCGCCGTAGCCGGAGCGCTGCATGGCATAGGCGAGGCCTGCGAGCGCGACGACGAGGCCCGCCAGCAGTTCCTCGCCCGGCCGCAGCAGCGCCGCGATCAGCGTTGCGATGCCGGCGCCGGCGACCGTGCCGCAGATGCGGAAGATGACGCGCTCGATCGTCTTGTCCGACTGCGGCTTCAGGATGATCAGCGCGGTGACCGGGATCCAGTAGCCGTTCGGGATATGCGCCGTCTTGGTCATCACCGTGGTCAGGACGGCCAGAAGCGCCGTGGCGATCGCGATCCGGAGCGTGTTGGAATGGCCGGTCAGGCGGCGCCCCATCACGGCGAACAGGTCCTGCCAGTGCTCGCTGCCGTCATGCTCGCGGATGATGGCCGACTTGCCGGCCAGCGCCCAGACCGTCGTCACCAGCGCGATCTGCAGCATGCCGCCGGCGAAGATGAGGCCCGCCCGGCCGAGCGCGCCCTGCATGTCGGCCGGATAGGCGTCGGCGACGAAGAAGGCGATCGCCCATTGCAGCGTGATCCACCACGCCGCCGGGCCGGCGGCGTTGGCGCCGCCGCAGAGCGCGCCGACGACCGCCGAGAACAGGATCATCAGCGGCATGTAGCTGCCGGAAAACGAGCCTACCCAGGCGGCGACGGTCATGCCGACCATGGCGAAGATCATCGGCGCGGCGCGCACCGCCGTGAAGCGCTGGAAGGCGCCGAAGCCGACCGAGAATGCGCCGCTGGCGGCGACGAGGCCGAAATCCGGCCGCCCGAACGCGATGCCGGCAGCGAGGCAGATCGCCATCGCCGGCATGCAGGCGAAGACCGTCTCGGCCCGGATGTCGCCGCGGCGAAACGCGAACATCTCCTGGCTGTAGCGCCGGACCGGGATCCGGCTCAAAAAACGACGATCGGTAAACCGCACGCAAAGGCCCCCTGATCCGGAATATCCCGCCTCGACGCGGCCGCCGCACCCGGATCGCGCGGCGAGGCCCCACCCTATGCCGGATTCGGTGACATCCTCATCCAACATTCTCGCTCATCCAACATTCTCACTGATCAGACATTCTCGGCGACATAGAGGTCGAAGGGCAGCAGGATGCGCGTCTCCCCCTCGCCGGCCGCCGGACGGACGGCGCGCGTCATGATCGCGACCGCCTGCTCGGCCAGCGCCGCCACCGGCGTCGCGATCACCGCGTCGACGACGCCGTCGACCAGCGCCGCGCGCGTCTCGGGCACCCGCTCGTTGCAGACGGCGATGATGCGCCGCTGCGGATCCGCCTCGCGCAGCGCCGAGATCAGCCCGGCCATGCCGCCGCCGGCGACATAGATGCCGACCAAGTCGGGATTGCGCTTCAAAAGTTCCAGCGTGCCCTCATGCGCAAGATGCGGATCCTCGAGATTGGCGAGCGGCTCGAGCAGGCGAAAATCCGGCGCATGCTCGCGGAAATAGGCGCGAAAGCTGATCTCCGAGAGCTCGTGCCCGACATAGCGATGGCTGCCGACGAAGATGCCGACGCTACCGGGCGCCTTCGCCAGCCGGGCGATCGCCCAGGCCGCCGTGCGCCCCGCCTTGCGATGATCGATGCCGACATGGCCGATGCACGGCGCCGAAAGCTCCGACAGCAGCGTCAGCACGCCGACGCCGCGCGCCCGCAGCGCCTCGACCGCCCCGGTCACGCGCGGATGGTCGGCCGCGACCACCGCCACCGCGTCGACGCGGGCGCCGAGCGCCAACAGCTTGTCGGCGACGGTTGCGGCGGAGATGTCGTCGACGAACTCGACCACCGGCCGGCCGCGCACGCCCTTGGCGGCGCGGGTGGCGCCGGCGAGCGCCGCCGCCATCTCCTGATAGAAGGCGTCGCCGCGACGCTGCAGCAGGAAGCCGAAGCTCTTCGCCGCCGCCGTCTCCTCCAGCCGCCGCTTCAGCAAACCGGTGCCGTGATAGCCGATCGCCTCCGCCGCGGCGAGGACGCGCTCGGCCGTCTCGCGGCGCACGGGCGCGCGCTGATTCAAGACGCGATCGACGGTCGCGACGCCGACGCCGGCGGCAACCGCCAGATCGCGGATCGTCGGCCGGTTCACGCCGTCCATAGCTCGTCTTCCATGATGGAAACTATCATCGCAGTCCGCAGCGTCGTTGAGTGAGCTTGATAGATTCTATCATGCCTCGATTGAGCCGGGAACCGGGCCAGACTAGACTCCCTCCAAACATGAAAAGCGCGGCCTTCCCTGTCCGGAGGGCACGGACGCTTCGGCTCCGGAGGAACGGCATGACGGTCGGGACCACGCCCCGCGACTATTCGCTGATCGGCCGCGACACGCGGCTCGCCGAGGAAAACGGCCTGGCGGCGGCCGAGTGGTATCAGTGCCCGATCCCGCGCAAGGAGCTGAAGGCGCTAATGAAGCGCTCCGACGGTCCGGCGCTGCGCGACACGGCGATCTGGTTCGCGGCGCTCTTCCTCTCCGGCCTCGGCGGCTACTGGTTCTGGGGCACGTGGTGGGCCGTGCCGTTCTTCGCCGTCTACGGCATCCTCTACGGCTCGGCCTCGGATTCGCGCTGGCACGAATGCGGCCACGGCACGGCGTTCAAGACGCGCTGGATGAACGATGTCGTCTACCAGATCGCCTGCTTCATGATCCTGCGCGAGCCGACCGTCTGGCGCTGGAGCCATACCCGCCACCACACCGACACGATCATCGTCGGCCGCGATCCCGAGATCGCCGCGCCGCGCCCGCCTGACATTCTCGGCATCCTGCTCAACCTGTTCGCGCTCAAGAGCAGCTACGTCGCGATGAAGAAGATCCTCCTGCACGCGACCGGCCGGCTGACCGAGGAAGAGAAGACCTACATCCCCGAGATGGAGCGCAACAAGGTCACTTGGATCGCGCGCGCCTGGCTCGCCATCCTCGCCGCCGTCGCGCTCTGGTGCGTCGCCATCGGCTCGATCCTGCCGGCGATGTTCATCGGCCTGCCGACGCTCTATGGCGCGCCCTTCGTCGTCATCTTCGGGCTGACGCAACACGCCGGCCTCGACGAGGACGTGCTCGACCACCGGCTGAACAGCCGCACCGTCTACATGAACCCGGTCTACCGCTTCCTCTACCTCAACATGAACTACCACGTGGAGCACCACATGTTCCCGATGGTGCCCTATCACGCGCTGCCGAAGCTGCACGCCGCGATCAAGGACGATTGCCCGAAGCCGTATGACGGTCTCTGGGAAGCCTATGCCGAGATCATCCCGACGCTGCTGCGCCAGGTGCGCGAGCCCGGCTATTTCGTTCAGCGGCAGCTGCCCGATCCTGCCAAGTCCGTGCCGCACAACCACGGCACCGCGTTCGTCGCGGCGGCGCCGGCGGAGTGAGGTGCGGCTGAAATGCCGTGCGTGCTTCGAGACGGGCCTTCGGCCCTCCTCAGCATGATGGGGTGGTGGCGGTTTTGAGATGGAAAGCTCCCAGGCCAATCAATCCCCTCTGCCATCATCCTGAGGTGCTTCGCGAAGCGAAGCCTCGAAGGAGGATCCAGCGGAGCGCTCCATTGTGCCGTCGAAATCGGGAGGTCCGCCCCGATCCCTATCCGGGGGAGCCCCCTGGACCCTCCTTCGAGGCCCGGCTTCGCCGGGCACCTCAGGATGATGGCTTTGCTACTCCCACACCTCTCATGGGCGGTGAAAAACCAGAGCGACACCGACCGGAACACGAAATCGAGCGAGGAGACCCGCATGACCACCACCACCGCGACACGATGGATCGAGGCCTGCGCTGCCGACGCGATCGACGAGGAGGACGTCGTCCGCTTCGATCATGACGGCCATACCTATGCGATCTACCGCTCGCCGGATGACGAATACTTCGCCACGGACGGGCTCTGCACGCATGAGCAGATCCACCTCGCCGATGGCCTGGTCATGGACCACATCATCGAATGCCCCAAGCACAATGGCCGCTTCGACTATCGCACCGGCCAGGCCAAGGGCGCGCCGGTCTGCGTCAATCTGAAGACCTACCCGGTCAAGCTCGACGGCGGCAAAGTCCTGCTCGGTCTGGCCTGAGCGATGCGCGGATCGCTAGGGGAATCGATGGTGGTGATCGGCGCCGGCGAGGCCGGTGCGCGCGCCGCCATGGCGCTGCGCGAGCAAGGCTTTGCCGGCAAAATAACCCTCGTCGGCGACGAACCGCACGGCCCCTATGAGCGCCCGCCGCTTTCGAAATCCGCGCTGACCGACGCGCCGGAACCTCGCGCCACCATCATCCTGACGCCGGAGCGGCAGGCCGAGCACGGCATCACGCATCGATCCCACACTCGGGTCCTCGCCATCGACCGCGCCGCGCATCAGATCGAACTCGCCGACAACGAGCCGCTCGCCTATGACCGGCTGCTGCTCGCGACCGGCGCCAGCGCCCGTCGACTGTCCGTCGAGGGCGCGGACAATGCGCTGACGCTGCGCACCTTCGACGACGCGCGCGCTCTGCGCGCCCGGCTGCGGCCGGGGCAGCACGTCGCGATCATCGGCGGCGGCTTCATCGGGCTGGAGCTCGCGGCCGCCGCGCGCGCCCGTGGCGCCGAGGTGACGCTGATCGAGCTGGCGCCGCGCCTGCTTGCCCGCGCGGTCCCGGCTGACATCGCCGCCATCCTCGCGGCGCGTCACGCGACGGAAGGGGTACGAATTTTGACCGGCACCGGCATCGTCCACATCGAGACGGACGCCAACGGCCATGCCATCCGGCTTTCGACCGGCGAGCGCATCGCCTGCGACGCGATCGTCGCCGGCATCGGCGCCGTGCCGGAGACCGGCCTCGCCGCGCGCGCCGGCCTTGCCATCGACAACGGCGTCGCCGTCGACGCGCGGCTCGCGACCGAGGATCCCGACATCTTCGCCGCCGGCGATTGCTGCTCGTTTCCGCACGCGCTTTATGGCGGCCGCCGGCTGCGGCTCGAGGCCTGGCGCAACGCGCAGGACCAGGGCAACGCGGCCGCCGCCGGCATGCTCGGAAGCGAGGAACCCTATGCGGCGGTGCCGTGGTTCTGGTCGGACCAGTACGACCTCACCCTGCAGATTGCCGGATTGCCGGACGAGGGACGCGAGACGATCACCCGCGATCTCGGCGACGGGGCGCGTCTCGATTTCCACCTCGCGGGCGACGGCCGCCTGGTCGCCGCCAGCGCCGTCGGGCCGAACGGCAGGATCGCCAGAGACGTCCGCCTCGCCGAAATGCTGATCGCGAAGCGCGCGACGCCGGACAAGGCGGCGCTCGCGGACGCGACGGTGAAGCTCAAGGGGCTTTTGGCGGGGTGAGCTTGATCGAGGTCGAAAGACGCCGCGGCCGGATAGGAGAGACGCCGGCGGCGCAATACCCTCCGCCGTCATCCCTGCGAAAGCAGGGATCCATGCAGCCGAAGCCTCGACGCCAAGACGCCCGCCCTGAGCTCTGAGACCACGCCCCTGTGAACCTCGTCCTCGACCGCGCTGGCGGCTGCCAGTAAAGACACTCCGAACATTCCAAAGGATCTCAGCCCATGCAACGCCTGCTCGTGTTCGAATCGATGTGGGGCATGCAGCGCCTGAAGGGGCGCGCAGCCGACCTGCCGCTCGCCGACATGGTGGCGGAAGCCGCCGCCGCCGGCTTCGACGGCGTCACCCATCTGTTCTTTACGCCCGAACTGGCGGCGCCGCTCGCCGCGGCCGCCGGCGACAACGGCCTGCTGATCGAGGGCCAGTGCTTCCCGGCGACGATCGAGGATCTGAAGCCGACGCTGGAACTCGCCAACCGCTACGGCATCCATCACCTGACCATCCAGCCGGACGTCCGCCCGCGCGCGCTTTCCGAAAGCCTGCGCATCCTCGAGGGCTGGAACCGCCTGGCCGAGGCGTCGGACGTGCCGGTCTATGTCGAGACGCATCGCGGCCGCATCACCAACGACCTCCTGGTGACGCTCGACATCCTCGACGCCATGCCGGAGCTGAAGCTGCTCGCGGACCTCTCGCATTTCATGGTCGGGCGCGAATTTCCCGAGCCGCCGGTGCCGCGGGAAATGGACGACCAGATCAAGCGGGTCCTCGACCACGCCTGGGCCGCGCATGGCCGTGTCGCCAGCCCCGAGCAGGTGCAGGTCGAGATCTCCTTCCCGCACAACAAGCCCTATCTCGACCAGTTCCTCGCCTGGTGGGGCTATCTGTTCGAGAGCTGGAGCCGGCGCGCCGGGCCGGACGACACGCTTTCCTTCACCTGCGAGCTGGGGCCGAGCCCCTATGCGATCCGCGGGCCGGACGGCGTCGACCTCGTCGATCGCTGGCAGGAAGCGCTGATGCTGAAGGATCTCGCGCGCGACCTCTGGGCGAGCACGCCGCGCGGACGTCAGCCCGACGCGATCCGGCGCGTTCTGGAGCCGTCGGAGACGGCGACGGGCGACTGCCAGAGCGCCTCATAGGCGCGGGCCGTCTCGTTGCGGTCGTAGCGCGCCGCGACATGACGCGCCGCCGCCGCGCCGAGCCGCTCGCGCAGCGACGGATCCGCTGCCAACTTGGCCAGCGCGTCGACGAAGCCAGCATAGTCGCCAGCCGGGACGACCAGGCCGGTGACGCCGTGCACGATCTGCTCCGGCAGGCCGCCGACGCCGAAGGCGATGACGGGCTTGCGCTCGATCCCTGCCTCCAGCGGCACGCGGCCGAACGGTTCCGGCCAGCGGGTCGGCAACGCCGCGATCTGGCAGCTCTGATAGAGCGCGCGGATGTCGTCGCGGCTGACATAGCCGTGGAACCGCAGCCGGCCGGCCTCGGCGCCCGCCGCCGCGATCATGCGGTCGCGCGCCGCGTCGCCCCGGCCGGCGAAATGCAGTTTCACGTCCGGGATGCGCCGGATCAGCTCCGGCAGCCACGCGACCAGTGCCTCCTGGCCCTTGTTGTCGTGGATCTGGCCGACGATGAAGATGTTGGTGCCGTCCCATTCGGGGACGGCCGGCGTATCCCGGCCCGAGGCGTCGCCGGCCGGATTGGCGATCCGCGTCAAAGGCGGCATCGCCCCCAGACTACGAATCTGGCGCTCCAGATAGCGGCTCGTCACCACGACCTCGTCGAAACCGCGCAGCGCCCGGCGCCGCATCCAGCCGATATGGCGGGCGATCCGCCGGAGCCGCCGGTCGGCGAAGCGGGTGCCGGTATGGCACTCGGCGTGACAGGCGACGCAGACCTTGCCGCCCATCCGCGTCTGCTGGTCGCGCCGCACGCACAGGAAGCGGTTGTCGCGCACGACGCCGACGCGCCGCGCCGCCGCCCCGCCCGCCGCCTGCGTCAGCAGGATGCCGAGCAGATTGTCGCCATGCACGGTCGAGGCGCCGCTCGCCGCCAGAATCCGCCGGAGCGCGAGGGACCAGTAGCCGGTGTCCTCGGTATCGAAAGGCGCGAAGGGCCCGTTGCGGCGGACGCGGAACGGCAGCGTCGCCAGCATCAGGAAGCGCGCGACGACCCGGTCGAGGCGGCCGGAGAGCAGATAGGCGAGCGCGTGGAAGGCGAAGAGAAGCCAGCCGATCGGCTTCGGCAGCTCCGCCTGGATGCGCGCCCGCTCGGCCTCGGACAGGCGGTGATAGGGCCATTTCGCCTGCGGCGGCAGCTCGATCACCGGAATGCCGTCGACCCGATGCTGCGTGACTTGCGGCGCCCGGCCGAGAATGTTGACGACCAGAATATCCGCCGCCACCCGGCTCGCCGACAGCGTCGAGGCAAGACTAAGTTCGGCGCCTCCGACCGAGTTCGGTGGATAGCATTCCGAAACGACAAGATAATCCCGCGCCGGCACGTCGCCGGGCGACGGCAAGTCCTGCCGCTTCATCCGTTGAAAGAGAGAAAACACCCAGCCGACCTAATAAGGAACCCTGACACACTCGTAGCCATATGGTCTGGCCTGTCTACGCTGCGGGGGTTGAGCTGGCTCAGGATTCAACCGGGCTGTGATATTCGCTCGCCAAGACAATCCACGCCGATGCGAATATGCTAGTTTCGCTTCGCGCACCGATCGAACCATTCGAAAGCCGAACGTGATGCCTCCCTCCCGTCAGACCGCCATCCTCGAAATCGCCAAGCAGCGCGGGCGCGTCATGGTCGACGAGCTGGCGATCCAGTTCGGCGTCACGCCGCAGACGATCCGCAAGGACCTGAACGACCTCTGCGACCGCAAGCTGATGGCCCGCACGCATGGCGGCGCCATCCTCGCCTCCGGCATCGAGAATGTCGGCTACGAGGCGCGCTCGCAGATCGCCGCGCGCGAGAAGGCGGCGATCGGCCAGGCGGTGGCGTCGATCATCCCGAACGAGGCGTCGCTCTTCATCAACATCGGCACCACCACCGAGGCGGTGGCGCAGGCGCTGCTGCAGCACCAGGGGCTGATGGTGATCACCAACAACATCAACGTCGCCCACATCATGCGGCCCTATCCGCAGATCGAGGTCGTGATCGTCGGCGGCGTCGTGCGCAGCTCCGACGGCGGCATCGTCGGCGAGGCGGCGATCGATTTCATCCGCCAGTTCAAGGTCGACTACGCCATCGTCGGCACCTCGGCGATCGACGAGGACGGCTCGCTGCTCGACTATGATTTTCGCGAGGTGAAGGTGGCGCAGGCGATCATCGCCAATGCCCGCCACGTCATTCTCGCCTCGGACCAGACCAAGTTCGCCCGCACCGCGCCGGTGCGCATCGGCAGCCTCAAGCAGATCCACACCTTCGTCACCGACCATTGCCCGAGCGACCGCATCCGCCAGATCTGCGCCGACAGCGACGTCGAGCTGATCGAAGCGCTGCCGGAAACGGCCGAACTCGACGCCTGACGCTGCGGCGCACGCGCCGCCCGCGCCGGCGATTCCGCGTTTCCGGCGCCAACCGAACCCACCGCCTCCCGACCGCCCTCTCACCGCTCCCGCCGGAGCGAAGGCGAAATCGCGCAGCCTTGCCAAGGCCTTGCCGCCCGCGGTCACGCGCCGCGCCGTTTCACGTTACTTTCACTTGACCCGCGTTGGCTTTCGCTTATCCTGCCAATCGAGTTTCGTTATGAAATTATTATGCTGCGCCGCACAGGAGAGCGCTGCGTCGTGACCATGCTGGACATCTTCATCATCGGCGGCGGCGTCAACGGCGCCGGAATCGCCCGCGACGCGGTCGGCCGCGGCTACTCGGTCGGCCTTGCCGAGATGGCCGACCTCGCGAGCGGCACCTCCTCGCGCTCGACCAAGCTGGTCCATGGCGGGCTGCGCTATCTCGAGCATTACGAGTTCCGCCTGGTGCGCGAGGCGCTGATGGAGCGCGAGGTGCTCTGGTCGAACGCGCCGCACATCATCTGGCCGCTGCGCTTCGTGCTGCCGCACCACAAGGGCCTTCGCCCCGCCTGGCTGCTGCGCCTCGGCCTCTTCCTCTATGACCATATCGGCGGCCGCAAGCTGCTGCCGGCAACCCAGGCGCTCGACCTGACGCGCGACGGCACCGGCGCGCCGCTCAAGGGCGATTTCCGCCGGGGCTTCGAATATTCCGACTGCTGGGTAGACGACGCGCGCCTCGTCGTGCTGAACGCCCGCGACGCCGCCGATCGCGGCGCCGAGATTTCGACGCGCACCCGCGTCACCGCCGCCGAGCGGATCGGCGATCATTGGCAGGTCACGCTGACCGACACCGTCACCGGCGAGACGCGGCAGGTGGAAACGCGGCTCCTGATCAACGCCGCCGGCCCCTGGGTCGACCGCGTCCTGCGCGGCATCGCCGGCGCCGACGCCGGCCATCACGTCCGCCTGGTTCAGGGCAGCCACATCGTCGTGCCGCGGATCTTCGACCATGACCGCTGCTACATCTTCCAGAACGCCGACGGCCGCATCATCTTCGCCATCCCCTATGAGGATGATTTCACCCTGATCGGCACCACCGACCGGGACTATCACGGCGAACTGAAGGACGTCGCCATCTCCGCCGAGGAGACGGAATATCTCTGCGCGGCGGCGAGCGAATATTTCAAGAAGCCGGTGCGTTCGGACCAGATCGTCTGGAGCTATTCGGGCGTGCGGCCGCTCTATGACGACGGCGCCACCAGCGCCCAGGAAGCCACCCGCGAATATGTGCTGAAGGTCGACGGCGCCGCCGACGCACCGAAGATCATCCAGGTCTTCGGCGGCAAGATCACCACGTCGCGGCGGCTGGCCGAGCATGTGCTGGAACATGTCGAGACGGTGCTCGGCAAGCGCGGCGCGCCCTGGACGAAAAAGGCGGCGCTGCCCGGCGGCGACTTCCCCGTCGACGGCTTCGAGGCGCTGGTAGCAAGCCTGGTCGCGGACTATCCGCGCCTCGACGCGTCGCTTCTCCGGCGGCTCGCCCGCCACTACGGAACCCGGACCCGCCGGATCCTCGGATCGGCGAAGACGGCGGCCGATCTCGGCCGGGCTTTCGGCGCTGGACTCACCGCGGCGGAGGTCCACTATCTCATCGACCAGGAATGGGCCCGAGGCGCCGCCGACATCGTCTGGCGACGCAGCAAGCTCGGTCTTCGGATGACGGCGACGGAGATCGCCGCGCTCGACGACTACATGCGCAATGCCATGCAGGAGAGACTACCGACAGCGGCGCAATAGAGGGCCGCATCGGGCACGGGAGGAGCCATGCTCGAACTGAGGCAAGTGACCCGAAAGGTCGGGGCGGCAACGCATATCGAGGACGTTTCGCTCGTCCTCGAAAGCGGCTCGCTCAACGTCCTGCTGGGCCCGACCCTATCCGGCAAGACGACGTTGATGCGGCTGATGGCCGGCCTCGACGCGCCGACCAGCGGCGATGTGTATGTGAACGGCGTCCGGGTGACCGGCGTGCCGGTCCAGAAGCGCAACATCGCCATGGTCTACCAGCAGTTCATCAATTATCCGACGCTGACGGTCTACGAGAACATCGCCTCGCCGCTGCGCGTCGCCGGCGTCGACCGCGCCACCATCGACCGGCGGGTCCGCGACGCGGCCGAACTGATGCGCCTGACGCCGATGCTGGAGCGGACGCCGCTCGAGCTTTCCGGCGGCCAGCAGCAGCGCACGGCGCTCGCCCGCGCCGTGGTGAAGAAGGCAGATCTCGTCCTGCTCGACGAGCCGCTCGCCAATCTCGATTACAAATTGCGCGAGGAACTCCGCGCCGAGCTGCCCCGCCTGTTCGCCGAGACCGGCGCGATCTTCGTCTACGCCACCACCGAGCCGACCGAGGCGCTGCTGCTCGGCGGCAATACGGCGACGCTTTCCATGGGCCGCATCACCCAGTTCGGGCCGACGACGGACGTCTATCGCCGCCCGGCCGACCTGATCACCGCGACCACCTTCTCCGACCCGCCGATGAACACGCTGCGCGCCACCAAGTCGGGCGCCGCCATCGCGCTTTCCGACGGCGCGACGCTGCCGGCGACGGGCCGGCTCGGCCGCCTCGCCGACGGCGCCTATCTGTTCGGCTTCCGTCCGCATGATCTGCATCTCGAGCCGACCGAGGCCGCGACGATCGCCGTGCCGGCGACGGTTGCGATCACCGAGATCACCGGCTCGGAAAGCTTCGTCCATCTCGATTCCCCGGACGGCCGCTGGGTCGGCCTGGTGCACGGCATCAAGCCGATCGAGATCGGCGCCCGCGTCGAGGTCCGGCTCGATCCGGAACGCTTCTTCGTGTTTTCCGCCGACAGCGGCCGCGCCGTGGCAACGCCGCCGGCGATGGCGGCCTGAAGGGATCAGAGATGGCCAGGATCGATCTTCGCAATCTCGCCCACGCCTACCTACCGAACCCGAAAGAACCGCGCGACTATGCGCTGAAGCCGCTCAACCACACCTGGGAGGATGGCGGCGCCTATGCGCTGCTCGGCCCTTCCGGCTGCGGCAAGACCACGCTTTTGAACATCATTTCCGGGCTGATCACGCCGAGCCACGGCCAGGTGCTGTTCGACGGCGTCGACGTCACCGCCATGCCGACCGAGGCGCGCAACATCGCGCAGGTGTTCCAGTTCCCGGTCATCTACGACACCATGACCGTCTACGACAATCTCGCCTTCCCCTTGCGCAACCGCCGCGTTCCCGCACCCGCCGTCGATGCGCGGGTGCGCGAGATCGCCGCCATGCTGGAAATGACGGACGTGCTCAAGAAGCGCGCCCGGGGGCTCACCGCCGACGCCAAGCAGAAGATCTCGCTCGGCCGCGGCCTCGTCCGCGCCGACGTCGCCGCCATCCTGTTCGACGAGCCGCTGACCGTCATCGACCCCCTACTCAAATGGCAGCTGCGTTCGCAGTTGAAGCAGCTGCACAAAAAGTCCGGCTACACCATGGTCTATGTCACGCATGACCAGACCGAGGCGCTGACCTTCGCCGACAAGGTCGTCGTCATGTATGAGGGCGAGGTGGTGCAGATGGGCACGCCCGCCGAACTGTTCGAACGTCCGGCCCATACCTTCGTCGGCTATTTCATTGGTTCGCCGGGCATGAACGTGCTCGCCGCCGAGATCGACGGCACGGTGGCGACAGTGGACGGCACGGCGATCCACCTGCCCCGCGCCTATGGCAAGTCGACGAGCGACCGCAAGGTCGAGCTCGGCATCCGGCCGGAATTCATCCGCGTCGCCCGTGGCGAGGGCCTGCCGGTAACGATCCGCAAGGTCGAGGATGTCGGCAGCTACAAGATCGCGCGCCTCGCCTTCGGGAAGCGCGAGATCGCGGCGATCGCGCCGGAGGGGACCGAGTTCCCCGCCGACGATGTCGGCGCCGTCTTCGATCCCGCCCATCTCAACGTCTATGTCGACGGCCATCTGGTCGACGGCACGCCGGCAAGGGGGCTTGAGCATGGATAGACCCACCAACCAGAAGGCCTGGTTCCTCGTCCTGCCGGTGCTGCTGCTGGTTTCCTTCTCGGCGATCATCCCGCTGATGACCGTCGTCAACTATTCGGTCCAGGATACGTTCGGCAACAACGAGTTCTTTTGGGCCGGCACCGCCTGGTTCGAGGAAATGCTGCATTCCCCGCGCTTCCATCAGGCCCTGGCGCGCAACCTCGTCTTCTCCGCCATCATCCTCGCCATCCAGATCCCGCTCGGCATCGTCGTCGCGCTCTCCATGCCGCGAAAAGGCATCGGCGTCTCGATCTGCCTGGTGCTGATGGCGCTGCCGCTGCTCATTCCGTGGAACGTCGTCGGCACCATCTGGCAGGTGTTCGGCCGCGTCGACATCGGCCTGCTCGGCCATACGCTGGAAGCGATCGGCATCGACTACAATTATGTCCGCGATCCCCTCGACGCCTGGTTCACCATCATCCTGATGGATGTCTGGCACTGGACCAGCCTGGTGGCGCTGCTCTGCTATGCCGGCCTGGTCTCGATCCCCGAGGCCTATTACCAGGCGGCCCGCATCGACGGCGCCTCGCGCTGGGCCGTCTTCCGCTACATCCAGTTGCCGAAGATGAACCGCGTGCTGCTGATCGCCGTTCTGCTGCGCTTCATGGATAGTTTCATGATCTACACCGAGCCCTTCGTCGTCACCGGCGGCGGCCCCGGCAACTCGACGACTTTCCTCTCCATCGACCTGGTCAAGATGGCGGTCGGCCAGTTCGACCTCGGCCCGGCGGCGGCGATGTCGATCATCTACTTCCTGATCGTGCTGCTGCTTTCCTGGATCTTCTACACGGTCATGACGAACTACGAGCGGGGCGGACAGTGAGCACCGGCGTCAGCAAGAGCATCGATCTGGACAGCAAGGCCGGCACGCGCGCCGCCAACGCCGCCAAGGCCCACGGCTTCGTCGCGCCACCCAAGGTGCGCAAGCCGCTGCATCTCGGCTGGCTGGTGATGACGCTCTACCTCACCTTCCTGCTGCTGCCGATCTACTGGCTCGTCAACATGAGCTTCAAGACCAATGTCGAGATCACCAACACCTTCTCGCTGTGGCCGAACGATCCGACCTTGCGCAACTACATGGTCATCTTCACCGATCCGTCCTGGTACAATGGCTATATCAACTCGATCACTTATGTGGTGATGAACACGGTGATCTCGATCGCCGTGGCGTTGCCGGCGGCCTACGCCTTCTCGCGCTACCGCTTCCTCGGCGACAAGCATTTGTTCTTCTGGCTGCTCACCAACCGCATGGCGCCGCCGGCGGTGTTCGCGCTGCCCTTCTTCCAGCTCTATTCCGCCTTCGGCCTGATCGACACCCACATCGCGGTGGCGCTGGCGCATTGCCTGTTCAACGTGCCGCTGGCGGTCTGGATTCTGGAAGGCTTCATGTCCGGCGTGCCGCGCGAGATCGACGAGACCGCCTATATCGACGGCTATTCCTTCCCGCGCTTCTTCGTGAAGATCTTCATGCCGCTGATCGCATCGGGCATCGGCGTCGCCGCCTTCTTCTGCTTCATGTTCTCCTGGGTCGAGCTGCTGCTCGCCCGCACGCTGACGACGACGGCGGCGAAGCCGATCGCGGCGATCATGACCCGCACCGTCTCCGCTTCCGGGCTCGACTGGGGCGTGCTGGCGGCGGCCGGCGTGCTCACCATCATCCCCGGCGCGCTCGTGATCTGGTTTGTCCGCAATTACATCGCCAAGGGCTTTGCCCTGGGGAGGGTCTGATGGCCAGCCGCTCGCCCGTGACGGGCATTATCCGCAACACCATCGCCAAGGGCTTCGCCCTGGGGAGGGTCAGATGAACTTCGCCTGGATGGCCTGGACGCCGCCGACCGCGATCTTCTTCGCGACGATCTTCCTGATCCTCTGCGGCATGGGGGTCTGGGAATATGTCAGCCCCGGCGGCGCGCCGCGGACCGGCATCCTGCGCTTCGAGACGACGCGTGGCGACCGGCTGTTCGTTTCGCTGCTCGGCAGCGCCTTCATCTGCCTCGCCTGGCTCGGCCTGGTCGGCCCGAACCTCTGGTGGGCGCTCGGTCTCTCTCTCGTCTATGCGGTGCTGGTGTTCCGCTGGGTGTGAGAAGGAAGGATGGCGCGGCCATCTCAGAAATGGCCGCGCCAAGTCGCTAGAAAAACCCTTGGGAGGATTCCACATGCGACGCAGTCTCTTAGCATCCACGGCGACGCTGGTCGTCATGATATGTGGCTCGCCTGCCTTCGCGGACATGGACGCCGCGAAGAAGTTCCTCGACGCCGAGATCGGCGACCTGTCGACGCTGTCGCGCGCCGAGCAGGAAGCCGAGATGCAGTGGTTCATCGACGCCGCCAAGCCGTTCGCCGGCATGGACATCAAGGTCGTCTCGGAGACGCTCACCACGCATGAATATGAATCGAAGACGCTCGCCAAGGCGTTCTCCGACATCACCGGCATCAAGATCACGCACGACCTGATCGGCGAAGGCGACGTCATCGAGAAGCTGCAGACGCAGATGCAGTCGGGCGAGAACATCTACGACGCCTATGTCAACGACAGTGACCTGATCGGCACGCACTGGCGCTACCAGCAGGCGCGCAGCCTGACCGACTGGATGGCGAACGAGGGCAAGGACGTCACCAACCCGAACCTCGACATCGCCGATTTCATCGGCACGTCGTTCACCACCGCGCCGGACGGCAAGCTCTACCAGCTGCCGGACCAGCAGTTCGCCAACCTCTACTGGTTCCGGTACGACTGGTTCAACGATCCGAAGAACAAGGAGGACTTCAAGGCCAAGTACGGCTACGAGCTCGGCGTTCCCGTCAACTGGTCGGCCTATGAGGACATCGCAGAATTCTTCACCGGCCGCGAGATCGACGGGAAGAAGGTCTATGGCCACATGGACTACGGCAAGAAGGACCCGTCGCTCGGCTGGCGCTTCACCGACGCCTGGCTCTCCATGGCCGGCAATGGCGACAAGGGCATTCCGAACGGCCTGCCGGTCGACGAATGGGGCATCAAGGTCGACGAGAAGTCGCGCCCGGTCGGTTCCTGCGTCGCCCGCGGCGGCGACACCAACGGCCCGGCCTCGGTCTATTCGATCGAGAAATACCTTGAGTGGCTGAAGGCTTACGCGCCGGCCGCCGCGCAGGGCATGACCTTCTCCGAATCCGGTCCGGTACCTTCGCAGGGCGAGGTCGCCCAGCAGATCTTCACCTATACGGCCTTTACCGCCGACTTCGTGAAGCCGGGCTTGCCGGTCGTGAACGAGGACGGCACGCCGAAATGGCGCTTCGCGCCCTCGCCCCATGGTGTCTACTGGAAGGACGGCATGAAGCTCGGCTATCAGGACGTCGGCTCCTGGACGATCCTGAAGTCGACGCCGGAAGACCGCGCCAAGGCGGCCTGGCTCTACGCCCAGTTCGTCACCTCCAAGACGGTCGACGTCAAGAAGAGCCATGTCGGCCTGACGCTGATCCGCGAAAGCACGATCCGCCATCCGAGCTTCACCGAACGCGCGCCGAAGCTCGGCGGCCTGATCGAATTCTACCGTTCGCCGGCCCGCGTGCAGTGGTCGCCGACCGGCACCAACATCCCGGACTATCCGAAGCTGGCGCAGCTCTGGTGGCAGGCGGTCGGTGACGCCTCGGCTGGCGCCAAGACGCCGCAGGAAGCGATGGATTCGCTCTGCGCCGAGCAGGAGAAGGTGCTGCAGCGCCTCGAACGGGCCGGCATCCAGGGCGATATCGGGCCGAAGCTCGCCGAAGAGCACGACCTCGCCTACTGGAACGCCGACGCGGTCAAGAAGGGCAATCTCGCGCCGCAGCTGAAGATCGAGAACGAAAAAGAGAAGCCGATCACCGTCAACTATGACGAGCTGGTGAAGAGCTGGGCCGACACGAAGGCGAACTAGACCTCGCCGGGTCTCGACCGACGACCAGGAGCCGGACCGCGCCAGCGGCCCGGCTTCGTCATGCCCGCAAAAGCTCCAGGCCCCACATTCGCGACCGGACCCGCTGAACGGCCGCTTCCAAGCCGATAACTCACCCCGCGACGCGCGCATCCGCGCGCCGTCCGGCGGCGCTATCCTCTCCTGGCCGGAAATCCGAACCCGTCTCTCGCCGCAGCTGCGAAAACCTCGATCAGCGCAGATCGGCATTCTCCAGCGCGGCGTCGATCATGGCGGTGAAGACGCGGCCGGATCTCTTCCCGTCCCAAGGCAGGTCCTTGACGAGACCGCCGCGAAAAATCATTTCCTCGTCCGGCAGGCGCATCGCGGCGATGGCGGCGAGGGCGTGCGGCACGAAGGCCTTCCAGCCCAGCACGTAATCGGGCTTCGGGCGCGTAGGATCGCCAGATTCGGCGTCGTAGATCGCCATTGCGACGCGCTTGACCATTTCGTTGCTCATGACGCTCTCCTCTCTCCTACCGCTAGAAATGGCGCCTCGGGACGGGGAAGACAATTGGCGGCGTCGCGCGGCGCGCTCCGGCAATTCCCCACAAGAAGGACCCGGTCCGCCGGAGAGGGGACCGGACCGGGCCGACGCAACCCGCCGCCGGATCAGACTTGGTTGATCTCCAGCACCGCCAGATTGGTCAGCTTGCTGTTCGTCGCCTTTTCCTGATCCAGGATCTCGCCGAGCCATTTGTGCGCTTCGTCGTGGCCGAGCGTCTTCGCCCATTCCCGCAGCGAACCATAGCGGGCGATCTCGTAATGCTCGACGGCCTGGCAGGCGGCGAGCAGCCCGGCGTCGCGCGCCGTGCCCTCGGTCTCTTCGATCAGCCCGTCCGTCTCCTTGAGCAAGCCCTCGATCGCGTCGCATTTCTCGCCCGATGGCTTCACGCCGATCTCCGCGAAGACCTTCTTCAGCGTCTCGATCTGCCCCTTGGTCTCGGCGAGGTGATCTTCCGCCGCCTTCTTCAGCTTGCTGTCGCCCGCTGCCTTCGCGACCTTCGGAAGCGCCTTCACGATGGCGTTCTCGGCGTAATAGACGTCCTTGAGCGTATGCTCGAAAATCTCGGCCAGTGTCTTCATTTTTTGCTCCTCCATGGGCATGCGGAGAAGCAACGGACCGGACGGGGAAATCGTTCCGGGCCGTCCCGGAGGCAGCCTTTCGGCTTCGTGGCGGGCATCGTCGGCGGCGAGGCTGGCCCGCAGGCAGCAAAGCGAGGCCAGGGCCCGCACCTGCCCGTTCGAAGGCGTTGCGACGATCCCCTTGAAATCGGCACAAAAAGAAAGGGCGGCCCGAAAGCCGCCCTGACTGGTTCCGTATGAGACGGGGTTAGAACTTGTAGTTCAGACCGGCCTTGAGGGTGTGGAACTTCGTCTCGACATCGAGACCGGCGTGAACGCCATTGAGGTTTTCATCGATGATCGTTTCGCTGCCGAGATCGACATAGAGGTATTCGGTCTTCAGCGTGATGTTCTTGGTGATGCCGTATTCGAAGCCGGCGCCGACCGTCCAGCCCGTCTGGGTGTTGGAGGCCGATTCATCGACGACCGAGACGCCGTTGATATTGGCCGAGATCGAAGACTTCACGCTGCCATAGGCGAAACCGCCCGTGCCGTAGAGCAGGAGGTTATCCCAGGCATAGCCGAGGCGGCCGCGCACGGTACCGAACCACTCGACCTCGGAACCGGCATCGAAGTTGCCGCCAAAGTTGCCAATAGTATTGAAGTTGCCGCTGATCTTGCCCTCATAGGACGCCGCAGCGATATCCGCCTCGACACCAACAACCCAGTTCGGGTTGAACTGCCAGTTATAGCCGATCTGGGCGCCGCCGAAGCCGCCGCTGGCGTCCTGCTCGAGTTCACCATTCAGAAGGGAGAAGACCTGGTTACCGCTGGTGGCAGTGATGTCGCCCGGATACTTGAAATCGCCGGCGGCGACGCCGCCATGCACGCCGACATAGAAGCCGGTCCAGTTGAACGCCGCGGGCGCCGCGACGACCGGCGCCTCGTAGGTGAGATCAGCCGCCTGGGCGCCGACGACGCCGAGAGCGAAAACCGATGCCAAGCATGCACTGCGGATTGCGAACTTCATTCTAAGCCCCTTGCCTGCATTTATCCCAGCCGAAGGATCACCGTCGGCCTGCCCTGATAAACGCGACGTTACCTGAAGGAATGCGTACGAAATGTTGCATGCCCGCAACAGAGCATCTCGACTTACGCCATGTCAGCAATGTCAACGATCAATATAAGCAGGGTAACCTTATCGATTTTTAGATAAGTACTTAAAATATAGAAATATTCTAATGGATGACCATTGGCGTCGACATCCGAAATAATCCGTGGCACGAATGCCACAGGACAACCAATTAGCTAGGCGGCCCGAAAAAGGCCTGTCGACGGCGTTCGGCGGCGAGATTTGCTGAGTCGTTTCTATGGCTTCCCATGTTCCGCGCTCGGCTTGCCGTCTCCCCGCCCGGCAGGAAACATCCCGTCCGACAAGGGCGTCGGAACCGGCGCGGCGCGCCCTGGCAACCGGTGGTGGCACACTCCCCACCAATTCCGGGCCGATCCGGCCAAGCCCCTTGCCCACGCGCTCCGAATGCCTATAGGAAGGGACGCGGAGGCGGCGAATGCCGTCGGGGGCCTATAGCTCAATGGTTAGAGCCGACCGCTCATAACGGTCTGGTTCCAGGTTCGAGTCCTGGTGGGCCCACCAATCTTTTCAATGGGTTAGCGGGATTTTGCAGTATTCTCTCTGGTCATTTGAACCTAGAGGATGCGGACAACTCCCCACTCGCGCAAACAAAAAGGCCCGGCCCAGCCGATGGGGGCTCCACGGCCGGCTTTCGTGCACGTCCGCCAGTCGCACCGCGTGATCACGCGTTGAGCCGGCTTTCGCCTTAAAGCTCGGAGCCGACATCGTGGCTCACACCGAAGCGTGGGTGATAGGATTGACGTCGCCCGGCAGCGGCCGCTGCGATGCCAGCCCCTCATTCGCCGGCGCCCTCAATCAGACATCGATCTCTTCCGGCCTCGTTGGGATTGCCGACCTCACCCTCGGACGGATCGGCGCGCCACGACCTCATTGGCTCCGTGGTCAGGGAGGCAAACCGGCCGTTCGTCGTCTCGCCTTTTGAAGAGGAATGGGACCAACGAGGACGCCCGCCGCAGCACTCCAGCTGGCATGGGCAGGGATCCAGACAGCCACGCGCCACCAGATCAGGATAGGGACCGCGATCAGCGCCAACTAGACGGCAACCCAAACACGGGCAATTGGCGGCAACAGCCAACGAAGGTGGTAGCGGCCGAGAATCGGCCTCAGCCAATTGGCTATCCCGAATGCATGGCTACCGCGAACCGATCACCCCAGTTGCGGAATGTCCACGAGCAGATAGTCAAGCCACAATCTGCAATTACCCACACAATTACTCGACAACCTGATGATCAGATTTTTGCGTCAATTTCTAGACGTCAAGCTAGTAAAATACCTCATCACGATAAATTTACTTCAAAATTTGAAACACTCTGGCAGCCTTCCTCAGGGAAAAGCAACCAGTCTCTTGGAGTAACTCCATGCATAAGAATGCGTCCTACATCCATGACCTCGCCATTGAGCTTAGCCATATGGCCAAAAGAGATGGCTTCAATAATCTATCGCGATCTCTGAAAGTAGTCGCAAAATATGCGCGCGAGATCTCGAAAAATGCAAAACACCGAAGCAAATCTAAGAGTGATCCTAGACGCGATCGACTTAATGCTACGGCTGGCCCGGCATGATGAATGCCACAAAATCGTAGCCGCACTGGAATCAGCCAGAGAAGAAGCTCAAAAACAACTTCCAGATAAGCCGAATACTAGTCCGCGAGGGCAATAGAATGACCCACCACACGAGGAAGCGTCGCCGCATAGCAAGACGCAAGCAAGCTCAACGAGCCAAGAGCTTCGCCGATTGGCTCACGTCAAGCGAGAAGGAGGCAATTCTCTACCCCCTCGACAGCTTTAAGATCTTTCACCGGGCCACGGACAACATGTGCATACTACTGGTCAATCCGGGCCTTTCAACCCAGCAGGGTTTCGAGATCGAACCCGAACGGGCGTTTCGGCTTGCTGACGACCTGTGGTCCAATTGTGAAGCCGGCGACATCGAGGCCGCCTACTACGGGGAGGCCGAACCGATCCCGGTTGCGGCGACTTACCCATGAGGACGACCCCAGATCCTGTCAACGCGATCGTCGGCCATCGGCTTCGGCAACTCCGGACGCATTCGGGTATGACGCAAGAGGATTTCGCCGACCTTCTCGGCGTTACGTACCAGCAACTTCAAAAGTACGAGAACGGCACGAATGCGCTCAGCATCTCGCGGATATGGAGAGTCTCCCAGGCTCTTGGGATAACGCCGTCGCACCTCTGCGATATCGATATAGCCTCAGAGGAAGGTGACTAAGCGGGCCCTGAAAGGGAGCCATGGATATCGCACGAACGTCGCCCCCTCCCCGCTTCTCCAGCGTCCGACGCTCAAGGTTGGCTACTGGGACGGTCATCTTTGGTGACGACCCTGTCGTAGGCGATACCCTCCGCGTCATTGATCCAGGCGTACGCTCCGGCCAGCCTCATATGCTCGGCGCCCGAGTAGCGTTTCGCCGGTTGGTCCTGCCGAGCAAAACGCTCAGGCGGAACCTCCCGCAGTCGGCTTGCAGGATAGGCATCCGGCCGGAGCCGATTTCGGCGCTTGCGCTCGAACTTCATGGCGCTCTAGATCTGGCCCTCCAGCGATGATCGGGAACCAGTTCCATCCATCGGCCATGCTTGCCTCCCTAGGTAAAGCGATGGGCCCGCAGCGGCCGCTTCAACTGATCGCCAACCCAATGCGTCCGGAGCTCCCGCGTTCGCCTAGGAAAAGCCTCAAGCTTGGTATTGTCCTATCCCCGGTCCCCGATATAGGGGTTTGATACACAACGAGAAATTGTCGCCGCGCCTCCCCGCTTCGACGATGCCGAGGTCACATGGACTGGTTCTTCATCATCGCCTTGGCGGCCGCGTCGAGCATCGATAATTTCGCCGTCGGCCTTTCCTACGGCGTGCGCGGCATCCGGATCCATCTCGGCTCCAACCTGATCATCGCAGGGGTCTGCTTCGTCTTGAGCCTGGCCGGCATCCTGTTCGGCAAATGGATCGGCGATGTGCTGCCCGGCAGCACGCCCGACATCGTCGGTTCCGTCCTGCTATTCGTGATCGGCGTGCGCATCCTGCTGCTGGTCCTGCCGCGCAAGACGCCGGCCCCGACGACAAAACCCGCGACCGGCCTTCGCCGCCTTTCGGACTGGCTTTCCCGCGCCATCGCCGTCGACGGCGGCAAGATCGGTCCCGTCGAGGCGCTCATCCTGGGCATCGCCCTCTCGGCCAATGCGCTTGCCAACGCGGTCGGCGCCGGCCTCCTCCAGATGCCCTTGCTGGCGATCGCCCTCTCCGCCTCGGTCGGCAGCCTCCTGACGATCTCGCTCGGCGTGGCGCTCGGCCTTCGCGCGACCAAGATCAGCATCGGGCGCTTCGATCTCGCGCGGTTCGGAACCCTGCTGAGCGGCCTGATCCTGGTCTGCCTGGCCGTGGCCCAGTTCTGGTAGGCGGCATCCGGGCTCCCGAGCCGCCCCAGAATGGAGGCGGATCGGTTGTAGCCATAGGCAAGCCGCAACCTATTGACGCAGAACGGCGTCAATGCAACCATCGTGGCGCAATCTCATCGGCCCCTTGCCGACGGAGACTTGCAGCCTGCCGGCGGCCAGCCCTGACCGTCGGCGGGCCCCCTCCATGGCGCGCCCTTCGGAAGAGGCAAATCCGCGAGCGCTCAATAGATCCGCTCAAGGGAGCCGGCCTCAGCGAGGAAGGTGCTGCGCCACTGCTCCGTCCTGTGGTCACGCTGGATCTGAAGATCGCTGTCCTCGATGCCGGGAGGCTTGGCGAGCGTGACGCCGACGAGCTTTGCGATATCGCGAAGGATGGACGCGGGCTCCCGCTGCAGATCCTCGTAGCGCACCTTCATCGGCACGATCCGGTTGCGCGCGAAATAGCGGTCCCAGCGGGCATTCTCGTTGGTGATGTCGGCCAGAGCCCGGTCGATCTCCAGGCGCGAATAGCTCGGCTCGACCGAAGGCCCGGTGATGCGCGAGTTCCATTTCTCGGTCTGCCACGCCCGGGCGAGCGAGATCGCCTGTCCGAGCAGATCGTCGCGAAACACCCGCACGAAGACCGGATTGGGAAAGAACTCCCAGAGGTACACGTCGCGCGCCGCGCTATCGAGATGACCGGGAAAGAGCTTTAGCGAGAACACGCCGTTGGGGCTCATATGCGCTCGCGCAACGTTCAGCCGATGCAGCGTGGTATCGGCGCCGTGGCGGTTGATGAACATCTTCGCGCCGGAATTGAAGAACTCGCCGGGACGGCCGAGTTGGCCGGTCGCCGCCATCAGCGAACAGAGGAGGCTCGTTCCCGAGCGCTGCGCGCCGACGATGGCGATCGTCGCGCGGGGGGCGATCCAGTCCGGCGGCGGATGAAGCCTGAGCGCAGGTCGGGAATGCGCGCGTCGGCGCCAAAACCTGAGTTTCAACGAAGCCCCCCTCGTCCCATAGCCAGCAAATTAAACGACAAGTCCGTTTCATGGGCAATCGCCGGAAAATATGGCTCGCCGATTTGCCCCAAACGAAAACGCCCGCCCCTGCCGGAAGGCGGGAGCGGGCGGAAGCGAAGGCAGCGTCAGGGGCTGGCGCGGCTCAGGCCGGGATGAGGCTGGCTGCGAGCAGGCCCTCGGCGACCAGGTCGGTCCAGAGCGCCGCCGGGATGACAACATCCTGCGCCGCGAGGTTGCGCTCGAGGTTGCGCGTGCTGGCGACGCCGAGAAGGACGGAGGCGACGGCCGGGTGGCTCAGCGGGAAGCGCTGCGCCGCGGCCGCGAGCGGCACGCCATGGCGGGCGCAGACGGCCTCGAGACGACGGACGCGATCGACGATCGCCGGCGGCGCCTCGGCGTAGTTGTAGTGCGCGCCGGGGACCGGGCCGGTCGCCAGGATGCCGGAATTGAACACGCCGCCGACGACGATGCTGGCGCCGCGCTCGAGGCAGGTCTTGAGCAGCGGCAGCGCGCCTTCCTGCTCCAGCAGCGTGAAGCGGCCGGCCAGCAGGAAGGCGTCGAGATCGGCATGTTCCAGCGCCTGCAGGCAGACCTCGACCTCGTTGACGCCGAGGCCGATCGCCTTGACGTCGCCGGCCGAGCGCAGTTCCTGCATCGCCTTCAGGCCGCCCGACATGGCGACGGGGAAGTATTCGGCGTTCTTCTCGACGCCATGCGTGTCGACGCCGATGTCGTGCATGTAGAGCACGTCGATGCGGTCGAGGCCGAGGCGATGCAGGCTCGCCTCGTGCGAGCGCATGATGCCGTCATAGGAATAGTCGTATTCCTGCTCGAAGGGCAGGACGTCGACGAAGCCGTAATCGCCCATGACGCGGCCGCGCAGCGGCGTCAGGATGCGGCCGACCTTGGTCGAGATGACATAGCTGTCGCGCGGCTTGTCGCGCAGGAAATCGCCGAGCCGGCGCTCGCTCAGGCCGTGGCCGTAGCGCGGCGCGGTATCGAAGAAGCGGATGCCCGCATCCCAGGCCGCCTGCAGCGTCTCATGCGCCACCTCGTTGCTGACCGCGCGATAGAGATTGCCGATGCTGGCGCCGCCGAAGCTGATCTCGGTGACGTCGAGGCCGGTGCGGCCGAGCGGGCGTTTGGCGATGCTCATAATCAACCTCTGAATATCCATGGCGGCGAGCCGCCCGGTCAGCGCCGGCGCGGCAGCTTGGTGAAGGTTCCTGCCGATATCACAGGACGGAAACAAATGCTCCAGAAGATGGCGGGACGGGAGGACGGGCAGCGGAGCGCGCGATCCGTTTCCACAGCCGTCGCGAAGGCGCGGCGGGATCGTAAGGGCGTCGAACCGCGCTGCCGTAGTCCCGTCGCAATGGGCCCCTATCCAACCCTCGGTTCACACGCAACACGCGAAAGCCGAACGGGAGACGCCCATGATCCGCGCCAACTTCATCCGGACCACCATCCTCGCCTCGACGCTCCTTGCCGTCGTCGCCGCTCCCGCCATGGCGCAGCAGGCGCCGCAGCCGCCGACGCTGACCGTCTTCGGCGACGGCATCGCGACCGCCGTTCCCGACATCGCCGTGGTGACGCTCGGCGTCGTCTCGGAGGCGCCGACCGCCAAGGACGCGCTGGCCGCCAACGCCACCGACATGACCGCCGTGATCTCCGCCATCACCGATGCCGGCATCGCCACCAAGGACATCGCCACCAGCGGCCTCTCAGTCAATCCGGTCTATTCCGACCCGTCCAAGGATCCGGAAGGCCGCCAGCAGGTCACCGGCTACCGCGTGCAGAACCAGGTGACGGTCAAGATCCGCGACCTCGCCAAGTCCGGCCCGCTGCTCGACAAGGTCGTCTCGGCCGGCGCCAACCGCGTCACCGGCATCGATTTCGACATCGACAAGGCTGGCGCGCTGCGCGACGAGGCGATGAAGGCGGCGATCGCCGAGGCCCGCCGCAAGGCCGTGCTGATGGCAGAGGCCGCCGGCGTTGCGCTCGGCCCGATCCAGTCGGTGCAGACGAGCGAAGGCGGCGGCGTGCCGATCTTCCGCGCCCAGATGGCGATGAAGGCCGACGTGTCGACCCCGGTCATGGGCGGCGAGCAGCAGATCTCCGCCAACGCGACGATCGTCTACATCATCGAGCCGCTGAAGAAGTAAGCGGACGGCCTCCCGCCTCTCCCTGACCAGGGAGAGGCGAAGGGGCTCCTGCTTGCCGACATTCCAGAGAGACGCATTCAGCGAGGCCGCAGTCACTTCCCCGCTGCACGCCTTCGCCGTCATCCCCGCGAAGGCGGGGATCCATGCAGCTGCACCCTCGACCGACCGAACCTCCCGACGCCTCAGCTGAATGGATCCCGGCCCGGAGGCCGGGATGACGGCGAGCCTGGGGCAACGGCCGGCGCACGTTCTTCACCCGGCGCCAGCACGGAAAGCGCCGCCGGCAGGCTTTCGAGCACCAGCGGCGTCGCCATCCGCGTCAGTTCGCCATCGACCGAAAGCCAGAGGCGCGGCCTATGGCTGGTGATCACGGCGCGCCGGACGGCGAGCGATTCGATCTCCGGATTGTCGCGCCAGCGCCCGGCCAGCAGATCGAGCCCCGCCTGCATGCGGCTCGCAAGCTCGGCGCCGGCGGCGAAATGGATCTCGATCAGCCCTTCGTCGAGCTGCGGCCGATCGAAGCCGGTGAGCGACAGGCGGTTGTTGCTCGCCAGCAGCGCATAGACCTCGATCTCGCGACTTTCCCCTGCGGTCTCCAGCGTCAGCTGCAGCACGCCGGCGCGACTGAAGGCACGCAGCGACGAGCGCGCCACGGCGATGAAACGGCCGAACGGCAGGCCTGCGCCGCGAAACTGCGCCCGCCCGCGCGCCACTTCCGCGAAATAGCCGAGCCCCGCCAGCGTATGGAACACGCGGCCATTGACGCTGGCGAGATCGATCCGGCGCGGCGCGGCGGCGGCCAGCGCCGCGAGCGAACCCTCGAGATCGGCCGGCATGCCGAGCGTCTTGGCGAACAGGTTCATCGTGCCGAGCGGCAATACGCCGAGCGTCCGTTCCGCGCCGGCGCCGTTCGCGGCGACGAGCTTGCGGATGGCATGGCCGACCGAGCCGTCGCCGCCACCGACGACGACCGTCGGCGGCCCGGACCGCGCCGCCTCGTCGATCGCCTGCAGGAACGCGTTCCCCTCCGCCAGGATCACCTCGGCGGAACGGCCGCGCTCGCTAAAAGCGCCTTCGACGATGGCGCGGATTTCGGCGGGATCGCGATCCTGGATCGTCCCGGCATGTTCGTTCAGGATGACGATTGTATCGGCCACGATCCCTCCGGGCTGCTCCCCAAGGTGGCTGCCGCCTGCGGGCAACGCAAGCGGGGAGCGGATCGATCCATGGCGGGCGCGAACGCTCAAGCGCCAAAGGGCGCATGCCCCTCACCTCTCCCGGAGTGCCTGGCCGAAATCAGGCCCTACGTCAGGCGCCAGGCCGGCTGTCCAAACCTCTGAGCGCTCCCGGCCGATCGACCGGCTCCACCATCATCCTGAGGTGCTTCGCGTCAGCGAAGCCTCGAAGGAGGTTCCAGCGGGGCAATCCGCTTTGCAGATGAAGTCCGGCGAAATCCAATCCACGTCAGGTGGCGTTTCCTGGACCCTCCTTCGAGGCCCGGCTTCGCCGGGCACCTCAGGATGATGGTCGAGTTTTAGGAAATCCAGCTTGAGCGGCGGGGCCACATCACGCCGAACCCGGCTGAAATGGATTCCTGCTTTCGCAGGAATGACGGCGAGCTCTGGGACACGGGGAGATGAAGCTGGCGGCCGGCTGATTAGACGAAAGGGACGCTCCAGCCCTTCACCTCTCCCTGAGGGAGAGGTCGACGGCCGAAGGCCGGCGGGTGAGGGTTTACGGCCTCACCGGATGGTTCCCTAAACCCTCACCCGGCTCTACGAGCCGACCTCTCCCTCAGGGAGAGGTAAAAAGGCAGCTTCGCTCGCCCGGACGGACGAAGCAGACCGCAGACCTATCGGAGAGGCGAAGAAAGGCCGCCTCCCCGCGCAAGGCAGGGAAGCGGCCGATCGAAAAAAGACTCAGCCCTCGACGGGGGCGGGGTGCTCGGGGAGCGGGGCCTCGCCCTTGCGGGTGCGCATCAGGTTGACGAAGCGCGTGAACAGATAGTGGCTGTCCTGCGGGCCCGGGGATGCTTCCGGGTGGTACTGCACCGAGAAGATCGGCTTGTCCTTGACGCGCAGGCCGCAGTTCGAGCCGTCGAACAGCGAGACATGCGTCTCCTCGACGGTATCGGGCAGCGAGGCGGCGTCGACGGCGAAGCCGTGGTTCATCGAGGTGATCTCGACCTTGCCGGTGGTGCGGTCCTGCACCGGATGATTGGCGCCGTGGTGGCCCTGATGCATCTTCCGGGTCTCACCGCCCAGCGCGATGCCGAGCATCTGGTGGCCGAGGCAGATGCCGAACAGCGGCACGTCGGCGGCGATGACTTCCTTGATCGCCGGCACGGCGTATTCGCCGGTCGCCGCCGGATCGCCGGGGCCGTTCGACAGGAAGACGCCGTCCGGCTTGTGGGCAAGGATCTCCTCGCCGGTCGCCGTCGCCGGCAGGATGGTCACATCGCAGCCGGCGTCCGCCAGCAGGCGCAGGATGTTGCGCTTGATGCCGTAATCGACGGCGACAACCTTATGGACCGGGTTTTCCTCGCGGCCATAGCCCTTGTTCCAGACCCAGGTCGTCTCGTCCCAGCGGAAGGTCTGGCCGGTGGTCACGTCCTTGGCGAGGTCCATGCCGACGAGGCCGGGCCAGGCGGCCGCTTCCTTGGCGAGGTCCGCCTGCGCGAAGACGCCGTCCGGCGCATGGGCGATCACGGCATTCGGCATGCCCTTCTCGCGGATCAGCGCGGTGAGCGCGCGGGTGTCGACGCCGGCGATGCCGACGATGCCGCGCGACTTCAGCCAGGCGTCGAAGTTCTTCAGGGCGCGGTAGTTGGACGGATCGGTGATGTCGGTCTTGATGACGCAGCCGCGCACGCCGGATGCCGAGGCCATGTTGACGGTCTCGATGTCCTCGTCATTGGTGCCGACATTGCCGATATGCGGGAAGGTGAAGGTGACGATCTGCCCGGCATAGGACGGGTCGGTCAGGATTTCCTGGTAGCCCGTCATCGCGGTGTTGAAGCAGACCTCGCCGGCCGCGTGGCCGACCGCGCCGATGCCTCGGCCTTCGATCACGGTGCCGTCGGCGAGGATCAGAAGCGCCGTCGGCTTCGGTTCCGCCCAGACGTCGTTGTCCGTGATCGCGTCGGTCAGCAAGTTGTCGGCCATGATCTATCCGCTGGTCTCGATGGTGGTCGGGCGCGTAGCTCATGCCGCGCAAAAACGCGGCGGATCCCAGGGATCCACCGCCTCGCGCCCATTTGCCCGGAAACTAGGGCAAGCCCGGCACCCCGTCAACCCGAAGCGAAAAATACAAAAGTCTTACATTTCAATATGTTAAGGTAGATGCGCTTGAAGGACGCGCCAAGCTTCTCTATGGTGCGCCGGCGTTCAAGGAGATTGACGATGCGCGACACCATCAATGCGGCCCTGAAAGGGGCGATGCTTGCCAAGGACAAGAAGCGCACCGGAACGCTTCGCCTGATCGCCGCGGCGATCAAGGATCGCGACATCGTCGCGCGCACCGCCGGCACCGGCGAGGCGACCGATGTCGAATTGATCGACCTGCTCGCCAAGATGGTCAAGCAGCGCCTCGAATCGGCGAAGATCTACGAGGACAACGGCCGTCCCGAGCTCGCCGAGCAGGAGCGCGAGGAAATCGCCGTCATCGAGGAATATCTGCCGAAGCAGCTCTCCGAGGACGAGGCCAAGGCCGCGATCGCGGCCCTCGTCGTCGAGACCGGCGCCTCGGGCATCCGCGACATGAACAAGGTGATGTCCGAGCTGAAGGCCCGCTATGCCGGCCAGATGGACTTCGCCAAGGCGAGCGCCGCGGTCAAGGCGGCGCTGACCAGCTAGGGTCCACACGATGGAACTGCCGCCGAACCTTCGCGACGCCGTCGACGCGGCGCTCGAGGGCGCCTCGACGGCAGCCCTTGCCGAAGCCTCCGCCATGCTCTCGCAGCGCTATCGCAGCGAGCTGCGCGACGGGCGATTCCACGTCTCCGAGGACGATGCCGCGCGCGCCTATCTGGCGGCGCGGCTGCCGGCGACCTTCGCCGCCGTGCGCGCGGCGATGGATGCGGCGGAAAGCCTGATGCCGGAGTTCCGGCCGAAGACGCTGCTCGACCTCGGCGCCGGCCCCGGCACCGCCATGTGGGCGGCGCGCGACACCTGGCCGACGATCGACAACGCGCTGATGATCGAGGGCAGCCCAACCATGCGGCGCTGGGGCGAGACGCTCGCCGCCTCCGCCGCGCCGTTCCAACGCGAATGGCGGGCGGTCGATTTCGCCAAGGCCAAGCTTGCCGTCGACGCGCACGACCTCGTCACCATCGCCTATGTGCTGGACGAACTGGAAGAGGCCGCTCGTGCAGCGCTGATCGAGGCAGCCTGGCAGGCGGCAATCGGCCTCCTGCTGATCGTCGAGCCCGGCACGCCGGCCGGATGGCAGCGCATTCTCGCCGCCCGGGCGCAGCTGATCGCTGCCGGCGCGCATATCCTGGCGCCCTGCGCGCATGAAGCGCCCTGCCCGATCGTTTCGCCGGACTGGTGCCATTTCTCCCGCCGCGTGGCGCGGACGAAGATCCACCTCCGCAGCAAGGGCGCCGTGGTGCCGTTCGAGGACGAGAAGTTCATCTATCTCGCCGCCTCGCGCACGCCGCGCGAGCACACGGTCGCCCGCGTGCTGACGCCGCCCAAGGCCTCCAGCGGCAAGGTCAGCCTGAAACTCTGCCTTCCGTCCGGGGCGGCCGAGACCCGGCTCATCACCAAGCGCGAGGGCGCCCTGTTCAAGACCGCCCGCCGCCTCGACTGGGGCGACGCGCTGGATGTGTAGACATCTCACCTCTCCCACAGGGAGAGGTCGACGGCCGCAGGCCGGCGGGTGAGGGGTTCAGCATTTTCCGGTGAGGCCTCAACCCCTCACCCGGCCCAGCGGGCCGACCTCTCCCTGTGGGAGAGGTGAAAGCACACGTCCTGCGCCATCAAGACGCCCTGCATAGCGGGCATAAGTCGCTTCTCGCCTTTGCCCTTCCGCCCGCCAGCTCCTAAATTGGAAGGTCATCACCATTCCGGAATCCCATGCGCTTCTCGCCCTCCTTCCTCGATGAAATCCGTGCCCGGCTGCCGATCTCCTCGATCGTCGGCCGGCGCGTGACGTGGGATCGGCGCAAGTCGCAGCCGCAGAAGGGGGATTTCTGGGCCTGCTGCCCGTTCCACGGCGAAAAATCGCCCTCCTTCCACGCCGAGGACCGCAAGGGTCGCTACCACTGCTTCGGCTGCGGCGAATCGGGCGATCACTTCACCTTCCTGACCAAGCTCGAAGGCCTCTCCTTCCCGGAAGCGGTCGAGCGGCTGGCGATGGAAGCCGGCGTGCCCATGCCGGCGCGCGACGTGCACGCCGAGGAAGAGGAGCGCAAGCGCGCCTCGCTGCACGAGGTGATGGAACTCGCCTGCCGTTTCTTCGAGGATGGGCTGCAGTCGCGCGACGGCGCCAGCGCGCGCGGCTACCTGAACGGACGCGAACTCGGCCCCGACATCCAGCGCCGCTTCCGCCTCGGCTATGCCAGGCAGAGCCGCAACGCGCTCAAGGAATATCTGGCCTCGAAGGGCGTGCCGCATGAGGACATGGTCGCGACCGGCCTGCTGATCTCCGGCGAGGACATCCCCGTCTCCTATGACCGCTTCCGCGACCGCGTGATGTTCCCGATCACCGATTTCCGCGGCCGCATCGTCGCCTTCGGCGGCCGCGCGCTCTCTCCCGACGCGCAGGCGAAATATCTGAACTCGCCGGAGACGGTGCTCTTCCGCAAGGGCGACCTGCTCTACAACGGCTTCGAGGCGCGCAAGGCCGTGCAGAGCGCCGGCACGCTGATCACCGTCGAGGGCTATGTCGACGTCATCGCCATGGCGACGGCGGGCTTCGGCCATACCGTCGCGCCGCTCGGCACGGCGCTGACCGAGCGCCAGCTCGACCTGCTCTGGCGGATGACGCCCGAGCCGATCCTCTGCTTCGACGGCGACAAGGCGGGGCTGCGCGCCGCCTATCGCGCCGCTGATCTCGCGCTCGCCGCCCTGAAGCCCGGCAAGACCGTGCGTTTCGCGCTGCTGCCCGAGGGCCAGGATCCGGACGACCTGATCCGCTCGTCCGGCCGCGAGGCGATGGCGCAGGTGCTGGCCGCCGCGAGGCCGCTGTTCGACATGGTCTGGATGCGCGAGACAGATGGCGGCGGCTTCGAGACGCCGGAGCGGCGCGCGGCGCTGGACGCGCGGCTGCGCGATATCGCCAAGAGCGTCGCCGACGAGAGCATCCGCCATCACTATGAGCAGGCCTTCGCCGAGCGGGCGCGCGAGTTCTTCGGCTATGGCCAGAAATCCGGCAACCGCCAGCCGCGCGGCGAGCGCCGCCAGGATGGCCGGGGCGGCAATGGCGGCGGCCCGGGACGGCCCGTGCGCCAGCCGCCGCCGATCATTTCGGAGACGCTGAAACGCTCGACGACGCTCTCCGGCCGGGTGCAGGCGCCCCTACGCGAGGTTGTGCTGGTGATGACCATGGCCAACCACCCGAGCCTCGTCCCGGACCATTTCGACGAATTTGCGCAGATCGAGTTGACGAATCGCGAACTTGACTCCCTTCGCACGCAAATCCTAGAGATTGCCGCCGAAGATCCGCACATCGACAGCGGGGGGCTCAGAGGCCGCCTTCTGTCGGCGCGGTTCGGCGAATTGCTCGACAAGCTGGACCTGCAGCTCGAGCGATGCGGCAACTGGCAGGCAAGGGCGGATGCGGCGAATCGTGACGCGGCGGATGGTTGGATGCAGGCGCTCACCTTGCACAGGAAGGCGCGAACGTTACATAAGGAGCTCAAGGATGCCGAGGCTGCCCTAGCGACCGATCCGAGCGACGCCAATTTGGCGAAGATGATCGACATCCAGAACCAGATGGCCAACAGCGATGGAACCGAGGCTCTGATCGAGGGGTTCGGGATTAGTTCGGGTCGACGATTGCAGTCGATGTAGGGTCGATTGACTGGCGAGGGCGTAAGGTTAAGCGGGCCTTAAGACAAGAAAGTCTAAGAGTCGGGCGACCGACGGCAGGAGGGAAACTTCGTGCCGCCTCTAGGATTTAACGGCGGATATGCGAGCGCGACGGACGTGAACCGTCTGGCGCGACGCGTTCGCCAAGACGGAGAACAGCATGGCGACCAAGGTTCAGGAAAACGAAGAGGCGCAGGACGCGCAGGCCGAGCCGCAGGATGGTCCGCTTCTGGATCTCTCGGATGCCGCCGTCAAACGGATGATCAAGGTCGCCAAGAAGCGCGGCTTTGTCACCTATGAGGAACTGAATTCCGTCCTCCCCTCCGAGCAGGTCGGCTCGGAGCAGATCGAGGACATTCTCTCGATGCTCTCCGAAATGGGCATCAATGTGATCGAGGCCGACGAGGTCGAGGACGCGGAAGAACCGACCGCGGCCGACGCCGACGAGGAAGCGGGCGAGCTCGCCGAATCGACCGGCACCGCCGTTGCCCGCTCGTCGACGGCCAAGGAGCCGACCGACCGCACCGACGACCCCGTCCGCATGTATCTGCGCGAGATGGGCTCGGTCGAACTGCTGTCGCGCGAGGGCGAAATCGCCATCGCCAAGCGGATCGAGGCCGGCCGCGAGACGATGATCGCCGGGCTCTGCGAGAGCCCCCTCACCTTCCAGGCCATCATCATCTGGAAGGAGGAGCTTGCCGAGGGCAAGATCCTGCTGCGCGACATCATCGACCTCGAGGCGACCTATGCCGGTCCCGAGGCGAAGAACGCCCCGATGGCTGGTCCGGGCGGCGTGCCGTTCGGCGAAGGCGCCGAGGACGAGGACGCCGAGGCTCCCCTGCCGCCGCAGCCCGATGGCGACGGCGACGACGAAGACGACATGGAAAACAACATGTCGCTCGCCGCCATGGAGGCCGAGCTGAAGCCGAAGGTCGTCGAGACCTTCGAGAACGTCGCCGAGAATTACAAGAAGCTGCGCCGCCTGCAGGACCAGCTGGTCGAGGGCCGCCTCAAGAACGAGACGCTATCGCCCTCGCAGGAGCGCCGCTACAAGAAGCTGAAGGACGACCTGATCCTCGAGGTCAAGTCGCTCTCGCTGAACCAGAACCGCATCGATTCGCTGGTCGAGCAGCTCTACGCCATCAACAAGAGCCTCGTCAGCTCCGAGGGCAAGCTGCTGCGTCTGGCCGAGAGCTATCGCGTCTCGCGCGAAGAGTTCCTGCGCGAGTACCAGGGCTCCGAGCTCGACCCGAACTGGCTGCGTCGCGTCGCCAATCTCGGCGGCCGCGGCTGGAAGGACTTCGTCACCAACGGCAAGGACCGGATCCGCGAGCTGCGCAGCGAGATCCAGAACCTCGCCACCGAGACGGGCCTGGAGATCATCGAGTATCGCCGCATCGTGCACATGGTGCAGAAGGGCGAGAAGGAAGCCCGTCAGGCCAAGAAGGAAATGGTCGAGGCGAACCTCCGCCTCGTCATCTCGATCGCCAAGAAGTACACCAATCGCGGCCTGCAGTTCCTGGACCTGATCCAGGAAGGCAATATCGGCCTGATGAAGGCGGTCGATAAGTTCGAATACCGCCGCGGCTACAAGTTCTCGACCTACGCCACCTGGTGGATCCGCCAGGCGATCACCCGCTCGATCGCCGACCAGGCCCGCACGATCCGTATCCCGGTGCACATGATCGAGACGATCAACAAGATCGTCCGCACCTCGCGCCAGATGCTGCACGAGATCGGCCGCGAGCCGACGCCGGAAGAGCTGGCCGAGAAGCTGGCCATGCCGCTCGAGAAGGTCCGCAAGGTCCTGAAGATCGCCAAGGAGCCGATCTCGCTCGAAACGCCGATCGGCGACGAGGAGGATTCGCATCTCGGTGACTTCATCGAGGACAAGATGGCGATCCTGCCGATCGACGCGGCGATCCAGTCGAACCTGCGCGAGACGACCACGCGCGTCTTGGCATCGCTGACGCCGCGTGAAGAACGCGTGCTGCGCATGCGCTTCGGCATCGGCATGAACACCGACCACACGCTGGAAGAAGTCGGCCAGCAGTTCTCGGTGACGCGCGAGCGTATCCGCCAGATCGAGGCGAAGGCGCTGCGCAAGCTCAAGCACCCGAGCCGCTCGCGCAAGCTGCGCTCGTTCCTGGACAACTGATCGTCCGAGACCGGCCATCGACACATCCAAAGGGGCTGCTCGCGAGAGCGGCCCTTTTGTTTTAGGATGTCGTCATGAACGTGCGCGCGATCATCGAAAAGGCCGGCCTCCCCCGCCGTGGCTTCACGGTGAAGGAGGTCGAGCGCATGAGCGAGGTCGGCTTGCTCCGCGCGGAAGAACGGGTCGAGCTGATCGGGGGAGAGCTCATTCCGATGAATCCCAAAGGCAGCCGGCATGAGACGTTGAAGCTCGAAATCATGCTTCGCTGGGGTCGCCAACATCCGGCCGATACCGTCTTCATTCCCGAGACGACGTTCCGCCTGTCCGATGACACGTTTCTCGAACCGGACTTCCTCGTCTTTCGACGTTCGGTAGCCATTCGCGATTTGCGGTCCGGCCTTGCCCTGCTGGCCGTCGAGATTTCCGACAGCTCGCTCGGCTTCGATCTCGGCCCGAAGGCCCTCATCTACGCGCATTTCGGCATTCGCGAGCTCTGGGTGATCGACGCCACCACCAACACGATCCATGTCCATCGCGAGCCGGTGGACGGGCGCTACGCCTCGATAACGCCCTGGAGCGCCGACGATCTCGTCGTGCCGGCCTTCGCGCCGGCGGAGTTCGCGTTGCGGCTCGCCGATCTCGACCTCGACCTCGACGACGGATCGGGCTAAGGCTCGGACACAGACACCAAGCAGAAGGTCATTCCATGTCGTTCCTGAAGAAGCTGTTCGGCGGCGGTGGCAGCTCGGATGCCGCAGAGGCCAAGGGCGAGGCGACCGAATACAAGGGCTACAACATCCGCCCTGCCCCCTATTCGGAAGGCGGCCAATACAAGACGGCCGGCTATATCGAGAAGACGATCGACGGCGTCGAGAAGTCCTACCGCTTCGTGCGCGTCGATTCGCATACGAGCCGCGACGCCGCCGCCGATTTCGCCATCATCAAGGGCAAGCAGATCATCGACGAGCAGGGCGACCGGGTTTTCGACGCCAGCTGAGGCGAGGCCGCGGGCTCCCCGGGGACGCCGCAAGAAGCGTGACTCCGTAAAAAAGCCGGCCGCGGTGACGCGGCCGGCTTTTGTCGTTTGAGACGGAAGCCCCTTACTGGGCGCAGCTTCCATCCGGCTGCACAGCGCCCTCGGGGCAATCGCCGCCACGATGGCGTGGCTGCTCCTCGCGGTGCTGGCGCTGCTCCTGCTGCGGCTCGGGCTTGCCCTGCTCCTGCTGGGGCTCACGCTCGCGGCGCGGACGCTCCTGCTGTGGCGGCTCCTGCTGCTGACGCTGCTCCTGCTGCGGCTCAGGCTGGCGCTGCTCCTGCTGGGGCTCACGCTCGCGGCGCGGGCGTTCCTGCTGGGGCTGCTCCTGCTGCCGTTGCTCCTGCTGCTGCGGCGGCTGCTCCTCGCGCTGCCGTTCCTGGCGACGCTGGCGGGGAGCCTCCTCCTGCTGAGCCGGCGCGGCCGGCTCGACCTGTTCAGCCTGCGGGCGCTTGCGGCGCGGCGGCTCCGCGGGCTCCTGCGGCTGGGCATCCGGCCGCGACTCGGCGGCCGGCGGCGCTTCCTCGGCAGGCCGCTCCGGACGCTTCTTGCGCGGCGGCTCCGGCTGGGCCTCCGGCTCCGGCGCAGGCTTCGCCTCAGGAGCAGGCTTGGCTTCGGGTGCCGGCTTGGCTTCGGCCTTCGGCTCACGCGCAGGCTTGGACTCCGGCCTGGCCTCGGGAGCCGGCTGCTCGACGGCAGGCGCTTCCTCGGCCGGCTTGGCAGGACGATCCCTTCGCGGCTTCGTGGCCGGTTCCGGCTGCGGCTGCGGCTCGGCCGGAGTCGCTTCCGGCTTGGGCTCGGGCTTGGCCTCCGGCACAGGCTTCGGCTCAGGCTTGGCTTCCGGAGCGGGCTTTGCCTCCGGCGCAGGCTTGGCCTCGGGAGCGGGCTGCTCGGCGGCGGGCGCCTCCTCGGCCGGCTTGGCCGGACGATCCCTACGCGGCCGCTCGCCCTGCTGGCCGTCCGGCTGCTGGCGATCCGGACGCTGGGCTTCCGGCTGGTCCGGCTTCTGGTCGGGACCGCGATCCGGGCGGCTCGGCCGCTCGGGCTGGGCCGGATCCACCGGCGGCGGATTGCCTCCGGCGGGCGCCGGCGGCTCGGCCGGCTGCGGATTGGCCTCGACCTTCTTCAGCACCTCGTCCGCCCTGGCGGCGCGCTCCTGGCGGATACGCTCCTGTTCGGCCTGGCGCTGCGCGTCGGCTTTCTTGGTCGCGGCGTCGATCTCGGCGGCGCGGGCGTCCGCCTGCTTGCGCTGCTCGTCGATCAGGCTGGCCTTCTCGGCCTTCAGCTTGTCGATCTCGGCCTGCATGCGATCGCGCTGCTGCGGCTGGTCGCGATCCCGATCGCGGCGCAGGTCGCGCCGCTCGCCCGGATCGAGCACGGAGAGCAGCGCCGCCGACACGACGCCGGCAATCGCCGCCTTCGGATCGGGCTCGACATACTGGTGGATCAGCGTGCGGTCGTCGCGCGGCACGTCCCGGTCGAACCGGTCCGGACGGCGGTCGAAGCGCTGGTCGTCGATGCGCGGGCGGAACACGCCGATCCGGCCGCCGCGATCATCGTCGAAGATGTCGCTCTGCTCGTCGACATAGACGATCTCGCGGCCGGGACGGTCGCGCCGGCGGACCGGTTCGTTGAAGAAGCGGCCATCCTGGTACTGCGGGCGGCGCACGTCGCGCGCCTCGCCGAGATAGCGGCCAACGTCGCGCACCGGCGCGGCGCGGCGGCCGATGTCGTCATCGTCGAAATAGCGCTCGTCGACGAACACCCAGCTCTCCGAGACCGGCGGATCGTAGCGGCGCGGCTGGCCATACTGGTAGCCGGAACGGTCCGGCGCGATCGGCGCCCAGCCGACCTGGCCGCCACCGACGCGGAACGTGGCCCAGGCGGGCGACCAGGTGTCGCCGGGAATCCAGTACCAGCCATAGTCGGGGTCATAGTCCCAGCGGCCGTAATGATACGTCGCCCAGCCGAACGGCTCGCTCGATTCCCAGTACCAGCCGTAATCGTCGGTCCAGGTCCAGCGGCCTTCCTGGAACGGCCGCCAGCCGGCGCCACGGCGCTTCGGCACGAAGACATAGCCGTAATCGTCATTCTCGACCCAACGGCCATAGGGCTGCAGTTCGTCGAAGAAATAGCCGACATCGCCGGAGGGACGGCTCGCACGGGGCCGGCTGGAGACGGGCTGCGGACGCGGCCGGGAGGTCTGCACCTGCTGCGCGGGGCGCGGGCGCGGCGTCGGCGGCACGACCTCGGCGGCGGCGACCTGCGTCGGCCGCGAGGGCTGCGCCGGCTGCGACGCGCTCGAACCATCGGTCTCGGCCGCCTGGTCGTAATCGTCCATGTCGGTGCTATTGGCCGGCGGCTCCTGCTCGCTTCCCTCGGAAACGGCGGGCGCCTTCGGCTTGAGCTCGAGCTTGTACGGAACCTCGACGACGCCGGTCACGACGGCGGCTCCCGCCACCACCACGCCGCCCGCCAGAGCCGCTCCGATCAGACCCAGAAATTTCATCGTCACCTTCCCGTCGTTCCCGACCGAACCGAATCATGCCAGTCCCCGGCCATCGCGCCCGATATCAACCGGCGAAAGCGGCGCGGTCGAGGCTCAAAAAAGGCGGCCTACGCGACCGATTCGCCCCATGGCTCGCCTCATCCATCCCTCCCGGCGCCTGAACGCACGCTGAATGCCGGGACCACGACGGATTGGCGGCGCGGCGCCGAGATGTCATCCTGCCGCCGCAACGGGATATCGGGAGACGCGCGGCGGATGTGGGCGAAATCATCAGGGGCGGCCAACGGCCATCCAGCCATCCGGCGGCTCCGCCGCATCGCCATGGCGCTGCTGCTGCCGGGCGTCCTGCTGGCCGGCACGGCCTCCGCCCAGGTGTCGCAGCTCGCGCCCTACAAGGACGATCTCTTCGGCTACGGCACGGTGCTGGAAAGCCGCGATGGCGGCGCGTTCCGCGTCGTCGACTATGACGAAATGCGCGACATCAACGGCCGCGACGAGGTCCCCGAGCGCAAGGTGCAGGGGAAATACGTGTCGCTGAAGACCAAGCGGGTCGAGGACCACCTGACCTACCGCGTCGGCGATCGTGCCCTCAAATATGTCGGCGCCGGCGCCACCAAGGGCCGGGCCAGCATGATCGTGATCTACCTGCACGGCCAGAACGGCACGCGCTTCCAGGGCGCCGACGACTGGACTTTTGGCGGCAATTTCAACCGCGTGAAGAACCTGACCGTCGCGGCCGGCGGCGCCTATCTCTCGCCGGACTTCTCCGATTTCGAGGCGAACGGCACGGCCGAGATCAAGGCCTTGATGCAGGACTACGCCGCCCGCTCGCCCGGCGCGCCGATCTTCGTCGCATGCGGCTCCTATGGCGGCAAGCTGTGCTGGTCGCTCGCGCGCGACCCCGAAGCGGCGTCAATGATCTCGGGCCTGATCCTGCTCGGCTCGCTCAACGATCCCGGCTTCTTGAAGACGGCGGCGATGAAGAAGGGCGGCCGACAGATCCCGATCTTCATCGGCCATGGCAGCCACGACCCGATCATCGACTGGAAGACGCAGCAGGCCTTCTTCGACCAGGTCCGCAAGAAGTCACCCGGCTATCCGATAAAATTCGTGCTGTTCCAGAACGGCAACCACGGCACCCCGATCCGCATGACCGACTGGCGCGAGACGCTGAACTGGATGCTGGCGTCGGGCGGGAAGTGAGCGCCCGCCCTCTATCCGGGAACAGCGCCCTTCACCTCTCCCTGAGGGAGAGGTCGGAGCGAAGCTCCGGGTGAGGGTTTAGGGAACCATCCGATCGAGCATCGTGACCGTCGGGAACCTGACCTGTGAGGCCGTAAACCCTCACCCGCCGGCCTTCGGCCGTCGACCTCTCCCTCAGGGAGAGGTGAAGAGATGAGCCGGCCCCCTACCCCTTCGAATCCCGGCGCTGTTCGTCGACCGGCACGGCCAGGGCGGTTTCGATGCGCTCCAGGATGGTCTTCAGCTCGCCGGTCCTGAGCTGCTCGAACTTGTCGTGCAGCGCCATGATCTCGATCTCGGCCTTGAGGTTCACCTCATAGTCGTGCTCCGCCGCCAGCCGGTCCTTCTCGGCCTGGCGGTTCTGCGACATCATGATGACGGGCGCCTGCAGGGCGGCGACCATCGACAGGATGAGATTGAGGAAGACATAGGGATAGGGGTCGAAGCCGCCGCTGCCCCAGCGGGTCAGCACGAAAGTGTTCAGCCCGGTCCAGCCGAGGATCACCACGCTGAAGGTGATGATGAAGCCCCAGGAGCCGCCGATCGCGGCGACGCGGTCGGCCAGCCGGTCGCCGAAGGTGAGCTGCTGCTCGAATTCGCGGTTGATATCGCGCGCGACATGCGTGCGCGTCGCCACCTTTTCCAGAAGGCGCCGGTCGCTCGCCGACAGCACTTCCACGCCGTCGGCCAGCAGCTTTTCACAGAGATCGCGGATTGCCGCGTCCGACATGGCCCGTCAGATCTGGCCCTGAAACGTGTTGCACTGGCTGACGTCGCCGGTCTGGTAGCCGCGCTTGAACCAGGCGCTGCGCTGCGCCGAGGTGCCATGCGTGAAGCTCTCCGGCACGACGACGCCCTGGCTGCGCTTCTGGATGGCGTCGTCGCCGATCTGCGTCGCCGCGTTCAGCGCCTCGTCGATGTCGCCGGCCTCCAACATGCCCTTCTGGTCGGTGCGGTTGGCCCAGACGCCGGCATAGCAATCCGCCTGCAGCTCGACCTTGACGGAAAGCGCGTTGGCGTCCGCCTTGCTCATGCTTTGCCGCATCTCGTTGAACTTCGGCAGGATGCCCTGCAGATCCTGCACGTGATGGCCGACCTCGTGCGCGATGACATAGGCCTGCGCCATGTCGCCCGGCGCACCGAAGCGGCGCTTCAGCTCGTCATAGAAGGCGAGGTCGATATAGACCTTCTTGTCGAGCGGGCAATAGAACGGTCCGGAGGCTGAACTCGCCGTGCCGCAGGCCGAGCGCGTCACGCCGGAGAAGAGCACCAGCGGCGTCGGCGGATAGGTCTCGCCGGCCGACTTGAAGATGTCGGTCCACACGTCCTCGGTGCTGCCCAGAACCTTGGCGACGAAGACCTTGCCCTCGTCATTGATGCCGGTGCCGGTTCCCGACGGCGAGGGCTGCTGGTAGCTGCTGTCCTGGGTGAACGAGCCGCCGCCGCCCGTGACCATGGCCAGCATCTGGATCGGATTGATGCCGAACACCAGCCAGCCGATGCCGACAATGGCGGCGATCACGACCAGCGAACTGCCCCGGAGCGGTATGCCGCGTCCGCCGCCCATGCCTGCCGGGCGGAAGCCGCCGTCCAGGCCGCCTGTATCGCCGCCACGCCGATCCTCGACGTTGCTGCTCTCGCGCTGACCACCAAGCCGCATCCGCCCTACTCCGTTGATGCCGAGGCCGAAGCCGTCCGCACAGGATTTATTTCATCGAAACTAGTCCTGCGCGCGTCGCACCGCCAGTGTCTCCAATGCGGGGAAGGCACAGACAGTTGCCCGCAGGGGTTCCCCCTCCCCGCCTTTTCCCCTATAAGGCCGCTCTAGCCTTACACGCCCCCTGCTTGATGGCCCGCGCGGATCACCGCGCCGGGTTTTTTGCTACGCGCGAGACGAAATTGCCGAAACGTACAGATATTCAATCGATCCTGATCATCGGAGCTGGCCCGATCATTATCGGCCAGGCTTGCGAGTTCGATTATTCCGGCACCCAGGCCTGCAAGGCGCTGAAGGACGAAGGGTACCGAATCATCCTCGTGAACTCCAATCCGGCAACGATCATGACCGATCCGGATCTGGCGCACGCGACCTATATCGAGCCGATCACCCCGGAGATCGTCGCCAAGATCATCGAGAAGGAGCGCCCCGACGCGCTGCTCCCGACGATGGGCGGCCAGACGGCGCTGAACTGCGCGCTGTCGCTGAAGAAGATGGGCGTGCTCGACAAGTTCAACGTCGAGATGATCGGCGCCACCGCCGAGGCGATCGACAAGGCCGAGGACCGCGAGCGGTTCCGCGACGCGATGACGAAGATCGGGCTGGAGACGCCGCGCTCGCGCCTCGCCCATTCGCTCGCCGAAGCCCTGCCCGCGCTGGAAGAGATCGGCCTGCCGGTCATCATCCGCCCGTCCTTCACGCTGGGCGGCACCGGCGGCGGCATCGCCTATACGCGCGAGGAATTCATCGAGATCGTCGAAAGCGGCGTCGATGCCTCTCCGACCGACGAAGTGCTGATCGAGGAATCGGTGCTCGGCTGGAAGGAGTATGAGATGGAGGTTGTCCGCGACAAGAAGGACAACTGCATCATCATCTGCTCGATCGAGAACATCGATCCGATGGGCGTCCACACCGGCGATTCGATCACCGTCGCGCCGGCGCTGACGCTCACCGACAAGGAATACCAGATCATGCGCGACGCCTCGCTGGCGGTGCTGCGCGAGATCGGCGTCGAGACGGGCGGCTCGAACGTGCAGTTCGCCGTCAACCCGGCCGACGGCCGGCTGATCGTCATCGAGATGAACCCGCGCGTGTCGCGCTCGTCCGCTCTGGCATCGAAGGCGACCGGCTTCCCGATCGCCAAGGTCGCGGCGAAGCTCGCCGTCGGCTACACGCTCGACGAGCTCGAGAACGACATCACCGGCGGCGCCACCCCGGCCTCGTTCGAGCCGACGATCGACTATGTCGTCACCAAGATCCCGCGCTTCGCCTTCGAGAAGTTCCCGGGCGCCTCGCCGGTGCTGACCACCGCGATGAAGTCGGTCGGCGAAGTGATGGCGATCGGCCGCACCTTCCAGGAATCGCTGCAGAAGGCTTTGCGCGGTCTCGAGACGGGTCTTTCCGGCCTCGACGAGATCGAGATCCCCGGCCTCGGCCAGGGCGACGACGCCAACGCCATTCGCGCCGCCATCGGCACGCCGACGCCCAATCGCCTGCTGCAGGCCGCCCAGGCCATGCGCCTCGGCATTTCCGTCGAGCAGGTGCATGACATCTGCAAGATCGACCCGTGGTTCCTCAAGGAAATCAAGGGCATCATCGACACCGAGCTGAAGATCCGCACGCATGGCCTGCCGACGACGGCGGGCGCGTTCCGCCGCCTCAAGGCGATGGGCTTCTCGGACCAGCGGCTCGCCAACCTGACCGGCAAGAACGACAGCGAGGTCAAGGCGCTGCGCACGTCGCTCGGTGTGCATCCGGTCTACAAGCGGATCGACACCTGCGCGGCCGAGTTCGCCTCGCCGACGCCCTACATGTACTCGACCTACGAGGCGCCCTTCACCGGCGCGCCGGTGAGCGAGGCCGAGCCGTCCGACGCGAAGAAGGTCATCATCCTCGGCGGCGGCCCGAACCGCATCGGCCAGGGCATCGAGTTCGACTATTGCTGCTGCCATGCCGCCTTCGCGCTGAAGGATGCCGGCTATGAAGCGATCATGATCAACTGCAACCCGGAAACCGTGTCGACCGACTACGACACGTCCGACCGGCTCTATTTCGAGCCGCTGACGGCCGAGGACGTGCTGGAGATCATCCGCGTCGAGCAGTCGAAGGGCACGCTGCACGGCGTCATCGTCCAGTTCGGCGGCCAGACCCCGCTGAAGCTCGCCTCGGCGCTCGAGGAGGCCGGCGTGCCGATCCTCGGCACCTCGCCCGACGCGATCGACCTGGCCGAGGACCGCGACCGCTTCTCGAAGCTGCTGAACAAGCTCGGCATCCGCCAGCCCAAGAACGGCATCGCCTATTCGGTCGAGCAGGCGCGCCTGGTCGTCGCCGATCTCGGCTATCCGCTCGTCGTCCGCCCGTCCTACGTGCTCGGCGGCCGTGCGATGCAGATCATCCGCGACGACGACACGCTGTCGGACTACCTGCTCGGCACGCTGCCCGAGCTGGTGCCGGCCGAGGTCAAGGTCCGCTACCCGAACGACAAGACCGGCCAGATCAACACGCTGCTGGGCAAGAACCCGCTGCTGTTCGACCGCTATCTCTCCGACGCCACCGAAGTCGACGTCGATGCGCTCGCCGACGGCACGACGGTGTTCGTCGCCGGCATCATGGAGCACATCGAGGAGGCCGGCATCCATTCGGGCGACAGCGCCTGCTCGCTGCCGCCTCACTCGCTCTCCGCCGAGACGATCGCCACGCTGGAAGAGCAGACCCGCAAGCTCGCGCTCGCGCTCAAGGTCGGCGGCCTGATGAACGTCCAGTACGCGATCAAGGACGGCGAGATCTACGTGCTCGAAGTGAACCCGCGCGCCTCGCGCACGGTGCCCTTCGTCGCCAAGACGATCGGCCTGCCGGTCGCCAAGATCGCCGCCCGCGTCATGGCCGGCGAAAGCCTGGAAAGCTTCGAGCTGAAGCCCGGCCATCGCGACCACATCGCGGTCAAGGAAGCCGTGTTCCCGTTCGCCCGCTTCCCCGGCGTCGACACGCTGCTCGGCCCGGAAATGCGCTCGACCGGCGAGGTCATGGGTCTCGACTACGACTACGAGGTCGCCTTCGCCAAGTCGCAGCTCGGCGCCGGCAGCGCGCTGCCGACGGCCGGAACCGTGTTCGTCTCGATGCGGGACTCGGACAAGGCCGGAATCGTCGAGCCGATGCGCCGCCTCGAGGGTCTCGGCTTCAAGATCATCGCGACCAGCGGCACACAGCGCTTCCTGGCAGAACAGGGGATCGCCTGCGCCAAGATCAACAAGGTGCTGGAAGGCCGGCCGCACATCGTCGACGCGATCAAGAACGGCGAGGTCAAGCTCGTCTTCAATACGACCGAGGGCGCGCGCGCGCTCGGCGACAGCCGCTCGATGCGTCGCGCCGCCCTGCTGCACAAGGTGCCGTACTACACGACGCTCTCGGGCGCGATCGCGGCATCGCTTGGCATCGAGGCCTATGCGACCGGCACCCTGGAAGTGCGGCCGCTGCAGGCCTATTTCCAGCCGGCCTGATCCGATACGGACCGGTGCGTCGGTCCGTATCCGTCCCCTCGCAGTCCCCTTGCCGTCCCCCCTTGCGCTCGCCGCGATCGTGGACGACACTCGGCGGCTGAATTTGCCGACTAGGCATGCAGGTGGGCGAGACGGCCGGATAACGGGGCCGATGCCCCCACCGGATTTCGAACTCAGGAAGCTGGCGCCCCAGGGCACCGGCGCCTGAATTATTGTGCCCCAGACGTTCGCGGGCTGGGGTCAAGAAGGAAGAAAAGGCCAGAAAGACCATGGAAAAGGTTCCGATGACCGTTGCGGGTCATGCGGCTCTCGAAGTGGAGCTGAAGCGTCTGACCTCGGAAGAGCGCCCGCGCATCATCGCGGCGATCTCGGAAGCGCGCGCGCATGGCGACCTCTCGGAGAACGCCGAATACCATTCGGCCAAGGAAGCCCAGAGCCACAATGAGGGCCGCATCGCGGAGCTCGAGGACAAGCTTTCGCGCGCCGAGATCATCGACGTCACCAAGCTGTCGGGCGAGACGATCAAGTTCGGCGCCACGGTCAAGCTGGTCGACGAGGATACCGAGGAAGAGAAGACCTACCAGATCGTCGGCGATCTCGAGGCCGACGTCCGTTCGGGCCGCATCTCGATCTCCTCGCCGATCGCCCGCGCCCTGATCGGCAAGGGCCCCGGCGACACCGTCGCGGTCACCGCGCCGGGCGGCGAGCGCTCCTATGAAGTGCTCGAGGTCGCCTTCCGCTAAGGCGCGCCGTCACGCTCGGCCAACCGAGTCAGACCATTGGAGAGCACCGCCTTCCTCGAAGCCGGTGCTCTCTTTGTTTGCGGAGCGCGTCCCTGCGCGACAGAATTCGCGGCCCGGCCTGGTGAAAAGCCTCGCGCGGGGCTGGGCGCATCGCGCGTCGCGTGCTTAGTGGCGCGTGCACCCTCGCAGATCGGGCTCAGGCGAGCCCGAGCGGCCTCCCCTTCCGGATATCAGATGCCCGCGAATACCGACCGCCCCCGCCTCTCCGCCGTCATCATCACCAAGAACGAGGCGCGCGACCTCCCGACCTGCCTCGCCTCGCTCACCTTCTGCGACGAGATCGTCATCGTCGACAGCGGTTCGACGGACGGCACAATCGAGATTGCCGAGCGGATGGCGTCGCGGACCCTCGTGCGCACCGACTGGGAGGGTTTCGGCCGGCAGAAGCAGCGGGCGCTGGACGCGGCCACCGGCGACTGGGTTCTCTCGATCGACGCCGACGAGCTGATCCCGCCGGAGCTCGCGCTGGAGATCCGCGCGGCGATCGAGAGCGGAACCCATGCCGGCTACCGGCTCCACCGCCTGAACTACTTCCTCGACAAACCGCTCCGTCACGGCGGCTGGTACCCAGACTGCCATCTGCGCCTGGTTCGGCGGGACACGGCCCGCTTCAGCGAGAACGTCGTCCACGAGGTTCTCCTCGTCGACGGCACGATCGGCGAGTTGCGGACACCGATGCCGCATATGTCCTATCACGACTTCGACGAAGTCCTGGAAAAGTTGCGCCGCTACGCGCTTGCCGGCGCCGAGCAGCGCCGCAATAGCGGCCGTGGCGGCAGCCCCGGCAAGGCCATCGGCCACGCGATCGCGACCTTCGTCAAAGCCTATATCGGCAAGCGGGGCTTCCTCGATGGCCGGCACGGCTTCGCCGCCGCCGCCGCCAGCGCGCAGGAGATCTTCTGGCGCTATCTGATCGCCGGCTGGCCGCGCTGAGCCCTACTCGATCGGAACCAGCGGCTCGTCCTTGATACGGCGGATGGTGAGGGTGGTGCGCACGCTGGCGACATTGGCCGCCGCCGTCAGCTCCTCGACGAAGGCCTGGAACGCCTTCAGGGTCGGGGCGACGCATTTCAGGATGAAGTCCGCCTCGCCCGACAGCATGTAGCACTCGCGCACGATCGACCAGTCGCGCACCCGGGCGCCGAAGGCGGTCAGGTCGGCCTCGGCCTGGCTCGAAAGCCCGATCATGGCGAAGGCGGTGACGTCGTAGCCGAGCGCGCCCTCGTCGACCAGGGCCCGGTAGCCCTCGATGATGCCGGCTTCCTCGAGCGCCCGCATGCGCCGCAGGCAGGGCGGCGCCGAAATGCCGGCCCGGCGGGCGAGCTCGACATTGGTGATGCGACCGTCGGCCTGCAATTCCTTCAGGATCTTCCAGTCGATCGCGTCTAGACGGGCTTTCACTCGGGCCTCACGGTCAGGGGCTGAACTCAACTGGGAGCAGGCAGCGCACGATGGACACCGGGTCAGAGCCTGTAACTGGAAAGAAAGCCGGGGATGCTGGTCGGCAATCGGATATTGGAGTCTGGCCGAATTGCCATGATTCGGAAACAATTGTTCGCGAGAACGCACAGGATCGCATAGCTTCCATCCTTACATGCGCTTCACACATCCCTCCAGAGTCGCCACCCTTAAAAAGTGCGCGTCTCGACATTATGTCTGGCCCCATCATGCAGCACGCCAAGCTCATCATTGTCGGATCCGGTCCTGCCGGCTACACCGCCGCCATCTATGCCGCGCGCGCCATGCTGGAACCGATGCTGATCGCCGGTGTCCAGCCGGGCGGCCAGCTCACCATCACCACGGATGTCGAGAACTATCCGGGCTTCGCCGACGTCATCCAGGGCCCCTGGCTTATGGAGCAGATGCGCGCCCAGGCCGAGCATGTCGGCACCAAGATGGTCTCCGACCACATCGTCGAGGCCGACCTGTCGCAGCGCCCCTTCATCCTCAAGGGTGATTCCGGCGAGATCTACGCCGCCGACACGCTGGTGATCGCCACCGGCGCGCAGGCGAAATGGCTCGGCATCGACAGCGAGCAGAAATTCAAGGGCTTCGGCGTCTCCGCCTGCGCCACCTGCGACGGCTTCTTCTACCGCGACAAGGAAGTCTTCGTCGTCGGCGGCGGCAACACGGCCGTCGAGGAGGCGCTCTATCTGGCGCACATCGCCAAGAAGGTGACCGTCGTCCATCGCCGCGATCATTTCCGCGCCGAGCGCATCCTGCAGAACCGCCTGTTCGGCCTCGACAATGTCGAGGTGGTCTGGGACACGGTCGTCGACGAGGTGCTGGGCAAGACCGGCTTCCCGCCTTCGGTGACGGGCGTGCGGCTGCGCAATGTCGTGACCGGCGCGGTCAGCGAGCGCGAGACGCATGGTGTGTTCGTGGCGATCGGCCACGCGCCGGCGGTCGAGATCGTCAAGGGCCAGCTCGACCTGAAGCCTTCCGGCTACATCTGGACGGCGCCCGATTCGACGGCGACCAGCGTTCCCGGCGTGTTCGCGGCGGGCGACGTCACCGACGAGACGTTCCGGCAGGCCGTCACGGCCGCCGGTCAGGGCTGCATGGCAGCGCTCGAAGCCGAGCGCTGGCTGGCGATCAATCCGGTTGTGACCGAGGCCGCAGCCGCAGCCGAATAACGAGACTACAAAAAAAGGCTGGTGCTACGGAGGGGGCTGTCCAACCATGGACTGGGACAAACTGAGGATTTTTCATGCCGCCGCGCAGGCCGGCTCGTTCACCCACGCCGGCGAGGCGCTGGGCATGAGCCAGTCTGCCGTCAGCCGCCAGGTCGGCGCGCTGGAAAGCGATCTCGGCGTCCCGCTCTTCCATCGCCATGCCCGCGGACTGATTCTGTCCGAGCAGGGCGAGCTGCTGTACCGCACGTCGCAGGACGTGATGCAGAAGCTCGAGGGCGTGAAGATCCGGCTGACCGATTCGCGCGAGAAGCCGACCGGCACGCTGCGCATCACCACGACGGTGGCGCTCGGCTCGACCTGGCTGACCCAGCGCATCAACGAATTCGTCGACCTGCATCCGGATTTGAACCTGCACCTGATTCTCGACGATCAGGAGCTGGACCTGACCATGCGCCAGGCCGACGTGGCGATCCGCCTGCGCCAGCCGGTGCAGCCGGACCTGATCCAGCGCCGCCTGTTCACCGCGCACTATCACGTCTACGCGGCGCCCTCCTATGTCGAGCGCTTCGGCAAGCCGGAGACGCTGGATGACCTCGATCACCACCGCATCGTCACCTTCGGCGTGCCCGTGCCGCCGAACATCCGCGACGTGAACTGGCTCGAGATCGCCGGCCGCTCGACCGACAATCCGCGCGAGCCGATCGTGCGCATCAACAACATCTACGCCATCAAGGCGGCGGTCGAGCGCGGGACAGGCATCGCCATCCTGCCCGACTACATGCTGGAAGAAGGCTCGACGCTGGTGAAGCTGATGCCGGAAGCGCAGGTGCCGAGCTTCCCGACCTATTTCTGCTACCCTTCCGAGCTCAAGAATTCCGCCCGCGTGACCGCTTTCCGCGATTTCATGCTCGCCAAGGCGCAGAACTGGCAGTTCTGATCGCGCCGTGCCGCGATACAAGGCACAGGAATGTGACATGATCGACCGCTGCATCCCGGCGGTTTCGGTACCATTCCAGAATCATGGCAAATCCAGAAAATTCATTCCCGGATTTCCGGGAATGTGACGCCAAATTCAGAGCAATTCCGAGCCATGCGAAATCCTGATTGCGTCATATCAAATTTGCATAGCAGAAATGCACCCCTGCCGGTTGATTGGGCAGCCTGACCAATCCATATACGTAATCAGTTGATGCGTTGGGCCTCTCGCTCCCTCCTCCCTGCGATGGGTTCGACCTCAGCTGTTCCCCTCTGGAAGGTGTTTGCTGCGCATTTCCCTGCCGCAGCAACAAAGACTTAGCCGGGCCTCGCAAGAGTGCCCGGCCTTTTCTTTTGTAAAGCATTTTACCAACGGCGACGCCGACGCGGCTCTGCTTAAAAAACAGGCGTGCCTACATGAAGAGCGGCTGGCTCTCCATCCCCTTGTACAGCCCGGCGACGAACTCTCCGTAGCCATTGTAGATCCGAGTCGGGATGCGCTCGCGGGTGCCGATGACGGTCTCGGACGCCTGGCTCCAGCGCGGATGCGGCACGTCCGGGTTCACATTCGCCCAGAAGCCGTATTCGGACGCCTGCAGCTGCTGCCAGAAATTCGCCGGCTGCTCCTCGACGAAGCTCACCTTGACGATCGACTTGATCGATTTGAAACCGTATTTCCACGGCGTGTGCAGGCGGATCGGCGCGCCCATCTGCTTCAAGAGCGGCTTGCCGTAGACGCCGGTCACCATGAAGGCGAGCTCGTTGTTGGCCTCGGCCATGGAGAGCCCCTCGACATAGGGCCAGGGGTAGAAGGGCTGGTTCTGGCCCGGCGCCATGGCCGGATCGAGGAACGTCTCCATGCGGATGTATTTCGCGCCCGAGAGCGGCTTCGCATAGGCGACGAGATCGGCGAGCGGAAAGCCCGTCCACGGCACCGTCATCGACCAGGCCTCGACGCAGCGATGGCGATAGACCCGCTCCTCGAGCTTCATCGCCTTCAGGAGACCGTCGATGTCGACCGTCTTCTCCTTCTCGACCAGGCCGCCGAACTGGATCGTCCAGGGCCGCACCTTCAGTGCCTGGGCCGCGTCCGCGAGCTCCTTGTCGGTGCTGTATTCGTAGAAGTTGTTGTAGTGGGCGTTGATCTCTTCCGGCGTGATGTCGCGCTCGATCGTGTAGCGCGGATTGCGCTTGGCGGGATAAAGCCCTGAACTCGGATCCTCGTCGGCGGCGCGCGCGAAACGCGGCAGGGCGGCGGCCGCCAGCCCGAGCCCGCTGGCGGCGAGAATCTCGCGGCGATTGAGAAACACCGCCTCCGGGGTGGCGCTGCTTTCAGGTATCTCCCAGCCACGTTTGCGGCGAATGAGCATGGTCGTCTCCATTCCGGTATCGAGCCCTGTCGGCAAATACGTAGGACCGGAGCAAAAGGGTTCAAAATCAATTCGCCGCGTTCGATCGGCTGCCTTGGCTCCCGCTTGCCCTCCCCTTGCCTCCCCTTGCCTCCCCCTGGGCTCCCCTTCGGCTCCCCGCCCGCCCGATGCTCGCTCCGACGGCGCCATCGACCCTTGCCATCATGCGCCCCGCAGACTAGGTTCCGCGCCGCATAAATCCCTTATGTTTTCCACTTTCGGAGCCCAAAATGGCCTTCCTCGCTGATAGCCTCGCCCGCATCAAGCCGTCCGCGACCATCGCGGTCACGAACAAGGCGCGCGAACTGAAAGCGGCTGGCCGTGACGTCATCGGCCTCGGCGCTGGCGAGCCCGATTTCGATACCCCGGAAAACATCAAGGAAGCCGCGATCCAGGCGATCCGCGAAGGCAAGACCAAGTACACCGCCGTCGACGGCATCCCCGAGCTCAAGGCCGCCATCGCCGCCAAGTTCAAGCGCGAGAACAACCTGACCTACGCCCCGAACCAGATCACGGTCGGCACGGGCGGCAAGCAGGTGCTCTACAACGCGCTGATGGCGACGCTGAACCCCGGCGATGAGGTCATCATCCCGGCGCCGTACTGGGTCTCCTACCCGGAGATCGTGGCGCTCGGCGGCGGCACGCCGGTCGAGATCGTCGGCCCGCAGTCGACCGGCTTCAAGATCGGTCCGGAGGCACTCGAAGCCGCGATCACGCCGAAGACCAAGTGGCTGATCCTCAACTCGCCGTCGAACCCGACCGGCGCCGGCTACACGCGCGCCGAGCTCAAGGCCCTCGCCGACGTGCTGCTCAAGTATCCGCATGTCTGGATCATGACCGACGACATGTACGAGCACCTCGTCTTCGACGGCTTCGAGTTCGCCACGATCGCCGAGGTCGAGCCGAAGCTCTATGACCGCACGCTGACCGTGAACGGCGTCTCCAAGGCCTATGCGATGACCGGCTGGCGCATCGGCTATGCCGGCGGCCCGGTCGAGCTGATCAAGGCGATCGGCACGATCCAGTCGCAGTCGACGTCCAACCCCTCCTCCGTCTCGCAGTGGGCGGCGGTCGAGGCGCTGAACGGTCCGCAGGACTACATCCCCGAGAACGCCGAGATCTTCAAGAAGCGCCGCGACCTCGTCGTCTCGATGCTGAACCAGGCGAACGGCATCGTCTGCCCGAACCCGGAAGGCGCGTTCTACGTGTTCCCGTCCTGCGCCGGCACGCTCGGCAAGACGACGGCAGGCGGCAAGCTCTTGAAGACCGACGAGGACTTCGTCACGGCGCTGCTGGAAGAGGAAGGCGTCGCCGTCGTCCAGGGCTCGGCCTTCGGCCTGGCGCCCTACTTCCGCATCTCCTACGCGACCTCGACCGAGGCGCTGGAAGAGGCCTGCACGCGCATCCAGCGCTTCTGCGGCAACCTGCGCTAAGACAAACATGACGGGCGGCCGCCTCGCGGCGGTCGCCTCCCTTGCGCGACTGAAGCCGAAACTCGTCCACCGGAGACAATCCCATGCTGACGCTTGACCACGTCTCGATCACGGTGACGGACCTCGATCGCTCGACGCGCTTCTACGAGGAGCTGTTCGGGCTCAAGAGCGTGCCCCGCCCGGCCTTCACCATTCCCGGCACCTGGCTCGCCTGCGGATCGCTGCAGGTCCATCTCGTGCTCAATCCGGAAGGCACCTTCCGCACCCGTCCCGGCATCGACAATGGCGACGTCCATTTCGCCTTCCGGACGGACGATTTCGACGGCATCCTGGCGCACCTCACCGAGCGCGGCTTCGACGAGCACGCCCCGGCCGACGCGGCCAACTACCTCTACGTGCTGCGCAGCGGGCGCGCGGGCTATCCGCAGCTTTATCTCCTCGATCCCGACCGCAACATCATCGAGATCAACGGCGCGCCGCTTCGTCCGGCGTAAGCGGCGCTTTGATCCTTGCCCGACATCGACTATTGACGCTTAAGGTCGAGGGGACGGGCAATGATGGCTAGCCAACTGGCACTACTGTTTTCGCTGCTGCACATCGTCCTGGCCGGGGCGGTGACGGTGCACGCCCTTTTGACCCGGCTGAACCCGCAATCGACGATTGCGTGGATCGGCCTCGCCTGGCTGTCGCCCTATGTCGGGCCGCTGCTCTACCTGATGTTCGGCGTCAACCGCGTCCGCCGCAAGGCGATCAAGATGTCGGACGCCGGCGAGGACGTCGAGCCGCCGGAATCGCGATTCGTGCTGTCGCCCGCCGACGTCGCGCATGGCGACGACGAGCATCTGGAACCGCTGGCGAAATTCGGCCTCCGGATCACCGGGCGGCCGCTCTTGGCCGGCAACTCCATCACGCCGCTCGTCGATGGCGACGTCGCCTATCCCGAGATGGTGCGGGCGATCGACGCGGCGCAGGCGAGCGTCGGCATCTCCGGCTACATCTTCCATGACGATAGCGGCGGCGCGCCGATCATCGACGCGCTGATCGCGGCGCATGGGCGCGGCGTGGAAGTGCGCGTGCTGCTCGACGGCATCGGCGGCGGCTACCTGAAGAACCTCGCCTATCAGCGCCTGCTGACGGCGGGCGTGCCGGTCGCGCGCTTCCTGCACGAGGTCGCGCCCTGGAAGATGTCGTTCATCAACCTCCGGAACCACAAGAAGGTCATGGTGACGGATGGCTGCCACGGCTTCACCGGTGGCATGAACATCAGCGGCGGCAACCTCTTCCGCAAGATCAAGACCCCGATCGACCGCGCCGTCCAGGACGTGCATTTCCGCGTCGAGGGGCCGGTCGTCTCCCATCTCATGGAAACCTTCGCCGAGGACTGGGACTTCACCACCGGCGAGCTGCTGAAGGGTCCGAACTGGTTCCCGGCGATCGGGGCCGCCGGCTCGATCCCGGCCCGCGGCATCGCCAGCGGGCCGGACGAGGACAATGAGAAGCTGATGTGGACGATGGCGGCGGCGATCGGACGCGCCGAGCGGCGGATCCGCATCGTCACGCCCTATTTCCTGCCCGACGACCGCATCACCTCGCAGCTCGCCCTCGCCGCGCTGCGCGGCGTTTCGGTCGAACTGCTGATTCCCGGCCGCTCCGACCAGCGCTACATGGACTGGGCGATGAACGGCTCGCTCTCGCCGCTGATCCGCTCCGGCGTGCAGATACGTCGGGCGCAGCCCCCGTTCGATCACTCCAAGCTGATGACGGTCGACGACGCCTGGGTGCTGTTCGGCAGCGCCAACTGGGACGCGCGTAGCCTGCGGCTGAACTTCGAGTTCAACGTCGAGGCCTATCAGGACACCTTCGCCACCAAGATCAACGCGCTCATCGACGCCAAGACGGTCGATGCGCGGCTGGTGACCGTGGCGGAGCTGCGCAACCGCCCGCTGCCGGCGAGATTGCGCGACGCGGCGGTGCGGCTGCTGACGCCCTATCTCTGACCTCGAAGCGTTTTCAAGCGAAGTGGGTCCGGTTCGCGTCAGGAAAACGCGACCAAACAAATAGCTACGGCGGCGTCAGAGCCAGCCGCGCCGCTTGAAATAGAGGAAGGGAACGAGCGCCGAGATCGCCATGATCGCGAGCGCCAGCGGATAGCCATAACCCCAGCCGAGCTCCGGCATGTCCTTGAAGTTCATGCCGTAGATCGTGCCGATCAGCGTCGGCGGCATCAGGATGGTCGAGGCGACGGTGAGCACGCTCACCACCTGGTTCTGCTGGTTGGCGACGAGGCCGAGCGTCGCGTCGAGCAGGAAGGTGATCTTGTTCAGCACGAAATTGACGTGGTCCTCGAGCGAGCGCACGTCGCGCAGCGCCAGCTTGAGGCGCGCGCCATTGCCGTTCTTCAGCGCCTGATCGGGCAGCATGGCGGCGGCGTACTGGGCAAGGCGCTCCAGCGAGGCCAGACTTTCGCGCGCCTTCGAGGCGAGATCGCCCTGCGTGCCGATCGCGCCGATGAGCACCGCCAGCCGCTTGGAGCGCAGGCGCTCGCTGGGCTTGCGCGTAAAAATCTCGCTGTTGATGCGGTCGACATGCTGGGCGATGTGCTCGAGCACGTCGGCGGTGCGGGCGATGAACGCTTCGAGCAGCCCGTTGAAAATGCCGACCACCGTGCCGCAGCCGCTCTCCGGCTTGGGCGCCACGGCGAGGAACTGGCGGAAGGCCTTCATCTCCTCGTAGCGCAGCGTGACGATCTTCGACTTCGAGACGGCGAAGGTGAACGGCGTCAGCACCGGATGACCGACGTCGAGGCCGGCGAGCACGCTGGCCGTCATGAACACCACGCCGTTCTCGACATAGAAGCGGCTGGAGAACTCGATCTCCTGCGATTCTTCCCGCGTCGGCACCAGCGCGCCGAGGAAAGCCTCGGCGGCATGCTCTTCGTCCGCTGTCGGAACATAGAGATCGATCCATCCCGCCGTCGCGGCGAAATCGGTCTCGGCGGGGGGAAGAACGGTGGGCCCGGTGGCGGTGACCGCGTAGGCTGTCAGCATCAGCAACTCCAGGGCGTTAACCGAACGGCAAGACAAGTGACACGGGACACTTGCCCAACCGCATTTGGTTTGTCATGACGAGTGCAGTGCACTTCGGTGGATCGAATAGCCGGGAGAGTCGTTATCATGGCCAGTATCTGGTCGCCACCAGGGTTGGCCGCCATATATTCCGGTTGCCACTGAAGTAGCCCCCCGGACGGCGTCTGGCAGCGGTGACGCTGCTCGGCGTAACATGAAAGGAACAATTCATTATGTCCAAGTTTGTTTCCATCAAGCGCGTTGCGGCAGCTGTGGCGATGACCCTCGCCGGTCTCGGCGTCGCCAAGGCCGCCGACCTGACCACGGCGCCGGTTTACGAAGACGGCCGCAACGGCGTCCGCATCGGCACGCTCACCTGCGACATCAATTCCGGCCTCGGCTACATCATCGGCTCGGCCAAGGAAGTCGCCTGCACCTTCGCTCCGTATGGCGGCGGCTCCGAGCAGTATATCGGCAACATCAAGAAGCTCGGCGTCGACCTCGGCTGGACCAAGCAGGGTCGCCTGGTCTGGGCCGTGTTCGCGCCGACGGCCGGCTATCACCGCGGCTCGCTCGGCGGCCTCTATCTCGGCGCGACGGCGGAAGCGACCGTTGTCGGCGGCGTCGGCGCCAACGTCCTGTTCGGCGGCACCCGCGGCTCGATCGCCCTGCAGCCGATCAGCGTGACCGGCCAGGTCGGCCTCAACGTCGCCGCCGGCGGCGCGGCCCTGCTGCTCGACCCGGTCAACTAAGACCAACACCGGTCCCGCCGCCCTAGCGGGCGGGATCGCTCGGATTTTCATCCCCCGGGATGACGAGGCCCGCGCCGACCGGCGCGGGCCTTTCGCATTTCCGCTTCCCCGCCTTGCCACATCCGCCTTTCCCTGAGACGATCGACGGGCGGGCCGGATCTCTGGCTCCGGTTCACGCATCCAAGACATGAGAATGATCAAAGAACATTTCATGAACGGAGGAAGCGATGACGAACCAGAACGGAGGTGGTGTCGGCAGAAGTGCCGGCCCCAAGGCGATCGCCCTGGTCGGCCCCTTCGGCAGCGGCAAGACGACCCTGATGGAAGCGATGCTGGCGCGCACCGGCGCGATCCATAAGCAGGGCATCGTCGGCGACGGCAGCGCGGTCGGCGACAGCGCCCCGGAAGCGCGCGCCCACGCCATGAGCGTCGAGCTCAACGTCGCCGAGACCAGCTTCATGGACGAGCGGATCACCCTGCTCGACTGCCCCGGCTCGGTCGAGTTCAGCCATGAGGCGGAAGCCGTTCTGGACGCCGTCGACTGCGCCATCGTCGTCGCCGAGCCGGACGAGAAGAAGATGGGAGCGCTGCAGCTGATCCTGAAGCGGCTGGAGGCGCGCGGCATTCCGCGCATCCTGTTCCTGAACAAGATCGACAAGAGCGACAAGGGCGTGCGCGAGACGCTGGAGCTGCTCCAGCCGGCGAGCGCCGTGCCCCTGCTCCTCCGCCACATCCCGATCCGCCAGCACGACGTCGTCACCGGTTTCGTCGACCTCGCCCTGGAGCGCGCCTTCGTCTACCGCGAATATGCGCCGAGCGAGTTGATCGACATGACGGACGAGATCCGCGTTGCCGAGGCGCGAGAGCGATACGCACTCCTGGAAAAACTCGCCGACTATGACGACGCGCTGATGGAGGAGCTGCTCGAGGACGTCGAGCCGTCGCGCGAGCATGTGCTCGCCGATCTCGTCGCCGACATGCGGGCAGGCCTCGTCTGCCCGGTGCTGATCGGCTCGGCGCTGCACGCGCATGGCATCGGGCGCCTGCTGAAGGCGATCCGGCACGAAGTCCCGGATATCGCGGCGACGGCGGAACGGCTTGGCCTGCCGGAAGGCAACGAGACCGTCCTTCAGGTCATGAAGACGCTCCACACCGGCCATGCCGGCAAGCTCTCCGTGGCGCGGGTTCTGCGCGGCACGATTTCCGACGGCACCGAGCTGGTCGGCCCCGAGGGTTCCGTCGGCCGGGTATCGGGCTTGCTGCGCCTGCTCGGCCCGCAGGCCTCGAAGCGCGAGCCGGCCTCGGCTGGCGAAGTCGTCGGCCTCGGTAAGCTCGACGGCGCGGCAACGGGCATGACGCTGGCGACGGGCAAGCAGCCGCCGGTCCAGCTGGCGCCGCTCGCAACGCCGGAGCCCGTGATCGCCCTCGCCGTCCAGCCCGGAGAGCGCAAGGACGAGACCAAGCTCTCGGCCGCCCTCGGCCGGCTGGCGGAGGAAAACCCGTCGCTGGTCATCAGCCAGGACGCGGAAACCAGCGAGATCCGGATCGGCGGCCAGGGCGAGATGCACCTGCGCGTGGCGATCGAGCGTCTCGCGGCGCGATACGGGCTGAAGGTCGAGACCCGCCCGCCGACGATCCCCTATCGCGAGACCATACGCGGCGAGGCGTCGGTGCGCGGCCGGCACAAGAAGCAGTCCGGCGGCCACGGCCAGTTCGGCGACTGCGTGCTGCAGATCCGGCCGCAGCGGCGCGGCGAAGGGTTCCTGTTCGAGGACGAGATCACCGGCGGCGTCGTGCCCCGCAACTACATCCCCGCGATCGAGGCCGGCGTGCAGGACGTCCTGCAGAAGGGACCGCTCGGCTTCCCGGTCGTCGATGTGGCGGTCAAGCTGACGGACGGCTCCTATCACGCGGTCGATTCCTCCGACCAGGCCTTCCGCACGGCGGCGCAGATCGGCATGCGCGAGGCGCTGGAGGCCTGCACGCCGGTCCTGCTCGAACCGGTGCTGCATGTCTCCGTCTCGGTGCCGTCGGAAGCGAGTTCCCGCGTCAACATGATGGTCACTCAGCGCCGCGGCCAATTGCTTGGCTTCGACGCCAAGCCGGAATGGCCCGGCTGGGACGTCGTCGAGGCCGAGATCCCGGAATCCGAAATGCGTGGCCTGATCGTCGAGCTTCGGTCGGCGACGGCCGGCGTCGGCACCTATTCCAGCCGTTTCGACCATCTGGCGGAGCTCAGCGGCCGGCTGGCGGAACAGGTTTCGGTCAAGAAAGGCACCCGCGCGGCCTAACCTCGGCCGCTTCGTTCGGGGGGCCTGTGGCTCCCCGAACCCGCCTCAATACCCGCACAGGCTGTATTCGTTAAATTTGATCGCTCTTCTTCGCTCTTCCTCAATGCTTTGCTGCGATAGCAAGCGAAGAAGCGACAATCAGGACAACCTGTGGTGCATCGACTTCCCCTTCCGCTGGTCTCGTTCGTGTCCGGCTGCGTGCTCTTCGCGGTGGCGGCCTGGACCGGCTTGTGGCTCATGCAGCTCGCGGAGAACGCCCCGGCCTTCTGGCCGGTCAACGGCCTGCTCGTTGTGCTGATCCTGTCGCTCGGCCTCCGCCAGGCCGGCTGGGTGCTCGCCGGCGCGGCCGTCGGCGGCGTGCTGCTGCAGACGGTGGTCGGCGCCGGAGCGATGGGCCTCGCCCTGACCGCCTCGGACCTCCTCGAAGTCGTCTTCGTCGTCTACGCCGCGCATCGGCTGCGGCTGCCGGGCTCCGGCCTCGAAAGCATCTTCAACGTCACCGTCCTCGTCGCCATCCTCTCCACCGGCGCGATCCTCAGCGCGCTCTCCGCCTCCGCCACGCTCGCCTGGTATCGGGACGTTCCGATCGGCGACACCTTCCCGGTCCTCTGGCGCCTCAACGCAGCCAGCGCCGCGATCATCCTGGCGCCGTTCTTCGCCTGGGTGAAACCGGGCCGCATGGATCAGTTCCGGCGGGCCTTGCGGCGAAGCGAATGGCCGCTCGTCCTGGAATTCCTCGCCATCGTCGCCGTGGCCGCCGGCGCCATCCTCGTGATGCGCGACACCGGCGTGTCGATGATCAGCTTCTTCACCGCGCCGCTGCTCTGGTGCGCGATCCGCTTCGGGCCGCCGGCCACCGCGTCTCTCGGCTCGGCGATCTCGCTCGCCATCATCCTGCTGATCGTCGCCGGCGAATGGCCGCGCGCCTACAACAACACGTCGATCGCCTGGCAGTTGCAGCGCACCGAGCTTGCGCTGAGCCTGAACGCCATTCCGCCCCTATTCGTCGCCGCCGCGCTCGCCGGCCTGCGGAAGGCGGCGCGCGACCTCAAGCGAAGCCAGGAGCGGCTGCGCTATGCGCTGGCGGGTTCCAGCGAGGGTGTCTGGGACTGGAACATCAACACCGACGAGACCTATTTCAGCGACGGCTGGTACGCGATCCTCGGCTATCAGCGGCACGAGCTCAAGGAAGTGGTCGACACCTGGGGGGCGCTGCGCCATCCCGACGATACGGCGGAGACGGCCCGTCGACTGAACGACCATCTCGAGGGTCGATCCCCCCGCTACAGCGTCGAACAGCGCCTGCGCCACCGGGACGGGCACTGGGTCTGGGTGCTCGATCGCGGCGGCGTCGTCGAGCGTGACGCGGAAGGCAACCCGACGCGCGCCGTCGGCACGCTGCTCGACATCTCGCGCCGGCGCGCCCGCCAGGAGGAGCTCGACCGCCGCGCCCATCACGACGCCCTGACCGGCCTCGCCAACCGCGCCTCGCTGACCGAGAGCTTCCAGCGCTGGAACGAGGAGAAGCGCAGCTTCTGCTTCCTCCTCATCGATCTCGACGACTTCAAGCCGATCAACGACCTCTACGGCCACCAGTTCGGCGACCATGCGCTGCTCGCCATCGCCGATCGCCTGCGCGCCTGCCTCGGCAAGCGCGACATCGCCGCCCGCATCGGCGGCGACGAGTTCGCGCTGCTGATCGAGTCACGGCTCGGCGAGGCGGAACAGACGGCGCAGCGGCTGATCGCCCGCATCTCCGAGCCAATCGGCTTCGCCGACGCCGTCGTCTCGACGGGCGCCAGCATCGGCATCGCCCAGGTCGCCGGCGGCAACCCCGATTTCGAAGGCGCCTATCGCCGGGCCGACATCGCCCTCTACGACGCCAAGGCATCCGGCGGATCGAGCTATCGCATCGCGGACCAGCAGCAGCGCGCCGACCATCCCCGAGGCGACCAGGCCGTCTCAGCCCTGCTTGCGGTCGCCGGTGTAGAGCCAGCCGACGACGCCTGCCAGGATCGCGAAAACGCCGCAGAGCACGGTAGCGGCTGAAAAGCCGGCGATCGTCGCGCGCGCCCAGAGCGCCGCCGCCTCGGCGGGATCGACGCCGGTGAGCCGCTCCAGATTGCCGCCGAAGCCGGCGGAGCGCACCATGGCCGCCGTCTCCGTTCCGGCCGTGGCCAGCACACGCTCGAAACCGAAGCTGACGGCCGCGCCAAGGCTCGCAACGGCGAGGAGACCGGCGACGCGCGCCACGGCATTGTTGATGCCGGACGCGGCGCCCCTCCGCTCGTCCGGCGCCGCATTCATCACGGCCGTCGAGAGCGGCGCCACGGTGATGCCCATGCCGAGCCCCATCACCAGCATCGTCGGCACCACCGCGATCCAGAAGCCGCCCTGCGCGACGGCCGGCGCCAGCAGCAGGAAGCCGATGCCGGTCAGGATCGGCCCGACGGTCAGGCAGGGCCGCACGCCGGCCTTGTCTGCCAGCCCGCCGCCGAAGCGTGACAGCACCGCCATCACGATGACGAAGGGCAGGAAGACGGATCCAGCCAGCGCCGCCTTGTAGTGGTGCGCCTGGATCAGCGCCGTCGGCAGGAAGAACAGCGCTCCGGCCAGCGCGAAATAGAGCAGCAGCGTCAGGACATTGACGCCGGCGAACATGCGGCTCCTGAAGAGGTCGAGCGGCATCATCGGCGACGGCGTCCGGGCCTCGTAGAACACGAAACCGGCCAGCACCAGCGCGCCCGCCAGCGTCAGCCCCGCCGCGACCTCGAACTGGAAGCCGGACTCGGTGCCGAGCCGCGTCAACCCGTAGGTCAGCAATCCGAGGCCAAGGACGGCGAGCAGGCCGCCCGTCCAGTCCATCCGCACGGCGGCGGTCGGGTTGTCGGCCGGCACCTTGGCACGGCAGAGAAGCCAGGCGGCGACGGCGATCGGGACATTCATCAGGAACAGCGCCCGCCAGGAGCCGAGATCCACCAGCGCGCCACCGAGGATCGGGCCGATCGCCGGGGCGATCGACGAGGCGGCGGCCCAGGTGCCGATCGCCCGCCCGCGCATGGCGGCGGGATAGTGCTGCGTGATGAGGGCGAGCGAACCCGGCACCATCATCGCCCCGCCGATCCCTTGGATGGCGCGCGCCAGGATCAGGCTCTCGGGCGACCAGGCCAACCCGCAGGCCGCCGAGGCGACGCCGAACAGGATGATCCCGAGCATGAAGACCCGGCGCAGCCCATAGGCATCGCCGGCGGCGCCGCCGAGCAGCGTGAAGGCCGCCAGCGTCAGCGTGTAGGCGTTCGCCGTCCATTGCGCCTCGGCGAAGCTGGCGTCGAGATTGGCGCGGATCGCCGGCAGGCCGACCGTGACGATCGATCCGTCCATGAACGCCATGCCGGAGGCGAGGATGGTGGCGAGAAGGACATAGCCCCGCCCATCCGCGACGGCGTTATCCGACATCGTCCTGCCCGCCTCGCCCAAGCCTGCCTCCCTGGCAAATGGTTTTCCCACTCTATCCGACATTCGCGCCGACGGCTCGGGGGCCGTGTCGAGTGCCGACGAATTGATCCGCGGGGCGCCCGGCAGAGCCGTCCGCGCGCTTGAGACGGAGCCGTCGCGCCCTAGGCTTCCATCAAGCGGGACCGGAGCCGAACTCGGTGGAGCCAGATCCAATCCAGACAACGACAGACAAGCCAGCAGACGGCGGCCCGCGCCGCCGGCGCCATCGGCCCGAACGCCCCGGGGCAAACCGCCCTTCCACGCCGATCCATCTCGGGACCACGTCGACGACGTTGCCCGGCAGAGGTCGGCCCGCGAACGGAGACGCGACATGCCGCACGCTCGAACCCTTCTGGCCGCAGCCGTCTTTTCAGCCCTGGCTCCAGGGCTCGCCCGGGCCAAGGACCTGCCCGTCGATCTGGAGCTGGTCCTCGCCGTCGACGTGTCGCGGTCGATGGACGCGGAAGAGCAGGAACTGCAGCGGCAGGGATACATCGCCGCGCTGCGCCATCCCGACGTGATCGCCGCCATCCAGTCCGGTCCGCTCGGCCGGATCGCCATCACCTATTACGAATGGTCCGGCGCCAATTCGCAGCGGATCATCGTTCCCTGGAGCATGATCGAGGACGGCGAAGGCGCCGACGCGGTCGCGGAGCGGATCAGCCCCGGCGAAGTCTATGGCCGCTACGGCACGTCGATTTCCAGCAGCCTCCTGTTCGGCGCCGCCCTGTTCGAGCACAACGGATTTGCGGGCGCCCGTCGCACGATCGACATCTCCGGCGACGGCCCCAACAATATGGGCCCGCCGGTCACCCCGATCCGCGACGCCGTCGTGGCGCGCGGCATCACCATCAACGGCCTCGCGATCACGCTGCGCGAACCGCGCCAGAACGGCTCCGCCGCCTTCGATATCGACAATCTTGATCTCTACTACCGCGATTGCGTGGTCGGCGGCGTCGGCGCCTTCATGGTGGCCGTCACGTCCGTCGGGCAGTTCGAGGAGGCGATCCGGCGCAAGCTGGTCACCGAAATCGCCGACAAGGGCCCGGTCATCCTGCCCGTCGCCGACCAGCGGGAGGTGCCGCAGGCTGACTGCCTGGTGGGTGAATCGATCGGCAGTCCGAAGCTCTCGCGCTGACGGGAACCGGCCCTGCCGGGCCGGCTGTGGCAGCGAAACGGTTGCGCGAAGCGCCTGCCTTCGCCAAGGTGCGGTCTGTTTCCAACCCTTGGCGAGGCGATCGAACCCGTGCGCATCCTGCTCAGTCTTCTTCTGCTTCTCGTCGCGGCGCTGCCGGCAACCGCCCAGACGGCAGCCCAGGCCAAGGTCGAGAAGCAGTTCCAGAGCTGGCTGGCGACGACGGTCCGCGCCGATGCGGCAGCGCGCGGCGTCTCGGCCCGCACGCTCGACAGCGCGCTCTCGGGACTGACGCTCGACTGGTCGCTGCCCGATCTCGCGCCGCCCGGCTTCCCGAAGAAGCGCGAGGAGCCGCAGCGTCAGGCCGAATTCTCCGGCCCGGCCCGCTATTTCAGCGAGGCGAAGGTGGCGGCGCTGGCGAATGGCGGACAGTCGCTGCTCGCCAAGTGGTCGAAGACGCTCGCCAAGATCGAGAAGACCTATGGCGTCCCCGCCTCGATCGTCGTGGCGGTCTGGGGGCGTGAATCCGGCTTCGGCACCGCCAAGCTGCCCTACCCCGCCATCCGGGCGCTGGCGACCGAAGCCTTCATGGGCGCGCGCAAGGCGAACTTCTATCCGGAATTCCTCGCCGCGCTGCAGATCCTCGAAGGCGACCACATCCCGCTTGCGGACATGCGCAGTTCCTGGGCCGGCGCCCTCGGCCAGCCGCAGTTCCTGCCCTCGAAATATCTGACGCTGGCGGTCGATTTCGACGGCGACGGCAAGCGCGATATCTGGAACTCCGTTCCCGACAGCCTCGCCTCGATCGCCAACTATCTGCGCCAGAACGGCTGGCAGCCGGGCGTCGGCTGGGGCGTCGAGGTCGTCGTGCCGGCGAATGTCTCCTGCAGCCTCGAGGGACCCGAACAGGGCAAGCCGCTCGCGGTCTGGGAGAAGATGGGCATTCGCCCGGTCGGAGGCGGCAAGCTCGCCGGGCGCACGCCCGAGCGCATCGGCCACCTGCTGATGCCGGCCGGACGGCATGGCCCCGCCTTCATCGTCTCCTCCAATTTCTACGTGCTGAAGAGCTACAACGAGTCCGATCTCTATGCCCTTTTCATCGGCCACCTGGCCGACCGGCTGCGCGGCGCGGGCCCGCTCAGCGCCGCCTGGGGGGACGTCGGCGGCTTCCAGCGCTCGGATGTGCGGGCCATGCAGGAGCGGCTGGTGAAGCGCGGCGCCGATGTCGGCAAGGTCGACGGGCTCGTCGGCTTCAAGACCCGGATCTCGATCGGCGCTTGGGAGGAAGCGAACGGCCGGCAGGCCACCTGCTTCCCCGATGCCGGGCTCCTGCAGGCGATCCGCTGAGCGAGCGACAACCCCGACGCGACTGATGCAGAAACAGCGCGCCGCTGCGGAAGCTGACGTCGGGGACTACCGAATCGGGCCGAACAGGACTAGGTTAAGGGCGTCATCAACAATCGAAAGGAGGTGGTCTAGTGTCTCATTGTCTTTCACCGCGTATGTCGGCTGCAATGGTCCGGATCTCTGCCTTCGTAGGGGTTTGCGCCGCGTGACCGGCTTTCCTCCGGCTACGTGCCGGGTCGCGGTCTGACAATGGAAGGGTCGCCTCAAGGGCGGCCCTTCTTCCTTTCTGAGTATCGAATGTCCAACTCCCCTGCCCCCCGCCCGATCGAGATCTATGTCGATGCCGACGCCTGCCCGGTGAAGGCCGAGATCTACAAGGTCGCCGAGCGGCACCGCCTCAAGGTCCATGTCGTCGCCAACACGCCGATCGGCATTCCGCGCGAAAGCTGGATCGAGCGCGTCATCGTGCCGAGCGGTCTGAACGTCGCCGACGACTGGATCGCCGAGCGGGTCGGCCGCGGCGACATCGTGATCACGGCCGACATTCCGCTGGCCGACCGCTGCATCAAGGCAGGCGCCGACGTCATCGGCTCGAACGGCAAGCCCTTCACGGAAGCCTCGATCGGCAATGTGCTGGCGACGCGCAATCTGATGGAAGATCTGCGCTCGGCCGGCGCGATCACCGGCGGCCCGCGCCCGTTCTCGCCCAGGGACCGCTCCGCCTTCCTGTCGGCGCTCGATCTCGCCATCGTCCGCCTGAAACGTGCCGGTTTCGGCTGAAAGCAGCGGCAATTTCCGTGAATTTGGACAGGTGGCGGCGCGAATGAGACGATGGTCGCATCGAATCAGTTCTTCAACCGCTAGGTAACCATCGCCGGCTTAGGATATCGGTGCGCGTGCCCCCTTTTTGCGCCGTCCCCGGCCGTTCCGACAAGACAAAGGCTCACTATGAAGATCTCGAAACTCCGCCTGCCGGCTCTCGCTCTCTCCGTCGCGCTCGTGGCTGGTCTGGGCCAGGCCGAGGCCGCCACCTGCGGCAAGGACCCGGCGCAGTTCGGCGCCTGGTTGCAGGACTTCAAGGCCGAGGCCATCTCGGCCGGCATCTCGCGCTCCACTGTCGAGCAGTCGTTTGCCGGCGTCACCTACGACCCGCGCGTCATCAAGCTCGACCGCAACCAGAAGCATTTCAGCCAGCCCTTCGAAGTCTATTCGAAGCGCGTCGTTTCGCCCGGCCGCGTCGCCAAGGGCAAGAAGCTGATGCAGCAGTACAAGGGCCCGCTCGACCGGATCGAGCAGCAGTTCGGCGTTCCCGCGCCGATCCTGATCGCGATCTGGGGCATGGAGACCGATTTCGGCGCCGGCAGCGGCAACATGTCGACCATCCGCTCGCTCGCGACCCTCGCCTTCGACTGCCGCCGCACCGACTTCTTCCAGGACCAGCTGATGGCGGCGCTGAAGATCGTCCAGCGAGGCGACCTCTCGCCCGCGCAGATGAAGGGCGGCTGGGCCGGCGAAATCGGCCAGACCCAGTTCCTGCCGACGTCCTATGTCCGCTTCGCCGTCGACTTCGACCGCAACGGCCACGCGGATCTGCGCAACAGCCCGATCGACGTCCTCGCCTCGACCGCCAATTACCTCAAGGGTTACGGCTGGCAGCGCGGCGGCTCGTGGGAGGAAGGCTCGCACAATTTCGGCGTGCTGCGCGAGTGGAACAAGGCCGGCGTCTACGCCAAGAGCGCCGCGCTCTTCGCCGACAAGCTGGTCGGCAAGCGCTAATCAGCGCGAGACCCTTCGACATCAGGGGACTTGCGATCGCCGCGGTTTCGAACGACAAACCGCGGCGATGTCTGACACAAACTCCCCCCAAGATCCCGTCCAGAACCGTTCCGTCGCCATCATCGGCGCCGGCCCCGCGGGCCTGATCGCCGCCGAGACGCTCGCCGCCGCCGGTGTCACGGTCACGGTGCATGACCGCATGCCGTCGGTCGGCCGCAAATTGCTGATGGCCGGCCGTGGCGGCCTCAACCTCACCCATAGCGAGCCGATCGAGAGCTTCCTGCGCCGCTACGGCGCGGCGTCGCCCCGCCTCGCCGTCGCGATCGAGGCGTTCCCGCCATCGGCACTCCGGGCATGGGCGGAAGGGCTCGGCGAACCCACCTTCGTCGGCTCCAGCGGCCGCGTGTTTCCGACCTCCCTCAAGGCCTCGCCGCTGCTGCGCGCCTGGCTGCGCCGGCTCGGCGAGCAGGGCGTACGGTTTTCGCTGCGCGACGACTGGAAGGGTTTTGGTGATCCCGGCGAGCTGCGGTTCGCGAGATCCGACGGCGAAACGACGGTCCAGGCCGACGCCACGCTGCTGGCGCTCGGCGGCGCCAGCTGGCCCCGCCTCGGCTCGAACGGCGCCTGGTCCGACATCCTCTGGGAAAAGGGCGTCGACGTCACGCCGCTGCGTCCGGCCAATGGCGGCTTCCGGATCGGCTGGTCGGAGCTCTTCCGCTCCCGCTTCGCCGGCACGCCGCTGAAGACGATCGCCGTCCACTTCCAGGACATCACCCTGCGCGGCGAAGCGATGGTGACGGGCTACGGCCTCGAGGGCGGCCTCATCTATGCGCTTTCGGCAAGGCTTCGCGAGGCGATCGCCGCCGAAGGATCGGCCACGATCACACTCGACCTCGCGCCCGGCCGCGGCGCTGCCGAGCTCGCAGCGCGGATCGCCGGCCAGAAGCAAGGCCAGTCGATGTCGAACCTCCTGCGGAAGGCCGCCCATCTTACGCCGGTCGCGATCAACCTGCTGCGCGAAGGTGGCGACGGCGCCCTGCCCCGCGATCCCGAGGCGCTGGCGGCGCGGATCAAGGCGCTGCCGCTGCGCCTGACCGGCACCGAAGGCCTCGAGCGCGCCATCTCGACCGCCGGCGGCGTCGCCTGGGACGGCATCGACGACGATTTCATGCTGAAGGCGCTGCCCGGCGTCTTCGTCGCCGGCGAGATGATCGACTGGGAAGCGCCAACCGGCGGCTACCTGCTGCAAGCCTGCTTCGCCACCGGCATCGCCGCGGCACGGGGCATTCTGGCCCGCCTCGACAGGACGGCGCCGCGCTGAGCGATTTCGAGCGAAGGGAATGCCGGTTCAGGAAGAAGCGACCCAACTAGTCGCCGGAGCCCGCGCTCACTCGCGCATCAGGCCGCGCAACTCCGCGACGCCGGCGGCGATGACGGCGTTCGCCTCGCTCTCCATGGCGCGGTAGCGATCGAGCACAAGTCGCCCCGTATCGGTCAGCCGGGCGCTACCGCCGCCGCCCGTGCCGCCCTTCTCGGTCTCGACGAGGGCGGCCTGAAACGCCGTGTTCATCTCGCGCACAAGGGTCCAGACCCGCTTCGGGCTCATGGAGAGCCGCGATCCCGCCGCCGCCAGCGAGCCAGTATCCCGGATCGCCTGCAGAAGATCCGCCTTGCCGGGGCCGAGCGCGAAACCCGCCTTCAAGACAAGACGGAAACGAAGGCCCTCGGTCTGGTTGGGAAGTTTCATACGGTTTTCGAATTTTGACGGGATGGGTGCGCATTGTTGCGCATGCCGAGCCCATCGGTCGAGAGGGCCGGGCGCCGCAAGACGGCGCCCGGCTGGTAGAAAATCAATCCGACTGGCGGAAGCTTCGGATCCGGTCGAAGGCGACGGCGATGACGATGAAGCTGCCGACGAACGCGCCCTGCCAGAAGGTCGAGATCCCGAGCAGGATCAGGCTGTTGCGGATCACCTCGATCAGCGCCGCGCCGACCACGGCGCCGAACGCCGTGCCGGTGCCGCCGGCCAGATTGGCGCCGCCGATGACGGTCGCCGCGATCACGGTCAGCTCCATGCCGGTGCCGAGATTGGTCGTCACGCTGCCGAGCCAGCCGGTCATCAGCACGCCGGCGATACCCGCCGTCAACGCCGAGATGACATAGACACCGACCTTGATGCGCCGGACCGGCACGCCGGTCAGGATCGCAGCCTGCTCGTTGCCGCCGATGGCGAAGATGTGCCGGCCCCAGCCGGTCCAGCGGAAGACGAAGCCGGCGATCAGCGCCATCACGGCGAGCACGATCAGCGGATTGGCGATGCCGAAGGTGGTGCCGCCGCCCAGCTGCAGCAGCAGCGCCTGATCGGGGCCGAACTGGTAGACCATCTTGTTGTTGGACAGCACCAGCGCCATGCTTCGGGCGACCGACAGCATGCCGAGCGTCACCACGAAGGGTGGCATGCCGACATAGGCGATCAGCACGCCGTTGACGACGCCGACGATGATCGCCGCGACCAGCGCCGCGGCGATGCCCACGCCAAGCGGATAGCCGGCGCTCATCACCAGGCCGGTGACGATCGCCGACAGGCAGAGCGTCGAACCGACCGAAAGATCGATGCCGCCGGAGATGATGACCACGGTCATGCCGATGGCGACGATGCCGACGAAGGCGAAGTTTCGCGTCACGTTGAAGAGATTGTTCCTCGTCGCGAACGTGTCGGTCAGAACGGTCAGCGCGATGCAGGCGAGAACGGCCGCGACGAAGACCCAGAATGTCTGACGGGAAAGCAGCCAGCTCAGCGTGCTGTGCGTCTGGCGGTTGATGGTGTCGTCGAGCGAAACAGCCATGATGTAACGTCCTTTCTCTTCGTTTCGCTCGATGTCAGGCGCGCTCGAGCGCGCCGGTGATCAAGGCCGTCACTTCTTCCGGCGAACTGCGGGCGATGTCCTTGTCGGCCACCTTGGTGCCGCGACGCAGAACGACGATCTTGTCGCAGACCGAGAAGACGTCCGGCATGCGGTGGCTGATCAGGATCACGGCGATGCCCTGGTCGCGCAGCCGGCGGATGAGGTTGAGCACCTCGGCCACCTGGCGCACGCTGATCGCAGCCGTCGGCTCGTCCATCAGCACGATCTTCGAATCGGACAGGCGCGTCCGCGCGATCGCCACGGCCTGGCGCTGGCCGCCGGACATCTGCTTGACGAGATCGCGCGGCCGCGTCTCTGACTTCAGCTCCTTGAAGAGCTCGCCGGCGCGCTTGTACATCGTCGCATAGTCGAGAATGCGCAGCGGCCAGACCCCGCGCCGGAGCTCGCGGCCCAGGAACACGTTGGCGGCGGCGGTCAGATTGTTGCAGAGCGCGAGGTCCTGGTAGACGACCTCGATGCCGCTCTCGCGCGCCTCGACCGGCTTGTGGAAATGTACCTCGCGGTCCTGCACCCGGATCGTGCCGTGCGAGGGCGGAAAGTTGCCGGCGATGATCTTCACCAGCGTCGACTTGCCGGCGCCATTGTCGCCCATCAGGCCGACCACCGCACCCGGCTCGATCGTGAGCGAGACGTCGTTCAGGGCCTGAATCGCCCCGAAATGCTTAGAAATACCTTTGAGTTCCAGGACGGTCATCCCGGCGCTCCTCCCTGCCACGCGGACCGTTGATCGGCCCGTCGTCCCCCTTGTCCCGGAATGGCGACGCCGCCCCGGCTCCTGATTTTACCCATATTGGCGCGTTGCACCGGCGTCAACCGGAGCGCCGGACAAATAGACTAGGCATCCCGTAGAGGTAGCAAAATACCTATGCCCGCGTCAGGTCATACGCACATCAACGATCAGACCAGCGTTAAATAACGCAATGGATATCATATTCTTATGAAGCCGAATTGCGACGCACAATATTTCCATTGCGTTGCGTCATTGGCGAATGAATGGATTAATCGCATTGACTTTGTTCGATTTCGGAATTTAGTTGGTTGTGCCCCTGTCGAAAGGCAGCCTCAGGCTTGCCGCGCGTTCACCGGGAACACCCGGGAACGTGCGAAGAGCGGCCGAAGGCGGCGCGACCGGCGGCAAGCCGCTTTGAATGTCTCGGGAGGAGACCATGAAGAAAGCTTTGGCAATACTTTCGTTTGCCACCACCGCGCTGGCGCTGACGATCGGCGCGGCGAAGGCCGAGGACAAGACGCTGGCGATCGTCGTGAAGGGCCTCGACAACCCCTTCTTCGAAGAGATCAACAAGGGCTGCCAGAAGTGGAACGCCGAGAACAAGGGCAAGGGATATACTTGCCTCTATACTGGCCCGGCCTCCAGCAACGATGAAGCCGGCGAAGTCCAGATCGTCGACGATCTGCTGACCAAGGGCGTCGCCGCCATCGCCATCTCGCCGTCCAACGCCCCGGCCATGGCCAACCTTCTGAAGCAGCGCGCCCCGACGATCCCGGTGATGACGGTCGACGCCGACCTGAACGCCGAGGATTCCGCCCTTCGCAAGGCCTATCTCGGTACCGACAACTACCTGATGGGCGTCAAGATGGGCGAAGAGCTGCAGAAGCTGAAGAAGGGCGGCACCGTCTGCCTTCAGCTCGGCAACGTCGCCGCGGCCAACATCGCCGCCCGCGCCGCCGGCGTGCGCGACACGCTCTCCGGCGCCAAGGGCACCGACAAGCTGACGGGCCAGAACGGCTGGACGGAACCGGCGGGCTGCCCGCTGTTCACCAACGACCAGTCGGACCTCGCCAACCAGCAGATGAGCGATACCTTCACCGCCAATCCGAAGCTCGACGCCTTCGTGCTCGTGGGCGGCTGGGCCCAGTTCGCCCCGCAGGCCTATGCGCAGGTCACCGACGGCGTCATGGATCGCCTGAAGAGCAAGGACCTCGTGATCATCGCCGGCGACACGCTGCCGCCGCAGATCGACGCCCTCAAGGCCGGCCGCAGCCATGCGCAGATCGGCCAGCGTCCGTTCGAGATGGGCTACAAGGCTCCCGACGCCATGATCAAGCTGATCAACGGCGAGAAGGTTGACGAGATCCTGTTCACGGGCCTCGACACCTGCCTGCCTGACAACGCCGACAACTGCCTGGCCAAGTAACGGGTCAAGGTAACGGATCCGGCAAATCAGGTTGCCGATCTGATCCTGGAAAACGGCAAGGGGCGCTTCGGCGCCCCTTCGCGTTTCCGCCACGCACGCCGAAACGTGCATTGCCGCCCCGACGGCTTTATACCGGACCGGGGACTCATTTCGAGACGAGGATATCCAAACGATGCGCCGCACGATCCTGGCTCTTTCGCTGCTTCTGGCCGCCACGCCGGCTTTCGCCTGCACGGAAGACGAGCTGCAGCAGAAATCCATATCGCTGGCCGAGCTGGTCAAGGCGATCACCACCAAGGATCCGGCCAAGGCAGACGCCTGGCGCGGCAAGCAGATCGACGTCGATCGCGTTGCCGAGCGGACGACAAACATCGACGAGATCTGCGCCGCCTATGACAAGGCAATCGCCGAGGCAAAGGCCGACAAGTAAGGCGCAGGGTCCGTACGGGCCCGTGCGAACTTCCCTTACGTCACCTTCAGGTTCATTGTGACTCGCCGCCCCGCCGATCCGCCGGATCCGGCCGGGCGGTCTGGTGCGCGCCAAAGGCGCGAGCTGCGCTGACGCGCGCGCCCCGAAGGGAGCTCGCCATGGCCTATTACCTGCTGCAGGTCTCCTATTCCTCGAACGCCGTGAAGGCGATGGTCGCCAATCCGCAGAACCGCGAGGACGCGGCCCGAAAGGCGGTCGAATCGCTCGGCGGCTCGCTGAAGGCGTTCTATTTCGCGCTCGGCGAATTCGACGTCGCGCTGATCGCGGAGTTCCCGGACAACAAGTCGGCGGCGGCGCTGTCGCTGGCGATCGGCTCCTCCGGCAGCCTCTCCAAGATCCGGACCACGGTGTTGATGACGACGGCCGAAGGCATGGAATCGATGCGCTCGGCCAAGGCGGCGAAATATTCTCCGCCAGCCTGAGCATTCAGCATCGGGAAAGCGGCCGCTCGGCAGGGATGCGGCCCGCCCCCTCCCAGAACAGAACGCCTCCGCCTCGGGGGCCGTCTGGAAACAGGAAGCGGCCAAGCCTCGGCAGCGCTCGTTATGCGCGGTGAATAAGGAAGGGCTCGCCCCAAGTGCGCCCACGGCCGATCCACTGCGCCTGGTGACCGCGGACAGTTCAGCGACCGCCTGACAGGATCAGGCCGGACCGAATCAGCGCAACCGCAGCAGCGCCGGATAGGCCACCGGCGGCCCACCCGCGAGCGAGAACGCGGTCACGGTGGAACCGGAAAAACTGACGGCGCCGGCCTTGTTGGCCAGCAGAAAACCGGCGACGACGACGAGCGTCACAGCTAGTCCAAACTGGAGATTCATCGATACCCCCGTCATTGGATACCCCCGATTTGCAAAGTGATTCTAGCATAACTGTTGCCGGATTGCGACATGCTCCCGAAATCCGCGCGGCCGTGCTATTCCGGGCGCGGGGAAAACGAGCATGATCCGCATCAACGACGACATCGCCCTCGACGAAAGCGAAATCGAGGAGAGCTTCATCCGCGCCTCCGGGCCGGGCGGGCAAAACGTGAACAAGGTGTCGAGCGCGGTGCAGCTGCGCTTCGATGCCAGGCGGTCGCGCGCGCTGCCCGACGCGGTCGCCGTGCGGCTGATGCGGCTCGCCGGCTCGAAACTGACGCAGGACGGCGTGATCGTGATCACGGCGCAGCGCTTTCGCGATCAGGCTCGCAACCGCGCCGATGCGCTGGAGCGTCTGGTCGCGCTGATCCAAGAGGCGGTGCCGCCGCCAACGCCGCGTCGCGCCACCCGTCCGACGCTCGCCTCGAAGAAGCGGCGACTAGAGGGCAAGACCCGACGCTCCGGCGTCAAGGCCATGCGCGGCAACGTCAAGATCGATTAGCTCTCGCCAAATCAGTCCAAGCCGTGCAACATTTTGTCGCGGCTGAATCGGTGGGGGCCGATATCACGGGGAGCAGACATCATGGGCATTATCTGGACGATCATCATCGGCTTCGTCGCCGGTGTCGTTGCGAAGTTCATTACCCCGGGCAGCAATGAGCCGAGCGGCTTCATTCTGACCGTCATCCTCGGCATCGCGGGTGCGTTCCTGGCGACCTGGATCGGGCAGGCCATCGGCTGGTACGGCCCCAACGACCAGGCAGGCTTCATCGGCGCCATCGTCGGCGCGGTGGTCGTCCTGCTGATCTGGGGCGCAATCGTCCGCAAGCGCGCCTGACCGGCGCGCTTCCTCTCCAGACGTCAGGACGGTGGCCTCAGCGGCCACGGCCCTCATAGTGGCAATGATCGCGGACGGCCTCCGTGATCGGACAGTGCCCGGTCGCGCCTCGATAGGCCAGATAGGACCCGGTCCCCAACGCCAACAGGGACAGGAGCCGGTTGGGCCTTGGCTTCAGCGCGGCCGCGGCCAATATCAGTCCGGCGACCACGGAAACCACACGACCCTCGGTCGAGATTTCCGGAACAACGACGGGTGGTTTGGCCCGAAACATCATCGATTTCTCCCATTGCTGACGACAGTGAACGCGCAAGCGTCGTCCGCGTTCCAATCGGAACGAGCAGACAGGAGCCACACACCATGATCGGCATCGGCATCGGGGGATGGACGTTCGAGCCGTGGCGGGACAATTTCTACCCCGCCGGGCTGCCGCAGAAGCGCGAACTCGAATATGCGGCGTCGAAACTGACTTCGATCGAGGTCAACGGCACCTATTACGGCTCGCAGAAGCCGGAGAGCTTCCGCAAATGGGCCGACGAGACGCCGGACAATTTCGTCTTCGCGCTGAAGGGTCCGCGCTTCGCCACCAACCGCCGCGTCCTGGCGGAAGCCGGCGAATCGATCGACCGCTTCTTCGCCAGCGGCGTGACCGAGCTCGGCGCGAAGCTCGGTCCGATCAACTGGCAGTTCATGGCGACCAAGAAATTCGACGCCGAGGACTTTGAGGGCTTCCTCAAGCTTCTGCCCGAAAGCGTCGACGGCAAGACGATCCGCCACGCCGTCGAGGTCCGGCATCCGAGCTTCCAGACGCCAGATTTCATCGCACTGGCCCGCCGGCACGGCGTCGCTGTGGTTGTGGCGGATTCCGACGACTTTCCCCAGATTGCCGACCCGACGGCCGGATTCGTCTATGCCCGCCTGCAAAATGCGTCCGAGGCAGAAAAAAACGGCTATCCCGACTCCGCTCTGGAGGATTGGCGCGGACGTGTCGAGACATGGGCGGCTGGCGATATGCCTGCCGATCTTCCCCTCCTCGCCGAGGCGCCGAAGGAACGCGGCAAGCGCGACGTTTTCCTCTACATGATCAACGGCTTCAAGCCCAAGGCGCCGTTCGCCGCCATGTCGCTGATCTCGCGACTCAACGCCGGCTGAGTCGGACGCTGAGTCACGTTCGATAGCCGGCGCAGGAACCGATTGCACTCGGTTGCGTTGAGTTTGTGAACAATCGCACGCCCAAATCTCGCCTTTTTCCGCTGTTGGATAAACAGCCAACGAAACTTGTTTCCCGTTTTAGGTGCAAACCGCGTCAGCGAGCGCGAAAACCATGAGATCAAGCGTGCAGGTTCAATTGCGTATCGCGGCCGTTACGGCTGCTCTTGTGGCCGCCGGTGCGGCCCTCTCCTTCGGGAGCCTGCCGGCGGAAGCCGGCACTCAGTGCGGCCGAGCTTCCTGGTACGCGCTCGGCGGAAAGACCGCCAACGGTGAGCGCAACAATCCCAACGCCATGACGGCAGCGCACCGCAACCTGCCCTTCGGCACCCGCGTCCGGGTCGAGAACCTCAAGAACGGCAAATACGTCGTCGTCCGCATCAACGACCGCGGCCCCTTCACCGGCGGCCGGGTGATCGACGTTTCCCGCGCTGCCGCGCAGCAGCTCGGCATGGTCAAGACCGGCACCGCCAAGGTGCGGCTGGTCGTCGATGGCGCCGCCGTGAAGAGCGCCTGCCCGGCCTGATTCCCGCAGCCTTCCCTTCGCGTCCCCTCGCCGTCGGCGGGAAGCGACGCCTCCCTCTCCCTGAAAATCCGGATCTATGTCCCGTCGAGCGCCACGGCCTTTACCAGAGCCGTGACGGCGAGGCCGGCCTTGAGATCGAGATCGCGCACCGCGTCGCGCGTCACGCGCGCGAGCATCGGCTCGCCGCCGACATCGAGCCGGACGCCGACATCGGGCGACGGCTCGCTGCCGATTTCGACGATGCGCGCGGCCAGCCGGTTGCGGACCGAGAGGCGTCCCGGCTCGCCGACGGCCAGCGTCACGTCGCGGGCGCGAATGCGGATGCGCAGCCGCGTGCCGATCGCGGCATCGACATGGGGAACCACCAGCGGCCCGGCCGGATGGTCGAGCCGCGTGACGCCGTCGGCCGGGTCCTGCGCAACGACGACCGCTTCGAGCACGGCGCCGGCCTCCCAGTCGCCCACCGCGCCCAGATGCGCGAACACCTCGCCGACTGGCCCCAGCGCCGCGACGCGTCCGCCATCGATCAGCGCGACCGTATCGGCGAGCCTGGCGACCTCCTCGACGGAATGGCTGACATAGACGATCGGCAGGCGCTTGGCGTCGCGGAGCCGCTCGATATAGGGCAGGATCTCGGCCTTGCGCTCGCGATCGAGCGCGGCGAGCGGCTCGTCCATCAGCAGGCAATCCGGGCTCGCCAGAAGCGCTCGGCCGATGGCGACGCGCTGCTTCTCGCCGCCCGAGAGATCGCGCGGCATGCGCGCCAGCAAGCCGCCGATGCCGAGCAGCTCGACGACCTCGTCGAGCCCGCCCCAGCGCCGCGCGCGCGGGGTCAGCCAGCGGCCGTAGAGCAGGTTGGAGCGGACGGAGAGATGCGGGAAGAGCCGCCCCTCCTGAAAGACATAGCCGATGCGCCGCTTGCCCGGCGGCACGAAGACGGAGCGCTCCGTATCGACGAGCGTGCGGCCATCGAGAATGATGCTGCCGCGATCCGGCCGGGCGAGGCCGGCGATCTGGTTGACGAGCGAGGTCTTGCCGGAGCCGGAGCGGCCGAACAGCGCCGTGACGCCCGGCCCCGTCTGCAGCTCGATGTCCAGCGTGAACTGCCCCAGCTGCTTGCGGACGGAAACGGAGAGCGTCATCCGACGGTCCCCCGCGCCACGCGCCGCGCCAGGAACTCCGAGAGCACGAGGGCGGCCAGCGAGATGGCGATCGAGATCACCGTCAGCCGCAGCGCCGCGGCGTCGCCGTCCGGCGTCTGGATCAGCGCGTAGATCGCCGAGGGCACGGTCTGGGTCTCGCCCGGAATGTTGGAGACGAAGGTGATGGTGGCGCCGAACTCACCGAGCGCCCGGGCGAAGGAGAGCACCAGCCCGGCCAGGATACCGGGCAACGCCAGCGGCAAGGTCACGGTCAGGAAGACGACCATCCGCCCGGCGCCCAGCGTCGAGGCGGCCTGTTCGAGCTTGCGATCGATGCTTTCGATCGAAAGGCGGATGGCGCGCACCATCAGCGGAAAGCCCATGACGCCGCAGGCGAGCGCCGCGCCGGTCCAGCGGAAGGCGAAGACGAGGCCGAAGGTCTGCTCGAAGAAAGCGCCGAGCGGCCCCCGGCGGCCAAAGGCGAGCAGCAGCAGATAGCCGGTCACCACGGGCGGCATCACCAGCGGCAGATGCACGAGGCCATCGAGCAGGGTGCGGCCATAGAAGCGCCCGCGCGCCAAAATGAAGGCGATGGCGATGCCGAACGGCAGGCTGACCAGCATCGCCACCGACGAGACCTTCAGGCTCAAGCCGATGGCGGTCAGTTCCTCGGGCGACAGAAAGCTGCTCATCGGTCGGCGGAGCCGAGGGTCGGCAGGCTGGCCGCCCGGGCCAAGGCGCAGAGGAAATGGATCATTTCACCTCGATGCGGACGACGTCGCGAACGCTGCGGCCGCCATGGGCGTCGCCGGGCACCAGAAGCCGCAGCCGGGATGGCGACAGGGGCGGTTCGCCGCCCGCATAGGCGAGCAGCACCGCCTTGCCGGCATAATGCGGGTCCAGCTCGCCGATCGACAGCGAAACGGCGTAGCCGTCGCGGCCGGTAACGAGCAGCGTATGGCGGAGCGCCGTGTTCTTGCCGGGCTCGTTCACCAGCCCCGCCTTCTCGATCAGCGACCAGAGCAGCGCGCCGGTATAGTGGCCGATCTCGCGGTCCTTGCCGGTTTCGAAATCGACGTCGATGGCGGTCGCGGGCACGGAGCGCAGCGTCGCCTCCGACAGGACGAGGCTCTGACGGACGGCGCCGTCGAGCACGGCCACCTCCTCCGCATGCAGCGGGGATCCCGCGCCGGCCAGGACGGCCAGCGCGAGAAGAGCGCCGCGCAGCAGCTTCAGGAAGCCGGGCTCAGCCAAGGACTACTTGCCGATCATGACATCGGAGGCCTTGATCACCGCCGTCGCCTTGTCGCCCACCTTGAGCGCGAGGTCGTCGACCGCCTCGTTGGTGATCGACGAGGTGATGATGTGGCCATGGCCGATGTCGATCTTCACCCGGGCCGTCGTCTGGCCCTTCTCGACGGCCGTGATCGTGCCTTCGAGCTGGTTGCGCGCACTGAGCTTCATTCTGGCTATCCCTATTTTGCGAGAATGGTGAACCCCTGCCCCTCGAAGCTCGGGCGAGCCTCCGGCGAGATCAGCCATTCGAGAAACGCCTTCGCGTCGGCATTGTTCGACGCGGCGATGCGGGCGACAGGGTAGACGATCGGGGGATGGCTGTCCTCCGGGAAGGTCCCGACGACCTTGACGCCGGCCTCGGCATGGGCGTCGGTGCCGTAGACGATGCCGAGCGGGGCCTCGCCCTTGGCGACGAAGGCGAGCGCGCCACGGACATTGTCCGCCTGCGCGACATGCGGCTGGACCGCGTCCCAGACGCCGAGCGCCGTCAGCGCCGCCTTGCCGTATTTGCCGGCCGGCACGGAATCGATGCTGGCCATGGCGAGCTTGCCGTCAGAGCCGAGGGCGGCGGCGATCGGAAAATCCTTGGCGATGGTCAGGTCGACGGTCGCGTCCTTCGGCGCCACCAGCACCAGCGTGTTGCCGAGCAGGGTGACGCGCGACGAGGCGTCGATCAGGTCCTTCTTGGCGAGATAGTCCATCCAGTCGAGATCGGCGGAGAAGAAGATGTCGGCCGGCGCGCCGGATTCGATCTGCTTGGCGAGCTGCGACGAGCCGGCATAGCTGATGGCGAGCTCCTTGCCGGTCTTCTCCTTGTAGGCGGCCGCGGCGCCGTCGAGCGCATTCTTCAGGCTGGCGGCCGCGAAGACGGTGACGTCGGCGGCCTGTGCCGTCGACGCGGCCAGCGGTCCGACGAACGGGGTGGCCAGAACAGCCAGGGCGCCGAGCAGGACAAGTCCGCGCCGGAAACGGTTGATCGACATAGTGCTCTCCTCAATGGGCTCGACATTTCTGCATGGAAATGTCGGTCGATCAACGCCCGGACCCATCGATTTCGCTGAGCCTTCGAGCACGAATTGGAATTGGACGAAGCGGCATCGCGGCGACTAGCCTTGGCGAGCGGCAACAGGGAATCATCATGACGGCTCTCTACACGCTCTATTCGATGCAGTTCTCGGGCAATTGCTACAAGGCGCGCCTCGCCATGCATGAACTCGACCTTCCATTCCGGATCGTCGACTTCGTGAAGGGTGACGGCCAGACGACGAGCCCGGAATTCCTGGCGATCAATCCGAATGCCCAGGTGCCGCTGCTGGTCCTGCCGGACGGAAGGCCGCTCGCCGAATCGAACGCCATCCTCCTGCACCTCGCCGAGGGAAGCGCGCTCATCCCCACGGACCGCTACGACCGGGCGCTCTGCTATCAGTGGCTGTTCTTCGAGCAATACAGCCACGAGCCCGTCATCGCCGTCGCGCGCAACTGGCTCACCTACATCCCGGGCGGCCGCGAGACGATGGCGCACCGGATCGACGAATGGCAGCGGAAGGGCAACCATGTCCTGTCGGTGATGGAGGACTGGCTCGGGAAGCACGCCTTCTTCGCCGGCGAGACCTTCTCGATCGCCGATATCGCGCTCTATGCCTATACGCATGTCGCCGAGGAAGCGGACTATGATCTCGGCCGATATCCGGCGATCCGGGACTGGCTGGCGCGGGTCGCGGCGCGGCCGCGGCACGTTCCGCTCGACTGGCGACCTGACGTAACGTGACCCCGGTCACAGACAGGATCGCCGGGGAGGCCTAACAAGCCGGGATTCATGAAGGATTAACCGTAAGGCAAACTTCTCAATTTCGACATGATATCTGTCGTGCAGAGCCACAATCCATCCGGACCATCGCCGCAGTCGAGGGTCTTTATGGTGGCGTGGGACGGGGAAGACCGCAGATAGATCGACGGGATACGATGATGAGCACGCAGAAGAGCACCAGGCCGGCACGGCCCCGCCGCGAAACCGCGACGCGCGGCGCCTTCTATATCTGGATGGCTGCCTACGCCGCCGCGCTCGTCGCCATCGTGTCCGTGCACGAATTCAGCGGCCGTCCCGCCGAAACGCCGGCCCCGGAGCAGCAGGCGACGCATGGGGCGACCCATGGCGACATGTTGCTCGGCCCGCTCGTGCCCGTCGTCCAGGCCGACGTGGACGGCTGATCATGCGCAACCGCCCTGCCCTCCCGTCGCAGCGCGTGCATGTCCGGCGGCCGCAGGCCGCCGGCGAACGACGCCGCCATCACGACGACAGCTTCGAGATCGAGCAGTTCTGGCTGGCGGCCCCGCTCAAAACTTGTGAAAAATGAAGGCCGCGCCGCCGGCGATCATCGCGAAGCCGACCAGGTGGTTCCAGCCGAGCGGCTCCTTCAGATAGAGCCATGAGAACAGCGCGAAGACGACGAGGGTGATCACCTCCTGCATCGTCTTCAGCTGCGCCGCCGAATAGACGCCGTGGCCGATCCGGTTCGCAGGCACCGCCAGGCAATACTCGAACAGCGCGATGAACCAGCTGATCAGGATCACCTTGACCAGCAAGGTATTCGGATATTTCAGGTGCCAGTACCACGCCGACGTCATGAAGACGTTGGAGATGACGAGCAGAATGACCGGCGCAATCGCTGGCGAGAGCAGGTTCGGCATGGGGGGACCTTGGCTGGGGATGGCGGCGCGCACTCTGCCCGCGCCATCGCTGCCGTCAAGAAGCGATTTGTCGCCGGAAAGGATCAGACCCGGCGAGAAGCCGGCTTCACTTTCCGCTGGGTTCCGCTAGGGTCCCGGCAACACAAGGGGACCGGGACCATGTCGCTGACGACCGAAGAGAAGATGCTGATCGAGATGCGCGTGGCCAATGAGAGCCCGAGCACGGCGACCGCCTATCTGCTCTGGATCTTCCTCTGGTTCGTCTCGGCGCACCGCTTCTATCTCGGCCGCCCCGGCAGCGCGATCCTGCAGATCCTCTGCTATTTCATCGTCATCGGCTTCATCTGGGTGCTGATCGACGCCTTCCTCATTCCCGGCATGATCCGCGACAAGCAGGACGAGATCCGCCGCCGGCTGGAGCGCGCCGCGCTCACCGGCACCATCTCGTCGAGGTCTCCCTAGCGGCTGGACAATCCGGGGCGGCGCGCCTTAGCCTCGCGCTTCCGCCACCAAGACCGGACGCTCCGCCATGACCCATCCCGCGCTCGCCGAAAACCATGTCGCCGTCATCACGGGCGGCGCCTCCGGCATCGGCCTCGCCGCCGCGAGGAAGTTCCAGGCGCTGGGGCTGAAGGTCGCCATCGCCGATTATCGCCAGGACGCGCTCGACGCGGCGGCGGCCTCGCTCGGCCCCGATGTGCTGGCTGTCCGCGCCAACGTCGCCAGCCGCGAGGATGTCGAGAAGCTGAAGGACGCCGTCTACGAGCGCTTCGGCAAGGTCAACGTGCTGATGAACAATGCCGGCACCGACGGCGCCGGCCCCGTTCTCGGCTCGCTCGACAACTGGCAGCGCGTCATCGGCACCAACCTCTTCGGCGTCGTCAACGGTATGCAGGTCTTCGTGCCGGAAATGCTTGATGGCACCGAGCCCGGCCTCGTCATCAATACCGGCTCCAAGCAGGGCATCACCACGCCGCCGGGCGACGCCGGCTACAACGTCTCCAAGGCCGGCGTGAAGGTCGCGACCGAGGCGCTGGCGCATGAGCTGCGCAACATCGAGGGCGCGAAGATCACCGCGCATCTGCTGATCCCCGGCTTCGTCTGGACGCACCTGACGAAGGGTGAGCGCACCGAGAAGCCGGCCGGCGCCTGGACGCCGGAAGAAACGGTCGATTTCATGCTCGCCTCGCTCGATCGCGGCGATTTCTACATCCTCTGCCCCGACAACGACGTCGACCGCGCCACCGACGAGAAGCGCATCCTCTGGGCCGCCGGCGACATCGTCGAGAACCGCCCGCCACTGTCGCGCTGGCACAAGGACTTTGGCGAGAAGTTCAAGGCTTATTTGAAGGGGTGAAGCTGGGCCATTCCCTCACCTCTCCCGAGGGGGGAGATTTTCGTACAACGCCGGCAGTCATGCAGTCCCCGATCCCCATCATCCTGAGGAGGCTTGCGGTAGCAAGCCGTCTCGAAGGACGCACGGGCTTGGGGCAACAGTTGAACCGCTCTGCGTGCTTCGAGACGGCCCTTCGAGCCTCCTCAGCATGTTGATGATGGTGTTGGTCTCCTGAGGGAGAATGGAGGCCGCCAGCGTCCCTCTCTCACCCAACAAAAAAGCCCCCCGCTCGGCCGAGCGGGGGGCTTCTTCATTTCTGCCGCGGCTGGGGAGCCGTCAGCTCTTGTTCTTGTTGTAGACGTCGAAGACCACGGCGCCGAGCAGGACGAGACCCTTCACGACCTGCTGCCAGTCGACGTTGACGCCCATGATCGACATGCCGTTGTTCATCACGCCCATGATGAAGCCGCCGACGACGGTGCTGATCACCTGGCCGACGCCGCCCATGGCCGACGCGCCACCGATGAACACCGCCGCGATGACGTCGAGCTCGCTGCCGAGACCGGCGGCCGGCACGGCCTGGCCGAGGCGGGCCGCGATGATCAGGCCGCCGAGCGCCGACAGCACGCCCATGTTGATGAAGACGAGGAGCGTCAGCCGCTCGGTCTTGATGCCGGAGAGCTGCGCCGCCTTGATGTTGCCGCCCATCGCATAGACGCGACGGCCGATGGTCGTGTGCCGCGTGATGAAGAAGAAGATGGCGACGAGGATGCCCATCACGACGAGCACGATCGGGAAGCCGCGATAGACCGCGAACTGGTAGACGAAGAACAGGGCGAGCGCCGAGATGACGACCGTCTTGACGACGAAGAGCACGAAGGGCTCGGCCTCGTAGCCATGCTTCTCGCGCGTCCGGCGGGAGCGGAGACCCGAGATCGCATAAGCCAGGACCGCGATGATGCCGAGCACGACCGTGGTCATGTTGAGCGTGATGCCGCTGCCGAAAACCGTCTTGCCGGCCGCGTTGACCGTCGGCGGGACGAGTACCCAGGTGCCGAGCACTTCCGGAATGAAGCCCGAGCTCAGCGCCTTGAAGGAATCGGGAAGCGGACCGACCGAGGAGCCGCCGCCGAGCAGGCCCTGGCAGAGGCCGCGGAACACCAGCATGCCGCCGAGCGTGACGATGAAGCTCGGGATCCGGTGATAGGCGATCCAGTAGCCCTGCGCCGCGCCGATGGCGCCGCCGACGATCAGGCAGACGATCGCGACGACCAGCGGATTGCCGAGGAACCCGCCGAGCGGCCAGATCACCATCATCATCGCCGCGAGCGCGCCGACGAAGCCCGCGACCGAGCCGACGGAAAGGTCGATATGGCCGGAGACGATGACCAGCAGCATGCCGAGCGCCATCACGATGATGAAGCTGTTCTGCTGCACGAGATTGCTGAGGTTGACCGGCTTGAACAGGGTGCCCGTCGTCAGCTGGAAGAACACCATGATGGCGATCAGCGCCAGGAGGAGTCCGTATTCCCGGAGATTGGACGTGAACGACGAGACGGGAACGCGTGGCGCGCTCGGCACGTCCTGGGCAACGCCCGACTGTGTGGGAACGGTGTCAGTCATGATGCAATTCTTCCTTCTCCGCGCACGATGGCGCGCATGATCTTCTCCTGGCTGGCCTCGCTTGCCGCCATCTCGCCGACGATTGCGCCTTCGTTCATGACGTAGATGCGGTCGGTGATGCCGAGGAGCTCAGGCATTTCGGAAGAGATCACGATGATCGCCTTGCCCTCGGCCGCCAGCCGGGCAATGATCGTGTAGATCTCGTATTTGGCGCCGACGTCGATGCCGCGCGTCGGCTCGTCGAGGATCAGCACTTCCGGGTTGGCGAAGAGCCATTTGCTCAGCACCACCTTCTGCTGGTTGCCGCCCGAGAGATTTCCGGTCTTCTGATAGACGCTGGGCGAGCGGATATTCGTCTTGCTGCGATACTCGTTGGCGACATCAAGTTCCTTCAGGTCGTTGATGACGCCATAGCCCGACACGCCCTTCAGATTGGCGATCGTGATGTTGTTCTTGATGTCCTCGATCAGGTTGAGGCCGTAGACCTTGCGGTCTTCCGTGACATAGGCCAGGCCGCGCTTGACCGCCTTGTCGACCGTCGAGAGATCGATCGGCTTGCCGTGCAGCTCGACCTCGCCGGTGATCTTGCGGCCGTAGCTGCGCCCGAACAGGCTCATGGCGAATTCGGTGCGCCCGGCGCCCATCAGGCCGGCAATGCCGACGACCTCGCCCTTGCGGACATTCAGGTCGATGTTCTTGATGACCTGACGTTCCGCATGCAGCGGATGATAGACCGACCAGTTCTTCACCTCGAACAGGACCTCGCCGATCTTCGGGTCGCGCGGCGGATAGCGGTCCTCGAGCGAGCGACCCACCATCGAGGTGATGATCCGGTCCTCGCTGATCTGGCTGCGATCGAGCGTCTCGATCGTGCGCCCGTCGCGAATGACCGTGACGTGGTCGGCGACGCGGTTGATCTCGTTCAGCTTGTGCGAAATGATGATCGAGGTGATGCCCTCACGCTTGAACTCGAGCAGCAGATCGAGGAGCGCCTGGCTGTCCTTCTCCGAAAGAGAAGCCGTCGGCTCGTCGAGGATCAGCAGCTCGACTTCCTTGCTCAGCGCCTTGGCGATCTCCACCAATTGCTGCTTACCGGTGCCGATATTGGTGATCAGCGTATTCGGATCTTCGCTGAGACCCACCTTCTTCAGCAGGGCGCGGGTCCGCTCTTCATTCGCGGTCCAGTCGATCACGCCGAACTTCGCGTTTTCGTTGCCGAGAAAGATGTTTTCGGTGATCGACAGCATCGGGACCAGGGCCAGTTCCTGGTGGATGATGACGATGCCCTTCTCCTCGCTGTCATGAATGCCGCGGAAGTGGCATTCGTTACCGCGATAGATGATCTGGCCTTCGTAATCGCCGTTCGGATAAACGCCAGAAAGGACTTTCATCAGAGTCGACTTGCCGGCGCCATTCTCGCCGCAGATGGCGTGAATTTCGCCTTCCTCGACTTTGAGATTGACGTTCGACAGCGCCTTGACCCCAGGAAAGGTCTTGGTGATGTCGCGCATCTCGAGAATATAGGAAGTCATGCAGAGCCGCTCCGGAAAGGGCATATGGGCCGGGAGACACTAGCCCCAGGCCGGCCTTACAAGAAAGGGCCCCGCCGAAGCGAGGCCCTCTCCTCTATGTCGTGATTACTTGAGTTCGTCGGCCTTGATGTAGCCGGACTCGACGACGAGCGCCTCGTAGTTCCCCTTGTCCACCGCGTGCGGCTTCAGCAGGATCGACGGGACGACCTTGACGTCGTTGTTGTAGGTCTTGGTGTCGAGGTTCTCCGGCTTGCCGCCCGAGAGGACCGTGTCGAGCAGGTCGACGGTCGTCTTGGCGAGCTCGCGGGTGTCCTTGAACACCGTCGAGTACTGCTCGCCGCCGATGATCGCCTTGACCGAAGCGGTCTCGGCGTCCTGGCCGGTCACGATCGGCCAGGGCTGATCGCCGGTGCCGTAGCCGACGCCGCGCAGCGACGCGATGATGCCGCGGGCCAGGCCGTCATTCGGGGCGAGAACGCCGTCGACGCGCGAGCCGTCCGCGTAGTTGGCCGACAGGAGGTTGTCCATGCGGGCCTGGGCGGTAGCGGCGAGCCAGGTCATCGTGCCGACCTTGTCCATGCCGGTCTGGCCCGACTTGATCTTGATCGTGCCGTCATCGATCAGCGGCTGCAGGACCGACAGGGCGCCGTCATAGAAGAAGTAGGCGTTGTTGTCGTCCGGCGAACCGCCGAACAGCTCGACGTTCCACGGCTTGGTGTCCGGGAAGCGCGCCTTCAGGCCCTCGATCAGCGAATTCGCCTGGATCACGCCGACGCCGTAATTGTCGAAGGTCGTGTAGTAGTCGACATTCGGGGTCTTCTTGATCAGACGGTCATAGGCGATGACGACGACACCGGCGTCAGCAGCCTTCTGCAGCGCGTCGGTCAGCGTCGTGCCGTCGATCGAGGCGACGATCAGGGCCTTCGGGCCCTTGGTGATCACGTTCTCGAGCTGGCTGAGCTGGTTCGGGATGTTGTCCTGCGCATACTGCAGGTCGACCGTGTAGCCCTTGGCCTCGAGCTGCGACTTGACGTCGGCGCCGTCATTGATCCAGCGCTGGATCGTCTTCGTCGGCATCAGGACGCCGACAAGGCCCTTGTCTTCCGCGTGCGCTGCCGGCGCGAGGGCCAGCATGCTGACGGTAACCGCCGCAAGCGCGGACTTGAACAACTTCATTCGTCTTCTCCCAATTAGTACGACGTCTGTTCACGCGTGTCGCCCAAGCCGCCGATCCAGGCGGCTTCGCCTCCACGAGCCTACGATCACAATGCCATGCAACCCTGCGGTTGCCATCGTCCACCAATCCCGCCCTACCGAGCCGAACGACACTCAGCACCACTTCGTATGATTTAATTCGGGCCTCAGTCAAATACGATTTTGCATTGCGCTCATCCTCTTGAGATCAGCGACGAAATTAGCGGCAATTTCGAAGCATCTCCGGTGGGCTGATGAATTTGTAGGCAGCGCATGGCCGTTTCAGCGGCGCGCGCACCAACAATCCGCGACGGCACCCGAAGCGACACGCCGCCTTCACCGAGCCGGCCTCGAAAGGCCCTAGGCGGGGCGCCCGCCCCGCTTGAGTCACCCCTGAAATCACAATCCGATGCCGAGCATGACACGGCGAAGTGATACTCAGTTTATGCTTGCACACAGCATGTGGTTCTACACTGACGCGCCGCCGAAGAATGGCGGCTATCGCCGATGTGGGAGGAAAAGATGCGCGCATGGTCCATGGTCATGGCGGTTGCCGGCTTGGCAACGGTCGCCGCCAGCCCCGCTTTCGCCGCCGACGCCATGATGATGAAAAAGGGCGAGACCGTCATGATGATGCCGGACGGCCACATGGGCCGGATGGCGCACACCGACAAGATGATGACGGACGCCATGATGAAGGATGCCAAGCCGATGGACAGCTGCGTCATGATGATGATGGGCTCCGACGGCAAGATGTACATGGCGAACGACATGAAGATGACGGACGGCAAGATGGCGTGCGAGACCGCCATGAAGATGAAGAAGAAATAGCCGCCGGGAAGGGCCATCCATGGATCGACGCCGCTCGGCGCCGCCTTTCCAGTCTCATAGCCGGGAGCGATGCCGGGCCACGGCCGCCTCGGCGTTTCTGCCGGCCAACGTCCCGCCAGGAGCGCCGCGATGATCGTCTCCCCCTTCCGGATCGTGTTTTTCGTGCTGGTCGCAATCTCGGGCGCTAGCGCCGAGACGCTGCCGCTGCCCAGCAATTTGATCGGCGCCGCGACGGAGGAAGGCGAGGCGCTGCTGGTCGGCGCCGAGGCGCGCGAGGCCTATTTCTCGCTCGCCGACCAGTTCGTCACCCAGAAGAACCAGGCCTATTGCGGCGTCGCCTCGATGGTCATGGTGCTGAACGCTGCCGGCGTCCCCGCCCCGGCCGCCCCGGGATACGAGCCCTACCACGTCTTCACGCAGGACAATCTGCTCGACGAGCGCACGGACGCGATCGTGGCGCGCGAGACGATCCTCAAGCAGGGCATGACGCTCGACGAACTCGGCGGCGTTCTGACGACGCAGCCGGTCGACGTGACGGTCCAGCATGCCGGCGATACCAGCCTCGACGCCTTCCGCGAGACGGCGCGCGACTATCTCGCGAAATCAGGCCATTTCGTCGTCGTCAATTATCTGCGCAAGTCGATCCGGCAGGAGGTCGGCGGCCACATCTCGCCGCTCGCGGCCTATGACGCCGACACGGACCGCTTCCTGATTCTCGACGTCGCCCGCTACAAATATCCGCCCGTCTGGGTCACTAGCGCCGATCTCTTCGCCGCGATGAACACGCCCGACGACGCCAATGGCGGCCGCACGCGCGGCTTCGTGCTCGTCGCACCCAAAGACAAGGACTAGACGCGGGTCAGTCCTGCCCCGGATCGGGCCGCTCGCAGGCGCGCTGGACCGCGGCGAGCATCCGCTGCCGGATCAGGCCGCTGACCGGGCGGATCAGATACCAGTAGGGCGCGAAGCGGCGCAGCGCCGCGCGATCGGGGCAATGGACCCGCGTCTCGGTGGCGAGAAGCGTGCCGGCCTCGGTCCTTTTGGCGGCGAAGCCCACGACCAACTTGGCCACGCCGGGCTCGTTGAAGGCGCGAAACGCCGCGCCGTCGGGGATCGCCACCAGCCCGAAATCCCGCCGCCAGAACCGGCCAACCAGGCCATACACCATCTCGCTCGCGCGACGCTCGTCGAGCCGGGTGAAGTTTGCCAATCCGAACGGCGCGGCGAGCGTAGCCGGACGACCCGAAAGCCGGGCCGACAGCCGCATCGGCAATTCGCGCAGGCCGATCATCGCGGCGAAGAAGCGGTCATTGTCCGGTCGATAGGCCGCGACGGCCGCCATGACGCGCTCCGGCGCGGCCGCGATCGGGCGAGAATGGCGTTCGCTGAATTGATAGGCGGGAAGATAGTCGTCGATGAGCGCCATGCCGGCTTCCTGATTCACCGGCATTGTCACGCTCGGGGCGAAACAGGCCAGCCAGCCTATTGTCGCGGCCGGGACCGGGACGGAATGCGTCGTCATGCGCCGTGCATACGCGCCGGCTAAGATGATTCGTCTGATTCTCAACCTCTCCAATCAGGGCCGAAATTGCGTTTCATCGAGACTTTCCAGTTCTGGCCCTTCCTCGACACCGTCGTCAGCCTGACCGCCGCCTTCATCTTCGGAACGCTGGTCGGCGCCGAGCGCCAGTATCGCCAGCGCACGGCGGGCCTTCGGACCAACGTACTGGTCGCCGTCGGCGCCGCCGCCTTCGTCGACCTCGCCATGGCGATCACCGGCCCTGTCGAGGCGACGCGCGTCATCTCCTATGTCGTGTCGGGCGTCGGCTTCCTCGGCGCCGGCGCGATCATGCGCGAGGGCATGAACGTCCGTGGCCTCAACACGGCGGCGACGCTCTGGTGCGCGGCGGCGATCGGCGCCTGCGCGGGCGCCGACATGATCGCGCATGCGGCGCTGGTGACCGTGTTCGTCATCGCCGGCAACACGCTGCTCAGGCCGCTCGTCAACGCCATCAACCGCATCCCGCTCGACGAAGAAGCGTCCGAGGCGACCTATGAGGTGACGGTGACGGTGCGCGACACCGATCTGCCGCGACTGCGAACCGTCGTGGCCGACATGCTGGAAAAGGCGCACTACCCGGCCGGCGACATCGAGGTAGTCGAGCGCGGCGAGAACCTCGCCGAGATCGTCGTGACGCTGGTCAGCACATCGGTGAAGGCAAGCGAAATGGACGCCGTCGCCCGCCGCATCGAACGCCTCGCCGGCGTCACCCACGCCTCCTGGGCGCTGAGCACCAAGGATTGAGGCTGACGGACCGTCGAAGAGCGTAGCCCGCGCCCACTTTCGGACTGGCCTCCGTCTGAACCCTCCCCTCGAGGGAGGGTGAAAACCGCGAAGCGGTTTTGGGGAGGGGCCTCTTTGCGCAGCCGCGAGGCATGGGCGTCTGAGAGAAGACATGGCCATCCGAGAGATCGGAGCAGTCTCTCCAAAGCGCCCCGCCCCGAAAACACGAAGGCGTTTTCGACCCTCCCTCAAGGGGAGGGTTCAAGAAAAGGGAAGCCTGTCCTGCCTCCGCCTCTCCAGTGGAGACCTCTGCAAAACACCACACTCATCATGCTGAGGAGGCCCGCAGGGCCGTCTCGAAGCACGCAGAGCGGCCGCGCAATCGACAAGCTGCGCCGCGACCGTGCGTCCTTCGAGGCCCGAGCTATGCTCGGGCACCTCAGGATGATGGATATCGGGCGCGGCATGACGGCCGGATAGGGGTTCCTCTGAGGGCGAGGAAGCCGACGGCTCTACCGCCGCTTCGGACCCTTGCGGCCGGCTGTGCTGCCGGCGCGGCCGCCGACCGAGCGGCCGCCGGGGCGATGGTTTGTCGTCATCGGATCGGGCCGACGCGGCCGCTCGTGTTCGTCGGTCGCAACCGAGGTCAGGTTGGAGCTGACCCCCATCTCGTCCAGATCGGGCTTTCGCGCCCGCGTCGCGGGAACCTCGGTGCGCTTCACCGTCATCTCGTCGAGATCGTTCTTGCGCGCCCGGGTTGCCGGCTCCGGCGGCAGGTTGGCGGCGTTGCCGTATTTGCGCTCGCCGCGATAGCCGCCGGTGCGGTCGTCGATCGCCGACTGGCGCGCCAGCGGATCGTCGGCGATGGCGAGCTCGGTCTCCTTGAGCCGCTTGATCTCGTCGCGCAGCCGCGCCGCCGTCTCGAATTCGAGGTTCATGGCGGCGTCGCGCATCTTCTTCTCGAGCGCGTCGAGATGCGCCTTCAGATTGTTGCCGACGAGCGCCGTATCGGCGAGGCCGGCATCGACCGTGACGTGGTCCTGCTCGTAGACGGACGACAGGATGTCGCCGATCTGCTTCTTGACCGATTCCGGCGTGATGCCGTGCTCGGCATTGTAGGCCATCTGCTTCTCGCGACGGCGGTTGGTCTCCGCCATCGCCCGCTCCATCGAGCCGGTAATGCGGTCAGCATAGAGCACGACCTTGCCGTCGACGTTACGCGCCGCGCGGCCGATGGTCTGGATCAGCGACGTCTCGGAGCGCAGGAAGCCTTCCTTGTCGGCGTCGAGGATGGCGACCAGCCCGCATTCCGGGATGTCGAGGCCCTCGCGCAGCAGGTTGATGCCGATCAGCACGTCGAAGGCGCCGAGGCGGAGGTCGCGGATGATCTCGATGCGCTCCAGCGTCTCGACGTCGGAATGCATGTAGCGGACGCGGACGCCGTTCTCGTGCAGATATTCGGTCAGGTCCTCGGCCATGCGCTTGGTCAGCGTCGTGACCAGCGTGCGATAGCCCTTCGCCGCCGTCTCGCGCACTTCGCCGAGCAGGTCGTCGACCTGGCTGGTCGCCGAGCGGATCTCGACGGGCGGATCGATCAGGCCGGTCGGCCGGATGACCTGCTCGGTGAAGACGCCGCCGGTCGCTTCCATCTCCCAGGTACCTGGAGTCGCCGAGACGTGCACCGTCTGCGGCCGCATGGCGTCCCATTCCTCGAAGCGGAGCGGCCGGTTGTCCATGCAGGACGGCAGGCGGAAGCCGTATTCGGCCAGCGTCGCCTTGCGCCGGAAGTCGCCGCGATACATGCCGCCGATCTGCGGGATGGTGACGTGGCTCTCGTCGGTGAAAACCAGCGCATTGTCCGGAAGATATTCGAACAGGGTCGGCGGCGGCTCGCCCGGCAGGCGGCCGGTCAGGTAGCGCGAATAGTTCTCGATGCCGGCGCAGGAGCCGGTCGCCTCCATCATCTCGATGTCGAAGCGGCAGCGCTGCTCCAGCCTTTGCGCCTCGAGCAGGCGGCCGGAGGCCTCCAGCTCGGCCAGACGCAGCCGGAGCTCATGCTTGATCGAGGCAATCGCCTGGTTCAGCGTCGGCTTCGGCGTCACATAGTGCGAATTGGCGTAGACCTTGACGAATTTGAGCTCGGCCGTCTTCTGGCCGGTCAAGGGATCGAACTCGGTGATGCTCTCGACCTCGTCGCCGAACAGCGACAGGCGCCAGGCGCGATCTTCCAGGTGGGCCGGAAAGATCTCGACGGTGTCGCCGCGCACCCGGAAGGTGCCGCGCACGAAATTCAGGTCCTGGCGCTTGTATTGAAGCGCCACCAGATCGGCGAGCAGCTGCCGCTGGTCGAGCTTCTCGCCGAGCTCGATGCCGAAGGTCATCGCCGTATAGGTCTCGACCGAGCCGATACCGTAAATGCAGGAGACCGAGGCGACGATGATGACGTCGTCGCGTTCCAGGAGCGAGCGCGTCGCCGAATGGCGCATGCGGTCGATCTGCTCGTTCACCGAGGATTCCTTCTCGATGAAGGTATCGGTGCGCGGCACATAGGCCTCAGGCTGGTAGTAATCGTAGTAGGAGACGAAATACTCGACGGCGTTGTCCGGGAAGAACGCCTTGAACTCGCCGTAGAGCTGGGCGGCGAGCGTCTTGTTCGGCGCCAGGATCAGCGCCGGCCGCTGCGTGTTCTCGATCACCTTGGCCATGGTGAAGGTCTTGCCGGAGCCGGTGACGCCCAAGAGAACCTGGTCGCGCTCCTGTTCGGCGACGCCCTCGACCAGTTCCCGGATGGCGTTCGGCTGGTCGCCGCGCGGCTCGAAGGGCGAGACGATCTGGAACGGCCTGCCGCCTTCCGACTTTTCCGGCCGCGGCGGCCGGTGCGGCACCCAGGTCTTGTCCTGGATTTCCGGCCGGCCCGTCTCGATCAGCGCCGACAGCGCTGCGACGGTCGCCGTCACCGACGACGCCGACATCGATTCCGCCTCTTCGAGGCTGATCTCGAGGCCGGAGACGGGATTGAGACCGCTCGCCGCGCGCTCGCGCGCCGTCGCCGCGATGCCGATCGACGTGCCGCGCGAGGATTTGTGCGTGTCGCCGGCGCCCTTTTCCGCCTTCTTGTCGGCCTTCTTGGCGCCCTTCGCCTTGCGGCCCTCGTCGACCGGCAGGTCGACGAGCTGCATGCGCTCGGGGCGCGCGCGGGGCGCGCGCTTCGGCTTGGGGGCGATCGGCTCGGCGTCCGCCGCGCGCGCGATCTCCTCCATCCAGTCGGCGATATTGCCCGACAGGGGAGTGCCTTCGAGCGGAGCCTGCGGCGCTTCGCCGAAGCCGGAAGTTTTGGGACGCTTGGCCATGGGTACGAAAGTAGAACAGCCGCTGCGGAATTTGAAGAGGTCGGCATGCAAAGTTTGCGGCGAGATCTCCGTTCAAAATGTCCGGCGCGAGCTGATAGGATGGAGCCATGCGCCCGCACGCCCTCCTCAACCTCGATATCCGCAGCTATGGCGGCGTCAGCGCGCCGCACCGGCACGATTTCGCGCAGCTGGTCCTGCCGCTGAGGGGCACGCTGGCGATCGACATCGCAGGCCGCGAACAGCAGCTCGACGCCTTCCGCGCCGCCTTCGTCGAGACGGGCCTGCCGCATTCGCAGGAGGGCGACCGCGCCAACCGATCGCTGATCGTCGATCTCGACCTGACGCAGCTCGCGCCCGAGGTCGCCGATCGGCTGGTCGCCCGCCCGTTCCTGCCGCTGGCGCCCATGGCGAACCGGCTGATCGACTATATGAGCCTCGTCGCCGGCGGCGACGGCGCGCAGGACGACCAGCTGGAACACTGGCTGCCGCTGCTGCTCGACGCCCTGGTGCAGACGCCGGCGCGGCCGCAATCCCGGCTGGCGGCATTGCTCGGCCAGATCGAGGCGGCGCCGGGTCAACCCTGGACGACCGAGCGGATGGCGGAGAGGATCGCCATGAGCGTCAGCCGGCTGCACGCGCTGTTCCGCAGCGAGCTCGACACGACGCCGGCGGCCTGGCTGTCGGAACTGCGGCTCCGGCGGGCGCGCGAATGGCTGGCGAATTCGGACGCCTCCATCGCCGAGCTGGCGTTCCGCGCCGGCTATTCCGACCAGAACGCGCTGACCCGCGCCATGCGCCGCACGACGGGCCTGACGCCCGCCGCCTATCGTCGCCAGAGCCGGGCAACGGACCGGCCCGAATGAACGGCGAACGTTCCTGGAGAGCTTTGGCCTAGAATGCGATAGCCTCGGCCGAGAAACGCCCATCCCGACCTGTCATGACCGGGCCTTTCCCGGAGACGATCGTGACCAGCAACGGCAGGATATGGGTTGGAGTTGGCTGCGGCATCGCCGCCGGCGCGCTATGGGGCCTCGTCTTCCTGGCGCCCGAGCTGGTGCGCGAGTTCACGCCGCTGCAGCTCGCCACCGCACGCTATCTCGCCTATGGCCTGTTCGCGATCGTGCTGATCGCGCCGCGCTGGCGCCGGGTGGTTCGCCAGTTGACCCCGCGCGACTGGTGGGCGCTGGTCTGGCTCAGCCTGCTCGGCAACATCTTCTACTATGTGCTGCTCGCCAGCGCCGTGCAGCTCGGCGGCATCGCCATGACCTCGCTGATCATCGGCTTCCTGCCGGTTGCCGTGACGCTGATCGGCAGCCGCGACCATGGCGCGACGCCGCTGTCGCGGCTGGCGCCGTCGCTGCTGCTCGGCACGGCGGGCATTCTCTGCATCGGCTGGCAATCGCTCCATTCGATCGACGCGGGCCTGCAGCCGGGCGGCCTGATCGGCCTTGCCTGCGCCATCGCCGCGCTGGCGTCGTGGACGAGCTTTGCCATCGGCAACGCCCGCTGGCTGGTCCGCGTTCGCCACCTGTCGTCGCATGACTGGAATCTTCTGACCGGCGTCGTGACGGGCGGGCTGGCGCTGCTGCTACTGCCGCCGGCGATCCTGATCGGCGCGCATAGCCACGATGCCAACGAATGGCTGCGCTTCGCCGCCGTCGCGGCCGGCGTCGCGCTGTTCGCCTCGATCATCGGCAATGCGTTCTGGAACTGGATGAGCCGCCTGATGCCGCTCACTCTGGTCGGCCAGATGATCCTGTTCGAGACGCTATTCGCCCTGCTCTATGGCTTCCTTTGGGAACGCCGCCTGCCGACGACGCTGGAAGGCGTCGCCATCGTCCTGGTGGTGGCGAGCGTCTTCGCCTGCGTCACGGCGCACCGGGTGCGGGACGGCAAGGGCGAGGCGGTCAGCCAGCCCGGGGCAGCGCCATGATCTGTTCATACAAATGGCGCGGAACGTGGACGCCGTTGGCCAGGCTGCGCGCCCGCGCCGCGTAGCGGCGCGTCGAGGGAAGCCGCGCGCCCTGGTCCGCGATGGCCGAGAACAGCCGCTCGCTGCTCGCCTGGTTGTCGCGCGAACCGCCGCCGAGGATCGCCGGGTCGAAGGCGATCAGGATCTCTCCATGGCAGGGGGCGGCCTTGAGGCCGTCGTCGAAATCCATCGATTCCAGGCTGGTCATGTCGGCGATCAGCGGCCCGGCCAATAGCTCGATCATGGTCGAGAGCGCCGAGCCCTTGTGCCCGCCGAAGGTCAGCATCGCGCCTTCGAGCGCCGCCGCCGCGCTCGTCGTCGGGTTGCCGTCCGCGTCGAACGCCCAGCCCTCCTTCAGCGGCTTGCCGGCCATTTTGTGCAGCGAGATGTCGCCACGCGCGATCGCGCTGGTGGCGAAATCGAACACATAGGGCTCCTGCCCCTCGCGCGGCCAGCCGAAGGCGATCGGATTGGTGCCGAGCGCGCCCTTGGTGCCGCCGGCCGGCGCGACCCAGCTGTGGCTCGGCGTCATGGCGATTGCCACCAGCCCCTGCGCGGTCAGCCTCTCGATCTCGGGCCAGAGCGCGGTGATGTGGAAGCAGTTGTTGATGGCGAGCACCGAGATGCCGATCGCCCTCGCCTTCTCGACGAAGCGCGGCATCGCCGCTTCGAGCGCCGGCAGCGAGAAGCCGAACTGCGCATCGACCCGGGTCACCGCCGCCGTCGTGTCGGTGACATCTGGCACGGCGTCGCGGTTGAAGCGCGGATGATGGATCGTCTGGACGCAGCCGGGTAGCCGGAACAGGCCATGCGAATGGCACTCGTCGCGCTGGCCTTCGGTCAACACGCGGGCGAGCGGGGCCGCCTGCGCCTCCGTCAGACCGGCCGCGACCAGGACCGATTTCGAGAGCGCGAATACCTCGTCGAGGCTGAGCACGACATCGTCGCCGGAATGCGCCTTGTCCAATCCGTCCTCCCGTCGCCGCTCCACCACCCGACCGTGTCTAGCAGCGCCCCGGTAGCCGGACAACGCCAGCGCCAGCGCGCAGCGTGGCGACGGAAAAAAGATCGACGCCCTGTCGATTCCGCGTTTGCCCGCTCGACGTGTTGTCAGAGCACGGGGATTACCGCCTCGTCATCCGCCGGATCGCCGGCGCCATCGACCAAGCAGGAGCGGACCGATGCGGTTCATGATCCTCGTCAAGGCCAACCGGGACACGGAAGCGGGCGTCATGCCGGAGGAAAAGCGGATCGCCGAAATGGCCGCCTATCACGAGGATCTGGCCAAGGCAGGGGCGCTTCTCGACGCCTCCGGCCTGCAGCCGACCGCGAAGGGCGCGCGGATCCGCTTTTCCGGCGGCCAGCGCCTCGTCATCGACGGTCCCTTCGCCGAGGCGAAGGAGTTGATCGCCGGCTACACGATCATCGAGGTCAAATCGCGCGACGAGGCGATCGCCTGGGCAAAGCGGATGCCGAACCCCGCCGGCGAAGGCAAGGAAGCCGAGATCGAGCTGCGGCAATTGTTTGAATTCGACGATTTCGCGCCGAGCCCGTCGATCGATCGGCTGCGCCAGATCGAAACCGGCTCCAAGGGCTGAACGAACTCTCCACCCTTTCTCACGCACAGGATACGACCATGCGCTTCATGCTGCTGATGATCCCCAAGGGCTACGAGACGGCGACGCCGGGCACGCTGCCCGAAGCGGACGCCGTCGCGGAGATGATGAAATTCAACGAGGCCCTGCAGAAGGCCGGCATATTGCTCGCCTGCGACGGCCTGCATCCGCCCTCCATGGGCGCCCGCGTCAGCTTTCCCGGCGGCAAGCCCGTCGTGCAGGACGGCCCCTTCGCCGAGGCGAAGGAAGTGCTCGGCGGCTACTGGATGATCCGCGTCGGCTCCCGCGAGGAAGCGATCGAATGGGCGAAGAAATGCCCGGGCGGCGAGAACGAGGTGATCGAAATCCGCCAGGTGCAGGAGATGGAGGACTTCCCCGAGGACGTCCAGAAGGCCGCCGCCGGTTTCGAGGCGATGCAGACCGGAGCGAACAGCGCCTGACGGCGCGACGCACTGTCCCAACTTCCGCGCTGTCCCAACCTTCCAGGAGAGCCTCATGCTGAAATTCATCGCTATCGCACTCGCGCTGCTGATCGTCGTCATCGGAGTGGTCGTCGCCTATGCGGCGACCCGCCCGGACCGCCTCCACATCCAGCGCGAGGCGCGCATTCACGCGCCGCCGGAACGGATCTTCCCGCTGCTGAACGACTTCCACAGCTGGGCGCTCTGGTCGCCCTATGAGAAGCTTGACCCGGCCATGCAGCGGACCTTCGCGGGTCCCGCGAGCGGCGAAGGATCCGTCTACGAATGGAGCGGCAGCGGCAAGGTCGGCGCCGGACGGATGGAAATCGCCAAGACCTCGCCGCCGTCGCAGCTCCGCATCGATCTCGATTTCATCAAGCCGATGCGGTCCAGCAGCATCGCCGAGTTCACGCTCGTCCCGGATGGCGACGCCACGCGGGTGCGCTGGTCGATGGACGGCCCGGCGCCGCTGGTCACCCGGGTGATGGGCCTCTTCGTCGACATGGACAAGCTGATCGGCAGCGACTTCGAGAGCGGTCTCGCCAATCTGAAGGCCGCGACCGAAGGCGGCTGAGGGTGACGGCATACCACAACGTCATGCAACCGACTTGCGCCGGCGGACGGGACGTGGCCTGATCCGCAACCGTGAGCAATGCGGAGACACATCAGGCGATCAACGCAGTCTGGCGGATCGAGCAGGCCAAGCTCGTCGCCGGCCTCGCGCGCATGCTGCGCGACATCTCGCTCGCCGAGGAGCTGGCGCAGGACGCGCTGGTCGCCGCCCTCGAACGCTGGCCGGAACAGGGCATCCCCGACAATCCCGGCGCCTGGCTGATGGCGACCGCCAAGCGCCGGGCGATCGACCGGCTGCGCCATCGCAAGATGCAGGATCGCAAGCATGTCGAGATCGGCTACGGGCTCGATCTCGACCAGGAGGATGTCGTCGCCGCCCTGGAGGCGCGGCTGGACGACGATATCGGCGACGATCTCCTCAAGCTCATCTTCACCGCCTGCCATCCGATCCTGTCGCGCGAGGCGCGCGTCGCGCTGACGCTGCGCCTGATCGGCGGCCTCTCCACCCCGGAGATCGCCCGCGCCTTCTTCGTGCCGGAACCGACCATCGCCCAGCGCATCGTCCGCGCGAAGCGGTCGCTCGCCGATGCCGACGTCGCCTATGAAGTGCCGCGCGGCGCGGAACTGTCGGAACGCCTCGCCTCGGTCTGCGAGGTGATCTACCTGATCTTCAACGAGGGCTACGCGGCGACCGTCGGCGAGGACTGGATCCGCCCGCAACTGGCGCAGGAGGCGCTGCGCCTCGGCCGCATCCTCGCCGGTCTCGCGCCCGAGGAGCCGGAAGTGCACGGGCTTGTCGCGCTGATGGAGATCCAGTCGTCGCGCTTCGCCGCGAGGGTCGGCCCCAATGGCGAGCCGGTGCTGCTGCTCGACCAGAACCGCGCCCGCTGGGACCATTTGCTGATCCGGCGCGGTCTCGCGGCGCTGGCGCGCGCCGAGGCGCTGGGGCCGCGCGGCCCCTATACGCTGCAGGCCGCCATCGCCGCCTGCCACGCCCGCGCCGCGGTGGCGGAGCAGACCGACTGGTTGCGGATTGCCGATCTCTATGCCGAGCTCGCCGCCCTCACCCCCTCGCCCGTCGTCGAGCTCAACCGCGCCGTCGCCGTCGCCATGGCCTATGGCCCGGCGGCGGGCCTCGCCATCGCCGACGCGCTGACGAACGAGCCGGCGCTCGCCACCTCGCATCTCCTGCCGGGCGTCCGGGCCGATTTTCTGATGAAGCTCGGCCGCCTCGACGAGGCGGCGGGCGAGTTTGAACGCGCGGCCTCGCTCACGAGGAACCAGCGCGAACGCGAGCTCCTTCTCGCGCGGGCGGCCGAGTGCGCCGCGGAGATGCCGTCCGCCTCGCTTGCATCGGCAAGCCGCACGCCTTAGGGAGCGTTTTCAAGCGAAGTGGATACCGGTTCGCGATAAGAAAACGCGACGAAACAAGGCGCTAGAGCATTTCGTCGTATCCACGAGACGATGAAATGCTCTAGGAGCGGGTCCGGTCCGCTCGCGGACGATGCGGAACTAGGAGGATCGGATGGCCGAAACGGACGCGCTCGCGGGCCGCATCGACGCGCTCGAGATCCGCCTCGCCTATCAGGACGAGACGATCGAGGATCTGAACAAGGCCGTCACCGATCAGTGGAAGCAGATCGACCTGCTCACCCGCAAGATCGCGCAGCTGACAGACCAGCTGCGCGAGACGACCGAACAGATCGGTCGCCCGAACCAGCCCGAGCCGCCGCCGCCGCACTATTGAGCGGGTGTTTGCTTGCGGAAATGCGAGCGCATGAACTCGACATAGTCGGCGTCGTCCAGCGTGCGCCGCGCCTTGACGAAGCCGCGCGCGTCGTCGCCGACCAGATAGCGCAGCCGATCGGTCCCGTCCGTGACAGCGCCGAAGATGACCTCGGCTACATCGGCTGACGTCATGGTCCGCGCGCTCCCCATCTGGGCGAAGGCCGCGTTGCTGCGGGCGACGAAGTCGTCATAGTCGGCGAGCGCCGGATCGGTGACAAAGTCCTCGGCCGAGCGCTCGGAGAAGCGCGTCGCCGCGACGCCGCCATGCGGGATAACCAGCTTGACCGTTATGTTCTGGGAGGCGAGCTCGTAGGAAAGCGCCTCGGAGAAGCCCTCCAGCGCGAACTTGCTGGCGCAGTAGAGCGAGATCAGCGGCAGCGTGAACAGGCCCGCGCCGGAGCTGACATTGAGGACGACGCCGCTGCGGTTGGCGCGGAAATGCGGCAGGACCGCCCGCGTGACGTCCATGACGCCGAAGACGTTGACGTCGAACTGGCGCTGGATCACCTCGCGCGGCAGCGCCTCGAACAGCCCGTACTGGCCGTAGCCGGCATTGTTGACCAGCGCGTCGATGCGGCCGAAGCGCTCGATGCCGGCGGCGATCGCCGACTGGATGCTCGCCTGGTCCTCGACATCGAGGCGCGCGACCAGCACGTCGTCCAGGCCGGCGAAATCGGCGTCGCGCTCGGGATTGCGCATGGTCGCAACGACGTTCCAGCCCTTGCCGGCGAAGAGCCGGACGGCGGCCTGGCCGATGCCGGAGGATGCGCCGGTGACGAGGACGGTCTGCTTCATGGGATTCTCCATCGGGGCCGGACGGGGGGATCCGGCGAAGGCGACAATGGACACGCTTGATTGATGTGACAATCTGGCCAATCCTGCACAACGTGATGCAGGAATTCGAACAATGAACCGGACCGGCCTGTTTGAGCTCAATGCCCTCGTGGCGATCTCGACCCACCGCAGCTTTCGCGCCGCGGCGCGCGAACTCGGCATGTCGCCCTCGGCGCTCAGCCACGCCGTCGCGACGCTCGAGAGCCGAATGGGCGTGCGGCTGTTCAACCGCACCACGCGCAGCGTCTCGCTGTCGGAGGCCGGCGAGCAGTTCCTCGCCCAGATCCGGCCGGCGCTGCGGGATATCTCCGACGCGATGGAGGCGGTCAACCGGTTCCGCGACACGCCGACCGGCATCCTCCGCATCAACACCTCGGAGGGCGCGGCGATGCGGATTCTCGCGCCAGTGGTGCTCGAATTTCTCCGGCGCTTTCCCGACATGCAGATCGATCTCGTCACCGAAGGACGGCTGGTCGACATCGTGGCCGAGGGTTTCGACGCCGGGATAAGGCTGGCCGATCTGGTGCCGCAGGACATGATCAGTGTGCCGTGCAGCCCGGCGCTGAGCTTCGCCGTCGTCGGCTCACCGGCCTATTTCGCCGGCAGGACGCTGCCGCTCACGCCGGGCGACCTGCTGGCGCATGACTGCATCCGCAGCCGCGTGCCGAGCGGCGGCGTCTATCGCTGGGAGTTCGAGCGGCATGGCGAAACGCTGGAGGTCGACGTCAAGGGACCGCTGACCCTCGACAACCACAATCTGATGGTCGAGGCCGCCCTGCAGGGCGCCGGCCTGATCTGGACCAGCGAATGGTCGGTGGCGCCGCACATCGAGGCCGGACGGCTCGTGCGCGTGCTGCAGGACTGGACGCCGGCGACGCCGGGCCTCTGCCTCTACTATCCCGGCCGCCGCCACGTCCCGGCCGGGTTGCGGGCCTTCATCGCCCTGATCCGCGAGGTGACGAATGCCGAGAGGGCGGCTGCGCGGCCACCTAGCCCTCAGGTGACGTAGGCGACGACCCAGAGCGCCAGGCCGATGGCGATGGCGTCCTCGAGCAGCGCGATCGGCAGGTCCCTGCCGCCCGTCGCCGCGACCAGGCGCTTGCGCGCCTCGTAGCCGCCGAGCGTGCCGATCACGGCGCCGATCGCGCCGGCGACGAGGCCACCAATCCAGCTCCCGCCCGCGAAGCCGATCGCCGCGCCGCTGACGGCGCCCATGAAGATCCGGGCGCCGAACTGCACCGGCACCTTGCGGCTCGGCGTGCTCGGCAACTGGTCGGTGATCAGCTCGGCGAGCGCCAGAAGGCTCAGGATCCACGGCACGATCCAATGGCCGAGGAAAGCGAGCCAGCTGCCGTCGAGATTGATCCAGCCGAGATAGGCCGCCCAGCTGACCGCCGCAGGCGCGGTCATCGCGCGCAGTCCGGCGACGACGCCGATCAACAAAGCCAGAATATAGAGTGCCATGCCAACTTCCCCCGCGAGCCAACTCGTTCAGATGACGGCTTTCCGGTTTGCGAAACCAGAGGAATATGCAGCGGCCGAAAAGAAAAACTCCAGCAGCCCGTCCCGAGATCGAACGGGAAGCAAATATTACCCTACGGAAACCAAGTTCGGCGGTGTCCCAATAGAAAGGCCGGCAAGAATGCCGGCCTTTCGTCTGTTATCAGGCCGCCGCTTCCGCGCGGCGGCGAACCGGATTCGGCAGTTCGATCTCGACTTCGAGCGTCGAGACCGCCTCGGCCCGCTGCATCTTGACCTGGACCTTGTCGGCCGGGATGTCGACGTGGCGGGCGATGACGCCGATGATCTCCTCGCGGAGCTTGGCGATCAGGTCGCTGGAGCCGGCCGAGACACGCTCGTGCTGCAGCAGGATCTGCAGTCGATCGCGCGCCACCGGCGCGGAGCGCGCCGGCTTGAAGAAGTTAAAGATCGTCATGCAGCCCTCCGACCGAAAAGCTTGCTCATGAAGCCGCGCCGCTCGGACGGAACGACCATCGGGATGTTCTCGCCTTCGAGGCGCCGGGCGGCGTCGAGATAGGCGCGCGCCGGGGCGCTGTCGCTGTCGACCAGCGTCACCGGGCAGCCGACGTTCGAGGCGTTCAGCACGGCCTCGCTCTCGGGGATGATGCCGAGCAGCGGGATCGACAGGATCTCCAGCACATCGTCGACCTTGAGCATCTGGCCGCGCTCGGCCCGCGCCGCGTCGTAGCGGGTGAGCAGGAGGTGCTTCTCCATGTACTCGCCCTTCTCGGCCTTGACGGTCTTCGAGTCGAGCATGCCGATGATGCGGTCGGAATCGCGCACCGACGAGACTTCCGGATTGGTGACGACGATGGCGACGTCGGCATGGCGCATGGCGAGCATGGCGCCGCGCTCGATGCCGGCCGGGCTGTCGCAGACGACCCAGTCGAAATGGTTGCGCAGTTCCTCCATCACGCGGGTGACGCCCTCTTCGGTCAGGGCGTCCTTGTCGCGCGTCTGCGAGGCCGGCAGCACATAGAGCGTGTCGAGCCGCTTGTCGCGGATCAGGGCCTGCTGCAGCTTGGCCTCGCCCTGCACGACGTTGATCAGGTCGTAGACGACCCGGCGCTCGGCGCCCATGACGAGGTCGAGATTGCGCAGACCGACATCGAAATCGACGACGGCGACGCGCTGTCCGGACAGGGCCAGCGCAGCGCCGATGGCTGCCGTGGACGTGGTCTTGCCCACGCCGCCCTTGCCCGATGTCACAACGAGAACCTGAGACATTGCTTCTGCTCCTTGCTGGCTCAGGCCAGCGCCGCCATGTTCATTTTGTCATTCGCAAGCCAAGCCTGGATCGGCCGGCCGCGAAGGCTCGCGTCCAGATCGTCGGCAGTCTGGTAGAGGCCGTCGATGGCGATCAGCTCGGCCTCGAATTTCTGGCAGAAGATCCGCGCCCCGGCATTCCCCGTCGACCCCGCGATCGCCCGGCCGCGCAGCGTGCCGTAGATGTGGATCGAGTTGCCGGCGATGATCTCGGCGCCGGAAGCGACGGAGCCCACCACCGTGACGTCACCCTGCGGAAAAATGATCGACTGGCCGGAACGGACCGGCGTCTCGATCAGGAGCGAGGGGATCGCCCGATCGGCGAAGCTCTGCTGCTGCTTGGGTGGCTCGGCGGACGGCTTGTGCAGGATTTCGGTCTGCTTGCCACCGCTCACGGAGGGCGGCATGCCGAAGCCGAGCCAGGACGGATCGGCGCCCTCGACCCCCATCACCTTGATCTCGCGCTCATAGAGCATTGCGATCAGCTCTGCGAAGTCGCGCTTGGTGATGGCGAGGCCGGTGACGTCGAGAATGACGGGGCGACTGGCGAAGTAGCCCTCGGAACGTTTGGAAAGTTTGTCGAGCTCCGCAAGCCATTCGGCCAGTGGAAGTTCGGGCGCCAGCACGGTGGCGAGGAAGGACCTTCCCCGGAACCGGATTGCAGCGCGTTGTTTTGAAGCGGGAGTAGCCACGATCGCAATTTGCCTTCTGTTAAGCAATCTGTGCGACACGCTGGTTAACGAGTGGTTAACCACGCCGGGGCCGTTAACGGATCGGACGAAAAAACCGTGGGTTTCCGAGGGAGTTAACGCCTGCAAAAAAATTCGGGTTGCAGGCGCGGCGCGCGTCAACATCAGCGCGAAAATGACAGTTTCGCTGACCTTTTCGAGGGAGACGCGGGGGAATGGAAGCGTCCGGACGACGCCTTGCGGACGGCGAACGCGAATCGCTTCGCCGCCGCCGTCAGCCCGCCCGTTAACGCTTCTTCCCGGCTGTTAACGCCTGTTACCGGATCGTTAGCGCGGCGTTAGCGCCGGCGTAGCCGCCGCGGCGGCGCCGAGCGCCTTGCGCACCTCCGGCACGACGCGGGTGCCGAACAGCTCGATCGACTTCATCATCTTGTCGTGCGGCAGCGTGCCGACGCTGAACTGGATCAGGAAGCGGTCATGGTCGAACAGCTCGTGCTGGTAGAGGATCTTCTCCGCGACCTCGGACGGGCTGCCGACGAACAGCGCGCCCTGCAGGCGGCGCTGCGCTTCGAACTGGCCGCGCGTCGTCGGCGGCCAGCCGCGCTCCTTGCCGATCTTGGTCATCGCGGCGGCGAAGGGCGGAAAGGCGATGTCGGCCGCCTCCTGCGAGGTCTCGGCGATGAAGCCGTGCGAGTTGATGCCGACGCGCAGCCCCGCCGGATCGCTGCCGGCCTCTTTCGCCGCGCGGTGATAGAGCTCGACCAGCGGCTGGAAATGCGCCGGGTTGCCGCCGATGATCGCGATCGCCAGCGGCAGGCCGAGGACGCCGGCGCGCACCACCGACTGCGGCGTGCCGCCGACGGCGATCCAGACCGGCAGCGGATCCTGCACCGGACGCGGATAGACGCCGAGATCCCGGATCGCGGCGCGATGCCCGCCCGGCCAGGTCACGCGCTCGGCGTCGCGGATCCGCAGCAGCAGGTCGAGGTTCTCAGAGAACAGCTCGTCATAGTCGCCGAGGTCGAAGCCGAACAGCGGGAAGGACTCGATGAAGGAGCCGCGCCCGGCCATGATCTCGGCGCGACCGTTCGAGATCAGGTCGAGCGTCGAAAAGCGCTGGAAGACGCGCACGGGATCGTCGGAGGAGAGCACGGTGACGGCGCTCGACAGGCGGATCGACTTCGTCCGCGCGGCAGCGGCGGCCAGCACGACTTCCGGCGACGAGATCAGGAAATCCGGGCGGTGATGCTCGCCGAGGCCGAAGACGTCGAGGCCGAGCTGGTCGGCGAGCTCGATCTCCTCAAGGAGGTCGCGGATCCGCTCCGCCGGGTCGAGGCGGACGCCGGTCGTCGGATCGGCCATGTTGTCGCCGAAGGTGTAGATGCCGAATTCCATGCTGATCGCCTCATCGGATGACGCCGGGGGACCCGGCGAAGGCCGCGGCCGAGACCGCTGATATGGCGCGCCGCTGCCGCGATGTCAGCCCCGGCCGCCGGAGACGCACTGTCTACCGCGAGACGAGCCGACAACGGCCGGGTTGCCCGCCTGCGTCGACGGCGCGCGGTTGCCCCTGGGTCGCGTATCGCCTAAATGACGGGTTCCCCAATCGGCTGAAAGTCGCATGATGGCTGAAATCGAGAAGTCCGCCGAGAAGAAGAAATCGTCCAATGACGGTCTTGGCGGTACCATCCGCGTCTTCGCCGAAGCGCTGATCATCGCCCTGATCGTCCGCACCTTCCTGTTCCAGCCGTTCGAGATTCCGTCGGGTTCGCTGATCCCGACCCTGGAAATCGGCGACTATCTGTTCGTTTCCAAATATTCCTACGGCTATTCCCGCCACTCCTTCCCCTTCAGCATCGCCCCGTTCGAGGGCCGCATCTGGGGCTCGGAGCCGAAGCAGGGCGACATCGTCGTCTTCAAGGGCCCGAAGGACAATTCGACCGACTACATCAAGCGCGTCATCGGCCTGCCCGGCGACACGGTCCAGGTTACCGACGGCCGCCTCTACATCAACGACCAGCTGGTCGAGCGGACGCCGCTGCCGCCGCACGAGACGAAGGATTTCTTCGGCAATCCGATCCAGGCGCCGCACTATGAGGAAACCCTGCCGAACGGGGTCAAGCACCAGATCATCGAGATCGAGGGCGATCGCGGCTCCTTCGACAACACGCCGAAATACGAAGTCCCGCCCGGCCATCTGTTCATGATGGGCGACAATCGCGACAATTCCGCCGATTCCCGCGACATGCAGTCGATGGGCTACGTGCCGCTCGAGAATGTCGAGGGCAAGGCGCGCTGGGTCTTCTTCTCGATCGCCGACGGCGCCCGCATCTGGGAATTCTGGAAGTGGCCGTGGGCGATCCGCTGGGACCGCCTGTTCACCTCGATCACCTAGGATCCAGGGCCGGGCAAACCGGCAACGCCGCGTCGCAAAACGCGAGAGCTGATGGATTGTGCATTGCAAAATGCGCAATCCATCCACCATGATCCGACAGCTTCCCCGCCTCGCTCCTAGCGCGGCGCCCTCCCCGCTTCCCCGCCTCTCGCCTGCCGGATCCTTTCATGCCGATCGCGCTCTTTGCCCTTGCCATTGCCTCGTTCGGCATCGGCACGACGGAATTCGTCATCATGGGGCTCCTGCCGGAAGTGGCGGCCGATCTCGGCGTGTCGATCCCGAGCGCCGGCCTCCTCATCACCGGCTACGCCATCGGCGTCGTCGTCGGCGGTCCGATCATCGTCGTGGCGACATCGCGCCTGCCGCGCAAGCTGACGCTCGTGGGCCTCGCCGCGCTCTTCGTGCTCGGCAATCTGTTCTGCGCCATCGCCCCGACCTACGGGCTGCTGATGGCCGCCCGCGTCTTCACCGCCTTCGGCCATGGCGCATTCTTCGGCATCAGTGCCGTCGTCGCAGGCACATTGGTGCCGCGCAACCAGCGCGCCCGGGCGATGGCGCTCGTCTTCGCCGGCCTGACGCTCGCCAACATCCTCGGCGTGCCGGGCGGTACCGCGCTCGGCCAGGTCGCCGGCTGGCGCGCGACCTTCTGGGCCGTGGTGGCGATCGGCCTCGTCTCGGTCGCCGCGATCCTCGCCTGGGTGCCCTCCGACCGGGGCGCCATGGCGCCGCCGAGCCTGGTCAAGGAATTCGCTGTCTTCAAGCGGCTGCAGGTCTGGCTCGCCATGGCGATCAGCGTGCTGGCGGCCGGCGCCACCTTCGCCTGCTTCACCTATATCGCGCCGATCCTGCAGCAGGTGACCGGCATGGCGCCGCATCAGGTGACGTGGGCGCTGCTGCTGTTCGGCGTCGGCATCACGATCGGCAACCTGATCGGCGGAAGGCTCGCGGACTGGAAGCTGATGCCGACGATCCTCGGCGCGCTCACGGTCCTGATCCTCGTGATGGCGCAGTTCAGCTGGACCAGCCACTCGTTCATCGGGGCCAGCGTCAGCGTCTTCGTCTGGGGCTGCGTGATGTTCATCCTGATCGCGCCGCTGCAGATGCGGGTGATCGAATGCGCCGGCGAGGCGCCGAACCTCGCCTCGACCCTCAACCAGGGCGCCTTCAACGTCGGCAATGCCGGCGGCGCCTGGATCGGCGGGCTCGCCATCACCTTCGGCGCGCCCTACGACATGCTGCCGCTGGTCGGAGCCGGGCTTTCGGCCCTGGCGCTCGGCGTGGCCCTGCTATCGTCATGGCTGGCCAAGCGCCAACCGGGCATCGTCACGCAGGCGGCGTAAGCCGCATAGGGCTTCGCGCGGCGACGTCATCGATCTTGCCTCGCAGCCTTGTCCCACGCTCGCCGTCATCCCGGCCTCCGAGCCGGGATCCATTCCGCCGGGTCGCCTGTCGCGCAGGCTCCCGAGCGCGGTCGACATGGATCCCTGCTTTCGCAGGGATGACGTCGGAGGTGTCCCGCTGGGGAATGAGACGAGCAACCGCCGCTCAGGATGCGGGCGGAGTCAGCCGATCGGCTCTGAGCGCGCAGAGGTTCTCGGAGGTCGCAGAGGGGCGCGCAGCCGCCGCCGCCTCAGTCACCAATCCGGAATCCATAATCGAAATATCGGCCGGAAGCTCAGGACGGGCGGGCGGGCCCGGCGCTGAGGTCGGTCACGGCGACCGGCGTCGTGCCCAGCGCATCGCACTGCCTGGCGACGCTGCCGGCGGATGCCGGATCGCCTCCAAAGGCGGCACTCGGCAGCATGATCGCCACCCAAATCGCCGCTGCTGCCAGTATGCTATCCGCGCTCAATCCAGACATGACCCACACTCCGCCTACCCCGCGCACCGTCCCAATGTGCGAGGCGACATCGGGTTCCGCCCGGCACGCATTTTTCTCGCGGCGGACGCTACGGCACTTTTCGCACTGCAATATGCACCGATCGTGCCACTTTGATGACAAGCTTGTGGCGGAATCCCGACCTCCCATCGACCTTCCGCAAGCTGCCGCCTCCGCGTTGCTACGACGAGGCTTATATTAAGGAAGACTTTCGGGTTAGCGTTGCCGACGACGCAACATAAACCAAGAAAACGGACACCTTCCCAAGCGTAAGCTTTTGCATTGATTTCCGCGCGATGCTGAAGCATAGTTTTCAGCGCACGGGCAGAGGACCCGACGGAGACTGGACTAACGCGCGTCGGATGCTACGGCATCCGTGGGGCGGCTAGCGCGAGCACCGCACGATACCTAGAAGACGCAGAGACCTTTCCCCGACATCTGAGTGCCTGGAGTGCGCCGGCCGAGCGGAGCGGCCGGTGAAGTGAAGAGGAGTGGAAAGGAACAGCGATGCGACAGACTGGTACTGTCAAGTTCTTCAATGCGTCGAAGGGCTTCGGCTTCATCACACCCGACGATGGCGGCAAGGATGTGTTCGTTCACGTCACGGCTGTCGAGCGCTCGGGTCTTTCGAACCTGAATGACGGCATGCGGATCACGTTCGAAACCGAACCGGACAAGCGCGGCAAGGGACCCAAGGCGGTCGACCTGCAGCCGGGTTAGCCGTTCGCCAATCCCCCGGAAACGAACCAGAAAGCCGCCGGCTCGCCCGGCGGCTTTTCGGCGTTGGAACGGCAACTCCGGCATGGCGGGGCGGCCAGCGTCCACAATTCCGAGACGGCCGCCGGTGAAAAGACATCGCGCAATTTCACGGGCTGCCTATATACTGATTCACAATGAAGATTCGCGCTGCTTCCGCCTGTGCCAGTGTTGAACTCGATCTGCGAGCCGATCATTCCGCCCGATGCGGAGCGGATCTTGCTCGATCGGTGCGGCGGGACCGGAGATCTGCTTTCGGCAGTCGTTTTGTTGCGTTGCGTATTCACCCGATCAAGCGCGAGGGTCGGCCATGAGCCTCATCGACTTCGAAACCGAAGACCGTCAGTCCAATCCCGTCGATATGATCGAGCACATCGCTGGTCTCAACGACTGGAGCTTCGAACGGTCGGGCGATGACGAGATCACCATCTCGATCGCCGGCGGTTGGTGCGACTACCACGTCTCCTTCTCCTGGATGGAGGACATGGAGGCCGTTCATCTCGCCTGCGCCTTCGATCTCAAGGTTACCGAGCCGCGCAAGACCGAGGTGATGCGCCTGCTCTCGCTCGTCAACGAGCAGCTCTGGATCGGTCATTTCGACCTCTGGAGCAAGGAAGGCGTCGTCATGTACCGGCAGACGCTGCTGCTCGCCGGCGGGGCCGAGCCGAACAGCCGGCAGGTCGAAGGGCTGCTCGAGAACGCCATCGAAAGCTGCGAACGGTATTATCAGGCCTTCCAGTTTGTCGTCTGGGCCGGCAAGTCGGCCGCCGAGGCGCTCGAGACCGTGTTGTTCGAGACCGTCGGCGAAGCCTGATCCCGATTTCCCGGCGCCCGCGAAGGCGAGCGCCGGTTTCCCTCCAATCGCGACCTTCTTCCTCGGCGCGCTGCTTGTTGCTCCGCGCGGCATTCTTTCTGCGCAGGGGCCGGAAACGGCTTCCGCCGCGCCGTCCTGACGCGTAGAGGAAGACGTCACCCGAGATGTCGTCCCCCGAGCCCGAGCGTTTCCGCATGTCCCTTTCCGCCCTCACGCCCTCCTCTCCCATCGTCCTGATCGGCGCCGGCAAGATGGGCGGCGCGCTCCTGACCGGATGGCTGGCGAGCGGCCTCGATCCGAAGGCCGTCCTCGTCGTCGACCCCAATCCGCCGGCCGAGACGCTCACGCTGCTGGCCGGCCACGGCGTCCGCCACGAGACCAGCGCGCCTGAGAACGTCACCGCCCGCGTGCTGCTGCTCGCCGTCAAGCCGCAGATGATGGGCGCGGCGCTGCCGGCCGTGCGCGCGCTCATCGGTCCGGAGACGGTAACGGTCTCGATCGCCGCCGGCACGACGATCGCGACGCTGGAGACGGCGCTCGGCGGCGCCATCGTCCGCACCATGCCGAACACGCCGGCCCAGGTCGGGCGCGGCATGACCGGCGCCTTCGCCAACGCCGCCGTGACCGACGCCGACCGGGCGATCGTCGACGCGCTGCTGGCGGCCGTCGGCGAGGTCGGCTGGGTCGACAGCGAGAGCCTGATCGACACGGTGACGGCCGTCTCGGGCTCCGGCCCGGCCTATGTCTTCCTGCTCGTCGAGGCGCTCGCCGCCGCAGGCGTCGAGGCCGGCTTCTCGCCGGAACTCGCCGCCCGTTTCGCGCGCCAGACGATCGTCGGCGCCGGCGAGCTGCTCAACCAGTCGCCGCTTCCCGCCGATACTTTGCGCAAGAACGTCACCTCGCCGGGCGGCACCACCGCCGCTGCGCTCGAGGTGCTGATGGCGGAGGACGGACTGGCGCCGCTCATGGCCAAGGCCGTCGCCGCCGCCAAGCGCCGCGCCGAGGAACTGGCCGGCTGACCGGACTCGTCACCGCCCTATTCGATGCCTAGATGAAGGTCTGAACAGGAGATCCGATCATGGCGACTGGAAAATCGGCGGCCGAAAAATCCAAGGGGCCGACACCGGCCGACAGCATCATCGACGCGTTCCTGGCGCTGCTCGCCGAAAAGCCCTTCGCCGACATCGGCCTCGGCGAGATCGCGGCCCGGGCGGACGTCTCGCTCGGCGAATTGCGCACGACCTATGACGGCAAGCTGTCGATCCTGGCCGATTTCCTGCGCCGGATCGACCGCGCCGTGCTCGATATCGCCGACGCGCCCTCGCCCGAGGAGACGGCGCGCGACCGGCTGTTCGACCTGATCATGAAGCGGCTCGATATCCTGGCGCCCTATCGCGTCGCCATCGGCCATGTCGCCGACGCCGCCCGGCGCGACCCCGGCCTCGCGCTCTGCCTGAACCGGCTGGCGCTCGACAGCGCGCGCTTCATGCTGGCCGCCGCCGATGTCTCTACCGGGGGCCTGCGCGGCGCGGCGCGGACGCAGGGCTTCGTGCTGATGACGGCGCGCATCCTGCCGGTCTGGCGCAAGGACGAGGATCCGGACCTGTCGCGCACCATGGCGGCGGTCGATCGGGCGCTCGAGCAGGCGGAGACCTGGTCGCGCCGCGGCGACAAGGCGATCGACCTCCTCTGCCGCGTCGGCGCCAGGTTCGAGCATCGCCGCCCGAAGCGGCGCGGCCGCAGGGACCCGGACACGGCGGCGCCCGCCGCCTGAGCCATTGTTCGGTCGCGTTTTCTTCATGCGAACCGGCATCCACTTCGCTCGAAAACGGTCGCCGGCTTGACGCGACGCCTGACCATGCTACCCCGAAGGCACAGGCCAACGGAGACATGAGATGGACGCGCCCGCCCCGAAGACGATCGGCTTCGATGATTTCCTCAAGGTCGACATCCGCGTCGGCACCATCGTCGAGGCCGCCCCCTTCCCGGAGGCACGCAAGCCGGCGATCAAGCTGGTGATCGATTTCGGCCCCGAGATCGGCCGCAAGAAGTCGTCGGCGCAGATCACCAAATACTACCAGCCCGAAGAACTGATCGGCCGGCAGGTGTTGGCTGTGGTCAATTTCCCGCCGCGCCAGATCGGCCCCTTCATGTCGGAAGTCCTGACGCTTGGCATGCCGGACGCCGAGGGCGACGTGGTGCTGACGGCGGTCGAGCGCGCCGTCCCGGATGGCGGCCGGCTTTTCTGATACGGTGTGTTCACCCGTCGGCGGCTGTCGGCCGCCCTCGCAAGGGCCTAGATAACGGTATCAACCAGAGGTCGTGCCCATGAGCCATCCGGATACCGATACCGCCAGGAAAGCCACCGGCCTGCCCTTCGCGCTGACGCGGCCGATCCATGTCGCCGAGGTCGGCCTCAGGGCGCATGACGTCGAGAAGCTCGCCGAATACTACCGCGCCCTGCTGGGGTTGGAGACGCTTGCCGGCCCCGCCGGCACGGCGACGCTCGGCGCCGGCGGCGTGCCTTTCCTCGTCATCGAGCCGGCTTCGCGCGGCGCGCCGGCCGACGACACGCGCCAGGCGGGCCTGTTCCACACCGCCTTCCTGATGCCCTCGCGCGCCGATCTCGCCCGCTGGATCCTGCATGCGAGCGAAACGCGGGTGCCCGTCGACGGCACCGCCGACCATCTCGTCAGCGAGGCCATCTACCTGACCGATCCCGAGGGCAACGGCATCGAGGTCTACGCCGACCGGCCGGCCGAGGCCTGGGCCTGGGATGGCGACACGATCCGGATGGCGACGGACCCGCTCGACGTCAACGCCATCGTCGGCGAGCTGAACAGCCCCGCCGACCGCTGGCAGGGCGCGCCGGAATTCCTGCGCATCGGCCATATCCACCTGCGCGTCGGCGACGCGAGGGCGGCGGCAGCGTGGTGGCAGCACGAGGTCGGCCTCGAACAGGTCACGGCGATGCCGAGCGCCTCGTTCCTCTCCTCCGGCCGTTACCACCACCATGTCGGCGCCAACAGCTGGCAGAGCCGGGGCGCCGGCCCGCGCGATCCCGCCCGCGCCGGCCTCGCCTACGTCACCCTCGCCGGCACCGGCATCCCCTTCGAGCGGGAGCTTTCCGATCCCTGGGGCACACGCGTCCGCCTCCGCCCCGGCGGCTGAGTGACAGCCTCCTTCCAGCGAGCGCCCGTCCTTCACCTCTCCCTGAGGAGACCTTTGCAGAACACCGAAGGTCGCCATGCGGGTCCAATGCCTAAGGGCAGCGCGCGGTCGCCCCGGCGGAGGCCGGGGCCCATGAACACCGGCCAAGAAGGCTTGGCCCAGCCTATCGGCCAGAGGCCGGTGGGTCTGGATCCCGGCCTTCGCCGGGATGACGGCGGAGGGTGGCAAGGTCTGATCAGCGCGATGAAGGCGATGTTGCGCAAAGGTCTCCCTCAGGGAGAGATGAAGGACGGTACCGTTTCCGCACGAGCTTGCCACCTGACGGCAGAGGGAATTGCGCCGCCGGCGCCTGCGGAGGGATCTCCGGCCGTCCCCCACCCTCGCCGTCATCCCGGCCTCCGAGCCGGGATCCATTTCCGCCGGGTTGCCAGCCGTCGAGGTTACCGCGGCGGAGCGATGGATTCCTGCTTTCGCAGGAATGACGGAGCTTGTGATTTCCGGGCGGAACGGCCCCTTCACCTCTCCCTGAGCAGGGAGACGTGAATGACGCGCCCCTTTACGCCGGAATCCTTACCGTGGCGCGGAGGCCGCCGCCGGGGGCTTCCGAGAGGGTGACGTCACCGCCGTGGAAGCGGGCGATGTCGCGGGCGATCGGCAGGCCGAGGCCGGTGCCGCTCTCGTCGAGATTGCGCGCCTCGTCCAGCCGGTAGAACGGCCGGAACACCGCCTCGCGCTCCAGCTCGTCGATGCCGGGGCCGTCGTCGTCGACATGGATGACCAGCCAGCCATCCGTATGCACGCCGTGCAGGCGGATGCTGTCGCCATGGCGGCAGGCGTTCATGACCAGATTGGACAAGAGGCGCTTGAAGTCGTTCGGGCGCAGGCTGACGATCGGATCGCCGCGGAATTCCTGCGCCACGTTATGGCCGACGCGGCGGGCGTTCTCGGCGACTTCAGCCATCAAGGTGCCGATGTTCGTCGCCGCCGTCGGCTCGTCGGCATCGTCGCGGGCGAACGCCAGATAGCCTTCCAGCATGCGCTGCATATCGTCGACGTCGCGCCGCATCGCCCTTATGTCCGGCGTCTCCCGAAGCAGCGCCAGCTGCAGGCGGAAGCGCGTCAGCACCGTGCGGAGGTCATGGCTGACGCCGGCCAGCATGGTGGTGCGCTGCTCCATCTGCCGTTCGATGCGATGGCGCATCTCCATGAAGGCGGCGCTGGCGCGCCGCACCTCGCGCGCGCCGCGCGGGTTGAAGTCGGCGGTCTCGCGGCCCATGCCGAAATCCTCGGCCGCGTCGGCGAGCTGCTGGATCGGCCGGATCTGGTTGCGCAGGAAGGCGATGGCGATGGCGAGCAGCACCAGGCTGGTGCCGACCATCCAGAAGATGAAGATCTCCGAATTCGACGCATAGGTCTGGCTGCGCCGCGCCAGCACGCGCAGCACCTTGTCGCCGAGCTGGATGCGGATCTCGACCAGGTTGGAGCGGCCGACCGTGTCGATCCAGAACGGCTTGTTGATCTGCCGGCCGATCTCCTTCGACAGCGCGCTGTCGAGCAGCGAGAAGAACGGTTTCGGCGCCGCCGGCGGCAAGGTCTCGTTCGGCGTCACCGAGACGATCAGGTCGAGCCGATCCTGCGCGATGCGGATGATCTGGGTGAAATTCGGATCGGCCGGATAGGTGTCGATCAGGTCGACGATCGCGGCGATGTCGCGCACCGTCGCGGCCGACAGGCGCTGCGTCACCGTCTGCCAGTGCCGCTCCATGAAGACGAAGGCGACGACCGACTGCAGGATGACGATCGGCGTGATGATGATGATCAGCGCGCGCGCATAAAGGCCCTTCGGCATCGCGGCGGCCAGCCGCTTGCCGATGAAGCGGTAGGGCACCAGCAGAGCGTCGAAGAAGGGCTCCGCCCGCCGCGCCGCGCGGCGCATGGTGTTGACGGCCGGCGAGCGGCCAAGCCGCCGCAGCGCCACGACGGCGGGCCACTCCATCCAGCCGCCGGTAGCGCGGCGCTGGAAGGAATGCGACGGCTTCTCCATGCGCACCAATCCCCTGTCTGCCGGGGCCTGTTCGCGATCGTCGGCCTCGATCACGCTTCCGTCACCAGCCGGTAGCCGATGCCGCGCACGGTCTGCAGGAACAGCGGATTGGCGGGATCGACCTCGATCTTGCGCCGCAGCCGATTGATCTGCACGTCGATGGTCCGCTCGCCGGCCGGCTCATCCTCGGCCAGAAGCGAGAGACGCGGCACCGTCTCGTTCGGCGTCTCGGCGAAGACGGCCATGATCTGCCGCTCGCGGTCGGTCAGCCGGATCGTCTCCTGTCCGCGCCGGAGTTCGCGCCGGGCGATGTGGAAGGTGAACGGGCCGAAGCGCACCTGCTCGATCAGCGGCGCCGCCGGGGCGGTGCCGCGCTTCAGGATGGCGTTGATGCGCAGGAGCAGCTCGCGCGGCTCGAACGGCTTGCCGAGATAATCATCGGCGCCGAGTTCCAGCCCCTTGATCCGGCTGTCGATTTCCGTCCGCGCCGTCAGCATCAGGATCGGCACGTCCATGCTTTCGCGCAGGCTCTTCAGGAGGTCGAGGCCGTTCTCGCCCGGCATCATCACGTCGACGACCAGCAGGTCGAAGGCGAGCCCGCCGAGCAGCTTGCGCGCCTCCGCCGCGTTGGCGGCGACATCGACGCGGAATCCGTTGTCGTTCAGATAGCGCGATAGCAGCGTCCGGATGCGGGCATCGTCGTCGATGACCAGCAGATGCGGCGCGTCATCAGGCAGGGCGTCCGTCGCCAAATCGCTCATTTCCGCATACTCCACGCCGCAGACTCCGCAGGCACTCACTGTTCGATCATCTGGGCGACCTTATCCCGTTCGGCCGGATCGATCATCAACCGAAGGAAACGCTCCGCCGCCAGACGGCCTTCCGGCCCCAGCGGCGCCAGCGCGGCGCGGATGCGTTCCGCCTGCGGTTCGGTCAGGCGCTGGTCGAGCGCCCTGCCCTTGGCGGTGGCATAGAGCAGCCGCTGCCGCCGGTCGACCGGCCCCGGCACCTGCTCGATATAGCCGGTATCGATCAGCTGCTTCAGCACCCGCCCGAGGCTCTGCTTGGTGATCTTCAGGATGTCGAGCAGGTCGGCGACGCGCATGCCCGGATGCCGGTTGACGAAGTGGACGACGCGGTGATGCGCGCGGCCGAACTGGAACTTCGCCAGCACGACATCGGGATCCGACACGAAGTCCCGATAGGCATAGAACAGGAGCTCAATCAGGACGAGTTCGGGCTGCTGCTGAATCGATAGCGGCGGTGTCACGGTCTCGTCGCGCTGCACAGATGCCTGTCCCTTCGAATCGGTGGCGAAATTTATGTCAGCCATATTGACATATTTTGGTTCGATTGTTACCTAATCACTGGTCGCGGCGAAATGATCGAACGCGCCCGCCGTTTCCCACCCCGCGAGCCAGGCCCGCGCGATGGCGTTTCGACCGGCACATTACCGACTGTTTCAAAACCGCGCAAAAACTCGTCGCCAGATCCGACTTTACTTTGCCCGTCTGGCGCGAGAAGTAAGCACGATAATCAACGCCAACAGGGCGCGACCGCACCGGCGGCCGATAAGGAGTGAGGAAGATGAGCGCGGTTCCCTTCGACCAGAAAGATGGTTGGATCTGGATGAACGGATCCTTCGTTCCGTGGAAGGACGCGAAGATTCACGTACTCACCCATGGCCTGCACTATGCGAGCGCCGTGTTCGAGGGCGAGCGCGCCTATGGCGGCGAGATCTTCAAGCTGCGCGAGCATACCGAACGCCTGTTCCTTTCGGCCGAAATCCTCGACTTCAAGATCCCCTACACGATCGAGGAGATCGACGAGGCCTGCAACGCGACGCTGGCCAAGAACGGCCTGACCGACGGCTATCTGCGTCCGATCGCCTGGCGCGGCAGCGAGGCCATGGGCGTCTCGGCCCAGAAGAACCGGATCAACGTCGCCATCGCCGCCTGGGAATGGCCGTCCTACTTCTCGCCTGCCGAGCGCCTGAAGGGCATCCGGCTCGACTGGGCGAAGTACCGTCGTCCCGACCCGAAGACGGCGCCGTCGCTCGCCAAGGCCTCCGGCCTCTACATGATCTGCACGATCTCCAAGCACGCGGCCGAATCCCGCGGCTATGCCGACGCGCTGATGCTCGACTGGGAAGGCAACGTCGCCGAGGCGACCGGCGCCAACGTGTTCTTCGTCAAGGATGGCGTCATCCACACCCCGCAGGCCGACCGCTTCCTGAACGGCATCACGCGCCAGACGGTCATCGGCCTCGCCAAGGCCCGGGGCATCGAGGTGATCGAGCGCCGCATCGCTCCGGAAGAACTGTCGACCTTCTCGGAATGCTGGCTCTGCGGCACCGCCGCCGAAGTCACGCCCGTCTCGGAGATCGGCGAATACAAGTTCACGCCGGGCAAGATCAGCGCTGACCTGATGCAGGCCTATACGGACCTGGTCCAGCCGGCCGAGGTCTCAGCCTAAATCCCATAGCTGCCCGCGCAGCCTGAATAAAGCAACGGCCGGAGATTTCTCCGGCCGTTTTTCTTTGTCGGGAAGTCAGACGGTCTCGGCGCCGAGTGCGCTCCGCCAGTGAAGGCCGCGCTCCTTCAGCAGCGCGTTGCGGATATAGGCAGACTCTTCCGGCTCCAGCCGCTCCAGTATCTCGAAGGCGAACGCGGCCTCGCCATGCTCGCGCCAGGCCTTCTGCAGGCTCGCCGAGGTGCAGCTGCCATGGCCGAGGGTGAACCAGAGCCGGTTCTGGATGGCGTCGAGATTGGGGGTCTTGCCGACCCAGGCCTGACCGCTCGCGGCGCAGCGGACGGCATAGATGCCGGGCGTGTCTTCCCGTTTCTTGTAAGCCGCGATCGCCGCTTTTTTGTCGTCGCGCTGCATGTCATCCGCTCCTGGACGCGCGCGACCACCCAGCCACGCCAAGCCGGCCTTTTACCCGGGCGATATTGGGAAGTCAATATTACCCGGGTGTAAATGAGCAAGCTGAGCCGTATATCGTTCAAAACGACTCGCTGCGCCGGCATCCACTGCGCAAGCCGGAGGGCCACCCTCCGCCGTCATCCCTGCGAAAGCAGGGATCCATGCCGACCCACGCTCAAGACCCCGCGCGACACGCAACCCGGCGGAAATGGATCCCGGCTCGGAGGCCGGGATGACGGCGAGCGTGGGGCGAAGGCGAGGCCGGGTCCCCCCATATCCTTGGGAACCAACCGAACCCGGCGGCTCGCGGAAAGCTCCCCGTCAGTGTTCGTCTGACTTCGGCGCCGCCACCACGTGGCCCTGGGTGAGCACGGCGAGCTTCGCCTCGAGCTCGGCCACCTTAGCCGAAAGCGCCTCGTTTTCGGCGCGCGCCTTCTGCGCCATCTCGCGGACGACGTCGAACTCGTCGCGCTTGACGAAATCCATGTCGGCGAACAGCCGCTCGGCCTGGTGCTTCATCACCGTCTCGGCCTCGCGCTTGACCCCCTGCGCCATGCCGGCGGCGTCGGTCATCAGCTTGGCGAATTCGTCGAACAGCCGGTTCGGGGTCGTGTTCATGGGGCAGCCTCCGGGGAAACAACTTATTGGTTCTAGTATGGTTGCCGGGAGCCGCGCGAACAAGGTGTCGACGGGTCGCGCACGCCCGGACTTGACCCTTCCCCCCGGATCAGCGCACCAATGCCCCCGACTGACTGCCGGAGCCCCCCATGCTGTTCGCCCTGCCCTTCCCGGCCATCGACCCGACGCTGATCGAGATCGGTCCGTTCGCCATCCGCTGGTACGCCCTCGCCTATATCGTCGGCATCCTGATCGGCTGGTGGTACGCCAAGCGCCTCGTCGCCAATCCCGCCCTCTGGGGTCCGGCCGGTGCGCCGATGAAGCCCATCGACATCGACGATTTCGTCGTCTGGGCGACGCTCGGCATCATCCTCGGCGGCCGGCTCGGCTACGTGCTATTCTATGGCCTCGACCAGTTCCTGGCGAACCCGATCGAGATCCTGCAGGTCTGGAACGGCGGCATGTCGTTCCATGGCGGCTTCCTCGGCACCGTCCTCGCCATGGTTCTGTTCGCTCGTTCGCGAAAAATTCCGACCTGGTCGCTGATCGACGTCGTCGCGCCGTCGGTGACCTTCGGCCTGCTGTTCGGCCGCATCGCCAATTTCATCAATGGCGAGCTCTGGGGCCGGCCGACCGACGTCGCCTGGGCGATCATCTTCCCGCATGCCGACGGCCAGCCCCGGCATCCGAGCCAGCTCTACGAGGCGCTGCTGGAGGGGCTGGTGCTGTTCCTGGTGCTGCGCTTCTTCACCCACAAGCAGCTGCGCCTGCGGCAGCCGGGCTTCGTCTCCGCTATCTTCGCCATCGGCTATGGCCTCGCCCGCATCTTCTCCGAGTTCTTCCGTGAGCCGGACATCCAGATCGGCTACCTCTCCGGCGGGCTGACCATGGGCATGCTGCTGTCGCTGCCGCTGGTGATCGCCGGCATCATTCTGCTCGTCGTCGCCTCGCGGCGGCCGGTCGCCACCGCATGACGCCGGTCGGCGCGAAAACGACGCCGCTCGGCGAGAAACTCGTCCGTCGGATCGAGGCGCTCGGACCGATCACCGTCTCCGACTACATGGCCGCCTGCCTCGGCGATCCCGAGCACGGCTACTATATGACGCGCGAGCCTTTTGGCGCGGCGGGGGATTTCATCACGGCGCCGGAAGTCAGCCAGATGTTCGGCGAGCTGATCGGCCTGTGGGCGGTCGAGTGCTGGCGGCGCATGGGACGTCCCAGCGAGTTCGTGCTGGCCGAAATCGGCCCCGGCCGCGGCACGCTGATGGCCGACGCGCTGCGCGCCGCGCGGATCGAGCCGGCCTTTCTCGCCGCGGCGCGGATCCACCTCGTCGAGACGAGCGAGCGGCTGCGCGCGGTCCAGCGCGAGACGCTCGACGGCCACGCCATCGAATGGCTGGAGCGGGTCGACGATCTTCCCGACGGTCCCGCCATCCTTCTCGCCAACGAGTTCTTCGATGCGCTGCCGATCCGCCAGTTTCTTCGCACCGACGAGGGCTGGGCCGAGCGGATGGTGGGCCTTCGCGACGGCGCGCTCGCCTTCGGGCTGCGGCCCGGCGCCCGGATCGACGGCGCCGACGAGCGGGCGCCGGCCGGCGCGACGCTGGAGGTCGCCACCATCTCGGCCGCCATCATGGCCACCCTCGCCGATCGGCTCAGGCGCTTCGGCGGCGCGCTGCTCGCGATCGACTACGGCCATGCCGGCGAAGGCTTCGGCGACACGCTGCAGGCGGTGCGCGGCCACCGCTTCGACGATCCGCTCGCCCATCCGGGCGAGGCCGACCTGACGGTGCATGTCGATTTCGCGGCGCTCTCCCGCGTCGCCACCGCGCAGGGCGCCCGGCCCTCGCCGATCTGGACGCAGGGCGAATTCCTGCTCGCCCTCGGCCTCCTCGAGCGCGCCGGCCGCCTCGGCGCCGGCAAGGACCCGGCGACGCAGGACGCGATCCGCGCCGCCGTCGAGCGGCTGGCCGGCCCGGAGGCGATGGGGACGCTGTTCAAGGTCCTCTGCGTGACCGGCGGCGATCTCGCCGTTCCCCCGTTCGGATAACCCAGGGAGTATCCCATGAAGATCACCGCTGACCTGCTTTCCGACCTCCCCGGCATCCGGCACGGCTTCTTCACCCGTCGCGGCGGCGTTTCCGACGGCATCTATGCAAGCCTGAACTGCGGCGTCGGCTCGGCCGACGAGCGGGGCCATGTGCTGGAAAACCGCGCCCGCGTCACCGCCGACCTCGGCGTGGCGGCGGACAGGCTGGCGACGCCCTACCAGGTGCACAGCCCCGACGTCGTCGTCGTCGACGCGGTCTGGGCGACCGGCGACGGCCCCAAGGCCGACGCGGTGGTGACCAACCGGCCCGGCATCGCGATCGGCGTCGGCACGGCCGATTGCGGCCCCGTCCTGTTCGCCGATGGCGAGGCGGGCGTCGTCGGCGCCGCGCATGCCGGCTGGAAGGGCGCCTTCACCGGCGTGCTGGAGGCGACGATCGCCGCCATGGAAGGCCTCGGCGCCCGCCGCGACCGCATCGTCGCCGTGCTGGGCCCTACGATCTCGAAATCAGCTTATGAGGTCGGCCCCGAATTCCGCGCCCGCTTCGTCGAGGCGGAAGCGGACAACGCCGCCTTCTTCACGCCCTCGCCGCGCGCCGACCACCACCAGTTCGACCTGCCGGCCTTCATCGGCATGCGGCTGCGCGCCGCCGGCGTCGGGTCGGTCGGCGATCTCGGGCTCTGCACCTATGCCGATCCCGAACGCTTCTTCTCCTACCGGCGCACGACACATGCCGGCGAGCCGGATTATGGCCGCCTGCTGCACGCGATCGCCCTCGCCGCATGACGGGATCGGCGTCGGATTCACCACCGGAAGTAAAGCCGTTCTGGACCACACGACGAATAGAAGCTAGACAGGATTTCGGGGTCCTGACGACCGCGCCGGAAGGACGATCGCCATGATGGTGAAGGGAAATCCGCTGCTGGGCTGCATCGCCATCCTGTTGGCGACGTTCGCACTGGCGGCCTGCAACAACACGCTGAGCTCCGGTCAGCCGGCCGCGTCCGCGACGTCTTCGGACAGCAGCGCGCCCGCCCGGCCGGCCATCCCCTTCGCGACCGCAAAATTCTCGTTCGCCCCGGTGACCGGTGCGCCGCCGAACATTCTGTCGAGCCTGTCGACGCAGCTTGCCCAGGAGGCGGCGGCGCAAAACGTCGCGCTCGTTCCCTCGGGCGACGCGCAGGCGAACTACGTGATCAAGGGCTATCTGTCCGCCGTCGGCGACTCGTCCGGCACGATCCTGGTCTATGTCTGGGATGTCTTCGATGCCGGCGGACGTCGCGTCCATCGGATTTCCGGCCAGGAAACCTCGACCAACGGCTCGCAGGATCCCTGGCTCGGCGTCGACGGGGCCACGCTTTCGAATGTCGCGCGGCGAACCATCGCCTCGCTGGTTGCCTGGGGAACGGGGGCCTGATCGGGATCCCGATCTCATTCCGCGCTTGCCGCCCGCACGCGAATCGCGTTTGCAGTGCGGCGGCGCAGTTGGTACAACGCCGCCGCTCGAACGAACGGCCCTTCACGGGGTCGATTTTTCCCAATATCTCCTCATGTCGGGACACGAGACCTTGAAGCTGGTTGCCGGAAACTCCAACCGGGTGCTCGCCGAGGCGATCGCCACCTATCTCGAAATCCCGCTCGCCAAGTGCTCGGTCCGGCGGTTCGCGGACGAAGAAATCTTCGTCGAAATCCAGGAAAACGTGCGCGGCGAGGACGTTTTCGTCGTCCAGTCGACCAGCTTCCCGGCCAACGACCACCTGATGGAACTCCTGATCATCATCGATGCGCTGCGCCGCTCCTCAGCGCGCCGCATCACGGCGGTGATCCCCTATTTCGGCTATGCCCGCCAGGACCGCAAAGCCGGCCCGCGCACGCCGATCTCGGCCAAGCTGGTCGCCAACCTGATCACCAATGCCGGCGCCGATCGCGTCCTGACGCTCGATCTGCATGCCGGCCAGATCCAGGGCTTCTTCGACATCCCGACCGATAATCTGTTCGCCGTTCCGGTGATCACCCGCGACATCAAGGAGCACTACGAGCTCGAGAATGTCATGGTGGTGTCGCCCGACGTCGGCGGCGTGGTTCGCGCCCGCGCGCTCGCCAAGCGCATCGACGCGCCGCTCGCCATCGTCGACAAGCGCCGCGAGCGGCCGGGCGAGTCGGAAGTCATGAACATCATCGGCAATGTCGAAGGCCGTGACTGCATCCTGTTCGACGACATCGTCGATTCCGGCGGCACGCTCTGCAACGCCGCCGAGGCGCTGCTGGCGCAGGGCGCCAAGTCGGTCGTCGCCTACATCACCCATGGCGTGCTCTCCGGCGGCGCCGTCGCCCGCATCAGCAATTCCGTGCTGAAGGAGTTGGTGATCACCGACTCGATCCAGCCGACCGAGGCCGTCCGCCAGGCGCGCAACATCCGCGTCACCTCGATCTCGACCCTGCTCGGCGAAGCGATCAACCGCACCGCCAGCGAGAAGTCGGTCTCGAGCCTGTTCATCTGATATTTGTTGCCGCCGCCCCTCGGGCGGCGCGGACACCAAAAAGGCCCGGATGCCAGTCAGGCAGTCCGGGCCTTTTTCGTTTTCACATTCTCGCCGGACCGCATTCCCGAAACTCGACCATCATCCTGAGGTGCCCGGCGAAGCCGGGCCTCGAAGGAGGGTCCAGGAAACGCTCATGATTGGCCGGAGCGAGGGGGTGTCCAGCTGGATCCTCCTTCGAGGCTTCGCTAACGCGAAGCACCTCAGGATGATGGCGGAGCCAAGCCGAACGCTCGCAGTCCGGGCTTCTACCGCCCGCCGTCGAGGCCGACGAGCGCCACCTTGGCGTATCCGGCGTCGCGGAGCTTGTTCATGACCTCCATGACGTCGCCATAGGGCACCTTGCGGTCGGCGCGCAGATAGAGGCGCTCCTCGCGATTGCCCTTGGTGGCGTTGTCGAGCGCCGCGCCGAGGCCGTCGGCGGCGACCGGGTCGTTGCCGAGCACCAGCGACAGGTCCGCCTTCAGCGACAGGAACAGCGGCTTGTCGGCGCGCGGTGCCGCCTTGGCGTTCGAGCGCGGCAGGTCGACCGGCGCATCGACGGTCGCGAGCGGCGCGGCGACCATGAACACGATCAGGAGCACCAGCATCACGTCGATGAACGGCGTGACGTTGATCTCGCTGTTCTCGACGAGTTCGTCGTCGTGATGGCTGAGCTTGGCGGCCATGGTCTACCTCACTCCGCGGCGGCGAGACGGGCGGTGCCGCGCGCCTCGGCGCGGTCGAGATCGCGCGACACCAGCCGCAGCGTCTGCGCCGCCACGTCGGCGATCAACGCCTTGTTGCCGGCGATGACGCGGGCGAAGACGTTGTAGAACAGCACGGCGGGGATGGCGGCGACGAGGCCGATCGCGGTCGCGAACAGGGCTTCGGCGATACCGGGGGCGACGACGGCCAGATTGGTCGTGTTCGCCTGGCTGATGCCGATGAACGAATTCATGATGCCCCAGACGGTGCCGAACAGGCCGATGAAGGGCGACAGCGAGCCGACGGTGGCGAGGATCGCCGTGCCGCGGATCATCTCGCGACCGGCGGCGGATTCGATCCGCTCGAAGCGCGAAGCGACGCGCTCCTTGATGCCCTCGGACGAGAGCCCGGCGGAGACGGCGACCTCCTCGGCGGCCGCCTGCACCAAGAGCGCCGCCGTATTCTTCCGCCGCGCCACCTGCGTCTCGGCCTCGGCCAGCGAACGCGAATGGGTGATGCGCTCGGCGAGCGAGCGAGTCCGGTGGCGTATGGCGAACAGTTCCAGCGACTTCGACAGGAAGATCGCCCAGGTCAGGATCGAGGCGATGCCGAGCCCGATCATGACCGTCTTCACGACGATGTCGGCCTGCATGTACATGCCGACCGGGGAGAGATCATGCGGCAGGGTCGCGCGGTCGACGCCGGGTTCGCCGACGATCTCCGGGGCCTCGAACACCGGCGGGGCCGCCTGCTCGATGGCCGGCGCTTCCGCCTGGCCATAGGCCGAACCGGCCCCGACCGACAGCGTGATACCGACGATCGCGACGAGGAGAGCCGCACCGCGACTTAGCTTTCCGAGCATGGCCAGACATACCGCTTAAAGATGAGTTTCATAGTCCGAATAACCCACCGCCCAAGCCGGCGCAACCCGCGCCGGATTTCTACCCTGCTTGAATGCGGAGCCGGCTTCGCCCTTTGACCCGGCGAACGGCACGGTTCCGGCCGGCTTCGGGCCAGCTTGGGCCCCGCGCGGCTTGTTCCGCCGGGCCGCCTCGTCTATAAGGACGCCGGCCGCGCCGACACCCCTGGAGGCACCGCGGCCTTTTTCTGTTTCACACAAGGAGAATACCGATGAGCAATACTTACGAGCTCACGGCCTCTGTCCGCAACCGCGTGGGCAAGGGGGCCGCCCGGGCGTCGCGTCGCGAAGGCAAGATTCCGGCCGTTATCTACGGCAACAAGCAGGCTCCTCTGGCGATCGAGCTGGACCACAAGACGATCTTCATGAAGCTCCACGGCGGTGGCTTCCTGACGACGATCGCGACGATCAACGTCGACGGCCAGAAGATCACCGTGATTCCGCGCGACTACGCGCTCGATCCGGTCACCGATCAGCCGATCCACATCGATTTCCTGCGCGTCTCGGCTGGCTCGACCCTGCACGTCCAGATCCCCGTGCAGTTCATCAACGAAGAGCAGTCGCCCGGCCTGAAGCGCGGTGGCGTGCTGAACATCGTCCGTCATGACATCGACGCGACGGTCCCCGCCGATGCGATCCCGGATCACATCGTCGTCGACCTGACCGGCCTCGATCTCAACGATTCGGTCCACATCTCCGCCGTCAAGCTGCCGGCTGGCGTCACCCCGATCGTCTCGGAGCGTGACTTCACGATCGCCACGATCGCCGCCCCGGCTGGCCTGAAGAGCGAAGAAGGCGAAGCCGCGGCCGCTGAGGCTGCTCCCGCCGCCAAGGCGTAAGCTTCGGTCCCTTCTCCGGTTCAGCGTGGGGGAAGCACGATGCTCCTCATTGTCGGTCTCGGTAACCCGGGCAGCCAATACGCGCTCAACCGGCACAATATCGGCTTCATGGCGGCGGATGCGATCCACCGCCGCCATGGCTTCAGCCCCTGGCGCTCCAAGTTCCAGGCGCTGGTCTCCGAGGGCACGCTCGCGGGGCGGAAGACGCTCCTGATGAAGCCCCAGACTTACATGAACGAAAGCGGCCGCGCGGTCAGCGAAGCCGCCCGGTTTCACAAGATTCCCAATGCCGACATCGTCGTCATGCATGACGAGCTCGACCTGCCGGCCGCCAAGATCCGGATGAAGACCGGCGGCGGCCATGGCGGTCACAACGGCCTGCGCTCGATCAGCGCCCATATCGGCGAGGACTACCGCCGGCTGCGCCTCGGCATCGGTCATCCGGGTTCGAAGGAACTCGTGCACGGCTATGTCCTGCATGATTTCGCGCGCGTCGACGGCGAATGGATCAACCCGCTGCTCGACGCCGTCGCCGACAATGCGGCGCTGCTGGCGGACGGCAAGGACAGCACCTTCGGCAACCGGCTGCACCGCAGCCTGGAACCGGAGAAGCCGGCCAAGGCGCCCAAGACGGAGAATTCGCCCAAGGCGGAGAACGCTCCCAAGACGGAGAAAGCTCCCAGGACGGACAAGCCCGGCGGCAAGGATCCGGCCACCACGGCGGCATCAGCCGCTTCCGCCGCCCCCACTTCACCAGCCTCATCGCCGGCCGGCGGGCCGTTCGCGGCGGGGCTGAAGCGCCTCTTCGGCGTCAAGGACGAGTAAGGAACATCATGGGCTTCAAATGCGGGATCGTCGGCCTGCCGAATGTCGGCAAGTCGACCCTTTTCAACGCGCTGACCAAGACGGCGGCGGCGCAGGCGGCGAACTATCCGTTCTGCACCATCGAGCCCAATACCGGCGAAGTGGCTGTGCCCGATCCGCGCCTCGACAAGCTGTCGGAGATCGGCAAGTCGCAGCAGATCGTGCCGACGCGCCTCACCTTCGTCGACATCGCCGGCCTGGTGCGCGGCGCGTCGAAGGGTGAAGGCCTCGGCAACCAGTTCCTCGCCAACATCCGCGAAGTCGACGCCATCGCGCACGTGCTGCGCTGCTTCGAGGATGGCGACATCACCCATGTCGAAGGCCGGATCGACCCGGTTTCAGACGCCGAGACGGTCGAGACGGAGCTGATGCTCGCCGACCTCGACAGCCTCGAGCGCCGCGTCGCGCCGCTGCGCAAGCGCGCCGCGACCGACAAGGAAGCCAAGGCGCAGGTCGTCATGATGGACGCCGTGCTGGAGCTGCTGCGCGAGGGCAAGCCGGCCCGCCTGCTCCAGGTCTCGGCCGAGGATCGCCCGCTTTTCGACGGGCTGAACCTCTTGACCTCGAAGCCGGTCCTCTATGTCTGCAACGTCGAGGAATCGGCGTCCGCCACCGGCAACGCCTTTTCCGATCGCGTCTTCGAGATGGCCAAGGCGCAGGGCGCCGGCTGCGTCACCATCTCGGCAGCCATCGAGGCTGAGATCGCGCAACTCGACGCCGCCGAGCAGGAAGAGTTCCTGGAGACGCTCGGCCTCGAGGAACCCGGCCTCGACCGCCTGATCCGCGCCGGCTACGACCTGCTCGGCCTGATCACCTATTTCACGGTCGGCCCGAAGGAAGCCCGCGCCTGGACGATCACCCAGGGCACCAAGGCGCCGCAGGCCGCCGGCGTGATCCACTCCGATTTCGAGCGCGGCTTCATCCGCGCCCAGACCATCGCCTTTGAGGACTATGTCCGCCTCGGCGGCGAAGCCGGCGCCAAGGAAGCCGGCCGCGCCCGCGACGAAGGCAAGGAATATGTCGTCGCCGACGGCGACGTGCTGCTGTTCCGCTTCAACACCTGAGTGCTGGGCCCGGATCTCCCGCTCGATCCATCCGCCTTGCCTTTCACCTCTCCCTGAGGGAGAGGTCGGAGCGAAGCTCCGGGTGAGGGTTTAGGGAACCATCCGGAGAGGGCGTAAACCCTCACCCGCCGGCCTGCGGCCGTCGACCTCTCCCTCAGGGAGAGGTGAAGAAGAGCGTCCGAGCCCGACACTCAAGCGGACTCACCCCGATACAAAAAAGGCCCGGCAAACGCATCGCCGGGCCTTTTTTGTATCCTGTGCCGGACGGGATCAGGCGGCGTCGTTCGCCTTCGGCTTGTCGCCCGCGACGATGTCAGCCGTCTTTTCAGCCTCGCGCGCCAGCGCGTCGCTGGCCGCGTCGACGAGCTTCTCGGCCGCGTCACCCGCATCCTGCGGCGCGGCCCCTTCCGGCGGCTTCACGACCGGCGTAACGGCAACCTCGGCGGGCGCGACATCGGCCAGCTTGGCATCCACAGGCTTGGCTTCTGCGGGCTTGGCCTGAACGGGCTCGTCGCTCGCGGCCGGCTTGCGGAGTTCCGACTTGCGGCTCTCGGGCTGCTTCGCCTCGGCGTGCTTCGGCGCGGAAACGGGCCGGACCTCCGGTGCGGGCGCCCGCGCCGCGGCGGGAGCGGGCTCCGGAGCCCATGCCGGCGCTGCCGGCTCCTCGCTATGTCCCCTGGCGCTGGAAGGCGCGGGCCTCGGCGGCGAAACGGCGGGCGCCGGCTCGACGCGCGCCGGCGCGCTCGTCCCCTCGCGGCGGGCCCGGATCTCGGCCAGCCTTGCTTCCAGCGAGCTCGTCTCGGCGGAGCGTGCCTCCAGCCCGCGCGTATCGGCCCGGAGGAACTCGTCGGTGGCGGCGGGAGGCAGCATCGGCTCGGCCAGCGCCTCTTCCAGAACCTCGGCGAAGGAGAGCTCGGCAACGACAGGCGCGGGTGCGGAATGCGGCGCCGGAGCGAGGCGATCGATGGCGCCGAGATTGTCGCGGATGTCCATCAGGTTCTCGTTGACGCGGAACAGCATGATGACCGCTTCGCAGACGACCCGCGCCGCGACGATGCCGGCCAGCGCGCCGACGATGCTGAGGGCGATCGCCAGCAGCCCTCCCCCGGGACTGGTCGAGACCAGCGAGATCCCGCCGACGAGGCCGGAAATGCCGAGCAGCACGGCGACCGCCGCGAGCAGCCAGAACAGCAGCTCGATGAACGACGTCGCGACGAACCGATCCCATTTGAAGAGGTCGAGAAAAGAGATCATTCCGTCATCCTAAGAAAACCCGCGAGACGACTCTCGCGCCAGAGTCTCACAATTCACGACGCGCCGCATCTTCCCAAGCCCTGAAGCCCGGATCGGCCAGCATTGTCGCCACATATTCACCGGCGATGTCGGACATCTTGGGCTCATAGGTGCGGATGCGGCTGATCACCGGGGCATACATGGCGTCGGCGATGGTGAAATGGCCGAACAGATACGGACCGTCGAGGCCATAGGCCGTGCGGCAATCCCGGAAGATCGTGTCGATGCGGGCGATGTCGGCGCCGACGCCCGGTTCGTCCAGCCCGACGCCCGGCAGATGCTCGAAGAGATCCATGCCGAGCGCAATCCGGAGCGGCCGGAAGCCCGAATGCATCTCGGCCGAGATCGAACGGGCGGTAGCGCGGGCGACCCGGTCGGCCGGCCAGAGGCCTGCTTCCGGATAGCTTTCGGCGAGATATTCGCAGATCGCCAGCGAATCCCACACCTTGACCGGCTCGTCGCCACGGCGATCGATCAGCAGCGGCACCAGCCCGGTCGGCCCCAGCGCCACCGCCTCGGCCTTGCCGGCCGGCGTGCGGTGCGGCAGCACGACCTCGTCGAACGGCGCGCCGGTATGACGAAGCGCCAGCCACGGGCGCATCGACCAGCTCGACCAGTGCCGCGTCCCGATGACGATGGTGAAATGCGGCATCTCAGTGCCCTTCGAACGAAACGAGCGTGCGGACGGGAACATCGAGCGCGCGTAGCTTGGCGGCGCCGCCGAGTTCCGGCAGGTCGATGATGAAGCAGGCGGCCTCGACGATGGCGCCGCGGTTGCGCAGCAGCTTGACCGCGCCCTCGGCCGTACCGCCCGTCGCGATCAGGTCGTCGACGAGGATGACGCGGTCGCCCTTGCCGACGGCGTCGACATGCATCTCCATCTCGTCCGTGCCGTATTCGAGCGCATAGGACATGCTGACCGTCGTGAACGGCAGCTTGCCCTTCTTGCGGATCGGCACGAAGCCGGCCGAGAGCTGGTGCGCCACCGCGCCGCCGACGATGAAGCCGCGCGCCTCGATGCCGGCCACCTGGTCGATCTTGGAGCCGGCCCAGGGCTGGACCAGCTCGTCGATCGTGCGCCGGAACGCCCGCGCATTGCCGAGCAGCGTGGTGATGTCGCGGAACTGGATGCCGGGCTTCGGATAGTCCACGATGGTACGGATCGAAGCGGCGATGTCGTTCAATGCAGAGGTCATGGTGGCTTTCAGATATCTGCGGGGCGCTGCCGTAGGCTTGCCTCAGCTTGGTCCCCGCGTCCAGTTCGAAGACGGCGAATAAGGTAGCACGTCGGCCGCGTTTCCCCGCGCCCGGCGCGCCGGAGCCGGGCTCTGCCCGGCGGTGTACGGCTCGCTTGCCCCGTTACTTAGCCCCGAGAACGCGTCCGGCAACCGCGTCGAGCTTCGCCAGCAATGCGGGGTCGCGGGCCTGCGGCGCCGTCATGATGGCGTGCTCGAGCGCGCGATCGGACCCGACCGGACAGGGTTCGTGCTCGGCCGGGAAATCGCGCGCCAGCCGCGCCACCAGGCGCTGCGCCTTGTCACGGTTTTCGCCGAGCACCTTGACCACCGCCTCGACCGACACTGCCGCGTGGCCCGGATGCCAGCAATCATAATCGGTGACCATGGCGATGGTCGCGTAGGAGATCTCGGCCTCCCGCGCCAGCTTCGCCTCCGGCATGTTGGTCATGCCGATCACCGAGGCGCCCCAGCTTCGATAGAGATGCGACTCGGCGACGGAGGAGAATTGCGGCCCCTCCATGCAGACATAGGTGCCGCCGACATGATGGTCGATCGACTCGGCCTCGGCGGCATGGCGGATGTGCTCGATGAGCTTCGGCGCGACCGGATGCGCCATCGAGACATGCGCGACGCAGCCATTGCCGAAGAAGCTCGCGGGCCGGGCCACGGTGCGGTCGATGAACTGATCGACCACGACGAACTCGCCCGGAAAATGCTCCTGCTTCAGCGAGCCAACGGCGGAGACGGAGACGAGGTCGGTCACGCCGGCCCGCTTCAGAGCGTCGATATTGGCGCGGTAGTTGATGCCGGAGGGCGACAGCCGGTGGCCGCGGCCATGGCGCGGCAGGAAGACGATTTCCGTCGCGCCGATGCGGCCGAAACGGAGCTGATCCGAGGGCTCACCCCAGGGGCTCTCGATCGTCCGCCACTCCGCGCCTTCGAGGCCCGGCAGGTCATAGAGACCCGACCCGCCAATAATGCCGAGAACCGCCTTGGTCATGGAACCGCACCTGTCCGGGCCTTGTGCATGCGCGACACGCCGGCCTCCGAAGCGCCCCGCGAGGATGGCGCCGAGAATTGCAAAGCGCCCGGCCAAGCTCAAGCGGGTTCATGGTCGCGGGATGTCTCAGGCTGGAGGTCGTTCGTGGAACACGACGGCCGCCACACGCTCCGCCGTCATTCCTGCGAAAGCAGGAATCCATGCCTCCGCGCATCCGGCGCCGGACGTCCTCGCCCTTGCGAGCGCGGGGCGACGGCCGGCATTCGCTGGACCCTCCTTCGAGGCCCGGCTTCGCCGGGCACCTCAGGATGATGGTCGCGGTTTGGCGCTCCCTACGGCCACTTCACAACGGGGGGCATCGACGACAGGATCGAGTCGATGTTGCCGCCGGTCTTCAGGCCGAAGATCGTGCCGCGGTCGTAGAGCAGGTTGAACTCGACATAGCGGCCGCGCCGGATCAGCTGTTCCTCGCGGTCGGCCTCGGTCCAGGGCGTGTCGAAATTGGCGCGCACGGCCGCGTCATAGGCGGCGAGGAAGCTGACGCCGACATCCTGAGTGAAGGCAAAATCGGCGTCCCAGTCGCCGGAATTGTGGCCGTCATAGAAGATGCCGCCGATGCCGCGCGGCTCGTTGCGGTGCTTCAGGAAGAAATACTCGTCGCACCACTTCTTGTAGCGCTCGTAGTCGGCGACCGGGTGGCGATCGCAGGCGCCCTGCATGGCGGCATGGAAGGCGATGGTATCGGGGTCTTCCTGCGTGCGCCGGCGGTCGAGGACGGGCGTCAGGTCGGCGCCGCCGCCGAACCACTGCTTCGTCGTCACCACCATGCGGGTGTTCATGTGCACGGCCGGGACGTTCGGGTTGGTCATGTGCGCGATCAGCGAGATGCCGGCGGCCCAGAAGCGCGGATCCTCCGCGGCGCCCGGAATATCCTTGGCGAACTCCGGCGCGAAGGCGCCGTGCACGGCCGAGACGTGAACGCCGACCTTCTCGAACAGCCGGCCATGCATCAGCGCCATCGTGCCGCCGCCGCCCGGCGCGCCGGTATGGTCGGTGCGCTGCCACGGCTTGCGCTCGAACCGGCCCACCTTGTCGCCATAGAGCGCCGGCGAGGCCGCGTCTTCCAGCGCCTCGAAGCCGGCGATGATGCGGCCCTGCAGTTCCGCGAACCAGGTGCTCGCGCGGGCCTTCTTGTCCTCGAGTGCGTCAGGCAATGCCATTCTCGTCTTCCTCAGCAAACTTGAGCCGCAGCAATCTCGGCGCCCGGCAGGCCGCCGGTCTGCCGCAACGCCTCGCCTGTTACCATGGCGACCGTCATGGCGAGATTGATCGAGCGCAATCCCGGCCGCATCGGGACGATCAGTCGCGCTTCGGCCCGTTCATGCACCGATTCGGGCACGCCGGCGCTCTCGCGGCCGAAGAGAAGTATGTCGTCCGGCCGGAAGGCGAAATCGGTATAGGGCAGCGCGGCCTTGGTCGAGAGCAGCACCAGCCGGCCGCCCTCGCCGGCCCGCCAATCCTCGAAGGCGGCGAAAGAAATGTGGCGCCGGAGCGCCGCCCGCTCCACATAGTCCATGCCGGCCCGCTTCAGGCCACGATCCGACAGGTCGAAGCCGGCCGGCTCGATGATGTCGACTTCCACCCCCACACAAGCCGCGAAGCGCAGGATGGCGCCGGTGTTGTGGGGAATGTCAGGCTGGTAGAGCGCAATGCGGGGCATATCGCCTTCTCGAGCAGGTTTGGCGCGGCAGGATCGCGACAAGGGTGATACAGGCAAGGGTGATACAGGAACGGGAATGCTCCGCTACTTCGAACATCTGATCGATCCGTTCACGACGGAAGAGAACAGTCCGCCGACGGGGCTGCTCGCCTTCTATCGCCATTTCCTCATGCCCGTCTGGCCTTATGTCGTGGCGCTGATGGCGGCGGGCCTCGCCGTGTCGCTCGCCGAGGTGGCGATCTATTCCTATGTCGGCCGGCTGGTCGACCTGATGACCTCGGGCCAGCCCGGAAACTTCTTCGCCGAGCATGGCTGGCAGCTCGCCGGCATGGCGCTGGTCGTCGTCGTCCTGCGGCCGCTCGTCAACGCGATCCAGACCATTCTCTCCAACCAGACGCTGCCGCCGGCGCTTACCGCCCGCGTGCGCTGGCTGAACCACCTGCATGTCGTCGGCCAGTCCTATTCCTTCTTCCAGAACGACTTTTCCGGCCGCATCGTCACCAAGATCGTGCAGACCGGCTCGGCGCTGACGCAATCGATCACCCAGGTGATCGACGCGCTCTGGGTCATCTCCGTCTTCGTCGTCTCCGCCTTCTTCATCTTCGCCGATGTCAGCCTGCTGATGGCGGTACCGCTGGCGATCTGGGTCGCGCTGCTCGCGGTCCTCGCCTATGTCTTCGTGCCGCGCGTGCGCAAGCGCGCCGCCGCCGCCTCCGAGGCGCGCTCGCTCCTGACCGGCAAGCTCGCCGACATCTACGGCAACATCCAGACGGTGAAGCTGTTCGCCCGCGACGGCCGCGAGGAGGATTCCGCCAGAGCCGCGATCGCCGAGCAGACCGGGCGGATGCTCGACCAGAACCGTCTGCTGACCACCCTCTCCATCCTGATGCAGTTCACCAACGCGCTCTTGATCGGCGCGACGGGCGCGGCGGCCGTGGCGCTCTGGATGCGCGGCGCGATCAGCGCCGGCGAGACGGCGGTGGCGCTCGGCCTCGTCATGCGGCTCACCGTCATGTCCGGCCGGGTGATGATGACGCTGACCGGCCTCTTCGACAATGTCGGCACCGTCGAGGACGGCATGCGCACGATCGCCCGCCCGCATGGCCTGACCGACCAGCCGGACGCGCCGGAGCTTATCGTTTCCAAGGGCGAGATCGCCTTCGACGACGTCGTCTTCAACTATGGCGGCAAGACCCCCGTCCTGCGCGGGGTCAACCTCACCGTGAAGCCCGGCGAGCGCATCGGCCTGGTCGGCCGCTCGGGCGCCGGCAAGACGACGATGGTGAGCCTGCTGCTCCGCCTCTACGACCTCGAGGGCGGCGCGATCCGGATCGACGGCCAGGACATCTCGACGGTGACGCAGGGGTCGCTGCGCGCCGCCATCGGCGTGGTGACGCAGGATACGGCGCTGCTGAACCGCTCCGTGCGCGACAACATCCGCTACGGCCGGCCGGATGCCGACGACGCGGCGGTCAGGGCCGCGGCGCGCCAAGCGGCGGCGGACCAGTTCATCGAGGGCCTCTCCGACCCGCGCGGCCGCACCGGCTACGACGCCCATGTCGGCGAGCGCGGCGTCAAGCTCTCCGGCGGCCAGCGCCAGCGCATCGCCATCGCCCGCGTTCTCTTGAAGGACGCGCCGATCCTCGTGCTCGACGAGGCGACCTCGGCGCTCGATTCCGAAATCGAATCGGTGATCCAGGAGCAGCTGGAAGGGCTGATGGCGAACAAGACGGTGATCGCCATCGCGCATCGCCTGTCGACCATCGCCGCGATGGACCGCCTCGTCGTCATGGACGAGGGCCGGATCGTCGAGACCGGCACGCATCAGGAGCTGCTGGCGGCGCAGGGCCTCTACGCCTCGCTCTGGGCGCGGCAGTCCGGCGGTTTCATCGGCGACCAGGCGCCGCACGAGATCGCCGCCGAGTAACGTCCCGCCGGACAAACTGTCGCACTTCCGCAACAAGTGACGCCGAAACGTCGCGTCATCCGCATTCCCGGCAGATCGACGCGCCGATTGCGTCTATGAAGGGCGGCATCGCACCAGTTGCCGCGCGCCACGCGCCGCAACGCAGATCCAGGAGGGTTGGATGGATTTGGTTCCCATGAACATCCGGTCCGGGATCCGCCTTGTTCAGATGGCCTTCGCCGCCGCCTGACCCTGCCCTGCCCCGATAGACCGAGCCCCCGACCTGCCTGAACGCGGCAGGCCCGGCTCGCCGCTCTTCGAGGCTCCCCACGATCCCTGGACCGAGGCCCCTCTCCCGCCGGAGACGCGCGCCGCCCCATCCGTTCGTTCCGCCGCGCACTCCGAGGCGCGGTCCCGCCATAGAACTCCGGACGTTCCCATGTTCCGCTATTTCGAATCCCTGATCGATCCGTTCAAGAGCCATGACGACAGCATGCCGCCGGCAACGTTGCTCGGCTTCTACTGGCGCTTCTGCCGGCAGATCTGGCCGTTCCTGCTGATCCTGATGGCGATCGGCCTCGTCGTCTCGCTGATCGAGATCGCCATGCTTCGCTACATCGGCTCGATCGTCGATCTCCTGAAGTCGACGAGCCCCAGCGAAATCATGGCCGACTACGGCACGACCTTCCTCTGGATGGCGTTCGTCATCGTCATCGCCCGCCCGCTGGCGTCGGTGGCGCATGACCTCATCAACCAGCAGACCATCGCGCCGAACTTCACCAATCTGATCCGCTGGCAGACGCACCACTACGTCATGCGCCAGTCGATCACCTTCTTCGCCAACGACTTCGCCGGCCGCATCGCCTCGAAGATCGTGCAGACCGGCCCGGCGCTGCGCGAATCGGTGGTGCAGGTCATCGACGCGCTTTGGTTCGTGACCATCTTCGCCGGCTCGGCGCTGGTGATCTTCTGGAGCGCGGACTGGCGGCTCGCCATGCCGCTGCTGCTCTGGATCGCCGCTTATATCGTGACGCTCGCCTGGTTCGTGCCGCGCATCCGGGACCGCTCGACGATCATGTCGGAGATGCGCTCGCAGCTCACCGGCCGCATCGTCGACAGCTACACCAACGTCCAGACGGTGAAGCTGTTCGCCCATCCCGAGCGCGAGGACGACTATGCCAAGGAGGCGCTCGTCGAGCACACGGCGGCCTTCAAGAACGAGACGCGGCTGATCACGGCGATGAACGCCACGGTGTCGACCCTGAACGGCCTGCTGGTGACGGCGACCGGCGCGCTCGCCGTCTGGCTCTGGTCGCTCGACGCGCTGACGCTGGGCGCCATCGCCGTCGCGGCCGGCCTCGCCATCCGCATCACCAACATGTCCGGCTGGATCATGTGGGTTGCGGTCGGCATCTTCGAGCAGATGGGAACGGTGCAGGAGGGGCTGGAGACGATCGCCCGCCCCTATGCCCTGCTCGACAAGCCGGGCGCCAAGCCGCTCGTCGCCGCGAAGGGCGAGATCCGCTTCGACAACGTCCGCTTCCATTATGGCAAGACGGGCGGCGTCATCGAGGACCTCTCCGTCGTCATCAAGCCCGGCGAGAAGGTCGGCCTGGTCGGCCGCTCCGGCGCCGGCAAGTCGACGCTCGTCAACCTCTTGCTGCGGTTCTACGACGTCGAGGGCGGGCGGGTGCTGATCGACGGGCAGAACGTCTCGGACGTGATGCAAGACAGCCTGCGCCAGCAGATCGGCCTCGTCACGCAGGACACTTCGCTGCTGCATCGCTCGGTGCGCGACAACATCCTCTATGGCCGTCCCGACGCGCCGGAGGAGGCCGTCATCCGCGCCGCCCGACAGGCTCATGCGGAAGAGTTCATCGCCGGCCTCTCGGATCCGAAGGGACGGACCGGGCTCGACGCGCATGTCGGCGAGCGCGGCGTCAAGCTTTCCGGCGGCCAGAGGCAGCGCATCGCCATCGCCCGCGTCCTGCTGAAGGACGCGCCGATCCTGGTGCTCGACGAAGCGACCTCGGCGCTTGATTCGGAGGTCGAGGCAGCGATCCAGGAGAGCTTCGCCGAGTTGATGGCGGGCAAGACGGTGATCGCCATCGCGCACCGCCTGTCGACCATCGCGGCGATGGACCGCCTGATCGTGCTCGACCAGGGCCGGATCGTCGAGACCGGCAACCACGAGGCGCTGCTGCGCCAGAACGGCCTCTATGCCAGCCTCTGGCGCCGGCAGTCCGGCGGCTTCCTCGGCCTGGAAAGCGCCTGAACCAACGTGAGGGCGGGCAGCGGCGCATGCCGCGCGCCTGCCCGCCCTCACGCGCCCTCCGGCTATCCGAAAGCCGGGATGCGGGCATAGGTGGCGATATCGGCGGTGATGCCGAGGCGCGCCAGCGACGCGTTGCGATCGAAGCCGATCTCGGCATAGCGCCTTGTCACCGCCTCGCTCACCCGGTCGACGACCTCGGCGCTCGCCCATTCGACGAGGGTGACGATGTTGTAGGCGCCGGGCCCGGACTGCTGCTCCAGGATCATGTCCTGCAGGAAACCGTCCTGCTGCCGCAGGATGGTGTGAGCGTCCTGGACGCGGGCGAGAAACTCGTCGCGGCTGGCGGCCGGGACGATGAAGCTGTCGACGCGGTAGCGCGGGCCCGAGGCATTTTCCGCGGCTGCGCGGGTCGGAACGGATTCGGGGAAGGCAGACTGCTCGTTCATGACGGTCTCCTGTTGACGGACCACCGGCGAGATGACCGATGGGCCACCGTCGCGATCCGGATTAATTATATGCATGACTCATGCATATAAAACAAGAGGACATTCCGTTGGGTCCGAATTGGCTTTGCGCGTAGGGCCGCGACGGGTGATAGATTGACGCCATGACCAACACGCCCGATGACGAATCCCGGCGCCGGATCGCCCGCATGGGGGCTGAGTCGCTGGAACGGCTGCAGCGCGAGCCGGCCCGCGCCGACGGCATCGGGCAGATCGATTCTGCGCTCGGCCGCATCCGGCGCAGCATGGCGCGGCAATCGCTCGGCCGGCGCGTGCTTTCCGATCTCGGCGCCGATATCGATCCCGGCCTCGTCGAGGTGCTGCACGCGATCGCCGGCAATGGCCCGGATGCGCAGGACGCCGTTTCGATCGGCGCCGTGGCGCAGGAGATGGGCGTCGACCCGTCGCAGGCGAGTCGGATGGTGCGCGAGGCGGTCGAAGCCGGGCTCGTGGTGCGGGTCGCCTCGCCCGACGACGCCCGCCGCAGCGTCCTGCAACTTTCCGAGCTGGGGGCGTCGCTGGTCGCCAGCGCGCGCAATTACAAGCATGCGCTGCTGCTCGAACACTTCCGCGACTGGCCGGAGCGGGACGTCGAGGAATTCGCGCGTTTGCTGACCCGGTTTTCCTCGCTGGCGCGCGGCAACGGCCAGAACTGACCCGCCGTCCCGCGACAATGTGCGCATCCTGTGTCCGCTCTCTGGACATTCCTCGCGGTCGGTGGCTAAACAGCTTCTAATCTGACAGATGGGGACCATGGCGGTTTTCCCATCAATTTCGGCCGGCTGCGACCCGCAACGCTTCGATGCGGGACTCATACGGTCGAGGACGACGGCAGCTCCCGCTTCCGAGGACTGAGAGGGGATCATCTTGGCTGAAACCGCTACGGCAGTACCGACCCGCCGCGACTTTCTATTTATTGCGACCGGCGCCGTGGGCGCCGTCGGCGTCGCTGCCGCCGTCTGGCCCTTCATCAATCAGATGAATCCCGACGCGTCGGCGCTCGCGCTGGCATCCACCGAAGTCGACATTTCCGCGCTGCAGCCCGGCGACTCGCTGACCGTGAAGTGGCGCGGCAAGCCGGTGGTCGTGCGCAACCGCACCCAGGCCGAAATCGAGGCCGCTCGCGAGACCCCGCTGAGCGAGCTCAAGGACCAGGCGGCGCGCAACGCCAACCTGGCGCCCGACGCCCTTGCCAGCGACGCCAACCGCGCCGCGCCGGACAAGGAAAACTGGTTCGTGATGGTCAATGTCTGCACCCATCTCGGCTGCATTCCGCTCGGCCAGCAGGGTCAGTACAATGGCTGGTTCTGCCCGTGCCACGGCTCGACCTACGACACGGCCGGCCGCATCCGTGGCGGTCCGGCTCCGGAGAACATGGCCATTCCGGTCTATTCCTTCCTGAGCGACACCAAGATCAAGATCGGCTGACCGGGAGAAATTTGAGATCATGTCCGGACCATCGACCTATCAGCCGCAAAACGGTTTCCTGAAGTGGTTTGAGTCGCGCCTTCCGCTTGGCGGGCTCATCCATTCGTCGTTCATCGTGTTCCCGAACCCGCGGAACCTGAACTACTGGTGGACCTTCGGCGGCATCCTCGCCTTCATGCTGGTGGCGCAGATCATCACCGGCGTCGTGCTGGTGATGCACTACACGCCGCACACCACGCTCGCCTTCACGTCCGTCGAAGGCATCATGCGCGACGTCAACTACGGCTGGCTGCTGCGCTATCTCCATTCCAACGGCGCGTCGATGTTCTTCATCGCCGTCTACATCCACATCTTCCGCGGCCTCTACTACGGTTCCTACAAGGCCCCGCGCGAAGTGCTGTGGATCCTCGGCATGATCATCTTCCTGCTGATGATGGCCACCGGCTTCATGGGCTACGTGCTGCCGTGGGGACAGATGTCCTTCTGGGGCGCCACCGTGATCACCAACCTCTTCTCGGCGATCCCGATCGTCGGCGAGACGATCGTGACCTGGCTCTGGGGCGGCTTCTCGGTCGACAACCCGACGCTGAACCGCTTCTTCTCGCTGCACTACCTGCTGCCCTTCATGATCGCAGGCGTCGTCGTCCTGCACATCTGGGCGCTGCACGTGCCGGGTTCGAACAACCCGACCGGCGTCTCCGTCAAGTCCAGCCAGGACACCCTGCCCTTCCATCCCTACTTCACCGTCAAGGATGCGCTCGGCCTGGTCGTCTTCCTGATCGTCTTCATGTGGTTCGTGTTCTACCTGCCGAACTTCATGGGCCATCCGGACAACTACACCCCGGCTGATCCGCTGGTGACGCCCGCGCACATCGTTCCGGAATGGTACTTCCTGCCGTTCTACGCGATCCTGCGCTCGATCCCGGACAAGCTCGGCGGCGTCATCGCCATGTTCGGCGCCATCGCGGTCCTGTTCGTCGTGCCCTGGCTCGACACCTCCAAGGTCCGCTCGGCCAACTTCCGCCCGCTCTATCGCCAGTTCTTCTGGATCCTGGTGCTGGTCTCGATCGGCCTCGGCTATCTCGGCTCGCGTCCGGCGGAAGGTGGATACGTCATCGCTTCGCGCATCCTGACGGTCTACTACTTCTTCCACTTCCTGGTGATCCTGCCGCTGCTCGGCCTGTTCGAGAAGCCGAAGCCCCTCCCGGCGTCGATCGCCGAGTCGGTTCTCGGCAAGGGTGCGGCCCATGTCACCGCCGGTGCGCCCGCCGCGCCGCAGACCAAGTAAGCCGCGAGAGGATCACGGATCGATCATGATGAAGACCCTGTCCGAGAAAATCGCGCGCTACGGCCTGGCCATCGCTCTCGGCGTCGCTTCGGCGACGCTGGTGGCGGCCCCTGCGAGCGCCGCCGAAGAGGGTGCGCACGCCACGCCGCACTACCCGCTCGAGAAGCCGCCGCTGGAACCCTGGAGCTTCGCCGGCGTCTTCGGCAAGTTCGATACGGCCCAGCTGCAGCGCGGCTACCAGGTCTACAAGGAAGTCTGCTCGGCCTGTCACTCGATGGAGCTGATGAGCTTCCGCAACCTGGCCCAGCCGGGCGGCCCGAACTTCACCGCGGCGCAGGCCAAGGCCGTCGCCGAGGGCTACCAGGTCAAGGACGGCCCGAACGACGAAGGCGACATGTTCGAGCGCCCGGGTCGCCTGTCGGACCGCTTCCCGTCGCCCTTCCCGAACCATCAGGCCGCCGCCGCCGCGAACAACGGCAAGGCGCCGCCGGATCTGTCGCTGATGGCCAAGGCCCGCGCCGTCGAGCGCGGCTTCCCCTGGTTCGTCCTCGATATCTTCACGCAGTACCAGGAAGGCGGCCCGGACTATATCCACGGCCTGCTGACCGGCTACCGCGAGCCGCCGGCCGGTACGGAAGTCGGCCCCGGCCTGCACTATAATGTCGGCTTCGGCAGCGGTCCGGCCATCGCGATGGCGCCGCCGCTCTCCGACGGCCAGGTCACCTACACCGACGGTTCGCCGGAGACGGTCGACCAGTACTCGCGCGACGTCGCGGCCTTCCTGATGTGGACCGCCGAGCCGCATCTCGACGCCCGCAAGCGCATCGGCTTTCAGGTCATCCTCTTCCTGATCGTCTTCGCCGGCCTGCTCTACTTCGCCAAAAAGAAGATCTGGGCGAACGTCGCGCACTAAGGCGCACCGGATACCGAATTGAAAAGGGCCCCGACGGGGCCCTTTTTTATTGCTGCTGCTGTTGTTGATGCTGCTGCCGGTAGCTTTCGAGGAAGGCCCGCAGCCGCTCGCGCAGCGCCTCGGCATCGGCGCGAAAATCCTCGGCGATCCACTCCCGCTCCATATGCTTGAGCAGGAGCCCGACCAGCGGCCCGCGATCGACGCCGAGCTCGAACACATCGCGGCCGGAAAGCGGGAACGCCGGGATCGTCCAGTTTCGCGCCGCGGCGCCGCGCGAAAGAACCTCGTCCGCGGAAAGCCAGCCCTTGGCGCCGGCGAGCACCAGGCCATCCAGAAAGGCGTCGAGGCCCAGCCGGTACAGCGTCGCGTGATCGCCGTCCGCGGGCATCGCTGCCGCCTCCACCCCTGCCGACAGCGCCAGCCGCATCCGGCCGCGCTCGGCATTGGAGAGGCGGAAGCGCACGGCGACGCGGTCGACATCCTCCTGCACGCGGCCGAACAGCGTCGCGAAGCGGAGCGGCGCGGAAGGCGCTTCGCCCCGCTCGCGCTCGAATTCCGGAAGCCGCGCGAAGGCGACGAGATCGCCGACGCCGGCCGCGATCAGCGGCAGGATGCCGGTCTCCTGCAGGATGGCGACCGTCGTCACCGCGCCGGGGGCGACCACAAGCTTGCGCATTTCCTGGCCGATCCGCTCGGCCGAAAGCTCGCCGAGATCATGGCGGGCGCGGATCGAGGCCGAGAGCCCCTCCCCGTCCGGTGCGCCGGCGCCATAGGCGGCGTGGAAGCGGAAGAAGCGCAAGACCCGCAGCCGGTCCTCGGCGATGCGCCGGTCGGCCGAGCCGATGAAGCGCACGCGTTTCGCCGCGATGTCGGCGAGCCCGCCGACCGGATCGTGGAGCCGGCCCTCGAGATCGACGGAGAGCGCATTGATGGTGAAGTCGCGCCGTTCGGCGTCGGCCTGCCAGTCCCGCCCGAAGCGCACCACGGCGCGACGGCCGTCTGTCTCGATATCCTCGCGCAACGTCGTCACCTCGACGACGTGGCGATGGCCGATGACAGTCACCGTGCCGTGCTCGATGCCGGTCGGCGCCACCTTGAGCCCGGCGGCGGCGGCCCGCGCCATGACGGTCTCCGGCGTCGCCGTGGTGGCGATGTCGACATCCGCGACAGGCAGGCCCATCAGCGTGTTGCGCACCGCGCCGCCGACCACCCGCGCCTCCTCGCCCTCCGTGGAGAGGAAGGCGAGCACGTTACGAACGAGCGGATCGGCCAGGAAGGGCGCATCCCGGCAGTCCGGCATGGTCAATCGAAGCCTCCGGGAACCAGCACGCCGTCACGGAATTCGGCCGGATGATAGGTCTTGCCCGCCTGGCCGCCGGAGAAGGAAACCAGACCCAGGATTGCAACCAGCACGATGGCGATGCCGATCGCCGACAGGCGCGACAATACCCTGTAGGTCCAGACCTCTCCCGTCACCGCCCCCGGCGCGAATTGCCGCCAGCCGGCATAGACGATGAAAGGTGCGAGGAAGCACACGACGGTGATGGCAAGAAATCTCAGCATCTATTGGTAGAGCCGCTCATAAAGACCCCGGACAATTCCGGCGGTCACACCCCAGATATGATGTTCATCATACGGCATTTCGTAGAGCAAATGCCGCACGCCATCAAATTCACGGGTGATTGTCTGATGATTCTGCGGACTCATGAGAAAAGACAGCGGAACTTCGAAGGCAGCGTCGACCTCATCGGGGTTCAGGACGAGCCGATATTCCGGCGCAACGCGCGCGACGATGGCGATGATTCGGTAGCCGGTGCCGGCGATATAGGGATCGAGACGGCCGATCGGTTCGACGAGGCGGGGGTCGAGACCGATCTCCTCCTGCGCCTCGCGCAGCGCCGCCGCCGCCGCGCTGCTATCCGTCGGATCGATCTTGCCGCCCGGAAAGGCGATCTGCCCGGCATGCTTGCGCAGCTGCATCGTCCGCCGCGTCATCAGCACGGTGGCGTTGCTGCGCTCGACGATCGGGATCAGCACCGCCGCGTCGCGCGGGACGAAGCCGCGCGGCGGGACGAACTCCGGGTTCATCACGACATTGTTGTCGCCGGCCTCGCGGCCCGATTCGAGCGGCCGCAGCAGCTGGCGCGCGCGGCTGAAGAAATGATCGGGACGGAACGGGTCGTCGGACAGAGAGGTCACGCGGATACCGCCCCGCCGGAGAGCTCGGCGCCATCGTTCGCCGGGCCTTCGCTCACCTGGCCGAGCACGAAGAACTGGCCGCCGGAAACAACGCCGATCTCGGCGCCGCGCTGTTCGAAATGATCCGCGAGCTCGTGCACGAGCGGCCGCGCCAGCCGGGCATCGAGGCCGCCCCGGACGCGGACATAGGGCACGAGCCCCTCGCCTTCTCCAGCCTCGGCGACGCGCAGCGGATGCTCGGCATCGACCGTGACGACGTCGCCGACATTGGTCCGGAAAACGAGGTTCTGCCTGCCTTCCGAGGTCTCGACCGCCATCTCGACCGCGAGGAACGGCACGTCGTCGACGCGGATGTCGAGCTTCTCGGCCGGCGTCACCAGCACATAGCCGCCATCCGCCTCGCGGCGCAGCACCGTCGAAAACAGCCGGACCAGCGCCTCGCGCAGGATCGGCCGGCCCTCGTGGTGCCAGGTTCCCGCCCGATCGATGCGGATGTCGATGGCGCCGCAATGGGCCGGATTCCAGAGATGCACGGGGGCCGGGCCACGGAAGGATCCGGCCCTGGCGATCAAGCCTGCGAGGGCCGAACCGTCCGCCGAATCCGGATCGGCCTTGGTTTCGCCCTGCTTTGTCACTGACATGCTAACTTCATCCTTGCGCGCATGGCTGACGTTGCCATGCCGGTCGTGCGAAGATTGTGAGAGGATCGAGTCACTCGAACCTCGTCGCGACCGCAACTGAAACTATATGGGCCGATATGAGCGCGTTCAATCAGACCTCCATCGCAGACGTCGATCCGAGCCGCACGATCGCGGAGGCCGACGCGGCCGTCGCGACGGTCAAGGCGGCGCGGGACGCCATCGGCAAGGTCATCTACGGCCAGGAAACGGTCGTCGAGCGGGTGCTGGTGACGCTCCTTTCCGGCGGCCACGGCCTTCTGGTCGGCGTTCCCGGCCTCGCCAAGACCAAGCTGGTGGAAACGCTCGGCATCGTCCTCGGCCTCGACGAGCGGCGCGTGCAGTTCACGCCAGACCTGATGCCCTCCGACATCCTCGGCTCCGAGGTGATGGACCAGGACGATGAAGGCCGGCGTTCGTTCCGCTTCCTGAAGGGACCGATCTTCGGCCAGCTCCTGATGGCGGACGAGATCAACCGCGCCAGCCCGCGCACGCAATCGGCCCTCCTGCAGGCGATGCAGGAGTATCACGTCACCGTCGCCGGGCATCGCTACGACCTGCCCAGCCCCTTCCACGTGCTCGCGACCCAGAACCCGCTGGAGCAGGAGGGCACCTATCCGCTGCCCGAGGCGCAGCTCGACCGCTTCCTGCTGCAGATCGACGTGCTCTATCCCGATCGCGACGCCGAGCGGCGGATGCTGTTCGAGACGACGGGCGCGACGGACGCCGTGGCACAGCGCGTCACCGACGCCGCCACGCTGAAATCCATCCAGCAGCTCGTCCGCCGCCTGCCGATCGGCGAGAGCGTGGTCGAGGCGATCCTGAACCTCGTGCGCTCGGCCCGGCCGGGCGAGATTTCCGACAGCAAGCTCGCTGGCGTGATCGCCTGGGGCCCGGGCCCACGCGCCAGCCAGGCGCTGATGCTCGCGGTCCGCGCGCGCGCCCTGATCGACGGCCGCTACGCCCCTTCGGTCGACGACGTGCTCGCGCTGGCGGAGCCGGTGCTGCAGCACCGCATGAGCCTGAGCTTCGCGGCCCGGGCGGACGGGCTCTCGGTTCGCGATGTCATCGGGACCCTCAAGTCACGTATCGGGTGAAGTCTTGACCGAACCGCGCGCCACCGTGCCGACATCCCGTCACGTCGGCACGACTCTGGCCGAGGCCAAGAGCCTTGCCCGCAGCCTGCCGGACCTTCTGGTCGAGGCGCGCCGTGTCGCGACCACGGTTCTGGCCGGCTGGCATGGCCGCCGCCGCGCGGGCCCCGGCGAGACCTTCTGGCAGTTCCGCCCCTTCGTCACCGGCGAGGCGCCCGGCCGGATCGACTGGCGCCGCTCGGCGCGCGACGAACACCTCTATGTCCGCGAGCGCGAATGGGAGGCCGCCCACACGGTCTGGCTCTCGGCCGATCTCTCGCCGTCGATGGATTTCCGCTCCAAGCTGGCGCTCGCCTCGAAGCGCGATCGCGCGCTCGTCATCCTGCTCGCGCTCGGCGACCTGCTCGCCGCCGCCGGCGAGCGCATCGGCCTGCTCGGCCTCGGCGATCCCATCCTGTCGCGCAACGCCGCCGAACGGCTGGCTGAAACGCTGGCGATCTATGACGGCGCGGCGCAACCCGCCCTGCCCTCGGCAGCAAGGCTCGGCCGCTTCGCCGACCTGGTGCTGATCGGCGACTTTCTCGATCCCATCGACGAGATCGAGGCGCGCCTCGCCGACTATGCCCGCCATGGCACGACCGCGCATCTCGTCGAGATCCGCGATCCCGTCGAGGAGATCTTCCCCTATGCCGGTCGCACGGAATTCCGCGATCCGGAGAGCGGCGCGCTCTACACGATCGGCCGCGCCGAGCAGATCGGCGAGGAATATCGCAACCGGCTCATCGCGCGCCGCGAGACGCTGGCCGCCACCTGCCGCCGGCTCGGCTGGAGCTATCTGACCCACCGCACCGACCGGCCGGCGACGGAGCCGCTGCTCGCGCTGCATGCGCGCCTCTCGGCCCGCGTCAACGAGGGAGGGCGGCCATGATCGCCGGTCTTCCCCTCGCCTTCGGCGCCCCGCTCGTCCTGACCGCACTGGTCTTGCTGCCGGCGATCTGGTGGCTTCTGAAGCTGACGCCGCCGCGCCCCCGGCTGGAGAGCTTCCCGCCGACGCGCATTCTCACCGAGATCGCCAAGCGCGACGAGCAGCCGGCGCGCAGCCCCTGGTGGCTGACGGCGCTTCGCCTGCTGCTCGCCGGGCTCGTCATCCTGGCCCTCGCCGCGCCGATCTGGCGGCCGACCGGCGAGAGCGCGCCGGGCGAAGGCCCGCTCCTCCTCGTCATCGACAATGACTGGGCGGCGGCGCGCGACTGGTCCACGCGGATCGACACCGCCCGCCGGATCGTCGAGCTCGCCGAACGCTCCGGCCGCCCGATCGGCCTGATCGCCACGGCCGAGCCGCCCAACCAGCAATTCGCGCCGACAGACGGCGACGCGATCCGCACCCGCCTCGATGCGCTGGTGCCGCGCCCCTATGCGACCGACCGCAGCGCCATCGCCACGGCGCTGCAAACAGCCGCCGCCTCGGCGTCGTTCGGCGGCGTTGCCTGGCTCTCGAACGGGCTCGGCGGTCCGGATGCCGACGATTTCTCGCGCTTCCTCGAGACCGCGATCCGCGCCCCCGTGACGATCTATGGCAAGGACGGCAAGCCGTTGCTCGGCCTCGCCGCCCCGGTTGCCACCGCCGACGCGCTGACGCTCTCGGTCCTGCGCGGCGAAGGCCCGGCCTTGACCGGCACGCTCGTCGCCCGCGACATGAAGGGCCGCTCGATCGGCGAGGCGCCGTTCGCCTTCAAGGCCAACGAATTGCGCACCGACGCCGCCTTCGCTCTGCCGTCCGAGCTCCGCAACGAGATCGTCCGGGTCGAGATCGCCGGAAACGCGACGGCCGGCGCCGTGCAACTGCTCGACGACCGCTTCAAGCGCCGCCGCATCGGCGTCATTTCCGGCGCGTCGAGCGACAATGCCCAGCCGCTGCTGTCGCCGCTCTACTACATCTCCCGCGCCGTGCAGCCCTTCGCCGACGTCATCGAGCCGCGCGACGCCAACGCCGCGAACGCCGTGCCGCAGATGATCGAGGCCGGGGCGGCGGTGATCGCCATGGCCGACATCGGCACGCTGACGCCGGACGTCGAGCAGAAGCTCGCCGACTGGGTCGAGGCCGGCGGCACGCTGCTGCGCTTCGCCGGCCCGCGGCTTGCCGCCGCCAGCGGCGAAACCGACACGCTGATCCCCGTGCGGCTGCGCGAAGGCGGCCGCGTGCTCGGCGGCAGCCTCTCCTGGTCGTCGCCGCAGCCGCTCGCCTCCTTCTCGGCGCAGAGCCCCTTCGCCGGGCTCGCCATCGCGCCCGACATCGAGGTTCGCCGCCAGGTCCTGGCCGAACCGGACGGCAATCTGCCGTCGCGCACCTGGGCGGCGCTTGGCGACGGCACGCCGCTGGTGACCGCCGCGCCGCTCGGCAAGGGCTGGCTGATCCTGTTCCATGTCACCGCCGACGCGAGCTGGTCGAACCTGCCGCTTTCCGGCACCTTCGTCGAGATGCTGCGCCGCATCGCCGCCTTCGCCTCGGTGCCGCAAGTCGACGCCGCCCGCGCCGTCGAAGGCGCGACGACGGCAGCAATGCTGCCGCCCTATCGCCTGCTCGACGGCTTCGGCCATTTCGTCACCAGCGATCCGCTGGCGCGGCCGCTTTCGGCGACAGGTCCGCTGCCGGCGCCGAGCCGCGACCATCCGCCGGGGCTCTACGGCGCCGATGACGGCTTCCGGGCGGTCAACGTGCTGGCGCCCGACGCGACCTTGCCGCCCTTCAACCCGGCCGCGACGATCGCCAATGCCGAAATCCGGCCCTATCCGACGACGGCGCCGACCGATCTCTCGCCCTATCTGCTCTTGGCGGCGCTCGCCTGCCTGATCGCCGACGCGCTCGCCGTGCTGTGGCTGAATGGCGGCCTCAGGATGCGGGCGCGCGCGGCAGCCCTCGTCATCGCCTGCCTGACGCTCGGCCATGCCTTCGCGCCGCCGCCGGCCCGCGCCGACGCGGCGAGCGACCAGTTCGCCATGGATGCCGTCAACAAGTCGCGCCTCGCCTATGTCCGGACCGGCAATCAGGAGATCGACGACATGAGCGAGGCCGGCCTCGCCGGCCTGTCGCGCGCGCTCTCCGCCCGCACGGCGATGGAGCCGGACAATCCGCTCGGCGTCGACGTCGCCAAGGACGAGCTGAGCTTCTTCCCGCTGCTCTACTGGCCGATCGACCCGAACGCGCCGATGCCCGACTCGGCGACGCTCGCCAAGATCGACGCCTACATGAAGCAGGGCGGCTCGATCCTGTTCGACACGCGCGACGAGCTGGAACGGGCGCCGGGCACGACGGGCTTCGGCGGCACGCCGGCGGCCGAGCGGCTGCGCACCATGCTCTCCGGCCTCGACATCCCGCCGCTCGAGCCGGTGCCGTCCAACCACGTGCTGACCAAGGCATTCTACCTGCTCGAGGACTTCCCCGGCCGCTATAGCGGCGGCCCGCTCTGGGTCGAGGCCTCGCCGCCCGAGGACGACGCGGCGGCGGCCGCGCGCCCGGCCCGGCCGGGCGACGGCGTCTCGTCGATCCTGATCACCGAGAACGACATGGCCGCCGCCTGGGCGACCGATCCGGATGGCCGCTTCCTGGTCCCGACCATCCCGCCCGACCCGCGCCAGCGCGAGCTCGCCTACCGGACCGGAATCAACATCGTCATGTACACGCTGACCGGCAACTACAAGGCCGACCAGGTGCATGTGCCGGCCCTGCTCGAGAGGCTTGGACAGTGAAGAGGGCTGGACAGTGAACTGGTCGCTGACCTTCGCGCCGCTGATCCCGCTGACCTGGCTGACGGCGCTGGCCGTCGTCGGCCTGCTCGCGATCGCGCCGCTGCTCATCCGGCGGATGCGCGGCGCCTGGATCCGCCTCGCCGCACTTGCCGCCCTCGTCGCCGCGCTCGCCGGCCCGGTTCTCCTCGCCGAGGACCGCCAGCCGCTGCCGACGGTCGTCGCCGTCGTCGTCGACAAGAGCGCCAGCCAGGATCTCGACGGCCGCGCCGCGACCACCGAGGCCGCGCGCGACGCGCTGACGAAGCGCCTCGGCGACCTCCGCAACATCGAGATCCGCACCGTCGAGGCCGGCGGCAAGACCGGCGCGGCCCCTGTCGACGGCACGGAACTGTTCACCGCGCTCGGCACCGCGCTCGCCGACGTCGCGCCGGAGCGGCTCGGCGCCGTCGTCATGCTGACCGATGGCGAGGTGCACGACGTGCCGCTGCCGGCCGGCTCTCCCTTCGGCGGCGCGCCGCTGCACGCGCTGATTTCCGGCCATGACGACGAGCGCGACCGCCAGATGGTGATCCGCTCCGCCCCCCGCTTCGCCATCGTCGGCGAGAGCCAGATCATCGAATATACCGTGCTCGACCAGGGTGCGCCCTCGAACGAGCCGGTCCGCGTCACCATCAGCCGCGACGGCGAGCCGCTCGCCACCGAGACGGTGACGCCGGGCGCGCTCAACCGCTTCCCGATCGAGATCAGCCATGCAGGCCAGAACATCGTCGAGTTCGAGGCGGCCCCGCTCGACGGCGAGCTGACGACGGTCAACAACCGCGCCGCCGCCGTCATCGACGGCATCCGCGAGAATCTCCGCGTCCTGCTGGTTTCCGGCGAGCCGCATGCCGGCGAGCGGATCTGGCGCAACCTGCTGAAGTCAGACGCCGCGGTCGACCTCGTGCATTTCACCATCCTGCGCCCGCCGGAGAAGCAGGACGGCACGCCGATCAACGAATTGTCGCTGATCGCCTTCCCGACCCGCGAGCTGTTCTCGGTCAAGATCGACCAATTCGACCTGATCATCTTCGACCGCTACGCGCAGCGCGGCGTGCTGCCGACGGTCTATTTCGACAACATCGCCCGCTATGTCCGCGAAGGCGGCGCGCTGCTCGTCGCCTCCGGGCCGGACTATGCCTCCGACGACAGCCTCTATGCGACGCCGCTCGCCGATGTGCTGCCGGCAGCGCCCACCGGCCGCGTGCTAGAAAAGCCGTTCAGCCCGCGCGTCACCGATCTCGGCCAGCGCCATCCCGTGACGCGCGGCCTCGAAGGCGCCAATTCGGAGCCGCCGCGCTGGAGCCGCTGGTTCCGCCAGGTCGAGGTCGACAAGCCCGACGGCGAGGTGATCATGAAGGGCGCCGACGACGATCCGCTGCTGGTGCTGCAGCGCGAGGGCAAGGGCCGCGTGGCGCTGCTGCTTTCCGACCAGGTCTGGCTCTGGGCCCGCGGCTTCGAGGGCGGCGGCCCGCATGTCGACCTGCTGCGCCGGCTGGCGCACTGGCTGATGAAGGAGCCGGACCTGGAAGAGGAGGCGCTCCGGGCGACGGCGCGCGGCGCCACGCTCGCCATCGAGCGCCAGACCATGCAGGAGACGATCGGCCCGGTGACGGTGATCGCCCCCTCCGGCGCGACGCGGACCCTGACGCTCGCCCCGGCCGGACCCGGCCGGTTCCAGATCGAGATGCCGGCCGACGAGATCGGCCTCTGGCGCGTCGAGGACGGCGAACGCCGCGCCTTCGCCCATGTCGGCCCCGCCAATCCGCGCGAATTCACCGACGTGATCTCGACCTTCGACAAGCTCGGGCCCGTCGTGCAGGCGACCGGCGGGCATATCGCCCGCATGGCCTCGGCGGACGGCACGCTGGAGACGCCGCGCATCCTGCCGATGCAGGCCGGCCGCGCCATGTCGGGCCGCGACTGGATGGGTGTGCGCATGACCGAGGCCTCGGTGCTCCGGGGTGTCGACCGCTGGCCGCTCTTCTCCGGTTTCCTCGGCCTCGCCGCCCTCCTCGGCGTCATGGCCGCGACCTGGTACCGCGAGGGGCGGTAGTCACGCTTCGGGACGGTGGGACCATCGTGCCCACGCTCGCCGTCATCCCGGCCTCCGAGCCGGGATCCATGCAGCCGAGGCGCCGGGAGGCTCGCGCGATCGGCTTCACGGCCGTGGTGGATCCCTGCTTTCGCAGGGATGACGGCGGAGGTAGAGGCGTCTCGCTGGAGAAAGTGGGTCGAGGCCTGCCCTACCCTGCCCGTTCCACCGCGCCGCCGAGGCCTTCCAGCGCGTCGTCGGTGAGCGGGCAGACGAGGATCCGGGCCGGATCGGCCGGCGCCGGCAGGCTGACCTGGTAGGGCTTCAGGCGGACGAAGCCGAACGGGCCATAATAGGGCTCGTCGCCGACCAGCAGGATGACGGTGTGGCCGGCCTCGCGCGCAGCGGCGATCGCGGTCCGCATCAGCGACTTGCCCGCGCCCCTGCCCTTCCAGTCCGGCACCACGACGAGCGGGCCGAGCAGGATCGCCTTCCGGCCGCCGATGCGGATCGGCGTCAGCCGGACCGAACCGATCAGCCGCTCACCGCTCTTGGCGACGAAGGAAAGCTCAGGATCCTGCGGCACCCCTTCGCGCAGCAGCGAGGCCGCGCGGGCGAACCGGCCGGGCCCGAACGAGATCTCGTGCAGGGCTTCGATGGCGGCGTCGTCAGCAGGCTGCTCGGAGAGGACCGTGAAGGAGTCGATTTTCATGGGAGGCGTCTCGTCGGAAGGGCATGTCACTGTCCGACGGACACGGGCGTCAATCGCGGCGCATCCTCGGGACGAACAGTCGAACGGCATCGCGTGACGTGAAGTCACGGCCGTCGGTTCGTCGTCGCAGAAGAAGGCTCGGAGTCATGTCAGGTTCCGGAACGCAATGAACCGCGCATAGCATGGGTCGGCGGCCTCGGCAATCACCAATGCGCCGAGGCGGGCACCCGGTCTAAAATCTCGCCGAGACGCCGCCGCGTCGCCGGCGTCGTCGCCTCGGGCAAAGCGCCGGGATCGAAGAAGCCGGCCTCGGCGATCTCGCGGTTGGGATAGGCGGGCGGAGCCGGCCGGTCGAAATCGTACGAGACGAAGACCACGACATGATCGCGCCGCCGCTTCGGATTGACGTAGATGCCGAAGAGCGACGGCGATGCGCCAAGTATGATGCCGCCCTCCTCGCGCAGTTCCCGCGCCAGCGCCTCAGCCGCGCTCTCGCCCCGCTCGACGCCGCCGCCCGGCAGATACCATCCCGGCGTATAGGAATGGCGGACCAGGAACACCCGCCCGTCGGCATCAAAACAGGCGCCGCGCACGCCGAGCGTCATGCCGCGAAGCACCGGCGCGGCCAGGCCGCCAAGACGAGCGAGAAAGGAGTACATGCCGATCGGTCCGTTCCGGAAGGGCTGTGATAGGAGGACAACAACGGCAGCGCCGCCTCCACCTTGATAAGGCATGCGCAACAAACATGGCAGCGTCGCGTCCGGCGGTCTGGCAGGCCGGCCTCGGGTTTCCCAAATCCTCTTCAGATGCGGCGGATCACCTGACCGATCCGCCCGGCGGCGCCCCATGTTGGCGCCGTTTGCTTTTATGCGGTCAGCGGCCGTCCCGACGATGCGCCGCATGCCGGTTGCGGCGTTGCAACTGGACGGGTGCGTCCGGCTTCGCTAAGCCGATGACGATGTTCGTGCTCGCCCACCTCTCCGATCCGCATCTCGGCCCGCTGCCGCGTCCGCGCACGCTGGAGCTCGCCTCGAAGCGGGTGCTCGGCTACGTCAACTGGCGGCGCAACCGCGTCCGTTCGCTCGGCGGCGAAGTGCTGGCGGGGCTGATCGAGGACATGCTGGCCCGTACGCCGGACCACATCGCCGTCACCGGCGACCTCGTCAACATCGCCCTTCCCGCCGAGATCGTCGCCGCCGGCGACTGGCTGAAGGCGGTCGGCGCGCCGCACGACGTCTCCTTCGTGCCCGGCAATCACGATGCCTATGTTCCGGGCGCGCTCGCCAAGGCGCTGGCGCTCTGGGCGCCCTATGTGACCGGCGACGAAGGCACGCCGCTCGGCCGCGTCACCTTCCCCTATCTGCGCCGCCGCGGCCCCGCCGCCATCATCGGCGTCTCCAGCGCCCGCGCCTCGGCGCCGTTCATGGCGACCGGCCATGTCGAGGCTTCGACGCTGCCGCTCCTGCGCGACATGCTGATCCGCGCCCGCGACGAAGGCCTTTACCGCGTCGTGCTGATCCATCACCCGCCCTTCAAGAAGGCGACGGCCTGGCACAAGCGCCTGGTCGGCGCCGGGCGCATCCGCGCCCTGATCAAGGAAGTCGGCGCCGAGCTGATCCTGCACGGCCACACCCATATCGACAGCTTCGAGAGCATCGAGGGGCCGGAAGGCCGCGTGCCGGTGATCGGCGTGCCGTCCGCCGCCAACGCCCCCGGCGGCCACAAGCCGGCCGGCCGCTACAATCTGTTCGGCATCGAGGGCGAACCGGGCAACTGGCGCTGCTCGCTCGTCGAGCGCGGCTACGGCGCGCCCGGCACCGGCATCGAGGTGATCCGCGAACGGCGGGTGGGGTAGCGGCCTCCGGCCGGCATGCGCTGGCCTGCGCAACATGCTCGCCGTCATCCCGGGCTTGACCCGGGATCCATGCAGCCGAAGCCTCCGCCTTGCGGATCCCGCATGTCCGCTGCGCGCTCCACCATCATCCTGAGGTGCTTCGCGTAAGCGAAGCCTCGAAGGAGGATCCAGCGGGCACTCCGGTTTGCAGACGACGTCCATCGGACGACATCAGGAGCGTTCCCTGGACCCTCCTTCGAGGCCCGGCTTCGCCGGGCACCTCAGGATGATGGCCGGGTTTCGGGGAATACGGTCCGGAGCCCCCTACCCGCCGACATGCACCCAGGCATAGGCGAAGAGGCCGATGACGCCGAGGAGGAGGCCGCCGAGGAAGGCCGAGACGATCCAGCCGGTATTGGCGCGCGCCGGCGGCGGCGTGACGGGCTGCGATTCCGGCACCTGGCGGCCGAGCGTGCGGCGGCCGGGGCGCGCATCCTGCTGCGCAGCGCGCTGGATCAGCCAGTCGCCCTCCAGCGCCCGTTCGCGCTCGATGACGCGCTCGGCGACATAGTGCATGACGCAATCGGCCATGTCGTCGAGGTCGGCCGTCTCGAGGATGACCGTGCGGCCGAGCCTTGTATCCTTCAGGAAGCGATAGGTGCGACGGTCGCGCGCCATGCTGACGAAGGCCGTCATGTCGATCCAGAAGCGCGGCTGGCTGCCGGTATCGATGGCGGCGACGAACTGGTCGTCGCCCTCGGGCACCTCGGCGAAGACGCCCTCGAGCGCCTCGACCAGCATCTCGAGCCGCGCCCGTTCCGTATCGCGCAGTTCCACCACGACATCGGCTCGCTCTGCTTCGGCCAGACGGACCTTGCGGATCGCGTCGGCGAGATTGCGGACGTTGGACGCCGACCCGCGTTCCGGCCCGCGCCTGCCGCTTGCGTCGTTCATCCGTTGACTCCGAACCAGGGCGACGATCTTCTCTCTGTCTTTAGCAAATCCGACGCCCCGGCGCATCTACCGATCGCCACGGGCGCGGCAAGGCTCAGAGGGGGACGACCATGACCGAGCTTTCCGGCCCCGTGCTCCGGGTCGCCGAGGCAGCAAGATCCTTCGGCCTCGACATCGCGCTCCGCGTCATGCCGGCCTCGACCCGCACGGCGGAGGAAGCGGCGGCGGCGTGCGAATGCTCGGTCGGCGAGATCGTCAAGTCGCTGGTGTTTCGCGGCGTGACAAGCGGCGCGCCGATCCTGCTCCTCGTCTCCGGCTCCAACCGGGTCGACGAGAAGAAGGTTGCCACGACGATCGGCGAGCCGATCGAGCGGCCGGATGCCGCCTTCGTGCGCGCCGCGACGGGCTTCGCCATCGGCGGCATTCCGCCCTTCGCCCATTCGACCCGGCTCGCCTGCTGGTTCGACCGCGACCTTTTGGCGTTCGAGCGCGTCTTCGCGGCGGCGGGAACGCCGCATGCGCTGTTCGCCGTGAGCCCGGCCGCGCTGCAACGAGCGATCGAAGCGCCCGCGATCGCCATGGGGTGACGCCCCCCGCGACGATCCATCCCGGGAAAACTGCGGAACGGCTTGAGATCGCCTGATTTCTGGGGATGATCCGCGCCGGGTCGGGATGGAATACGGAGAAATGAGAATGCGATTCGCCTGGATCGCCGGCGTGATGCTCGCGGCGACCGCCGTGGTGCCCGCCAGCGCCGACGTGATCTACCCGCGCGGGCTGGTGCGGGCTCCGGAGACGCTCGACCCGCAGAAGGCCGCGACCTTCAACGAGACCCCCATCCTCTACGACCTGTTCGAAGGCCTGGTGACGCTCGACGCCGGGGGCCGCCCGATCCCGGGCGCGGCCGAAAACTGGACCATCTCGCCGGACGGCCGCGTCTACACCTTCACGCTCCGCCCCGACGCGCGCTGGTCGAACGGCGACGTCGTCAAGGCTTCCGATTTCGTCGCCTCGTTCCGCCGGCTGTTCACGCCGGCGACCGGCGCGACCGAGACCGGCCCCCTCCTCGTCATCCAGAACGCCAACGCCGTGCAGCAGGGCAGCGCGAAGCCCGAGACGCTCGGCGTCGCCGCTCCCGACGCGACGACGCTGGAGATCACGCTGGAACGGCCGGTGCCGACCTTCCTGCTGCGGCTGGCGCTGCCGGTGGCGCTGCCCGTCAATGTCGCGACGATCAAGAAGCTCGGCGCCGATTTCGGCTCGACCGGCAAGATCGTCTCGAACGGCGCCTATCGCCTCGCGGCCATCGACAAGAAGGACGGCTATATTCTCGTCAAGAACGCGCGCTTCCGCGACGCCAAGGCGATGCCGATCGACAGCGTCGTCTACAAGCCGTTCGAAAGCCCGGCCGACTGCGTCGAGGCCTTCCGCGCCAAGACCGTGCTCTCCTGCCCGGACGTGCCAACCGAGACCCTGCAGGACCTGCGCGGCGAATTCGGCGCAGCCCTGCGCCTCGCGCCCTATCCCGGCACCTATTATTACGCGTTCAACACGACGAAGAAGCCGTTCGACAACATCGTCGTCCGCCGCGCGCTGTCGATGGCGATCGACCGCCCGGCGCTGGCCAGCGCGGTCTGGTCGGGCGCCATGATCCCGACCGAGACGCTGGTGCCGGCCGAGCTCTCCGGCATTCCCGCGAAGACGCCGGAGCCGATTGAGATCCGCCGCGCCGAAGCGCGCCAGCTGCTCGAAGCGGCCGGATTCGGAGCGGCGCCGGAAGCGGTGGCACCGGAAGCGACTCCGACAAAGGAAACGGCCAAGCCAGCCGACATCCAGGCAGCCGATATCCAGGCTCCGGACGCCAAATCTTCGGACAGCAAGTCGACGGACCTCAAGCCGGCTGACACCAAGGCTGCCGATGCCAAGCCTTCGACGGTCGAGCCCTCGGCGGTCGAGCCTTCGAGCGTGAAGCCCGACGGCGCGCCGGCCAACGCCGGCAAGGCCGATCCTGCCGACGGCAAGGAAGCCAGCCAGGAAGCCAAGGCGGCGGATACCGCGCCCGCCGGCGAAGTCTCGGACAAGGCCGGCACTGAGGCGACAAAGCACGAGGACGAGCCCCAGTCGGCGGAAGCCTCCGACAGCCAATCGGCTGATATCAAGGTGGCAGAAGCCAAGCCTGCCGCGCCGGCCGGCCCGCAGCCCCTGACGCTGACGATCCGCGTCGGCACCGGCATGGGGCACGAGGAAACGGCGCGCGCCATCGCGGCGCAGTGGAAGGCGATCAGCGTCGAGGCGACGGTAGTGACCGAGCCGAACGCCGCGCATTTCGCGAGATTGCGCGACGGCGGCGATTTCGACGTCGCCCGCACCGGCTGGATCGCCGACGAGATCGACCCGATCGACCTGCTGACGGTGCTGCGGAGCGACAATGTCCGCTTCAACTATCCGCGCTATCGCAATCCCGGCTACGACCAGTTGCTCGACCAGGCCGCGACCGAGATGGACATGGACAAGCGGCTGAAGGACCTCAATACCGCCTCCGCCATGCTGGCCGGCGACGCGCCGATCCTGCCGCTGCTCGGCTATGTCTCGCTGTCGCTGGTGTCGCCGACGCTCGGCGGCTGGCAGGACAACCCGCGCAACGTTCACCCGACGCGCTTCATGACGGTGAACTGAAGAGCCGCAATCCGATCCTTTCACCGCCTGTCTGAAGCGGTGAAAGGATCCGGATACGGCTCAAATTATCAGGCGCGAACCAGGATTTGCTTCGCTCGAAGACGCGCTAGCGACAGGCGACGTAATGGCGGCGGCCATATTCGTCGCGCCAGTAGCAGCGGCCGGTCGTCGCGTCGGCGATGATCGCGCCGGTGACCGCGCCGACGCCAGCGCCGATCAGCGCGCCACCCGCCTTGCCGGTCGCGAGGCCGCCGATCGCGGCGCCCGTGGCACCGCCGAGCAATGCCGCATCGCCCGTTCGCGAGCCGGTCGTGCAACCGGCCAGAATGGCGCCCGACAGGGCGAAAGCGATCACGAGCGGGGCTCTCTTCATCTCTACCTCCTCTGACGCGGCGCGATCCGCCCAACCTATCGGTTCCGGGCGGCGCGTCCGGCTGCACCATGCCATTTGGTAATGCGGAGCTCCCGGATCAGTTCCGGCCGGATCGGTCCGGACGCGTACGGAAACGCGCGCGCGCGGCCAAAAAGAAACGGCCGGGACGAGGTCCCGGCCGTTCCAACAAATCAAGAAAACAAATTAGCGGCAGGACGTGTAGTGACGACGACCGCGATCGTCCTTCCAGTAGCAACGGCCGGTGGCGTCGGCGATGATCGCGCCCGACACGGCACCGATGCCGGCGCCGATCGCAGCCGCGCCGACGCTGCCGCCTGCGAGACCACCGATGGCCGCACCGGCGAGACCGCCGACGACGGCACCGTCACCGGCACGCGAGCCGGTGGTGCAGCCTGCAACCACAGCGCCGAGGGCGACGAGCATTACGAGCGTAGAAGCCTTCTTCATCAATATCTCCTGTCCACATGAACCCCCGAGAGCGACCGCCAAGGACGAAGAGAACCGGCGGCTTCCCTCACAACGGCGCTCGACCCATTTCCGCTCCGCGATCGCATGGATCACAGACGGTCAGGGTCGCGGCCATGCACCCGCCCCCCTTGAAGGGTCAGTCAGGCTCGAAGTCAAGCTAGCTGGTCCGGAGGGCACAGAGAAGAGGCAACCCGGCCATGGGCCGGATCGCCCCTTCCAATTGTCGCAATCGATGCAAAAAGGTCAGACAATGCCGCTGGAACTGCCGCCGGTGGACGGCCTTTCGGCTGACACCCTCGCCCTATAGCCGGATGCGCGATAGACGCCGATCGGATCGATCGCGCCGCCCTTGGCCAGCCGCGCCTTGGCGAGAATCGGGCCGACATCCGTGGTGAAGGCACGCTTCAGCGTCTGATTCGCCATCAATACATCGTTCGCCTGCTGATGTTCGCCGAGTCCCGCGCGATCGACGATGAGCGCCTGCGCATAGGCGCGCAGGATCTCGATCGCGCTCGCCATCAGGCTCTCGATCGGGTCGGTGACGTTGTGCGACTGGTCGATCATGTAGGCAGGGTCGAAGGCCCTGGCCTTGCGGTATTCGGCGTCGACCAGCTCGTTGAAAACGAGGAAGAGCTGGAACGGATTGATCGAGCCAGCATCGAGATCGTCGTCGCCATATTTCGAATCGTTGAAGTGGAAGCCGGCGAGCTTCCCGAACTGGATCAGCCGCGCGACGATCATCTCGATGTTGACGTTCGGCGCATGGTGGCCGAGGTCGACCAGACAGAACGCCTTCGGGCCGAGCTCCTGGGCGATCAGATAGTTGGTGCCCCAGTCCTGCACGACGGTCGAGTAGAAAGCCGGCTCATAGAGCTTGTGCTCGGTGAAGACGCGCCAATCGTCCGGCAGCGCGCGGTAGACGGATTTCATCGCCTCGAGATAGCGCTCGAACGCGCCGGTGAAGTTCGACTGACCGGGGAAGTTGGAGCCGTCGCCGATCCACACCGTCAGCGCCTTCGAGCCCAGCACCTTGCCGATCTCGATCGTCTCGATGTTGTGCTCGATCGCCTGCTGGCGGACGGCCGCGTCGGTGTGCGACAGCGAGCCGAATTTATAAGAGAGCTTCTGGTCCCTGGCGTCGGAAAAGGTGTTCGAGTTCATCGCGTCAAAGCCGAGGCCGAGCGCGTCGGCATGCGCCTTGAGCGCCTTCGGGTCCGCCTTGTCCCAGGGATTGTGCAAGGAGACGTTGGGCGTGGCGCGGGTCAGCTGGTTGATGACGGCGCAATCGTCGAGCTTCTCGAAGATGCCGCGCGGCTCGCCGGGGCCGGCGAAGCGGGCGAAGCGCGTGCCGCCGGTGCCGACGCCCCAGGACGGCACGGCGACGGAGAAGGCCGCGACCTTGCGCGTGATCGCATCGATGTCGAGGCCGCGCCGGTCCAGCTGTTCGCCGAGCGAGGCATAGTCATTGGCGAGCGCCGCGTCCCCGGCCTTGTTCTGCTCGGCGAGCAAGTCTGCGGAAATCGGAAGATCGGTCATGCGCGGTTCCTCCCCGAACCTTCGTTTCTTATGGAGCGACCCGCTCGGGAGCGAGCCGAGATCCAGCCTTCTCCGTCATCCCCGCGAAGGCGGGGATCCATTCAGCCAGAGGCCTCGGCTGAATGGATCCCGGGTCAAGCCCGGGATGACGGCAGGGTCTGTCTCAGCGGGCAAAGCTGATCACGTTGCCCGCATCGACATTGATGATGTTGCCGGTCGACTTGTTCGAGAGATCGGCGGCGAGGAAATAGGCGGCCTCGGCGATGTCCTCCGGGAACACGCTGCGCTTCAAAAGCGAGCGGTTGCGGTAGAACTCCTCGAGATCGTCCTCGCCGACCTTGTTCGACTGGGCGCGCTGCTGGCGCCATTCGCCCTGCCAGATCTTCGAGCCGCGCAGCACCGCGTCGGGATTGATCGTGTTGACGCGGATGCCGAACGGCGCGCCCTCCAGCGCCAGGCAGCGGGCGAGATGGATCTCGGCCGCCTTGGCGGTGCAATAGGCCGAGGCGCCGGCCGACGCCGCGAGGCCGTTCTTCGACGCGATGAAGACGATCGAGCCACCGAGCTTCTGCGTCTTCATGATCCGGTAGGCGGCGCGGGAGACGAGGAAATAGCCGGTCGCGAGGATCGCGATGTTCTTGTCCCAGGTCTCCAGCGTCGTCTCCTCGAACGGCGCGGCGGAGGAGATGCCGGCATTGGAGACGAGGATGTCGATGCCGCCATACTCGATCAGCGTGTCGTGGAACGCCTTGTCGACCGCGCCCTCGCTGGTGACGTTGGCGATGACGCCGCGGATGTTGTCCTTGCCGAACTTGGCGCCGAGGCCGGAGACGGTCGTATCGAGCGCCGCCTGGTCGATGTCGGCGACCACGACGACCGCGCCTTCCTGCAGGTAGCGGACGGCGGTGGCCGAGCCGATGCCGCCGGCGCCGCCGGTGATGAAGGCGATGCGGCCGGCGAGCGACTTCGGCTTCGGCATGCGCTGCAGCTTGGCCTCTTCGAGCAGCCAGTACTCGATATCGAAGGCCTCCTGCTCATGCAGCCCGACATAGGTCGAGACCGTCGAGGCGCCGCGCATCACGTTGATGGCGTTGACGTAGAACTCGCCGGCGATGCGGGCGGTGGCCTTGTCGCGGGCAAAGGTGATCATGCCGACGCCGGGCACCAGATAGACGACGGCGTTGGGATCGCGCATCGCCGGGCTGTCGGCATGCTTGCAACGGTCGTAATAGGCCGCATAGTCGGCGCGGTAGGCGTCGAGCGCGCCATCGAGGCCTTCCAGCACGGCGTCCAGATTGTCCCTGGCCGGATCATAGTCGACGACCAGCGGACGGATCTTGGTGCGCAGGAAATGATCGGGGCAGGACGTGCCAAGGGCCGCCAAAGAGCGAAGCTGAGCGGAATTGACGAATTCGAGCACGGCCGGCTGGTCGTCGAAATGACCGATCTTCGATTCCTGCTTCCCGATGCGGCCGCGGATCTCAGGCATCAGGCTCGCTGCGACGGCGCGGCGCTTCTCGGCGTCGAGCGACTGCGCGACGGCGCCGCCGAAGATCGCCTTGCCCTTCGTCTCGCTCGCGAACCAGGCGATCGCCTTGTTGATGATCTCGAGCGTCAGCTCATAGGCTTCCTTGGAGGTGTCGGCCCAGGTGAACAGGCCATGGCTTTCGAGCACGACGCCCTTGGCGTTGGGGTTCTCGGTGGCGAATTTCGACAGCCAGAGGCCGAGCTCGAAACCGGGCCGCTTCCAGGGCAGCCAGCCGATCGTGTCGCCATAGATCTGCTTCGTCAGTTCCTTCGAATTCTCCGACGCGGCGATGGCGATGATCGCGTCGGGATGCATGTGGTCGACATGCCTGTAGGGCACATAGGCGTGCAGCGGCGTATCGATCGAGGCCGCGCGGGGGTTCAGGTTGAAGGTGCAATGCGGCAGGTAGCCGACCATCTCGTCCTCGTGCTCGAGGCCGCGATAGATGCCCTTCAGCGCTTCGAGCTTGTCCTGGTAGAGGGTGGCGAAACCGTCGAGCTTCATCGAACCGACGTCGCCGCCCGAACCCTTGACCCAGAGCACGGTCGCATCCTGTCCCGTCAGCGGATCCTTCTCGGTCACCTTGGCGGAGGTGTTGCCGCCGCCGAAATTGGTGATGCGCTTGTCGGAACCGAGCAGGTTCGAGCGATACAGCAGCAGCTCCGGCTCGCTGAGGCCGGCGGCCTTGGCGTCGTCCCAGCGGTTGTCGAGAAGGTGCGAGGAAGCGGATTCGGTCATGATCGGTGCTCTTGATCGGCCGCCGCTTCGCAAGGCGAGCGCCTCGGATCGGCGAACCATCCACGGGGGACGTCACCCGGACCGTCAGACCGGGGACCACGCAAGTGTGGATCATGATCTGTCAGGGACCGCAGCGCTTGTCAATCAAGTCCAATCATATCAAAGCACCAAACCGCGAATATTGCGCTGCATTATGATCGTAAATGACTGTATTGCGACGCATCATTATCGAGAATGATCGTTTCTGATTGACAATCATCGGAAAGCTTGGACAATCCAGTCCCGTCGGAGGAAAGAATGCACGAAATCGAGCGCCACAGGATCATCCTCGGCGAGGTGGCCGAACGGCCCGTCGTCACGGTGGCGCAGCTCGTCGGCCTGACCGGCGCCTCCGAGGCAACGATCCGGCGCGACATCACGGCGCTCAACGACGAGGGCCAGCTGCGCAAGGTGCGCGGCGGCGCCGAGCGGCTGCATGGCGGCGAAAACAACGGCATGCGCAGCCTGATGACGCCGGCCTTCGAGGAGCAGCGCCTGCAGAACCTCGCCGCCAAGCGCGCCATCGCCCGGGCGGCGGCGGAACTCTGCGCGGTCGGGGAATCCATCATCGTCAATGGCGGCACCACGACCTACTGCCTCGGGCCGCACATCGCCGAACGCAAGCTGCGCGTCCTCACCAATTCACTCGATCTCGCGCTCTATCTGATCGGCAATGGCGACTGCCAGGTCGTGCTGCCGGGCGGCGACATCCATCGCGAACAGCGCATGGTCGTCAGCCCCTACACCAACGATACGGTGATCGAACATTTCTACGCGACGCGGTTCTTCCTCGGCGCGCACGCCATCCGCCGCCAGGGACTGATCGAGGGCGACCCCGTCCTGATCAAGGCCGAACAGAAGATGCTGAAGCAGGCCGAGCAGGTGATCGCGCTCGTCGACGGCTCGAAGTTCCAGCCGCGCGGCAGCCTGATCCTCTGTCCCTTGACCCAGCTCGACCGGGTGATCACGGACAGCTCCGCCCCGAAGGAAGCCTGCGACATGCTGCGCGACGCCGGCGTCATCGTCGATGTCGTCGAGGTCGAACCGGAGAGCTAGCGAACCAGAAAACGCGCCAATCCCGGCCAACAAGAAAACCGGCGGCAAAGCCGGACGTTCAAGGGAAACGCCAAGAAATGCAGCCGATTCTCGCCCTGGAGGGGGTGTCGAAATCGTTCGCCGGCGTCAAGGCTTTGAAGGACGTCTCGTTTGACGTCCGGCCGGGCGAGGTCCATGCGCTGATGGGCGAGAACGGCGCCGGCAAGTCGACGCTGATCAAGGTCATGGCAGGCGTACACACGCCCGACACGGGCGAGATCCGCGTCAACGGCGCGGTCGTGCGCTTCGCCTCGCCGCGCGAGGCCCGCGCCGCCGGCATCGCCACCGTCTACCAGGAACTCCTGCTCTTCCCCGAGCTCTCGGTCGCCGAGAACATCTTCCTCGGCCACGCGCCGCGCACGACGATGAACGCGCTCGACTGGACGAAGATGCGCGACGAGGCGCGCCGCCTGCTCGACGATCTCGACAGCCACGACCTCGACGTCGACGCCCGCGTCGGCAGCCTCTCCGTCGCCAACCGCCAGCGCGTCGAGATCGCCAAGGCGTTGTCGCAGGACGCGCGCGTCCTGATCATGGACGAGCCGACGGCGGCGCTCTCCGATACCGACGCGCGCCGGCTGATGGACGTGGTCCGCCGGCTTCGCGACCGCGGCGTCGCCATCGTCTATGTCTCGCACCGCATGCCGGAGATCTTCGCTCTCGCGACCCGCGTCACCGTGCTGCGCGACGGCGCCTATGTCGGCACGCACGACATCGGCGCGATCACCGAGGGCGATCTGGTGTCGATGATGGTCGGCCGCCCGGTCGACCAGCTCTTTCCGAAGGTCGATACCGAGATCGGCGCGCCGGTGCTGGAGCTGCGCAATGTCGGCTATCGCGACGAGGTCGAGGACGTCTCGTTCACGCTGCGGGCGGGCGAGATCCTCGGCATCGCCGGGCTGATCGGCTCCGGCCGCACCGAGCTCGCGCTCACCATCTTCGGCATCACGCCGGCGACGTCGGGCGAGATCCTGCTCGACGGCAAGCCGATCGTCATCTCCGACCCGAAGCAGGCGCGCGACCTCGGCATCGCCTATGTGCCGGAGGATCGCGGCCTGCAGGGCCTGATCAAGCCGCAGACCATCCGCGAGAACCTGTCGCTCGCCCTGCTCGACCGCATCTCGACGGCGACCATCGTCGACCGCGTCAAGGAATCCAACCTGGCGAAGGAGCTGATCCAGCGCTTCGGCATCCGCGCCCGCGGGCCGGAGCAGCTCGTACGCCAGCTCTCCGGCGGCAACCAGCAGAAGGTCGTGCTGGCAAAATGGGTGGCGACCGAGCCGCGCGTGCTGATCATGGACGAGCCGACGCGCGGCATCGACGTCGGCGCCAAGGCCGAGATCCACGCGCTGATGAGCCGCCTCGCCGGCCAGGGCCTCGCCGTGCTGATGATCTCCAGCGAGCTGCCCGAGGTGCTCGGCATGAGCGACCGCGTGCTCGTCATGAGCAATGGCCGCATCGTTGCAGAGTTCGACCGCGCCGCCGCGACACCCGACGCGGTCGGCGCCGCCATGATGCACACCAGCGCCAACGATGTCGGCGTCGCCCAGGCGGAGGTCGCCTGATGTCGTCGCCCTCCGCCGTCGCCCGGCCGGCGCCCGCCATGCATCCGATGAAGCGCATCGCCGCCTATGGCCAGGAATTCATCCTGCTCGGCGCCATCCTCGCGCTCTTCGTCGTCGTCAGCTTCGTCAACCCGCGCTTCCTCGGCGCCAACAACATCACCAACATCTTCGCCGGCAACGCCTATATCGCCGTCGCCGCGATCGGCATGTCGCTGGTCATCATCTCCGGCCACATCGACGTCGCCGTCGGCTCGCTGATCGGCGTCCTGGCGACGATCTCCGGCACGCTCGCCGTCAACGGCTATCCGATCTGGCTCGCCTGGCTGGCGCCGGTCCTGATCGGCATCCTCGTCAATGCCGGCGTCGGCGCGCTGATCGCCTATCTGCGCATCCCGTCGATCGTCGTCACCCTCGGCATGCTGTCGATCCTGAAGGGCGGGCTGATCAGCGTCACCGCCGGCGCCTGGATCACCAACCTGCCGGCCGACTACCTGATCGCGCAGTTCCGCCTGTTCGATATCCCCTCGCCGGTCTGGTTCATGGTGATCCTGACGGCGCTGGTGGCGTTCTGGATGCGCTATTCCGGCTTCGGCCGGACGATCTACGCGATCGGCGGCAATGTCGAGGCGGCACGCGTCGCCGGCATCCAGGTCGAGCGCTCGACCGTCATCGTCTTCGCCATCCACGGCGCCTTCGCCGGCATCGCGGCGGTGCTGTTCGCAACCCAGCTGCAGGTGATCCAGTCGACCGTGCCGCCCAATCTGGAGCTGACCGTGATCACTGCCTCCGTCGTCGGCGGCGTCTCGATCCTCGGCGGCACCGGCACGGTGATCGGCTCGACACTGGCCGCGATCCTGTTCGCCGCGATCGCCTCCTCGCTCATCTTCCTCAATGTCTCCGCCTACTGGCTGCGCGCCGTGCAGGGTCTTCTGATCCTCGTCACCGTGCTCGCCGACATGGCGCGGCGACGCCGGCTCCGGTGACGATCCGATGACCGCAACGCTCCGCTCCCTGCTCCGCCACGAGACGATCCTCGCGATCCTGCTCGTCCTGGTGCTCTTCGCGCTGGCGACCCAGTCCGACCGCTTCTTCACCACCGCCAACCTGTTGAACCAGGGTCGGCTGATGGCCGAGGTCGGGCTGGTGGCGCTCGCCATGACCTTCGTGATCGTCACCGGCGGCATCGACCTCTCGGTCGGCTCCATCCTCGGCCTGACGGCGATCCTGCTCGGCGTGTTCTGGCACAATCTCGGCATTCCCCTGCCGGTCGCCATGGTGCTCGCGATCTTCGCCGCCGGCATCGGCGGGCTGGTCAACGGCCTGATCATCACCCGCTTCAAGGTGCCGCCGCTGATCGCGACGCTGGCGACGCTCGCGCTCTATCGCGGCCTCGCCGAGGGCATCAGCCAGGCCCGCTCGGTGCGCGGCTATCCGGACTGGTTCTTCGTGCTCGGCCAGGGCGAGGTGCTCGGCGTGCCGACCCAGCTCTGGATCCTCGGCCTCCTGGTCGTCATCGCCGCCGTCATCCTCGGGCTCACCACCTTCGGCCGCGCCACCTATGCGACCGGCGCCAACGAGACCGGCGCACGCTTCTCCGGCATCGGCGTCGACCGCACCAAGCTGCTGATCTACACGGCCTCCGGCCTCGTCGCAGGCCTCGCCGGCGTCATCTTCGTCTCGCGCGTCTCGACCACGCGCTCCGACATGGGCACCGGCCTGGAGCTCGACGTCATCACAGCCGTGGTGCTCGGCGGCACGTCGATCTTCGGCGGGCGGGGCACCATCATCGGCACCGTTCTCGGCCTCATCCTGATGCAGGCGCTGAAGAACGGACTCGCGCTCTCCGGGGTCAAGGGCGACGGCACCATTGTCGTCATCGGCCTCGTGCTCATCCTCGCGATCGTCGCGAGCAATCTCTTCAGCCGCGAAGGCGACGGCTGATCAAGCAGGGGACGAAGGGGTCTCGCCGCAACAACAAAGGCCCCGGCGTCATTTTGGAGGAGAAGAGCCATGTTGAAGAGAACCGTAGCCCTGGCGCTAGGCCTAAGCCTCGGCGTCAGCAGCGCCGCCTTTGCAGGGAACTGGACGGGCGGCGACGACCTGCCGACCAACCCGCTCGCCTGCGACGGCACCCCGGGCAAGGCCGAGGCCAAGCCCTATGACGGCGGCGTGCCGACCAATGCGCCGGACCGCAAGGCCAAGCCGATCAAGGTAGTCGACGTGCCGAAGCTGATCGGCATCGGCTATTTCAACGCCACCTCGAAGGGCATCGCCGAAGCGGCCAAGGAACTCGGCAATGTCGAGGCCAAGACCGACGGCCCGACCCAGGCCAACATCGACCAGCAGATCTCGTTCATCGACAACTACATCACGTCGGGCGTCGACGGCATCCTGTTCGCCGCCAACGACCCGGTCGCCATCGCGCCCGTGCTGAAGAAGGCGCTCGCCGCCGGCATCAACGTCGTCGGCTATGATGCCAACTCCGAGCCCGACGCCCGCCAGTGGTTCGTCAACCAGGCCGAGTTCAACGGCATCGCCAAGTCCCTGGTCGACAACATGGCCAAGGAAGTCGGCGAGGACGCCTCGTTCGCCATCGTCACCTCGACCTTCACCACGCCGAACCAGGCGCGCTGGATCGCCGAGATGGAGGCCTACCAGGCGAAGTGCCATCCCAACATGAAGTGGCTCGAGACCGTCGAGGCGCAGGAAGACAACGTCCTCTCCTTCAACCAGGCGACGACGCTGATCAACAAGCATGGCGACGACCTGAAGGGCCTCTTCGGCATGACCTCGGTCGCGACCCCGGCAACCGCCGAGGCCGTCACCCAGGCCGGCAAGTGCGGCAAGATCTCCGTCATCGGCCTCGCCACGCCGAACGCCATGAAGCCGTATGTCGAGAAGGACTGCGTCAAGTCGGTCGTGCTCTGGAACCCGGTTGATCTCGGCTATGCCGCGCTGCAGGTGCTGCGCGCCACCGCCGACGGCGACCTGAAGCCCGGCGCGACCTCGGTCAAGGCCGGCAAGCTCGGCGATCTGCAGGTGATCAACGGTTCCGAGATCCTGCTCGGCGCCCCGTTCACCTTCACCAAGGAAAACATCAAGGACTTCGATTTCTGATCGGATCCAGCGCGCGAGGCATGGTCCGCCATGCCTCGCGTTCCTCTCAAGCCCGACGAAAGTCGGATCCATTCTTCCTCTGCGCCTATGGAGACCCGAGCAGAACGCCACGGTCATGCAGGTCCCGATCTCCATCATCCTGAGGAGGCTTTCGAAGAAAGCCGTCTCGAAGGACGCACGGCCTCTGGGCAGGAACTGCACGACCACCCTGCGTCCTTCGAGACGGCCCTTCGGGCCTCCTCAGGATGATGGGACGGCGTGCTGCAAAGATCTGCCGGAGCGAGAGGTCCACGCACGCGCGCGGCGGATGAGGGTTACGGCCTCATCCGGAGAATTCCCTACCCCCTCACCCGGACCTGACGGTCCGACCTCTCCCCATAGGAGAGGTGAAGAGCCGGATTCCACTCGGATGGATGATGCTCTGCCCCTGTTCACCGCATGCCCATCCGGAGCCGGATAGTGTCCATTTCTGCCCATGATCCCGAATTCGTCGCCTTGAAGACGCTGTCCGCCGCGCTCGGGCGCGATCCGCACCGCACCCAGGCGGCCGGCGGCAACACCTCGCTGAAGCGCGACGGCATCCTCTGGGTGAAGGCCTCCGGAACCTGGCTCGCCGAGGCCGAGGATCGCGAGATCTTCCTGCCGGTGGCGCTGGAGCCACTGCTCGCCGCCGTCGCCGAAAACGACGAGCGTGCCGCCAAGGCGACCGATTTTGTCATCGCCGAGGAAAACCCGCTCGGCCTTCGCCCGTCCGTGGAGACCTCGGTTCACGCCGTCATTCCGTTCCCCGCCGTGCTGCACATCCACTGCGTCGAGACCGTCGCGCTGGTCGGCCGGCAGGATGCGAAAGCCGTGATCGCCGCCCGGCTCGAAGGGCTTGCCGGCGTCACCTGGGCCTATGTCCCCTATGTGAAGCCCGGCCTGCCGCTGGCGCGCGAGATCGACGCCGTTTCGAAGCCCGGCACCAATGTCGTCATCCTCGGCAATCACGGCCTGATCGTCGCGGCCGAGACCGTCGCCGAGGCCGGCCGCCTGATCGAGCGCGTCTCGGCGGCGCTGGCCTCGCCCGTCCGCGCCGCGCCGACGGCCGACATAGCAGCGCTCGAAGCGCTGGCCGAGGGTTCGCCCTATCGCCTGCCCGCCGATCCGGCGGCGCATGCGACCGCCACCGATCCCGAACGCCTCGCCATCGCCCGCCAGGGCACGATCTATCCCGACCACGTCGTGTTCCTCGGCAGCGGCATCGCCGTGCTCGACGCGGGCGACACGCCGGCCGCGCTCGCAGCACGATCCCCGATCGCCCCGATGCTGATCGCCGTGCCCGGCAAGGGCGTCCTCATCCACAAGGAGGTCCTGAACGGCGGCGACGCGCTCGCCCGGGCGCTCGCCGACGTCACCGGCCGCATCCCGCCCGGCACGCCGGTGAACTATTTGACCGTCGAGCAGGAACAGGAACTGGTCACCTGGGACGCCGAGATCTACCGGCGCGCGCTCGCCAGCGCCGCCAAGAGCTGACACATGTCGCAGGCCATCGCTGTCCTCGACATCGGCAAGTCGAACGCCAAGCTCGCCTTGCTCGACCGCGAGACCCGCGCCGTCCTCGACATACGGACGCGGAAGAACGCCGTGCTGCCCGGCCCGCCCTATCCGCATTTCGACGTCGACGGCATCTGGGAATGGTTCCTCGACGGCCTCGCGGACTTCTCCACGCGGGCCGAGATCCGCGTCATCGCGACGACGACGCATGGCGCTTCCATCGTCGTGCTCGGCCGTGACGATCTCGCTTTGCCGGTGCTCGACTACGAGTTCGCCGGGCCGGACGAGATCGCCGGCGAATACCGCAAGGCGCGCGGCGACTTCGCCGAGATCCTGTCGCCCGACATGCCGGGCGGCCTCAATGCCGGGCGGCAGCTCTACTGGATGTCGCGCCGCTTCCCGGAGGCGTTCGCGCAGGCCGAGGCGATCCTGCCCTATCCGCAATACTGGGTCTGGCGGCTCTCCGGCCGGCGCGTCGGCGAGGTCACCTCGTTCGGCGCGCATAGCGACCTCTGGAACGGCCGCGCCGGCGACTATTCGAGCCTCGCCGAGACGGAGGGCTGGACAAGACTGTTCCCGCCCCGCGCCGCCGCCTGGGAGACGGTCGGCACGATCCTGCCGGAGATCGCGCGGCGGACCGGCCTTCCGGCCGACTGCCGCGTCGTCGCCGGCATCCACGATTCGAATGCAAGCCTCTTGCCGCACATCCTGTCCCGCCCCCTGCCCTTCACCGTCATCTCGACGGGAACGTGGATGATCACCTTCGCCGCCGGCGGCAGCCTCGACCATCTCGACACGACGCGCGGCGGCCTCGCCTATGCCGACGCCTTTGCCCGGCCGGTGCCCTCGGCGATGTCGATGGCGGGGCGCGAATTCCAGATCCTGACCGAGGGCGAAGCGGCCGAGCCGGACGCGGCGGCGATCCGGGCCGTGATCGATGGACGCGTGATGGCGCTGCCGGGCTTCGTTCCCGGCAACGGCCCGTTCGGGCGGCGGACGGGCAGTTGGACCGTCGATCCCGCCGTGCTGTCGCCGGCCGAGCGGACCGCGGCGGCGAGCCTCTATGTCGCGCTCGTCGCGGAGGCCTGCCTCCGGCTGACGGGATCGGAGGGGCCGGTGCTGATCGAGGGGCCCTTCGCCAGGAACGGCCTCTTCCTCTCGGCGCTCGCCGCGCTGGTCGATCGACCCGTCATCGGCCGGCCGGATGCGACCGGCACCACGGAAGGCGCGGCGCTGCTTGCCGACGGGCCGGATCGCCCGCGCGCCGCGAGCCCCGATCCGGCCCCCGCCGCACCGCTTGGCGACGACTTCGCCGGCTATGCAGCACTCTGGCGGCGCCTCTCCGAGAGCTGACGAGGACCGATCATGCCGAAATCAACCATCGTTCTCGACATCGGCAAGACCAACGCCAAGCTGGCGCTGGTCGACGCGGCGACGCATGCCATCCTCGCCATCCGCACCACGACCAACGCCGTCGTGACCGAAGGGCTCTATCCGCATTTCGACGTCGAGCGGCTCTGGGCGTGGATCCTGGAGGGCCTGCGGGAATTCGCGCTCCAGGCCGAAATCGACTGCATCTCGACGACGACGCATGGCGGCGCGGCGGCGCTGATCGACGGCGACGATCTGGTCATGCCGATCCTCGACTACGAGTACCGCGGGCCGGATTCGATCGCCGAGGCCTATCGGCCGCTGCGCGGCGCCTTCTGGGAGACGCTGTCGCCCGACCTGCCGGGCGGGCTGAATGTCGGCCGCCAGCTCTACTGGCAGCAGGAGACCTTCCCGTCCGCCTTCGGCCGCGCCACGACGATCCTGCTCTATCCGCAATACTGGGTCTGGCGGCTGACCGGCGCGAAAGTCAGCGAACCGACCATGCTCGGCTGCCACACCGACCTATGGAACCCGGAGGCCGGCACCTTCTCACGGCTTGCCGACGACCAGGGCTGGTCCGGCATGGTGCCCCCACGCGTCCACCCCTGGGACACCGCCGGCACGATCCGGCCCGAGATCGCGGCGAAGACCGGGCTGCCGGCCGATTGCCGCGTCGTCGCCGGCATTCACGATTCGAACGCCAGCCTGCTGCCGCATATCCTGCGCCGCCGGCCGCCCTTCTCGGTGATCTCGACCGGCACCTGGATGATCTTCTTCGCCGTCGGCGGCTCGCTCGCCGATCTCGACCCGGCGCGCGACTGCCTCGCCAATGTTGACGCCTTCGACCGCGCCGTGCCCTCGGCCCGCTTCATGGCGGGGCGCGAATTCGCGCTCCTGACCGACGACGCCAAGGTCACGCCGAGTGCTGCCGAGATCGCCCGCATCCTCGACGACAAGATCATGGCGCTGCCCTCCTTCGCGCCTGGAACCGGTCCCTACGCGTTCCAGACCGGCCACTGGAGCCATGATCCGGCGACGCTTTCGCCGGGCGAAAAGGTCGCCGCCGCAAGTCTCTATTGCGCGCTTGTCGCCGACACCTGCCTCCGGCTGACCGGCGCCGCCGGACCGATCGTCGTCGAGGGGCCGATCACGCGCAACGCGCTGTTCCTGTCGGCGCTTGCCAGCGTCGTCGGCCGGCCGGTGATCGCCCGCGCCGACGCGACCGGAACCACGGAGGGCGCGGCGCTGCTGGCGAGCGGTCCGGAGGGCGCCGGGCCCGGCCAGCCCGATCCGGAACCGGCGCCGCCGCTCCCGCACGACGTCGCGGCCTATGTCGCGGCCTGGCGCGCAGCGCTGGAATAGCGCCGATTGACCGGCGGCACTGCTCCTGTAACCTGACCTCGATCGCGTCACGGGGGAGAGCCGCCTGCCACCCGGCAGGAGGACCGTCGGCCGGTCGGGAGAGCCCAGCGTGCATCACGAGACGGTTGCCATCGTGCTCCCGGCGCTTCGACGCCAGCTGCCTGCCGCCTTTCCCGAGCCTGCATCCCCGAAAACGACGACGAACCCCGGGGGCCGGCAGTTGCCCGGCCTTCGGAGGCAATCGCAGGAAAACAATCCAGCAGGGAAAAAGCATGGCCGGAAACTGGACGCTGTCGGAGCTCGAAGCGGCGATCGACGCCGGCACGATCGATACGGTGATCGTCGCCTTTCCGGACATGCAGGGCCGCCTTACCGGCAAGCGCTTCACGGGGCGCTTCTTCCTCGACAGCGCGCTGCATGAGACGCATGCCTGCAACTATCTCCTCACCGTCGACATCGATATGGAGCCGGTGCCCGGCTACAAGGCGGCGAGCTGGCAGAAGGGCTATGGCGACTTCGTCCTGAAGCCCGATATCTCGACGCTCCGCCGCATCCCCTGGCTCGACGGCACGGCGCTGATGCTGGCGGATGTCTGCGACCATCACGGCGAAGACCTCGCGCACGCGCCGCGCTCGATCCTGAAGGCGCAATTGAAGCGGCTTGCCGACCGCGACATGCAGGCGCTCTTCGCCTCGGAACTCGAATTCTACGCCTTCGACGAGACGACCGAGACCGCGACGGCCAAGCGCTGGCGCGGGCTGAAGACGATGGGCGACAACATCGAGGACTACCAGATCCTCCAGACCAGCAAGAACGAGCCGCTGCTGCGCGCTATCCGCAACGGACTCGCCGGCGCCGGCATTCCGATCGAGAACTCGAAGGGCGAATGGGGCCCGGGCCAGGAAGAGGTCAATGTGCGCTATTCGGAAGCGCTCGAAATGGCCGACTGGCACGTGATCATGAAGAACGGCATCAAGGAGATCGCCCATCTCCAGAACCGCGCCGTCACCTTCATGGCGAAATGGCGCTACGATCTCGCCGGCTCGTCATCGCACATCCACTCGTCGCTGCGGGACCGCGCCGGCAGCGCCCTGTTCGCCGATGCCGGCGACCCGCTCGGCATGTCGGCGACGATGAAGTCCTGGCTCGCCGGCCATCTGGCGCTCGCCGGCGAGATGACCTTGTTCCTCGCGCCCTACATCAACTCCTACAAGCGCTTCCAGGCCGGCACCTTCGCGCCGACCAAGGCGGTGTGGTCGGTCGACAACCGCACGACCGGCTTCCGCGTCGTCGGCGAGGGCAAGTCGATCCGCACGGAGTGCCGCATCGGCGGCGCCGACCTGAACCCCTATCTCGCCTTCGCCGGCCTCGTCGCCGCCGGCCTGCACGGCATCGACGAAAAGCTCGAACTCCCGCCGGCCTATGCCGGCGACGCCTATGCGGCAACCGGTCAGCCCGACGTGCCGAAGACGCTGCGCGCCGCGATCGACGCGCTGGACGGATCCGCCGTGCTGCGCGCCGCCCTCGGCGACGACGTCGTGGAACACTATCTTCATACCGCCCGCTGGGAGCAGCTCGAATACGACCGCCGCGTCACCGACTGGGAACTCCAGCGCGGCTTCGAGCGCTATTGAGGCGCCACAGGAACAAAGTCATGACCGCCAACCTCCAGATCATCACCCCCGTCGACGGCTCCGTCTATGCCGAGCGGCCGCTGGCCTCAGAGGCCGAGGTGCTCGCCGTGCTCCGGCGCGCCAGGGCCGCGCAGCGCGAATGGCGCGAGGTCGCCGTCGAGGACCGCCTGCCGATCGCCGCCGCCTTCGTCGACGCCATGGTGGCGGAGAAGGACAAGGTCGCCGAGCTGCTCGCCTGGCAGATGGGCCGGCCGATCCGCTACGGCCATGGCGAGATGCGCGGCTTCGAGGAGCGCGCCCGCTACATGATCGCGATCGCCGAGAAGTCGCTCGCCGACATCGATGCCGGCCCGAAGGAAGGCTTCCGCCGCTTCATCCGCCGCGAGCCGCTCGGCGTCGCGCTGAACCTGCCGGCCTGGAACTTCCCCTACATGACGGCGCTCAACGCGGTGCTGCCAGCGATCCTCGCCGGCAACGCCGTCGTCATGAAGCATTCGAGCCAGACGGCGCTGGTCGCCGAGCATTTTGCCAGCGCCTTCGCCAAGGCGGCGCTGCCAAAGGATGTGTTCCAGTATGTGAACATGTCGCACGAGACGACCGACCGGGTGATCCGTTCCGGCCTCGTCGACCAGGTCGGCTTCACCGGCTCGACCTCGGGCGGTCGCAAGATCATGGCCTCGGTCGCCGGCGCGCCAAATTTCCCGGCGACGACGCTCGAGCTCGGCGGCAAGGATCCGGCTTATGTCCGGCCGGACGTCAACCTGGCCTTCGCCGTCGAGAACATCGTCGATGGCGGCTTCTTCAATTCCGGCCAGTCCTGCTGCGCGATGGAGCGCGTCTATGTGCACGAGGCGGTCTATGACCGTTTCGTCGAGGGCGTCGTCGCGACCGTCAACGCCTACAAGCTCGGCAGCCCGACGGATCCGGCGACCACGCTCGGCCCGGTGGTGCGCACCGCCGCCGCCGACTTCATCCGCGACCAGGTCGACGAGGCCGTGCGCGCCGGCGCGAGGCCGCTGATCGACGCGTCAAGATTCCCGGAGGCGAAGGCCGGCACGCCTTATCTGGCGCCGCAGGTTCTGGTCGACGTCGACCATTCCATGCGCTTCATGAAGGAGGAGACCTTCGGTCCCGCCTTCGGCATCATGAAGGTGAAATCGGACGACGAGGCGATCCGCCTGATCAACGATTCCGAATTCGGGCTTACCGCCGCCATCTGGACGGAGGACCTCGAGGCGGCGGAGGCGATCGGCGACCGGATCGACACCGGCACCGTGTTCATGAACCGCTGCGACTATGTCGACCCGGCGCTCGCCTGGACCGGCGTCAAGGCGACGGGGCGCGGCGCCAGCCTCTCCGTCGTCGGCTACGAGCAGCTGACGCGGCCGAAGAGTTTTCATCTCCGCACCAAAACCGATTGAGCGTTTCAGCCCTCCCCGGTCTTAAGGGCCGGGTGAGGGTTTGCGCCCTTCCCGCAAAATCCCGAACCCTTTCACCCGCCGGCTTCGCCGTCGACCTCCCCCTCAAGGGAGATGAAACAAAGGACACCGAGATGCTCGACCGCTATGCCTCGCTCGTCGCCAACTGGTCCTATCCGACCGCCATCCGCTTCGGCGCCGGCCGTATCGCGGAGCTGCCGGGCGCGCTGGCGACGGCAGGCATCGAGCGGCCGCTCTTCGTCACCGATCCCGGCCTCGTCGCCCTGCCGATCGTTACGAAGGCGTTGGCAATCCTCGACGCCGCCAGCATCCCTCATGCGGTGTTCTCGAAGGTCGACGGCAATCCGACGCTCGCCAACCTGGACGAGGGCCTCGCCGTCTATCGGGCGGGCGGCCATGACGGCGTCATCGCCTTCGGCGGCGGCTCGGCCATGGATATCGGCAAGACGATCGCCTTCATGTCGGGCCAGACGCGGCCGGTATTCGACTTCGAGGATCGCGCCGACTGGTGGACCCGCGCCGACCCGGAGGGCATCGCCCCGATCGTCGCCGTACCGACGACCGCCGGCACCGGCTCCGAGGTCGGGCGCGCCGGCGTCATCACCGACCCGGCGGACCACACCAAGAAGATCATCTTCCATCCCCTTATGCTGCCGAAGGTCGTGATCGCCGATCCCGAACTGACGGTCGACCTGCCGGCGAAGATCACCGCCTGGACGGGCATGGACGCGCTGTCGCATTCGCTGGAGGCGTGGTGCAGCCCGTTCTTCCATCCGATGTCGGCCGGCATCGCGCTCGAAGGCATGCGGCTGGTCAAGGACTGGCTGCCGAAGGCGGTCGCCGACGGCCATGACATCGAGGCGCGCGCGCAGATGCTGATCGCCTCGTCGATGGGCGCCGTCGCCTTCCAGAAGGGCCTCGGCGCCATGCATGCGATGAGCCATCCGAGCTCAAGCCTGCGCGGCACGCATCACGGCCTCACCAACGCCGTCGTCATGCCCTATGTGCTCGCCTTCAACCGCCCGGCGATCGACGACCGGCTGGCGGCGCTGGCGCGGTATCTCGACCTTCCCGGCCAGAACGCGGACGCCGTCCTCGACTGGATCCTGGCGCTGCGCCGCGATCTCGCCATTCCGCACACGCTCAAGGAAATCGGCGTCGACGAATCGGTGCTGCCCGAGGCGGCCCGCATGGCGGAGCTGGACCCCTCCAATGGCGGCAACCCGACCCCGCTCGTCGCGGCGGATTATGAGCGGCTGTTCGAGAACGCCATCCACGGAAGACTCTAAGCTGCCATCCCTCCGCCACGCTCTCGCCCGCAGGCTCTTGCACCGTCCCCTTGCACCCGTCCTCTTGCACCGCCACGCACGACCAGCCATGAAGGGCGCCATTCGCGTCCGGAGAACCTGAAATGCCGAGCCCTGCCGTCACGAGCCCCGATATCGTCTGCATCGGCGAGCCTCTGTTCGAACTCAACCAGGCCAAGGGCGACATCGTGTTCCGGCCGGGCCATGGCGGCGACACCTCCAACTGCGCCATCGCCGCGGCGCGCCAGGGCGCCTCGGTCGGCTACGTCACCGCGGTCGGCACCGACAATTTCGGCGAATCCTTCCTCGATCTCTGGAAAGCGGAAGGCGTCGACACCAGCGCGGTGAAGCGCGACGGCAACGCGCCGACCGGCATCTATTTCGTGACGCACGGCCCTGAGGGACACGTCTTCTCCTATCGCCGCGCCGGTTCGGCGGCGAGCCGCCTGCTGCCGGAGGAACTGCCGGCTGACTACATCCGTGGCGCCAAGGTGATCCACACGTCGGGCATCAGCCAGGCGATCTCCTCGCAGGCGGCCGATTTCGTCTTCGCGGCGCTGCGCACGGCGAAGGAAGCCGGCACGCTCGTCTCCTACGACACCAATCTGCGCCTGCGCCTCTGGCCGATCGACCGCGCCCGCGCCGTCATCCACGCGGCGGCGGCACTTTCCGACATCCTGAAGACGAGCTCCGACGACGCCGAGGCGCTGACCGGCGAGACGGATCCCGACAAGATCGCCGACTTCTATCTCGGCCTCGGCCCGAAGGTCGTCATCGTCACCCGGGGCGCCGACGGCGCGCTGGTCGCGACGCCGGAGAAGCGCCTGGTGATCCCGGCGATCTCCGTGAAGCCGGTCGACGCCACCGGTGCTGGCGACACGTTCGACGGCGCCTTCCTGACCGAATATCTCCGCTCGGAGGATCCGTTCGCCGCCGCCCGCTACGCCAACGCGGCGGCGGGCCTCGCGACAGAAGGTTATGGCGCCGTCGCGCCGATGCCGACCCGAAGCGCCGTCGAAGCGGCGCTCGCCGGACGCCGATGACCGCAAGCGAACCGGTCAAAACCTCCGGGGGGGAGGACGCGACGGGCGGCTTGCGGCCGATGCATCGCTGCGTCCTCTATCTCGGCGGCTATGATCCGGTAACGCCGGAAAAATTCTTCCGGCGCCAGGCGCGCGAGATCGGCCATTATCGCGACACCTGGGGCGTCGAGACAAGCGTATCGCCGCCCGAGAAGGCGGCGGACGGGCATGTCTGGCGGACCGAGATCACCTCGAAGGGCGACGACTGGTCGAGCCGTACCGATTTCCGCCTGCTCGCTTGGGACGATCTGGTGAAGGGCGACTTCGCCCGGCCGATCTGGCAGCGCGTGCCGCTTTCGCTCGGCGTGCTGGCCGATTTCCTCGTCTCCGGCACTGTCTTTCGCTACTTCTTCGCGGCGTGGCGCTTCGCGCTCTATTTCATCGCGCCCTTCATCTTTTCGCTCGCCTTCCTGCTTGTCGCCGCCTTCGTCGCCGCCGAAATCCTGCACTGGCAGCACTGGAGCGCGCCGCTCCTCGCGATCGTCGCCGGCCTCGCCATCTATGCCGGGCTGATGCGCTTCCCCGGCGACCGCTGGTTCGTCAGCCACCTGCTCGACGCGCGCACCTTCATGGGCGAGTACATGCGCGGCTGCCGCGCCGACATGACGGCGCGCGTCGATCGTTTCGCCGACGAAATCGTCGAGGCGGCGCAGTCCGGCCGCTTCGACGAGATCCTGATTGTCGGCCACAGCCAGGGCAGCGTGTTCGCGCTCGAGGCGCTGGAGCGCGCGCTGGCGCGGGATTCGGATCTCGCCCGGCGCGGCGCGCCGGTCGCCATCATGACGGTCGGCTCCTGCGTCCTGCAGCTCGGCCTGCACCCGGCGGCCAAGCAGCTCCGGGCGCGGATCGCGCGGGTCCAAGCGGAAGCGAGCATCGAGTGGATCGAATTCCAGGCGCTGACCGACGTCGTCAATTTCTACAAGACCGACCCGGCCCGCCTGATGCGGCTCGCCAAGCCGGGATCGAGGCCGTTCCCGCATGTCTCGATGGTCCGCATCCGCGAGATGCTGGCGCCGGACGATTACAGCCGCATCCGGAACAGTCTTTTCCGTGTGCATTATCAGTTCGTCATGGGCAATACGCGCCGCTACTTCTATGATTTTTTCTCGATTTGCTGCGGCCCGCTTCGCCTGGGCGACCGCTTTTCGCTGACCCCGTCAGCCAATACGAACGACAAGCGGCCGGGTTTCCCCGCCCGTGACCTGCCGGAGACCTGAGAGGACGACATGACGCAATTTGCCGCCACGATCTGTTGGGTTGCCGGTCTGGTGATCTGGTTCATCATCCGCTACCCGCACCAGCGCCGGGCCAAGAAGCAGCAGATCGTGGATTCCCGCGATCGCGCCAGCCAGCAGTCGCTGGTGGCGATCTCCGTGGTCGGCGTCGGCCTGATCCCGGCGATCTGGGCGCTGACCGGCATGGGCTTCCCCAGGGGCGCCAACCTGCCCTTCTCGCCCGTCGCGGCCTGGCTCGGCATCGTCGCGATCGCCGCCTATCTCTGGTTCTTCTACCGTAGCCACAAGGATCTCGGCCACAACTGGTCGGCGACGCTGGAGATCCGCGCCAAGCACACGCTGGTGACCGGCGGCGTCTACCACTATGTGCGCCATCCGATGTATGTCTCGTTCTGGCTGATGGCGATCGCGCAGGCATTGTTGCTGCAGAACTGGTTCGTCGGCCTCGCCGGCCTCGTCGGCATCGGCATCCTCTATTTCTTCCGCGTGCATAAGGAAGAGAAGCTGATGCTGGACACCTTCGGCGGCGCCTATCGCGACTACTCCCGCAAGACCGCCCGGCTGATCCCGTTTATCTATTGAGGGGCGCGCCGACGAGGGACGAACGTCCCGCCCTCGCCGTCATCCCGGGCTTGACCCGGGATCCATGCAGCCGGGGCATGGGGAGCCTCGCTCGGCAAACGCCTCGGCTGAATGGATCCCTGCTTTCGCAGGGATGACGCGGAGTGTGGGGAAACGCGAGCGCCTCGATTGAGCCGGCTCGGACCATTCAGACGAGCGAGCGCCGGCCAATGACCGGCGCCCGTCCGAGCTAAACCCCTAGTCCTTCATGGCGGCGAGCAGCTTCTCGCTGTTGTTCGCAAACATCTTCAGATAGGTCGGGGCCGGGCCGTCCGGCGGCGACAGCGCGTCGGAGAACAGCGAGCCACCGATCTTGACGCCAGTCTCGCGAGCGATCTGGTTCAGGAGGCGCGGGTCGGTGATGTTCTCGGCGAACAGCGCCGTGATCTTCTCCGCCTTGATCTGGCGGATGATCTTGGCGACGTCGGCGGCCGAGGCCTCGCTCTCCGTGCTCACGCCTTCCGGCGCAATGAACTGGATGCCATAGGCGGCGGCGAAATAGCCGAAGGCGTCGTGGCTGGTGACGATCTTGCGCCGCGCCTCGGGGACGGCGGCGAATTCCTCCTTGAGGCGCGCATCGACGGCCTTGAGCTCGGCGGCGAGCTTGTCGCCCTTCGCCTTGTACTCGGCCGCGTGGTCGGGATCGGCCGCCGTCAACCCGGCGACGATGTTCTCGACATAGATGACGCCGTTCAGCGGGTTCTGCCAGGCATGCGGATCGAGGCTGTGCGAATGGCCGCCCTCGGCGTGGCCGTCGTGATCATGCCCCGCCTCCGCCTTGTCGGCGCCGGCGTCCTGGGCTTCGCCCTCCTCTTCCGCGCCGGTCCAGGCGATCGGCTTGACGCCGGTGGTGGCGATCACCGCCTCGCCCTTGAAGCCGGAAACCTTGATCAGCCGGCTGAGCCAGCCTTCGAGGCCGAGGCCGTTCTCGACCAGAACCGCCGCGCTGCCCATGGCCTTGGCGTCGGCTGGGCTCGGCTCGAAGGTGTGGGCGTCGCCGTTCGGGCCGACGAGCGTGCGGACCTCGACATGGTCGCCGCCGATCTCGCTGGCGAGGTCGCCGAGGACGGAGAAGGTGGCGACGACCTTGATCTTGTCGGCCGCCTGGGCCGGCAGCGCCGTGCTCAGGGCAAGCGCCGCCGCGATGAGCCAAACAGATGACTTCATTGGGTAGTTCTCCTGCAGTGGAAGCGGGTATTCAGCCCCTCAGATGCCTCGCCCGCAGGGCCTGGCTGGCAAAGCTGCCATGTCGGCCCGCGAGTATGGACGCAGCGTGGATCGCGCCGGCCGCCAGGATGATGGCCGGCGAGGTCGGCAGTTCTCCATGATAGGAAACCAGCAGTCCGATCAGCGACGACGCGATGCCGATGACCGCCGAGACGGCGATCTGGCCGGGCACCGTTTCGCTCCAGAAGCGGGCGGAGGCGGCCGGCAGCACGATCAGGCCGACCACCATCAGCGTGCCGAGCGCATTGAAACCGCCGACGAGATTGAGCACGACCAGCGCCAGGAACAGGAAATGCGCGAGGCCGCCGGCGCCGCCGACGCTCTTCAGGAACCCCGGATCGAAGCACTCCGCCACCAGCAGCCGGTAGATCAGCGCGAGCGACAGGAGCGTCACCGTGGCGATGCCGCCGATCAGGTAGAGCGCCGGATCGTCCAGCGCCAGGACGTTGCCGAACAGCACATGCAAGAGGTCGATGTTCGACCCCTTGATCGAGACGATCATCACGCCAAGGCCGAGCGAGACGAGGTAGAAGGCGGCGAAGCTCGCGTCCTCGCGCAGCGGCGTGGTGCGGGCGATGGCGCCGGCGCCGAGCGCCACCAGAAGCCCCGCCGCGACGCCGCCGACCGTCATCGCGAACAGCGAGAAGCCAGAGAGCAGGAAGCCGATCGCCGCGCCCGGCAGGATCGCATGCGCCATCACGTCGCCCATCAGGCTCATGCGGCGCAGCACCAGGAAGACGCCGATCGGCGCGCCGGAGATCGACAGCGCGATGCAGCCCATCAGGGCGCGACGCATGAAGCCGAACTCGGCGAACGGCCCGAAGACCCAATCATAGAAACTCATCACGCAGGCATCTCGCAGAGTTCGGCATCATCCTCGAACGCCTCGTGCAGGCGCCGGGCGCGGGCCAGATTGGCGTCGGTTAGGACCTCCGCCGTCGGCCCCCATGCCACCGTTTCGCGCGCCAGGAGCAGCGTCTCGGGAATGCGCTCGCGCACCAGCTCGATATCGTGCAACACGGTGACGACGGTGCGGCCCTCGGCGTGCCAGGCGGCGATCAGGGCGAGCAGATCCTCGCAAGTCCGCGCGTCGATGGCGGTAAAGGGTTCGTCGAGCAGGATCAACCGCGTGTCCTGAAGCAGGAGGCGCGCGAACAGCGCGCGCTGGAACTGGCCGCCCGAGAGCGTGTCGATGTTGCGGTCCTCGAAGCCGGTCAGCCCCACGGTCGCCAGCGCCGCCTCGACGGTGCCGAGCGACTTGCGGCCGATCGACGAGAAGATGCCGGCCTTGCGCCAGAGCCCCATGGCGGCGACGTCGAGGACGCGCATCGGAAACGAGCGGTCGAGCGCGCTTTGCTGCGGCAGGTAGCCGATATCGTGGCGGCCGATGCCGTCGAAGACGACGCGGCCGCTATCCGGCTTGATCTGGCCGACGATGCCCTTGAGCAGCGTCGACTTGCCGGCGCCGTTCGGACCGACGATCGCGGTGAACGAGCCGGGGCGGAATTCGCCGGAAACGTGATGGACCGCCGGATGACGGCGATAGGAAAGCGTCAGGTTCTCGACGCGGACGGCGGGCGCGGGCTTCTTCAGCATGATGTCACGCGAGCGCCCAGAGGATGCCGACCCAGATCAATCCGACCAAAAGGACCGCGATTATCAGCCGCTCCAGCGCCGAGGCCAGGAACATCGAATAGCGATAGCCCCGCGCCGGGGCGGCGACAGCGAGTGACCGACGCGCAGGACCGTGCTCATGTTGGCCGTGATCGTGATCGCCATGGTCGTGATGATCTTGGTCGTGGCGATTTTGGCCATGATCGCGCGGACCGGCCGAAGCCGGAATCGGCCGAACGGTCGCGCCGACGCCTTCGCTCACCTGTGCCATAGGGGTCCATCTCACTGCTGACTGCGAAATGTTATGTTATATCATTTCAACGGAGGCAAGCCCCCGCACGCATTTTCCCGCCCGCGACATTTTGCACCCGGCGAGCGGCCGCGAAGACCCGCGCGGCAAGCGACACACGGCTACGTTGCGGCCGGCATGCTTTGCTGCGAAGAGACAGAAGAATTGGCTGCGATAACCTTTGCCAATACTGGAATTAGAATAATTTCAGACTGTTACATATTCTTGACTTGCCATCGCAAGAGGTCCACACGTCGGCCAACCGCGCCACGATCGGTGACGCTTTGACGGCAGCTTTTTCGGCTGCCGATTGGAGTGGACGATGGTCTCGATGTCTCGACATTGCCTCTCGCCCGCCCGGCCAAAATCCACCGGGGGTCCCGTCTGATGGCAACGCGCATTCCTGTCGATCCCTCCGGCGCCGTGACGTCCCGCTATCTGGAGCGGCCGCCGGAAAAGCTCGTCGTCGAGGGTCTTCGGCACTGGATGCAGGGCTGCGAACGCGGCTCCTTCACCTGCTGGGAGCGCGCCGCCAACCTCTATGCCGAGGAGCTGGGCGCCACCGAGGGTTCGCGGCTGCTGGCGGCGCTGGCCGATTGGGTCGCCACGCTGCGCAACTGGATGGACCGCCCGGCCGGCCTGTCGCCGTTCGAATGCCCGCGTCTCTGCCGCGACGAATGCCTCGCGGTGACGCTGATCTCCGCCTGCCAGAACCATGACGACGAGAGCCTCGGCCATGCGCTGGGCCGACTGGTGCCGCCCGAGGGCCGTACGGACGTCACCCGATCCACCCGCGCCTTCGCCGAGGCGCTGGCGGAAACCGGCCAGATCCTGATTCCGGTTCCGGGCGCGGTGATCCGCGAGATTGCCGCCCGCCCGTGCCGCCGCCTGTTCCACTGAATTCACCGCACGATTTCACACACCGGAGACGATTGTGAAGATGAAGAAGCTGTTCCTCGCCGCCACGGCAGCGCTGGCCCTTTCGGGCGCGCTGCCGGCCATGGCCGCCGACGCTCCGGCCGCCAGCGCCGTGCTCAAGAACTATGGCGACATCGCCCAGGCCAAGTATGAGGACGCGCTCAGCGGCGCCAAGGCGCTGAACGTCGCCATCGACGCGCTGATCGCCAACCCGAACGACGCGACGCTGGCCGCCGCCCGCGACGCCTGGAAGGCCTCGCGCCCGGCCTACCAGCAGACCGAGGTCTATCGCTTCGGCAATGCCATCGTCGACGATTGGGAGGGCCGCGTGAACGCCTGGCCGCTCGACGAGGGCCTGATCGACTATGTCGACGCCAAGTCCTACGGCGACAGCTCGGATTCGAACCCGCTCTATACCGCCAACGTCATCGCCAACAAGGAATTGCAGATCGGCCCGGACAAGGTCGACGCGAGCGTCATCAACGCCGAGCTGCTGCACAAGCTGCAGGAAGCCGGCGACGTCGAGGCGAATGTCGCCACCGGCTATCACGCGATCGAATTCCTGCTCTGGGGTCAGGACCTGAACGGCACCGGCCCGGGCGCCGGCGACCGCAAGGCGACCGACTACGACACCAAGAACTGCACCAACGGCAATTGCGACCGTCGCGCCACCTATCTCAAGGTCGCGACCGATCTGCTGATCGCCGACCTGGAAGAGATGGCCGCCAACTGGCAACCGGAAGGCGAAGCGCGCAAGCAGCTCGCCGAGAAGGGCGACGAAGGCGGCCTCGCCACCATCCTGACCGGCATCGGCTCGCTCTCCTATGGCGAACTGGCCGGCGAGCGCATGAAGCTCGGCCTGATCCTGCACGATCCCGAGGAAGAACATGACTGCTTCTCGGACAACACCGCCAACAGCCACTATTACGACCAGGTCGGCATGGTGAACGCCTGGCAGGGCAAGTACACCCGCACCGACGGCAGCGTCGTCGAGGGCCCGAGCATCCGCGAGTTCGCGGCCGCCAAGAACGCCGACGCCGCCAAGCGCGTCGACGAGGCGCTCGCCAACACCAGCGCCAAGATGCAGGTCCTGAAGGACACGTCCGACGCGGGCGAGGCCTATGACCAGATGATCGGCGCCGGCAACGAGAAGGGCAACGCCATCGTCCAGGACGCCATCGACGGACTGGTCGCGCAGACCCGCGCCGTCGAGGGCGTGGTCGCTGCCCTCGGTCTGAAGATCAAGATCGAAGGCTCCGACAGCCTTGACAATCCTTCGGCCGTTTCGACCAAGTAAGCCGCCGCGTCACTAACGCGGATCCCCCCTCGGTGCGGCCGCCTCGCGCGGCCGCACCAGCAGAGTTCCAGGCCATGATCTCCCGCCGTAGCGTCCTTGCCGGCTCCGCCGCTCTCGCGGGCACGGCCCTGTTCGGACGGCCCGTGCGCGCGCCCGCCTTCACCCGCGCGCTGCCGCCCCCGGCCCTCCCCGTCGCCGAGACGAGCGTCCCGCTCGTCCTGAACGCCGCGGAGCGTCAGCTGTCGCTCCCCTGCTTCGACGGCCACAATCTGCCGCTCTGGACCTTCACGGAAAAAGCCGAGCCGCCGATCGTCCGGCTGAAGCTCGGGCAGCGGCTCGATACCCATCTCGTCAACGGCCTGACGCGCCCCGGCGAGCACGTCTCGATCCACTGGCACGGCATCCGCCTGCCGAATGACCAGGATGGCGTGCCCTATCTGGTACAGCCGCCCGTCGAGCCGGGCCAGAGCTACGACTATTCCTTCGTGCCGCCTGACACCGGCACCTTCTTCTTCCATACGCACTGCAATTCGGCCGAGCAGATCGGCCGCGGCCTGATCGGCGTCCTGATCGTCGAGGGCGACGCGCCGGAGCCCTATGACGCCGACGAAGTGCTGATGCTGCGCGACTGGCGGATCAGCGAGGACGGCGCCAGCTTCCTGCCGTTCCTGACCATGGCCGGTGCCGGCAAATCCGGCACGTTCGGCACGGTGCGCAGCGTCAACGGCATGCGCAATCCGGAGATCGAGCTGCCGGCCTCGGCCGATGTCCGGCTCCGGATTCTGAATGTCGACCCGACGCGACTGACCGAGATCGGCATCGAGGGGGCGGAGGCCGCCGTGGTGGCGATCGACGGCATCGCCTGCCAGCCCTTCCCGCTGCGCTCCTGGCGCATGGGGCCGGCGATGCGCGCCGACCTCGTCATCCGCACGCCGGCCGATGGCGGCACGGCGACGCTGGTCGACTATTTCGCGGCGAAGCCCGTGCCGCTCGCCCGCCTGGTCGCGCGCGGGCCGGCGCGGCGCCAGGGCCCGTTCGATCCCGGCCCCCTCGCCTCCGGGCGGATCCCGCCGCCGGATGTCGCCAACGCCACCCGCATGCCGATCACCTTCTCGGCGACGGCGACGGGAGCGACGGTGCAAGATCTCGCCGATTCCGGCGCGCCCCTCGGCCCGCTCTGCCTGTCGGAAGCCAATCTCTGGGCGATCAACCAGGCCTCCTGGCCGAGCGACATGCACCAGATCCCGCCGCCGATGGCGCGGCTGGAACGCGGCAAGACCTATATATTCGAGCTGCGCAACGTCACGCCGCACATGCATCCGATCCACATTCACGGCCACAGCTTCACCGTGCTCAGCTCGAACCGGCGCGACCTGCCGCCCCACCATGCCGACACCGTGCTGCTGCAGCCGAAAGAGCGCATGGAAGTCGCCTTCGTCGCCGACAACCCCGGCAAGTGGATGTTCCATTGCCACATCATCGAGCACCAGGAGACGGGGATGATGGCGTGGTACGAGGTGGCATGAGGATGGCGCCGACGCGGCCGTCGCTCGCAGCCCTCGTCCTGCTCGCGGCGCTGCCGGCGGCGGCGCTCGCCGACGGGCTGGACCGCGCCGTCGGCAAGGCGCTGTTCGACCGCATCTGGGTGCAGGCCCCCTCCTCGACCGCCGCCAATGACGGGCTCGGACCACTCTTCAACGAGAAGAGCTGCGCCAGCTGCCACTCCGGCAAGGCGCTGTCGGCCAAGATCACGGCGACGCCGGACGGCACGCTCGCCCAGCGCGGCATCGTCACGCGCCTCGGCGACGCGAAGGGCGTCACGGACCCGGTCTATGGCCGCCAGATCCAGCCGCGCGCCGTCTCGGGGCTGAAAAGCGAGGGCACCGTCACCTACGCGCTGCCGGAGCATCCGGGCGGCGCGCTCGCCGTCATCTTCGCGCCGAGCCGGGGCGATCTCGCGGCGGCGACGCGCCTCGGTCCGCGCCAGGCGCCGTCGCTGCGCGGCATCGGGTTGATCGAAAAGGTCGACGAGGCGGCGATCCTCGCCAATGCGGCGGCGCCGAAGCCGGACGGCGTCTCGGGCCGGCCGCGCATGCTCGAGGTCGACGGCAAGTCCGTCGTCGGCCGCTTCGGCTGGAAAGCTTCGGCGGCGACGCTCGACCAGATGTCCGCCGACGCCTTCATGCTCGACATCGGCATGTCGAGCCCGCTCGCGCCGCATCCGTATGGCGACTGCACCGCGCTCGAGCCCGACTGCCTCGCCATGCCGAACGGCCGCAGTCCCGAGTTCGACGGCGAGGAAATCTCGTCCGAGATGATCCGCCTGCTGAACGCCTATCTCGCCGGCCTCCCGGCGCCCGCCCCCGTCACGCCGACGCCGCCCGGCGCCGCGCTGTTCGCCTCGGCCGGCTGTTCCGCCTGCCACGTGCCGAGCCTCCCGGGTCGCGACGGCAGCCCGGTCACGCTCTATAGCGACCTGCTTCTGCACGACATGGGACCCGGCCTCGACGACGGCGTCGGCGAGCCCGGCGTCGCCTCGAACGAATGGCGGACGCCGCCGCTCGTCTCGCTCGCCTTCCGCACCGGCGATAACAGCCGCTTCCTGCATGACGCCCGCGCCGGGACGCTGGATGAGGCGATCCGCGCGCATGGCGGCGAAGCCATGGCGGCAAAACTGCGCTATGAAGCCCTGGCAGCGGCCGAGCGGGCCGCGCTCATCGCCTATCTGGAAACGCTATGATCGCGATCACCAAACGCCTGCTGCTGCTCTCGCCGCTCCTGATCGCGGCGAAGCGCGCCTTCGCGCAATCCGGCGATGCGCCGGAACGACAGGGGCCGAGCCCGGAGGCGCTGGCGATCGTCGCCGACAAGGCGATCACAGGCTATTTCATCCCCGCCTACGAGCGATTGCAGAAGGCCACCGCCAAGCTCGTCGCCGCGATGGATTTGAGCTGCAAGAGCCCGAGCGCGACGCCGGATCCGGCCGTGCGCAGCGCCTTCGAGGCCGTCCTCCAGGCCTGGGCCGGGGTCGATTTCCTCCGCTTCGGGCCGATGGCCGAAAAGGCAAGGCTCGAGCGCTTCTCCTTCCTGCCCGATCCGCACGGCACCGGCGCGCGGCAGCTGCGCCAGATCCTCGCCCAGCCCGACCCCAGCCTGCTCGAGCCCGGCGCGATTGCACGGAAGAGCGCCGCCGTGCAGGGCCTTCCCGCCTTCGAGGCGCTGGTGTTCGGCGCCTCCGACGATGCCGAGACGGCGGCCTATCGCTGCCAGCTGGCGCTCAGGATCGCGGAGAATTTGAACACCATCGCTGGCGAGGCCGTCACCGAATGGACGAAGCCCGGCGGCTGGCGCGAGCAGATGCTGAAGCCGGGCGGCGCCAATATCGTCTATCGCGACGCCACCGAACCCCTGGTCGAGATCCTAAAGGCTGTTGTCACCGGCCTGCAGCAGATGCGCGACCAGCGCCTGCTGCCGGCGCTCGGAAAGTCTTTCGCCACGGCGAAGCCGAACCGCGGCGCCTTCGTCCGCTCCGGCGAGAGCTTCGCCTATCTGAACGCCTCCATGGACGCGATCGAGGCGCTGGTGGAACGCTCCGACGTGTTCAGCCTGACGCCGAACGACGCCGCGACGCTGCTCGCGGCGACCGAGGCGTCGTCGACGGAGTTCCGCAAGGCGATCAACGTCGGCAAGCCCTGGAACGAGGCCTTCGCCGATCCGGCCGCCTATGACAGCCTGAAGCACGCCTTCGACGTGCTGAAGACGATCGAGGACATCTTCAACTTCCGTTTCGCGGAGGCGGCGGGGATCTCGCCGGGATTCAATGCGCTCGACGGCGACTGAACCAGGCGGCTTCAGGGCCTTCGCCGGCCGCGCGCTCCGCGCGATCCTTCCCTTCGCCGGCGAGGCCGGGGGCGCGACGGAGCGGCAGGTCTTCGTCTCCTCGGTCCGGGTCGGCCCGCGTCAGCACATGCTGATGCTGATCGACGAGCGGGGCGGCATCGTCGGCCGCATGCCGCTCGCCGGTCGCGGCCATGACATCGCGATCGACCCGGCGCGCCGGCGTGTCGCCGTGTTCGCCCGCCGCCCCGGCTACTTCGCCGTCCTCGTCGACGTCGCCTCCTGCGAGCCGCTGGCGACGATCACCCCGCCGGAGGGGCACCATTTCTTCGGCCACGGCATCTTCTCCGCCGATGGCCGGCTGCTCTATGCGACCGAGAACAATTTCGACGGCGAGCACTCGCGCGGCGTCATCGGCGTCTACGACGTCTCGGGCGGCACCTCCGCTCGGATCGGCGAGTTCGAGACGCATGGCGTCGACGCGCACGAGATCCTGCTCGCCCCGGACGGCCGCACGCTGGTGATCGCCAATGGCGGCATCGAGACCCATCCGGACTATGGCCGCCAGAAGCTCAACCTCGCCGAAATGCGCCCCTCGATCGTCCGCATCGACAGCGAGACCGGCGATCTCCTTGAGGAAGCCGTGCTCGATCCGGCTCTGAACCGCCTCTCCATGCGCCACATGACCTTCGACGGCGGCGGCAATGTCTGGTTCGGCTGCCAGTGGGAGGGCGCGCGCAGCGAGCGGCCGCCGCTGGTCGGGCGCATCGGCAAGGACGGCAAGGCGCAATTGATGAACTTCCCCGATGGGATCGCACCGCTGGCGCGCAACTATATCGGCTCGGTCGTGGCGAGCCGCGACGGCTCGACCATCGCCACCTCCTCGCCGATCGGCGGCCAGCTGTTCTTCTGGGACGCGGCGAGCGGCGATTTCCGCGATTGCGTCGCCCTGCCGGACGGCTGCGGCGTGGCGCCGACCGAGGGCGAAGCCTTCCTCGCCACCGCCGGCGACGGCCGCGTCATGCGGACCGAACACGGCCAGCTCGCCCCGCTCGCCCGCCGCCACGAGCAGTTCGACAACCATCTGCGTAGGGTCTAGCAGGGACCCGGTCGGGATCGCGGCGTGGGCCGGCTACGCCGGCAGTGCCGCCTTGTCCCGCTTCGCCAGCGCGCGTTCGTCGTCGACGATGTAGTCGCGGATCACCGGCACGTCGTCGCGCTGCGACGAGAGCAGCAGTTGGTAGACCATGTTGGAGCCGTGCAGGAAGCCGAGCTCGACGGCGGCGAGATAGAACTCCCACATCCGCGCGAACCGCTCGCCCTGCATGGCGACGACTTGCTCGCGCACGGCCATGAAGCGCTCCCGCCAGGCCTTGATCGTCCAGTAATAGTGCAGCCGCCAGATCTCGCAGTCGTCGACCCAAAGCCCCGCCTGCTCCGTCGCCGCGAACACCTCCGAGAGCGCCGGCACATAGCCGCCGGGGAAGATGTACTTGCGGATGAAGGGCGCGGTCGAGCCCGGCGGCGACATGCGGCCGATCGCGTGGATCATGGCGAAGCCGCCCGGCTTCAAGAGCCGCCGCACGGTACGGAAATAATCCTCGAAATGGGCGACGCCGACATGCTCCATCATGCCGACCGAGACGACGCGGTCGAACTGGCCCTCGAGCTTGCGATAGTCGATCTCGACGAACGTGACCTTGTCGGCGACGCCCGCCTCCTCGACCCGGCGCCGCGCGGTCGCGAGCTGGTCGGTGGAGACGTTGATGGCGGTGACCTTGGCGCCGCAATGGACAGCGAGATAGATCGCGAGCGAGCCCCAGCCCGAGCCGATCTCGGCAACCGTCATGCCGGGCTCCAGCTTCAGCTTGGCGGCGATATGGCGGAGCTTGTTGATCTGCGCGCTCTCCAGATCCTCGTCGGGACGGCTGAAATAGGCGCAGGAATAGTTCATGCCCTCGTCGAGCCAGAGCCGGTAGAAGGCCTCGGGCAGGTCGTAATGCGAGCGGGCATTGTCGGCGGCGACGCCGACGACATTCGCCTGATGCCGGCGCTTCAGCATCTTCCACGCCTTGCGCAGCGATTTCTGGATCGGATGCGCGGCGAGCCCGGTGCGGTTGACCGAGAAGAGCAGCAGCAGGTCGTAGATCGAGCCGCCGTTCTCGACGACGAGCCGCCCGTCCATATAGGCCTCGGCGGACTTCAGCTCTGGATTCAAAAAGATCTCGCGCTCGACGGCCTTGTCGGTGAAGCGGATGGTCACGTCGGGACCGTTCTCGCCGGAGCCGAAGATATGCCGGGTGCCGGAATGATCGAGAACGGTCAGCCGCCCGCTCCGGACGAACCGCTTCAAAAGGTGAGACAGCAGGCGCATGCACATTCCCCCGTTTCAGCCCCGATGAAAGCCTCTCGATCGCCTTTGTGCAACCGGAAAGGCGTCGCATCCTGCACTCCGTAACAATTCGACACGCCGAGGTTGCGGCTCGATCGGGCGAGCGGGCCGGCAAAACAATGGTTTCCACTGCCGTATCAAACGTTTAACCATGCCGCGCGATCCTCTAGGATCCCCCGACAGGCCGTGCGCAACGGTTCGCGGCTTCCGGAGAACGACGAGACATGGCCAAGCCCAACCTTCATACCGTCGCGGCCCATGCCGGCGTCTCGATCGCGACCGTGTCGAAGGTGGTCAACGGCGTGCGCTACGGCATCTCGGAAGCGACGCTGGAGCGGGTCCAGGCCTCGATCGAGGAGCTCGGCTACCGGCCGAACCGCTCCGGCCGCGGCCTTCGCACGCTGCGTCGTTCGATCATCGGCATGGCGATCGTCGACCCCTCGCCGACCTTCCTCGCCGATCCGTTCACGACCCATCTGGTCGCCGGCCTCTCGAACTATCTGAGCGACCGGGGCTTCGGCCTGCTCCTGCACGGCATCAAGCCGAAGCAGGTCGAGACCTCCTTCCTGGTCAAGGAGAACGTCGTCGACGGGCTCTGCATCATGCTGTCGGGCTCGGCCCAGCTCCGGCTTCAGAACACAAGACTGTTCAGCAAGCTCGGCCATCCGCTGGTGGTGTTCCAGGATCGCGCCGCCGAGGGCGTTCCCGACACCTGCTTCGTCAACCAGGACGACGCCGGCGGCGCGGCGGCGCTGTCGCAGCTCGTGCTCGCCCGCAATCCGAAATCGGTGCTGATCGTCATCCCGGACATCTTCTGGCCGGCCATCGAGCTGCGGCTCGAAGCCTATTGGCAGTCGATGAAGCGCGCCGGGGTCGCGGCCAAGATCATCCGCTGCGACGAAAGCAATCCCGCCGCGATTGCCGAGGCGATCGGGGATCATCTCGACAAATCGGGCCTGCCGGATGTGATCGTCGGCGCCAACGACAAGATCGCCCTCGTCGCGCTGCGCATCCTGGAAGGGCGGGCGGCGCGCGTGCCGGACGACGTCGCCGTCACCGGCTTCAACGCCTTCGCCTCGAACGACTATGCGGGTCTCGACCTGACAACGGCGCGCTCGCCCGCCTATGAGATGGGCGAGACCGGCGGCCGGCTGCTGCTCGAGCGGCTGGAGAGCGGACGGTTCGAAAAACGCGAATACACGCTTCCGGTCAGCCTCGTGCCCGGCGCGACGGCCTGAGGCCAAACAAAACGGCCATGGCGGGGCTGCCATGGCCGAATTCGAAAAATCGACGGTTCTTGCCGGTTGCGCGGTCGCGGATCAGGCTTCCGAGACCTGCTCCAGCACCGCCTTCAGGAACTTCTGCAGGCGCGGGCTCTTCGGCCGGGTGAAGATCTCTTCCGGCGGTCCCGCCTCGACGACGACGCCGCCATCCATGAACACGACCCGATCGGCGACCTCGCGCGCGAACCGCATCTCATGCGTGACCAGCATCATGGTCATGCCCTGGCGGGCGAGACCGCGCACGACGTCGAGCACCTCGCCGACCAGTTCCGGATCGAGCGCCGAGGTGATCTCGTCGAGGAGCAGCAGGCGCGGGTTCATCGCCAGGCAGCGGGCGATGGCGACGCGCTGCTTCTGGCCGCCGGAAAGCTGGCGCGGATAGAAATCGGCCTTTTCCAGCAGCCCGACCTTGCCGAGCAGATCGCGCCCGCGCGCCTCGGCATCGGCGCGGCTCATCTTCAGAACATGGATCGGCGCCTCGATGACATTGCCGAGCGCCGTCATGTGCGGGAACAGGTTGAAGTGCTGGAACACCATGCCCATCCGCATGCGCAGATGGTTGACGTTCGACTTCTCGGTGATCGGCTTGCTCTCGAAGGTCACCTTGCCGCCCGTCGGCGTCTCCAGCCGGTTGAGGCAGCGGAGCAGCGTGCTCTTGCCGGAGCCGCTCGGCCCGATGATAGCGACGCTCTCGCCCTCCCGGACCGTCAGATCGACGCCGCGCAGCACCTGGACCGCGCCGAAGGCCATCTCAAGGCCATCGAGATGAAGGATCGGTACGCTCACTGGGCCGCCCTCTTGCGTTCGAGTCTCTTGGCGACACGGGAGAGCGGCAGGCAGATCGCCAGATAGAGGATCGCCGCCATCGAGTAGATCGCCATGCTGCGATAGGACTGGCTCGACGCGTCGTAGGACCGGTACATGATCTCCGGCACGGAGATGGTCAGGGCCAGCGACGTGTCCTTGATCATGGAAATGATGAAATTGGTGAAGGGCGGCAAGATGATCACGCCCGCCTGCGGCAGGATGATCCGGCGCATGGCGAGCGGCGTCGACATGCCGAGGCTGCGCGCCGCCTCGAACTGGCCGCGATCGACCGCCTCGATGCCGGCGCGAAAGATCTCCGCCGCATAGGCGCCGCCGACCAGCGACAGCGTGATGATGGCGGCGGCCATCGGCTCCAGCCGGATGCCGAACGAAGTCAGGCCGAAATAGATGATGAACAGCTGCAACAACGCCGGCGTCGCGCGGATCAGCTCGATGTAGATGCCGGCGACATAGCCGAGAAGCCGAATGCCCGACATCTTGGCGAAGGTGGCGAGAAGACCGATGACGATGCTGCCGATCAGCGAGAAGACCGTCAGCTCCAGCGTGACGATTGCGCCCTTGGCGATATAGGGAAAGTAGGTTTGCAATAATTGCAGATAATCATTCATGAAATTCGGATCCTGAGGCAACGGGACGCCGCCGGCAGGCAACAATTTGCCTGCCGGCGGATGACGGGTCCTAGAACTTGCCGGTCAGGTAGGACGGGTTGGTGAGCCCGTAACGCGCCATGATCTCCTTGTCCTCGCCACGCGCCTTGATGGCGTCGATCGCGTCGTCGAAGGCCTTGATCAGGCTCTCGGTGCCGTTCTTCGAATAGACGTAGTAGTTGGCGGGAAGCGTCTCGCTGCCGAGATATTCCGGCGCCAGATATTCCACGACCTTGAAGTCGTAGTCGGGGTTCTGCGCCGCCGCATAGTCAAAGGTGTAGCCCCACCAGACAGCCGCATCGAGACGGCCGGCCTTGAGGTCCATCAGCATCGGATCGGCGGAATCATACTTGCGGATGTCGGCGACGCCGTAGCGCTTCTGCAGCTCCTGGGCCTCGATCTCCTGCGCCGAGCCACGCACGGTGCCGATCACCTTGTCCTTGAGGCCCTGGACGTTCTCGATGCCGTCCTGCGAGCGGGTCAGCAGCACGTCGATGCCGTACCAGAACGGCTTGCTGCCATAGGCCATGACCTTCTGGCGCTCGGCCGTCTTGTAGAGGCCCGAGATGACGTCGATACGGCCGGAATCAAGCGCCGGCGCCAGCGCCGAGTGGACGAGCACGACCGGGTCGACCTCGACGCCGATTTCCTTGCCGACGGCCTTGGTGAAATCCGCCGCGATGCCCTTCCATTCGCCGGTGCCGATATCGATCCAGGTCTCCGGCGGAATGCTGAACGTGCCGACGCGCAGGAAGCCGCGCTTCTTGATGTCGGCGAGGAGATCGGTGCCCGCTTCCTGCGCGAAGGCAGGACGGGCCACCAGCGGCGCGCCCACGGCGAGGGCTCCGGCAGTAGTCAGGAATCCGCGTCGGGTGAATTGGCTCTTCATCATGTTCCCCATGAATCTGGATGGTGGTTCTGATCTGGATGGTGGTTCGGGCAGGATCCCTTCTGACGAAGGGCTCAATCGCTGCCGGGACGCCTCTGACGCCATATCCCCGCGATCTCTCGCGGGTGCCTCTGGCGCTTCTCTTCGTCGACCCGGCAGGAATTCGGTGCGTTGCTGGCTGCGCCTCAGAGGACGCCGTATTTGGCGTAGACCTCGCCGAGCAGCAGGCCGTTCTCGAGTTCCTCGCGGGTCTTGTTCTCGCTGGTGACCTTCTTCAGCGCCGCCTGGATCACGTCGGCGGCGATCTTCTGCGGCACGACGACGACGCCATCGACATCGCCGAAGACCAGGTCGCCGGAGGCGACCGTGACGCCGGCGCATTCGATCGGCAGGTCGCGCGCCATCATCTTGCCGCGCCCGCGCGAATCGAGCGGGCCGATGCCGCCGTGGAAGACGGGGAATTCGAGATTGCGGATGTGGCGGACGTCGCGGACGAGACCGTCCGTCACGCAGCCGACCGCGCCCCGCTTGCGCGACGCGGTGGTCAGCAGTTCGCCCCAGGGCGCGATCCGCGTCGTCGGACCGTCGCAGCCGAGCACGGCGATGTCGTTCGGCTTCAGATCGTCGATCAGCGCGATCTCGACCTCGTAGGGGTTCTCGTCCTCGCGCACCGAATAGGTGTTCATGAACAGGCCGGTCCGCGCATAGCCGATCATCGTCAGGCTGTCGTCCAGCGGCCGCACGAAGGGCAGCATCGCCTGATGCGTCAGGCCGAAATCATCGAGAACGTCGGACAGAACGGCCGAATACAGAACTTTCTTCAGGGCTTCCAAATCGAACTGGGCAGCAGACAACGGGCTCTCCAACCTTCGTGTTAAACGTTTAACAAAACCGTAGAGGCGTTTCTTGAAGCCGTCAATAGCGGGTCGACGCGCCGGCGCGGGACTGTCCCCTGCCCTGCCGCCGGCCGCCCGGAGCCGAGTGCTCGTCCCTGCAATCGGGCGCCGCCCGAGCGCCCGCCCCAGCCCCCGCCATCGCGCAAATCGACCGTGCCGGTGCCCTGCCGGGCTCTGAACGTCCCCTGCCGAGGCTGTCGCAGGGCGCATGGCAGCCCTGCCGCGCGCGACTTGGGCTGGACAAGTCGCGCCAGCTGCCCCAGATGGGTGTCAGGCTATTCCTTCCCGCCGAGGCTCCATTTCCCATGGAATTTGTTGCTGCCGAACTGGTCGCGCTGGCCACCGTCGTGCTGATCGACCTCGTGCTGGCGGGCGACAACGCCATCGTCGTCGGCATGGCGGCCGCCGGCCTGCCGAAGGAGATCCGCAGCAAGGCAATCCTGGTCGGCATCGCCGCCGCCGCGATCCTGCGCATCATCTTCGCCCTCTTCGCCACCAAGCTGCTCGGCATCATCGGCCTGACGCTCGCCGGCGGCATCCTGCTGCTCTGGGTCTGCTGGAAACTCTGGCGCGAGATCCGAACCGACCACGAAGCCGAGGCGGCGGCTGCCGCCGAGGCGATCGAGAACGCCAGCCAGACGGGCGGCAAGACCTTCAAGCAGGCGATCACCCAGATCATCATCGCCGACGTCTCGATGTCGCTCGACAACGTGCTTGCCGTCGCCGGCACGGCGCGCGAACACACCTGGGTCCTGGTCGTCGGGCTGGTCCTCTCGGTCGCGTTGATGGGCGTCGCCGCCAATGTGGTGGCCAGGCTGCTGAAGCGCCTGCCCTGGATCGCCTATGTGGGTCTCGCCGTCATCGCCTACGTCGCCTTCAAGATGATCTGGGACGGCGGGCTGGAAGTGTTCCACATGGCCGACGTCACAGGATGGGTGTGAGCAACCCGGCGCGCCCGGCGACCGACGCCAGCGCGCTGCTGGCGATCCTGCTCGTCGCCTTTCTCTGGGGCGCGGCCGAGGCGAGCTATTTCTTCGTCGTCGCCGACGTGCTGCTGACCTTCGTCGCCGTCGCCTACGGCCTGCGCACCGCGCTTGCGGCGAGCCTCGCCGCCGCGATCGGCGCCGCCTGCGGCGGGTTCACAATGTGGCGCCTCGGCATCCTCGACCCCGCTTATGCAACAGCGCTGCTGCGCACCGTTCCCTTCGTCTCGGAGAGCATGATCGCCCGGGGCATGGCGGGCATGGACGAGGCCAACTGGCCGCTCGCCATGCTGAAGGGTTCGGTCACCGGCGTTCCCTACAAGGTCTATGCGGTCGCCGCCGGCAAGGAAGGCCTGTCCGCCCTGTTCTTCTTCGGCGCCACCATCCCGATCCGCCTCTCGCGCTTCGTCGTCGCGGTGAGCGTCGTCGCCGGGATCAGCGCGGGATTGCAGCCGCGCCTTGCGCTCCGCGGCCGCCTGATGCTGCTGGCGATCTTCTGGATCCTGTTCTACGGCGAGTTCTGGTGGCGCTGGTTCGGAATGGACATCCGCCTCTTCTAGTGGATCTCCGGCTCCGGCAGCTTCTCGGTGCCTTCGAGGAAGTCGAAGTCGCAGCCGAGATGGGCCTGGCGGATGTGGGCGGCGAACAGCTTGTTGTAGCCGCGCGGATAGTCGCGCGCCGGCGGCTTGAACACGGCGAGGCGGCGGGCGATCTCGGCGTCGTCGACATGCAGATGGATCGTCCGCGCCTCGACGTCGACGGAGATGAGGTCGCCCGTCTGCACGGCCGCCAGCGGGCCGCCGATATGCGATTCCGGCGAGACGTGCAGGATGCAGGCGCCATAGCTGGTGCCGCTCATGCGCGCGTCGGAGATGCGCAGCATGTCGCGCACGCCCTCTCTCAGGAGCTTTCTCGGGATCGGCAGCATGCCCCATTCCGGCATGCCCGGCCCGCCGACAGGACCGGCGTTCTGCAGCACCAGTACGGTATCGGCCGTGACGTCGAGATCGTCGCGATCGACCATCGCCGACATCTCGTTGTAGTCGCGGAAGACCAGCGCCGGGCCGGTGTGCCTCAAGAGGCGCGGCTCTGCCGCCGACGGCTTCATCACGCAGCCGTCCGGCGCCAGGTTGCCGGTCAGGATGGCCGTGCCGACCTCGGCCGAAACCGGATGATCGAACGGACGGATGACGTCGGTGTTGTAGTTGCGCGCCGCCTCGACCGCATCGGCCAGCGTGCCCCGGACGGTGCGCGCGGAGAGATCGAGATGGTCGCGCAGTTCCGACCAGAGCGCCGGCAGGCCGCCAGCATAGTAGAAATCCTCCATCAGCCATTCGCCGGTCGGCCGCAGATTGGCGAGGACGGGAATGTCGCGCGCCACGCGGTCGAAATCCTCCAGCGTCAGCGGAATGCCCGCCCGCCCCGCCATGGCGATCAGATGCACCATCGCGTTGGTCGAGCCGGCGAGCGCCATGTGCACGACGAGCGCGTTCTCGAACGAGGCCGCGGTCAGGATATCGCTAGGCTTCCAATCGTCGAAGATCATCTCGATGATGTGCCGCCCGCACTCCGCCGCCATGCGCGAATGGGCGGAATCGGGCGCGGGAATCGACGAGGCGCCCGGCAGCGACAGGCCGAGCGTCTCGGCGAGCGACGTCATGGTCGAGGCGGTGCCCATGGTCATGCAGGTGCCGAAGGAACGCGCGATGCCGGATTCCATGGCGCGCCATTCCTCGTCGCCGATCCGGCCCGCCTCCTTCTCCGCCCAGTATTTCCAGACGTCGGAGCCGGAGCCGAGCACCTTGCCAGCATAATTGCCACGCAGCATCGGCCCCGCCGGCAGGAAGATCGTCGGCAGATCCATAGAGATCGCGCCCATGATCGTCGCCGGCGTGGTCTTGTCGCAGCCGCCGAGCAGCACGACGCCATCGACCGGATGCGATCGGATCAGCTCTTCCACCTCCATGGCGAGGAAGTTGCGGTAGAGCATGGTGGTCGGCTTGACGAAATTCTCGGCCAAGGACATCGCCGGCAATTCGATCGGGAAGCCGCCCGCCTGCCAGACGCCGCGCTTCACCTCCTCGACGCGATGGCGGAAATGCGCGTGGCAGGGGTTGATGTCGGACCAGGTGTTGATGATGCCGACGACCGGCTTGCCCATGAACTCCTCATAGGCATAGCCCATCTGCAGCGTGCGCGAGCGGTGGCCGAAGGAGCGCAGGTCCGTGGCGCCGAACCAGCGCTGGCTGCGAAGCGAGGCGATCGTGCGGCGCGCGGGCCTGTTTCCGGACGAGGTCATCAAGGTCGATCCTTCAGAAACGGCGGGAGCATTCGAAAATCCGGCCGTCCGGGGTTACGCTGCCCGAAGTGAGTCGGGCGGCGAGGAAAGCGAGAGGCGCATGGTCGATCTGCAACTGAAGCCGGCGCGCCGCGAAAAGCTCTCCGACATCCTCTACGGCCAGATCCTCGAACAGATCGTTTCGGGCATTTTCGCGCCCGGCGACAGGCTGCCGTCCGAGAACGATATCTGCAAGGCCTTCGAGGTGTCGCGGCCGGTCGTGCGCGAGGCGCTGCAGCGGCTGCAGGTCGACGGCCTCGTCATCGCGCGCCAGGGCGCCGGCACCTTCGTCTCGCACAAGCCGCCCGGCGGCCTGCTGGCGACGACGCCGCCGCAGCAGGTCGCGAGCGTGCTCCGCGTCACCGAGGTGCGGATCGCCATCGAGACGGAATGCGCCCATCTCGCCGCCGAGCGCCGCACAATCGCGCAGCTCGCCGAGATCGAAGCCCGGCAGGCCGCGTTCGAGGCCGCGCTGCATTCCGGCGCCGCCGGCCTGGAGGAGGATTTCGCCTTCCACCTCGCCATCGCCGAGGCGACCGGCAACGAGGTGTTCCCGGCCGTGCTCGAAAGCCTGAAGGGCCGGATCGAGGACTGGATGCGCAGCGCGCTCAGCATGACGCGCGTCGGCTCCGAGGAACGGCGGCGTGCCCTGCTCTCCGAGCACCGCAACATCGTCGACGCCATCGCCCGCCAGCAGGCGGACCAGGCCGCGCTCTACATGAAGTTCCATCTCGTCGAGGCCCGCAGGCGCCTGACCGACGCGCGCCGCGATCGCTGATGGACTTGTAAAATCAAGATACAAGACTGTCTTCCAATCGCGACATACATGCCCATAAATCGTCAATCGATCTAACAATTCTGGGCGCTTGCCGCATCCGCGTCAAGGCGTTCGGGGCGGCCCTCGGCCCGATTCCGGCCACCCTCGTCATTCCTCCGAAAATCCATGTCGCCCGAGCATAGAGGGGAAAACCTCCCGACGGCGCGGCTGAATGGATCCCGGGTCAAGCCCGGGATGACGGCGAGTGTGTGGAACCGGCAGAGCCAAGTACTGAAAGGCATCTGTCGCCCTCAGCCCGATACTATCCCCGGGCTCAAGGTCTGCCCTATGTTCCCCGTCATCCCCGCGAAGGCGGGGATCCATACAGCCGCGCCATCGGGAGTTTCGCGCGGCTGGCAACCCGGCTGAATGGATCCCGGGTCAGGCCCGGGATGACGACGGTGGGTGGGACTGCCGCTGAGCCAGTCGATCCCCAACAGCCCTCACCCCTCGTAGCGCGCTTCCATCAGGTCGAGCTCGCGCACCAGCTTGCGGGCGGTTTCGCTGCCGATCTTGCGGCCGCGCAGCAGCTTGAACACCGTCGTGCGCTCGGCCTGAAGCGCCGCGATGCGCATCCGCGTCTCGATCGCATCGATCTGCCGCGCCAGAGCCGCTTCCTCGTCGGCGCGCGAGCCGGCGTCGATCCGGGCGCGGTAGGCATCCATGAGCCGCGCCGCCGCCGCCACGAAGATGTCGGCGTCGGGCCTGCCACCCGCCAGTTCGTGCTGGACCCGCTCGATCTCGGCGATCGCTGCCTCGGCCGCCGCGATCCGGGCCTTCTGTTCCGCGAGCAGGGGCGAGGCCTCCGGCAGGTCGAGGCCGCGCAGAAGGAGCGGCAGGCCGATGCTGGCTGCGATGAGTGACAGGATGATCACGCCCATGGCGAGGAAGATGGCGAGATCGCGGGCGGGGAACGGCGTTCCGTCGTAGAGGAACAGCGGCAGGGTGAGCACGCCGGCGAGCGTGATCGCGCCGCGCACGCCGGCAAGCGACATCGCCGCCAGCAGCCGCCAGCTCGGCCGCCGGACGGTTTCGCCACGGCGACGCGCCCGGTAGAGGCTGAAATTCAGCGACACCCAGACCCAGACGAAGCGCAGGATCGCCAGCGACAGGTTGATGGCGAGCACATAGATCAACAGCCAGCCCGGCGCGTGATGGCCGGTGACGCGCACCGTCTCGGCGGCGCTGTGGAGAATGGCCGGCAGCTGCTCGCCGAGGATCACGAAGATGATGCCGTTGGCGGCGAACTGGATCATGTCCCAGACGTTGTTGCGGCGGACCCGCGTGGTGGCCAAAGCGTGGCCGGACGCCTCGCTGAAGCTCATGGTCACGCCGGCGGCGACCGCTGCCAGAATGCCGGAGCACTGCAGATGCTCCGCCGAAAGATAGGCGGCGAAGGGGGTCAGCACGCTGATCAGGATCTGCGAGCCCGTCTCCTCGCCATAGTGATCGGCGATCCAGCTCTTGCCGGTATTGATGATCCAGGTGACGACATATCCGATCAGGACGCCGCCGAACGCCACCCAGACGAAATCCAGCATCGCTTCCGAGAGCGAGAAGGTGCCGGTGAGCGCGGCGGCGACGGCGAAGCGGAGGCAGACGAGGCCGGACGCATCGTTCAGGAGTGCTTCGCCTTCGAGGATATGCATCATCCGCTTCGGGATCCGCACGCGGGCGGCGATGGCGGAGACGGCGATCGGATCGGTGGGCGAAATCACCGCCGCGAGCGCGAAGGCGACCGCGAGCGGCATCGCCGGAATGAGATAGTTGATGAACAGCCCGACGCCGAGCACGGTGAAGACGACAAGCCCGAGCGCGAGCGCCAGGATCGCCCTGCGGTCCCGGATCAGCTCTTCCTTCGGCGTCCGCCAGCCATCGAGGAACAGCAGCGGCGGCAGGAACAGCAGGAAGAAAATGTCCGGATTGAGCGTCACCCGGAAGTCGGCGATCAGCCCGATGGCGCCGCCGAGCGCGATCTGCAGGAGCGGACGGGGAATGCCCAGCGGCAGCATGCGGGCGATGAACCCGCTCACCACGACGGCGAGCAGCAGCACGAGAACGATCGAAATGGTTTCCACTTGCCGGGAATCCTGTGCGGGGCTTGTGGCGGGCCGGACGGGCCGAACGTCTAGCCTAGAAGACTGACCCAGTTCGACTTTTTCGCGACAATGGCCGCTCCCGCCCGACTTGCGCCCGGATTTTTCTCCCAACCACGCGTTTTTTAGCGGCAGCCGCCGCGATGGCGAGGCATAGTCGACGTTAGGTAAGGAGGCCCCCCATGCTCTACGCCATCATCTGTTATCACTCGGAGGCAGTGGTCACTGCCTGGTCGAAGGAAGAGGACGACGCCGTCATGGCGCGGCTGCACAAGGTGCATGAAAAGCTGGCGCGGCAGGGCAAGCTCGGCCCGACGGCGCGGCTGCACCCGACCCGAACCGCCACGACCCTGCTCAAGGACCAGGGCCGGGTGATCGACGGCCCGTTCGCCGAAATCAAGGAGCAATTGCTCGGCTTCTACGTCGTCGACGTCGACGACCGCGACGAGGCGCTGCAGGTGGCGCGCGACCTGACGGAGGCCAATCCCGGCGGCGCCTACGAACTGCGCCCGATCTCGCTGTTCATGCCGGGCGAACTCGCCCCGGCCACCGCCGATACGGCCTGACAGCCGCACGGCCGGTCAGCCCATGACGCGCGCTCAGTTCTTCAGGCGGTAGCCCGTCCGGAAGATCCAGGTAACGATGGCGAGGCAGGCGACCAGGAACGCCAGCGTCATCGTCAGGCTGACGGCGACGTTCACGTCGGCCGTGCCGAAGAAGCTCCAGCGGAAGCCCGAGACCAGGTAGACGACCGGATTGAACAGCGCGACCGTCTGCCAGACCGGCGGCAGCATCGAGATCGAATAGAAACTGCCGCCGAGGAACGTCAGCGGCGTGACGATCAGCAGCGGCACCAGCTGCAACTTCTCGAAGCCGTCCGCCCAGATGCCGATGATGAAGCCGAACAGGCTGAAGGTGACGGCGGTCAGCACGAGGAACAGCAGCATCCAGAACGGATGCTGGATCTCGAGCGGCACGAACAGGCCGGCCGTCGCCAGGATGATCAGGGCGAGCAGGATCGACTTCGTCGCCGCCGCGCCGACATAGCCGATAACGATCTCGAACGGCGAGATCGGCGCCGACAGGACCTCGTAGACCGTGCCGACGAATTTCGGGAAATAGATCGCGAAGGAGGCGTTGGAGATGCTCTGCGTCAGAAGCGTCAGCATGATCAGGCCGGGCACGATGAACGAGCCGTAGCCGATGCCGTCGATCGCCTTCATGTGCGAACCGATCGCCGCGCCGAAGACGATGAAGTAGAGCGAGGTGGAGAGGACCGGCGCGACGATGCTCTGCAGCAGCGTGCGGCCGGTTCGCGCCATCTCGAAGAGATAGATCGCGCGGATCGCATAGAAATTCATGAACGCTCACTCACCAGGCTGACGAAGATCTCCTCGAGCGAGCGCTGGCTCGTCTGTAGATCCTTGTAGTGGATCCCCGCGGCGCCGAGCGCGCGAAGAACGTCGGCGATACCCTTCTGCTCGGCGTCGGCGTCGTAGCTGTAGATCAGCTCGTTGCCTTCGTCGCCGAGTTGCAGGCCGTAGGCGTCGAGCCCGTCCGGCACGTTCGCCAGCGGCTCCTGCAATTGCAGCGTCAGCTGTTTCTTGCCGAGCTTGCGCATCAGCTCGGCCTTTTCCTCGACCAGGATGATCTGGCCGCGATGGATGACGCCGATGCGGTCCGCCATCTCCTCGGCTTCCTCGATATAGTGCGTCGTCAGGATGATGGTGACGCCGCTCGCCCGCAGCTGCCGCACCACCTCCCACATGTCGCGCCGGAGCTCGACGTCAACGCCGGCGGTCGGCTCGTCGAGGAACAGGATCTGCGGCTCGTGCGACAACGCCTTGGCGATCATCACGCGCCGCTTCATGCCGCCGGAGAGCGTCCGGAGCTTCGAGTCCTTCTTGTCCCAGAGCGAGAGGTCGCGCAGGATCTTCTCGATATGGGCCGGATTGGCGGGCTTGCCGAACAGGCCCCGGCTGAAGCTGACGGTGGCCCAGACGGTCTCGAAGGCGTCCGTCGTCAGCTCCTGCGGCACGAGGCCGATCTGCGCGCGGGCGGCGCGATAGTCTGTGACGACGTCGTGGCCGTCAGCCGTGACACGGCCGGTCGACGGATTGACGAGGCCGCAGATGATGCTGATCAGGGTGGTCTTGCCGGCGCCGTTCGGCCCGAGCAGCGCAAAGATCTCGCCCCGACGGATGTCGAGCGTCACGCCTTTCAGCGCCTCGAAGCCTGACGCATAGACTTTCGAGAGATTCGCGACGGAAATAATGTTCTGCATGGCGCCGATCATAGCCGAGGAAGTCGGCGTTTCGGCGGGATTTATGCAACAGCACCCCCAAATTTCAGGGCGCGGCGATATCCTTGGCCGGCGGGCGCTTCGGATATTCGTGTCGGGGCGGCAGCCAGTGATGCAGCGAGGCGACGCCGACGAGGCCGATGCTGCCGCCGAGCACGACGCCGAACAGCGTGCCGCCCTGGATCGTCGAGGTCGCGGCGAGTATCGGGATCGCGCCCGCCGGCGGATGGGTGATGCGGAGCATCGACATCAGCGCGATGACGAGGCCGACGCCGACCGCCGCAGCGACCCAGGCGCCGGGAAACAGCATTAGCACCAGGAGCGTGACCAGCGTCGCGACGAAATAGCCGCCGATCACATTGGCCGGCTGCGCCAGCGGGCTCGCCGGATGGCCGAAGAGCAGCACGGCCGAGGCGCCAAACGGCGCCAAAAGGAAAGGCTGGTGCGTCGTCACGGCGAGCGCGCCGACCGCGCCGATACCAAGCGCGCCGCCAAGCCCCGACTTCAGGTGCGACAGGAAACTGCCGGTCCGCACTTCATGGCGGGTGACGAAATGTTGGAGGCGACGAGGCATGCTGCAGGGCCGGGGGTTCGGGCATCGCATTCGTGCGGGCCCGCACTTCTAAGCGAAGCCGTGATGAAAAACGAGGCATCGCAATCCAGAAAATAGGCAGGCCGCAGAAAAATCCGCCCCGATCCCCCGTCCCCCGCTCCGGACACAGGCAAGACTCTGGAAAGCCTGGGCGGATATGATGGGATCAGGCGGAGCCTAGGCGCGGCCGCCATTGCGGCGCCGGATGGCCAAGCCCCGACACACGTTTTCACCGGACGACAATGCGCTGGCGCGTTCTTCGCCTCCTCTTTCTGATCTATGTCGCCTGGGCCGCCTTCGCGATCCTGCTGGTTCCCCTGAGCGCGATCGGCGTCGTCGCGACCAACCCGCTGGCCGCCCTGCTGCCGCTGGTCCTGGGCCTGCCGTGGAGCGTGCTGCTCACCTGGTGGATCGACAGCTCCAGCGCCTACTTGAACTTCCTGCTGCTCGTCCTCGCCGTGGCGATCAATGCCTGCATCCTGCGCTATATGTCCCGTCGCCCCCGCCCGGCCCCTGAGCCGGACGAGGAGGATGAGGACGAAGCGTTCGAGGAAGAGGACGAAGACGAGACGGACGACGAAGTCGACCACGCGACGGATCGCGAACACAATCGGCATCCGGAACATGACGACGAGGAGGATTGGGACGAGCCCTCCCCGCCCCGGCGAAATCGCCGCTGACGGGCGGTCAGAAGGCGAGCTGGACCTTCATGGCGCGCTTGCGATCGCCGGCCGTTTCGAACGCTTCCACCGCGTCCTCGATGCCGAAGCTGCCGGTCAGCAGCGGCCTCAAATCGACCTTGCGCGCGTCGATCAGCTTCACCGCCAGCGCGAACTCGTCGTGGAAGCGGAACGAGCCGGTGAGCGCGATCTCCTTCGCCACCACGACATTCTGCGGCAGCGACAGCTCGCCGCCGAGGCCGACCTGCACGATGGTGCCGCGCGGCTGCACCACCTCGAGGCCGGAACGGAGCGCCCGCTCGTTGCCCGAGCATTCGAACATCACGCCGACTGTGCCCTTGTCGACGCCGAGCGCCGCCAGCGCCTCGGGCTCGGTCGCGATGTTGATGGTGCGGTCGGCGCCGAGCTTGCGCGCAAAGGCGAGCGGCTCGTCGACGACGTCGGTGACGATGATCTCCGCCGCGCCGTGGAAACGGGCCGCGGCGACGACGAGCGCGCCGATCGGGCCGCAGCCGGTGACCAGCACGCGCTTGCCGAGCAGCGACGGCGCCCGCGACAGCGCATGCAGCGTCACGGCGAAAGGCTCGGCCATCGCCAGCTCGGCGACCGTGGCCTGCTCGCCCTTCTCGCACTGGATCGCCATGCAGACGAGCTCCTGCCGGAACGCGCCCTGGATGTGCGGCATCGGCATGGCGCTGCCGTAGAAGCGCATGTTGAGGCACTGGTTCGGCAGGCCTTCGTAGCAATAGCGGCAGGTGCGGCAGGGGCGGGACGGATTGACGGCGACACGGTCGCCCGGCTTGACGCGGGTGACATCAGGCGCGACCGCTGTGACCGTGCCGGCGACCTCGTGGCCCAGGATCATCGGCTCGCGCAGCTTCACCGTGCCGAAGCCGCCATGCTGGTAATAGTGCAGGTCGGAGCCGCAGATGCCGCCCGCCTCGATCCGGACCGTGACCTCGCCCGGCCCCATGGCGCCGGTTTCCCGGTCCTCGACCCGGAGGTCACGGGCTGCATGAATGACGACGGCGCGCATGGCGTCTCTCCCTGATCCGATTTTTGTTATCGATATCACGAAGTGGCGGCAAGGCAAGCCGAGTCACTTCGCCCACCCGGAATGCCGCCTCGCCCATCCGGAATCACAACGGCTCGTCCGCTTCCGGCTCCGCGGCCCCGGTATCGAGATGCCACCAGCCGGGCTGGCGATCCACGAAGGAATGCCCGCGCGGCCGCAGCGCCGCCTGATCCGGCTCGTCGAAACCGCCGATCAGCAGCTCGATCGTCGGCGCGTCGTCGAGGGCGCCGATCGAACTGCCGCATTTCGGGCAGAACGCCCGGCGGGTGATCTCCGACGAGCGGAAGGTCGCGGGCGCGCCGCCCGGCCCCGTCCAGCGCACGCTGTCGCTTGGGAACCCCGCCCAGGCCGCCGTCAGCGCGCCGGTATACTGCTGGCACTGCCGGCAGGAGCAGGTGTGCGGGTTGTCGGCCGGGCCGATCGCCTCATAGCGAATCCAACCGCAGAGGCATCCGCCGCCATAGATCGTTTCTGTCACGCCCACTCCCAGCTTCCTGTCGCAATGCGGATCACGGCCTTACACGGCGCGCCCGCGTCCGGTTCGGACGCCGCCTTTGTACAGCCGGCGGAGCGGGATGCCAGCGCCGTCACCGGCAGGCGCCGACTTGACACCCGAATGTTATCGATACCCAATCCGCCCACCCCATCACCAACAGCATGATTTCAGGGAGTGATCGCGTGAACCTGTTCGATCTCAGCGGGCGACTGGCCCTCGTCACCGGCGCCAGCAAGGGCATCGGCTTCGCCATCGCCGACGCACTCGCCTCGGCCGGGGCCCGCATCGTGCTCAACGCCCGCGACGCGGCCAAGCTGGAGGAAGCCCGCGCCGCGCTCGCCGCCAAGGGCTATGACGTCAGCACCGCCGCCTTCGACGTCACCGACCCGGACGCGGTGACCGCCGGCATCGAGAAGATCGAAACGGAGATCGGGCCGATCGACATCCTCGTCAACAATGCCGGCATGCAGCATCGCACGCCCCTGCAGGACTTCCCGCTCGAAGCCTGGCGCAAGATCACCGCCACCAACATCGACAGCGTCTACCTGGTCGGCCAGGCGGTCGGCCGCCGGATGATCCCGCGCGGACGCGGCAAGATCATCAATGTCGGCTCGGTGCAGAGCGAGCTGGCGCGGCCCGGCATCGCGCCCTACACGGCGACCAAGGGCGCCGTGAAGATGCTGACCAAGGGCATGGCGACCGACTGGGCCCGCTACGGCCTCCAGGTCAACGGCATCGGCCCCGGCTATTTCAAGACCGAGCTGAACGCCGCGCTGGTCGCCGACGAGACCTTCTCGGCCTGGCTCGCCAACCGCACGCCGGCCGGCCGCTGGGGCGACGTCCAGGAGCTGGCGGGCGCGGCGATCTTCCTCGCCTCGGATGCCTCCAGCTTCGTCAACGGCCACATCCTCTATGTCGACGGCGGCATCACCGCCAGCCTCTGAGCGAACTTCCGAAGAGGAAGGCGGCCCGCGCGGCCGCCATCCTCTCCCGGCATGAAAGTTCAGCCCCTCCTTGCCGATTCCGCCTCAAAGTCTTCGCTGGCCATAACCTTTCGTCAGCGACGCTTGACACCCCGCTTCTTGTTATCGATAACAAGGATAACCGGACAAAGAACCGGATGGGAACGATAGCGGTGCCGCCCGCATCCGGGAGGATGAAAGCATGGCCGACGGGGGAGTCCTCCGCTTCGACGATGTCGCCAAGGCATTTGGCGGCACGCGAGCGCTGAAGGGCGTGAGCTTTGACGTGGCGCGCGGCGAGGTCGTGGCGCTGCTCGGCGAGAACGGCGCCGGCAAGTCGACGCTGATCAAGATTCTGGGCGGCATTTTCCGCGCCGACAGCGGCCATGTCACCATTGGCGGCGAGCCGTACCGCCACCGCGCCCATGCGCGCGGCGAACGGCAGAAGGTCGCCTTCATCCATCAGGATCTCGGCCTCGTCGAATGGATGACGGTCGCCGAGAACATGGGCCTTGCCCAGGGGTTCTCCGGCCGCGCGCTGATCGACTGGAAGAGCACCGAACAACACGCCGCGACGGCGCTGGAGCTGGTCGGCTGCGACATCGATCCGACGACGCGGGTGCACAGCCTGAGCCGGACCGAGAAGTCATTGGTGGCGATCGCCCGCGCGCTCGTCGTCGACTGCGATTTCCTCGTCCTCGACGAGCCGACCGCCAGCCTGCCGGCCGACGAGGTGGAGCGCCTGTTCGAGGCGATCCGCCGGCTGCGGGCGCGCGGCGTCGGCATGATCTATGTCTCGCACCGCCTCGACGAGATCTTCCGCATCGCCGACCGCGTCGTCGTCATGCGTGACGGGCTCAAGGTCGGCGAGAAGCCGGTTTCCGAGACGACGCCGGACGAGCTGGTCAGCCTGATCGTCGGCTCGACGACGCTGGAGCTGTTCAAGAAGGGCGAGCTCGGCTCGGGCGAGATCCGCGTCGCCGTCCAGGATCTCGAAACGCCCTCCGCCGGCCCGGTCAGCTTCGACATCCGCCAGGGCGAGCTGCTCGGCCTCGTCGGACTGCGCGGCGCCGGCCAGGAGGAAATCGGCCGCGCCCTGTTCGGCGCAGCCCAGCATCGCGGCTCGATCCGGATCGACGGCGAGGCGCCGGATCTTTCCTCACCCCGCGCAGCGCTCAATTCCGGCATCGGGCTGGTGGCGCGCGATCGCACGGAGGAATCGGTCGCCTTCTCGCTCAGCGTCCGCGAGAACGCCTTTTTGAACCCGGCCGCCATCGGCCGCGGCCTGCTCTCTTATCTGTCGCCGCGCGCCGAAGCCCGCAAGGCGATCGCGCTCGGCGCGTCGGTCGGCCTGCGCCCCAACGATCCCGACCTGCCGATCGAGGGGCTTTCCGGCGGCAACCAGCAGAAGGTCGTCGTCGGCCGCTGGCTCGCCACCAACCGCCGGCTGCTGATCGCCGAGGACCCGACCGCCGGCGTCGATGTCGGCGCCAAGGCCGAGATCTACCGGCTGATCGCGCAGGCGCTGGAGAAGGGCCTCGCCGTCGTCGTCGTCTCGACCGATTTCGAGGAGATCGCCCATATCTGCCACCGGGCGCTCGTCTTCAACCGGGGCGGGATCATCGCCGAGCTCTCCGGCCCCACCCTCACCACCGAATCCGTGATCACCGCGGCCTCCGCCTCGGAAGCAGCCTAGAACCCTCTGTTTTGTCGCGTTTTCTTCACGCGAACCGGCACCCACTTCGCTCGAAAACGCTCCAGGAAGCTCGCCCATGTCCATGAACTCCGTCCGCTCCGATGCGCTGGAACCGACCCGCAGCGAACTGGAAAACGCCTCGTTCGGCGAACGTCTGCGCCGGCGCATTCCCGTCTTCGGCCTGCCGATCCTGCTGGTGCTGCTGATCATCCTGTTCTCGGTGCTGCTGCCGCAGACCTTCCCGACCATGCTGAATGTGCGGTCGATCATCTCGGACAAGGCGATCATCGCGCTGCTGTCGCTCGCCGCGATGATCCCGATGGCCGCCGGCAAGATCGACCTGACGGTCGGCTACGGCATCGTGCTCTGGCACATCCTGGCGATCAGCCTGCAGACCATGGCCGGCATTCCTTGGCCCTTCGCCGTGCTGATCGTCATCATTCTCGGCGCCTGCGTCGGCCTCTTGAACGGCCTGCTGGTCGAGGTCGCCCGCATCGATAGTTTCATCGCCACGCTCGGCACGGGCACCGTGCTCTACGCCATCGCGCTCTGGCATACGGGCGGGCGCCAGGTGGTGGCGCAGCTGCCGCAAGGCTTCCTGGCGCTGAACGGGACGATGGTCTTCGGCCTGCCGATCACTGGCTACTATGTGATCGCGCTCGCCATCGTCATGTGGCTGATCCTCGAGCACCTGCCGGTCGGCCGCTATCTCTACGCCATCGGCGCCAACCCGAAGGCGGCCGCCCTCAACGGCATTCCCGTCCAGCGCTACACCATGGGCGCCTTCATCGCCTCCGGCGCGCTGACGGCGGTCGCCGGCGTGCTGCTCGCCTCGAAGCTCCGCATCGGCCAGGCCAGCGTCGGCCTCGAATATCTGCTGCCGGCGCTGGTTGGCGCCTTCCTTGGCTCGACGACGATCAAGCCGGGCCGCGTCAATGTCTGGGGCACGCTCGCCGGCGTCGCGATCCTCGCGGTCGGCATCGCCGGCATCCAGCAGTTCGGCGGCTCGTTCTGGGTCGAGCCGATGTTCAACGGTGTGACCCTGCTGATCGCCATCGGCATCGCCGGCTACGCCCAGCGCCGCCGCGGCGCCAGCAGCAAGCCATTCAAAAAGACGGGCGCCTAAGAAACCCGTCGCAACTCGGAGGGACCTTCATGAAGTCACGCAATCTGTTGCTCGCCGCCGCCAGCGCCGTCGCGCTGATGGCCATCCCGATGCTGGCGCACGCCGACGCCTTCGTCGACGAGGCGAAGGCCATCGTCGCCAAGGCCGCCGGCCGCGCCGACAAGTGGGACGGCCCGACCACAGGCCCGAAGGCCGTCGGCAAGAAGACAATCGTCTATGTCGCCGGCGACATGCGCAATGGCGGCATCCTGGGCGTTTCGCAGGGCGCCAAGGAAGCAGCCGCCGCCATCGGCTGGGACTATCGCGAGATCGACGGCCAGGGCACCGTTTCCGGCCAGACCACGGCGCTCTCCCAGGCGATCGCGCTGAAGCCGGACGCGATCATCGTCGGCGGCAGCGACGCCGTCGAGCAGAAGGCCGGCCTCGAAGGCGCCGCTAAGGAAGGCATCCTGATGGTCGGCTGGCATTCCGGCCCCGTCCCCGGCCCGCTCGAAGGCACGCCGATCTTCGCCAACGTCACCACCGACGCGATGGAAGTCGCCAAGGTCGCGGCAATGAAGGCGGTCGCCGATTCCGACGGCAAGGCCGGCGTCGTCGTCTTCGCCGACTCGACCTATGCCATCGCCATCGCCAAGGGCCGCGCGATGGAGGAATGGATCAAGAAGTGCGCCGGCTGCACGGTCGTCTCCTTCCAGGACACGCCGCTCGCCGACGTCTCGACCCGCATCCCGCAGCTGACCACGACGCTCCTGCAGCAGAACGGCGCCAAGTGGACCCATTCCCTCGCCATCAACGACCTCTATTTCGACTTCATGCCGCCGGCGCTGCAGGCGGCCGGCATCGCCGGTAACGGCGACCCGCAGAACATCTCCGCCGGTGACGGCTCGGAATCGGCCTATCAGCGCATCCGCGCCGGAGACCATCAGGCCGCGACCGTGCCAGAGCCCCTCGCCATGCAGGGCTGGCAGCTGATCGACGAGCTGAACCGCGCCTTCGCCGGCGAAAAGTGGTCCGGCTATGTCCCCGGCGTCCATCTGGTGACGCCCGACAACGTCGCCTTCGACGGCGGCCCGAAGAACGTGTTCGATCCCGACAACGGCTATCGCGACGAATACAAGAAGATCTGGGGCGTGCACTGATCGCTCGCAGAGACCGGCGGCCGCCTCGCGCGACCGCCGGAAACGGTCTCGCGAAGCATCCACCAGCCCGCGACAAGCTCTGGCACTCCCCGCCGGACTGCGGTAACGACGCCGCTCCGGCTTGAACTCGCAGGATCACGACCGGCCTTTTTTCGTACTTCACCGGAGGCGCCCGCGCGCCCAGGCATCAGGTAGAGAGAATGTCGACCGTCCCCCCCGGAAGAACGCCGAAGAGCCAGCCGACGATGGCCGACGTCGCCGAGCGCGCCGGCGTCTCGACGATGACGGTGTCGCGCGCCCTGAAGAAGGGCAGCCCCATCTCCGAGGAGACGCGCCGACGGATCATGACCGCGATCGACGAGCTCGGCTATGTGCTCGACCAGACGGCCGGCACGCTCTCCTCGAAGCGCTCCGGCTTCATCGCGACGCTCATTCCCTCGGTCAACAATTCGAACTTCTCCGACACGGTGCGCGGCGTCACGGAGGCGATCGAGGGCAGCGGATTGCAGCTCCTGCTCGGCCACACCGACTATCTCGTCGAGAAGGAAGAGACGCTGCTGGAATCGATGCTGACGCGTCGTCCGGAGGGGATCATCCTGACCGGCGGATCGCACAGCGCCCGCTGCCGGCGCCAGCTCGACGCCATCGGCATTCCCGTGATCGAGACCTGGGACCTGCCGGAGAAGCCGGTCGAACATGTCGTCGGCTTCTCGAACGCGGCGGCGATCCGCGCGCTGGTGCATGATCTCTACGCGGAGGGCTATCGCAATATCGGCTTCATCGGCGGCACCACCAATCGCGACACGCGCGGCGCCGACCGCCGCCTCGGCTACAGCCAGGCGATCGCCGAACTAGGCCTGCCGCAGGCCCGCATCATCTCGTTCGGCAGTCCGCCGATCTCGATGGCGCAAGGGGCCGAGGCGATCGTGCAGCTGGTCACGCAATGGCCGGAGGTCGACGCCGCCATCTGCGTCTCGGACCTCTCCGCCTTCGGCGCGCTGATGGAATGCCACCGCCGCGGCTGGGCTGTGCCGGGGCGCATCGCCATCGCCGGCTTCGGCGATTTCGAGGTGTCGCGCTGCAGCCATCCCCGTCTGACGACGGTCGCCATCGACGCCGTCGAGATCGGCCGCACGGCGGGAAAGTTGCTGTTGCGCGCCATCGAGGCGCGGCGTGGGGGCGAGGTGATTCCGCCGGAAACGCTGATCATGCCGTTCCGCGTGATCCATCGCGAAAGCACGTGACCGGGCCGAAGCCCGGTCACGATCGAGGTCCCGGCCCGACAGGCCAGCTCCAACCTCCCGAACGACGCCGGGACCTCAATTCCGTCGAGGTCAATCCATGTGGAAGACTTCGGGAAGCGGGATCATGACGGGCGTGCCGTCAGGATGGGTGTCCATGATATCGCCCATATGGGCAAACCACTTCTGCATCAGCGGCTGCGCATTCAACTCGTCGGCGCGCGCGCCATCGGCGATGTGATTGATCGCGAACAGGATGTTCGTCTCTTCATCCAGGAAGATCGTGTAGTCGCGGGCGCCGTGCTGGGCGAGCAGCTCGCGCAGCTCCGGCCAGATCTCGTCATGGCGCTTCTTGTATTCGGCGCCGCAGCCGGGCTTCATCCGCATCTTGAAACCGATCCGCTTCATGTCTTTCCTCTCCCTTGAAACGGGCTGATGCCAGCCCTGTCCTGTCGATCCGTTCGCGATCAGTCGAAGATCGCGCCGGGGTTCATCAGATTGGCCGGATCGATACCCGACTTGATCGTGCGCAGAAGCGCCAGCTGCGTCGGCGAAACCCGGTCCGCGAAGGCGTGATGTTTGCGGCGACCGATGCCGTGCTCGGCGCTGATCGATCCCGCGTACCGGTCGACCACCGCGAAGATCGCTGTCTCGCTCGCCTTGATCATCGCCCGGCGCGGCTCGCCGGCGAGATCATCGGACGGCACGACGACGAAGTGCATGTTGCCGTCGCCGATATGGCCATAGGTCAGCACGATGCCGTTGCCGACCGTTGCCGCCAGCACCGCCTCGACCTCTTCGATGAAGGCGGCGACGCTGGAAATCGTCACGGACACGTCGGTGCGCAGATGCGTGCCGCGCTTGACCTGCGCCTCGACCACCGCCTCGCGGATCGCCCAGATCCTCTGCGCCTGCGTCGCGCTGGAAGCGCGGACGCCGTCGAGGATCATGCCCTCCTCCAGCGCATATTCGAGGAACCCGCCGACCAGCGCCTCGAGATCGAGCGGTCCGCTCGAGGCCGCCTCTAGCAACACGTAGAAAGGCGACGGCGTCGCCAGCGGATTGACGATCTCAGGCATGGTCATCGCCATGGCGACGCTCTTGTCCGAGATCAGCTCGAAAGCGGAGAGCAGGTCGGCGAGCTGGCGGCGCGCGGCGGCGAACAGGCGGACGGCGGCCTCGGCGGATTCGACCGCCAGGAACATCGTCTCGACCTGGGAGGGTTTTGGAAACAGCTTCAGCGTCGCCGCCGTGACGATGCCGAGCGTGCCCTCCGAGCCGAGGAAGAGCTGCTTCAAGTCGTAGCCGGAATTGTCCTTGCGGAGCTTCTTGAGCCCGTTCCAGATCCGGCCGTCCGGCAGCACAACTTCCAGCCCCAGCACCAGGTCGCGCATCATGCCGTAGCGCAGCACGTTGATGCCGCCGGCATTGGTGGCGACATTGCCGCCGATCTGGCAGCTGCCCTTGGCGCCGAGCGACAGCGGGAAAAGCAGATCCTCCGCCTCGACGGCCTGATGCAGCGCTTCCAGCACACAGCCGGCCTCGACAACGACGCTGAAGTTCAGTTCGTCGATCTCGCGGACGCGGTTCATCCGCTCCAGGCTGACGAGCACATGGCCGCCCTCGATATGGGCCGCAGCCCCCTCGACGAGGCCGGTATGACCGCCCTGCGGCACGATGGCGAGGCCGTTTTCGGCGCAATAGCGCACGAGATCGACGACCTCGTCGACATTGCGGGGGCGCGCGATGAAGGACGGATTGCCGTCGGCTTCACCAGACCAGTCGCGGATATAGTGGGAGCCGGGATCGATATCCCGGATGACGATCGCTTCGTCCAGCTTGGCCTCGGCCTTGCCCATGTCATGCATTCCTTCGGGGGATCCAGTTTTCAGACGAGCGAACGCCCGAGACAGGCATCTTCGAACCGCTCGGCGAGATTTTCGGCCGCACGGTAGCTGAGCGCGGCGATGGTGCTGGTCGGATTGACGGCGGCGCCGGTGACCATGACGGAACCGTCGATCACGAACAGGTTCGGACAGTCCCAGGCTTGGTGCCACTGGTTGACGACCGAGCTCTTGGGATCATCGCCCATCCGCGCCGTGCCATAGAGGTGCCAGGCGTTCGGAACGTAGTTGCCATCGGCATCGCGAAAATCATTGACCTTCATCTCGAAGGCGCCGAGCGCGCGGCCGAGATCCTTGGCCCGCTCGATGCCAAATTCGATCAGCCGGCGGTCATTGGCGCAGAGCTTGTAGTCGATCTTGGCCCCGGGCAGGCCGGAGCTGTCCCGAAGTTCCTCCGATAGGGTGACGCGGTTTTCCGCCTGCGGGAGGTCGTCCCCATAGACGAGCACGGACAGACCGTGGCTGAAATGGCGGCGGAACCAGTCATGGTGCCCCCGGCCCCACGGCGCGCGATTGCCGGAATTGCTGCCGAGCGACTGGATGCCGGCGCCGAGCTGGCGCACGAGATGCAGCGTCGTGCCGTTGACGAAGCCGCGCGAGGCGTCCGTCTCGGCGAATTCCGCAGAGATCAGCGTCGCGCCGACCGTGCCCATATGGTTCTCGGTCGGCTCGTCCAGCCACATCTCGACGAAGGCGAGCACGTGGTGCATCAGATTGCGGCCGACCTGGTCCGACGAATTGGCGAGGCCGTTCGGATGCGACTCTGAATCCGACATCAAGAGCACGCGCGGCGTGCCGACGCCGTTGCCGGCGAGCACGACGACCTTCGCCGCCTGAAAGCGACGCTCGCCGGTCAAGCGGTCGATGTAGGTCGCGCCGGTCGCCCGGCCCTCCGCATCCGTCTCGATGCGGGCGACGCGGGCATTGGTGCGGAGCTCGACGCCGGCTGCGAGCGCGCGCGGCCAGTGGGTGACATGCATGCCGGCCAGCGCCCCGGTCGGGCAGCTCGCCAGGCAGTAGCCGCAATTGTTGCAGGCGTTGCGGCCGAGATAGTCCTCGGCAAGGATCGCCGTCGGCATCGGCCACCAGTGCCAGCCGAGCTCATCAAAGCCGCGCGCCGCATGGCGGGACATCTCGCCACGCGGGCAAGGCGGTGTCTGGAACGGGCCGCGCTCCGGCATGGACGGGTCGCCGAGGAAGCCATCGACGCCGCAATCGACGTCGGAGCGATCATAGAATTCGGCGAGATCCTCGTAGGAAATCGGCCAGTCCGGCGCGAGGCCGTGCTCGGTGCCCTTGCGAAAATCGGAGGGGCGGAAGCGCGGCCAGGTGGCGGTGTAGAGATTGGTGGAACCGCCGACGCCGTTCCACATCAGCGATTTCTCGTCGCGCGTATCGAGCGGATAGTCGTTGGCGCGCCGGCGTTCGTTCGGGAACAGTGCCCAGTCCGAAAAGCGGCGATATTCCCAGCCGGGATCGCCATGCGGATGGTCGTCGACCCAGTCGCCCTGCTCCAGGCAGACGACTTTCAGCCCCTTCTCGGCCAGGATCATCGAGGTGATGGCGCCGCCGACACCGGAACCGATGACGACGACGTCGACAGGCTGGTTGCTGTGCTGCGTCGCGCTCATCCGACCCGCTCCCTCAGATCGCCCAGGCCGTCCGTCGACACTCGCATCACAGCGTCGGTCGCCACGAAATGGCCGCGCCGATGTGTCGGCGCTTCGAGCGGGTCCTGGGCATTGAACGCCGACATGCGATAGCCGTCCGGCTGCGGGGCATCGGGATATTGCAGCCCCATTCGCCGGATCGCCGCCTTCACGGACGCCGCGCCGTAGTAGGAGAGATACAGGACGACGCAGACGGCTTGGACGTCGGCCGGTTTCGCCCGCTCATGCGCCGCGAGGCGGGCGACCCGCTCCGCCTCCTCGGCGTCGGCGAAGGGGCCGCCGCGATCGAGGGCTTCGCGCAGGCCGGCGAGGAAGGCCGGCCCGTGCATCTCTTTGGCGCGCGCCGCGACCAGCGCCGCGACGCCCGCTTCCGAGGCGCTCGGGAAATCTCCGTCGCCGGGGATCATCGTGTCGATCAGGGCGGCGACGAAAGCCGCGTCATCGGTGGTGTCGATGGCGCTCATGTCTACCTCCGCGACGCAATGTATTTCTGCAGGGCGTCGAGCAGCACGGCAGTGATGATGATCACGCCGGTCGCAAAATCCTGCCAGAAGATGTCGATCCGCGAGAGGTTCAGGAAGTTGCGGATCAGGACGATGATGACGACGCCGATGATCGTCCGGAGCACATTGCCCTGGCCGCCATAGAGGCTGGTGCCGCCGATGACGACGGCGGCGATGACCTCGAACTCCAGGCCGCGGCCGGAATCCGCCTGGCTGGCGCCGACGCGGGAGAGCAGCAGCAGGCCGGCCAGCGACGCCGTCAGGCCGACGATCATCATGCAGGCGATCTTCACCCGGGCGACGCGGATGCCGGACAGCATCGCCACGGTGCTGTTGGCGCCGACGGCATAGACCTTCTTGCCGAAGGCGGTTCGCGTCAGCAGCACCCAGACCAGCGCGTAGACGAGGATGGCGATCAGGAAGGGCAGCGGAATGTTCAGGTATTCGAACGCGCCCATCTCGGTGAAGCCGAGCACGTCGAGCAGCTTGCCCTGGCCGATGATCTTGAACTCGGCCGGGACGCCGGCGATCACCATGCCACCGGTGACGACGAAGGCGAGGCTTCGCGCCATCATCGACGTGCCGAGCGTCACGATAAACGATGGTATCTTGAACTGCGTGACGATGAAGCCGTTCAGAATGCCGAAGGCCGGGCCGATCAGGATGCCGGCGACGAGGCCGGCGGTGATGCCGTAGTTCACCATCAGATAGGCGGCGGTCGTCGAGGTCAGTGCCACGATGGCGCCGACGGAGATGTCGAGCTCGCCGGCGATCATCACCACCGTCATGCCGGCGGCGACGATCAGGATCACCGACATCTGCGCCATCAGGTTGCTGATGTTGATCCACGTCATGAAGCGCGGCGACAGATAGGACAGCACAATGATCAGCAGCGCCAGCACGGCGAGCGACTGGATCAGGCCGTAGGACCGCCGCAGCGTGTCCATCCAATTGTTCTGGCCCGGGGCGGGCTTGACGACAGCATCACTCATGGATTTCAGCTCCCGCTGATCGAGGCCGCCAGAACAGCCTCTCTGTTGATGTCGGTTCCGGCGTATTCGCGGATCAGCGCGCCCCGGTAGAGGATGAGGACGCGGTCGCACATGTCGACGATCTCATCGATCTCGGTGGTGACCAGGATGACGCCGACGCCCTGCGCCGTCAGATCGCGGATGATCGCCTTGATCTCCGCCTTGGCGCCGAGGTCGATGCCGATCGTCGGTTCGTCGAGGATCAGCACCTTCGGCCCGGTCTCGAGCCAGCGCGCCATCAGCACCTTCTGCTGATTGCCGCCGGAGAGCTGCCGGATGGTGGCGTTCGGCCCCGAGGTGCGGACGTTCAAGCGGCGAATGCCGGCTTCCGTCACCTCGCGACGCTGCTTCTCATCGAGGAAGCCGGTGCCCTTGGAGAACCGGTCGAGGATCGGCAGCGTCATGTTGTCGATCAGCGAGAAGTCGGGCAGCACGCCCTCGCGCAGGCGGTCGCTGGTCAAAAGCGCGATGCGGTGCGACAGCGACTGGTGCGGATTGTCGAGACGGACCTCGCGGCCTTCGAGGCGGAAGCGGCCGCCGTCGCGGCGGATATCGGTCGAGCCGAAGATCGCCTTGGCGAGATCGCTGGCGCCGGAGCCGGTCAGGCCGGTGACGCCGAGAACCTCGCCCTTGCGCAGCGTGAAGCCGACGTCGCGCAGCTTGCCGGGTGCCGACAGACCCGCGACCTCGAACAGCGGCTCGTCGGCGATCTCGCGGCGTGCGTGCGACCCGGTCGCCTTGGCGGCGGCCGCCTCCGATCCCAGCATCGCGCCGACAACCACGTCGAGCGTCGTCGTCTCACGCGGCAGATGGGCGGCGTTCTGGCCGTCGCGCAGGACGGTGATGTCGTCGCAGACCTGGAAGATCTCGGACATGTAGTGGGAAATGAACACGATGCCGACGCCCTGCTCGGCCAGCGAGCGGATCATGTCGAGGACGACGCGGACTTCGGTCTGGTTCAGCGACGAGGTCGGCTCGTCCATGATCAGGATGCGCGCGTCGCGGTTCACCGCCTTGATGATCTGGATCATCTTGCGGGCATCGTTCGGCAGCGTCTGCACCAGCGCGTCGGGCGAGACGTCGAGATGATATTTCGCGAGCAGGTCGGCGACGCGCTTGCGACCGTCCTTGCGGCGCAGCAACCCACCCTTCGTCAGCTCGTTGTTGAGCAGGATGTTATCGGTGACCGACAGCGACGGGATCAGGTTGATGTCCTGATGGATGGTGACGATGCGCCGGTCGAGCGCGTCGTTCGCATCGGCAAGCCGCAACTCCTCGCCGTCGAGACGGATCGAGCCTTCGTCCTGGCGATGGATGCCGGCGATGATGCGCGTCAGCGTGCTCTTGCCGGCGCCGTTTTCGCCGACGAGACCATGAATACCGCCGCGCCGGATGGCGAAGTCGACCCCGCGCAACGCGCGGACGCCGCCGAACGACTTGACGATGCCGCTACATTGCAGAATTGGCGCTTCCGCCCCGCTCATGGCTGTTCCCCGCTCATGGCTTCTCCTTCAGCAGGGCGCCGCGGGCGCCCTGCTGGTCCGATGGTCGATAAGGCTTGGGAGCGGGACTACTTGCCGCCGGTGACCTGCGGGTCGTTGGCGAAGTCGGCCGCCGTCTCCTTCGACAGGATCAGCGGCTCGATCTGCATGTCCTTCAGGACTTCGCCACCGGTCAGCGACGCCACCATGTTGTTCATGCCGGCATAGCCCATCTCGAACGGCTTCTGGACGACGAGGCCGAGCAGCTTGCCGTCCTTGACCATGCCGTAGGAGATCGGATCGAGATCGAAGGCGACGAGCTTGACGCTGTCGGCCTTGTTCAGCGTCTCCAGCGCCGAGGCAGCGCCCTGGCCGCCGACCTGGTTCATGAAGAACACGCCGGCGACGTCCGGAATGGAGGTCAGCGTGTCTTCCATCAGGCGACGGGCATTCTCGAGGCTCAGCGTGTAGATCTTGCGCGGCTCGACAGTGAGGCCGAGCTTGGCCGCCTCTTCCTCGAAGCCGCGACGGCGCTCCTGGCCGGCGGTGCTGTTCGGCAGGTGATCGAAGGTGATGACCTTAGCGCCGGCCGGCACGTTCTTCGCCATCAGCTGCGCCGCGAGCGCGCCGCCCTTGTAGTTGTCGGTGATGTTGAAGTGGACGTAGTCGCCCTTCTCGATGCCGATATCGGTGATCGCGACCGGGATCTTGCCCCTGTTGTAGAGGTTCACGATCGGATCGCCGACGACGATGCTGTCGCCCGGGAAAATCAGCAGGCCATCGACGCCGCGCGCATAGAGATCCTCGAGATCGGCGACCTGCTTGTTGACGTCGGTGTCACCGGCATTGGTCACGATCATGTCGACCGCGACGCCCTTGTCGGCCCATTCCTTGACGGCCTTCTCGGCGCCGGCGGCCTGCGCCAGCAGGAAGGGGTTGGTGCCCCACATCTGCGAGTAGCCGATCGTGAATTTCTTCTCTTCGGCGAAGCTGGGACCGGACGAGATCACGGCGGTCAGGGCCGACAAAGCGAGCGCGTATTTGAACGCGGAACGGCGATTCAACATCGGTTTCTTCCTCCACAAAGCTAGCGATCGCTGCCGGCACCAAAGTCCCCACCGGGCGGCTAGTGATATCTCAGATATTTCAAAATTGACGGCGAGGCAATCCCTGACTAGGGATGTTGTTGCGGCTCGGATGAGGATGCATCGGAGCGGGCCGGGCGACGACGGTTCCGAATGGAGCGCCGGGCGTCGGGCGGGACCAGCGCGCGGCCGCGCCGGTTTCGGGCGGCGGAAGGAAGCGGACGGTTGAGGATAAAGATGCAGCGACCTCTCGCGCGATGCGCGCAGGCTTTCGGCCAGCGCCGCCTTGTGCCATGCCCATCTTCGATGGTCGAAATATTCTCCGTCCAACCGATTGCCGGATCCGAACTCGGCAACGTCTCGTCCACCAGGGGAGCCCCCGTCCCATGACCGCCCACCAGCTCGACCGACCGAAATCGCTGACCGCGATGGCCTTCGACCGCCTGCTCGAAAGCATCACCCATGGCGAGATCGCCTATGGCACCATGCTGAGCGAGAAGGCCGTCGCCGAGACCTTCGGCACCAGCAAGACGCCGATCCGCGAGGCGTTCTTCCAGTTGCAGTCGCTGGGACTGGTCGAGATCCGCCCGCAGAAGGGCTGCTTCGTCCCCTTCCCCACGCTCGACCAGGTGCGCGAGCTCTGCGAACTGCGCATCGAGCTGGAATGCTACGCGCTGCGGCTCTCGATGCAGCGCGACCCGAAGAAGCTCCTGAAGGCCATGACGAAGACCATCGGCCAGATGGAGGCCATGCGCGACGACTACCAGCACGAGACCTACCACAAGCTGGACCAGGACTTTCACAAGGCCTTCTTCATCGCCTGCGGCAACGCCCTGCTCGGCGAGGTCTACGGCTCGATCGACCCGCGCATCCAGGCGCTCCGCGCCAATTTCTCCTCGCCCAACGAGACCCTGTTCGACATCTCGAAGACCGAGCATCACGCGATCGTCGAGGCGATCGCGAAGGACGACGTCGCCGCCGCGACGCAGACGATCCGCGACCACATCAGCCGCGTCCGCGACATCTATTCGGACGGCATCAGCAAACTGAAGCAATCGGACCCGATGCTGGCTGATCACTAGCCGGTGCGCCCGTCCGGACAAGCTATCGACGGACCGGCAGGCATGCTATGGCAGCAGTTCCGGTCGATCGCACGAGCCGAAATGGATACGAGCGCAAAGAGTTCGCTGGCCATCAGCTTCGCCCGGCTTAGGCGACAGCTGCATTACTTGTATCATGGCCGGTCCCGTTCGGCCCGGATCTTCCAGACCTGCGTCGTCACGATCGACCTGCTGATCATCGCCTTTTTCATCGCGACACCCATGATCCGCGATGCTTCGGCATTTCTCTGGTACGACTACGCGATCGCGGCGGTGCTGGCGCTCGACCTGGCCTGCCGGGGCCTGGCGGAGACGCGGCTGCGGCCCTGGCTGCGTCAGCCGACGGTGATCGTCGACATCTTCATCCTGATCACGCTGCTCTTCCCGGCCTATCTCGCCAATCTGGGTTTCCTGCGCATCCTGCGGCTCTGGTCGCTGTCGCGCAGCGGTCTGTTGTGGCGACTGCTGACGCCGCGCCAACTCGCCCGTTGGCAGCTGCCGCTTCAGGCGGTGCTCAATCTAGTGACGTTCCTGTTCGTCGCCACCGGCTTCATCTACACCTTCTTCTTCCGCCACAGCCACGGTTTCACCGGCTATATCGACGCGCTCTACTTCACCGTGGCGACGGTGACGACGACCGGCTTCGGCGACCTCACCCTTCCCGGCCCCTGGGGCAAGCTCACCTCGATCGTGACGATGATCTGCGGCATCTCGCTGTTCGTCCGCCTGGCCCAGGCCATCGTCCGGCCCTACAAGGTGTTCCACCCCTGCCCCCGATGCGCGCTGCAACGGCACGACCCGGACGCGGTCCACTGCAAGGCCTGCGGCGAGATCCTGGCCATTCCCGACGACGACGAGTGACGCCGACATTTGGCTCCGTTCCCGTTTTGTGCTAACCTCTTCGCATGAGCACAGAAGGCCTCGTCCTGTTCGAAACGCCGATCGGCCCCTGCGGCATCAGCTGGAGCGCGCGCGGCATCACCGGTCTGCAGTTTCCCGGCGAGAGTGCCGAGGCGACGCGCTCGGAGCTGGCGCGCCGCTTTCCGAAAGCGCGAGACATTGAGCCGCCCGCCTTCGTCACCGAGGCGATCGCCGCGATCGTCGCCCTGCTCGAAGGGGCGGATGACGACCTGACCAGCATCCCGCTCGATCCCGACCACATCCCGCCGTTCAACCAGCGCGTCTATGACGTGACGCGGGCCATCCCGCCCGGCGAAACGCTGACCTATGGCGAGGTGGCGGCGGCGATCGGCGAACCGGGCGCGGCGCGCGCCGTCGGTCGGGCGCTCGGCGAAAACCCGTATCCGATCATCATCCCCTGCCACCGCGTGCTGGCCGCCGGCGGCAAGGTCGGCGGCTTCTCCGGCACCGGCGGCATCGCCACCAAGCGCCGGATCCTCGCCATCGAAAGCCGCGCCAAGCTCGACGAGCTGCCGCTGTTCGGGGGTGGCGCGGACTGAACGATCGCCTGGTTCGCGGCGCATGCAGACAGCTTCCGCCAATCAGGACAGAACTCCGTCATTCCTGCGAAAGCAGGAATCCATTCAGCCGAAGCCTCTCAGGCCGAGCCCGGGTCGAGTGGTGCGCGCTACCCAATAGCCCCGCTGTATGAACCCCGGCTCGGAGGCCGGAGTGACTGCGAAGCTTGCTTCGGGGCTGCGTCATACCCCCGTTCGCCGTCCTCGGCATCCTGAGGTGGCCCCGAGGGCCGTCTCGAAGGACGCGCCGCGCACGCCCGCGCTCCCCTATCGCCAGCAGAATTGCGGCTTGTAGCCGAGGACTTTTTTCGCCTTCTCGATCGAGAGCAGCGTCTCGTTCGCGCCGATCGGCCGCTTGCGCGCGATGCCCGGGAACGCCTCGTCGAGCAGCGAATCGTTCGACCGGCTCATGACGCCGTCCTCATTGGCGATGACGAAGACGTCGGCGCCCTTCAGCGGTGATTCCAGCGCCAGCCGACACGACTGCGCCGCGTCGCGCACGTCGATATAGGCCCAGAGGTTCCATTTGCGCGCGTTGATGTCGGCGTCGAAAGCGGGGAATTCGCCATAGCGCTCCGGCGCGATGACGTTGGAGAAGCGGAGCCCGAAGATCTTCAGCTCCGGATCCCAGCGGCAGAACTCCTTCGCCATCTCCTCGCCCAGGAACTTTGACAGCGAATAGGCCGTCTCCGGACGGCCGCGATAGTCCTCGTCGACCGGCACATAGGGCGGCGGTGTCTCGAACGGCAGGCCGAGGACCGTCTCGCTCGACGCCCAGACGACGTTGCGGATGCCGAGCACGCGCGCCGCCTCGAACACGTTGTAGGTCGAGATCATGTTGGTCTCGAAGATGACGTGGTTCGGCGCCAGCCCCGGCGCCGGAATCGCGGCGAGATGGATGATGCCGGTGACCTTCTTGAACCGGTCGTCGATGCCGGAGAAGGCGGCGAGCGCCTGGCCGTAATCGGTCAGGTCGACCTTGCTGAACGGCACGCCCTGGCCGGCCGGCGGCGGCGCCATGTCGACCGAGGCGACGTCGTAGCCGTGCTCGACGAGATCGCGAACCACGGCGCGGCCGGCAAGCCCGCTTCCACCCGTAACGATGATCATGATTTCCTCCGGTCCTATCGACGATGCGCCGACGAGACGAGGCCCGGCCGGCACGCGGCGAAGGCGGTCCTTGCCGCCAATGCTAGCGCTAGCATAACAGCCAGACCGCCGCTGACAATGCCCTTGCGGCAGATCGACGGCGGCGGATCGGCCAACCAGTCGGCTCGGCGACCGGCCGGCTGGGCGGATTTGCCACGAAGCCAATCCGGTCCGGCGCGGTCTATCCAGACGCAGACGCTTTCGCGATGCGAGTGGATTTTCGCCTCCGCACGCGGCATGAAGCGGCGTCGCTAGAGCCTTTCATCGCTTCATGGAAACGATGAAAGGCTCTAACTATTTGTTTGGTCGCGTTTTCTTCACGCGAGCCGGTATCCGCTTCGCTCGAAAACGCTCTAGGGATCGCGGCACCGGCCGGAAAGCGGCCACCGACAGGAGAGATGGGATGAACGGACAACGCGCGCTTCTGGTGGTCGCCGGCCTTGCCGGCATGATCGGCGTGGCGATGGCCGCGGCCGGCGCGCATGTGCCGGGCGGCGAGCGGCTCGGCACCGCCGGCAACATGGCGATGGCGCAAGCGCCCGCCCTCCTCGCGCTCGGCTTCTTCGTGCCGGCGACGGCGCTGCTGATGTCGATCTCGGCCTGGGCGATCGCGCTCGGCCTGATCGGCTTCTCCGGCGCGCTCGCCTTCCACACGCTCTCCGGCAGCGCCGCCCTCTCCTTCCTCGCGCCGATCGGCGGCACGACGATGATGATCGGCTGGCTCGGCGTCGCCGTGTCCGCGCTGCTGCTGAAGAAGCGCTAGAACGGGCGAAACGGGAACCGGTTCGCGCGGGAAAAAGCGCGAACCGACACGAAGAATGAGCCGGGGCTAGCCTTTCCAGCCCGTCTCGTCTATCGATGCGCCACCTCAAAAACCGTTAGAAGACTGTTTTCATGGACGCCCTTACCGGACCCGTCGATCGCCGCCGGACCTTCGCCATCATCTCGCACCCTGATGCGGGCAAGACGACGCTGACCGAAAAGCTGCTTCTGATGGGCGGCGCGATCCAGCTCGCCGGCGAGGTGAAGGGCAAGCGCGACCGGCGCCAGACCCGGTCCGACTGGATGGGCATCGAGCGCGAGCGCGGCATCTCGGTCGTCACCTCGGTGATGACGTTCGAATATGGCGACACGATCTTCAACCTGCTCGATACGCCGGGCCATGAAGACTTCTCGGAAGATACCTACCGCACGCTGACCGCCGTCGATTCCGCCGTCATGGTGATCGACGCCGCCAAGGGTATCGAGGCGCGCACCCGCAAACTTTTCGAGGTCTGCCGTCTGCGCGACATTCCGATCGTCACCTTCATCAACAAGCTCGACCGCGAGACGCGCGATCCGTTCGACCTGCTCGACGAGATCGAAAAGACGCTGGCGCTCGACACCGTGCCGATGACCTGGCCGATCGGCCGTGGACGCGAATTCGCCGGCACCTATGACATCGTCGCGCGGACCGTCCGCCGGATCGACACCGACAGCGCGGTGATCCCGGTCACCGGACCCGACGATCCGAAGATTGACGGCCTGACGACGCCCGAGGCGGTCGCCATGTTCCGCGAGGAAATGGAGCTGATCGAGGGCGCCGGCAACGGCTTCGACATGGACAGCTTCCGCCAGGGCCATCTGACGCCGGTCTATTTCGGCTCGGCGCTGCGGAATTTCGGCGTGCACGACCTGATCGACGCCATGGCCGCCTTCGCCCCGTCGCCGCGGCCGCAGCAGGCCGAGGGCCGGATCGTGGAGCCGACCGAGCCGAAGATGTCCGGCTTCGTGTTCAAGATCCAGGCGAACATGGACCCCAACCATCGCGACCGCATCGCGTTCCTGCGCGTCTGCTCGGGCAAATTGCAGCGCGGCATGAAGGCGAAGCTGGTGCGCACCGGCAAGCCGATCCCGCTCTCCAGCCCGCAGTTCTTCTTCGCGCAGGACCGGCTGCTCGCCGACGAAGCCTTTGCCGGCGACGTCGTCGGCATCCCGAACCACGGCACGCTCCGCATCGGCGACACGCTGACCGAGGGCGAGAACCTCGTCTTCCACGGCGTGCCGAGCTTCGCGCCGGAAATCATGCGCCGCATCCGCCTGCAGGATCCGATGAAGGCGAAGAAGCTGAAGGAAGCGCTGCAGCAGATGGCCGAGGAAGGCGTCGTGCAGGTCTTCGTGCCGCATGACGGCTCGCCGGCGATCATCGGCGTCGTCGGCGCGCTGCAGCTCGACGTGCTGAAGGAGCGCATGCAGGTCGAATACGGCCTGCCGATCGACTTCGAGCATTCGCGCTTCCAGGTCTGCCGCTGGGTGACCTCGACCGACAAGGTCGCGCTCGACACCTTCATCGACCGCCACCGCTCGTCGATGGCCTCCGATCTCGACGGCGCGCCCGTCTTCATGGCGCCCTCCGCCTTCGAACTGCGCTACGACCTCGAGCGCTCGCCGGAGATCGTCGCCAGCGAGATCAAGGACTACCAGCGCGAGAAGGCGGCTTAGCCGCCGGGACTGGCCGCCGGGACTGGTCGCCCGCGTTCGACTGGCGCAGACTGCACCTTCGGACCCGTGTCTCCGCGGGTCGGACGAGGCGGAGCTTGCCATGCCGGTGGACTGGCCGACGCTGAAGCGGATCTTCCTCGCGCTCCCCGAGGTGCGCGAGGGCGTGACGCACGGCACACCCTCCTTCTATCTCGGCAAGACCTTCTTCGGCCGGATGCAGGAGGACGGCACCACCTTCGCGCTCAAGATGGATCGCGACGATCGCGACATGCTGATCGCCGTCGAGCCGGAGGTGTTCTTCACCAACGACCATTTCCGCGGCTACGCCTATGTGCTGGTACGGCTTCCGGCGACAAACGCCGAACGGCTGACGCCGCTGGTGGAGAAATCCTGGCGCCAGACGGCGCCGAAGCGGCTGGTCCAGGCCCGGACCGCACAGCGCAACTGAAGCATCACAGCCGCGCCTGAATGCACGCTATCGGCGCGCTTCGTCATGGAATCGGCGGATTGGCCCGTTCATAGTCGCCCCAATCGATTCCGGCCTCAGGCCGGAGAGACATCTATGGCCAATCCTCGGCCCCTGCCCTCGGAGGTTCTCATGCGAAAAGCTGGCTTGCAGCTTGCGACATTCCTCGCGCTGACCGTTTCGGCGCTTCCCGCCTTCGCCGCATCCTGCAAGGACGCTTCGGGTTTTCCGGCCTGGCTCGAAAGCTTCAAGCAGGAGGCCGCGCAGAAGGGGCATTCCCCGCAGGCGATCGCGGCGCTGAGCGGCCTTTCCTACGCGCCCGACGTCGTCGCCAAGGATCGCGCCCAGAACGTCTTCTCGCAGAGCTTCCTCGAATTCTCCGACCGCATGGTCGCCAAATACCGGATGCAGAAGGGCGCGCAGCTGATCAAGCAGAATGCCAAGCTGTTCGACCGGATCCAGAAGGACTACGGCGTCCCGGCCCCCGTGCTCGTCGGTTTCTGGGGTCTGGAAACGGATTTCGGCGTCAATCTCGGCGACATGCCGACTTTGCGCTCGCTCGCGACGCTCGCCTATGACTGCCGCCGGCCGCAGCTCTTCCACGACCAGCTGATGGCGGCGCTGACGGTGATCGACCGCGGCGACCTGACGGCGGCCGAGATGAAGGGTCCCTGGGCCGGCGAGCTCGGCCAGGTGCAGTTTCTGGCGACCCACTACCGCGACTTCGCCGTCGACTATGACGGCGACGGAAGGCGCGACCTGATCAAGAGCGTGCCGGACGTGCTGGCGTCCGCCGCCAATCTGCTCGTCCATGAGGGCTGGCAGGCCAACCAGCCCTGGCTGACCGAGGTCCGCGTTCCGGAAAACCTCGATTGGGCGCAGGCCGACCTGCAGATCCAGCATCCGATCTCGACCTGGAAAAAGATGGGCGTCACCGTCGCGCCGGGCTCGCACCTGCCGGAATCCGACTTGAAGGCCTCGCTGCTGTTGCCGATGGGCCGTCATGGCCCGGCCTTCCTCGCTTACCAGAACTACCGCGTCTATCTCGAATGGAACCAGTCGTTCATCTACGCGACGACCGCCGCCTATTACGCGACGCGCCTCGCCGGCGCCCCGCCGGTCGGTCGCGGCAACGACGCCAAGCAGCTTCCCTACAAGGACGTCGTCGAGCTGCAGAAGCTGCTCGCCAAGCGCGGCCATGACGTCGGCAAGGCGGACGGCATGATCGGCGCGGGAACGCGCGCCGCCGTCAAGGCGATGCAGATCGAGCTCGGCATGCCGGCGGATTCCTATCCCGACGTCGCGCTGCTGCAGCGCCTGCGCGCCGGGACCTGAGGCGGATCGGCCCCGGGAGCCGGCTTCCGGGGCCACCCGACCGACGACGGCACCGCCGTCGCCGACGAGAATCGCGCCGCCAGGCATCCACGCCGCGGCGCGAGCTCCGCGCGCGAACCGCGAGCGGAAGGCAACTTCCGGCTGCTCGCCAGCCGGAGGGGTAATATAATCCGGCAGGGTAAAAAACCTTGGACCCTCATTTCTTCATGCCGGCGAGGCTCTAACTTATTCTTGGGACAACGCCCCCCGATAGAGCATGCACATGTCCCGACTGATCATTCCCGGCTGGCAGGGATCCGGCGCTGGCCATTGGCAGCGCCGCTGGCTCGACGTCGACGCCGATGCACGGATCGTCGAGCAGGACGATTGGCACGCCCCGGATCTCGAGGCCTGGCTGCAGCGGCTCGACGCCGCCGTCCGGCGCGCGCGGCAGCCGACCCTGGTGGCGCACAGCCTCGGCGTCGTGCTCGTCGCGCATTATGCCAAGCGCTTCCCCCGCACGCCGATCACCGGCGCGCTGCTGGTCGCTCCCGCCGATGTCGAGAGCCTGCCCGGCGAGCATCCGCTCGCCGGCTTCGGCTCCATCCCGCTGGATCGGCTGCCCTTCCCGTCGATCCTCGCGCTCAGCCGCAACGACCCTTATGTCAGCGTCGAGCGCGGCCGCTTCTTCGCCTCCCGCTGGGGCTCCGAGCTGCACGACATGGGCACGGCCGGCCACATCAACACGGAAAGCGGGCACGGCAAATGGGCGGACGGCTTCCGCCTCGCCGCGCGCCTCGGCAACGGCACGGTGCAGGCCGCCGCTTGAACAGGACGGCCGCATCACGGATCACCGCCACTAGATAGGAGCGGGAGGCAGGCCACGCTCGCCATCGGACGAGACTGGCCTCCCGTCATCCTGCCAAGCGCCACCGCGACGCCCCACTTGCCGCGCCAGATCGGTCGGGCACCTTCCGAATTGCCGCCGCATCCCCGCCGCATCCCCACCGCATCCCATTGGCGCCGCTATCATTCCCCGTTCGATCGATGCGTTGAGTCCGTCGGCCTCGACGCCTAAACTTGCGGTAGGCTCCCGTTGAGTCGCCACGCCGCCCGGCGTGCATTGCGTGATTTGCCCCAGGCTCCACCGCAGATCGGCACCGGCTCTCCCCTCGCCGGCGCCTCATACCGAGGAAGAAACATGGCCCAATCGAGAACTCCGCTCGGCATAGGCGGATGGCTGCTTGTCCTGTTCGGAATCGTCGTCGCGCTTGTCGGCCTGCTGCTCGCCGGCCTCGGCGTCCAGCTGATCACGCTGGGCGGCTCGTGGTATTACGCGCTGGCGGGCGTCGGTCTGCTGATCGTCGGCGTCCTGCACATCCTGCGCCGGCCGGTGGCCACCTGGCTCTACATCCTGATCCTTCTGGCGACGATCGCCTGGGCGATCTGGGAAGTCGGTCTGGACTTCTGGCCGCTGGTGCCGCGCCTGGTCGCGCCCGCCGTCCTCGCCGTCATCGCGCTGATCCTCGTGCCGGCCTTCCCGGCCCGCAACGGTGCGCGCCGATCGTCGGGCCCGGCCATCCTGCTCGCGCTCGTTCTCTTCGTCGCGCTGGGGGCTGCCGTCGTCTACGCCTTCAAGCCGCACGGCGTCATCCGCAATGAAATCGCTTCGTCCGCGCCAACGGCCGTGCCGCCAGCGGCGATGAGCGCCACCGAATGGCGCCACTATGGCCGCACGCCGAACGGCACGCGCTATGCCCCGATCGACCAGATCAACCGCGACAATGTGAAGAATCTGGAAGTCGCCTGGACTTTCCAGACCGGCGATCCCGCGGTTTCCGGCGCCGAGGACCAGAACACGCCGCTGCAGGTCGGCGACACCGTCTACACCTGCTCGCCGCACAACATCGTGCATGCGCTCAACGCCGAAACGGGCGCGGTACGCTGGAAGTTCGATCCGCAGGCGAAATCGCCGCTCTGGCAGCGCTGCCGGGGCGTCAGCTATTACGAGCCGGCCGTCGCCACCGCGGCGCCTGCCGCGACCGATCCGGCGCCGGCCGAGGGTACCGAGGCTACGGCCACTCCGGCCGCCCAAGCCCCGGCTCCCGTCGCCGACAATTGCGGCGCCCGCATCGTGCTGACGACGATCGACGCCCGCCTGATCCAGATCGACGCCAAGACCGGCGAGCTCTGCACCGGCTTCGGCAACAACGGCACGGTCGACCTCAAGAACGGCATGGGCGAAGTCAAGGCCGGCTTCTACTTCCAGACCTCGGCGCCCACCGTCATGCGCGACCTGATCCTGGTCGGCGGTTGGGTCTGGGACAATGTCGAGACGGGCGAGCCTTCCGGCGCCGTCCGCGCCTTCAACGCCCGCACCGGCGAACTGGCCTGGGCCTGGGATCTCGGCAACCCCAACATCACCAAGCTGCCGCCGGAAGGCGAGAGCTACACGCGCGGCACGCCCAACGTCTGGTCGACGCCGAGCTATGACGAAGCCCTCGGCCTCGTCTACCTGCCGACCGGCAACGCGACGCCCGACTTCTTCGGCGCGCATCGCTCGAAGGCGGCCGAGGACTACACCGCCTCGGTGGTGGCGCTCGACATCGAGACCGGCCGCGAGCGCTGGAAGTTCCAGACCGTGCATCACGATCTCTGGGACTACGATGTTCCCTCGCAGCCGGCGCTCTATGACGTTCCGGACGGCAAGGGAGGCAAGACGCCAGCCCTGATCCAGGTCACCAAGCGCGGCCAGATCTTCCTGCTCGACCGGCGCGACGGCACGCCGATCGCCGAGGTGCAGGAGAAGCCGGTGCCGCAGGCCGGCGGCGTCAAGGAGGACTTCCTGTCGCCGACCCAGCCCTATTCGATCGGCATGCCCTCGATCGGCACCGAGCCCTTCACCGAGGCGCGAATGTGGGGCGCGACGCCGATCGACCAGCTGCTCTGCCGCATCGCCTTCAAGAAGATGCGCTACGAGGGCGAGTTCACCCCGCCCGGCACCACCCGCTCGCTGATCTACCCGGGCTATTACGGCGGCATGAACTGGGGTAGCGCCTCGATCGACGAGGCGAACGGCCTGCTCGTCGTCAACGACATCCGCATGCCGCAGTTCCTCGAGCTGCTGCCGCGCGAGGTCGCCGACAATTACGGCCCGTCGGCGGCGCATGACGGCCTCGGCACGCAGAAGGGCACGCCGTATGGCGCGCTCAAGAACGGCTTCATGTCGATCCTCGGCGTGCCCTGCCACCAGCCGCCCTACGGCACGATCACCGGCATCGACCTGAAGTCGCGCCAGATCGTCTGGCAGGTTCCGGCCGGCACGCTGCAGGATACCGGTCCGCTCGGCCTGAAGACCGGCCTGCCGATCCCGGTCGGCATGCCGTCGCTCGGCGGCCCGACGACGACGGCCGGCGGCCTCGTCTTCTATGCCGGCACCCAGGACTACTATCTGCGCGCGCTCGACAGCGCGACGGGCGAGGAACTCTGGAAGGGCCGGCTTCCCGTCGGCGCCCAGGCGACCCCGATGACCTATGTCTCGCCGGAGAGCGGCCGGCAGTTCGTCGTCATCTCGGCCGGCGGCGCCCGCCAGTCGCCCGATCGCGGCGACTACATCGTCGCCTACGCCCTGCCGAAGGCGAACTGAGAGCCTTTCGCTAGATCCAGAGTTCGAAAGGGAGGACGCGCGAGCGCCCTCCCTTTTTCTTTGGTTTGTCCCAACGACGCATTCCAGATGGCGCGCGTCGAAGCCCATGCTCGGCATCCCGACCTGCCGCAAAGTAAGCCCGGATCCGCGCGACGCGATAAACGCGCAACGAACGACCTCGACCTAGTTCAAATTTAAAAACGACTGCCTTTATCGCCTAAGCCGTCATTGCCTAAGCTGAAGGCACGGTCGGATGATCGACCGCCGCGGCGATTTCAGGATTGGCTTGCCCCGCGCCAACAACGGCTAAGCCCCAAAGGGAGACGCGCCATGACAACCCGGCTCTGTTGACCGACCGATCGGTCGAGGTCGCCTGACGGCGACGCCGCGCCCAGCGGCACATTCTCCAGAAATTCCTTTTTCTCCGCGCGCTCCCGTTCCGCGAACGGATGCCTGCGCGCCAATTTCAGGATCATCCCATGTCGAAATTCACCCGCCGCACCTTCGTCGCCACGGCCGCCGCGATCGGCCTGACGCTCGCCGCCGGCGCCACCGCCCGCGCCGACGAGACCAAGCTGACCATCGGCTACCAGACGGTGGTCGAGCCCTCCAAGGTCCCGCAGGCCGACGGCCTCTATGAGAAGGCCGCCAACGCCAAGATCGACTGGAAGAAGTTCGATTCCGGCGCCGACGTGATCGCGGCAATCGCTTCCGGCGCGGTCGATATCGGCTATGTCGGGTCGAGCCCGCTCGCCGCCGCCGCCAGCCGCGAACTGCCGATCGAGACCATTTTCGTCGTCGGCCTGATCGGCGATTCCGAGGCGCTGGTCGTGCGTGACGGCGCCAAGATCAGCGAGCCGAAGGATCTCGTCGGCAAGAAGATCGCCGTGCCCTTCGTCTCGACGACGCATTACAGCCTGCTCGCGGCGCTGAAGCATTGGGGCATCGATCCGAAGTCGGTCGAGATCCTGAACCTGCGTCCGCCGGAGATCGCGGCGGCCTGGGAGCGCGGCGACATCGACGCGGCCTACGTTTGGGATCCGGCGCTCGGCAAGATCAAGGAGAACGGCAAGGTTCTGACCGACTCCGCGCAGGTCGCGACCTTCGGCGCGCCCACCTTCGACGCTTGGATCGTCCGCAAGGAATTCGCCAACGCGCATCCGGAAGCGGTCAAGGCCTTCGTCAAGACGACGGGCCAGGCCTATGCCGACTTCCGCGCCAAGCCGGAGAGCTGGGACGCCAAGTCGGAACAGGCCGCCAAGATCGCCCGTCTGACCGGCGCCAAGGTCGAGGAAGTCCCGGCCCTGCTCAAGGGCTACCACTTCCCGCTGCTCGGCGAGCAGGCTTCGAACGAGCTGCTCGGCGGCGGCACGGTCAAGGCGATCACCGACGCCTCGGCCTTCCTCAAGGAGCAGGGCAAGATCCCGGCCGTGCTCCCCGATTACAGCAGCTACGTCACGACGAAGTTCGTGACCGAGGCTCAAGCTTCCAACTGATGTCGTCGCGGCGGCCGACGGCGGCCGGCCAATGCCGCGACAACATCCGGCCCGTTCCGCGCCCCTCTGTCGCGGGACGGGCCAACCGTTTTCTGGGGGATGCCGGCAGTCGGCATGCAGCCTACCTCCGTCATCATCCTGAGGAGGCCCGAAGGGCCGTCTCGAAGGACGCACAATGGAAGTGCAGCGCGGCATCGCCGTCGTGCGTCCTTCGAGACGGCTTTCTGCGAAAGCCCCTCAGGATGATGGACATCGGTGTCCGGCAAATCGGTCTGGCCAACTGGACGTCCCCAAGGGGATCGTCGGCAAGCAAGGGAAATAGCCCATGCCCCATCTCGCGCTTGAAAACATTTCGCTCCGCTATGACGGCGGCGCGCCGGTGCTGTCGAACGTCTCGCTCGACATCCGCTCCGGCGAATTCGTCGTCGTGGTCGGGCGGTCGGGCTGCGGCAAGACCTCGCTCCTGAACCTCGCCGCGGGCTTCCTCTCGCCCGCCTCCGGCCGCGTCCTCGTCGATGGCGAGCCGGTGACGGGCCCCGGCGCCCAGCGCGCCGTCGTCTTCCAGAATGACGCGCTGTTCCCCTGGCTATCGACCGCGGAAAACATCGCCTTCGCCGCCCGGCTTGCCGGCGTCGGCCCGGCCGAGCGGCGGCAGCAGGCCGACCGCCTGCTTGATGTCGTCGGCCTCGCCGGGCTCGGCGACCGGCCGGTCTGGCAATTGTCGGGCGGCCAGCGCCAGCGCATCGGCCTCGCCCGCGCGCTTGCCGCCGATCCCGCCTTCCTGCTGATGGACGAGCCGCTCGGCGCGCTCGACGCGATGACGCGCGAAGGCATGCAGGACCTGTTGCTCTCCGCCTGGGCCCGGAGCGGCGCCGGCACGCTGCTGATCACCCACGGCGTCGAGGAAGCGCTCTATCTCGCGACCCGCATCATCGTCATGGCGCCCGGCCCCGGTCGCATCATCCGCCGGCTCGACGTCGATTTCGGCCGCCGCCGCCTTGCCGGCGAAAGTGCACGCTCGATCAAGGTGAGCCCCGCCTTCGTCACCGCGCGCGAGGATCTCCTCGACAGCATCTTTGAGAGGGAAGCCGCATGAGCCTCGATCTCGCCGAAGCGAGCCTCGCCCCGGCGCGAGCCGCCGAGCCCGCCGCGACGGAGCCGCCGGCGGCGCGAAAGCGCCCGGTCGTCGCCATCACGGCGACCGCGACCGTCGCCGCGCTGCTGCTGGCCTGGACGGTCGCCGCCTATTTCCAGCTCGTCTCGGCCCTGTTCCTGCCTTCGCCGCTCGCGGTCGGCAAGGCGTTCCTGACGGTGGCGCGCGAAGGCTTCGTCGACGCGACGCTCTGGCAGCATCTCGCCGCCAGCCTCGCCCGCGTTTTCGCCGCGCTCGTCGCCGCGACGCTGATCGCCGTGCCGATTGGCTTCGCCATCGGTTCCAGCCGGATCGGCCGCGGCATCTTCGATCCGATCATCGAGTTCCTGCGCCCGATCCCGCCGCTCGCCTATCTGCCGCTGGTGATCATCTGGTTCGGCATCGGCGAGCCGTCGAAGATCCTGATCATCGGCATCGCCATGCTGGCGCCGATCGTGATCTCGACGGCATCCGGTGTGAAGGGCGTCGACGCCGACCGCCTGAACGCCGCCCGCTCGCTCGGCGCGACGCGCGGGCAGCTTCTGCGCCATGTCGTGCTACCCAGCGCCCTGCCCTCGATCCTGACCGGCATCCGCATCGCGCTCGGCGCCGGCTGGTCGACGCTGGTCGCGGCCGAGCTCGTCGCCGCCTCGCGCGGACTCGGCTTCATGATCCAGTCGGCGGCGCAGTTTCTCGTCACCGACGTGGTGCTGATGGGCATCCTGGTGATCGCCGCCGTCGCCTTCGCGCTGGAAGCGATTTTGCGCTGGATCGAGCGCCGGCTCGTCCCCTGGGCGGGCAAGACATAGGAAGGACAGACCCGCCTGCGGGATTCAAGGAGGATTAAGCCCTCGCACCTAGACTGCGGCTCTCCGATCGGGCTGGGAGAACGGACAGTTGCTGAAGAGGTTTGGGGCGGCGCTGCGGTTCGCCGGGCTCGCGGCGGCGATCGTCACGTCGGGCTGCTCGGCGATCGACAGCACGCCGATCAACCAGACGAGCCGTGAAGCGGGCAAGCCGTCGCCGGACGCGATCCCCGATCCGGCTGACGACGGCAGCACGATTGTCGCGCTCGCCTTCTCAGGCGGCGGCACGCGCGCGGCGGCCTTCGCCTATGGCGCGCTCACCGAGCTCGACACGCTGATCATCGACGACCATCCGCGCGAGCGCAGCCTGGTCGACGACGTCCGCTCCGTCGCCGGCACGTCGGGCGGCGCCGTCATGGCCGCCTATCTCGGCTACAAGGGCAAGGACGAATTCGTCGATTTCCGCGAGCGCTTCCTCGAGCAGAACGCCGAGGCCTATATGCGGACGTCCCCCAACCCGGCCAATCTCATGACCGCGGCCGTCAATGGCGGCGCCAACGACCGCAACAGCTTCGGCCGCTGGCTCGACGAGAAACTGTTCGACGGCCAGACCTATGCCGCCTTCGAAAAGCCGGACCGGCCGCTCGTCTGGATCACCGCCTCGGACATCTACAACAACACGCCCTTCCTCTTCACCCAGGATACGTTCTCGGCACTCTGCAGCGATCTCGACCAGGTCAAGATCGCGGATGCCGTCGCCGCCTCGGCCGCCGTTCCGGTCGTCTTCGCCCCCGTCGTGCTCAACACGCCCGAGAAGGGGGCCTGCAACTATCAGAGGCCGGCCTGGCTGCAGAAGGCGCTCGCTTCCGACAACCCTTCCGTCCGCCTGCAGGCCTATGCGCGCGCGCTCGACTCCTACCAGTCGAAGGACGAGCTCAAATATGTGCGCCTGCTGGATGGCGGGCTGACCGACAATCTCGGCATCGGCGGCCTGTCGCTCGAGCGCGCCCGCGCCACCACGCCCTATGCGCCGCTCTCCGCGACCCAGGCGGTTCGCATTCACAACTTCCTATTCATCGTCACCGATGCCGGCGTCGACGGGCAATATGACTGGGGAACGTCGCCGAAGAGCCCGCATCTCGGCAAGATCCTGCGCTCCGTCGCCGACACGACGATCGCCGCCTCGACCGGCCATGGCTTCGACGCCGTCGACCTGACGCTCAACGAATGGCAGCAGCACCTGATCCGCTACCGCTGCGGGCTGTCGAACGCCGAGGTGTTGCGCCATCGCGGCACGCTGGTCGGCTGGAACTGCCGCGATGTCATCGTCACCACCGAACACCTGACGTTCCGCGACGCCGACCCGTCGCTCTTTCGGGAGCTGAACAGCATTCCGACCCGGCTGCACCTCGACAAGAAGCAGGTCGACCTCGTGATCGAAGCCGGTCGCCAGGCCGTTCAGCGCAATGCCAACATCCAGAAGATCGCCCGCGAGACGCGCCAGCGCTCGCGGATCTTCGACGCGATCGGCACGGTTCGCGAGGCGCGGAACTAGCGCCCGTCCGGCCGCTGGCTTTGCGCCGATTGTGACGGCCAGCCTTCGCAATCCGCCGCGCGAGCGCTATCAAAGGCTGGAGCCCGGTCCGGGCCGCCGAGATTCGCGCCACGCCGGGCCATGCCCGCCGGCAAGCCGTGGGAAAACCGAGGGAACGCAATGACCACATGGATTGTCCTGGCCGTGATCGCGGCTGCCGCGCTCTATGCGATCAGCCTCTACAACACGCTCGTCGCCAAGCGGAACCTCGCGCATGAGGGCTGGAGCGGCATCGACGTGCAGTTGAAGCGCCGCGCCGACCTGATCCCCAATCTGGTCGAGACGGTGAAGGGCTATGCCGCGCATGAGAAAGGCATCTTCGAGGATGTCGCGGCGAAGCGCGCCGCCAGCATGAATGCCGGCGACGTCAAGAGCCAGGCGGCGGCGGACCAGGCGCTCTCCGGCGCGCTCGGCCGGTTGATCGCGATCTCCGAGGCCTATCCGGAGCTGAAGGCGGACGCGAATTTCCGCGAGTTGCAGGGCCAGCTCGCCAATATCGAGGACGAGATGCAGATGGCGCGCCGCTACTACAACGGCACCGTGCGCGACCTGAACACGGCGATCCAGACCTTCCCGAGCGTGCTCGTCGCCAACATGTTCGGCTTCCGGCCCGAAGCCTTCTACGAGATCGAGGATCGCGCCGCCGCGCAGATCCCGCCCAAGGTCTCGTTCTGAGGCCGCCATGCGCGCCGACCGCCTCCGCGCCACCTGCCTCGGCCTCGCCGCCGGCCTGCTGCTGGCGTTCGCGCCGCTCGCCGCCGGCGCCGAGGAGCGCATTCTCCGCTTCGTCTCGGATGTGACGGTCGAGCGGAACGGCGATCTCGAAGTCGTCGAGACGATCCGCGTCCAGGCCGAGGGTAACGAGATCCGGCGCGGCATCCTGCGCGATTTTCCGACCACCTATCGGGATGACAGGGGCGGTTCGGTCGTCGTCGGCTTCGACGTGGAATCGGTCACCCGCGACGGCCAGAACGAGCCCTTCGCGATCGAGACGCTCTCGAACGGCAAGCGCATCCGCATCGGCTCGGCCGAGACGCTGCTCACGCCCGGCCCGCACGACTACGTCATCCGCTACCGGACGAACCGGCAGATCGGCTTCTTCGACGATTTCGACGAGCTCTACTGGAACGTTACCGGCACCGGCTGGACCTTCCCGATCGACGTCGCCGAGGCGCGCATCACGCTGCCGGAGGCCGTGCCGTTCGGCAATACCGCGATCTATACCGGCCAGCAGGGCGAACGGGGCCAGGATGCCCGGGTCGTCTCGAAGGAACCGGGCCGCATCGTCTTCCGCACGACGGCGCCCCTGCCGGCGCATAACGGGCTTACCGTCGCCGCCGCATGGCCGAAGGGCGTCGTCGCCGCGCCGAGCTCCGGGCAGCGCACTTACTGGTGGCTTCGGGACAATATCGGCCCCGTCTTCGCCCTGTTCGGCGCCGCAGGCGGACTGCTCTATCTGTTCCAGGCCTGGCGCAAGGCCGGACGTGACCCGAAGCCGGGCCCGATCATCCCGCTGTTCACGCCGCCCGAGGGGCTCTCGGCGGCCGCGACGCGCTACATCTCCGAGATGAACTTCGACGATCGCGCCTTCACGGCCGCGATCCTCGATCTCGGCGTCAAGGGCCAGCTCAAGATCGCCGATAGCGGCAAGGCGCTGGCGCTGACCCGCACACCGGGCGGCAAGCCGGCCGGCCCGGCCGAGATGGCAGCGGCGCAGGTGCTGTTCGGCAGCGGCGGCGAGATCCGCCTCGTACAGTCGAACCACATGACGCTGTCGAGCGCCGAGGCGACGCTGGCGCGCGGTCTCGCCAAGGCCTATTCCGGCACCGTCTTCAACATGAACAGTGGCTGGCTGACCGGCGGCGTCCTGATCACGCTCGCCGCCTATATCCTGGCCGGCATCGGGCTGGTCAGCACCATGGGCGAGAACGGCCTCGTCGCCGCGTTCAGCCTGGTGTTCCTGTCGATCCCGGCCATCGTCGTCGGCCTCACCCTGCGGTCGCTGCGCGGCAGCCCCTGGTACAAGCGGATCTTCGCGCTGCTCTTCACCGGCATCTTCGCGCTCGCTTTCGGCGGCGCCGGGCTCGGCGTGTTCCTGAGCGCCGCACGCGGACCGCTCGATTTCGCCGTGTTGCTGCTGCCCTTCGCGCTGCTGCCGGTGCTCGCCTCCGCCTTCTCGTGGATGCGTTCGCCGACGCCGGAAGGCCAGAAGCTGCGCGATGCCGTCGCCGGATTCCGCCAGTATCTCGGCATCGCGGAGGAGCACCGGCTGGAAATACTGCATCCGCCGGAGAAGACGCCGGAGCTGTTCGAGCGCTACCTGCCCTATGCCGTCGCGCTCGACGTCGAGAACGCCTGGGCCAAGAAATTCGCCGGCGTGCTCGCCGCAGCCGGTGCGACCGCGGCGGTATCGAGCTGGTATCTCGCCAACAACAACCGCAGCGCCACCGATCTCGTCGACCGGCTCGGCTCCGGCCTGTCACAGACGGTCGCCTCGGCGTCGACGGCGCCGGGATCGAGCTCCGGCTCGGGCGGCTTCAGTTCAGGAAGCAGCGGCGGCGGTTCGTCCGGCGGCGGAGGCGGTGGCGGCGGCGGTTCCGGCTGGTAACAGCGGGATCGCAACCTTTCCCGGGCCTCCCCTGTCGAAATCGTCACCGTTCGATCGTCGTTGAACGAACGCATGATTTCAGGAGGGATCCACCATGGGAAAGACCATTGCCATCCTTGTCGCCCGGCTGATCTTCGGCGGCATCTTCGTCATGGCCGCCAGCTTCAAGCTCATCGATATCAACGGCACCGCCGGCTACATCGCGTCGGCGGGATTTCCGTTTCCGCTCTTTCTGGCCTGGGTGGCGGCGCTCTTCGAGCTGGCGCTCGCGGTGGCGCTCCTGACCGGCGCCTTCTTCTCGGAAGCCGCGCTGCTCGCCGCCGCCTATATCCTGTTCCTCGCCTTCGCCTTCCATGGGCCTTCGCACTGGAACGGCAACCAGACCGAATTCGGCTTCTTTATCGACCACTTCACCTTCATCGCTGGGCTGCTCTTCGCGGCGGTGCATGGACCGGGCAAGACACTGGCGATCCATGCCTCCCTGCTCGGCCGCGCCCATGAGGGCGAAGCCGACGGATATCGGGCCTGACGCGAAGACGAACGGGCGAGCGGCGGGCGGCGCCCGCTACTTCGCCGCCTGCGGGTTTCCCTGCCCTGCCGTGCGGCGCTTGAGGCCGTCGAGGATCTTCGCGGCGAGAGCGTCATAGTCGCCGTCGAAGTGATGGCCGCCCGTCGTCTTGACCAGCTCCGCACCGGTGCCCTCGAGTTTGGGGCAGGCGGAATCGTCCTCGTCCTCGCCATAGACGCACTGGATCACGCCGGGCTTGATCTGCTTCAGCTCCGGCAGCGTCTCGCCCTCGCTCGAACTGGTGCCGAGGAACTCGCCCACCGAGATCTCATAGTCGACCGTCTCGGACAGACCGAGCAGCGACAGCAGGGCAATCCTGTCCTTCACTTCCGCCGGCAGGCGGTTATAGGCGCTCGGCAGCACGTCGGCGCCGAAGGAATAGCCGATCACGATGAAGTGCTCGACGTTCCAGCGCTCGCCATAGGCCTCGATGATGCGGGCGAGATCGGCGGCGGTCTGATCCGGCGTCTTCTGGGACCAGAAGTAGCGCAAGGAATCGACGCCGACGACCGGGACGCCGTCCTTCTGCAGCGCCTCGGCGACGGACTTGTCGATGTCGCGCCAGCCGCCGTCGCCGGAATAGACGATGGCCATGGTGTTGTACTTGGTGGTCGCCGGCAGCTCGATCAGCTGCAGGTCGGCCAGCGGATCGTCGCCGGCCGATTTCGGCGCCAGCACATGCAGCAGCCGCGACTCCAGCGCCGCATGGGCGTCGCCGTCGGCCGCCTTGTCCTTGATCTTGAAGCCCTGCGCCTGCAGGTCGGCGACATGCGCCTTGCCGTCGGCCGGCGCGGCGGCGGTGTAGAGGACGTCGACCGGGTTGGTGAGGTCGCCCTTGGCGAGGCCATAGACGGTGCCGCCCGCCGAAGCGGTCTTCGGCGCATCCGTGCAGAGCGGCTTCTTCAGCGGCAGGACCTTGCCGGGATCAACGGCGACCGTCCGCCCGATCGTCGCGTCCGGCGTCTGCGCGGCGATGGCGAGGCCGAGCGTGCCGGCGGCGCCGATGCCGGCGATCACCGGCGAATGATAGATCTCGGTGCCGAGCGAACGCTGGATCTGATGGCTCAGATCCTCGATATCGGCGACGAGATAGACGCACTCATCGGCCTTGTCGACTTCGAGGCCTGCGAAGAACTTCGGCGTGTCGACGCCGACGACGATGGCGCCGGCCTTCTGCAAATTGACCGCCACGGCCTCGTCGGCCGGCGTCCAGCCATCCTTGTCGGAGAACAGGAACACGGTGCCGCCGACATCGCCTTCCGGCGTCAGGATCTCCGGCTTGCCGAGCAGCCCGGCATTGAACGTCGTGGCAGCTGCCGCCTGCGGCTCCTGCTGCGGCGCCGGCGCATCGTCGGCCAGGGCAGGCGCGACGGTGCAGGAGATCAGCGCCGCCAATATGCAATTCCGGATCATTTCCCAACGACTCCCTTGAGGCTGCCACTGATCAGGACGGTTACGTCGGCCAGCGCAAGCGCCGGCGACATGCCGCCCGATACGGCCATGTAGCGAGGATGCCAATCGGGCTGGAACTTCGCCTTGAAGGCCCTCAGCCCGTGAAAATTATAGAAGCGTTCACCATGCTCGAACACGGCGCGTCCCATCCGGTGCCAGAACGGCGCCGCCGGGCTTTCCGAAAGGCCGGCGAGCGGCGCCATGCCCAGGTCGAACCAGCGATACTCCTGGTCGCGCAGATACAGCAGCAGGCTGACGAACAGGAACTCCATCGCGCCGGCCGGAACACCCGGCTTGAACCGCATGAGATCGACGGTCGCTTCCTGCTTCTGGGCCGTCGTCATCACCGTGGCGAAGGCGACGATGTGCCCGTCCCGCCGCACCACGGCGGCCGGCTGCGCCATGACATAGGAACGGTCGAACGCCCCCAGCGAAAACCGCTTCTCGCGGGCGCGATGCGCCGCGAGCCACTGGTTCGAGACATCTTCGAGTTCGTCGATCGCCTCGGCCACCTGATCCGGCTCGAGAAACTCGAAGCTCAGGCCCTCGCGCTGGCTGCGATTGAAGGCATGGCGCAAGCTCGCCCGCTTGGCGCCCTTCAAGTCGAAGGCCGCGAGATCGACGCGCGCCGCCTCGCCCAGCTTGAAGGCGCGCAGGCCCGCATCGGCATAGAGCGCGAGATTCTCCGGCATCACCTGGTAGAAAACGGCTCGCCCGCCCGCCGCCCGCGCCATCTCGACGAACTGCCAGATCAATCCCGGCCAAGCGGCGCGCGGCCCGATCGGATCGAACAGCGCCACCCATGAATGGGCCTGCCGGCCGAACATGATGAAGGCCCGGCGATCATCGGAAAAGAGCAGCGTCTTGTCGCCCATCCGCACCAGATTGGCATCGGGATAGGGCTGCGCCTCGAGGATCCGAACCGCGTCGGCGATCTCTTCCGGCGCCGGCTGCCCGGTCTTGCCCTTGGAGGGCCGCAGCAGCGACCAGGCGGCGATCGAGCCGGCCGCGATGACGACGCCGAGCAGCGCGCGCAGGCTGCGCGGCGCTTCTTCCGAGAACTCGAACTGCCACCAGAGCTGGTTCGAATAGTCGACGTCGGAATAGACGAACAGAAGGACGGCGAGCGCTGTCACGATGACCGTCGCGATCGCCAGGAACCAGCCGGGCGTCAGGCGCTGATGTAGCAGCGAGGCCGGCCGGTTGAACTCGCGCCGCGTCGCCAGCAGGGCGACGAACAACAGTGCCAGCGAGATCGACTCGCTGATTGCGATCGCCTTCAGCAGCGACAGCAGCACAGCCGCGCCGACCGCCATGATCGCCGCCCACCAGGCGCCGTCGAGCCGGTGCGCCAGCCCGCGCGCGACCACGATCAGGCCGAGCCCCAGCACGCTTTCGATGAAATGGGCGCCTTCGACGACCGGCAGCGGCAGCAGGGCCGAAAGCAGGTCCAGCCGCTGGTCGGCCGCCGGCGTGACGCCGGAAATGACCAGTACCGCGCCGAGCGCGAAGGTCAGCGTCGCCAGCACGCGCGGCGACAATTGCGCGCCGGCCCGGAGAACCCGGGATGCCTGGGCGCCGGACGTGGCGCGCCGGACCTCGAGACCGGTCACCAGCGCCGAGGCCGCCAGCAGCGGCACGCCATAATAGATCACGCGGTAGAGGATCAGCGCCGACAGAACCTGGTCGACGGAAGAAGCGCGACCGACCACGGCGATGATCACCGCCTCGAACACGCCGAGACCGGCCGGCACATGGCTGGCGACGCCGAGGCCGATCGCCACCGCATAGACGGCGATGAAGGCCGGCAGGCCGATATCCGTCTGCGGCAGGAGCACCCAGAGCACGGCGGCCGCTGCCGAAACGTCGATAAGGGTGGCGCCGAACTGCGCCAGCATGATGCCGGGGCGCGGCAGCACAATCGAGACGCCGCGCCATCCTATCCGCCCGCCGCCATAGGCGGCATGGGCAAGCAACCCCGCCAGCGCGGCGAGGATGGCAAGGCCAATGCCCCGGAGCAGATTGGGCGGGAGCTCCAGCGGAGCCGCCAGGTCGCGCGCGGCGAAGGTGAGACCGAGCGCCGTGACGCCGGCAAGTCCGACGCCGAAGGCCAGGGTGACAAAGGCGACCACCTTGGCGACGTCACCCGGCTCGAAGCCGAGGCGCGAATAGAACCGATAGCGGATGGCGCCGCCGGTCAACGGGCCGAAGCCGGCGGTATTGCCGACCGCATAGGCGCAGAAGGCTGTCAGGGCGACGATCGGATACGGCACGTCGGAACGGCCGAGATAGTGAAGCGCCGAGCGATCGTAGATGCTGAGCGCGAGGAAACTCAGCACCGTGAAGCCGAGCGCCGCGATGATCGTCGAAATCGGCGTCGCGTGCAGCGTATCGAGAACGTCGTTGTAGTCGACCTCGGAGATCAGCCGGGAAATCGCCAGCCAGACGAGAACGACCACCGCGACGCCGACCACGGCCGTGATGGCCGGGCGCCAAGGCGCCAGGACGGCCCGCAGCCTTTCATAGCGCGTCTCCGACAACGCGCCGGCCTCCACGTAATCCGGCGCGTCGTCCCTGAACTCGTCGGTCATGTCTTCACGCCGCTTTTCCACGCGATGCCGTTCGGACCGCGCGAGCATTGTAACGCTTTCGCTCATCATGACATTGGGCGCTGGCGCCACGATGACACTTCGTCAACGCGGACCGCTGCCCTCTCCTTGCATCCGATGCAAGGTTGAAGAGCCCCAAATCTGGCTGCATTGAGGCCGTTCCAGCGGATGGCAGGAGATTTACATCACATCTCCTGCACCTTCCGTCGCTGAAGCGCCTTCAGGCCCACTCGCCCTGCCGCATGATCGGCTCGGCGCTGCCATCGGCGGCGATGCCGTCGATGTCGATATGGCGCGATCCGATCATCCAGTCGATATGGATCAGGCTCTTGTTGGCGCCCTTTGCCGCCAGTTCATCCGGGCTAAGCTTGTCGCCGCCGCGGATGCACTTCGAATAAGCCTGACCGAGCGCGATGTGGCAGGCGGCGTTTTCGTCATAGAGCGTGTTGTAGAACAGCAGGCCGCTCGCCGAGATCGGCGAGGAATGCGGAACCAGCGCCACTTCGCCGAGCCGCCGCGCGCCCTCGTCGGTGTCGAGCACCTTCGCCAGCACGTCCGCGCCGGTCCGCGCTGTCGATTCGACGATGCGGCCATCCTCGAAGCGGACCGCGATGTCCTCGATCAGGGTGCCCTGGTAGGAGAGCGGCTTGGTGCTCGTCACATGGCCGGAGACACGGTTCTTGTGCGGCGTGGTGAACACTTCCTCGGACGGGATGTTCGGGTTGCAGACGATGCCGTTCTTGGCCGTCGAGGCGCCGCCAGCCCAGTCATGATCATCGGCGAGACCGACGGTCAGGTCGGTGCCGGGACCGACGAAGCGAAGGGCGGAATAACGCTTATCGTTCAAAAGCTTGGTGCGCGCGTGCAGCGCCTTGTTGTGCTCGCCCCAGGCGGCAATGGGATCATCGAGATCGACGCGCGAAGCAGAGAAGATCGCATCCCAGAGCTTCGCGACGGCGACCTCTTCCGGCTCGTTCGGGAACACCGCCCGCGCCCAGGCCGGCGACGCGAAGGACGCGATGGTCCAGTTGATGTCGAAGCCGACGATCAGTTCCATGGCCGGCGTGTAGGCCTTGGAGCGGGCGCGGTTGGCGCGCGAGACCTTCTCCGGATCCTGGCCCGACAGCAGCGACGGGTTCTCGCCGGCGATGGCAAGCCGCGCCGCGCCGTTCCGGAAGGCCGAGGCCATGCCGTCGAACAGCCAGCCCGAGGCGACGTCGAAGGAGCCGTCGCGACCATGGCGGAAGCGCATCAGCGTCGCCTCCTCGTCGGAGAACAGCGTCGTCACCAGCGAGGCGCCGGCCTTGTAGGCGTGCTCGGTGATCCGCCGCACCAGCGGCAGCGCGTCGAGCGACGCCGTCATCACCAGCTCCTGGCCTTCCTGGAGGCCGAGACCGACGCGGACGGCCACCTCGCCAAGCCGGTCTAGCTTCTGCTCATGGGTAAGCGAGGGATCGCGGACAAACTTGGTCATGACAGACACTCCACTATGGATCGAATTCTTGGTGGTCAGGACTCCGCCGGCGCGGGCGTGCTCCCGCGCGGACGATGCTTGCTGACCGCGGTGCCGGCGTCACGCGGCAACGCGAAGGAATCAAACAGGCCGATCAGGCCGACGACGCCGACGATCAGGAAGGCGGCATGGAAATCGCCGAGCGTCAGCCCCTCGACATCAGGCGTCAGCCAGGCATCCGCCAGGCGCAGCGCGATCGCACCGAGCGCGATGCCGAGGCCGAAGGTGATCTGCTGCACCAGGCTGAACAGCGTGTTGGCGCCGGCCATGCGCGCCTGCGGCACATCGACAAAGGCGAGCGTGTTGATCGCGGTGAACTGCATCGAGCGAGCCGCGCCGCTCAGGAACAGCACGACCATGATGATCAGCCAAGGCGTCGCCGGCGACAGGAATGCGCAGGCCAGCATCGTCGCGACGAAAAACAGCCCGTTGCCGATCAGCGTAGTGCGGAAGCCGAAGGTCCGGAGCACGAGGCTCGTCAGCGGCTTCATCGCCAGATTGCCGGCGAAGAGCGCCAGCACGTAGAGACCGGCCTGAAACGGATCGAGACCGAAGCCGAGCTGGAACATCAGCGGCAGCAGGAAGGGGACGGCGCTGACGGCGGTGCGGAACAGCGAGCCGCCCTTCATCGTCACCGCGAAGGTCTGGATGGCGAGACCGTAGAGATCCGGCAGCGGATGCGGATGGCGGCCGGAATGGCGGAGCGCGATCCAGAAGAACAGCGCGCTCGCCGCCAGGATGCCGGCGCCGACCACCCAGTCGACATGGCTCTGACCGACGAGGTCGAGCCCATACATCAGCCCGGCGCAGGCGATGCTGGTCAGGACGAAGCCGAGCCAGTCGAAGCCCTGGCGCGCGTCGAGCTTCTCGTTCGGGATCAGCCAGAAGGTGAGCGCGAACGTGACGATGCCGATCGGCACGTTGAGGATGAAGATCCAGTGCCAGGAAGCGTAGGTGGTGATGAAGCCGCCAAGCGGAGGACCCAGGATCGGCGCCGACAGCGCCGGCCAGGTCAGCACCGCGATCGCCCGCATCAGCTCGCTCTTCGAGGCGTTTCGCAGCACCACCAGCCGCCCGACGGGCACCATCATGGCGCCGCCCGCGCCCTGCAGGATGCGGGCGAGCACGAAGCCGAGCACGCTCTCGCTGAGCGCGCAGAAGATAGAGGCGATGGTGAAGACCGCGACTGCCCAGGCGAACACCGTCCGTGCGCCGAAGCGATCCGCCATCCAGCCGCTCGCCGGGATGAAGATCGCCAGCGTCAGCATGTAGACGGACATGCCGATGTTGAGATCGACGGGCGCGACGCCGAACGAGGCGGCCATCTGCGGCAGGGACGTCGCGATCACCGTGCCGTCGAGGTTCTCCATGAAGAACGCAACGGCGACGAGCAGGGCGATCCAGGTCGATTTTTGCGGTGCTGTGAAGGTCATGCCGGCCGACGGCGAGAAGAAAGAAACAAAGGACGCGACGTGGTGCCAGCCGGCGACACATCGGACCTCCGATTCATCGCGCTTTCGGCCGGCGGACACAAGGGGATTGCGGCGCCCCCCGCGCGTCGCGCCCGCGAAACCGCGTCAACCGTGCGGATTCTCCACCCGCGGCCAGATCGGCCGGGTGAGCTTGCGGTAGTCGGTCACGCGGGGATTGGACGGATAGGGCGCGCCGGCGTCGATATAGACGATCTCCGCCGCGATCGGCGCGAAGCCGGCGTGAAAATGGTTGGTCGACTTCACCAGCAGGATGTCCTTCGACATCGGGTCGAGGCCGAGATTCGAATAGACGTCCGGCTCGAAGGTCTGGGTGCGGTTGGTGTTGAGGATGATCTCGGTCCGGGTGCCGACGATCCGCACTAGCGCCGCCGGCCCCAGGGTGACGCGGCTCTTGCCGAAACTCTGCCAGCTCTCCGGAACCGCGCGGACGACCTCGACCCGGGCGTCGATCGGCGCGCCGCCGTCGGGCCCCGCCTTGCCGCCGAAGCGGAGCTGGATCTCGGCCCCCTCGCCTGCCGCCAGGCAGAAGGTCACGGCGATCGGATCCCAGATCGTCGCGACGGCGACATTGTCGATGCCGCGCTCGATCATCCGGCGCAGGATCAGCGTGCCGTCGCCGGCGACGCCGCCGCCCGGATTGTCCCAGGTATCGGCGATGACGACGGGCTTGCCGGGCCGGCCGGCAATCAGGCCGAGCGCGTGGTCGAGGCCGCCGTCGATGCTGAACTGTGGCATCATCGTCTTGCCGCGCAGCGAGAAGATCTCCATGCCGAGTTTCTCGGCCAGCGCGTCGCCCTGCGCCTTGCGGTCGTCGGTCACGACCAGCACGCGCGTGCCCATCTCCGGCACGTCGCCGGCCATGAAGCCGTGGATCAGCGATACCGACAGGATGCCATTCTGGCCGTGCATCGCCTTCATCCGGTCGACGAAGGAACGCATCGGCTCCCGGCTGGTCGGGAAGACGTCGATCATGTGGCAGTCGAAAGTCGAGATGACAGGCTTGAGCTCGCCGCGCAGCGTCCGGATCGCGAGGTCGACGACATGCTCGCCGCGCTCGTAGAAATCGGTGTGCGGAAATTCGAGGAAGGCCGCGAGGATGTTGGAGTTCTCGACCCGCTTCGGCGTGAGGTGGCTATGCGGATCGAGCTCGGCGGCGATGAGGACATCCGGCCCGACGATCTCGCGGATACGGGCGAGCAGATCGCCCTCGGGATCGTCATAGCCCTGCGCCACCATCGCGCCATGCAGGCCGAGCACGACGCCGTCGACCGGCAGCGCGGCGCGGAGCTGGTCGAGGATCTCGTCGCGCAGGCCCTCATAGGTGGCGCGCTGCAGCAGTCCGCCCGGCTCGGCCCAGGTCGCCGTTCCCTCCACCAGGTCGATGCCGTCCGCCTCGGCGCGCTTCCGGAGCGCGACGATCGGCGAGGAGCAGAGCGTCGGCGTCTCGGGATGTTGGCCGGGTCCCGCATAGAACGCCATCTCGAAGCTCGCCCGGTCGGTCGGAACCGGTGCAAAGGTGTTGGTCTCGGTCGCGAGCGAAGCGGTGAAGATGCGCATGATGCGGGATGATCCTGGCGATGGCGGCGAGGGACCCCGAACCCGCGGCGGGTCCAGAGCCCAGGGGTCGACGGCGGCTCCGGCGATGGCGGAACCGCGAGACGGCTAGCCGAGCGGCGCGTAGGCGATCGCCTCGATCTCGACCTTGATGTCGATCATCAGGCGCGCCTCGACGGTGGTGCGGGCCGGCGGATCCTTCTCGAAGAAGGTGGCGTAGGTCTTGTTGAAGCCGCCGAAGTCGCGCGCGTCGGTGATGATGGCGAAGGTCTTCACGACCTGGTCCATCGTGCAGCCGGCCAGCGCCAGCGCCGCCTTGACGTTCTCGAGCGTCTGCCGGGTCTGCGCCTCGATGCCGCCCGCGACGACCGTGCCGCTGGCGTCGGTCGGCACCTGGCCGGAGACGTAGACGAAATCGCCCGCACGGACGGCCGGGGAAAGCGGCACATGCGAGGCGCCGTAGACGGTCTTCAATTTGCTCATGAAACTAGCCCCTTTGGTTTTATCAGGCGGCCCGATCGCGGACCGGAAGACCGCCCCTGAGTAGCGGCGCGGAGGCTAGAGTAAATCGTCCCGATTATCGACAGGAAAGCAGCATATCTTCATATTTCGCCGGTTGCTTTGTTGGCGGATCCGAAAGAGCCTTGCGTAAGCGGAGGGAAACTAATGTTCGGTCTCAACGACAAGCACGTGGTGATCAGCGGCGCGGGCGGCGGCATCGGCCGATCCATCGTGGCCGCCTTCCAGGCGGCGGGAGCGCGGGTGACGGCCTGCGACCGCGACGCGGCGCTGCTCGACGCCCTCGACGGCGTGGCGAAATCGATGTTCGAGCTGACGGACGCGGACGCGACCGAGCGCGCGGTGGCCGCGATCGTCGCCGAGCATGGCGCGCCGGACGTCCTCGTCAGCAATGCCGGCTTCAGCCGCGCCGAGACGATGGAAACGGTCAATCGTCAGAGTTGGGACCAGGAAGTCGAGATCAACCTGACCGGCAGCTTCAACCTGATCGACCCGACGATGAAGGCGATGATCGCCAATGGCGGCGGCGCCATCGTCATGACCTCGACCGTCAATGCGCTCAGCCACTACGGCAATCCCGCCTATGCGGCGGCGAAGGCCGGCCTCGTCGCCTATATGCGGGCGATCGCCGTCGAGAACGGCCGCCACAACATCCGCGCCAACTGCATCTGCCCCGGCTCGGTGCGCACGCCGGCCTGGGATCACCGCGTCGCGAAGGATCCCGACCTGCTTCCCAAGGTCGTGGCGCACTATCCGCTGGGCAAGCTGGCAACGCCGGTCGACGTCGCCAACGCGACCGTCTTCCTGGCCTCGCCGCTCGCCGGCGCCATCACCGGCGTCGCGCTTCCCGTCGACGCCGGGCTGACGGCGGGCAATCTGCGCTTCATCCGCGACGTGTTCTGAACAAAATCCCTGTTATCAATCCCAATCGCCGCGACGGCGCTTTGGCGAGGAAATCATGCCGAGACATATCGATACCCTCCAGACTCCCTGCGTCCTGATCGACCTCGACCGGGCCGAGGCCAATCTGAAGCGCGCGCAGGACTATGCCGACGCGCATGGCGTGCGCCTGCGGCCGCATATCAAGACGCACAAGCTGCCGCTCTTCGCCAAGCGCCAACTCGAGCTCGGCGCCATCGGCATCACCTGCCAGAAACTCGGCGAGGCCGAGGTGATGGCCGACGCCGGCATCGAGGACATCTTCCTGCCCTACAACCTGGTCGCGCCGGAGAAGCTCGCCCGCCTGAAGGATCTGGCCAAGCGGGTGACGCTCGCCGTTACCGCCGACAGCGCCTATGTCGTCGACGGTTATGCCGAGACCTTCGCGGACTCCGCCGGCGCGCCGCTCGAAGTGCTGGTCGAATGCGATACCGGCGCCGGCCGCTGCGGCGTGCAGACGCCGGACGACGCGGTTGTGCTGGCCAAGCATATCGCCTCGAAGCCCGGGCTCGTCTTCGACGGCCTGATGACCTATCCGCCGGCGGGCGGCACGGCTGATGTCCGCGCCTGGCTGCAGGAGGCGTCCGACAAGCTGACGGCGGCGGGCCTGCCGCCGAAGACGATCTCGACCGGCGGCACGCCCGACATCTGGCGCGCGCACGAGACGCCGATCGCCACCGAATACCGCCCCGGCACCTACATCTATTTCGACCGCTCGCTGGTCGCCCGCGACGTCTGCACCGTCGACGACTGCGCCCTGCACGTGCTCGTCACCGTCGTCAGCCGGCCGACGGCCGACCGCGCCATCATCGACGCCGGCTCGAAGGCGCTGACCAGCGACCTGCTCGGGCTGAACGGCTATGGCCAGGTGGTCGGCTATCCCGACGCGGTGATCTACGGCATGAGCGAGGAGCACGGGAACATCGACTTCTCCGCCTCGGCGAAGAAGCCGGAGATCGGCGAGCGGCTGCTGATCCTGCCGAACCACGCCTGCCCGGTGTCGAACCTCTACGACCACGTCCACCTGGTCTCGGGCGACCACGTCGTCGAGACGGTGGCGGTGGCGGCGCGCGGCCGGGTCGACTGATCGACGGAGAGAAAACGGCGCCCCGGCTCCGGCCGGGGTGCTTCGCCCGAGGGCCCGCCTATTCGCCCTGGGCGGCGTATTCCTGCAGGCGGGTCGATTCCGACACAGTCCGCTGGTGCAGGTCGCGCAGGAAGGCGAGATTGCCGTGGATCTCCATCAAGCGTACGTCGCCGCGCACCAGAAGACGCTCGGCGTCCGCCAGCATCGCCGCGGCGCCTTCGACATCCGGGTTCTCGCCCTCGATCATGTCGCCATAGAGAAACGCAGCCCGGGCGCGGGCCTCCTCGATGCGGGCGGAGAGACCGGCCAGTTCCAGCTCGACCTCGTCGATCACCTTCGATATCGCGTTCCCGACCGAAGAAAGCCGTTCGACATCGCTGCGAATATCGCGTTCCTTGGAGCGAAATCGAGGAAACAGCACGTCTGGTCTCTCCCGGTAGAGATCTATTCGTTCGGCTTGTTCGCCGAATCGCCTTTCCGATAATGGCGCAGGACTTTCCGATGGGCGATAGCGAAACCGCCCGCATCGTCCGGTTGCGCCCAGCCCGAACGTTGCCGAGCCGCGGGCAGTAAGGTATTCCGGGGCAGGTCGCATCCACCACGGCGCCCCCCACCGTGATGTCCGGGCGGTTTCGACGACCGCGCCGACCAGACGAAAGCAAAGAAGAAATGACACGTATTACTGGCCTCCGCGTCTTTGATCTCCGCTTCCCGACCTCGCAATCGCTTGATGGTTCGGACGCGATGAACCCGGATCCGGACTACTCGGCCGCCTATGTCATTCTCGACACCGACAATCCGGAGCTTTCCGGCCACGGCCTCACCTTCACCATCGGTCGCGGCAACGAGATCTGCTGCGCCGCCATTCGCGCGCTCGACCATCTGGTGATCGGCCTCGAACTCGACTGGATCAAGGAAGATCCCGGCCGCTTCTGGCACCACATCACCGGCGACAGCCAGCTGCGCTGGATCGGCCCGGACAAGGGCGCCATCCACCTCGCCACCGGCGCCGTCGTCAACGCCGCCTGGGACCTCTGGGCCAAGGAAGCCAAGAAGCCGGTCTGGCAGCTGGTCGCCGAGATGACGCCGGAAGAGCTCGTCAAGATCGTCGACTTCCGCTACCTGACCGACGGCCTCACCCCCGGCGAGGCCCTGGCCATCCTGAAGCAGGCGGAGATCGGCAAGGCCGAGCGCATCGCCGCGCTCAAGGCCGAGGGCTATCCCTGCTACACGACCTCGGCCGGCTGGCTCGGCTATAGCGACGAGAAGCTGCGCCGCCTCTGCCAGAAGGCCGTCGACCAGGGCTTCAACCACGTCAAGATGAAGGTCGGCCGCGACCTCGAGGACGATATCCGCCGCCTGAAGACCGCCCGTGAGGTGATCGGGCCGGACCGCTTCCTGATGATCGACGCCAACCAGGTCTGGGAAGTCGACACCGCGATCGACTGGGTCAAGCAGCTCGCCTTCTCGAAGCCCTATTTCATCGAGGAGCCGACCAGCCCGGACGACATCGAGGGCCATCGCAAGATCCGCGAGGGCGTCGCCCCGATCAAGGTCGCGACGGGCGAGATGTGCCAGAACCGCATCCTGTTCAAGCAGTTCATCATGCGCAACGCGATCGACATCGTGCAGATCGACGCCTGCCGCATCGGCGGTTTGAACGAGGTTCTCGCCGTCCTGCTTCTGGCCGCCAAGTACGGCAAGCCGGTCTGGCCGCATGCGGGCGGCGTCGGCCTCTGCGAATACGTGCAGCACCTCTCGATGATCGACTATCTCGTCGTTTCCGGCACCAAGGAAGGCCGCGTGATCGAGTATGTCGACCATCTGCACGAGCACTTCGTCGAGCCTTGCGACATCCAGAACGCGGCCTACATGCCGCCGAAGCTGCCGGGCTTCTCGATTGAAATGAAGCCCGAGTCGATTGCCGCGCACATCTTTGCCGGCTAAAGCAGAATCCGAAGGGGCTACTTTCGTAGAAGTATCGGCCCCGGGATCCTGCACGGAATGATGCATTGAATATCGTGGTCGCGCCGATCCGGGGCGACCACGACATGGCCGTGACATTGCGCCCTGATATCCGCAAGTGGTGACAAGGCAATGCGTCGAGCCCTTCCGTTTCTGATGGCCGGCCTGCTGGTGGTCCTATCGGCGCTGCCGGTCCTCGCCCAGCCGACGCCCGCCCCTGCCGCGGCGCGGGAACTCGTCGTCGCCACCAAGGTGGCGCCGCCCTTCGCCATGAAACGGCCGGACGGCAGCTGGACCGGCATCAGCATCGATCTCTGGCAACGCATCGCGGAGAAGCTGGGCGTCCGATATCGTCTGGTCGAGGAACCGACCGTCGACGCACTGATCGCCGGCACGGCCACCGGCCGATACGACGCCGCCGTCGCCGCGCTGACCATCACGGGCGCGCGCGCCGAGATCATCGACTTCAGCCAGCCCTTCTACCGCACCGGCCTCGGCATCGCCGTGCCGCCCGGCGACGGATCGCGCTGGAACGTCATCCTGCGGTCGATCCTGTCGCTCGGCTTCCTGCAGGCCGTCGGCGCGCTGATCGGGCTGGCGCTTCTGGTCGGCCTCCTGATCTGGCTGTTCGAGCGCCGCCGCAACGAGCATTTCGGCGGCACGCGGGGCATCGGCGCCTCGATCTGGTGGTCGGCCGAGGCGATGACGCAGGCGAGCACGGGCGTGCATACGCCGATCACGCTGGCCGGACGATCGCTGGCCATCCTCTGGATGGCGGTCTCGATCATCGCCATCGCCGTCTTCACCGCCGGCGTCACCTCGGCGCTCACGACGAGCGCGCTGCAGGGGCTCGTCACCAATGCGCACGACCTAGCATCCGTCCGGGTCGGCGCGGTCGAGGGCTCCTCGACGATCGATTATCTCGTCAATGAACAGATCAAGTATCGCAGCTTTCCTTCGGCCGATGCCGGCCTGAAGGCGATGAAGGCAGGCGCCATCGACGCGTTCGTCTATGACAAGCCCTTGCTCGCCTGGATCGTCCTGCAGGACTATGGCTCGTCGCTGAACGTTCTCGACATCGTCTTCGACGCGCAGAATTACGGCATCGGATTGCCGCTCGGCAGCCCGCTGCGCCGGGATATCGACGTCGCCCTGCTCGACAGCGTCCACAGCGACTGGTGGAAGCAGACCCTGTTCCGCTATCTCGGCGAACGCTGAGAAGCCCCAACCGCGCTGGAGCCGCGATGCCGCCGGAACGACCGATCGACCATCTCCGCACGATCTGCCTGGCCCTGCCGGAAGCGACCGAGCAGGAGACGTGGGGCGATCCGACCTTCCGTGTCCGCGGCAAGATCTTCGCCATGCAGAAACGCGGCGACGGACGGGACTCGGTCTGGGTCAAGGCGCCGGAGGGCAGCCAGATGGTCCTGGTCGGCGCGGATCCCGCGCGCTTCTTCGTGCCGCCCTATGTCGGACCGAAAGGATGGATCGGCATCCGCCTCGACAATGATCCAGACTGGCAGGAAGTGTCGGAGCTGATCCGCCGCAGCTATCGGCTGATCGCGCCGAAACGACTGGCGAATTCATTCTAGGAATTGCGAATCCGGGCGCGCCACGGCGACCGTCCGGCGGGAACGGCGGCATCCGGACGGCGCGGATCGCGGGACGACGGGAGCGGAGGCTCCCGCCGGTCAGCCCTTGGCGTTGCCGAGATCTTCCATCATGTGCTCGACCGCCATGATGGCGTTCTCGAGGTCGGAGATCTTGCGAAGCGCGCCGTCGGTCGGCAGCCCGCCCGCGTCCACCGCCTGGGAGATGAGCTTCTGCTGCGCTTCGACCAGCCGAGCACGAAGCGCCGTCAGTTTCTTGTTCATGGATAGGTCCCCTGTTCCGGCAAACGTATGACAGATTTTGCCTGAGGCGTTGACACAAAAAGCAGTCCAATGCCGATGCGACGCAACCGCGCAACAACCTGTGGATGGGCGCATGGGGGCGAAAGGCGTGCAAACACCGCCGCTTGACCGAATCTCGTATCAGGCAGAGTCTAAGGATTGGTTCTTCTCGACAGGGTGGTCGGAATTATGTCGCGACGAATTTTCCTGACGACGGCGCTGGATCGGTTGCTCGACGAAGGTCAGATTTCCCGCCGCTCCGATGCGCACCGCATCATCAAGCTGGTAATCGAGAACGGGGTCACGGCCCTCGATGAAGACCAGCGCTTCATCTACGACAGCGAACTGATCCCCAAGATCGAAGACGTGCAGATCCGCCGCGGCACCTTTGCCGGGCTCTGAGATCGCGCTTCTCCGAGCGAAATCGGGGCGGTCCCGAAGGCCCGCCCCGCTGTCTCGAGAAGACTACTTCGCCGCGAAGCAATAGAGCAGCCCGGCGCCGCCCGTGCCCTTGAGCGCCTCCTGCGAACAGCCGCCGCGCGACAGATGCGACGCGTTCCAGGATTTCGCCGCGTCGGAGTCGTCCAGCCCCTTGCGATCGTGATGACCGAGCATGGCCGCTCCCTCGGCGCCGCTCTTCGTCCAGTTGCCGCAGGTCTTGTCCTCGCCGGCCGGGAAGGCCGTGCCGTCGGGCTGGCTGCCCGTCAGGATGTCGTGCGTGTTCGGCGTGTCGCCGCGCCCGTTCACCGGCGTGCCGGTTTCCGTCAACGCCGTTTCCTTCGAGATCTTGTTGGCTGCGTGAAGATCGGCGACATCCTTGGCTATGACGACACCCTTGGCGTTCTGCCACGGACCGGTGCCGATGCGATCGCGCGCATTGACGGCGGTCGCGCCGCCCTCCGCCTGGGTCGAAAGATAGGCCCGCCATGTCCGCGCGCCGGCGCCCGCCTTCTCGGCCAGCGTCTGGCAGAGCTTGTCGGCGCCCTCGAGGCCGCCAAGATCGGCGCCCTTGCCCGAACCCACGCTGGAAACGAAGAAGCTCATGCCGCTTTCCTGCGCGCCGGCGCTGCCTCCCAGCGCCAGCAGAACCATCGATGCGGCAAACGCCAGTGATCCCGAAGTCCTCATCTCGTCCCTCCTCTCGTACACGGCGCCCTGCCGGCGCTCCCTGTCGGATATAGAGAGCTGTCGGCACCGGGCGAGAGGCAGTCTCAACCAGAGCGGGAGCCGATGCAACGAGCCTCGCTCCGGCGAGCTCCCCGCGACCTCGATCAGCGAGGCGCCGCGAGGCCGTCCAGCTGCGCGTAGACGTGCTTCAGCCTTGTATAAGGTTCGAGCGCCGAGCGCGCGTTCGCGCCGCCCGTCGCCGCCTGGCGGAAGCCGCCCAAAGGCGCCCCGGCCAGCATCGGCTGATAGTGATTGAGCCAGCATGTCCCGGCGTGAAGACGGGCGATGACCTGCTGGCCATGCGCGAGATCCCGAGTGAAAACGGCTACTGCGGGGCCGCCGGCAAGCGCCGCATTCAGCCGGCCGATCGCCTCGTCCTCGTCGTCGAAGGACAGCACCGGCAGGATCGGGCCGCCCGAAGGATCGCAGACGATCGCCATCGCGTCGGTGCAAAGGTCGAGCACCGTCGGCGCGAGAAAGGCTCCGCGCGCCAGCGGGCCTTCCGTCCGCCGATCGCCGCCGACAAGCACCTGGGCGCCCGCCTCCCTCGCCTGCTCGATCTGGCGAAGCGCACCCTCCATCTCCGCCTCCGAGACCAGCGCGCCGACCTGCGTATTCGGATCCATGGGATCGCCGACCACGAGACGGCCCACCCGAGCAACCAGAGCCTCGACGAAGGCTTCACGCACAGTGGACTGCACGAGCACCCGCGCGCCGGTCGAGCCCGCCCCGAAGCCGGCGGAGAGCGCGCCGGAGACGGCGCCCTCGAGGTTCGCGCCATCGAAGACGATGACGGTCGACCCGCCGGTCGGCCGCTCCGCGATCCCCGTGACGGCGGGATGCTTCCTGAGCAGCCGATCCGTCTCGGCGGGACCGTGCAGGACATTGAAGACGCCGTCCGGCATATCGGCTTCGGTCATGATCTCGGCGAGCCTGGCCGCCGAAAGCGGCGCCCGATCGGACGTCAGGAGAACCACGGCATTGCCGGCCGCGAGCGCCGGTCCGGCGTTCCGGCAAGCGGCGAACAGCGAAGCGCTCGCCTCTCCGAACGCCGCGACGATGCCGAGCGGCTCGCTCCTGGAATAGCCGATCGCGCCGGATCCGAGACCGACATGCTCGTCCGCGAGGGCACTGGCGAGAGCGGCGAAATGGTCGAGGCAATCCGCCGCCGAGACGACGTCGACGGTCGATGTCTGCTGGATCGGTCTTCCCGTGTCGCGGGTCTCCAGCCGCGCCAGTTCGTCATTGCGCTCGCGCAGGATGGCAGCGACGCGGCGCAGGATCCGCCCCCGCTCGCCGCCGGTCATGCCGCCCCAGACCGCCTGGCCGTGGCGCGCGCTTGCGACCGCCGCCTCAACCTCCGCCGCGCCGGCGATCTCGACTCTGGCGAGCGTCTCGCCGGTCGCGGGATTGACCGTCGCGAACGTTCGGCCCTTCCCCGCCGCGAGGCCCCGGCCGGCGATGTGGCTGCGGATCACGGCGTGGCGGCCGTTCGTTGCCGGCCCGGCATCGGCCGCGTTGACGCGCGCCCGGACGGTGGCAATCTGGATGTCGGCGAAGGCGGTGGCGATGGCCCGCGCGCCCGCGCTTTCCGGCTCGCCCTCGGCCGCGAGTGTCTCGCGCAGCCACAGCCCGTCGATCACCGCGGCGATCGCGACCGCGACCTGCTGCGCGTCGCGCGGCGGCACCATCTGTTTCAGCGCATGGCGCAGATTGGACAGCATGCGGCGCTGATAGACGTTCTGCACCCGCTTGAAGCGGGCGGAATGGATGACCTGCCCCCAGAAGGCGAGCCAGACGCTGGCCGTGCGGCGGTCAAACTCCTCGGGCGCCAGATTGGCGTCGATCACGGCCTGGACCCGGGCGCGGGGCGACTTCGCCTCGGCGAGCCGGATCGAGACGAGCCGGCTCAACCGGCCGGCCATCGAGCGCAAAGTCGCCTCCAGCAGGCCTTCCTTGTCGCCGAAATAATGCGCGACCAGTCCGGGAGAAACGCCCGCGCGCCGGCCGATATCCATCAAGGTGCAGGCGGCGAAACCGACCTCGGCCAGCGATTCGATCGTCGCCTCGATCAGCTGTCGTCGGCGCACATCCTCGGCTTCGAGTCGGGCGGAACTTGTCCCACTCATGACAATCCTCTCCGTCATCTCGCGGCCATTCGTCATTTATCCCGATTGAACGGCCAATCAAAGCCCTTCGCGTATTTCCTGACGCCCTCGCCGGCTTCGGCACATCGGAAAGACAAGACTGTCACCGAAACGGCATAATTGACAGGATCTTGGACTTTGAACGCCCGTTCAACGGACTATCAAAAACAAGCCGATGCGGATTGATTGGATAAAGGAAGAACGACGGACGGACATAACGCCACGGGGACTATAACAAGATCTGTCGCTAGGACGCTTCATCGCGTCCGTGACTGCGCTATGCTTGACCTCAACCAGGGGTCGCCTGGCGAGGCCGCATGTTGGGAGAAGTAGAGAATGCTCAATTCGGTACTATCGAGATCCGTGGCAGCCATGGCCTGCGTCCTCGGCCTGGCCGGGACGGCCGCCGCCGCGGAACCGGCGTCGTGCAAAACCGTGCGGTTCTCCGACGTCGGCTGGACCGACATCTCGGCGACGACGGGCCTGACCTCGCGCATCCTCACCGGCCTTGGCTACGAGCCCAAGCTGCAGGTGCTGTCGGTGCCGGTCACCTACGCGTCGCTGAAGAACAAGGATATCGACGTCTATCTCGGCAACTGGCTGCCCTCGATGGCCGCCGACCTGAAGCCGTACCAGGACGACGGCTCGGTCGAGGTCGTGGGCGTCAATCTGGAAGGCGCGAAATACACGCTCGCCGTCCCCGCCTACCTGTTCGACGAGGGTCTGAAGACCTTCCAGGACATCGCCAAGTTCAAGGACAAGCTCGGCGGCAAGCTCTACGGCATCGAGCCCGGCAATGACGGCAACCGGCTCATCCTCGACATGATCAAGGACAACAAGTTCGACCTCGGCTCGTTCGAGCTGGTCGAATCGAGCGAACAGGGCATGCTGGCCCAGGTCGACCGCGCCGGCCGCAAGAAGGACGCGATCGTCTTCCTCGGCTGGGCGCCGCATCCGATGAACGAGAAGTTCGCCATGCAGTATCTCGATGGCGGCGACGACGTCTTCGGCCCGAATTTCGGCGGCGCCACCGTCTCGACCAGTGTGCGCAAGGGCTATCTCGAGGAATGCCCGAACGTCGGCGCGCTGATCAAGAACATGAAGTTCACCCTGCCGATCGAAGGCCAGGTGATGTCGAGCATTCTCGACGACGGCAAGGAGCCGATCGCCGCCGCCGAAGCCTGGCTGAAGGCCAACCCGGCGCAGCTGGATGTCTGGCTCGCCGGCGTCAACACGATCGACGGCCAGCCCGGCCTCGACGCCGTGAAGAAGAGCCTCGGCCTCTGAGCCTGGAAACGACCGGGGCGGCGCCCGCCGCCCCGGAAGGCCCGCGCCGGGCCACGGAGCGACAAACGATGACGGCTTCCCGCCATGTATAGCTGGCTGACCGAGCACAAGATCCCGCTCGGATCCTGGATCAAGAGCTTCGTCGACTTCCTGAACCAGCACGCGCAGTGGCTGTTCGACGGGATTTCGCTCGTCCTCGGCACGATGATCGACGGCCTGACGCGGTTTCTGCTGGCCGCGCCGCCGCTCGTCCTCGTCGCGGTCTTCGCGGCCATCGCCTATGCGCTGCACCGCTCGTTCAAACTCGCGGCGTTCACCGCTCTCGCCTTTCTCCTCGTGATCAATCTCGGCTACTGGCAGCCGACAATGGAGACGCTGTCGCTGGTGATCTGGGCGGCGCTGGTCTGCGTCGTCATCGGCGTGCCGGTCGGCATCGCCGCCGCGCACAGGCCCTGGCTCTATGCCGGCATTCGCCCGATCCTCGATTTGATGCAGACGATCCCGACTTTCGTCTACCTGATCCCGACCCTCGTGCTGTTCGGTCTCGGCACCGTGCCCGGCCTGATCTCGACGGTGATCTTCGCCATTCCCGCGCCGATCCGGCTGACCCATCTCGGTATCACCTCGGTGCCGGCCCAATTGCGCGAGGCCGGCCAGGCCTTCGGCGCCACCAGGCGGCAGCTGCTCTACAAGGTCGAGCTGCCGCATGCGATGCCGACGATCATGGCCGGCATCACCCAGTGCATCATGCTCAGCCTCTCCATGGTGGTGATCGCCGCCCTCGTCGGCGCCGACGGGCTCGGCAAGCCGGTCGTGCGGGCGCTGAACTCCGTCAATATCGGCATGGGCTTCGAGGCGGGCGCGGCGATCGTGCTGCTCGCCATCGTGCTAGACCGGGTCTGCAAGCGCCCCGCGCGCAAGACGGGAGGGCGTTGAGCATGCCGGCCATCCGCTTCGACAAGGTCGACATCGTCTTCGGCGATCGTCGCAAGAAGGCGCAGGCGCTGATCGACCAGGGCCGGACGCGCGACGAGATCCTGGCGGAAACCGGCGCCGTCCTCGGCGCGGCGGGCGTCGAGTTGACCGTCGAACGCGGCGAGATCTGCGTGCTGATGGGCCTGTCCGGCTCGGGCAAGTCGACGGTGCTGCGCGCCGTCAACGGGCTGAACGAGGTGGCGCGCGGCAAGGTTCTCGTCTCGCATGACGGCGCCGAGGTCGATGTCACACATTGCGGCGCCGACGTGCTGCGCGAGATCCGCATGCGCACCGTCTCGATGGTGTTCCAGCAATTCGGCCTGTTCCCCTGGCGCACCGTGCGCGAAAATGTCGGCTTCGGGCTGGAAATCCGCGGAATTCCGGCCGCCGAGCGCAAGCGCATCGTCGACGAGAAGCTCGCCATGGTCGGCCTGTCGCAATGGGCCGACAAGCACGCGCATCAGCTTTCCGGCGGCATGCAGCAGCGCGTCGGACTGGCGCGGGCCTTCGCCACCGATGCCGAGATCCTCCTGATGGACGAGCCGTTCTCGGCGCTCGATCCGCTGATCCGCGACAAGATGCAGGACGAGCTCCTGGACCTGCAGCGCCGCATCCAGAAGACCATCCTCTTCGTCAGCCACGACCTCGACGAGGCGATGAAGATCGGCAACAAGATCGCCATCATGGAGGCGGGCCGCATCGTCCAGTGCGGCACGGCCGAGGACATATTGCTGCGGCCGGCGACGCCCTACGTCGCCGATTTCGTCAAGCATACCAATCCCTTGAACGTACTGCGCGGTCGCTCGGTGATGACGCCGGCAGGCGCGCTTAAGCGTGGCGAGGGCACGGTGCTGCTCGACCGCGAAGGGCTCGTCCGCGTCCGCGTCGATGCCGGCGACCGCCCGGTCGGCGTCGACGTCAACGGCCGCGAGGGCAGTCTCGGCCGCGTCAACGGCAATGCCGCCGCCTTCGACACGCCCTGCGACCTGATCGTCGCCCCGGTCGATTTGAAGCTCGCGACCGCGATCGCGCTGAAGCGGAGAACCGAGCATCCGATCGTCTTCGTCGACGCGGACGGACGTCTCGCCGGCCTCTGCGGCGACGACGAGATCTATTCGAGCCTGCTCCGCCGAACGGCCTAAGAGTCAGACAACTCTGACGATTTCGTCCTGGATCGGCGTCGTGACGGTGGGGCCTTCCGCCGGATCGAGGAAGACATTGATCTCGAGCCGGACGCCGAACTCGGGCAAATAGATGCCGGGCTCGATGGAAAATCCGGTGCGCGGCAGGATCCGGCGGGTGTCGTGGGTTTCGAGGTTGTCGAGATTGACGCCGAGCCCGTGCAGCCGCTTGCCCGGACCCATGCTGTGGCCGGTGCGGTGGTGGAAATTGTCGCCGTAGCCGGCCGCCGCGATGAGGCCGCGCGCCACGTCGTCGACCTGCCAGCCTTCCAGCACTTCGCCGGATTGCCAAGCTTTCTCAATCGCTTGCAGCGCCGCGTCGCGGGCGCGGCGGACGATGTCGAAGATTTCCTGGAGCCTCGGCGGGATCGTCGCGCCGGCATAGGCGCCCCAGGCAATGTCGGAATAGACGTTGCGCTCGCCGGGATAGCGGGCCCAGAAATCGATCAACAGCCAGTCGCCGGCGCCGATAAGGGCGGAACCCTCCGGCTTCGGCTCGTAGGAGACGATGCCGGAATGGCCGTTCACCTGCACGACCGGCTGGCCTTCGGTCTCCAGACCGAGGCGGTCGAACTCGGAGAAGATGAACTGCTGCAGCTCGAATTCCGTTAGCGGTTTGTTAACCCTGATGGCCGTTTTCACGCGATCGAAGGCGGCATCCTTGATGCCGGCGACGACGACGCAGGCGCGCTTGTGGCTTTCAATCGCGAAGTCGTCCCAGGCGGCGGCCGAGACCTGGAACAGGTCGGCCGAGGAGGCGATGGCGTAGCCCCAGCTCCGGAGCAGCTCGACCGTGCCGGCATCCGCCCAGGAGACGGTCGGCACGCCGCCCTCTTCCGAATATTCGAGCGCGAGCCGCTGCCCCGGTCCGAGCAACTCGCGGAGCATCGCCCGCATCTCGACCCAGCCGCGATAGATCCGCTTGTCGAGTTCGACGTCGTGGAAGAAGAACTGGTCGACGGTATGGATCAGCAGCACGGGCGGGCCGGAACGCGGCACGACCAGGAAGGCGCGTCGGGTGGGATTCCGGACGACGCCGAGGATGTGCCAGAGCAGCGGGTTGCTGCCGCGATAGTCGACCAGCAGCCAGGCATCGATGCCCTCGGCCTGCATGAAGCGCTGGGCGGTGTCGAGATCGAACATGGTGGTCTTTCCACGAAGGGACGTTTTCTTCACCTCTCCCATGGGGAGAGGTCGACGCACAACGTGCGGCGGGTGAGGGGTTCAGGCTTCTCCGGCGAGGTCTCAACCCCTCACCCGGCCCTGCGGGCCGACCTCTCCCCATGGGAGAGGTATATAAGCCCCCTACCCGCGCCGATACTTCTTCCCCGGATGGTCGTCGCGGAGCTGCTTCTGGCCGGCGCCGAGGAGGTTTTCGCGGAACGTCGTGCCCTCATAGGCCGGACGCAGCAGGCCGCGCCGGCGGAGTTCCGGCACGACGTATTTCACCGTGTCGACGAAAGTGCCGGGACGGATCGCATAGGTGATGTTGAAGCCGTCGAGATCGGCGATCTCGACCCAGCGCTGCATCTCGTCGGCAACCGTCGCGCCGGAGCCGACGAATTTCGGCCCCATGCCGCCGACGCCCATGTAGTGGGCGATGTCGCGCAGCGTCCAGACGACGTCCGGATCGGCGTCGGCGAAGAGATGGCGGGCGAAATGCGCCGCGTTCGGATTGATCTCGGTCAGCGGCTGGTCGGGATCGAATTTCGAAACGTCGAGACCGAGCGGCCCGGCGAACTGCACCATGGCGCCCTCATAGTCGGCATAGGAGAGCAGTTCGGCATATTTCTCGTCCGCCTCGCCGTCCGTCGCGCCGGCGACGATGGTAGTGACGGCGAAAACCTTGAGGCTCCTCGGATCGCGCCCCTGCGCCGCCGCGCTGGCGCGGATGTTGGCGACGACGGGCGCGATCACCTCCGGCCGCGTGCCGTGCACGAAGACGGCCTCGGCATGGGTGGCGGCGAAAGTCTGGCCGCGCGAGGAGGACCCGGCCTGGAACAGCACCGGGGTCCGCTGCGGCGACGGCTCGGCGATGAAGGCGTCGGGCACGTTGAAATAGCGCCCGGCATGGCGGATCGGATGCACCTTGGCGGGATCGACATAGATGCCGCGCGCCTTGTCGATGACGACGGCGTCGTCTTCCCAGGAGCCTTCCCAGAGCTTGTAGAGCACCTCCATGAACTCGTCGCCGCGATCATAGCGCTCGTCATGCGAGAGCTGCTCGCCGCGGCCGAGATTGCGGGCGGCGCTGTCGAGATAGGAGGTGACGATGTTCCAGCCGACGCGACCGTTGCTGGCGTGATCCAGGCTCGTCATCTTGCGGGCGAAGCCATAGGGCTGCTCGTAGGTCAGCGACACCGTCGCCGCGAAGCCGAGATGCTTGGTCGCCGCCGCCATGGCCGAAATGATCGACAGCGGGTCGTTGATCGGCACCTGAATCGCATTGCGCAGCGCCGCGTCCGGCTTGCCCTCATAGACGTCGAGCATGCCGAGCACGTCGGCGAGGAAAATCGAATCGAACCCCGCCTCCTCCAGCATCACGGCGAGCTCGGTCCAGTAGGAAAGATCCTTGTAGCGGTGCGACTGGTCTTCCGGGTGACGCCAGAGGCCAGCCGAGATGTTGACCGGCGAGCAGTTCTCGAAGGCGTTCAGATGGATGGTGCGGGCGGTCATGGGATCATCCGAAGGGCTGATATTGGACGGGCGGTTTCAGGCGGTCAATTTTGCCAGGAACCAGCTTCTCACCATTCCTGGAGGGGAAACCTCCGCACGCTACCGTCCTCCAACATGCTGAGGAGGCCCGAAGGGCCGTCTCGAAGCACGCAGAGCGATCGAGCGCAGCGGAAATCCTGCCCGTAGGTCCTGCGTCCTTCGAGACGGCTTTCTGCGAAAGCCTCCTCAGGATGCTGAGGACGGCGAGCTGCACCAAGGAGAGGTGAAGAATGCTGCGTCATCCATTCTATTCCGTCGAGCCGGCCGGCTCGGCGTCCTGGTAGGCCTTGGCGACGGCCTCGATCGCCGCGTCGACATCGACCTCGTGGCCGAGCGAAGCGAGCGCCCTGCCATAGGCGACGACATTGGCGAGCACCGGCCGGTAGGCGGCGCGAAGGCCCGTGTGGTTGAGACGGACCAGCAGCGTCTCGACGCCGCCGACGCCGGGACTGATGGCCGCGTCCTCGATCGCCTTCGTCGCCGCGACCAGTTCCTCCGGCACGATGCCCTCCGGGATCGGCGCCGCCGTCACCAGCGCCGAGGCGCTGGCGTCGTCCTCGATCCACGGGGTGATACCGAGCGCGCGCAGGCCGGCGCGGGTGGCGCGGGCGGCGACCTGGTGGCGCTCGACCACCGTTTCGATGCCGTCCTCTTCCGCGTCGATCCGGTTCAGCGCCGCATCGAGCGCCCAGAATTCCAGCGGCGCCGGCGTTCCGGGCAGCGCATCGGCGCCGCGATCCAGCCAGTTTTCCTTGAGATCGAGCAGCGAGAGGGTCGAGAGCCGCAGCGCCGGCGCCTCGGCGATCCTGGCCCAGGCCGCCTCGCTGACCGAGATGGCGGAAAGACCGGCCGGCCCGCCCAGCCCCTTCTGCGGCCCGATGACGGCGATATCGATGCCGAGCGTCTGCACCTCGAACGGATGCGCGCCGATCGATGCCACCGCGTCGACCACCAGCAACGCGCCGCGCGCCTTGGCGGCTTCCGCGATCTGCGGCAGCGGGTTCAGGACGCCGTTGGCCGCCTCGCCATGCACGAGCACGACGACGTCGACCTGCTCCATGGCGTCGAGCGCGGCCTGGAACGCGGCGAGTTCGACCGGCCGGCCGAGCTTGGCGACGACGTTCTCGACATCCGCGCCGCCGCGGCGCAGCCAGGTGGCGAAATAGTCGCCATACATGCTGGTGACGACGTTCAAGACGCGAAGGCCGGGCTTGGCGAGGCTGGCCGCCACGGCTTCCAGCGCCACGACCGCTTCCGCCTGCACGAAGACGATATCGTCGAAACTGCGCATGACCACGCCGATCTGGTCGGCCAATACGGCATAGCCGACGCTGGGATAGGCGGGCGGATCGAGCAGGTCTTCGGTGGAGAACTGGGTCATCGTCTTTCGTCTCGTGCTGGCGCCGGATCCGGGGGGAAGATCCGGCTTTTCAACTCGTGCTGAGGGAACACCGCCCCCAACATCCTGAGGAGGCCCAAAGGGCCGTCTCGAAGGCCGCAGGGTGTCGGTGAGCTCTCAAAGGGGAACTCGCCCACTCATCGTGCGTCCTTCGAGACGGCTTTCTGCGAAAGCCTCCTCAGGATGTTGGGGAACGGGGACTGCAATCTCGCCGCCTCCATCTTCTAGCTGGCCCCGGTCCGGCCAGGCTTGCGGCTCAGGCGGAAGCAGAGCGCTGCCAGCCCGAGCAGGGTGACCGTGAAGAGAAACACGACCGTCGCCGCTGCATAGACGGAGGGCGCCGGGCCGTATTGCAGGCTGCCATAGAGATAGACCGGCAGCGTGTTGACCGCCGGCGTGGTCAGGAAGGCGGCGACGACGAGATTGTCGAAGCAGAAGGCATAGGACATCAGTCCGCCGGCGAGGATCGCCGGCAGAAGCTGCGGCAGCACGATGAACCAGAGCGTCTTCAGCCGCGTGCTGCCGAGATCGGCCGCCGCTTCCTCCAGCCTCGGATCGAGCGTCAGCGCCCGGGCCCGCACGATCAGCGCCGTCACCGCGATCGCCGCCGGCGTGATGCCGGCGATCAGCGTCGCGGCGCCGAGCGGCACGCCGGTGACGGCGTAGAAGAGCAGCAGCGAGACGCCGATGACGACTTCCGGCACGATCAGCAGAATGTAGGTGAGGCCCGAGAGCCAGCGGCGCACGCGCGGGCTTGGATGGCGCACCAGCGCGTAGCCGAGCGACGCGCCCATGGCGAGGGCGATCAGCGCGGCCCAGAACGCGACATAGAGGCTGGTCTGAACAGAGCGACGCAGCGCCAGGTCGTTCCAGGCGGCCGGATACCATTCGAGCGTCCAGCCGGTGAAATGCGAGGTCTGCTTGCCGACGACGCCGAGATTGAACGAATAGAGGATCGAGACGGCGATCGGCGCGAACAGGAACAGGATCGCCAGCACGAACCAGACCGAGAGGCCGGCATCGGTCGCCCGCCGGCGGAAATCGCCCTGCCCCGGGCTTGCCGCGCGCGCGCTCATGCCGACACCTCGGCGAAGCCCTTGGTGAGGCGCGCCAGCGCCGCGACGACGACGGCGACCGCGATCAGCACCAGCACCGCCATGGCGGAGCCGAGCGCATAGTTCTGCGACTGCAGATATTGCGACGAGATCGCCTGTCCCATCAGCACGCCGCGACTGCCGCCGAGCAGTTTCGGGATCACCATCTCGCCCAGCATCGGCACGGCGGTGAGCAGCACGGCAGTGGCGATGCCCGGCCGCGCCAGCGGCAGCGTCACGGCCCAGAAAGTCTGGAAACGGCTGGCGCCGAGATCCCGGCTCGCCTCCAGCAGCGGGCCGGGAATGCGGTCGAGCACGACGAAGAGCGGCACGATGGCGATCGGCAGATAGGCGTAGACCATGCCGATGAAGACGGCGGTCTTGGTGTCGAGCAGGTCGAGCGGCCCGTCATGCAGATGCAGGAAATTCAGGATCACCTCGACCACCCCGCCGCGCGCCAAAAGGATCTGCCAGGACATGACGCGGACGAGGAACGACGAGAAATAGGGGATCAGAATGAGCACCAGCGCCAGCGTCCGGAACCGCCCGGCCTTGCGCGCGATGAAATAGGCGACCGGGAAGGCGACGACGAGGCAGAGCGCCGAGGCGGTCACCGCGAACTGCACGGTGCGCAGGAAGGTGGTCAGGTAGAAGCCGGACAGCGCGGTCTGGTAGTTCTTCAGCGTGAAGCCGAGCTCGACCGCGCCGAACAGCGAGTTTCCGAAGGAATAGACGACGGTGAAGCCGAGCGGCGCCAGGAAGAAAAGCGCCAGCCAGATCGTCGGGATGGCGGCGAACAGGTGATCGGAAACGCGCGCCGAGGGCGCGCGTTTCGATGGGGTCTGACCTGTTTTGTTCGCGGAAGTCATGAGTCTCTTGGATCGGCCATCTGCCAGTTCACCTCATCCAGGAGCGTCGTCCCTAGCGCAACGCCGCTCCGGATAACGCTCCGCCATCATCCTGAGGTGCTTCGCGGAGCGAAGCCTCGAAGGAGGGTCCAGCCTGACACTCCAGTATGCCGACACGGACCAGAACTCCGTAGCGATCCGTCCGCGATCGGCATCAAGGCGTTCCCTGGACCCTCCTTCGAGGCCCGGCTTCGCCGGGCACCTCAGGATGATGGTCGAGTTGTGCAACGCTATTCCTCAGAGAGGATGGGCTTGCGCTTAACCGCCGGCCGCCGCCTGGATCTCGGTCTGCACCTCGAGATAGACGCCGACAGTTGCCGGATCGACGACGAAGGAGGTGAGCTTGTCGAAATCGAGGTCCTTGCCGCCGAAGATCAGGTCGACGTCCTTGGTGTCGGAAGGCAGCTTGTCGCGCAGGCCGGCGAGCGCGGCCGGGAAGCCGATATACTGCGTCTCCGAGATCTGCACCGCCGGCTCGAGCTGGTAGGCGAGGAAATCATAGACCTGGTCGAGGTTCGGCGCCTTGGCGGGAATGGCGTAATTGTCGACCCAGAGCTCGCTCATCGGGCCGGGCACGACGAATTTCAGCTTCGGATTGAGCGCGATGGCGGCGCGCGCCGTGCCCTGGTTGGTCTGGGCCAGCACGATGGCGCCGTTGGCGAGCTGGTTCGGATCGAGGCCGCCAAAGGTCTTCACATGCTTGGCGAAGGCCTTGATCTCCTCGCCGGCGGCGCGGATTTCGGCCTCGGTCGCCTTGTTCCAATCCTTGCCATGGGTCCAGAGCGACATGCCGATCGTCTCCCAGCCGGAATCCGACAGGCGGACCTTGCCGCTGACGCCGGGCTTGGCGCCGGCATCGAGGAAATCCTGCCAGGTCTTGATCTCGCCGCCGACGGCTTCCGGGTCATAGACGACGCCGAGCACGCCCCAATCCTTGGGGATCGAGTACTTGTTGCCGGGATCGTAATCGCGGTTGAGCAGCGAGGGATCGAGCGAGCCGAAGTTCAGGCGGCTGTGGTCGATCTCCTGCAGGAGGCCGCGATCGGCGAGCTGCTTGATCCAGCTCGAGCTCGGGATGACGAGATCGAAATCGGCGCCGGCCGGGCTGTTCAATTTGGCGAACAGCGTCTCGTTGGAATCGTAGGAAGTGATGTTCGGCGTCACGCCGGACTTCCGCGCATATTCCGCGAGGCTGTCGTTGGAAAAGTAGTTCGGCCAGGAGAAGACGTTGAGCGCGCCGCCGCTGACCGGCTCCGCGGCCGAGGCCCGGCCCGGAAACGCCGATTGCAGCGCCAGCGCCGCCGGCGCCGCGCCGAGGAGGCCGAGCAGGGAGCGCCGGCTGAAGCCCGCGCGCTTGGAAGATCCCTGGGGAAGAAGCAGATGCCGGGTCATGACACGTTCCTTTCAAGAGGACGGGCGGGAGGGAAGCGGCTCCGCGCGATAGGCGCGCGCGGCGGAAGCGTCGAAGCTGACGGTGACCGGATCGCCCGGCTGGAGGGGCGCATCCGCGGAGGGAACGTCGCCACGCGGCTCGATCGATTCGAATTCCGTACCGCCGGCGGTCACGGCGCGAAGCCGCAGCGACGGTCCGAGCGCGACCGCGTCGACGAGGCGGGCGGATATCGCATTGGGCCCGGCGACGGCGGCGCGGGAAAAGCGGGTCTGCTCGGGCCGGACGATGACCAGTGCGCGATCGCCGGCGGCGAGGTCGGCGCTGACATGGCTGGCCTCGAGCGGGCCGAGATCGGAGGCGAGCGCGTCGCCCTCGCCCACCGTCGCGGCGATGCGGTTGGCGCTGCCGAGAAAGAGCGCGACCCAGGCGTCGGCCGGCTGGTCGTAGAGCGTCGCCGGATCGCCGATCTGGGCGAAGCGGCCGTCGCGCATCACGGCGAGGCGGTCGGCCATGCCGAAGGCCTCTTCCTGGTCGTGCGTGATGTAGATGAAGGTGGCGCCGAGCTCGGTCTGGATGCGGCGAAGCTCGCGCTGCATTTCTTCGCGCAATTTGCGGTCCAGCGCCCCGAGCGGCTCGTCGAGCAGCAGCACGGCCGGCTGGTTGGCGAGCGCGCGGGCGAGCGCCACGCGCTGCTGCATGCCGCCGGAGAGCTGGGCCGGCTTGCGGTCGGCCGCGCCGGAAAGGCGCACGAGCTCGAGCAGTTCGCCCGCCTGCCGCCGCCGCTCGGCCCGCGGCACGCCGCGCATCCTCGGGCCATAGGCGACATTGTCGAGCACGGAGAGATGCGGGAAGAGCGCGTAGCTCTGGAACACGGTGTTGACGTCGCGCCGTTCGGCCGGCAGGCCGGTGACGTCCTCGCCGGAAATCCAGACCGAGCCCTCGTCCGGCGTCTCGAAGCCGCCGATCAGGCGCATCGCCGTCGTCTTGCCGCTGCCGCTCGGGCCGACGATCGCCAGGAACTCGCCGCGCGGCACGTCGAGCGAAAGCCCGTCCAGCACCGTCTGCTCGCCAAAGCGCTTGACGACGCCCCGAAGGGCGACGGCGGAGGTATCTGGCCTTTGCGTCATCGACTATCGACCAAGCGAAGCGGGATGGAGGCGCACAGCGGCTCGGGGGAAACCGCGACGGCCAAGATTGAAACTAGTACGGCGGGCATTGCGAAGAAGCGAGTTGGATTGTTCCGAAATTTCCCGCGCCCGGAGTATCTTGTGCTCCCCCGGACCGGCATTTCAGGCAGCGTTGGAACTGCCGTTGCGTCAGACCCGCGCGCCAGGCTCGATCAGCCGCTCCGCCGCGCGCCGCACGATCTCCACGACCGGCACGTCGACGGCGACGGCGAGCACGTCGGCCTCGTCCGCGCCCGGCCGCTCCAGCGTCGCATACTGACTGGCGAGCAGGCTCGGCGGCATGAAGTGCCCCTTGCGGGCGCCGAGGCGGTCCTGCACCAGCGATTGTGGCGCGTCGAGGAAGACGAAGCGGATCGGCTGACCGGCGGCGGCGCGGATGCGGTCGCGATAGATCTTCCGGAGCGCCGAACAGGCGACGACGATGCCAGCGGGATGCGCGGCGCGATCGCCGAGCGTCCGGCCGATCTTGTCGAGCCAGGGCCAGCGGTCGTCGTCAACCAGCGGCGTGCCGCTGGCCATCTTGGCGACGTTCTCGGGGCTGTGCAGGCCGTCGCCATCGACGAAATCGATGCCGAGCGCCGCCGCCAGCCCTTCGCCGACGCTCGACTTGCCCGAGCCGGACACGCCCATCACGATGATGGCCGTGCGTGCCTGTTCCGATTGCGTCGCCATGAAATCCGCCTGCTCCCCCGCTCGCGTTTCGAGACAGCATTATCGCGGAGACGGCCTCCGGTCCACCGGCGAAGGCGGGATCCGGACGATGCCGGATCACCCCTCCATGGCGCGCAGCAGCGCGTCGATCCGCATCGTCGCGAAAGTCGAGGCGGTATCCGAAACGGCATAGGGCAGGATGATGTGCTCGCCATGCCGCATCGCGCCGCAGGTGTAGACGACGTTCGGCACATAGCCCTCGCGCTCCGACGGCTCGGGCCGGATGATCGGCTCGCTGGAGCGGGCGAGGATCTTGGACGGATCCTTCTTGTCGAGCAGCGCCGCGCCGATCGAATATTTGCGCACGGGGCCGACGCCGTGGGTGAACAGCAGCCAGCCCTCGTCGAGCTCGATCGGCGAGCCGCAATTGCCGATCTGCACGAACTCCCACGGAAAGCGCGGCCGCATGAAGGGCACGCCGCCCTCCCACGAATAGAGATCGTCGGAGTGGATCAGATAGAGGTTCTCGTTGTCCTGCCGGCCGATCATCGTGTACCGGCCGTCGATCTTGCGCGGAAACAGCGCCATGCCCTTGTTGCGCGCGGCGCTGCCATAGAGCGGCGACATGCGGAAATGGATGAAATCATCCGTCTGCAGCAGCTCGGAGCGGATCGCGCTGCCGCTATAGGCGGTGTAGGTCGCGAAGTAGGTGCGCTTGCCCTCGTCCTCGAAGCGGACGAAGCGCGCATCCTCGATGCCGTTCGACTGCGAGAGGCTGAGCGGGAAGATCAGCCGCTCGGTGATGTCCTCCTCGGGCGTGAAGGCGAGATCGATCACCTCGCCGTCGAGCACCGGCGCGCGGTTGACGACCTTCGGCACCGAGGCGAGCCGCACGGTCGGTTCGACCGCGACGGCACCATCGCGGGTGATCGTGCCGGAGCGGAAGGTCAGCGACGAGATGTGCCCCTCGCCGACCGAGCGCAGGCTCAGGATGAAGCGACAGCCTCCCGCCGGCGCGCCGCTCTGGTCGGGATGCAGCACGATGCTCGGATTGAACAAGGCCGCCGATTCGAACGAGTATTCATGCAGGAAATAGGCGCCGATCAGCTGGCGCTGGATCCGGCTGAACTCCTGATGCGACGAGAAGGCGTCCTCCATCTCGTCGGCGCGGTTCTCGAACGTCTTCAGGAGATTGCGGTGCCGGCCGTCGAAATTCTCCAGCACGTCGATCAGCTGGCTGGCCGCCGCCTCCGGGCTGAGGGCGAGGACGCGGTCGACGATATGGTTCGCCCGCGTCTTCTCCTTCGGATGCAGATCCCGCGGCTCCGTCGCCGGCTTGAACGGCCGCACGACCACGCGCGAGGGATCCGGTCGCAGAAACAGAGCCTGCCGGTTCAGGAACGAAGCATGAGACAAGGCGTCCTCGGCTGGTTTGACGGTATTTAACACGGTCGTCACGCGCGCACGGCGCGCAGCTCGCGCCGCACATGATCGCCGTCAAGCCGCGCCAGCTGGCGCATCTCGGCAAGGCTGAGCAGGTAGGACACCACGGATTCGCCTCCACGGTTCTCGTTGGCCCGGTCCGGATGCAGCCCGTCCCGGCAGCTGCCGGTTTCCGGATCGACCAGCGACGTCTTGAGATCGTTCTCGCCGAGGAACCAGGCGAAGGCGCGCCTCGCCTCGCGGATCCAGGTGCGGGCGCCATCGGCGCGCCAGGCGGCGAGACAGGCGGAGATCGTCGCCGTCGCCTCGAGCGGCTGCTGGTCGAAGGCGAGCGGCGGCTTGCGGAGGTCGCCGAAAGTCTCGCTGCCCACAGGACGGAAGCATCCGCTCGGCGCCGTCTGCACGCCCGTGAGCCAACGCAACGAGCGCAGCCCGGCCTCGACATGCGACGCCGTCCCGCTCGCCATGCCCGAAAGGATCAGGGCTTCCGGCAGGCGGGCATTGTCATAGGCCAGCCCGTTCTCGAACCAGACCCAATCGGGCGTCTCAGTCTTGGCAAAGATCGACATGAGCTTTTCGGCCAGCAGATCCCGGTAACGACGGGCGACAGGATCGTCCGGAAATGCGGCACAAAAAGGCGCGAGCCCCAGAAGCGTGAACGCCCAGGCACGCGGCGACCCGAAATCGGCCACCGTCGGCAACGCCGCGATGAACAGCGACGCCGCCCAGCGCCGTCGCGACGGGCTGCTGTCGCTCGCGGCCGCCTCGCCCAGCGCCCAGAGCGTGCGGCCGTGGCTGTCCTCCGAACCGCGCTCCTCCAGCCAGCGCCGGTCGAAGCTCATGAAGTTGCGGAAATGCCTGACGTCCGGGTTCCACGCATGCTGGATGAAGGCGGCGAAACGGGCCGTCAGCCCTTCCGGCAGGCGCTGCTCGCCGGTCCGGTTCAACGCGCAGGCGACGAGAAGCGCACGGGCGTTGTCGTCGACGCAATAGCCGTGATGGCGATCCGGCACGGAATGCACCGCGTGCTGGAACAGGCCGGTATCATCGCACATGGCGAGGAAATGGCCGAGCTGCATGGCCGGCGGCGTCGCGTTGGCGAGCGCGCGCGCGTCCGAGCCGAACCGGGAAATGAGTTTGAGGCGATCCATCGGCCGGCGCGCCGTCTCGAAGGCGGCGAGATAGCGCTTGGCCGTATTCTCCCAGGTCATGGCGCGGCTGGACGAATAGGCCCGCTTGCGCATGGCGTCGCGACGGTCGCCGTCGGTCAGGAGATCGGCGATCGCATGGCCGGTCGAGGCCGCGTCGCCGAAGGGCACGAGCACGCCGCGTCCCTCCGCCAGAAGCTCGTTCGCATGCCAATAGGGTGTCGACACGACCGCCTTTCCGAGACCGAAGCTGTAGGCCAGGGTCCCTGAGGTCATCTGTGCCTCGTTGAGATAGGGCGTGACGTAGAGATCGCACATGGCGATGTAGTCGAGCAGCGTGTCGCGGTCGACGAACTGGTCGAGGAAGACGATGTGGTCCTCGATGCCGAGATCGCCGGCGCGCGCCTTCAGACGGTCGCGATAGCTCTCGCCCTGGTCGCGCACGAGATTGGGGTGGGTCGCGCCGAGCACGACATAGACGGCGTCCGGGCGGCTCTCCAGGATCTCCGGCATCGCGTCGATCATCACCTCGATGCCCTTGTTCGGCGACAGCAGGCCGAAGGTCAGGATGACGGTTCGTCCGGCAAAGCCGAGCTTCTCCTTGACCGGCTCGGGATCGACGAGGTCGAAATCGGGGATGCCGTGCGGGATCACCTCGATCTTCTCGTCCGGCACCCGGTAGATGGTCCGCAGCATTTCGCGGCCCTTCTCCGCCATGACGACGAGGCGCGCCGAGAGATCGATGATCCGGTCGAGCACGCGGCGCTGCGCATCGGTCGGCTCCGCCAGCACCGTATGCAGCGTCGTTACCACCGGCATGTCGAGCCGCGCCAGCAGCGCGATGACATGGCTGCCGGCCTCGCCGCCGAAAATGCCGAATTCGTGCTGCAGCGAGACGACGTCGAAGTCGCCCTGGTTCAGGTAGTCCGCCGCGGCGACATAGTCCTCGAGCCTCGCATCGTCGATCTCGACGGTGACGGCCTCCGGATAGTCATAGCTCCGGCCATGATCCGTCATGGCGACGACTTCCGTCTCGGCGGCGACGGAATCCGCCATCGCCTGTCGCAGATCCGTGGTGAAGGTGGCGATGCCGCATCGGCGGGGAAGCGAGTTTCCGATGAACGCCACACGCAGGGTCGAAGGCCGGCGTACCGATTTCATAGGGTATTCTCCGCGATGCGGGAGGGCGCCGGGGCACTCCCCCTGGGTTGGGAAATCGACGCGCCTCGGGGTTGCTCCGCGGAAGGGTCGACACGGGTCTGGTCGGGGATACGCAGCAGGTCGCGACGCGGCTCGGGGCCGAGATAGGCGACGAGCGCCCTGAGGCCGGCGTGGCCGGCGTGGATCGTGCAGCGTTCCTGATCGAGGAAGGCCGCCTCGCCGACCGAGATATCGGTCGAGCCGAGAGAGGCATCGCCGGAGAGGCCGAGCATCCAGGTTTCCTGCGACGCGTTCAGGACCCGCGTCGCATCCGGCGCCAGTTCCACGCGCTCCAGCACGAAATACGGATTGGCGACCAGCAGGGTGCGGCTGTCGCCCAGCGAACGCGGCGCCTCCGCCGGCGCCATCGGGCCGGCCTCCGCGACGGCGACGCCGGCGTCGACATGCAGCTCGCGCTTGCGGCCATAGTCGAACAGGCGGAACGTCACGTCGCTCCGCTGCTGGATTTCGGCGAGCACCAGCCCGGGACCGATCGCGTGGATGGTGCCGGCGGGGATGAAGATGGCCTGGCCGGCGCGAACCGGATGCCACGCCACCAGATCGGCGATCGAACCGTCCTCGATGGCGGCGCGCAGCGCCTCGGGCGTCAGTTCCTGCTTGAGACCGGCCGCGATGGCAGAATCCGGCTCGGCCGAGAGGATGTACCAGGCCTCGGTCTTGCCGTGCGGCTCGCCCATCGTGCGGGCATAGGCATCGCCCGGATGCACCTGGATCGACAGGGCCTGGCGGGTGAACAGCAGCTTCAAAAGCAGTTCCGGCGTCGGCGCAGCCGCATCCGCCCGTTCAAACCATAGTTCTCCGATCGGTTCGGCATCGGGCCTGAGCGCACTCCAAGGACGAAGGTTCCAGCTTCCCCAAGGTTTTTGCACAGCCCGTATCAAGGCATGTTCGATTGCCATGAAACGCTCCTGTTCTTTTGCTTTTCAGACGTTTCGACGTGGCAGTCAGCGGGAAGAATCCCGACTTCGGCTGCACGGAAGACACGGACTAAACGTCACCGTCGCCGCTCCGTTCCCAACGAAACTGCCCGAATAAAGAGCTCTTTCTGCGGGACGTCGCGGCAGGCAACGGCCGATCGGCGGATGCGAGCGGCCGGAACGGGCCGGCTCCGGCCGCAAGCGAACTAGGAATGACAGCGCAATCATTTGGCGGCTTGACAGGCGATGGCGTCGCCTGTTTAACAAACTGGTCTGCTGGTCCGATCAGTCAATTAGTGGTGCGATGACGGTTTCGACGAAGAATCTGGATCCTGCGCTTCTCGCCGAGCTCCCGAGCTTTCGCGAGGCCATCGTCAAGCGCCCGATCACCAGCGTCATCAGCGACAAGATCGCCGCGCTGATCGCCTCCGGCATCCTGCAGGTCGGCGACGCGCTGCCGAGCGAGCGCCATCTCGCCACCGCCCTCAACGTCAGCCGCGACGCCGTGCGCGGCGGCATCCAGATGCTGGCGGCGCGCGGTATTCTCGAGATTTCGCATGGCGCGCGGACGCGGGTGCGCAGCAATGAGGTCGGCCCGATCGGCGTCGGTTTCGCCACCGCCCGCGCGGTGAATTCCTACGACATCGAATCCGTGCACGCGGCGCGCCTGCTGGTCGACCGCCAGGTGGTCGCCGACGCCGCCCGCAACATCGACGACGCCGGGGTCGCCATCCTGCAGTCGCTGCTGGAAGCGCAAGTCGAGGCGCTGGACGACCCCGTCCGCTTCCTGATCTCCGACCGCGAATTCCACGTCGCCATCTACCAGGCCTCCGGCAACCCGCTGCTCGCCGACATCAGCACCGATCTCTACGCCTACATGATGGAATACCGCCGCGAGGCGCTGACGAGCCCCGGCGCCATCGCGACCAGCTATGCCGACCACGTCGCCATCGTCGAGGCGATCCGCGCCCGTGACCCGGCGGCGGCGGCGGAAGCCTTCATGACCCATACCGGCCGCATCTACGTGACGACGCAGCCCTTCCTGAAGGGAGGCGGCTGACCGACCGACCGGCGCGCGCGAACGGGGGATCGCAGCGCGCGCACCGGCGCATCCATTTCTGCAACGCAGCCGATTCCGGCTGATCCAATGGGAGGAACTCTATGGAACGTCGCACATTCCTGAAGCTCGCGGCCGGCACGACGCTGCTCGCGGGCTCCGGCCTCGCCGGCATGTCCGCCGCCGCGGCGGCCGGCAAGGAAATCGTCTATCTGACGCCCGGCCTCGACCTGCCGTTCTGGCGCTACCTGTCGAAGGGCATCGAAGCCACCGTCAAGGAGAAGGGCTTCAACTTCCAGGCGCTCGACAGCCACAACAGCGCCGAGACGCAGCTGCGCAACGCGCAGGACTCGATCGCCCGCGGCGTCGCCGGCATCATCATCTCGCCGACCGATTCCTCGACCGCGCCGAGCGTGCTGGCGCTGGCCCAGAAGGCCAACATCCCCGTCGTCATCGGCGATATCGGCACCAATAGCGGCGACTATTCCTCCTTCATTATCTCGGACAACTACAAGGGCGCGCACGACGTCGGCGTCGCGCTCGCCGAGGCGCTGAAGGCGAAGGGCTGGGAAGGCGGCTCGGTCGGTATCGTCGCCATCTCGCAGGCGCGCAAGAACGGCCAGGCCCGAACCAAGGGCTTCCTCGACGGCCTGAAGGAAGGCGGCTTCACCGGCAAGGAAGCCGGCCTGCAGCAGATGCAGAGCTACACCGCCGACGAGACCTTCAAGTTCACGCAGGACCTCCTCACCGCCAATCCGGACATGCGCGGCCTGTTCATCCAGACCGACCAGCCGGCGATCGGCGCGCTGCGCGCCATCAAGGCGGCCCGCCGCAACGGCGAAGTCCTGCTCGCCGCCTTCGACGGCATTCCGGAATTCGTCGACCTCCTGAAGTCGGGCGACCTCGTCGTCTCCGGCATGCAGCAGCCCTACCTGATGGGCGTCAAGTCGGGCGAAGCGCTGCTCGACGTCCTCGACGGCAAGACGCCGGAGAAGGAAATCACCGTTCCGATCGTCGCCATCACCAGCACGAACATCGAGCAGGAACTGCCAACGATCCGCCAGACGGTCTTCGCCAACGAAGTCTGATCATAGCCGGCCGCGCGGCGCCCGTCGTCGCGCGGCCGGTTGCGAGCCCTCTCGCCACCCGTGCCCGTCGCGGCGCGCGCGTGGCCGTGCCCAGGAGCATGACCCTTGCAGCCCAACACTGCCCCCCTCGCGGAGACGGGCCACACCACCCTTCTCACCGCCCGGGACATCACCAAGACCTTCGACCGCACGCGGGCTCTGCAGGGCGCGAATTTCGAACTGCGCGAAGGCGAGGTGCACGGCCTGCTCGGCGCGAACGGCGCCGGCAAGTCGACGCTCTCCAAGGTGATCTCCGGCCACTACACGCTGGATACGGGCGAGCTCACCTATCGCGGCCATGAGATCCGCCTGCGCTCGACCCGCGACGCGCTGCGGATCGGCATCGGCATCGTGATGCAGGAGACGAGCCTCGTCCCCGACCTGACCGTACTCGAAAACATCTTCCTGCCCGAACTCGGCCGCCCCGGCCGGCTCGACTATGGCCAGCTGCGCAAGCGCGGCCAGGAAATCCTCGACGATCTCGGCCAGGGCGACAGCCTGCCCTTCGACTGGGAAGTGCGCCGCCTCTCCTCGGCGCAGAAGCAGCTGGTCGAGATCGCCAAGGCGCTCGGCGTGCGCGCCAAGCTTTTGATCTTCGACGAACCCACGGCCTCGCTCAGCCCCGGCGAGGCGGAGCGGCTGTTCGACATCATGGCGCGGCTGCGCGCCTCCGGCCACGGCCTCGTCTTCGTCTCGCATCGCCTCGAAGAAGTCTTCGCCATCACCGATCGCGTCACGGTCATGCGCGAGGGGCGCACGGTGATGAACGCGCACCCGACCGCGACGCTGTCGCAGGCGGATCTGATCCGCGCCATGGTCGGCACCGAACTCGGCGCGATCTACGAGCGCGGCGACACCCACACGGTCGCCGAGACCGACGCGCCGGTGGCGCTTGCCGTCCGCAACCTCGCCTCGGCGCCGGAAGTGCGCGATGTCTCCTTCTCCGTCCGCAGGGGCGAGATCCTCGGCATTGGCGGCCTCGTCGGCGCCGGCCGCTCGGAGACGGTCGAGGCGATCTTCGGCCTCCGCCCGCGTACCGGCGGCACCGTGACCCTCAACGGCAAGCCGCTCAGGGCCGACAAGCCCCAGGCGGCGATCCGCGCCGGCCTCGGTTTCGTCGCCGAGGACCGCCGCACGCAGAACATCGTCCCCGATCTCTCGGTCAAGGAGAACCTGCTGCTCGCGCATCTCGGCGCGCATCGCGGCTTTTTCTGCAGCTACGCCTCGCGCGAGAAGAAGGTGAAGGAGCTGCTCGCCAAGCTCGGCATGCCGGAGGACCGGGTGACCGACGCCTCGATGCTGAACTTCTCCGGCGGGATGCAGCAGAAGATCATCATCGCCCGCTGGCTGCTGCTGGAGCCGGACGTGCTGATCCTCGACGAGCCGACCAAGGGCGTCGACATCGGCACCCGCGCCTCGATCTACGCCATGCTGCGCGACATCGCGGCCGAGGGCGTCGCCCTCGTCGTCGTCTCCTCCGATTTCGAGGAACTGCTCGGCCTCTCCGACCGCGTCGTCGTGATGAGCGACGGCCGCACCATCGCCGACCTGCCGAGCGCCATGCTCGACGAGGAGAGCCTGACGCTGCTGGCAGCACCCCGCACCTCGATGGTCCGCAACACCGCGATGCTGAACGATCTCGCCCGCGAGCACGGCGGCTCCGGCTTCTGGGCGCTGATCGAGGGCGAGCGGCTGATCTGCCTGAACGCCGTCGTCGACAATCCGGCGCTCGATCCCGGCTTCAAGGCCGGCCAGGCGCGCGAACTCGGCGCCACCCAGATCCCCGAGGCGCTCCGCCGCCGCGAGCCGATCTTCGTGCCGGAGGCCGACCGCGCCCGCACCACGCTGGTCGTTCCGATGACGAGCCCGCGCGGCCACGACCTCGGCTGGGTCGGCCTGTCGCTGCCGGCCGATCGGCCGCTGCCGGCGCCGGAAACGATCAAATCCCGTATCGACACCATGGCGGCAACGCTGTGAGCAAGGATCTTTCGCCCATGGCTACTCAAACCCTGAACCGACAGGCCCCCGCTTCGCCGCTGAAGAAATTCGCGCAGCGGCTCGAAGTCCGCATGCTGCTTTTGGCGCTGCTGATCGCGGTCTGCCTGTCCTTCCTGTCGCCATTCTTCCTGACCAAGTCCAACATCTTCAACCTGCTCGACCAGTCGGTGGTGATCGGCATCGTCGCCGTCGGCATGACCTTCGTCATCCTGACCGGCGGCATCGACTTGTCCGTCGGCTCCGTCGCCGGCCTGACCGGCATCATCCTCGGCCTGTCGCTGCAGCACGTGCCGATCGTCCCGGCGATCGGCATCGCGGTCGTCGCCGGCGGCTTCATCGGCCTGATCTCGGGCACGCTGATCACCGTCTTCGGGCTCGCGCCCTTCGTGGTGACGCTCGGCGTCATGGCGATCGGCCGCAGCCTCGCCTACATCTTCTCCGGCCAGACGGCGATCTCGAACATCCCGATGGGCATGCAGGACATCGTCTACACGAACTTCCTCGGCATCCCGTCCAACGTGCTGTTCCTGATCGCGCTCTACGCCGCCGCCTGGGCCTACCTGACCTATACCAAGGGCGGCCGCACCATCTACGCCGTCGGCTCCAACAAGGAAGCCGCCCGCGCCGCCGGCCTCAACACCACCTTCTATTCGATCCTGCCCTATGTGCTCTCCGGCGCCTTCGCCGCCGTCGCCATCACCTTCTCGATCAGCCAGCTGCTCTCCGCCGATCCGCTGATGGGCAACCAGATGGAGCTCGACGCCATCGCCGCCGTCGTCATCGGCGGCGCCAGCCTCTATGGCGGCCGCGGCTCGATGATCGGCACGCTGTTCGGCGTCTTCATCATGGTGATGATCCGCAACGGCTTGAACCTGATGGGCGTCTCGCCGTTCTGGCAGGGCACGGCGATCGGCACCATCATCATCCTGGCGCTCCTGGTCGAACGCCTGGTCTCCTCGAGGATCAGCCGATGAGCAACGCCGCCTCCCTCGCCATCCGGCTCTTCGGCACCGACGAGCCCGTCACGCCGCTCCGCATCCTGAGGGCGGGGGCGCTCACCGCCGAGCTCGATACCGGCAATCTCCGCCATATCCGCTATGCCGGCGTCGAAATCATCCGCGCCGTCTCCTTCATCGTCCGCGACAAGAACTGGGGCACCTACAACCCGGTCCTCTCGGACCTCGTCGTCGACGAGCGCGCCGACGGCTTCACCGTCACCTACAAGGCGCTGGCGCTCGACGACAACCAGGCCTTCCGCTATGCGGCGCGCATCGAGGGCTCGGCCGACGGTACCCTCGATTTCTCGGCCGAGGGCCATGCGGAAGATCCCTTCCTCACCAACCGCACCGGCTTCGTCGTGCTGCATCCCATCAACGGCGTTTCCGGCCATCCGGTGACGATCGAGCATGTCGACGGGCGGGTCGTCGAGAGCCGCTTCCCCGACATCATCGATCCTGTGCAGCCGATGATGGATCTGCGCGCCCTCACCCATGAGGCGGCGCCGGGGCTGAAGGTGACCTGCCGGATGGAAGGCGACACCTACGAGATGGAGGACCAGCGCAACTGGACCGACGCCTCGTACAAGACCTATGTCCGACCGCTCGCCCTGCCCTGGCCCTACACGCTGCAGAAGGACGAGACCATCCGCCAGGCGGTGCGCGTCACCGTCGAGGGATCGCTCGCGGACAGCAGCGCCAGCGCGGAAGCAGGCGTGGTCACGCTCGGGGACCGCATCGGCACGGTGCCGCCGCTCGGCCTCGGGCTCGACCCGTCGGAGATCGCCGACACGATCGCGGAGGCCGACACGCTGCGCCGCGTCGGCGCCAAGGTGCTGGTCGGTTCTTACGACCCGTCGCGCGGCCATGACGAGGCGACGCTCGCCGGCATCGTGGAAGCAGCGAACGCGATCGGCGCCGAGCCGTGGCTCGAAGCGGTCGTCCAGTCGGTCGACGGCTTCGAGGCGGAGATCGCGGCGCTCGGAGAAACCGTCGCCGAGATGGGCTCGCCGTTCGCCACCGTGCTGCTGTCGCCGCTGCCGGATTTGAAATGCACCCTGCCCGGCAGCGTCTGGCCGCCCGCCCCGCCGCCGCGCGACTTTTTCAGCGTCGCGCGAAAGGCGTTCCCGAAGGCGCGGCTCGGCGGCGGCATGTTCAGTCTCTTCACCGAGATGAACCGCAAGCGGCCGCCGGTCGACCTGATCGACCTGGTCTCGTTCACGACGACGGCGATGCTGCATGCCGGCGACGACCACTCGATCACCGAGGGGCTGGAGACGCTGCCGGCGATCGCGCTCAGCGCGTCGGCGATTGCCGGCGACAAGCCCTATGCGGTCGGCCCGAGCGCCATCGGCATGCGCATGAACCCCTATGGCGATGCGCCGTTCGCGAACCCCGGCAATATCCGCCAGGCGATCAACTTCAACGATCCGCGCCATCGCGGCCTGCTCGGCGCCGCCTGGGCGCTCGGCTTCTTCGCCCGCTTCGCCGCCGGCGGCGCCACGGTGATCACGCTCGGCGGCACCACCGGCGCCTTCGGCCTGGTCTTCGTGAAGCATCCGTGGCCGCAGCCCTGGTTCGACGAAGAGGGCGGCGTGTTCCCGATGTTCCATGTGCTCGCCGGCCTGGCGCGGCTCGCGGGCCAGCCGCTCCGCGCCGTCGAAACACCAGACACGATCGAGGCGATCGCCGCCGAGACCGGGGATGGCGTGGAACTCTGGCTTGCCAACCGCACGGGCACAGAACAGTCTGTCGCCCTGCCCGGCGCGCCGCGCGACCTGTTCCTGCTCGACGCCGACAGTTTTGTCGCCGCCACGCGGGATCCGGATGCGCTCGACACGCTGACCAAACCTTTCGACGGCCGGACGCTCGTGCTGGCCCCCTATGCGGTAGCCCGTCTCCGACTGTCCTGATATCGTTTCATTATTCGAGGTTATACTATGCATATCCTTATCATCGGCGCGGCTGGCATGGTCGGTCGCAAGCTGACGGAAAAGCTCGTCGCGGACGGTCATCTGGGCGGCAAGGAAATCAGCCGGTTCACGCTCGCCGACGTCGTCGCCCCCGACGCGCCCAAGGGCTTCACCGGCCCGGTCGACACGCTGACGATCGACCTCTCGGCGCCGGAAGCCGCCGCGACGCTGATCGCCAACCGTCCGGACGTGATCTACCACCTCGCGGCGATCGTCTCCGGTGAGGCCGAGGCCGATTTCGACAAGGGCTACCGCATCAATTTCGACGGCACGCGCTATCTCTTCGACACGATCCGGATCGAGAACGCCAAGTCCGGCTACAAGCCGCGCGTCGTCTTCACCTCGTCGATCGCCGTCTTCGGCGCGCCCTTCCCGGAAAAGATCGCCGACGACTTCTTCACCACGCCGCTGACCAGCTACGGCACGCAGAAGGCGATCGGCGAACTGCTGCTCGCCGACTATTCGCGCCGCGGCTTCTTCGACGGCATCGGCATCCGCCTACCGACGATCTGCATTCGTCCCGGCAAGCCGAACAAGGCGGCCTCGGGCTTCTTCTCCAACATCCTGCGCGAGCCGCTGGTCGGCCAGGAAGCCGTGCTGCCGGTGTCGCCGGATGTGCGCCACTGGTTTGCGAGCCCCCGCGCCGCGGTCGGCTTCCTCGTGCATGCCGGCACGATCGATCTCGACACGGTCGGCCCGCGCCGCACGCTGAGCATGCCGGGCCTTTCGGCCACGGTCGGCGAAGAGATCGAGGCGCTGCGCCGCGTCGCCGGTGATGCCGCCGTCAAGCTGATCCGCCACGAGAAGGACGAGACGATCGACCGCATCGTCGCCGGCTGGGCGCGCGATTTCGACACCAAGCGCGCCGAGGGCCTCGGCTTCAAGGCCGAGACCTCGTTCGACGAGATCATCCGCGCCCATGTCGAGGACGAGCTCGGCGGCAAGATCGGCGGCTGAGCCGTCTAAATCCCACGCCAGAACTGAACGGAACACCGATGGCGACCGACTTCTTCTCCCTCTCCGGCCGCGTCGCCGCGGTGACCGGCGGCGGCTCCGGCATCGGCCTCGCGGGCGCGCAGGCGCTGGCGCAGGCCGGCGCCCGCGTCGTCCTGCTCGACCGCAACCCCGTGCCGGACGACATCCTCGCGACGCTCGGCGGTGACGCGGAGCACTTCGCCCTCGTCGCCGACGTCGCCGACGAGGCGAGCCTCGAGGACGCCTTCGGCACGATCGTCGACCGCGCCGGCGGGATCGACATCCTCGTCAACAGCGCCGGCACGGCGATCCGCCGCCCGGCAGTGGAGCTGACGGTTGCCGACTGGGACACGGTGGTGAACGTCAACATGACGGGCACCTTCCTCGCCTCGCGCATCGCGGCGCGCCACATGATCGCCGCCGGCACCAAGGGCGCGATCGTCAACGTCTCGTCGATCATGGGTTTTTCCGGCGGCGGGCTGTACCCGAACATCTCCTACCAGACGACCAAGGGCGCGATCGTCAACATGACGCGGGCGCTCGCGGTCGAATGGGCGCCGAACGGCATTCGCGTCAACGCCGTGGCGCCGACCTATGTCCGCACGCCCTTCATCGCCGGCCTGGTCGCCGATCCGGAACTCGTCGCCCGCATCGAGGCGATGACGCCGCTCCGCCGCCTCGCCGATCCGGAAGAAGTGGCGGCCGCGATCCTCTTCCTCGCCAGCCCCGGCGCCGCGATGGTCACGGGCCACACGCTGCCGGTCGATGGCGGCTTCCTCGCCCAATAACGAACGATTTCTGGAAGGAAACCCCATGTCCAACAACGGCAAGATCGCCCTCGTCACCGGCGCTGGCACCGGCATCGGCAAGGCCGTCGCCCTGGCGCTCGCGAGCGCCGGCTACACCACGGTCGTCACCGGCCGCCGCGCCGAGCCACTCGAGGAGGTCGTGAAGGAGGCGGGCAACGGTGCCGTTGCAATCCCGTCCGACATCACCGACGAGGCCTCTGTCGCCGCCCTCTTCGGCGAGATCAAGAACCGCTTCGGCCGCCTCGACGTGCTGTTCAACAATGCCGGCGTCAACGCGCCGAACGTCAACATCGAGGACCTCCCCTTTGCGCAGTGGAAGGCCGTGATCGACACCAACGTCACCGGCGTCTTCCTCTGCACCCAGGCCGCCTTCCGCATCATGAAGGACCAGAAGCCGATGGGCGGCCGCATCATCAACAACGGCTCGATCTCGGCCGTGATGCCGCGCCCGAACTCGGCGCCCTACACGGCTTCCAAGCACGCCGTGCTCGGCCTGACCCGATCGACCGCGCTCGACGGCCGCAAGTACGACATCGCCTGCGGCCAGATCGACATCGGCAACACCGAGACGCCGATGGCCGCCAAGATGAAGAGCGGCGTGCTGCAGCCGGACCTCTCGATCAAGGTCGAGCCTACCTTCGACGTCAAGCACGTCGCCGACGCGGTCGTCCACATGGCCAACCTGCCGCTCGACGCCAACGTCCTGCAGATGACGATCATGGCCACCAAGATGCCGCTCGTCGGCCGCGGGTGATCCTGCCCCACTTATGACATGACGGTTCCGGCTCAGGCCGGGACCGTCATCCCGCCTCCGCGCAGACGATCTGGACCGTGAAATCCCGCCCGCGAGCGGCGATGTCCGATGCCGGCATCTTGGCGTCACCGGCAGCCGCGCTCGGCTCGATGCCGTTGGCGCGCAGGAAGCTCATCACGAAGTCCGCGCGAATGGCGAAATTCACGTTCTGCGGCAGGCTTCCCGAGTTCTTCAGCATGTTGATGTCGTTGAGGCGCGCCGTGACGACGCCGGCAACGGTGCCGAACTCGTCCATCAACGGCCCGCGGGAATTGCCCGGCTGCACCGCCGCCGTCACCTGGATGTAGCGGCTGTCGTTCTGGATGCCCGCCAGCGAACTCACCAGTCCGTTGGTGAAATTCAAGCCGTTGTCGAGCGTGCCGGCATAGGGATAGCCGAGCGCATAGACCGCCTCACCAAGCTGGATCGGGCTCGACCGGAACTGCACGGAATGCCCCTGCCCCGCCGTGCGCAGCAGCGCCAGATCGTTGCTGACATCCCGCGCCAGAATGGTGGCGGAGCCGACCTTGAGCACGTCGATCGAGGTGCAGTTCTCGACCACATGATTGTTGGTGACCAGCAGTCCGTCGTCCCGAACGAAGAAGCCTGAGCCCGTGCTCACGCCGCCGCGCGACGGTTCCGGCGGAGAGGGCGCGGGAGCCGGCGCCGCGGCCACCTGCGCCGGCGCCGGTTCCGACCGATCTTCCGCGACCGGGGAGGATTCCGGCGCCGCGCCCGGAAAGAAGGTGTTCGACATCAGCACGGCGAGACGATCGCCGACCCCCATCCGGGTCGGATCCCAGGCAAGCGTAAAGCCAACGAGATAGCCGCGATCATAGGCGTATTTGGTATAGTAATCGCGCGGCCCCAGCGAACCAGAGACGACGAAGAAGTCGTCGCGCAGGACCTTGTACTTCACCGCCCGCCGGCCGGCGTTCTTGGACAGCTTGACATAAAGCTCGGCGAGCGAGTATTCGCCGGGCGAATAGACCGACAGATCGATCGCAACGGAGCTATCTGCCGCCTCGTAGGCCCGCCCCCGCGCGGTCGCCCGCGGGTAGCCAACGAGATTGAGGGGCAGATAGAGCACGCCGCGCCCCATCGGCAACTCGCTGCTCTGCAGGCCCCACCGGCGCCAGATCTGAAAGCCCTCGCGATACAGGATGTCCGTCTGGCTCGGGGTCAGGATGCCCGTCGGCGCCGCGCGCAAACTGGACTGATACTCGAGAATGCCGCGATAGATCCGCTTGTTCAGCTCGCCGCTCACCATGCCGTTGTAGCGGCCGATGGTGACGAGCATCAGCGGGATGGTCAGCCTGGAACCGGCATCCAGACGATTGAAGGCGGCGCGCGCCTCGGCATAGTCGGCGGCCTGCGTCCGGGCAGGCACCCAGAACATCACGATCAGCAGAAAGAGAATGAAACGCCGCACAATGCCCAGCCAAGTGTGGCCGCCCCCCCGGACGACAAGGCCTTGATCGTAGGAGATTGGCGCGCCGAGTTCCAGCAGCGCGCCGATCGGATCAGCGCCCCGCGAGCTCGGCGACGTGGTCCGCCAGCGCCAGTGACGCGGTGAGGCCGGGGGATTCGATGCCGAAGAGGTTTATGAGGCCGGCGATGCCGTGGACGCTTTGGTCCTGGACGACGAAATCCTGGCCCGGCGCGCCCTTCGGCACGATCTTCGGTCGGATGCCGGAATAGCCGGGCTGCAGGCGGCTGATGTCGATCTCCGGCCAGTAGCGCTTCACCGCCTCGACGAAGAGCGGCATCCGCGTCGTGTCGACGTCATAGTTGATCGCGTCGATCCATTCGACATCCGGCCCGAAGCGCGCCTGACCGCCGAGGTCGATGGTGAGATGCGTGCCGAGGCCGCCCGGCACGGGGACGGGATAGATCAGCCGCGAGAAGGGCGAGCGGCCGGAGAGCGTGAAATAATTGCCCTTGGCGTAGTATTCCGTGGGGATATGCGCCGGATCGAGGCCGGCGATCGTGCGGGCGACGGCGGGGGCGAACAGGCCGGCCGAGTTGATCAGGAGCCGCGTTCTGAGCTGCATCGGCTCGGCGCCGCCGACCGAGAGCACCAGTCCGTCGCCGTCCGGCGTCGCGGCGACGAGCGGGCTTGAAAACACCACCATGCCGCCTGCGGCTTCCAGGTCGCCCTGCAGCGCCAGCATGTAGGCGTGGCTGTCGATGATGCCGGTCGAGGGCGACAGCAGCGCGCCTGAGCTTTGGAGACTGGGTTCGAGCGCCTGCGCCTCGGCCGCCGTCAGCTCGACGAGATCGTCGACGCCATTGGCGGCGGCGCGGGCGATGATCGCCCCGAGCTTTTCCCGCTCGGCCTCGTCGGCGGCGACAATCAGCTTGCCGCAGCGGCTGAACGGCACGCCGCGCTCGGCGCAATACTCATAGAGCGCCAGCTTGCCGGCGACGCAGAAGCGCGCCATCAGGCTGCCGGCCGGATAATAGATGCCGGCATGGATGACTTCGCTGTTGCGCGAGGAGGTCTGCGTGCCGATGGCGTCCTCGGCCTCGATCACCAGCACTTCGCGGCCGGCATTGGCGAGCGCCCGCCCCACCGCGAGACCGACAACGCCCGCGCCGACAACGACGCACTCGACTTCATCCATCAGAGCACCCTGCAACCGCTCACGCCCGACCCGGCGTGTTTCCGGCTCTATAGAGCAAGATCCATGGGGGTGGAATCCGGTTGTTGACCCTCCCCTTGGGAGAGCCCTGCGGACATCCCGCGTTTCGGCGTTCCGCTGGACCCTCCTTCGAGGCTTCGCTTCGCGAAGCACCTCAGGATGATGGGCGGTGGTGGTGGTTCCAAGTAGCGCACCTCGTTCGGGACGAGGGGGTCGCAGGTTCAAATCCTGCTACCCTGGCCATCGGACGATGGTCGAGTTCGTCACGCGCTCTTGCGCGCCTCCATCCGCAGGCCGCCGTTTTCGACGATGAAGTCGACGACCGCGTCGAGGCCCTTGCCGCGCGAGAGGTCGGTGAAGCCGAAGGGCCGGGTCCCGCGCATCCGCGCCGCGTCCTTCTGCATGACGTCGAGATCGACGTTCACATAAGGCGCGAGGTCGCTCTTGTTGATGACGAGGAAATCCGAACGCGTGATGCCCGGCCCGCCCTTGCGGGGGATTTCCTCGCCCTGGCAGACGGAGATCACATAGAGCGTCAGGTCTGCGAGGTCGGGCGAGAAGGTGGCCGCCAGATTGTCGCCGCCGGATTCGATGAAGACGATGTCGAGGCCGGGGATGCGGCGGTTCATCTCGGCGATCGCCTGCAGGTTGATCGAGGCGTCCTCGCGGATCGCCGTGTGCGGGCAGCCGCCCGTCTCGACGCCCATGATGCGCTCTTCCGGCAGCGCCTGACGGCGCGCCAGGATCAGCGCGTCCTCCTGGGTGTAGATGTCGTTGGTGACGACGGCGATCGAAAATTCGTCGCGCATCGCCTTGCAGAGCTTCTCGGTCAGCATGGTCTTGCCGGAACCGACGGGTCCACCGATACCGACGCGCAGGGGTCCGTTCTTCGATGTCATGGTCTCAAGCCTCCGAGGAATGCCGCATCGGGGTTCCGACCGGACGACGCCCAGCGCCGCCGGCCCTCCCGCTCAGTCGTGGCGATGGCCGCCATGGTCGTGGCCGTGATGATGGTGGTGGTCGTCATGGTCGTGATGACCATCGCCATGCGCGTGGGAATGCGAAGATTCATGACCCTGCGAATGCTCGCCATGGCCGGAATAGGCGCCGCGCACCGGATTGAACTGGGCGACGATGTCCTTGACCCGCGCGCCGAGCCCTTCGAGCATCGCCTTGATGACGTGGTCGCGCAGGATGAGGATACGGGTCGGCTCGATCGCCGCCGCGAGATGCCGGTTGCCGATGTGCCAGGCGAGCTCCATCAGGTGCACGGGATCCTTGCCGTAGATCTCGTAGAGCGGCTCGTAGGCGGCCGCGACGACGATCTCGCCGCCATCCTCGATCACCAGGCGGTCATCCGCCTCGAGCACGACCGGCTCGGCGAGGTCGACCAGCACCTTGCGGCCGTCGACCAGCTCGATGGCGCGGCGGCGCAGATGCCGCTCGTCATGCGGCAGCACGGCCCGGCCGAGCGGCGTCGCCTCATCCTCGCCCGCGACTTCCCCTGCCCGCCGGATGGCGATTGCCCTCAACATCGAAATTCCCCGCTTCCTGATCCCGGCTGCCGAATCCCGCTTTGCGGACGGCACAGTCCGCTGCACTATATCAGCGCCGCGCGCGCCGATCGCCAGCTGCAATCTGCGCCATTTTCGACGCGGAAGGAAAGCGGCGGCGCGGATTGCGGGACGGCAGGTCATGTGGCGGGACCCAGCGCCTAGCTGCCGTCGTTTTGGGCAGCGGCGACTGGAATTTGTGATTGTCCCGGGCATTCGGCCGTGTGATAGCCTGACGGCACAACCCCGCTGGATGCCCGCCCGACTTCCGTTCCGGAGCCGACCAAGTGAAGCCGCTGCTGCTCGCTGAAGGTGCCATGCCCGACGCCGTCGTCACGGCGCGCGCGCACTATGACGCGGCGCCGAGCCACTGGAACGCCGAGCTGGAGCTCTGGTTCGCGCCGAACGCCGGCAAGACGCGGCTGATGCGCCGTCGCCATCTCGGGCCGCTCGTCGTGCAGAAGCCGTTTCATCCGGAGAAGGACGGCACCTGCCACGTCTATCTGCTGCATCCGCCGGGCGGCGTTGCCGGCGGCGATCAGCTCGACCTCCGCTTCCACGTCGCGCCCGACTCGCGCGCGCTGCTGACGACGCCGGGCGCGACGAAATTCTATCGCAGCGAGCACGGCCGCAGCACGCAGCGGACAGTGATCGACGTCGGCGCCAAGGCGGTCTGCGAATACCTGCCGCAGGAGACGATCCTGTTCGACGGCGCCAATGCGGTGATCGACACCCGCGTCACGCTTTCCGAGGGCGCGACCTATGTCGGCTGGGATTTCATCTGCCTCGGCAGGCCGGCCGCGGGCGAGCGTTTCGAGAGCGGCAGCCTGAGCCAGCGGATCGAAATCCTGCGCGACGGCAAGCCGATCTGGTTCGAGCGGATGCAACTTCCGGGCGGCTCGGCACTGGCCCACGCAGCTTATGCGCTTGCCGCTCAGCCGACATGGGGTACGATGATCTATGCCGGGCCGCTCGCCGAGGACGCTGCCGAGCGCGTCCGCAATGCGATCGGGAGCCGGGGGGACGGCGTGTTCTCCGTCAGCCAGCTCGAGCAGGGCGTGGTGTGCCGCTATCTCGGCCCCCGCGTTTCCGAGGGAAAGTCGCTCTTCGTTCAGGCGTGGGATGCGCTGCGGACGTCATGCCAGGGAAAGGCGGCGAACGCGCCGCGCATCTGGGCAACCTAGACACGTTACGATTGGGGACCGCCGATGGAACTTCTGCCACGCGAGAAAGACAAGCTCCTGCTGTTCACGGCGGCTCTGCTCGCCGAGCGGCGCCTCGCCCGGGGCGTCAAGCTGAACTATCCCGAAGTGATCGCCTACATCTCGGCGGCGATCCTGGAAGGCGCCCGCGACGGGCGCACGGTCGCGGAGCTGATGTCCTACGGGGCGACGCTCCTGACCCGCGACCAGGTCATGGACGGCGTGCCGGAGATGATCCACGACATCCAGGTCGAAGCGACCTTCCCCGATGGGACCAAGCTGGTCACCGTCCACAATCCCATACCGTAGGGGCGTGTCATGATCCCAGGCGAATACATCCTCGAGGACGGCGACATCGAATACAATGTCGGCCGCGCCACCATCTCGATCGACGTTGCCAATTCCGGCGACCGGCCGATCCAGGTCGGCTCGCACTATCATTTCTACGAGACCAACACGGCGCTGCATTTCGACCGTGACAAGGCCAAGGGCTACCGGCTGAACATTCCGGCCGGCACCGCCGTCCGCTTCGAGCCGGGACAGGCGCGCACGGTCGAGCTGGTAGCGCTCGCCGGCGACCGCGTCGTCTACGGCTTCAACGCCAAGGTCATGGGAAAGCTGGAGGTCTGAGATGGCGCGCATCACCCGCGAAAACTACGCCTCGCTCTACGGCCCCACCAAGGGCGACAGGGTCCGGCTGGCTGACACCGACCTGATCATCGAGATCGAGGAAGACCGCACCGTCTATGGCGACGAAGTCACCTTCGGCGGCGGCAAGGTCATCCGCGACGGCATGGGCCAGAGCCAGAAGAACGCCGCCGAGGTCGCCGACCTCGTCATCACCAACGTGATCCTGCTCGATCACTGGGGCATCATCAAAGCCGATGTCGGCGTCAAGGACGGCCGCATCTCCGGCATCGGCAAGTCGGGCAATCCCGACATCCAGCCGGGCGTCGACATCATCATCGGCCCGGGCACCGACGTCATCGCCGGCGAAGGCAAGATCCTGACGGCCGGCGGCATCGACACCCACATCCACTTCATCGCGCCGCAGCAGGCCGAGGAAGCGCTCACCAGCGGCACGACGACGCTGGTCGGCGGCGGCACCGGCCCCTCGGTCGGCACGCTCGCCACCACCGTGACGCCCGGCCCCTGGTACATCCACCGCATGCTGGAGGCGGTCGAGGCGCTGCCGATCAATGTCGGCCTGCTCGGCAAGGGCAACGCTTCCCTCCCGGAGCCCTTGCGCGAACAGATCCGCGCCGGCGTCATCGGGCTGAAGCTGCACGAGGACTGGGGCACGACGCCCGCCGCGATCGACAACTGCCTTTCGGTCGCCGACGAGATGGACGTGCAGGTCGCCCTCCACTCCGACACGCTGAACGAGAGCGGCTTCGTCGCCGACACCTTCGCGGCGATGAAGGGCCGCGCCATCCACTCCTTCCACACGGAAGGCGCGGGCGGCGGCCATGCCCCGGACATCATCACGGCGGCGGGCCAGGAGAACATCCTCCCCTCCTCCACCAATCCGACCCGGCCCTACACGATCAACACCATCGACGAGCATCTCGACATGCTGATGGTGTGCCACCACCTGAGCCCGCAGATCCCGGAAGACGTCGCCTTCGCCGAATCCCGCATCCGCAAGGAGACGATCGCGGCCGAGGACATTTTGCACGATCTCGGCGCCTTCTCGATGATGTCGTCGGACTCGCAGGCCATGGGCCGCATCGGCGAGACGACGCTGCGCTGCTGGCAGACGGCGCACAAGATGAAGGTGCAGCGCGGGCCGCTGCCGGAAGACAGCGACCGCAACGACAATTTCCGCTGCAAGCGCTATGTCGCCAAATACACGATCAACCCAGCCATCACGCACGGCTTCGCGCATGAGATCGGCTCGATCGAGGTCGGCAAGCGCGCCGATCTCGTGCTCTGGAAGACGGCCTTCTTCGGCGTCAAGCCGTCACTGGTGCTGCTTGGCGGCATGATCGCCACCGCCCCGATGGGCGACCCGAACGCCTCGATCTCGACGCCGCAGCCGGTGCACTACCGGCCGATGTACGGCGTGCTCGGCCGGGCGCGCGGCAAGACCGGCGTCACCTTCGTGTCGCAGGCGGCGCTCGACGACAATATCGGCGAGAAGCTGCAGCTGCAGAAGCAACTGGTCGCAGTCAAGGGCACCCGCGGCGTGCGCAAGAAGGACATGATTCACAATTCGCTGACGCCGAAGATCGAAGTCGATCCGCAGAACTACCAGGTGCGCATCGACGGCGAACTGATCACCTGCGAACCGGCGGAAAGCCTGCCGATGGCGCAGCGCTACTTCCTGTTCTGACGGGAAGCCGGCGGCGACAGACACAGACCCCATCGGACCGGAAACGTCCGGTGGGGTTCTTCTTTGGGGGGAGAAAGCTTGTGACCCAGACAGAATTTCCGTTTCAGGACCGTTTTCGCGACCACCCGACGCTCGGCTTCATCGACTGGAGCCTGCGCGGCATCGGCCAGGTGGTGTTCCAGAACAACCCGCTTTCCGGCCTGATCATCCTGCTGGCGCTCTATTTCAACTCCGCCGTCTACGGCACGATCTGCATCCTCGGCGTCGTCGTGGCGACGGCGACGGCGATCCTGCTCAAGGCGGACAGGGGCCTGATCCGCGACGGGCTGTTCGGCTTCAACGGCGCGCTTGTCGGGTTGGCGCTCGTCGCCTTCACCAGCGCCGATTTCCGCACCGGCGCGGTGCCCTCCGCCGCCATGACGGTCTACATCATCTTCGCGGCGGCGATGACCACCATCGCGTTTTCGACGATCGCGACGCTGCTCGGCCCGCACAAGGTCGCGGCGCTGACCTCGCCCTTCGTGCTGATCGGCTGGCTGTTCCTGTTCGCCGTGCTGAAATTCGCCAATATCGAGGCCGGGCCGCTGGCAAAGCCGGTCTCGCCCGACCAGTACGCCCTCGACGTCGCCTATGCGCTGCCGACCTGGTACCAGGGCATCGGCAATGCCATCGGCCAGATCTTCTTCCAGGACAACTGGATCTCCGGCTACCTGATCGTCATCGGCATCGCCGTCAATTCGCGCATCTCGGCCGGCATGGCGCTGATCGGCGCGGCAGGTGCTGCGCTGGTCGCGGTGATCTTCGGCGGCCCGGAAGGCGCGATCCGCGACGGCCTCTTCGGCTACAACGCGGCGCTGACGGCGATCGCGCTCGGCGGCTTCTTCCTGGTGCTGACCTGGCGCAGCTTCGTCTACACGCTGTTCGGCATCGTCGTGACGACCTGGCTCTGGGCCTCGATCGCCATCTTCCTCGGCCCGATCGGCATGCCGGTGCTGACCTCGACCTTCGTGCTCGTCACCTGGCTGATGCTGCTCGGCCAGTACGGCTTCAAGGCGCTGGTGCCGGTGCCGCCGGCCGAGGCGACGACGGCGGAGGACAACCGCGCCCGCTACCTGGCCGGCGGCGCGTCCTAGCGCCGACTGGGGACGGCCAGCCAGTCACGGAGCCACCGGGCGACCACGCATTGCGATTGTATCCGGCCGTCTTCAGCCGGTAGAGTTGCCGAAACTGATTTGCGGCGGGCCCGGACCGGGCTCGCCGCCTCGATTCGGAGCTCGATATCCCATGGCGTCCTGGCTGCACCCCTCCCGACGTTCCCTGCTTCTCGGTTCCGGCGCGCTCGTCGCCACGGCGGCGCTGGAAGGCGCCGTCGCCGAGATCGTCGAGACCGTGGAGCAGCTAAAACCCGGCGAATTCGCCTGGCATCCGGAGCGCTCGCCGGTCGGGCCGGTCGCCGTCGTCGTCTCGCTGCCGGACCAGCGCGTCTATGTCTATCGCAACGGCGTGCGCATCGGCGTCTCCACCTGCTCGACCGGCAAGCCCGGCCACGAGACGCCGACCGGCGTGTTCACGATCCTGCAGAAGGACCGGGATCACCACTCCACCACCTATGACGACGCGCCGATGCCGAACATGAACCGGCTGACCTGGTCGGGCATCGCGCTGCATGCCGGCAAGCTGCCGGGCTATCCGGCCTCGCATGGCTGCGTCCGCCTGCCGATGGCGTTCTCGGACAAGCTCTTCGGCGTCACCCATGTCGGCACGCCGGTCATCATCGCCGACACCACCGCCTTCCCGTCGAGCGTCATCCATCCGGGCATGGTGCTCTCCGACACGGCCGAGCAGGACTTCGACCACGCGGTCGCGAACCTGAAGGACAAGAACATCCCGACCTCGGCCGAGCATCCCTACCAACCGCCGGCGACCTCGATCCTGGTCTCGAGCGCCGACAAGCGCATCCTGGTGCTCGACGACGGCCATGTCGTCGCCGAGGGCAAGGTCACGCTGATCGATCCTTCCGCGCCGCTCGGCAACCACGTCTTCGTGCTCTCGCATCTCGATACCGGCGACAAGGAACTGCACTGGAAGCCGATCGGCTTCAGCACCAACCCGCAGCAGCCGGCGCGCGGCGCCGGGCAGGACACGCTGACCCGCATCCGCGCCGACCGCCCCGTCAACGACGCCATCCGCACCCGCATGAAGCCGGGCGTCGTCATGGTCACGGTCGACCTGCCGCTCTCGGCCGACAGCCGTTCGGGCCGGGATTTCGTCATCCTGAACGACCAGCACGCGGTGTGAGGGGGGCGCGCCCTTCACCTCTCCCATGGGGAGAGGTCGGACCGGAGGTCCGGGTGAAGGGTTGCGATCTCTCCGGTGAGGCCTGATCCCCTCACCCGCCGGCCTTCGGCCGTCGACCTCTCCCTGTGGGAGAGGTGAAGGAGACCCCGCCACCGCCCCCTACGATCTAAACAGCCGCGAATACTGCGTTTCGTGCCAGGCGCTGGCCATCGCCATCGCGACCGAGACGTTGCCGATCTCATCGTCGTCGAGCGTCCGCGCTGTCGCGACGCTGCGCTCGATCACCGGCGTCGCCGCGATCAGGATGCGCTGGCCGGCGGTGTGGCCGAGGCGGACGAGGCGCATCGCCGCCGCCACCTGGCCCTCGACGATCGTCCACATCAGGCCCTTCAGCGCCGCGGCGGGCGAGACCTCCCAATGATGCGCGGCGATGGCGAAGGCGGCGGGATAGGTGAGCGTCCCGCCCCGGACGCGGAGCGCGCCGGGCACTTCGAGATCGGCGAGGAGCGTCAGCAGCGCCTCGCCCATGCGGCGGTCTTCGAGCTGCAGCTCGCGGCTCTCGCGGCCGGCGGCGAGCCAGGCGTCAAAGCGCAGAAATTCGCCATGATCGGCGGCGGTCAATGCCGCCATCATCCGCCAGAACAGCGCGCCGTCGAGGCGGGCGAAGCTGTGCTCCAGCGTGCCGAGGATCCAGTCCTTCGCGGATGCCTCGTCCGTGACCCAGCCGGCCTCGGCGGCGAATTCCAGCCCGCGCGAATAGGAGAAGGCGCCGACCGGCAGGCTGGGGCTGACGAGCCGCAGGAGATGCAGCGGAATGGCCCCGTCCTGATCCATCGAGTCGTGATCCGTCATTGTCAGCCTCCGACCCAGAAGCCGGCCGGTCCCAGGCTCGCGGCGTAGAGCGCGAGGAAATAGATGAGAACATAGAGCGCGTAGGTCTGGCCGTTGCCGGTATAGACCTGCCGAACGGTGGCCGCCGTCGCCAGCGTGAAGCCGGTGACGCCGTTCCAGAACTCGGTCGCGACCGGCGGCAGCGCGCGCTCGATCACCGAGCGATAGTAGCCGTAGAAGCGCGAGAGACTGCCGGACCTGCGCCCCACGCCGCCGCGATAGACGAGCCAGGCGATGACGCCGAGAACCGCCGCGACGGCCACGGCGCCCATCATCACCGGCGTCGGGTTCCAGTAGCCATAGATCGTGTAGAGCGACATGCCCTCCCAGACCAGCGTCGCCGCGAATTGCGGGTCGATCGCCGCCGAGACCGGGTCCATCAGCAGCTTCGGCCAGAGCGACAGCACCAGGATGCCGGCGACGAGCACGAGCTGCGGCACGATCAGGGTGAGCGGCACCTCGCGGATCGCCTCCTGCCCGGCCGCGCGCTGGCCGAAGAACAGGCCGGCGATGAGCCGGATCATGTAGAGGAAGCCGAGGAAGGTGGCGACGAGGCCGGCGACGGCCAGCCAGATCCAGCCCTTCTCGGTCATCGCCGAAAGCAGCAGCCACTTGCCGCCAAAGCCCATCAGCGGCGGCAGGCCGGACATCGACAGGATGGCGAAGGCGACGAGGCCGAAGGTGACGGGCATCGAGCGGGCGAGCCCGCCCGTGCCGGCGAAGTCGCGCGTGCCGGTGCGCAAGATGATGCCGGCGACGGCGAGGAACAGGATGCCCTTCACCATCAGATGGTTGGCGACGAGATAGAGCGCCGTCACCCAGCCGAGATGGCTCATCAGCGCGATCGCGGTGACGATGTAGCCGAGCTGGCTCATGCTGGAATAGGCGAGCAGGCGCTTGAAGTCGGTCTGGCGTAGCGCCAGCAGCGCGCCGGCGATCGTCGTCAGCATGCCGATCCAGGCCATGCCATGCGCGAGCTCGATCGAGACCTCGGAGCGGATCGCCAGATAGGTGCCGATCAGGAGACCGAACATCGCCACCTTGCTAACGACGGCCGAGAGCATGGCGGTGAAATCGTCGTCGGCTTCGGCATAGGCGCCCGGCAGCCAGACATGCACGCCGATGGCGCCGGCCTTGATCAGGAAGCCGATCGCGAGCAGCACGAAGGCGATGGTCGCGTCGGGGCCGGCGGTGACCAGCGCCGTCAGGCTGGTGGTGCCGGAGAGCGCGGCGATGCCGGCGAAGCCCGCGAGCAGGAAGAAGGCGGAGACCAGCGAGAACAGCAGGAAAGTCAGCACATGCGGCCCCGCGCCCCGGCCCTTGGCGATCAGGAAGCAGGAGGCGAGCGTGATGATTTCCCAGTGGTAGAAGAATTCGAGGCTGGTCGAGGAGCGCAGCAGCGCGGGGATCGAGATCAGCAGCACCGCCAGCATCGGGTAGTAGCCGGGGCGAAGGTCGTCGCGGTAGAGGCCGCCGGCGGCGATGACGACGCTGCCGGCAAGCAGCAGCACGGCGAAGAGCCAGGCGATCCCCTCCGCGCTCTCGGCGAGCCAGCCGCCGACGAGCGCCACCGCGATCAGCATCAGCACGGCCTTGACCCGGCCGGGCAGCCGGTCGAGCGCGTAGAGCCCGACGCCGACGACGAGCGGCGCGAACAGCCAGAGCGCGCCGGCACCGGAAACGCGTGCCGAGAAATAACCCGCGCCGGCGAGGAGCAGCGCGACGCCATAGACCGGCAGCAGCGCGATCGTGTCTGGCCCCTCGCCTGCCCGCGCCTCGGCGGGACGCAGCGCCCGGACGAACCAATTGAACATGTAGGCGGCCTCGAGCAGCGAGCCCACGAGGATGAGCGCCACCCAGGGCAGCCGGCCGATGCTCGTCAGCTGCATCACCAGCTCCCACTTGGCCCAGAAGCCCGGGAAAGGCGGCAGGCCGGCGATCGCCACCATGAACAGCGCCAGCAGCCCGAGCAGCAGCGGCCGGCCGGACAGGCTGGTGCGCGCATCGACATCGTCTTGGCGGAGCACGCCGGCGAGCCAGAACAGGCCCGCCTTGGCGAGGAGGTGGTTGATGAACAGCCCGCCGACGACGAGCGGGATCGAGGCCGTCGCGCCGATCTGGGTCAGGAGCGCCAGCGCCAGCGCCATCAGGCCCATCTGGCTGATCGACGAATAGCCGAGCAGGCGTTGCACCTTGGTCTGCTTCAACCCGACCAGATTGGAGAACAGGAAGGTGATGCCGCCGGAGACGGCGATGATGCCGAGCTGGCCTTCAAACAGCGGCAAGAGCTTCCAGAGCGCGAAGAACACGCCGGCCGACACGCCGACCGAGACCATCGAGGCGACGCCGCTCGGCGCCGTCTCGTAGACGTCGAGCCCCCAGCCATTGGCCGGGAACGGCTTCAGCTCGAGGATCAGGCAGGCGAGGATCATCAGGAGCGCGGTGGCGCCGATCGGGCCAGTGATCCCGGCGCGCTCGGCGATCAGCGTGTCGATGTTGAGCGTGCCGGTGACGTAATAGAGCAGCACCGTGCCGAGCAGGAAGAAGGTCGAGGCGATCACCGTCGCCATGATGAACTTGAAGGCCGCGCCGATCGCCGCCGGCGTCCGCTCCAGCGCCAAGAGGCCATAGGTGGCGATCGAGACGATCTCGAGGAAGACGAAGAGATTGAAGAGATCCCGCGTCATCACCATGCCGTCGATCCCCATCACCAGGATGAGATAGAGCAGCAGCGCGCCGTAATTGCCCCTGAGCCGGTCCCAGAGATGCAACGCGCCCAAGAGCGAGACGAGGCCGACCGAGAATGCGAAGAAGCCTTCCTGCAGGCCGAAGCGCAGATTGATCGAGAGCGGCGGCGCGAAGCCCGCCGTCAGCACCTCGATCGGCGCGCCGCTCCGATAGACCTCGACGAGCGAGACGCCGCTGACCGCGACGATGCCGGCGAGCGCCAGCCAGAAGCCGGCATGCAGCCACGCCTTGCCGAGCCTGTAGAGCAGCGGGATGACGAAGCCGCCGCCGAGCCCGAGCAGGAAGATGTTCAGCGGATGGAACAGGGACGCTACCATTTCGACTCCGTGAACGCGTCGATCGAGAGCGTCTTCTTGGCGGCATAGAGGCGGATGGCGAAGCCGAGCATGACGGCGGTCACCGCGAAGCCGATGACGATCGCCGTCACCACCAGCGCCGACGGGATCGGATCGATGGCGCGGCGCGCAGCTTCGGCCTTGCTGAGCGCCGCGTCAATGATCGGCGCGGTGCCGGCGGTGATGTAGCCCGTCGCGACCATCACCAGGCGCAGGCCGGTATCGAACACCGTGAAGCAAATGATGATGCGCATGATGTTGCGGTGGGTCAGCATGCCCCAGAGCCCGATCAGCGCCAGCAGGAAGCCCGTCACCAGCAGGATGGTGGAAACCGGAAGGCCCGTCATTGTCCCTCTCAGCTCCTGAACCGGTCGATGATGACGGAAAGCTCGGCCCCGACCTTGATACCAAGCAGCGCCGAGATCAGCGGGATCGCGCCGGCGCTGATGAAGGCGCCGAATTCGCCCTTGGGCAGGAAGCGCGGATCCAGGAAGCCGGCCGCGAAGATCAGCCCGAGAATGCCGAGCGACACATAGAGCACGCCGGCGAAGGATTCGATCACGCTCAAGAGCGCCACGTTGAGGCGCGAGCCCGGCCGCGCGAGCAGCATCAGCATGGCGCCAGAGGCGACGATCGCGCCGCCCTGGAAGCCGCCGCCGGCCGAGAGGTGGCCGTTGACGATGACATAGGCGCCGAAGGTGAAGATCAGCGGCAGCAGCACCTCGGTGCCGGTGCGCACGATCTCGCTCGGCGCGCCGGGCGCAGCCTCGGCGGGCTCGCCGGCGGCTGCCGGTTCGGCGCTTGCCGGCGAAGGCGTTGCCGAGGCGGCCTTGCTGGCCGCAACGGCAGCGGCGCGGGCGGCGGCTGCCCTGGCGGCCGGGGTGTGGCCGGTGGCGCGCCTTGTGCCAGACGCCTTGGCCGCCGCCGTCGGGGCGGCCGCCGTCTTCGCCTCGTCATTCCTAAGCAGCAGGCCGATGCTCGCCGCCACCATGAACAGCACCGCCACTTCGCCGAGCGTGTCGAAGCCGCGATAGGTGATCAGGATGCCGGTGATGATGTTGGGCGTGCCGAGATCGATCGGCGCCTCGGTCACATATCGCTCGGCGAGAGGCCGGAGCGCCGACAGCTCGACATAGCCTCCGACGAGGCGTGCGAAGACCAGGCCGAACAGCAGCACGACGAGCGCGACGACGATGTGGCGGATCATGACCGCTTCCTCCCGCCCGGCTTCCGGGGCTTGGGCGGCGCGCCCTCGCCGCCGGCCTCGTCCTCGGCCAGCGCGTCGGTCATCGTCGTCGAGGTCATCGGCGTGCGGATGCGATAGGCGGCGCGCGACAGCGCGTGCGACGAGATCGGATTGGTCATCAGCACGAAGTAGATCACCAGGATCAGCTTGAACGTCCAGCCCGGGTGGTAGAAGGCGAGCCCGGTCAGGACCAGCATGTTGCCGAGCGTCGTCGCCTTGGTGCCGGCCTGGATGCGGGTATAGGCGTCGGGCATGCGCAGGAGGCCGAGGCCTGCCGAGAACAGGAACACGGCGCCGGCGAGGATGAAGAGACTGCCGATCAGCTCGATCATGCGCCGCCCCTCGCCTTGCCGGTTGCGCCCCGGACCGGTTTGCCGCCGGCGGGCTTGCCGCCCGTCCCCTGGCTGCCGGACACCGTCCGTTCGCCCTCGTCCTTGCCGTTGCCGGTCTTGCGGATGGCGTAGAGGAAGATGAAGGTCGCGAGCCCCGAGCCGATCGCCGCCTCGGCCATCGCCACGTCGGGCGCGGCGAGCAGCAGGAACGACACCGCCGCGAACAGGCTGGCCAAACCGGAGGCGACCATCGCCGCCAGCAAATTCCTCAGGCAGACGGCGAGGACACCGGCGGCGAGGATGCTGGCGCAGACGAGCAGGAGCAGGAACTCGAGCACGCTAGAGCCCCTTTTCCAGGAAGCGCGCGATCGCCAACACCGCCAGGAAACTGAGCAGGCCGTAGACGAGCGCCACGTCGAGATAGGCGAAACGGCCGGAGACATGCGCGTAGAGCGCGATCAGCGACAGCGAGATGACCGTCAGCGCGTCGATCGCGACGATGCGGTCGACCAGCGTCCGGCCGAGGATGAGGCGGATCACGGCAAAGAGGATCGCGAAGAAGATCAGGACCGCGGCGATCTGGATCAGGAGCTCAGCCAAAGACCTTCTCCAGATGATCCTCGAACGGGCCGGCCATCGCCGCGCTTGCCACCTCGACATCGGTCGACTGGACGTCGAGCCAGTGGATGTAGAGGATCTCGTCCTTCACATCGATGACGAGCGAGCCCGGCGTCAGCGCGATGGTGTTGGCGAGCGCCAGCCTGCCGATCGGCGACTTCAGCTTCGTGCGCACCCGGACGATGCCGGGCTTGATGTCGATGCGCGGCGAATAGACGATCTTCATCATCGCCACGTTCGCCTTGACCAGCTCGACCAGGAACGTGCCGGTATAGGCGAGGAAATGATAGAAGCCGGACGGCGTCCAGTGGATGCGCTGCCAGCCGTCGCTTGATTTGGTGAAGGCGTAGGCGAGCGCATAGGTGATCACCGCGCCCAGGATCGCCACCTCGATGGCGAGTGTCGAATTGGCCGCCATCCAGACGACGAACAGCACGACCCACAGGCTCAGCAAGCCCTGCGGCGCACCGGTTTTCCGACGATTCGAATCCACCATATCCGCCCCCGGCGAGTGGTCAAAACTCTAGATTGCAGCCATCTTCAAATCAATCGACGGCCAGATCGATCGGCGACGGGCAGGCGATTTCGCGCCCGTCCTGTGGTAACCCTCACGATCAGCGAAGGAGTATGAGCCATGCAGCGCGTGACGGTGACGATCGACGACGATCTTCTGGAAGGGATCGACGCGCTCTGCCAACGCAAGGGGTATCAGAGCCGGTCGGAAGCGCTGCGCGACATCATCCGCTCGGAATTCTCCCGCGCCAGCGCGGAGGCGGCCACCGTGCCGGACGGCGACGAGATCTGCCACGCAACGCTGACCTACGTCTACAACCATGAGACGCGGGCGCTGGCAAGCCGGTTGACCACCAACCACCACCATCATTCCGACATGTCGATCTCGACGACGCATGTGCATATGGACCATGACAACTGCCTCGAGGTCTCGATCCTGCGCGGGCCTGTCAGCAAGCTGCAGACCTTTGCCGACAGCGTGATCAGCCAGCGCGGCGTCCGCCACGGCGCGCTGCACATCATGCCGGCCGAGGCGAGCGAGCCGGAAGAAGGCCACACGCATCGCCATCATCACCATGACCACGACCATGGCCACAGCCATGGTCACCGGCATGGGGATGGGCACGGCCACGATCACGACTAGAGCTTCTCTTCCGGGCGATCGGCCTTGCGCCACTGGATCGCGGTGATCACCGGCGCCAGCACCGAGGCGACGATGCCGGCGGCGAAGCCGTTGTTGTAGAGATTGAGCCCGCCATGCAGCACGCCGACCGCCTGCGCGGCGGAGGAGTGCACGAAGCCGGCGACGATGCCCCAGTGCCAGCCAAAGCGGCCGGCGATCGGCGCCAGCGTGGTGCCGAACAGCGCCGCCAGCACGATCGACGGATCCGCCGCGCCCCAGGGCTTCGCCAGCGAGCCGAGGAAGACACCGGCCATGATCGGCACGATGTTCTTCGGATGCTTGCCATAGGCGGCGAAGCCGACCAGCGTGAAGATCGCGCCGATGACGGGGCCGTTCAAATCGCCACCGACGAGCAGCACGTAGATCATGCCGATGGCGCCGGTGAGGCCCATGTTCACCAGCGTCGGCGCGATGCCGACCTTCTCGATGAAGTCGGAAGGCGCCTGCCCGGTCAGCGCGACGATCTCCTTCATCTTCGCGAGGGCCGAGCGGTCGAGATGGAGCCCGCCGCCGACCAGCGCCACGAACAGCAGCGTCAGGAAGCCGCCGAGCAGCAAATTGTTGCCGGTCGTCCAGATGAACACCGGATCGGGCACGAATCCGTAGGACTTGTAGATGGCGACGACGAGCGTGCCGACGATGCCGGCGGTGAAGCCCATATTGTACAGGCTGAAGCCCATATGCGCCTTGAAGAGCTGCGCCGCGGCGGGCGGCAGCATGAAGCCCATCAGGAGCCCGGTGGCGAGGCCGAGCGGCAGGCCGAGCGAGACCGGAATCGCCGTCGAGAACAGGATCTCGGAGAAGACCGGCGCCAGCGCGCAGCCGAAGAAGGCCGTGTTGATATGGGCCGAGAACGGCTCCTGCTTGTAGAGCGCGTAGAGATAGACGCCACCGATGATCGGCCAGATGTTGAGCAGGTTCTTGCCGAACAGGCCGAAGCCCAGCACCAGCATCAGGCAGGCGATGGCGCCGCCGCCGATCTTGGCGCCGGAGAACCGGTAGATCGCCGCCGTCACCCAGGTCAGCAGGCCGGCATTGACGAAGGCCGCGCCCATGCCGCCGACGCCGATATAGTCGGTAATCAGCGTGTCGCGCGCGAGCAGGATCTTGACGAGGCCCGGGAAAATCTCGGCCCAGGGCGAGACGACCAGCCCGAAGAGGATGAAGGCGCCGGCGACGGCGGCGACGACCAGCAGCAACTGGTTGTCGGAAAGCTCGGCCCTGGCTTCGTCCCCGGTCGCGTTCAAGGCATTCATGGTGGCACCCCGTCGCACAGTTCCCCCGCGGCGACCCGGCGGCAAGTGGCAGGGCGGCAAGTGGCTGGGCGATATCATGGTCGAAACGCGGCGGGAATGAAAACCTGCCGTCAGCGGTCAAACTGAGACGCAGCGCACAAGCCGGGGACGGATCGTCATCCGGCCCCCTGCCTCAGACGCCGTGCGCGCCAAAACCGATCGAGGTCTCGCCGGAAACCTCGTGTTCGAAATGGACATGCGCGTGGCTGTGGTGGTGCGCGTGCTGGTGCACCGTGCCGCGATGGCCGCGCCCATCCCTAAGCAGCAGCGCCGTGGTGGCGAGCCGCGACATGAAATGCGCGTCATGGGCGACGATGATCATCGCCTGCGGCAGCGATTCCAGGATGTCACCGAGACGCGCATAGGCGTCCGGGTCGAGCCCGACGGTCGGCTCGTCGAGCAGCAGCACCTCGGGACGCATCGCGAGCACCGCGGCGATCGAGACCAGGCGCTTCTCGCCGCCGGACAGGCGGTGGGTGACGCGATCGGCCAGATGCAGCAGTTCCAGCGAGCGGAGCGTGACGCGCGCCGTCTCATAGGCCTCGTCGCGCGTCTGACCGAGATTGAGCGGCCCAAAGGCGACGTCCTCAAGCACGGTCGGGCAGAACAGCTGGTCGTCGGCGTCCTGGAAGACGAGCCCGGCGCGGGCGCGGACCTCGCGGAAATCGGCCTCGCTGCGCCGGGGCGCGCCGAACGCCTCGATCGTGCCGGCGCGGACGGGGATGAAGCCGGTGATGACATGCAGCAGCGTGCTCTTGCCGGCGCCGTTGGCGCCGAGCAGCACCAGGCGCTCGCCGGCGCGGAGCTCGAGATCGAGGCCGTCGAGCACCGGCACGTCGGCATAGCCGGCGACGACGCCGGAAAGGCGGATCAGGGGGGCTTCTTCCGTCTTTTCCGTTCCGGTCATGCGAATTCCAGCCATGCGAGAGCCACCAGCACCAGCGGCCAGAGAAGGATGACACGATGGTCGGCGCGATCGAGCGGCCGCTGCACGAAGGCGGGGAAGCTGCCGGTGAAGCCGCGCGCCCGCATCGCCCAGGCGACTTGCTCCGCCCGCTCGGCGCTGCGCACCACCAGCATGCCGAGGAGATGGCCGAGGCTGCGCCAGCTGTGCCGGTTGCTGCCGGCGCGAAAGCCGCGCGCCCGCATCGCCCGGCGCAGCCGCGCATATTCCTCGTGGAAGACGGCGATGTAGCGGACCGTCAGCTGGAACAGATGCGCGATCGGCGCCGGAATGCCGATGCCGTTCATGGCGCCGGCGAGCCGCATCGTCCCCATCGTCGAGAGCAGCGCCGCGGCCATCAGCACGCCGGCATTGACCCGGACGATGATGGTCACGGCGCGGCGGACACCCTCGACCGACACCGGCAGGCCGAACAGGCTGAAGAGCGCCGGACCGGGCACCGTCAGCGGCAGGGTCAGGAGCAGGAACACGAGGAAGCCCTCGACCGCCGTCATCCGGCGCAGCGTCGATCGGAGCGGCAGGCGGGCATAGATCGCGGCGGCGAGCGCCAGCGCCAGCGCGGCGGCCAGCGCCGGGGCGGAATGCAGCACGGCGAGCAGGGCCAGAAAACTCAGCGCGGCGGCGAGGCGGACGCGCGGGTCGATCGCCGAAAGCGGCCCGATGTCCCGGTCCTCGGCGAAGATCGCCGCGGCGCTCGCCTTGCCGCTCATGCCGCGTCCCCCTTGCGACGGCTCTTCACGAAGGCGAGCAGGCCGAACAGGCCGACGATGTAGCCGACGCCGCCGATGATGTCGCGGAGGCGGAGCGAAGATTCGAGCGCGTCGATCTGCTCCGCCAGCGGCGCCACCTTGCGCGCCACCGCCAGCTCGATCTCGGCGAGCGGCACGGTCGCCTGCGCCGGCGCCGCGGCCGGAGCGGCGGCTCCCTCCGGCGACGGCGGGGCGGCAGGCGGGGCCGCCGCGTCGCCGGCGACGGTGAAGCGGGCGATGTGGCCATCATGCGCGTCGACGATGACCTGGACGTCGCCCGTGGCGGAGACCGGCAGGGCGAAGCGGCCGTCGGCGCCGGTCATTCCGGTCTGGAGCGGCTTGCCGGCGTTGTCGCGCAGCGTGACCGAGATGTCGGCGGCGGGACCGCTGCCGACGAAATAGGCCTCGCCCTCGATGTTGCCGCCGATCGCCGAGGCGAACACCTTGAGCCGGTGCGCCGAGGCCGGCGCGACGAGGAGCGCGAGCAGCACGAGCGCCGAGGCGACGCGGCCGAGATGGCGGAGGCCGTCAGGAGACCGCAAGCTTGCCTCCCCGCCGGCGCGGACCCGCCAGCATCTCCGGGCTGACCCTGGCCAGGAAGGCGCAGGCGAAGCCGGTGATGATCGCCTCGCCGACGAGAAGCGGGCCATAGGAAAGCACCACGATCCGGGCCGAAAGCTCATAGGCCGTGTCGGTCGCCGTCAGCACCAGCGCCACCAGCGCCGCCGTGGAGGCGACCGACAGCGCCGCGACAAGGGCGCCGAAGAGGCCGGCCCGCTTCGGCGTCGCGCCGGCGATCCACGGCGCGAAGGCGAGCGCCCAGAACACGCCCGGCAGCGCGATGTTCACGGTGTTGACGCCGAGCGTGGTGACGCCGCCGAAGCCGAAGAAGACCGCCTGCAGCACCAGCCCGACGAAGACCGCCGGCACCGCCGCCCAGCCGAGCACGATCCCCATCAGCCCCGAGAGGAGCAGATGCACGCTGGTCGGGCCGATCGAGACATTGATCAGGCTGGCGACGAAGAACAGCGCCGCCACCACGGCGACGCGCGGCAGGCTGTCCTCGTCGAGCCGCTTCAGCGCATAGCCGAGCGCCACGGCCGTGATCACGCCGTCCGAGGCGAGGACCGGGATGGAGAGAATGCCGTCCGGAATATGGGCCATGTTGCGCCGTCTACTTCATGTCCACGGCCTTGACCCAGATCAGGCCGCCGAGCTCGACCGGCTTCGGATTGCCTTCGGGATCCGGCAATTGGTAATCGGCATCAACCAGCGCCGCGAAGCCCCACCAGCCGGCGCGCGGCAGGGCATAGTGGAACACCCCCTGCCCGTCCGCCTTCACCACCTGCGTGACGAAGGCGTCGGCCGGCGGCGTGACGGAGCCGTCATTCACCCATTCGACCTCGACCTCGGCGAAGGGCACCGGCTCGCCATTGCGGCGGACGATGCCGCTGAAGAGGTTGCCGGTCCACAGCCCATAGGGGCGGACCAGCGGCTCGATCTCGACGGGAAGGCCGACGGCGCGGTCCCAGTCGGAACCCCAGCCGAAGCCGTCGACGACCACCTTGGCGTAATGGATGATCGACTTGCCCTCGGCCGGCTCCCAATAGGGCTTCGGCTCGACGAAGAAGGTGTAGTTCCCGGGCTTGGCCGGCTTGTAGGTGGCCTTCCAGGCCGTCTTGCCGTCATGCGGGGCCTCGACCAGCGTCGAAAGCAGGTCCGTCTCGCCGGCCTCTGTGACGACGCCGAACCGCGCCGGCTTCGCCATCTCCATGGTCGGGCCGCGATCCATCGGATGGGTGAAGACGAGATCGAGCACCAGCTCGGTGTCGTCCTCGCCGAAATTGTCGGTCGAGGGCAGGATTTCCTGGAAATGCGCGCTGGCGGAAGCAACGGGAAGGACGATGGCGGCCGCCAGGGCCGCGACGCGAACGATTCTCAAAGGAGACCCCCAACAGACTTTACGTCATGCGGTATGAGGATCATCAACAAACGTCACACGCGTCAAGCGGACGAGACGCGATTCCGGCGTCGGGCACCGATTTATCGCGCGGTGTGATCCGGAGGCGGCGAGATGACGCGCAGTGTCTTCAAGACCATCAACCAACTCCGCCATCATCCTGAGGTGCTTCGCGCCAGCGAAGCCTCGAAGGAGGCTCCAGCAGGACATCCGGTTTGCAGAAGGGCGTTCCCTGGACCCTCCTTCGAGGCCCGGCTTCCGCCGGGCACCTCAGGATGATGGCCGAGCTCTCATGGAGCGGTGAGTCCCGCCCTCAGTACGAAATATGCACGCCGAGCTGGACGGCGTGGCTGTCCTCGCCCGCCGCGAAGCGGCCGGCATAGTTCAGGAAGCCGCTGGCGCCGTGCACCATGCCGAAATCGACGCCCGCGTCGACCGTCGCGGCATCCTTGGCGGCGCCGATGCCGGCGATCTGGAACGGGCCGCCGCCGGCGAACGCCATGTCGAGGACCGGCGTCGTGCCCGAGAGCGAATGCGACCAGGCCGCGGCGATGCGCGGCCGGATCCAGAGCCCGTTGTCGAGGGCGAAGCGATGCCCGGCGCGCAGGCCCAGCGTCGTGACGCAGCCGGAGAGCGAGGAGCCGTCGGAGGAGAGGCTGGCGGCGCCCGCCCCGTCCTCACTGAAGCCGTCGAGCTCGCTCCGGGCGCAGGCGAGACCGGCCATCGGCTCGACCTCGCTGGCGCCGAAGCGCACGACATAGCCGAGCTCGCCGAAGGCCTGCGCCGTCCAGCCGTCATACTGGCTCTTCGCCGTGCCGCTAAGCGGCGCGACGTCGATCCGGCGCTCGACGTCGAGCTGGTGCAGCGCCATCGCCGCGCCGCCGCGCACGCGCCACTGGTCCTGGTTCCACTGGCCGTAGCCGGCGAGGACGTAGGAATCGATGTCGGCCTTGCTGGCGCGCTCGTCGACCGTGACCTTGCCCTTGTCCGCCCCAAAGGCGACGCCAACGCGAAAATTGTCGGTGGTGCGGTCGATGCCGGCCATGATGCCGGCCGAGGAACGCAATCCGCCGGCCGCGTTGCCGTCGCCGTCAAAATCGGTCCTGGCGCCATAGCCGGTCATCCAGGGCGTATAGCCCTCGACCCAGCCGGCATTGCGCATCCGGTTCAGCAGCGTCGCCCGGGTCTGCTCGCTCTGCGCCTGCAGGCTGCCGAGCGCGGTGGCGTGGATCTCGCCGGAGAGGTTGTCATAGGCCGCGCGGGCGCCGGCGACGTCTTGGGTCAGCACGGCATCGTAGACGGGATTGCCGCTCGCGAGCTTCTCGACGGCGCCGCCCGTCGCCCTCTGGTTCGGCGTCGCGCCGACGGAGGCGAAGCTGGTGGCGTTGCGGTCGAGCGTGATGGCGACGGAGGCGAGGTTGTAGTCGATCGTCGGGTCGAGGAAGGCGTAGTCGGAGAAGGTGCTGCCGAACGTGCCGGTGATTTGCCCGGTGGCGGAAAGGATGGTGTAGGAGGTGCCGACCTGCAGCGGCACGGCCGAGACCGCGAGCCGCAGGCTGCCGCCGTCGAGCTGGACGTCGCCTTCGACCGCCACCGCGCCCATGCCGGTGCCGTTGACGACGGTGCGCAGCGTCGAGCTCTCCTCGAGCACCAGCGTGCCCTTGACCTTGAGCGTGCCCGGCGCGACGCCGTCGCCGCCCATCAGCACGCCGGCGATGGTGGCGGGACCGACCGTGCCGGTGCCGCTCAGCGTGCCGCCCACGCCGACAACGACGCTGGCGGAAGTGGAGATGTCGCCATCGACCCGGAGCGTGCCGCCCGTGACCGTCGTGGTGCCCTGGTAAGAATTGGTCGCCGTCAGCGCCAGCGTGCCGGAGCCGAACTTCACCAGCCCGCCCTCGCCGGAGATCATGCCGGAGAAGACCGTCGAGGTGTCGTCGCCGCCGACGCGGAGCTCGCTCGCGACATTGTTCAGCGTCACCGCGCCGGCGCCGGCGAGTGAGCCGATCGTCGCCTTGAAGCCGGCGAGATCGAGCGTCGCCCCGTCGGCGACCGTGAAGGCGGAGTGATGCGCCAGCGCGTCGTCGGCGCCCGCCTGCAGCGTGCCCTCGCGGATCTCGGTGCGGCCGGTATAGCTGCTGGTGCCGCCGAGCTCGAGGGTGCCGGTGCCGACCTTGACCAGCGAACCGCCCTTGCCGCCGCCGATGCCGCCATCGGTAATGGCGCCGGCGAAGGTGGTGGCGAGGTTGTTGCTGCCGACCGTCAGCTGATTGCCGCCGAGGCGCAGATTTCCCGCGCCCGCGATGGAGCCGACACCGATCGAGCCGGTCGTCACCTGCGAGATATCGACGGTTCCGGCAACGCCGGACACCGGGTCCTTGTCGATCTGCAGGCTCGCCGTGCCGCCGGATGCGGCGTCGGCGAAGGTCGTCACCCCGCCCGGCCCGGTGGTGATCTTCGCCGAACCGGCCGAGCTTTGGCCGGAGAAGGCGAGCGAGCCGCCATTGTTGATGGTGGCCTGGTCGGCCGTACTGGTGCCGGAAAAGCGGATCGAACCGGAGCCGTTGTTGATCAGGTCGGCCGAGCCGGCGGAGCTGGCGCCGGCGAAGGCGAGCGTGCCGTCATTGACGAGCCGGGCGCTGCCGGCGGTGCTCGTCTCGAGGAACTGGATGGAGCCGCCGGCATTGTTGACGACGAATTGCGTCTCGCCGGCGGTCGCGTTGCCCTTGAAGGTGACGGCGCCATTGTTGAACAAGGTCGCCTCGCCGAGCGAGCTTGAGCCCGCGAAGACGATGGCGCCCGTCGCGTTGTTGGTGATCACAGCCGTGCCGGCGCCGCTCGTACCGGAGAAATTGAGCTCGCCGCTGTTGTTGACCCGGGCGGCGCCGAGCGAGCTGGCGTCGAGAAAGTCGACGATGCCGGTCTGGTTGTTGGTGATCTCCGCCCCACCGGCCGAGCTCGTATTCTCGAACTCCATCCGGCCGTTGACGGTGAGGATCGAGGTGCCGGCCGTGGCGTTGTCGGCGAAAGTCAGCACGCCGCTCGCATTGGTGACGAAGGTGGCGCCGCCGGCCGTCGCATTCTCGTTGAAGAGCGTGCGACCATTGTTGGTGACGATCGCGCCGGCGGCGCTGGCATTACCGGAAAAACCAAGCGTGCCGCCGCCATTGTTGACGATGGTGGCCCCGCCGGCGGAGCTGTCGCCGGAAAAGGTCAGACTGCCGCCATTGTTGGTGAGGAAGGCCGAGCCGGCCGTGCTCTCGTCGTTGAAGCTCGTGCTGCTGCCGGAATTGTTGATGATGTTGGCCTGACCCGCCGTGCTCTGGTCGTTGAAGATCACGGCGTCGCCCTGGTTGGCGGTGATCTCGGCCGAGCCGGCCGACTGCGTGCCGTCATAGACCGTTGTCTCGGCCGCGAGCGCGCCGCCCGGCAGCGCCAGGCCGAGCCAGAGCGGCGCGGCGCCGAGGGCGAGCCGGCGCAAGCGCCTGGCGGAAGGACGCGTCTCGTCCCCCGCCGACCGACCCGATCCGCAACCGCCCCGAACCATCATTCCGCGCCCCAAACCCCTTGCCGTCCGGCCGCTGGAGAGCCGCCGGAGCCTCCGCGAAACTGCCTCGACGCGGCTTAAACTATGGTTAACAAGCGGTTGATTTTCCCGCGTTTCGGGGCGAAGTGCCGGTGGGTTAAGGAAGAAGAAACCAGCACCGGGGGATCAAGGCAGAGAATGCCGGCCCGCGGCATGGAGATGCCGTAACGGAATGGGAACGATGATGCGGGCATCACGTTGGATGGGAATAAGTCGCCCAGGGGTACTTCGATCGTGCGTATCGGAGATCGAGGCGGCGACGTGAGGGTGATAATGCCGGGCTCTTTGTCGTGACGAGTAGAAAAACGCCCCCTGTCGTCCTCGTCGTCGAGGACGAAGGACTGGTCCGGATGGCGACGGCGGACGAATTCAGCGATGCCGGCTTCACGGTCCTCGAAGCCGCCAACGCCGACCAGGCCATCAAGCTTCTGGAAACCCATCCGGAAATCACCATCCTGTTCACGGACATCGACATGCCGGGATCGATGGATGGTATCCGTCTCGCGCATGCCGTTCGCGAACGCTGGCCGCCGGTCAAGCTGGTGCTCGTCTCGGGCCACCAGTCGCCCAAGCCCGACCTGCTGCCGTCCGAATGCGCCTTCTTCACCAAGCCATACGACATCCAGACGGTGTCGGAAGCGCTCTGGCGGATGACGGGTTAGCCTCTTTCAGCCGAGCCTGGCGCGGTCCAGTTCGAGCCGCAGACGCAGGCCGTCGCGCTGCCATTCGCGCTCCAGCGTTCCGGCAAGCTGGCCCGCAATGATGCGATCTGCCAGCGTACTGCCAAAACCCCGGCGAACCGGCGGCTGCTCGATCGCCGGGCCGCCGGCCTCCTGCCACAGCACGCGGACCTTGTCGTCCTCCACCGTCCAGCGAATGGAGACGCGTCCGCCCTCGGCGGTCAGCGCGCCATATTTGGCGGCGTTGGTGGCGAACTCGTTGAAGACGAGGGCGAGATTGGAAACGGCGCCAGCGCCGACACGCACATCCTCGCCGTCGAGATGGATTTGAGCCGTCCGGATGCTGCCGTCTCTCTCGGCGACATAGGGCAGGAAAATCGCCTCGAGCAGCTCCCTCAGACTGCTGGCGCCGCTGCGCGCGACGCCATTTTCGTCGATCAGTCCCGGCCGCGTCAGTTCATGCGCCCGCGTCAGCGCGTCGAGGCGCTGGCGCACCGATCTCGCCAGCTCGGCCGGCGTTTCGGCGACACGGGCGTTCATCGCGAGGATCGACCCGGCGATGGCGAACAGGTTCTTGATGCGGTGACTCATCTCGCGAAGGATCAGCCGCTGCTGTTCCTCGGCGACCCGACGCTCCGTGATGTCGTGGGCCACTTTCGATGCGCCGACGATGACGCCGGATGGGTCCTTCACCGGCGAGATCGTCAGCGAGATATCGACGAGACTGCCGTCCTTGCGCCGGCGCACGGTTTCGAAATGATCGACGAGATCGCCGCGCCGGATCCGCTCCAGGATCGCCGGTTCCTCGTCCAGGCGATCGGGCGGGATGATGATCGTCATCGGCTTGCCGATGACCTCCTCCGCCTTGTAGCCGAACAGCGCTTCGGCGCCCTTGTTCCAGGTCGCGATGATGCCGTTCAGGTCCTTGCTGACGATGGCGTCGTGCGAGGATTCGACGATCGCCGACAGCCGCGCGGCGGAGAGGTCGCTGCGCTTCTTCTCCGTGATGTCGACGAGCATGTCGATGGCGCCGGTGACCCGCCCCTCCGCATCGAACAACGGCTTCGGATAGGAGAGGTAGAAGCCGCGGCTGCCGTCCGGATGCTCCGCGATCACCTCGGCGGCGACGATCGCCCGTCCCTCCCGGAGGGCCGTGACGACGGGGCTTTCCTCGAGCGGCATCGGCGTCAGGTCCGGGCGCAGCAGTCGATGAAAACCGCTCCACATCGCCTCCCGCGGTGCCGGCCGGCGCCCCCAGAGCGCTGAAGCCGCCTCGTTGTAGGCCGTGATCCTCCCCGTGGCGTCGACGACGTAAATCGCAGCTGGGAGCGTATCGACGAACCCGCTGATCGGATTCGCCTCGCCGCTTTCGGCTGGCTGTACTTCATCGTCTTTCACCGACGGGGCCAATGGCCGCGCGGCGTCAAATGGTGAACCCAACACGCTCCTCCCCGCGCTTTCCCGGATTCAATTTGGTGCCGCAATGCCCCTCAAATCAAGACGCGAACCGAACCTTCCCGGCAGGGCTAATCCTTCGTGAATGTCGGGGCCGGCCGGATACGCCCCAGCGTCACTCCGCATATTTGAATTCCGCCGCCGAGGTCAGGCTTTCCTTGGTCGCGCCCTTCAGGATCGTCTTGCCCTTCTGGGTCGTGTCGAGGTCGAGATAGGAGATCGCGACGAGCTTCGAGCCGATGCCGAGGAAGCCGCCGACGGAGAGGATGGCGAACGGCACCTGCTGATCGGCGGTGAGGATCAGGTCGTCCACCGTGCCGATCGTGTCGCCGTTCTCGTTCTCGACCGTCGAGCCGATGATCTTGGAAGCGCGCCAGCCGGTGGCGATCGTCGACGGATCGACCTTGGCGATGCCTACCGTCTCCTGCGGCGCCGGTTTCGCATCCTGAGCGAGGACGGGTCCGGTGAGAGCCGCGAAGACGGTCAGGGCGATCAATTGCTTGTTCATATCGAGGTCCTTTCAAGGGCGTTCGACAAACAACGCATCCGCCCGTCGCAAGGTTCCCGAACAGCCTCTCCTGCCCCCTCCTTCCGTTCCAAACATCCATGAATATTCACTGCGGCGCCGATCGCGCTCCGATCGCGAATCTGCGATGGAACCAAATCACGCGGAGCGTCGTTTTCCAGCGCAATCTCGAACAGGAGGCTGGCATGGGACGCGGTATATTACTCTGGCTGCTGGGGGTTCCGATCCCCATTATCATTCTTCTCGCCCTCTTCTTCCGATAGGGGGACGAAATGGCCATCCTCGAAGTCGAAACGACATCGGCACAGACCGAGTCGTCGCAATCCGCCGTATCGTGGGGCGCCATCCTGGCCGGTGCGGCGGCGGCCATGGCCGTGACCTTGGTCATGGCCCTGCTGGGCTCCGGCCTTGGGCTCGCCGTGGTGTCGCCCTGGGGCAGCAGCGCCTCCGCCACCACCTTCGCCGTCTCGACGGTGATCTGGCTGGTGATCATGCAGTGGGTCGCCTCGGCGTTCGGCGGCTACATCACCGGCCGCCTGCGCACCAAATGGACGGGGCTGCACACCGACGAAGTCTTCTTCCGCGATACGGTGCACGGCTTCATCGCCTGGTGCGTCGCGACGCTTCTGGTCGCCGTGCTGCTGTCGTCGGCGATCGGCGCCGTCGTCTCGCAGGGCGTCCAGACGACGACTTCGCTCGTTTCCGGCGCGGCGCAGGGTGCTGCCCAAGGCGCGACGCAATCGGCCGGCTCCAGCAATGCGGATCCGACCGGCTATTTCGTCGATCTGATGTTCCGGCCGAATGCCGGCCAGGCGGCACCGCCGCCGCAGGGTGACGCCGCCGCGACGCGGAGCGAAGTCACGCGCATCCTGATCCAGGATGCGGCCGCGGGCGAGTTCCCCGCCGCCGACAAGGCCTATCTCGCCCAGATGGTCGCGAGCCGCACCGGCCTGCCGCAGGCGGACGCCGAAAAGCGCGTCAACGACGTGCTGGCCCAGATCGACGCGCTCAAGGTGAAGGCCAAGGAAGCCGCCGACACCGCCCGCAAGGCCGCGTTGACGACGGCGCTGCTGACGGTCGTGTCGCTCCTCGTCGGCGCCTTCATCGCCGCCGTCGCCGCCGCCTATGCCGGTCGGCTGCGCGACGACAACGAGGTCGTGGTCGACATCCGCCGCCAGGCATGACGCTCACGAGTGACATGAACGCCGTCGCTGCGAAGCGGCGGCGTTTTTCTGTCTCGTCCGCTCAGGCGGCCGCCTCGATCTCAGGCTGCGCCAGCACGGAAATCGGCGCCGCTTCCTGCTCGTGGCGCGATACCTCGACCAGGCAGGTCTGGGCGCTCGGACCCTGGCCGAGGCGCGACGTGCCGATATCCTTGGTGAGCGCGTTCGGATTGCCGTGGTTCTCGATCCACCCGCCCTTGCCGTCCGAGACCGGATTGAAGGTGGCGCCGGTCGGCAGGCAGACGACGCCCGGCATCACGTCCTCGGAGACGCGCAGGCCGGCGAGCGAGATGCCGCGATCGTTGAATACGCGCACGACATCGCCGTCGATGAGGCCGCGCGCGGCGGCGTCGGCCGGGTTCATGATCAGCCCGGCGCGGTCGCGCACCTTGTTGCGGCGGCTCGGGCCGCTCGCATCCATCTGTCCGTGCAGCTTGTCTTCCGGCTGGTTGGAGATCATGTGCAGCGGGTACTGCTCAGCGAGCTCCGAGCCCAGGAATTCGGACGGCGCGCGCCAGACCGGCATTCCGGGGCATTCCGCATAGCCGAAGCCGGCGACCGTCTCGGAGAAGATCTCGACCTTGCCGGAGGGCGTATTCAGCGGATGCGATTTGGGATCGTCGCGGAACGCCTCGTAGAGCGTGAAGCCCTGCTTCGGATCGGGAATGCGGACGTGGCCGGCCTCCCAGAAGGTGTCGAAATCAGGCGGATTGAAGCTCCGCTTCGACATCGCCTCGCTGAAGCGGTCATAGATCAGGTGCAGCCATTCGGATTCGCTGCGGTTCTCGTGGAACGCCTCGCCGACGCCCAGGCTGTCGGCCAGCGCGCAGAAGATGGCGAAATCGTCGCGCGCCTCGCCGACCGGCTCGATCGCCTTGTGCATGGCGAAGAGATAGGGATCGCGCGAGGAGCCGCCGATGTCGTTGCGCTCGAGCGGGGTCGTCGCCGGGAGCACGATGTCGGCATGGCGGGCGGTCGCCGTCCACCACGGCTCGTGCACGATGATCGTCTCCGGCCGCTGGAACGCCTCGCGCAGGCGGAACAGGTCCTGGTGGTGGTGGAACGGATTGCCGCCGGCCCAGTAGATCAGCTTGATGTCGGGATAGGGGAAGGTCCGGCCGTCGAACTCGCAGGGTTCGCCCGGCTTCAGGAGCAGGTCTGTGATCCGCGCTACCGGGATCTTGATGTCGCCGGCCCGCTTCGGCACCGCCATGCCGGCGATCGGCAGATCATAGACGGGATTGCCCATGCCGTTCATCGAGCCATAGCCGAAGGCGACGCCGCCGCCGGGCAGGCCGATCTGCCCCAGCATCGCCGCCAGCGCCACCAGGCCCCAATAGGGCTGCTCGCCATGCTCGGCCCGCTGCAGCGACCAGGCGGCGCTCAGCATGACGCGGCGATCGAACAGGCTCTCGGCAAAATCCGTGATCGCCTCGACCGACAGGCCGGTGATCGGCGCCGCCCAGGCGGGATCCTTAGCGATGCCGTCCTCGGCGCCCTGCAGATAGGCGAGGAAGCGGTCGAAGCCGACGCAGTGGCGCGTCACGAAATCCATATCCGTCTTGCCGCGCGCGTGCACGAGCCAGGCGGTGGCGAGGATCAGCGCCATGTCGGTGCCCGGCCGGATGGCGATCCATTCGGCGTCGAGCACGGAGGCCGTGTCGGAGCGGAGCGGTGAAATGTTGGTGAAGCGGATGCCGCTTTCCGCCGCCTTGTCCATCCACTCGCCATAGGGATGCAGGCCGGCGCCGCCCGACTGGATCTTCCAGTTCTTGCCGGCGATACCGCCGAAGGCGACGAAACGCTCGCAATGCTCCAGGATCGCCGGCCAGTCGGTCACGGGACCCGATACCGCCGCCTCGGAGCCCAGCACATGCGGCAGCAGCCGCATCGCGGCGCCATAGCTGTAATTGGTGACCTGGCCGGTGCAGCCGCCGAGCGTGCTCAGGAAGCGGTGCAGCAGCGTGCGGGCATGGTGCAGGCGGCCGGCGCTCGCCCAGCCATAGGAGCCGCCGAAGATCGAGGCGTTGCCATGCTCGCTGCGCACGCGCTCCAGCTCGCGCCCGACGAATTCGAGCGCTTCGTCCCACGGCACCTCGACGAAGCTGTCATCGCCACGGCCGTGGCCCGGATGCGGCAGGCCGCGCCCGACCGTCTCGAGCCAGCCGCGCCGGATCGACGGGCGACGGACGCGGTTGTCGGCATAGACCATTTCGGGCCAGGCCTCGATCAGGTCGTTCGGCTGCGGATCCTCGGAGAAGGGCGACACGCCGACCAGCCGGCCATCCTCGACATGCGCGGTGAACGCGCCCCAATGGGCGAGCGACTGGAAGCTGCGGCGGGCGGTCATGGGTCACCTCTGATCGGATCGCTCGTCGGGCTCGTTCGGCGCGCCCCGGGGGAAGGCGACGCCGCGGCCGGCGCGATGTCCTCGATGCCCGAAACATCGCGGGCGCGGGCGCGGATGGCAAGGGCAAGCGTTCCAAAATCGGCCGGCGGGCGGGTCGAAAACGCGCGGCATTTTTCCGCGCTGCTCCCGTGGCGGATCGAACGGGAACCAACGCCGGCCGAACCGGTTGCCTCTCTGGATGCGGCGCGCGTCAACCGGACGTGGCGGCATGGGGAACAGGGCGATTTTTCCGGTTTCTTGCCCTGACCAACGCAAGGGTAGTCGAGCCCCTATCCCGCCCGCGCCGCATCTTCCCTCCCCCGGATCGGTCCGATTGACAGCCCGCAGGCTGCATGCACAGCTAGCCGAGGCCAGAAAACACAGAGGGTCGCTGCGGAACGTCCAAACGGCGGGGCCGCCAGATCGCAGCCGGCTGACGAGCGCGCCAACGCCGTCACGCCAGAGCGGATCGCCGCAACGGGCGGATCGCGACGACCGGAACCATCGGCGCCTCGCGGCCGGGGCGCGTCAGGGAGGCGGAATCATGGATCTCGGACTGCGCGACAAGGTCGCCGTCATCACCGGCGGCAGCATCGGCATCGGGCTCGCCGTCGCCAAGGGGCTGGCGAAGGAAGGCGCGCATGTCGTCCTCGCGGCGCGCGACGGCGGCCGGCTGGAGGCGGCGCGCGAGGAAATCCTGGCGGCGCATCCGGTTGAGGTCGTCGCAGTCGATTGCGACGTCTCGACCGCGCTCGGCTGCGACCGGCTGCTGGCCGCGACCGAGGAAGCCTTCGGCGGTGCCGACATCCTCGTCAACAATGCCGGCACCGGCAGCAACGAGACGATCCTCGATGCGCCCGACGACAAATGGCAGTTCTACTGGGACCTGCACGTCATGGCGGCGGTCCGGCTGGCGCGCGGACTGGTGCCCTCGATGAAGAAGCGCGGCGGCGGCGTCATCCTGAACAACGCCTCGATCTGCGCGACGCAGCCGCTCTGGTACGAGCCGATCTACAACGTCACCAAGGCGGCGCTGATCATGGCGTCGAAGACGATGTCGACCGAGTTCATCAAGGACAATGTCCGCGTCAACGCGATCAATCCTGGCTTCGTGCTGACGCCGGACTGGATCAAGACGGCGACGCAGCTGACCGCCGACAAGGGCGGCGACTGGAAGGGCTATCTCGACAACCTCGCCCGCGAAAACGCGCCGATCGGCCGCTTCGCCTCGCCGGAAGAGGTCGCCGATTTCTTCGTCTTCCTCTGCTCCGACCGCGCAAGCTACTCCGTCGGCTCCACCTATTTCGTCGACGGCGGCATGCTGAAGACGATCTGAGGAGACTGGCGCGGTGGCGATCGGCGGGTCGGCGTCGGTTGGTTCGGGGGTTGGGAATGGGAGCGAGGCCCCGGCACTCCGGCGGCCCCTTCGGCGCCGGCATATGCGTAGCGCCTGAAGGGGCTCAGCCCCTCCTGCCGGTCAACCCGCCCCGCCATCATCCTGAGGTGCTTCGCGCCAGCGAAGCCTCGAAGGAGGATCCAACGGGCGATTTCGGTCTGCAGACGAAGTCCGGCGGCGTTCCCTGGACCCTCCTTCGAGGCCCGGCTTCGCCGGGCACCTCAGGATGATGGTTCGAGGGTGGGAATGAAGAACCGGTGCTTTACGCGTCTGCCAACCCGGCGGCAGTGGATCCCGGCACGGGGGCCGGGATGACGGCGAGGGTGTTGCGGGGACCGCGTTCCAACGTCGAAGGCATCCCATCGCCTTCCTTCCAAACGGTGATGCAGGCTCCACTTTCGCCCAACCCTCCCCCGTCATCCCTGCGAAAGCAGGGATCCATGCCGACACGCGCTCGGGGGGGCCCATGCGGCACACAACCCGGCTGAATGGATCCCGGGTCAAGCCCGGGATGACGGCGAGCGTGGGGCAGCGCACGAGGCGAGATCCACTTGACCACACACCGTGGGGCCTTCCTCCCCCGTCATCCCTGCGAAAGCAGGGATCCATGCCGACACGCGCTCGGGGGCCCATACGGCACACAACCCGGTGGAAATGGATCCCGGGTCAAGCCCGGGATGACGGTGAGCGTGGGGTAGCGCGCGAGGCAAGATCCACTTGGGGACCACACCGTGGGGCCTCCCTCCCCCGTCATCCCTGCGAAAGCAGGGATCCATGCCGATACGCGCTCGGAGGCCCATGCGGCACACAACCCGGCTGAATGGATCCCGGGTCAAGCCCGGGATGACGGCGAGCGTGGCAAGATCCTCGACAGGATGACGTCGAGAGGCTCGCCAAACGTCCGTCGCGGAGAGACCAAAAGGAACCCCTAAGCCCTCACCGCCTCGCCCAGCGCCGCCTGCCCCGCGCCCGTCCGGTTGCCGCGCACCAGATCCGACGCCTTTTCGCCGATCATGATCGTCGGTGCGTTGGTGTTGGAGGAGACGAGGCGCGGCATGATCGAGCTGTCGCAGACGCGGAGACCCTCGATGCCGTGCACGCGGAGTTCCGGATCGACGACCGCGTCCTCGCCATGCCCCATCCGGCAGGTGCCGACCGGGTGATAGGCCGTGCGGGCCGCCTGGCGGGCGAAATCCTGGTATTCGCGGGAAGACCGCACGCCGGGGCCTGGAATATGCTCGCGCCGGATGAAGCGCCGGAACGCGCTCTGCGCCATGATTTCCTGGCTGATCTTCACGCCGTCGACGGCGCGCGCGAGATCATAGGGATCGGCGAAGGCGTTGGGATCGATCCGCGGCGCGTCGTTCGGATCGGCCGACCGCAGGGTCACCGACCCGCGCGAGCGCGGGCGGAGGTGATAGGAATTGAGCGTGCAGCCATTGCCGCCCGGCACCGTGCCGACGCCCTTCTCGACGCCGGCGCCAGGCAGGAAATGGAACTGCAGGTCCGGCGTCGTCTCGGCCCGGTCGCCCCACCAGAACGCGCCGCCCTCGACGATGTTCGAGGCGACAGGCCCCTTGCCGAAGGCGAAGTACTCAAGCCCCGCCATCAGCTTCCAGTGCGGCTTCTTGTATTTGTCGAAGCTGTAGGGGCCGGTGAGCTCGTAAACGACGTCGATATTGGTGTGATCCTGCAGGTTCTGCCCGACGCCCGGCAGGTCCTGGATCACCGCGATGCCGTGCTCGGCGAGATGCGCGGCCGGGCCGATACCGGAGAGCATCAAAAGCTTCGGCGAGCCGATCGCGCCGGCCGTGACCAGCACCTCGCGCTCGGCCCGCACCACCTCCGCCCTGCCGCCCTCGCCCGCGATCTCGACGCCGACGGCGCGGCCGTTCTCGATGACGATCCGCCGGGTCAGGACGTCGGTGCGCACCGTCAGATTGGGCCGGCCGAGCGCCGGCTTCAGATAGCCGACCGCCGTGCTGCAACGCCGGCCGCCGCGCGTCGTCGTCTGGTAATAGCCGGTGCCGGCCTGCCGGAGGCCGTTGAAATCGGCGGTGAAGGGCAGGCCCGCCTCCTGCGCCGCCTGCACGAACACGCGCGTCAGCGGATGCGGCGTGCCGCTGCTGACGCCGAGCGGCCCGCCACGGCCGTGATAGGGCCCGGCGAAGGTGTCGTTGTCCTCGGAGCGAAGGAAGAGCGGCAGGATTTCGCGGAACGACCAGCCGGAACAGCCCTCCTCCTCGGCCCAAGCGTCATAATCCTCCGGACAGCCGCGGGTAAAAACCTGGGCGTTGATCGAGCTGCCGCCGCCGAGCACACGGCCCTGCGGATAGACGATGGTGCGGCCCTCGATCGCCTTGCCGGGCTCGGTCTCGTAGCCCCAGGAAAGCGGCCCGGCCGAGATCTTGAAGAAGCCGACCGGCATGTGGATGTAGCGATCGGTGTCACGCGGGCCGGCCTCCAGTAGCAGGACGGAGACGTCCGGATCCTCGCTGAGCCGCGCGGCCAGCACGCAGCCGGCGGATCCGCCGCCGACGATGACATAGTCCGGCATGCATTCCCTCCCTCGCGGCCGCCCGCAGCGGACTGCGAACGTCCCGCGCCGGGGATCCTCCCTCCCGGCGCGGTGCCTGTTTCGGGAATGCTAGAGCGTTTTCGAGCGAAGTGGCTACCGGTTCGCGTGAAGAAAACGCGATCCAACAAATAGCAAGCGCATGACAGGGAGGCCGTCCCTAGGGACGGCAGGGGCCGGGCACGATTTTGGCCCCGCGATCAGCCGCGCCGCAGCAGCAGCGTGCCGTCGCCGTCGACCGCCGCGCTCAGCGCCTCGTAGTCGTCGACCGAGGCGTGTTCGGTCGCGAGCGGCGCGGTATGGGTCGCCTGGATGACGACGACGTTCGCCCCGGCCCGCTCGGCCGCCTCGATGCCGGCGGGGGCATCCTCGAAGATGAGGCAGTCCGACGCCGAAACGCCGAGCCTCTCGGCCGCCAGCAGGTAGCAATCCGGCGCGGGCTTGCCGATCGTCACGTCGTCGGCGGTGACGAAGACGGCGGGCGGCGTCAGGCCGGCGGCGCCGAGCCGGGCGAGCGCCAGGGCGCGCGGGGCCGAGGTGACGATCGCCCAGCGATCCGGCGGCAGCGAGGCGAGGAAGGCGCCGGCCGCGCCGATCTCGCGGACGCCATCGACGTCGTCGATCTCGTCGCGGGTCAGCGCCTCGGCCTCGGCATCGGCGTCGACGCCCGGCAGAGCGAGCTGGCGGATGGTGTCGATGGCGCGCTTGCCGTGCAGGGTCGGCAGGAAGGCTTCGACATCGAGCCCGTGCCGCGTCGCCCAGCGCGTCCAGACCCGCTCGGCCGCCTCGATCGAGGTGAGCAACGTCCCGTCCATGTCGAACTGGAACGCGGCGAACGATCGTCCACCGAACAGAATCTCAGTCATTTCCAAAACCTCTTGGCGGCGGGGAAAGCGCATGCGGCACGGCTGCGAGCGGCTTCCCCTTACGCCGCCAGCCCCGGGCTGTCAGCCCCGCCGGCGGGAAAATCGCGCCGCACGAGAAGCAAGAAAGGCCCTCACCCAACCCTCTCCCGCAAGCGGGCGAGGGCTTTTTCTCCGCGCGCTGCATTGATCCGGATACCGATCGACCGGGTTCGGCGCGCCCCCTCTCCCGCCGGCGGGAGAGGGTCGGGGTGAGGGTCTGCTCGGACCTAGTCCGCGGTAGTGCAGTTGGTCAGCTTGCCGGCGACGGTCAGCATCGCGCCCTTGCCCTTGATCCAGAACTCGACGTCGTCCTTCTGGTAGCGGCCGCCATCGGCGGAGACGACCTGCGGCAGGACGAGGGTCCGCCCATCGGCGAAGACCAGCTGCGCGGTGCTGCCTTCCGGCGAGGGCGGGCTGAAGGTCGCCGTCAGCGCGGTGCCGTCCTCGCAGCGATAGTCGAAATCGGCCGCCGAGGCCGCGTCGACCGCTACGAACATCGACGCGAAACCCAGCCCCAGAACGACGCCGCGATGGTGGAACTGCATGAAACTCTCCGCTCCGGGATATCCGACAAAGCCCAACAAAGCGACGAAGGGCCGGTTTTCGCTGTAAAGTCAGCAACTTCCCAACGATAGCCATCCGGACGGCGACGTCCAGACCTTCTTCACCTTCCCGGAAAAGGCGGTATCCGGCTGCTTTTATACTCGATTGAATTTGTAGATTTTGTCGTGTTTAAGAACCCGATCTCCGGTTCGATGAAGTGAGGATGCGATGCGGGTGCATGAGGCGAGAACGATCGAGTTCCAGCGGCGGATGGCGGAGGACGGCATCGACGTCACCGTGCTGCATGACGCGGACTCGATCTACTATTTCTCGGGCTTCTGGGGCTATCTCGGGATGGAGTATGACCGGGCGACGCTGCTGGTCATCCCGCGCCTCGGCGCCCCCACCCTCATCACCCCGGCGATGGAGGCCGAGCTGGCGCGCCGGCTCGGATCGATCGAGGACGTGCGCGAATGGACCGACGGCATCGACGGCGAATGGCCGCGCCATGTCGAGGCGATCTTCGCCGGCAAGCCCTATCGGGTCATCGGCCTCGAGACTTTCAAGACCCACCCGCGCGTCACGACCGTCCTGCAGACGCTGAACCTCGACGCCGAGTGGCGCGACGTCTCGCGCGTGATCGGCACGCTGCGCTCGATCAAGTCGCCGGAAGAGATCGCCACCATGCACCAGGCCGGCGAGGTCGCCGTGGCGATGGTGGAAGGCGGCCGCGCCGCGATCGCCGAGGGCGTGCCGGAATATGAGCTGGCGCTCGCCGTCCTCGCGGCCGGCACGCGCCGCGCGGCCCGCTTCCTGGCCGACAATGGCGAGGACGCGCTGGTCTCGCCGACCATCTACAACCTTCAGATCCTGCAATCCGGCTGGGAAACCTGCATGGTGCATCGCCGCTCGACGGTGAAGCCGCTCCGGAAGGGCGACCCAATCTATTTCTGCTTCTGCGGCATGGCGACCTTCAAGCAGTTCAAGCTCGGCTTCGATCGCGAATTCTTCCTGGGCTCGGCGACCGACGAACAGCAGCACACCTATGAGACGGTCGTCCGGGCGCAGCAGGCGGCGCTGGCCGAGATCCGCCCCGGCGCGATCGCCGAGGAGGTGCACGCCGCCGCCGAGGAGGTGTACCGGTCGGCCGGCTTCGGCCTCGCCTACCGTACCGGCCGCGCCATCGGCTATTCCTATCTGGAGGAGCCGCAGCTGAAGCGCGGCGACAAGACGTCGCTGCAGGCCGGCATGACCTTCGCCGTGGACGGCGGCATCACCATCGCCAACACCTTCGGCGCGCGGATCGGCGATTCCATCGTCGTCACCGAGACGGGCTTCGACTATCTGACGCGCTATCCGCGCGAGTTCACGATCGTCTAGATCTGTGATCGGAGGGCGAGCCGGCCCTGGCGCCGGCTCCGCCCCTCGCCGTTCCTTAGCCGGCTTCGGGAAGCTGCAAGACGCCGTGAAGCGAGATCGCCGCGCGACCGCCGAGCACCACGCGGTCGCCGCGATCCTCGCAGCGGATGGTGCCGCCGCGCGCCGACAATTGCCGCCCGACCAGCTTGGTCTTGCCGAGCCGCCGCGCCCAATAAGGCGTCAGGCAGCAATGCGAGACGCCGGAGACGGGATCCTCGGGAACGCCATTTGCCGGCGCGAAGAAGCGCGAGACGAAATCCGCGTCGCCGCCTTCGATCCCCTCGGCCAGCGCCGTGACGATCACCGCCGGCAGTTCCAGCCGCGCCACCGCGGAAAAATCCGGGCGCAGGTTCGCTACGTCCTGCCAGCGCTCGAAGACGAACAGATGATGCTTCGCGGCGAAGGCCTCGACGGGAAGGGCGCCGAGCGCCGCGACGACCGCGTCGGTGACCTCCGCCGGACGGGGCGGCAGCGCGCCCATGTCGAGCGCGACGCCGTCGCCGTCGCGGCGAACCAGCATGTAGTCGTCGCCGGTGCGGAAGCGCACCTCGGCGCGGCCGGGCTCCAGCTTCGCGAGCACGAGATGGCCGGCGGCGAGCGTCGCGTGGCCGATATGGTCGACCTCGCGCGTCGGCGTGAACCAGCGGATGCGATAGTCGTCGCCCTCGGGCGCGAAGAACACCGTCTCGGTCTGGTTCAGCTCGGCCGCGATCGCCTGCATGGTGGCGTCAGGGAGCCATTCGGGCAGCGGGCAGACGCCGGCCGGGTTGCCGGAGAGCGGCCGATCGGCGAAGGCGTCGATGATGTAGGCGTCGAGGCTCATGACGTTTCCCTTCCGGCGGCCCAGGCCGCGATTCCGGCGGGATCGCGATGGCCGGCGATGGCGTCGGCGACGCCGTTGGCGATCAATGGCGCCAGCTTGAAGCCGTGCCCGGAACAGGCGCTCACCACCCAGCCGACGGCGCCGAGCGGCTGCACGAAGAAGCTCTCGTCATCCGTGACCGTATAGAAGCAGGTCTTCGTCTCGACGATCCGGTAGCGCTCGAAGCCGGCGAAGGCAGCGGCCGCCGCCGCGATCACCGGATCGGCGTCCTCGGCGGTCGCCGCGCGATCGTCGTCGGGGTCGCCGCGCAGACTGAAGTGATGGTCGCCGATCTTCAGGCGCGTGCCGCCACGCGGCGGCAGCGTGTAGCTCAGATGCTCGCCATCCTCGATCAGGATCGGGGCCGAGGCCCAGGCGGCGCGAAGCGCTTCCGGCGGATCGAGGAACAGCACGGTCTGGCGCGAGGGCGTCACCGCGGGCGCCACTTCCGGCAGCAACTTCGTCACCCAGGCGCCCGCCGCGACCACCACCTGGTCCGCCGCATGGGTCTTGCCAGCGACGACGACGCGGCCATGCTCGAGGTCGATCGCCTCGACGGGGCTGTGCTCGTGCAGCACGACGCCGACGAGGCGCAGCCATGCCGCGAGGTCTGTCACGATCCGCTGCGAGAACAGCAGCCCTGCGCCGCCGACTTCGACGACGCGATGGATGCCGCCCAGCCGCACCATCGGCAGCCGCGCGGCGATCTCCGCCTCGGTGAGCTCGCGATGGTCGATGCCGAACGCGTCGAGATCGCGCGCCGTCGTCGCATACCAGTCGTCTTCCAGCCGGCGCACATAGGCGATGCCGGTCGGCAGATAGTGGCTAATGCCGAGGTCCTGCCACAACCCGTCATAGGCCCGGAAGGCGTCCGGCATCAGCCGGGTGTAGCCTTCGAGCGGACCATAGGTGTGGCGGGTGATGCGGTGTTCGTCGAAGGAGGACGACAGCGGATTGGGGATCGGGCCCTGGTCGAACACCTCGACCGCGAAACCCCGGTGGTGGAGCGCCCGCGCGAGCGACAGCCCGGCGATCCCCGCTCCAACGACAATGACCTTGCTCAAAGCCATACTTTCTCGTTTCTCTTCTCAGCCGACCGGCTGCAGCAGGAGCGTATGCTCGGCCCGCCAGCTCAGTATGATTTCACTGCCGGGCTCCGGCCGCTCGTCGACGCCGCGCACGCCCAGATTGACCTTGAGGATGGCGCCGCCCGGGATCGCGACCTCAAGGCCGAGATGGTCGCCGAAATAGATCGACTGCCCGACCCGGCCGGCGACGCGGTTCTCGCCATGCCCCTCGCCGATCGCGATCCGCTCCGGCCGGATCGAGACCAGCACGTCGTCGCCGCGCGGCGCGGGATCGCCGAGAACGCCGGCGAGCTGCAGCCCGGCCGCCGCGTCGATGCGCGCGACGGGACCGTTGCCGCCCGGCACGAGACGGCCGGAGAGCGCGTTGGTCTCGCCGATGAAGCGGGCGACGAAGCCGTTCGCCGGCTGCTCGTGGATGGTGCGCGGCGCAGCCAGCTGCTGCACGCGGCCCTGATGGAACACCGCGACCCGGTCCGACATGACCATCGCCTCGGTCTGGTCGTGCGTCACATAGATGATGGTGAGGCCGAGCTCGCGATGCAGCCGGCGGATCTCCAGCTGCATCTGCTCGCGCAGCCGCTTGTCGAGCGCGCCGAGCGGCTCGTCCATCAGCACCAGCTTCGGCTCGAACACCAAGGCCCGCGCCAGAGCGACGCGCTGCTGCTGGCCGCCGGACAATTGCGCCGGCCGGCGCTTGCCGAGATCGCCGAGCTCGATCATCTCCAGCGCGCGCGCCACCCGGCGGCCGATTTCCGCCTTCGGGATGCCGCGCAGCGTCAGCGGGAACGCGACGTTCTCGGCGACGCTCATATGCGGAAAGAGCGCGTAGCTTTGGAACACGACGCCGAAATCGCGCTTGTGCGGCGGCAATTCGGCGATCGAGCGGCCCGCATAGAGGATCTCGCCGCCGCTCGCCTGCTCGAAGCCGGCGATCATCATCAGCGTCGTCGTCTTGCCGGAGCCGGAGGGGCCGAGCAGGGTCAGGAACTCGCCCCGCTCCACCGAAAGATCGAGCGCATCGACGACGAGACCGCCGCCGTCATAGCGCTTGGTGACGCCGTGGAGGCGAAGCAGCGGCTCGGCGCGCTCAGGCCTATCTCCAGCGGTCATGCGCCCTGCCCCGTCGACGCCAGCCGCCGCGAGCGGCGACGCAGCGCCTCCACGGCGACGAGGAAGGTGATGGAGAGGAGGAGCAGCAGCGTCGCCACGGCGGTGACGATCGGGCCCGTATTTTCCTTGATCCCGGAGAACATCTGTAGCGGCAGGGTCCGTTGCGAAGGGGCGGTGACAAAGGAGGCGATGACGACCTCGTCGAGCGACGTGGCGAAGGCGAACACGGCGCCCGCGGCGACGCCCGGCGCGATGATCGGCAGCATCACGCGGCGAAAGGCCGTCAGCGGGCCGGCGCCGAGGCTCGCCGCCGCGCGCCAGAGCGTCCGGTCGAAGGACTGCAGCGAGGCGACGACGCTCAGCGTCACGAAAGGCAGGCCGAGCGCTGAATGAAAGATCACCAGCCCGGTCAGGCTGTTGCTGAGCGAAACCGTCGCCAGCGCGAAATAGGCGCCGAGCGCCAGGATGACGATCGGCACGACCAGGGGCAGCAGGATGGCGAGCAGCGCCAGAACCCGCGCCCGCCCCCGCAGCCGGTCGATGCCGAGCGCCGCGGCGGTGCCGATGAGGGTGGCGATCAGCGCCGAGGCGATGCCGACCCGGAGGCTGTTTCCGAGTGCGTCGCGCCAGGCGCCGGACGCCAGCGCCTCGCCATACCAGTGCAGCGAGAGCCCCGGCAGCGGGAACGCGATGATGCTGCCGGAGGAGAAGGAGACCGGCACGACGACGAGCGCCGGCAGCACCAGGATGGCGACAAGCAGCAGCGCGCCGAACCGCATGACGCCGCGCGGCAGCGGCAGTCCATAATCGACCTTCATCCGCGCGCTCCCTCCAGCGCCCGCATCGGCTTCATGACAGCGATCAAGACGCCGACGAGCACGAGGAAGAAGACCAGCGACACCAGGCCGAGCCCGGCGGCGAGGCCCGGATTGTTGGTTCTGAGCACGGCGAGCTCGATGAAGGTGCCGATCATCCGGTCGGCCGGGCCGCCGACGAGGGCCGGCGTGATGTAGTAGCCGGCGGCGGAAGCGAGCACGAACAGGATGCCGGCGGCGATGCCGGCGCGCGCCTGCGGCAGGTAGACCCGGCGCACGCTCTGCCACGGCGTCGCGCCGAGCGAGCCGGCGGCCATCAGCTGCGTCCTCGGGATGGCGCGGAGCGCGTTGTAGATCGGCAGCACCATGAAGGGCAGCAGCACATGCGTCATGGCGACGACGACCGCGAGGCGGTTGAAGGCGAGATCGAGCGGCGCCGAGATCAGGCCGATCCGCTGCAGGACGCCGTTGATCAGGCCGTTCGATTGCAGGAGCAGGATCCAGGCCATGGCGCGGACGAGAATGGAGGTCCAGAGCGGCAGCATCAGCACCAGCAGCCAGCGCTCGGCCGATTTCGGCGGCAGCGACGCCAGATAGAGCGCGAGCGGCAGGCCCAGGATCAGGCAGAGCGCCGCGACCGAACCCGCGATGACGAAGCTTCGGACGACGATGCTGCGATAGATGGCGAGATCGGCCGGCCGGCTGACGATCTCGCCGCTGGCGTTGCGCTCGAGATCGAAGGCGGCGAGGAGATAGCGGTCGGTCCAGGGGCCGCTCGAGGCGCGGATTGCCTGCCAGATCTCGGGCTTGGCCCAGCGACCATCGGCAGCGACCAGCGCGGCTTGCGCGTCCGCAGGCCTTTCGAGCGCCACGGCCCGCGCCGCCACGAGCGGCGTCCGCAGGCCCGGCTTTTCGATGTTGAGGCGGCGCGCGACCCGGCCGACGGCCGTATCGGAGGCCTCCGTGAGATCGGTGACGAGCGCCGCATAGAGGTCCGGCGACGGCGCGGCGTGCGCGCTCGCCAGGAGCTCGACGGTGCGCGGCAGGCCGGCCGAAACGTCGCGATCCCCCACGCTCTCCCAGACGAGCAGGAACAGCGGCAGGCCGATCACGGCGAGCAGGAACAGCGACATCGGCGCAAGCAGCAGCGCCGTGAAAAACCGCGCGCGATTGTCGCGCGCGGTGCCTTTTTCGACCCGGGCCATCCGCCGTTACTGGCTGGCGAAGGCGTTGAAGCGCTCGGTCAGCGGCTCGATGTTCTCGGACCAGAAGGTCGCGTCGACCTGCAGCGCGCCGGCGAGGTTCTTCGGATAGGTCGGCAGCTCCGCGGCGATCGCCTCGGGCAGCGCCGCCGTCGCCTTGGTGTTGGTCGGTCCGAAGGCGACCAGCTCCGGCAGGATCTGCTGCTGGCTGGCGCGCGAAGCGAAATCGATGAACTTCAGCGCCTCATCCTTGTTCGGGCTGTTCTTCAGGATCACCCAATTGTCGAGCGCGTAGATGCTGCCCGGCCAGATGAACTTGAAGTTGCGCTTGTCGGTTTGGTTGGCGGCGGTGACGCGGCCGTTGAAGGCCAGCACCTGCGAGGCCTCGCCCGAGGCGAGCAGCTGGATCGCCTGGCCGCCGCTCTCGAAGAAGATCAGGTCCGGCTTGATCGTGTTCAGCTTGGCGAAGGCGCGGTCGACGCCTTCCGGGGTGCGCAGCGTCGCATAGACCTGGTCGACGGGGACGCCGTCGGCGATCAGCGCCAGTTCCAGCGCGTATTTCGGGCCCTTGCGCAGGGCGCGCTTGCCGGGGAACTTCTCGACGTCGAAGAAATCGGCCACCGTCGTCGGCGCCGCGCCGGCCTTGTCGGCGTCATAGGCGATGCCGGCCGACCAGGTGATGGCGCCGACGCCATACTTGTTCTGCGCCGCCGGGATCAGCTCGTCCCTGGCGCTGATCTTGCTCCAGTCGATCGGCTCGAACAGGCCCTCGGCGCTGCCGATCTGCAGCTCCTCGACCTCGACATGGACGACGTCCCAGCCGGGATCGCCTGCCGCTTCGGCGCGGGTCCGCAGCGTGCCGACGCCGCCTTCCCAGCTGTCGTCGATGACCTTGTTGCCGCTCTCCTTCGCGAAGGGCTCGAAATAGGCCTTGCGCTGGGCGTCCTGGAAATTGCCGCCCCACGAGATGACGGTCAGGTCACGGGCCATGGCGACCGTGCTCGCCCCGGAAATCAGGGCGACCACGGCAAGTCGAAGAAGACGGGAGTTCATGGATTGGGCCTTCTGGCTAATGTGATTCAAAAATACGATTATCTTGATAGACATTATCAATAATAGCTGTCAATCGCCTGCCGAGCCCGTCATTCGCCTCTCCGGCGTCGCGAAATTGCCGACCTCCCGACGCGAGGATTGTTGGCGCTTGCCACCCTCCGGCCCGGCGCACGCGCCGCCCCGGAAAACGGGACGACGCGAGGCCCAGGCGATGGGTTTTGGGAGAGGAAATCCAGCCGGCTAGCGGGCGTCGCTCCGGCGCGGCGCGTGCCGGTCATAGGCGAGCTTCGCCAGCAGGATCAGGCCCCAGGCGATGCCCGTCGCGTGCTGGCTGGCGCCGGCGAGGTTCAGGACCGAGGCCGTGACCTGCAGCGCGACGACGGCGAGGAACAGCCCCCAGACCGAGCCGCGTCCGCCATCCGGGTTGATGCCGCCCAGCACCGCCGCCAGCAGCGTCGCGAGCAGATAGCTGTCCGCATAGCCCATGCGGGCCGAATTGAAGCGCGACAGCATGATGAGGCCGGCAGAGGCGCTCAGCAGGCCGGAGAGCGCGTAGCTGACGACATAGAGGCGGCGGGTGTCGACGCCGGCGAAATGCGCCGCCGGCTCGTTCAACCCGACGGCGCGCAGCCGGAAGCCGAAGGGTGTGCGCGCCAGCACGAAGGCGAGCGCCAGCACGGCGGCGAGGAAGACGAAGGCGATCACCGGAATGCCGAGGACGGCGCTCGCGGCCAGCGCCGGCACATAGGCCGGCAGGTTGCCGACGGCGCTGCCGCCCGTCACCAGCACGCCGATGCCGGTAAAGATCAGCATGGCACAAAGCGACGCCAGCACCGGCGTGACGCGGAGATAGGCCACCACCAGTCCGATCAGCGCGCCGGCGAAGGCGCCGGCCAACAGACCGAGCGGGATCGGCGCGATATCGGCGAACGGGCCGCCGGCGAGCGCGCCGAAGGCGAGCGCGGTGACGATCGCCGAGAGATTGGCGATGGCGACGACGGCGAGGTTGATGCCGCCGGTCAGCATCGGCAGCGCCATCGCCAGCGACAACAGGCCGAATTCCGGCAGCTGATAGGCGAGCGAGCGCAGGAAACCGCCGCCGGGGATGACGCCGGTGCCGCTCAGCGCCAGCAACAGAAGGCCGAAGCCGAGGGCGAGCCAGACGAGGCGCGGCGAGGAGCCCCGCCGCGAGGCCGTGACCGGGGGGACAAGCGAACTCATGCCAGGGCCCTCGCCTTGGTCTGCCGGCGACGCATCAGCTGCAGGCAGAGACTGATCAGGACGACGCTGCCGGTGGCGACCTGGTGCCAGTAGGGCGAGACGCCGTTCAACACGAGCGCGTTGCCGAAGAGGCCGATGAACAGCACGCCGAGCAGCGTGCCGAGGACGGTGCCGCGACCGCCGATCAGGCTGGCGCCGCCGAGCACGGTTGCCGCCACCACGTCGAGCTCGCGCCCGACCAGCGCCCCCGGCGTGACGGCCTGCAGGAGCTGCGCCTGCGCGAGACCAGCGACGCCCGAGGCGAGGCCAAGATAGCCATAGGCGAAGAGATTGACCGCGAGGATGGAGATGCCCTGCCGGCTCGCTGCCTCGCGGCTGCCGCCGACGGCGCGGACGATCCGGCCCCAATGCGTGCCGCGCAGGATGAAGGCGGTGACGAGCGCGAAAACGAGGAGCAGCACGAGCTGCAGCGAGAGCGGATAGCCACCGATCCGCGCGACCACCGAGGTCGAGAAGAATTCCGGGAAATCGTAGAGCATGGCGCCGCGCGAGACGAGGATCAGCGCGCCGGCATAGATGTTGAGCAGCGCGATGGTGACGACGATCGGCGGTGTCCGCAGCCAGGTCACCAGCGCGCCGTTGAGCACGCCGAAGGCGAGCCCGGTGACGCTGACCAGAAGGATCGAGAGCGTCCAGCCGAGATCGGTCCGCGCCAGCACGACGGCGAGGCCGAACTGCGTGATCGAGGCGATCGCCGTGAACGAGATGTCGAGGCCGCCGGCAAGCAGCACGACCAGCAGGCCGAGCGCGAAGATGCCGGTAACGCTCGCCGTCGCGGCGACGTCGAGCAAATTGTAGGGGGACAGGAAGTCCGGCGTGAACAGGGCCGTGACGACGGCCAGAAGCAGGACCGCCAGCAGCAGCGTGCGCGTCGACAGCTTCTCGGGATAGGTCTCACCCATGAACGATCTCCGACAGCCTGTCGATCGAGACCTCGCCTGGGGAATAGGCGGGTCCCAGCCTGCCGGCCTGCATGACATGGACACGGTCCGCGATGGACCAGACTTCCTCGACCTCGTCCGAGATCAGGAGGATGCCGGCGCCGCGCGCCGCCGCCTCGCGCACGATCCGGTAGATCGCCGCGCGCGCCGTGACGTCGACGCCGACGGTGGGGGAATCGAGGAGCAGCAGGATCGGGCGGGTCGCCAGCCATTTGGCGAGCACGACGCGCTGCTGGTTGCCGCCGGAAAGCGTGGTGACCAGATTGTCGACGTCCGGGGTCTTGATCTCGAGCGCCCGCACGAGGTCGGCGACCAGGGCGTCGGTCGCCTTCTGGTCGACCAGGCCGAAGCCGTTGGTGAGCCGCCCGCGGCTGGGCAGCGCGATGTTGTCGGCGATGCTGGAGCCGAGCACGAGGCCGAGCGAAAGCCGGTCCTCCGGCAGATAGGCGACGCCGGCTTCGATGGCGTCGCGGTTGGAGGCGAAGTGCCTCACCTGGCCTGCGACGCGGATCTCGCCGCGATCGGGTTTTCGAAGGCCGAACAGGGTCTGCGCCAGCTCCGTGCGGCCCGCGCCGAGCAGGCCGGTCAGGCCGACGATCTCGCCGGCCCGGATCGTCAGGTCGACGCCGTCGAATTCGTTGACCCGGCCGAGGCCGGAGGTCTCGAGCACGATCGCGCCGTCCGTGGCGGCGGCGTCGTTGCGGGTCGGCGCATGCACGGCGGCGCCCGCCATCGCCTCGTGCAGGCGGTCGGCGTCGAACTCGGCCCGGTCGAAGCGGGCGACGATCGCGCCGTCGCGCAGCACCAGCGCCTCGTCGGCGATCTCGGCGACCTCGTCATAGCGATGGCTGACGAACAGCACGGCGACGCCGTCGCGGCGCAAATCCTCGACGACGGTGAACAGCCGCTCGGCTTCCTGCCGCGTCAGCGAGGCGGTCGGCTCGTCGAGGATCAGGAAGCGCGCTTCGCCGGCGAGCGCCCGGGCGATCGCGACCACCTGCCGCTCGGAGATCGAGAGGCTCTCGACTGGCGCGTCGAGATCGAGTTTCACCTTGATGCGATCGAGTACGCTGCGAACCTTCGCCCGGTCGCGCGAGCGCCGGCGCAGGCCGAAAGGCCTCGCCCGCGTCGCGCCGAAGACGACATTGTCGGCGACCGAGAGGTTCGGGAACAGCGCCAGGTCCTGGTAGATGACGTCAACGCCGGCCGCCTTCATGCCCTGCGGCGACGCGCCTGTGATCGCCTTGCCGTCGATGCGCACAGCGCCGCGATCCGCCTGCAGCACGCCGGTCAGGATCTTGATCAGCGTGCTCTTGCCGGAGCCGTTCAGGCCGCAAAGCGCATAGACCTTGCCGCCCTCCAGGCGAACCGAGATACCGTCCAGCACCGTGACGGCCCCGAAATTCTTGGCGAGGCCGTCGGTTTCGAGGATCGATGCGCGGGTCACGATCCCTCGCGGGCCGCGACGGTTCCGTTCGCGGGATCGATGACGTCGAAGGTCTTCGCCACCGGGTGCGTCTGATCAGGCGGGATCACCGCCTCGCCGCGATCGAGCGCGACCGTCTTCAGCCCGGCCACACGGGCCGCGTCGAGCTCGCCGATGGAATCCGACAGGAACAGGATCTCGCCCGGCTCCAGACCCAGCGCTGCCGTGATGGCGCGGTAGGAACCCGCCTCCAGCTTGGGGCCGGTCGTCGTGTCGAAGAAGCCGGAGAACAGCGTCGCCAGATCGCCATGCGGCGTGTGGCCGAAGACGAGCTTCTGCGCGAGGATCGAGCCGGACGAATAGACATGGAGCCGATAGCCGGCCTCGTGCCATTCCCGCAAGGACCGAGCCGCGTCGTGATAGACGTCGCCGACCAGCTCGCCGTCGCGAAAACCTTGCGTCCAGATCAGGCCCTGCAGCGCCTTCAGCGGCGTGATCTTGCGATCGGCGTCGCTCCAGCTGATCAGGAGATCGATCACGGCCTGGTCGTCGAGCGTGTCGTCGCCGGCGAGCGCGCGCGCGTCGGCGAGGATGCGGAGAACCGCCTCGTCCTCGCGGTGCGCGGCGAGATACTCGCCGATCCGGCCGCGGGCATAGGGGAAGAGGCTATCTCTAACGAAGGAGATCGAGGTGGCGGTGCCCTCGATATCCGTAACGATGGCGCGGATCGGTTGCGCGCTCATGCTGCCGGCTTCCAGCGCAGCTTCTCGAGCTCGCAATTGAGCAGGAACTCGATGCCGACCGCATGCCGGCGGGCATGCTCGAGCGACGCGCCCCAGGTATAGAGGCCGTGGTTCGAGAGCAGGTAGCCGACGACGACGCCGTTCGCTTCCTTCAGCCGCTGCGTGACGCGCTTTTCCAGCGCCTGGATGTCCTGGTCGTTCTCGAAGACGAGCAGGATGGCCGGCACTTCATGCGTCGGGATGCCGAACAGCGCCTTCTGGATCTCGTAGCCCTCGAAATGCAGCTCGCCCGCTTCGAGATGCTTGGCGGAAAGCAGCGTCTGCGCCACCGAATGGGTATGCAGCACGCCGTTGATCTCGGGATCGTTGCGATAGAGGGCGCGGTGCAGGTCGGTCTCGGCGGAGCTGTTCGCCGGATGCGGGCCGTCGATCGCCGAGAACAGGATGTGCTCCGGCCGCAAAAAGCCCTTGTCGAAACCGGAGGCGGTGATGGCGATGTGCTTGGCGTCGACGCGGCGGGAGAAATTGCCGCTCGTCGCCGGCACGAGGCCCTGCTGGCCGAGATAGCGGCCGACCGAGATGATCTCGACGGCGGCTTCGGCAAAGGAGACTTCGGAGGCGCGATTGACCACGCCCAGGGTATCGGTCGTCATGGTTCTCTGTTCTTCGTCAGGAGGAGCCGGCCGCGCGCGACCACGGCCGGCGGATCGCTAGGATCAGAAGTCGAATTCGCCGACGTTCTCGGCGGTGAAGGTGCGGGTCGCCTTGAAGCGGACGACCTTGTCGGCGTCCTCGACCGTGCCCTTGCCGAGGCCCGGCAGCTCGATGCCGGTCTCGACCGGCTCCTTGTCGACGACCTTCTTGGCGAGCGCGACGAGGCCGTAGCCGGCGTCGGCCGGATCCCAGAGGAAGCCCTCGCTGATCAGGCCCTTCTTCAGGTAGGGAGCGGCCTGCTTCGGCAGCACGTTGCCGACATTGGCGACGGAGCCGGCGGGCTTGCCCTGCTGCTCGAGCGCGCGGGCGAAGCCGATCGGGCCCTGGCTGCCGAAGGCGACGAAGCCCTTGATGTCGGGATTGGCGCGCAGGATCTCCTGCGAGGTGCGGAAGCTGTCGTCGAGGCTCTCGCCGACCGGATAGCGATCCGCGATCAGCGTCAGGTCCGGATACTTGTCCTTCAGATAGGCGAGGCCGATATCGGCCCATTCCTTGTGCAGCGGCACCGTCAGCGAGCCGACGACGAGGGCGAACTTGCCCTTGCCGCCGGTCAGGTCCGCGAGCTTCTGGAAGACCGAGGTCGCGAATTCGCGGTTGTCGATCGTCTCGAGATCCCACTGCGCGCCCTGCTGACCGGGCGATTCATGCGTGACGACGACAATGCCGGCGTCGCGGGCCCGCTGCAGCACCGGCGCGAGCGCGCTGGCATCGTTCGGAACGACGGCGATGGCGTCGACGCCCTTGGCGATCAGGTCCTCGATCAGCTTGACCTGCTGGGCGGGATCCGCCTGGGTCGGGCCGACCTGGTAGGCGTTGACGCCGAGATCGGCGGCGGCCTTGGTGACGCCCTGCTCGAAGCGGTTGTACCAGGGAATACCGGTGATCTTCACCACGACGGCGATCTCCGGCTTGTCGGCGGCATGTCCGGCCTGGGCGAAGCCGGCGGCGAGCAGCGCGCCGGTGCCGACGGTGAGCAGAAGGCGCTTGAAAGAGGACTTCATGAGAATGGATCCTGGGGAAGCGTCGCGGCCCGAAATCAGGCGGCGACCGATGATGACGAAAGAAAACGCTTGAGCGCGGCCAGGCGCGCATAGGCCCGGTTCCAGGCCTCGGTGTCGCTCGGTTGGTACTCCTTGACCTGGAAGGACTTGCGGACGAGCGGCCGGCCGGCCGCGAAATCGGGGAGGACGCCGCGCGCGACGAGCTGGGCGATGACATTGCCGGCGACCGTCGCCTCGACGGGACCGGCGACGACGCGCTTGCCGGTGGCATCGGCGATCGCCTGCAGCAGCAGCGGGATGGCCGCGCCGCCGCCAACGACATAGAGCGTGTCGAGCGCGACGCCGCCGAGGCGCTCCATCTCAACGACCGTGTCGCGATAGGAGAGCGCGAGGCTGTCATAGATCGAGCGCGCCAGGGCGCCCGACGTCGCCGGCGCCGCGTGACCGCGCGCCTCGAACCAGCCCCTGATCGCGCCGGCCATCGAGGCCGGATCGCGGAACACGCCGTCATCAGCGTCGAACACGAAGGCAAGCGGCTCCGAGGCTTCGGCCGCCTGCTCCAGCGCCTTGAAGCTGAGGCCTGAATCCCGCCGCGCCAGCTCGCGCCGCAGTTCCTGCGTCAGCCAGAGACCGGCCTGGATCTTGTGATGCACGACCGTGCCGCCGGCGCCGCACTCATTGGTGAAGTTGAACTCGCGCGAGGCGTCGGAAAGATCCGGACGGTCCAGCTCGCGCCCGACCAGCGACCAGGTACCGAGGCTGATGAAGGCAGACGGCGCATCGTCGAGATAGGGAATGGCGGCCGCGGCCGACGCCGTGTCGTGGCTCGCCACCGCGACGACGTCGAACGGCACCGAAATGCCGAGGCGCTCGCGTTCGGCGGCCAGCAGCGGACCGATCACCGTGCCACTCTCGACCAGCTCCGGAAAAATCCGGCGCGGAATGTCGAAGAGGCCGGCGAGCTCGAAATCCCAGTTCCGCGTCACGGGATTGACCAGCTGGGTCGTCGAGGCGATCGACACCTCGCCGACGCGCAGGCCCGTCAGCAGGAAGGCGACATAGTCCGGCGTCAGGAAGAGATCCTGCGCGAGGTTGAGCAGCCAGGGCTGGTCGCGCCGGTCGGCGATCAGCTGCAGCAGCGTGTTGATCTCGATCTCCATCGCGCCGGTGCGGCGATAGAGCTGCGGCTTGGAAATCGTCGCGTAGACCGTGTCGAACAGGCTCTGGGTGCGCGGATCGCGCATGTGACGGAGGCCCGCGACCATCGTCCGGCTCTGGTCGAGCAGCGCATAATCGACGCCGAAGCTCTCGATGCCCAAGGTCGCCGGCCCGTCGAGCCGGGGCGCGACGGCGACGAGCGCCTCGCCGATGCCCTGCCAGAGCCGCAGGAAATCCCAGTACCAGCGCCCGGCAAGCTGCACCGGGCCGTTCTCGAAGCGGTGCACTTCCTCGATGGCGATCGATCCCGCCTCAGTGAGCTCGGCCAGGTGCAGCCTACCGCCGGAACTGCCGAGATCGAGGGAAACGAGGTTGCGGCCGCCGGCCGGATGGATCGCCTGGGTCGGGACGCGGGTCATGAGCGCGCGCCTTAAGCCTGGGCCACGGCCGGGCTCGCCGCGCCGCTTTCGAACAGGGGCAGCGTCTCGGCGATCGCGCTGCCGGTGAACTTCGCCACCCAGCCTTCGGGCGAGACGAACAGGCGGATGGCGGTAAAGCTCGGCTCCGACCCCATGTCGAACCAGTGCGGCGTGCCCGCCGGCACTGACAGGAGATCGCCGCGCGTGCAGACGACCCGATAGACCTTGTCGCCGATGTGGAGATAGAAGGCGGCGCTGCCCTCGACGAAGAAGCGAACCTCGTCCTCGTCGTGGGTATGCTCGGCGAGGAACTTCTGCCGGAAGGCGACGCGATTGGGATTGTCCGGCGCAATGCGGAAGACATCGATCGAGTTGTAGCCGGCTTCGTCCGAAAGGCGCTTGATCTCGCGACCATAAGCCGACAGGATTTTTTCATCTCCGGCGTCGCGCTGGAGCTCTACATCCGCGCTCCACAATTCATACCGGACACCGACAGCACCGAGAAGCGCGGTGATTTCATCTCTATTGGACGTATCGGCCAGATTCACATCCGGGTGAACGTCACTATAAATCGAAAGCTGTGTCATTATTTCGCAGTCCGCCGACAGGTCGCCATTTCGACGTTGTCACGGCTGAAATCTACGAACTCACCCCCTCAACTTCGAGGCACGATCGCCCCTCCGACAAATCAGAGGCGGAAATTTAACCCGATAATCACGATAGGTTTAGTATTGTATTGTTTTGATTTCAGCACCCCCGCGCGCATCGCGGCGGCGTCGGACGGGAGGCTCCGCCCTGGCGCCTGCCGGGCTTGGCGAACCGGCTCCGGAATGGCCGGGGCCGCAGGGTCACACGTGCAGAAACGGGGCATCCCGCCGCGTGATCTCAGCGCCAGGCAGCGAAAGTGAGGATTTCAATCCTCGACATGCAGGGTCTGCACCTGCGGCAGGCCGATGATCTCGACGCCACACCGGCGCGCGAGCGCCGCGAAGGCTTCCGTCTCGATCAGGCGATGATAGGGCCGGTCGGGGAAATTGATGCCGGCGCGATGGAGGTTGGCGTCGACCAGCAGCATCGTGCCGCCGACCGAATCCAGCCGGACGCGCGGCAGGTAGCGCAGGTCCTGCAGATAGAGCCGCAGATGGTGGGCATGCGGCTGGTAGAGCCCATCGCGGACATGCTTGATCCACTCATGGTCCTTCGGCTCGGCGGTGGCGATCCAGGCGTTCTGATCAAAACTCTTGCCGCCGATCTGCCGGACCGAATCCGGATGCACCACGCGGGCCCGCTCGGCCAGCATGCGCGCGAGGATGTCGGGCGGGAAATCGATGATGTCGGCATCGATCCAGAGCACCCAATCCTCGTCGGCCAGCCCCTCGCGGAGCAGCAGATTGCGCACCTTGGCGATGCGGCCGCGGCGATCCCGCTGGAAGGCAATCTCCCAGCGCGGCCCCTGCTCGCGGACCGCGAACTCCTGCCGGATCAGCGCACTTCGGCGGAACCGGTCCTTGCGGCTTTCCAGAAACGCCTGGACCCGCTCGAGGCTGTCATCCGACGAATTGCCGACCAGCAGCGCGATCGAGAGCTTCTCGGCCGGAAAATCGAGCGCGTCGATCCGGGCGAACAGGGCATCGAGCGTCCGCGCCGCGTTGCGGACGGGAATGGCGATCAGCACCGTTCCGTCCGCCGGCGCCTCGCTTGCCAGCACGGCGCGGTTGACGGCCTGCTCGCGCAAGGCCGGATCCTCGAGGCGGCGTTCGCGCCAGCGCAGCCGCGCCTTGCGGAACGCCGTCTTGATCCGTACGGCGGCGGGCGGCCCCTTCTCGCCGGGGATCCAGGTGCCGTGCCAATGATGCTGCGCCAGCGGCGGCACCGCCGCGTCGAGATCCGGACAGGGACGGCCATATTTGTCGCGCGGCGAGAACATGGAGCCCGGGATGATGTCGGGCCGGATGCCCGCATCGGCCGCGTCCACCGCGCCGGTCAGCAGGAAGGGCCCGGTCGCGTCGAGCGGATCGAGCGCGTGGCGGCACCGGACGGCGAGCTCGATCACGTCGTCCCAGAAGGGATGGCCGGCGGGAGAGGCCATGACGGCGTTGGAGACGATACGCTGGAGGCCGCGCACCACCACCAGCTTCTCGGCCAGATGGCTCACCGGCTCCTCGGCGAAGAGCGGCCGGTCGCGGTCGAGGATCTCCTCAAACGACCGGAGCGCCTCGGCGTCGAGATCGGCATAGACGCCGCCATGGCTGCGCAGCACGAGATAGCGGCCGAGGTCGGCGCGCTGGATCGGGCGCGGATAGCCGAAATAGAGCTCGGCCAGATGCGGATATTCCTGCCGGACGAGGGCCGCGAGGTCGTCATCCGTCCAGAGCCGGATTTCCCAGCCGGGATGCAGCCGGGGCCAGCTGGCGACGAATTCCCGCATGGCAGCCGGGATGTCCCGGTCGCGCCAGGTCTGATGGACAATTCTGGGAATCATGTCTGCGACACCGCCTTGAGCGCCGAGACGACGGCGTCCTGGATTGGATCCGGTCCGAAGCGGCGCCATGCCGTAGCATGACCGCGCGCGCGAAGCTCCTCCCGGAGCGTCCGGTCGCGCCAGAGCCGCAGGATCTCCGCCGCCAGCGCCCTGTCGCTTTCGGCGAGGATTATGTCGTGCCCATGGCGCAGGCCGAGCCCTTCCGCCGCCAGCGGCGTGGCGACGACCGGCAGGCCCCAGGCCATCGCTTCGACGATCTTGAACCGCGTTCCCCCGCCGCTGCGGAGCGGCACCACCGCCATGTGGGCGGCACGAAGCAGCGGCGTCAGGTCGTCGGGATTGGCGACGATGCGGATGTCGGGAGCCGCGAGCCGGCGCACCCGCCGCGCCGGCTGGCGTCCGGCGAGCGTCAGCCGGACCTCCGGCAGCGCACTCCGCAATTTAGGCAGGATCTTTCGCGCCAGGGTCTCGGAGGCGCGGACGTTCGGCGTGTAGCCGAGATGGCCGACGAAGAGGAGTTCGGGACCGACCGCGCCCGGCTCGGCAGGCAGCTGGCGCGGCGCCAGGTCGGCGCGCGGCAGGCCATTCGGAACGACATGGGCCGGACCGAGCCCGCGCTCGGCGAGCCGGCCCGCGTCTTCCTCCGAGCAGGCCCAGATCCCGTCCACCGCCGCCGCGACCCGCGCTTCGATCGCCGCGATCGCGCGCGCGTCGCGCCGGCGCTTCACGCCGAACCAGTCGCGTCGCCTGGCGATCTGGTTGGCGAGATCGGATTCGACATTGTGCAGGTCAAGGACCAGCCGCGCTCCGCTTTCCTGCAAGAGGTCGAGGAAGGGATGCAGGCCGAGATGCTCGACGACGACGAGGTCCGGCCGGAATTCGGCGAGCACCTTGGCCAGCTTGCCGAGCATCGCGTCGTCGATGCCGAGGTCGATCGAGGTTTGCTGCGGGTCCAGCTGGTAAAGCTTCGCGGCATCGGCGCCGAGATGGCGCGTCGCGAGGTTCGGGACGCTCGTCGGCCCCTCGCCACCGGCGATCAGCGATACGAGCAGGACCTCGCCGAGCCCGGCCGCGGCGGAAGCGTTCTGCCAGTTGCGCAGGTCCGCCCCCGTCACGGGCGGAAAGGCGGGGTGCGCCGTCAGGAACAGGGTGCGCGTCATCGCAGGCCCGGCCTTCCGAAGCCCTGCCGCATCGCGAGCTTCACCCGGAACCGCAGCCATCGATAGGCATCGGCGCCGGTCTTCGGCGCGCGGCGCGCGAGGGTCAGGAAGTGCCTGGCGTCGGCGAGTTCGCCCCGGCGCAGATGGATGCGGGCGACCCGGATCCCCATGAAGGCCTCGCGCCTCCCGAGTGCGACTCGGCGGATGCCCCGGTCCTCGAGGGCGAGCAGGCTTCGGCGCCACTGTTCGAAGCTCCTGCGCGAATCCCGCACCAGCCGCTCGTCGGAGCGCTGCAGGCTGACATGGTAGGTCATGACCGCGGCACCAACGATCGCAATTCGGCAACAGGCCAGCATCGCCGCCCAGAACAGCGTGTCCTCGTCATAGGCGAGAGGCCCCGGAAAGCGCTGGCCGTCGAGGGCGGATCGCAGGATCAAGCCGCAGCCGATGACGATGACGACAGCGGCGCCCGCCAGATATTCCTCGGCCGAGAGGCGCTCCGGCCGATGGCGAAACAGGCTTCGGTCGCGGTCTCTGCGCTGGATATAATAAGAGCCGAGCACGAGTTCGGGCGCCTGCGGCCCCTCGCCCGCCGCGACCAGGGCCCTCAGCCCGCCCGCCTCATGCGTATCGTCGGCATCCAGGAAATAGACCCACCGCCCCCGCGCCCGCGAAATCCCGTGGTTTCGCGCGCTGCCGGCATCGCGGAAATTCGTCGAGGCCAGGACGATCGGCAGCCCCAGTTCCGCAGCGCTGGAACGCGCGACCGCGGCGGTGTCGTCGGTGGAGCCGTCATCGATGACGATCAGCTCGAGAATGTACGCGCGCTCGCTGACAAGCGACGCCATGGTTGTACTGATGGTATTGGCCGCATTGTGTGCAGGCATGATGACACTGACACACGGGACGCCCAACTCGGAAGTAGAATTGGATACCATACAGATTTAACACTATGTAATTGATTTCATAGTGCTAACACATACGCAAAATCCCGCAAGGCAAGATTTTCCATGGAACAGGCCGGTGGGCGGACGCGCTTGGCGGCGCTCGCCCGGAGAGGGCTTTCTGTCTCGGGCAACCGCTCGTTTCCTGCAATCTGAGCGGGCATTTTTTCGCAGCCGCGAGCATCGGTCCTAGGCGGGCTGGCCGGCCGCCACGCCGACCCGGCGGCCCGACACGCACAGCACGGCCGCGACGACGAGCGCGCCGCCCGCCAGCATCAACGAAGGATCGAAGGATCCCGTGCGGGCCAGGATCAAGGCCGCGATCAGCGGCCCGACGATCTGGCCGACGCCATAGGATGCCGTCATGATCGCCAGCATGTTGAAGCGAACCTTCCCCGCGACGCGGCGCGCGGCGGGCATGGCGATGGTGACGGTGCCCATGAACGTGCCGCCGACCAGAAGCGCGCTAGCGATATAGGCCGACGGCAGGTGAAGCACCGGCAGGATCACGCCGGCGGCCTGCACCAGCAGATTGACGAGAAGGGCGCGGCTGGTTCCCCAGCGGACATGCAGCGCATGCCAGAGGAAGCACGAAGGCACCGCGCCGAGGCCGAACACCGCCCAGATATGGACGGGATCGACCGATCCGAGCGCGGTCTGCACCAGAAGCGGCAGATAGGTCGCCGTGATGATGTAGCCGAACCCGGCGAGCCCGTAGACGACGATGAGCCGCGCCGGCCCGAAGGCTATGTCGCGCGCCTGCGCCCCGGCGTGGCCCCGCTCGGCCGGAGCCGGCTTCGTCCGGTCGGTCCGCGCCTGCATGGCCAGCGCGACGACGGCGAGCCCGAGCCCGACGAGCCCCAGCAGCAACCAGATCGCCCGGCTGGAGAGCGTGGCGAAATGGCCGAGCGCGATGATCTCGGCGGAGAGGAAGATGCCGATGCCGACGCCCGAGAAAAGGGCCGGCGCGCCGTGATGATGCTGGCGATCATGGATCAGCCAGTGCGAGGCGGCCACCAGCGCGATGGCGCTCGCCACCCCGGCGAAGCCGCGCACCGCGATGACAGCGCCTTCCGGCAGCGGCAGCCACAGCAGCCCGAGCGCCGCGACGGTGGCGCCGACGGCAATCGAGCACTGTCTTCGCGCCGAAATTCCGGTGAGGAAGCTGACGAGCAGCGCGCCAATCAGATAGCCGGCATAGTTGGCGGAAGCGGCATAGGAGCCGCCGCCGACCGAGATCTGCCCGTCGGCGACCATCTGCGGGTAGAGGCCGGTGAAGGCGAAGCGGCCGAAGCCCATGCCGATCACCAGCACGATGGCGGCGGCGACGGCCGCCATCCGTTCAGCCTGCCGCATGATCGCCGCCCTCGAGGTTGGAGAAAGCCGCCAGCGTGTCGCGGAGCGCAAGGAAGGCCGGCGTCGCGAAGCCGGGCCGGCAGGCGAGATAGGTATCGACCGTCATCAGGGCCTTTTCCTCGACCGGCGCGACCGGCCGCAGCAGCTCGACGACGCTGCGGGGCATGACGCTGAAGCAGGATCCGGCGGCCGTGCAGGCGAACATCGCGTGGTAGGACCGCACTTCCTGCAGGGCGAAGCGGCCCTTCAGCGTGCCGAGGCCGGACAGCCACTCCTCCGCCAGCATCCGGTAGGTGCAGCCCGGCGCGAAGGCGGCGAGCGCCCGGGGCTGGATGTCGCCGGGGCGCTCGACGCCCGGGTGGCCTGGCGGCAAGAGCAGGACGAGCTCCTCCCGGAACACCGCCACCTTGTCGAGCTCGTCCGGACCGAGCCACCACTCGCCCTCCGGCACGGCGATCAGCGCGGCATCGAGCCGATGCGCCAGCAGCCCCTCGATCAGTTGGCGCGTCGGCGCCGTCGAGAGCTCGATCGTAACCTCCGGCCATTGCCGGTTATAGCGGGCGAGCGGAACCGGCAGGCGGCTGGCGACGGTGCATTCCATCGAGCCGAGGCGCAAAGTGCCCGCCGGGCCGCCGGGATTGACGACCTGTTGCGCCTCGTCGGCGAGGTTCAGGATGCGCTCGACATAATCGAGATAGGCCTCGCCCTCGGGCGTCAGCGCCATGCGCTTCCTATCGCGCTGGAACAGCGGCACGCCGATCTCGGCCTCCAGCTGCTGGATGCGGGTCGTGACGTTGGACGGGACGCGGCCAAGCCGCTCGGCCGCGCGGGAAACGCTCTGCTCCCGCGCCACGGCCCGAAATATCGCCAGCGCTGCGAGGTCCATCGATAGTCTCCAGGCAAGAACCAGACGCCGCATATATTCTTCAAAAGAGAATACTTGTCAATCGACATTCCCGAATTGAGAACGGGGCGCGACGCTCGCGACATCCAGAAAAACGATCGCTGACAATCGAAGCCTCGAATGATTTGATCGGCTCGAGGAACACGCGCTTCGGCGGGCAAGAAGAACGATTCAAGAGGAACGATTGATGACCATCGAGAGCTATTTCGACGGCGGGGAGGAGCTCGTGCGCCGGGTTCGCGCCCTCCCCGCCGCGCGATCCCTGATCGCCATCGCGGGTCCGCCGGGCGCCGGAAAGTCGTTTCTGGCGGAAGCGCTGGTGAAGGCCATCAACGCGAAAACGCCGGGCGAAGCCGCGCTGGTGCCGATGGACGGCTTTCACTTCGACGATGCGGTCTTGAACCAATGGGGCCTGCGCGCCCGCAAGGGGGCGTCGAACACCTTCGATGTCGCCGGCCTCAAATCCCTGCTGCGCCGGCTCGCGGACAATCACGAGCCCTTCGTCGCGGCGCCGGTGTTCGACCGCTCGCTGGAGATTGCCCGCGCCGGGGCGGCGATCATTCCCAGCTCGGCGCGCTACATCATCGTCGAGGGCAACTATCTGCTGCTGCAGAGCGAGCCCTGGTCGGAACTGGCGCCGCTGTTCGATTTCTCCGTGATGATCCGGGAAAGCCGGGAGCTGCTGGAGCAGCGCCTGATTGAGCGCTGGCGATCGCTCGGTCTCGACGACGAGCAGATCCGCGCCAAGGTGTTCGACAACGACCTGCCGAACGGCGATCTCATCCTGAGCGAGAGCCGGCCGGCCGACTTCATCCTGCGCGCCAGGGAACAGCCGCAGACGGCCTGACCCTCATCGCCGGGGAGATCGCCGGCCCTCGTCAGAGAGCCCGCTTCTTCGGTCCGGACGGCGCGAAATCCGGTTCGATTGCAGATCCGGCCTGCCCTCGAAGAAGGCAGGCCGCATTTTCCGAGACGCACGGCCGCAGCGAGCGACCCTGCGGGGGAGCTAAGGGCCATTCGTCCTGCGGGGCTGCTGCAAATCCTTGGACGGATCATCCAGCGACGTGAGGAAAGCCTGAATGGCGAGCAGGACGATGGTCGCGCTGACCGCCCCAGCCACGAACGCTACCACGTACCCCACCCGCGCCTCCTGCCCCCGATCTTGCAAGCGCGAGTATAGGGTCGTTCCCACTCAAAACCAAAGGTAGTTCCTTCGGTTCGATCCCCGCCGAAGGGGCGCGCAGCTCGCCCAATCAGCGGCGATAGACGGCGGGGCCCGCGATTCCAACCACCAGCAGGCCGACGGCGATGGCGACGAAGCCGGCTCCGATGCTCAGGTGCTGGGCAACGAAGCCGATCGCCGCCGGTCCGAGCAGGATGCCGGCATAGCCGAGCGTCGTGATCGCCGCGACGGCCAGGCTCGCCGGCATGCTGGTCTGCCTGCCGGCGGCGGTGAAGAGAACCGGCACGATGTTGGAGGCGCCGAGCCCGACGAGCAGGAAGCCGGCCAACGCGATGGTCGCGCTGGGGGCGAAGACCGCGATCAGGAACCCGGCCGCGCTCAGTATGCCGCCCGCGACCAGAATCACCGTGCCGCCGACCGCCCGGACGATCCGGTCTCCGGTCAGCCTTCCAAGCGTCATCGCGACCGCGAACATCGTGTAGCCGAATCCGGCATGGCTGGGTTCGACGGACTGGCTCGAGATCAGGAACAGCGCGCTCCAGTCAAGGACGGCGCCTTCGGCCAGGAAGACGATGAAGCAGAGCGCGCCGATGAAGATGACGATGCCGCGCGGCAGCACAAACAGCGGCGTGCCGGCAGCTTCCCGGTTGCCATAGGGAAGAAGACCCGAATAGGCCGAGATCACCAGGATGATCAGCAGGGCGCCGATCATCAAGGTGACCGAGAGCGGCGCCAGGCCCGTGCCGAGAAGGAGGCTGACGCCGCCCGCTCCCAGCATCCCGCCGAGGCTGAACAGGCCGTGAAAGCCCGACATCATGTGCCGGCCGCTATCCTTCTCGACCATCACGGCCTGGATGTTCATGGCGACGTCGAAGGTGCCGATGCTCGCGCCGAACAGGATGAGCGCGATGGCGAGCGACAGGACGGAGCTGGACAGGACCAGCCAGGGGATCACAAGCGCAAAGACCAGCGCCGAGAGCACCAGAATGGTGCGGCAGCCGAGCCGGCTCGCCAGCGCGCCCGTGATCGGCATGGCGACGATCGATCCGAGCCCGAGGCAGAGCAGCAATATTCCGAGCGCGGCGTCGTCGACGCCGAGGCGCGCCTTGGCGAAGGGCACCAGCGGCGCCCAGGATGCGAGGCCGAGGCCGGCCACGAGGAACACGGCCCGGGTGGCGAACTGCTCCCGCCTGCCGGAAAGCGGATGGGCGTGCGGAAGTGTCGAGGTTTGAGCCGTCATAACAAAGGGCCTTTGGTCGGGGGACTATCGAAGCGGGTGACGTCTCGCCATGGCGGCGAGACCGAGGACGGCCAGAGCCGCGAAGACGGCCGGGATATAGAAGACGCTAGGAAGGCCGAAGGCGGCGACGCCGATGCTTCCCGCGACACCTCCGACGGCGGAACTGAGCGCGCTCGAGCTCATGAAGATGGCGGAAGCGGTCGCGACCGCGCCCGGCAGGAGACGCTGGGCGACGAGGATGCCGAGCACGGCAAACAGGCCCCAGACGCCGCCCATGAGGATCTGGCCGGCGAACATTCCGGCGACCGATGGCCAGCCGGCAAAGCAGAGGTTCGCCGCCACGCAGAGCGCCGCCGCGAAGGCCATGAGTTTGAGAGGGCCGAACCGTCGTCCGAGCACAACGCTGAACGGCATGATGATCAGCTCGATCAGAGGCTGGACGCCGATGATGGCGCCCCGGACGCCCGGCGCGATCCGCAGATGTTCTTCCATATAGAGCAGCAGAAAACCGTACTTGATGGCCTCGCCGGCATAGACCAGGACGAAGAGCGCGGTGAAGGCGAGAAGCGGCAGCATCGCGCCGAAGCGCGCAACGCTGGCCGCCTCGGGGTCGGCCGCCGTTTTGGGGCGGGAGGGCGCGGAAACCTTGAGCCGCCCCAGCGGCACGATCTGCGCCAGGAAGCAGATCGCCGTTGCCCAGAACAGCGCCCTGAGGCTGGTCTCGGACGCGAACCAGGCGCCCAGCGCCGGGCCGATGACCCAGCCGGCCGTCAGCGCCATCCGAATGATCGCCACGACGTCGTCGTTCGCCTTGCCCGGATTCCGGACGAGTTCATCGTGAACGGCGGCGAATATCTGCGACGCCGCCGCGCCGGAGAAGGCGAGGATGACCGCCCCGATGGCAAACGGGATCCAGGCTTGCGTCGACACCGCGAAGCCGGCCCACCCGACGAAGCCGGCGATCGCGCACAATCGGAACAGCCCGAGCCGGCCTCCCGTCCGATCGGAATAGCTGCCGACGAGGTAGCCGGCGATCGGCGCCGTCAGGCTGGTCAGATAATAGAGCCCGGCCATCGGCAGCGACGTGCCGAGTTCCCGGACCAGGAACAGGACGATCTGCGGCGCGGCGGCGGATGTGCCCAGCCCCGAAAGGAACATGGCGAGGGTCGCGCCGCGATAGAGCGGCGACGACCAGAGCTCCTGGAGTGGCGAAATGCGCCGGGAAGCGGTGAGGGTCACGAACGTGCCTTGAGCTGGGTTAAACGGTCAGTTCGATCCGGACGCCGTCGGGTCCGCTGACGACCGCCTCGTAGTGGCCGTCGCCGGTGCGACGCGGGCCTTCGAGGAGCAGGCCGAGGGCGGCGAAGCGCTCGGCGGCCGCGTCGACGGCGCCGGTCGCACCCATGGACAGGGCGACATGGGTCCAGCCGAGATGGTGGTCCGGGCCGGGCTCGAGGCCGGGTCTCGCCATCAGCTCGATCCGGAAGCTCTGGCCGAAATAGGCGAACCGCGACGCGAAGCCCGGCTGGCGCTTGCTGTCATAGCGGGGACCGACGATGGCGTTGAAATGGCGCTCCCAGAAATCGGCGGCCGCGTCCAGGTCGGACACCCAGACCGCGATGTGGTGAAGGCTAGGCGTCATGCGCTTCGCCCTCCCCCGCCGTGCCGTCCGGATAGACGCCACAGCGGCTCCATTCCGCCGGACGGATAGGCGTATCCCTTCTCGCATCCGAGGACGCCGATGTAGAAACCCATGCCCTTGCGGAGATCGTCGACCCGGAAGGCGACATGATCAAAGCCTGCCAGGCTGAACGGAAAATCGGAATGAGTGCGCATCGCGTTTATCTTCAATAGTTCACGGCGAATTCTGGAACGGCGCTCCGCCGGAGGGGACCTGCCAGGGACACCCCGTCGAGCCAGCGACGACGCCATCCTTGCAGAACGTGCATAAATGCGCAACAACGTGTTTAAACAAGGAATGTTACGGATGTTCACGGACGAGCGGCATGAACGAATTCGGCAGGAACTTGCAGAGAATGGAAGGGTTCTCGCCGCCGAGCTGGCGGGCCAATTCGGCGTGTCCGAGGACACCATTCGCCGCGACCTGCGCGAGATGGCGAAGGCCGGCCTGTGCCGCCGGGTGTATGGCGGCGCGCTGGCCGTTTCGCCGGCCCCCGATGGTGGACCCTTGGGAGAGCGCTTGCTGGCAGGCCGGGACTCGAAGGCGAGGCTCGGACATGTCGCAGCCGGCCTGGTGAAAGAGGCCCAGACGATCTTCATCGACGCAGGCTCGACGAATGTCGCCATCGCGCGCGCCCTGCCCCTCGACCGGAAATTCACGGTCATCACGAATTCCCCGGCCATTGCCGTGGCGCTCGCGGGACATGGCAATTGCACGACGATCCTGCTCGGCGGGGTGTTCAACCCGGACAAGGGCGCCTGTCTCGGCGCTCAGACGCTGCGCGAGGTGCAGCAGGTTTATGCCGATTTGCTGATCCTGGGCAGCTGCGGCCTGTCCCCCCTCGTCGGCGTGACGGCGCTGGATTGGGACGAAGCCCAGATCAAGCGTGCCATGGTGCAGCAGAGCCGCGACGTCCTGCTGGCGGCCACCAATGACAAGCTCGATACGGTCGCGCCCTTCCGCATTTGCGAGATCAACGACATCGGCCAGCTGATCCTCGAGGGAGATGCTTCGCCGGCTACGATCCGCGCGTTGAGGGAGATGGGGCCGACCGTGCATCAGGCCGACGAAGGCGCGGACTGAGCCCTTCTGTGCCATGCCCGGGCGGGACGTCTCCCTGCCCGGACATCGCGGCTCAGCTTGTCATTTGACGATCTGAACCTTGGAGGCCGTCATCTTGCCGGCCGTGGTCGCGTAGGTGACTTTGACCTTCTCGCCGGCCTTCAGCGTCTCGGCCTCGACGCCCTCGGAGAGGACGAAGGTCTTGCCGTCCGACAGCGTGATCGAATCCGTCTTCGGGTTGACGGACTTGATCGTTCCCTGCGTTTCGGCGGCGGCGGCCGGGCCGGCGAGACCGGCCGTGACGAGCACGGCGCCGAGCAGAATGTGCATCTTCATCATGGTTCTCCGTTGCATTGGCCCCCTGCCCTGACAGCCGTCTCCATCCGGATCCGGCCGATTGGCTCTGTCTTCAAGGTGCGGATCCGAGCTCCGTCGTTGAGAGTTGCGTCGCCCGCCGCGTCATCCACGTCGCGGCGACGAGGGTGGCCGCCGCCGCGACAGCGAGGACGGCCAGCAGGTATCCGAAAGGGATGGTCAGCGCCTCGGGCGGCGGGTCGAACACGCCGTTCAGCAGCCGGACCAGCACATAGGCGACGAGCCAGCCGGTGATCCCGCCGAAGAAGGCGCCGCCGGCCAGGATCAGCCCCGCCTCGCTCCAGACGAAGGCGGCGATATGCTTCGGCCTGGCGCCCAGTGCCGATAGGATGGCGAAGGCGCGTTGCCGGTCGGCGAGGCCGAGCGCGAAGACGAGGCCCGACGAGGCGACCACCATGACGAGGGCGAAGCCGAGTTCCAGCGTCGTCAGACCGGAGAGGTCGACGGCGGTCAGGCTCGAGCCGATCGTCTCGACGGCCTGATCGATCGTGGTGACCCTGACGCCCGGCGTCCCCGCCGCGATGGCCCCGGCATCGCCAGCGAGCTGGCGCACCGAGCCCTTGGCGCGCAGGAGCACGGTTTCGCTGTCGGGGAGGCCGGTCTTCTCGGCAACATAGGCGGCGTTCGCGACGAGGAAGGAATCCTTCGGCGCCGTCGGGAATTCGCGCACCACGCCGACAATGTGGAACGGCACCGCATGATAGCCGCCACCCGATCGCGTCTGCAGGCGGAGGTTGATCGGGTCGCCGCGCGCGAGCTGGTAGTCGTTGATCGTCTCCTGCGCCACGAGGACGCCGTCCGGCGTGCGCGCGAGTTCGGCGAGCGTCGCGCGCGCATCGCCGCTGGCAAAGAACGCGTCGTCGATGGCGGTTGCCTGGCCGATCGTCGCGGGGTCGATGCCGTAGAGGTCCTGCAGATCGGCGCCGACATAGGCATAGCGATGCTGCATCGGCACGATCGCGTCGGCGGAGGCGAGCCCGGCCAGCGGCGACAACAGCCGCGACGCCGGCGAGGCCGGTGTCCCGCTCAGGGTCACGTCCGAGCCGTTGGTAAGCTCGGCATCGACGCGGGCCTGGGCGGCGTAGGTCGCGTTGAAGATGGCGGTCGAACCGGCGAAGGCGAAGGCAAGCGCGGCCAAGGCTATGCCGGCCGTCAGCCGCCGGCTCTGGCGGGCGAATGTGGCGGCGACGACGCCCGACAATCGCCCTGCGACGGGCCGGACGAGCGTCGAGACCAGGGCGCGGCCGCGGGTCAGCAACAGGCGACTGAGGCGGATCGCCAGCAGGCCGAGGCCGAGCCAGAGCAGCAGCGGCGTCAGGAAGGCGGTATAGTCGACGGCGATGGCGGCGACGCCCTCCGGCGCCAGCACGACCTGGTAGCCGCCGGCGGCCGACCGCCAGTAGCTCAGCGCGGCCAGCGCGACCAGCACGAGATCCAGATGCAGGCGGAGCCAGAGCGGCCCGCGATCGACACCGACCGCCCGCTGCGCCTCGGCCACGGTCTGGCCCTGCGCGTTCCGCCATGCCGGCCAGAGGATGGCGACAAGGGCCAGGGCGAGGCCGCAGGCGATCGCCAGACCGATCGACGGCAGATCGGCCGACGCGGCGAGGCTTCGCCCGAGCCCGATCCGCATGGCGATCCCGGCGATGACGATACCGGCCACGGCGCCGGCGAGGCCGGTTGCGATCGCCTCGGTCGCGGCGAGGCCGGTGATCCGGGCGACCGAGGCGCCGCGCAGCCGCAGCAGCGCCTGATCGCGCCGCCGCGTCTCGGCTCCGGCCGTCGCGACGGCGAAGGTCAGCAGCGCCGCCAGCGCGGCCCCGGGCGCGCCGAGGAAGAGGAACAGGACGCGGGCGTAGAGCGCGTCCTCGCGGACGGCGTCGAGGCGGCTGGCCAAATTGTTGGCGAGCAGCGCCGTGCCGGCAAGGCTGGCCTCGAGATGGTGGCCCTGATTGGTTGCCTCCAGGCTGGCCGCGACGGGATCCGTCGGTAGCCGGCCGTGGTCGAGGCCGACGTGGAATTGCCGGTGCACCGTATCGGGCCGCACCGCCGCCTGCGGATCGAAGGCAGCGGTCCACGCGGCCATCGGCAGGATCAGCACATTGTCGGGCGGTGCGACGGGCGCGGCGCCGGCGGTGGCGCCGATCGCCTGGAACAGCGCGTCGGCATTGAGCAGTTCGACGACGCCGCCGACCACGGCCTGGGTGTCGGGGACGCCGATGCGATGGATGGTGACGGTATCGCCGAGGCCGACATGCAGATTGGCGGCCGTCTGCTGCGCGACCAGCGCGCCGTTCGGGCTGCCGAGCAAGAGCCGCGCCTGACCGGGGAAACGGGCGAAATAATCGGGGCCGACGCCGAGCACCTTGCCGGCTCCCGTCGCCTGCACGCCCTCCGGGGTCGAGGCTTCGAACCCGGCGACGTCGGCATAGAGGACCGTTTCGAGCACCGTCACGCTGCCGGATTGCCGGATCGCGATCGCCGCGCTCTCGGCGTCGAAGCCGCCAAGGGCCAATACCTGCCAGTCGACCGGCACCGAGGCGGCGGCGCGCGCCGTCATCGTCGCCGTGCTGGCGCGAAGGAAGGCGCCGAGCGCCGCGATCAGCGCGACGGTGAGCGCGATTCCGGCGATGGCGCCCAACAGCCGCCAGCCACGGGCCCGGACCAGGCCGGAGAACCAGAGCCGCTGCATGATCAGCCCTCCCGTCCGTCCGGAACAAGGCGGCCATGATCGAGCTGCCAGACCCGGTCCATCCGCGCCATGACAGCGGGATCGTGGGTCGCCAGGACCAGCGCCGTATCGGACCCATCCAGGAAGGCGAGCAGATGGTCGAGAAGCAGCGTGGCACTGACGTGGTCGAGCTGTCCCGTCGGTTCGTCCGCGAGCAGCAACCGGGGCGCCGTCACCATGGCGCGCGCCATGGCGACACGCTGCGCCTGCCCGCCCGAGAGCTCCTCCGGCAGGCGATCCGCCAACGCCGCGAGATCCAGCGTCGCGAGCATCCGCATCGCGGCGGCGGTGCCATCGTCGCCATCCTCGCCAAGCAGGATCGGCAGCGCGACGTTCTCGGCGCTGGTCAGCGCCGGCATCAGGCTGGCCGACTGGAACACGACGCCGATCTGGCGCGTGCGTAATTGATCCTTCGAGCCGAGGCCGGGCCAGTCCAGCGCGCCGCTGGTCGGCTCGTCCAGTCCGGCGATCAGGTGCAGCAGCGTGGTCTTGCCGCTGCCGGACGGACCGACGACGGCGATCCGGTCGCGCGGCCGGATCGTGAACGAGAGCGGCGCCAGCGCCGCGACCTCGCCATCACCACGCCGGAACGATCGCGCGATCTGCCTGGCCTCCACGAGCACGTCGCCGCTAGCGCTGCACATGGACGATCCGCCCGTCGGACAGGGGGAGGATGCGATCGGCGCGGCGCGAGACCGCCTCGCTATGGGTCGCAACCAACACTGCCGTGCCGCCGGCGCAGAGATCGGAGAGACGGCGCAGCACGAGGCGCTCGGTCTCGGCGTCGACCTGACCCGTCGGCTCGTCACAGAGCAGGATCTCCGCCTGCTGCGCCATCGCGACGGCGAGGCCGGCCCGCGCCGCCTCGCCGCCGGAAAGCTCGCGAGGCAGGGCGTCGGCGAGCGTTGCGAGCCCGAGCCCGTCCAGAATGGCGTCCGCCCCGGCCGATGGCCGGTCTGACAGGCCGCATTGCAGACGCATCTGGTCGCGCAGCCTCAGGTGATCGAACAAATTGCCTGTCTGCATGAGCACGCCGATATGCCGGGCCCGGATGCGGGCGCGCTCGGCCTCCGGCCGGCGGGTGATGCGCTGGCCGAGCACGTCGACGGTGCCGCCATCCGGGTCGTCCAGCCCGGCGAGGCAGGCGAGCAAGGTCGACTTGCCGCTGCCGGACGGCCCCCGGAGCGCCACGAACTCCCCGGCCGAAAGGACGAGATCGACGCCACGCAGCGCCGCCACCTCGTCGTCGCCACGATGGAAGAAGCGATAGAGCTCATGGGCGACGAGCACGTTCATGTCACGGCCAGCGGAGCGAATTCGAGATCAGCTGCCACTGATCGGCATTGTCGGCCCCGGCCGGCGCGGCCAGGTCGAGCGTGATCGTCTTGCCCTGGTTGAAGAAGACGAAGCGTTCATGCTCGAGCCGGACCTGCTTGCCGGTGACGGCGTTCGGCTCGGAATTGGCGAGATAGGCGATGCGCAGCGCCGGTCCGCCCTTGAGCCGGACGTCCTGCATCTTGCCCAGCTTGACCGCGTGGCCGCTCTTCTCCAGCGCCGCGACCTCGTCCGCCCTGGCGCTGGCGGCCTTCGGAGCCGCGGCGGCCGTGCCGACGATCATCTCGATCTGATCATATTTGTCGAAGAAGCGGGTGCCGTTCGGGATCTCCACCCGCGACCAGCCCTCCGGCACCTTGACCTTGAATCCGGCCGGCGCCTGGTAGTCGATGAAGACCTGGTCGTCGGGAATGTCGCCGGGCGGGTTCCGCTCCGGCGCCACCAGCTTTTCCTGGGCGATGGCGAGCCCGCCCGGCGCGCCGCCAAGGCTGGCGACGGCGACAAGGAGAACCAGGGCACCGCCCCTGAACCTGCTCTTCATGATCCCCTCCCGGAGAAGCCTGTTTTCCGATTGGCGGATCGTCCGACATCAAACTGGCCGGGACCTGACGGGCCGCTTACGGATCCGACAGGTTCAAGGCGAGATCCGGCCTGACGGGAGCGGCCGGCCGCCTGGGGCAGCCAGCCGCGACGCCGGCATCGGGGACTTGCGGCACTAGTCGCCGCGGTCAATCAGCGCCGCCCGGTCGTCCTGCTTCGCCGTCATGAAGACGACGATGGCGGAGATGCAGAGCAGAAAGATCGTGCTGGTCAGGATCGTGCCCATGCCGAGCCCGCCATATTCGAGCGGCTGCGACAGCAGATCGCCGAAAGACGCGCCGAGCGGGCGGGTCAGGATATAGGCGAGCCAGAAGGCCAGAACGCCATCGATGTTGAAGAGGTAGTAGGCCAGCGCGATGGCGCCGATGACGCCGCCGAAGATCAGCCCCGTCGTCAGGTAGCCGAGGTCGAAATACTCGGCCACCAGATCGCCCGCCGCCGTGCCGAGAGCGAAGGTGAACAGGATCGCCAGCCAGTAGAACAGCTCGCGCCGCGTGGTGAAGACGGTGTGGATCGACAGCGTCCGTTCCGAGGCATACCAGAGGCCGAAGGTGGCGAGCAGCAGGCCGCTGAACAGGACGGTCGAAATCGTCAGCGGCACGCCGAAATTGTCGGTGAGATTGTCGGTCACCAGCGTGCCGACGATGCTGATCAGGACGACGGCGAGCCAGTAGGCCCAGGGCACGTAACGCTTCTGGGCGAATTGCGCGACGAGGGCGACGACCAGGATCGCCGCCATCAGCAGCGAGGTCGCCGTCAGGCCGAGCCCCATGTTGACGGCCAGATAATCCGCCGCCGTTTCGCCCATGGTGACGGCCATCAGCTTGATCAGCCAGAAATCAACGGTGACGTCGGGAACACGGTTGGCGGGCGAGCCGTCCGCCGCGCTCGGCGATGAGAAGGACATGTTTCGCATCCTTGCTTCAGGGCTTGATTGGGAGGGCCGCTATTTGCCGAGGATCGCCATGCCCTGCTTGAAGAAGGCATCGGCGCGCTTGTCGTCGTCGGCGTTGCAGCGTTCGACCCCCTTGGCCTCGAGCTCGTCGAGCTTGGCCTGATCGGCCGCCGAGAGCGTCACGCCGGCCTTGGCCGCGCGAAGCTGCGCCAGCATGTCCTCGCAGGGCACCGCGGCGGCGGCGCTGGCGAGCGGCGCGGCGAGCAATGCGGCGCCGAACACGATTGCGGCCAGCATCAGGCTCGCATAAAGGCGGCCGAGCGACGCATTGTCGGCACCGCGGGTCTGGTTCTCGTCGATTGCGGGCATGGCAGGATCCCTTTCGACCGGCTGTCGGGCCGGCTTTGCCGGGAGTCTGCTGACGGTCGTCCGCTCCCGGTGGAACCGGGATAGCCGAGCCCCCATACCCCGACCTGACGGGCTCCATACGGATCGGTATGAAAGCGAAATCAGGCGGTCCGGCGCGGCGGCAGGTTGGGGAACTCGATGGTGACGCAGAGGCCCGGCTGGTTGTCGGAGAGCACCAGCCTGGCGCCATGCAGGTCCGCCACCGCCTTCACCAGGCTGAGGCCGAGGCCGGAACCCGGCGTCGTCCGGCTCTTTTCCAGGCGATAGAGCCGGCGCAGCACGTTGGCCCGTTCGCTTTCGGGGATGCCCGGCCCGTCATCGGTGACGCACAGCGTCGTTGCGGCATCCGTCGCCGCCACGCGAAGGCCGATGCGCGTGCCAGCAGGACCGTGGATCATCGCGTTCTCGACCAGATTGGCGCACATCTGCAAAAGCAGCTGCCGGTCGCCGGAAATGGCGTGAGAAACGTCCCCGGCCTCGAAATGCAGCGTGCGGCCGCTTTCTCCCGCCACCTCGACATAAGCCTCGGCGATCGCAGCCGCGACGTCGCCGAGCCGGACCGGGGCAAAACGGGCCTTGCGCGCGCCGGCCTCGATCTGGGCAATCCGCAGCAGGGCGTCGAAGGTGGCATTGATCCGGTCGCTTTCGGCGTCGGCTTCTTCCAGTTCCGCCGCGACGGGTTCGCCCGCCTCCTGCTTGCCGAGTGCTGCCCGGATCGTCAGCTTCAGCCGGTTCAGCGGCGTCTTCAGATCATGCGCGATATCGGCCGCGACCTGCCTCATGCCCTCGAACAGGCCGGACAGACGGTCGAGCGTGTCGTTGATGCGGACGGAGAGCACGTCAACGTCGTCGCCATTGCCGATGAGCGGAATGCGCGCGCCGAGTTCGCCCTCGGAGATCCGGGCCATCGTGCCGGCGATCGCGTCCATGCGCCGTTGCAGGCGCCGCGCCAGGATCCAGCCGCCGGCGACCGCGACGAGCAGCGCGACCAGGGTCGCCCACATGAAGGTGACGGCGGTGATCGCGCCGACGGTCTCGATCTCGGCGTAGCTCTTGCCGACGACGAGGCGGTAGCCGCTGCCGATATCGCCGGCGAGCAGCCGGTAGCGGGCGGCGCCATCGAGGCCAAGATCGCTTCCCGCCGCCGTCGACCAGCCGAGCGGCACCGCCCTTTGCGCGATATTGCCGACGAGCCGGGCCCCGCCCCTTCCCGTCAGCAGGAAGATCTGATCGGCCGCGCGCGCCACCGCGACATGGTTCTGCACCAGGCCGATCAGATCCTCGATATCGTTGTCGCCATAGGAGGCGGCGAGGACGGCATAGGTTTCGCCGACATCCCGGTCGAGCTTGGCCACCAGGTTTTGCCGCACCGCCTGCACGGCGACGAGGCTGGCGACGACGAAGGCGACGAGAAACAGGGCGGAGAAGATGACGGCCAGTCGGAACGGCGTGCTGCGGAGCAGCCTAGCGCGGCGCATGGATGCTGTAGCCGATGTTTCGGATCGTCTGCAGCAGCGGCACGTCGAAGGGCTTGTCGATCTTGGCGCGCAGCCGGCTGATATGCGTTTCCACGACGCTGGTCTTCGGGTCGAAGTGGAAGTCCCAGACCCGCTCCAGCAGCATCGTGCGGGTCACGACCCGTCCCTCGTTGCGCATCAGCACCTCCAGCAGCGTGAATTCGCGCGGCTGCAGGTCGATCCGCTGTCCGGAGCGGGTGGCGGTCCGCTTGATCAGGTCCAGTTCCAGATCGGCCGTCCGGAGCACCGTCTTGTGTTCCTGGACCGGCGGGCGGCGCAGCAGCGCGTTGACCCGCGCCATCAGTTCCGAGAAGGCGAACGGCTTGACGAGGTAGTCGTCGGCGCCTGCCTCCAGCCCCTCGACGCGGTCATCGACCCCGCCCATCGCGGTGAGGAATATGGCGGGCGACTTCACCCCGGCGGCGCGAATGGCCTTCAAAAGCGACAGGCCGTCGAGCCCGGGCAGCATCCGGTCGATGACCAGCACGTCATAGGGTTCGTTGGCCGCGAGCGTCAGCGCATCCAGTCCCTGCGCCACCGCATCGCAGACATGACCGGCCTCGGTGAAACCCTTCACGAGATAGTCCGACGTCCGGGCGTCATCCTCGATCACCAGCAGTTTCATGCCCGGTCCTCCGTCATGGCCGCGAGAACAGGCACAGGCAGGCCCCGAGATGGGATCACGTCCGCAACTCCCTCTCCAGCATATGGGACCGAATACCGCCGAGGCCCCTGTCGCTCAACATACGCTTTCGTAAGGCGCGCGGCATGAATGCGACACCGGCAGATGACCTCGTCTGAGTTCTCTTGATAAACGTGGTACGCAAAGCAGAATACGCACGCCGGAGCTCCGATGGCCGCCTTTATCGTCGATATGGACAAGGTCCGGACCTTTGCCGGCCCTGAGGACTTCTACGACTGGCTGAGCAGGAACCATGCTTCCGAGACGGAAGTGTGGGTCCGGCTGCACAAGAAGGATTCCGGGATACCCTCGATCACGGCCAAGGAGGCGGTAGACGTCGTCCTGTGTTGGGGCTGGATCGACGCCATCCGCAAGGGTCTGGACCAGACGAGCTTCCTCCAGCGCTACACCCCGCGCGGCAAGAAGAGCGTCTGGAGCCAGGTCAATGTCGACAATGTCGGACGGCTGGTCGACGAAGGCCGCATGACCGAACACGGCCTGAAACACGTCGAAGCCGCCAAGGCGGATGGCCGATGGAACAAGGCCTACCGCATCAGCGGCGCCGAGATCCCTGCCGATCTGCTGGCGGCGATCGAGGCCGACCCGCTGGCAAAGGCAACGTTCGACGGTCTCAGCGCGCAAAACCGCTTCGCGCTGATCTTCCGGCTGAACAATCTGAAGACCGAGGCCGGCCGCCAGAAACGCATCGCCGCCTTCGTCGACATGCTCCGACGCGGCGAGGCGATACACCCGCAGAAGAAATAGGCCGGGCCGCCATTGGCCTCGCCAGCCTCGCGATCGGCCATTGCCAAAGGCGTTTCGCCGCTTCCGCGTGAACATCTGCCCCATCGCGGACAAAAGCCCGGCGAGTGACGCCATCGACGGTGCCGGCCGCATCACCAATCTTAGGGATCAGAGCGCGCGGATGGATATGCTGAAGCCGTTTCCGGCTGGGGCGGAACGCTGTGGGCAACGAGCTTTCCGCGCGCCAGTACGACAACGCCGACTATAGTCGAAGCCAGCACGAGCCAGATCATTCGATCGAATTGGTCGCCCTCGACCAAACGGCCTGAGACGGCTGGCGCCAGTGACGAAATCAGTGTCGACCACCCCATGATGGCCGCGGCGAGCCCACCGGTGCCGTCCACCTTCATCGCGAGGGCCGTGAGGAATGGCCCCACGAAGACAAAGAAGAAAAACATGACAACGAGGCTGGAAATGTAGACCGCTGGCGTCGTTGAAAGCGTGAGCATCGCACACCCTCCGCCGAAGCAAAGTATGCCCGCCACAGCCAGCGTCCGCTCACGCCCGGGCTTGGCGAGAGCCAGCGCGGCGACCCCGGCCGCGAGTCCCGCGAGAAGCGTAAATCCGAGGGCCTCCCCCACCTGGCTGACGGTTAGCCCGGACTTGACGCCAATTCTTTCAACAAAAGGCCAAACCGCCCCGCCGGCAAACAGATAGGCAACCGTGCCGATTGCGAGCGGGGACCGTCCTACCGTGGAGAGCCGCAACGGCGGCCCCGTTTCGTTCCGGCGCTCAGGCAGGGCCGTCGCAATGACGGCGCAGCCGATGGAGATCGCCGCGCTGAACCAGAAAAGCCAGCGAAAGCCGCCTTCCTGGGTCACGTTTCCGCCCACCACGACGACGCCCACGCCGACCAACGTGACGACGACGGTTACGAGCGCTGACATGCGGTCCACGCGCGCCGCGGTAGCGAGGGCGGCAAAGCCCGCCAGGGCGACAAGCCCTGTGCTGGCGCCCACAAACAGGCGCCAGAAACAGATTGTCGCGAAGCTATCGCTCATGCCTGACGCAACATTGCCGATGATGGCCCCGGTCAGACCGAAAACGCCAAGGGTCCTGGTCCCGAACCGGCGCGGAAGGCGCGGAAAGCAAACGAGAACGATCGAGAAGATCAACGGCTCGATCGTGCCTACAACTCCGGCTTGGGAGCTCGAGAGCTTCAAGCCATCCATCAGCGCGCCTGTCTGCAGCGGGCCGAGGTTGATCGGCAGGGCCAGAAAGATGTTGATGCCGATAAGGCCGACAAGGAGCCAGATTTCGTCGAATTTCTGCCTCTTGGAACTGCGGCTCGCCATGACTCTCCTTGGTCTGCCACCCATCCGATGGCCCGTTCCTGTCGTGTGGGTTTGGCTGTGGCCGATTGGGCGGCGTCAGGGGCCGAGATGGCGCAGTCAGCCGAGCCATGCGCGCGGCGACGGATGCCGCGAGGTTGGCTTCACGCGTCGATGGCGATCCCGCGTTCTCTCGCCCCCGTCTACTCTGTCCCGCGTTGAGCGACCTGGGATCTCGCGACGGCGTGTTCAGGCACCTTGTCGGTCCAGGCCGGCGGAAGACCCAACTCGCCGCCGACCAACCCTGGGAGGCCGGGTGCGCGGCCGAATGCCTCGCAGGCTGCATATTTGGATTGGCCTCCGAGTCCCGACCGAACCCGGTGCAGTGGCGGAAGCGAGGGGCCACCTCCGAAGGGTGACTTCCCGATCAGCAGAATCTTGCTGAAATCATTGCCAAAAGATGCCGCCAAGCTATAGGCATCCCCCACACGAGAGACGCGTGCCTTATTGGCGAAAGAGTTCGCGCCCCGCGCCCAGACTATGCCTGCCTTCTGGGTGCCGTCCTTTCCAATAGCCTCGGCCTCGACGGACAGCCCTCCCAGTCCGATTGGAAGTCTCGGAACGCCAACGGGGAGAACAACGGAACTTCCCAAAGAGGCGACGGTCGAAAGGGCGGCGGCACCGGCATCTGTCGGAATGACGTTGGTTACGACCGCATGCACTGTGAGATCGGCCGGCTGATTTTCTGCAACGATCTCGAATCGGTCGCTTAGACGTACGCACATCGCCCGGTCCAGCGTGTTGGTCACGAGGGCGCGGTCTTCGGCTTTGGCTATCGACTGAGTTGCCCTGGCCGAAAATGTCGTAGGCACAATCCTGACCGTTTTCGCGGACAATACGGCGGCACTATCGACGTGGATGTTTGCCTGCGTCACGTGCCCGTGGGTCGGAACAAGCTTGTCGTACGACGACAAGGAGCCAGCCTGCCACAATGGCGCTTTTGCGCAGCCTGTGAGGATGGCCAACAGAAGTATTGCCGTGGCAGATCGATATATTGCCTGTTTCGACGCGGGCCCTGCGATGTCTCTACCAATCGATTTGGCATTGTCGCCGTTGCTATTCATAGCCACGCCTTTTCCATTGAGATCAATACACGCTTCGAATGGATGGAATGATCAGCATCTATACTGATTGATATTGTCGAAGGCAGATGATCTACGGCAAAGCCTGGCGACCTTTCGGCCGCGACTGCAACGGGAGTCGAGAATACAACGGCATTGATCATGAAAAATGCCGGTCGCAATACGCAGGTTGCGACATAGAGTATTATTTCTGGACTTCGTGCTGTCATCTTCATGGGGTAGCCTCGTGTATTCGCAAGGAAACTGCCCGAAAACTCGAGCCAGGGCGCGATTGAGCACCAGCAAATACATCAAGGCGTCAGAATATTGCTGATCTTCATGGCAAGGCTCATGTCTCCCTGGACTTTCAGCCTTCCACTCGTGAACGCCCGTCTCGGATCGAGCGCACCCGTCAGTATTTCGACAAAGTCATTGTCGGTCATCGAGACGGTGCACTGACACGGGCCATCCCCTTCTCGCACTCCAGCGCTGGCCTCTTTGAAATCGACTATCCAGCTACCGCCTGTAGGGCCGGATAGATCAAACCGGTATGTGGCGTTCAGCGTCTTCTGGATGCTGCTGTTCTTGGTCTTCTGGGCCAGGCGCGTCTCGAACAGGCCTTTCGGGGTTGGAACATCCAGCTGTCGCGGGGCGTCGCTACGGGCTCGATCCCGAGCCGCCGTGAAATGCTCCAGAACATGGGAAAGCGCGTCCTCCGCGACGGCTCCCCGCAATCCGTCTGAAGCGCCCTGCGCCGCTTCCTCGGCGCGCGGAAACATCGTGGTTTCGTACTCGGCGACGGCCTGGCGCCAGTCGCCATGGCGGATCAGGGCCATGGCAAGATCGGATGCGTCTGCCATGGCCCCATTTGCGCCTTCGCCCCCGAAGGGTGACATCAGATGCGCCGCGTCGCCCAGCAACGTAACGCCAGGCCTGTTGGACCAGCTATGACCGATCGGCATCGCGTAAAGCGGGCGCACGGCTAGTAACGTTCCCGTCGCGATCAGATTGAGAAACTTGGGGGCGAAGTCGGCGAACAGTTTCGCCAGCTCGATCTTGGCCTCGGCCGGCCGTGTTGTGTCGAGAACTACGGCGCTTTCCGGTGCGCGGAAGGCTGCATAGATGCGAATATGCGCATTGTCATTGCGCTGGCCGGCCAACAGTCGCGCACGCCCTTTTGCAAACATCTTGCCGTGGCCGACAAGCGCACCGATCGCGCGATTCGCCCCGTCAACGTCATCGATGCCGAGTTCGGCGACCATGACGCCTTCGTAGAAGGGCTCGGCGTCGGAAAGCAGCGGGCGAACACGCGACCAGGCTCCGTCAGCGCCGACCACGAGGTCGAATGCCTCGCCAGGGGTTCCGTTGGCCATGACGGCATAGCGACCATCATCAAGCGGCCTGACCGTCCGAACCTTCTGGTTCCAGCGAACGGTCCCCGCAGACAGGGCATCCAGCAGCAACTGCCGGAGCTGCGTCCGATCAATTTCGGGCCGATTGCCGTGAGGATTCGAATCCTCGAAAAGCAGCTCGCCGTTGGGATGATAGACTTTTCCGCCCTGATCACCGTAGCGAGCCAATTGCAGGAACTCGCACTCCAGGTCGGCGAGACGCAGGGCGTGCTGTCCGGTATGCGGGTGCATGTCCAACGACCCGCCCTGCGGCCTGGCAAGCGGATGGGCATCTGCCTCGAAAACCGTAGCCGGAATGTCATGCAGGGCAAGAATTCGCGCCAGCGTCAGGCCACCCGGGCCCCCGCCAATGATCGCAATGCTAGGTGGTTGCGACATGGTCGCCTCCTGTGATACCTGAATACATAGGAGACTATATATAAAAATAGGATCCAATGTAAATAATTAAATAGGAGCCAATGCAAATGTCCGAACAGGCGGAAAACTGGAATGCCGGGGTGATGCCCGCTATGCTGGTTTCCACAGCCGGGAGATTGCTCGCTCGGCTCGCTGACACTCGATTGCGCAAAATCGGCATCAGCATCAGTCACTTCCCTGTGCTGGCCGCCTTGAAGGACGGGAAAGCCCTCTCGCAAAAGGAACTCGCCCGGATCGCGGGGGTGGAGCAGCCCAGCATGGCCCAGCTTCTCTCGCGGATGGAGCGGGATGATCTGATCCGCAGAGAGCCGGATCCGAAGGATGGAAGAAGCAGCCTCGTAAGTTTGACAGACAGCGCGATCGGCAAAAGGGGACCGGCGCGTGAGATCCTGGCAATGGGAAACGGAGAGGCGGTGGCCGGCTTCAACCAGGAGGAAATCGACACGTTCGTCGAATTGCTCCAACGCGTGATCGTCAACGTAAACGATGCAAGCAAATCGGCGAGTGCAAACGAAGAAGCGGCCGATTCCTTCGCAAAGTAGGATGATGGCTCGCCCGCCATAGGCAGCGATCGGCTTGGCGTCGGGCCTGCCGGTGCTCATCGATACGTTGAGGGCGATCGACGGGCGTCGCGCCAGGGCTGCAGCTTCGCAGCTGGCTCGGACGCGACATGAAAAGGCACCTCGGATCGGGCGCCTTGCCGCAAGTCGATGATATCGTTGGGAATTGTTGGTAGCGGAGGAGGGACTTGAACCCCCGACACGCGGATTATGATTCCGCTGCTCTAACCAGCTGAGCTACTCCGCCCCAGGGCCGGCGCTTGCGCCGGCTGGAATGGCCCGCTTATAGGGAGCGCGGCCGAGGGCTGTCAAGCTTCGACAGCGCTTCACACACGCTCAAACACAAGCAGTGTGAAAAACCCGATCGGACCGACCCGGCGGCGATCGATCAGGCGCAGGTCCGAACGGCCGAGAATGCGGCCGATGTCGAAATCCATGTGCCAGCCGAGCGAGGCGGAAAGCGGCGCCAGCTTCTCGCCGAGCCAGCCGCGCCAGCCCTTCTGCTCCGGAAAGTGGCTGACCAGCACGACGGCGCCGCCCGGCCGGGTGACGCGGGCGAGCTCCGCCATCACCGCCTTCGGATCCGGCACCACGGTCAGCACGAACATGGCGACGGAGGTGTCGAAGCTCTCGTCCGCCATCGGCATCTCGCCGGCGTCGGCGACTTCCAGCGCCTCGACATTGGCGAGACCGTCCGCCGTCACCCGCTCGCGCGCGATGTCGAGCATTTCGGGCGACAGGTCGATGCCGGTGATGCGGTGGTCGGGGTGATAATGCGGCAGCGAGATGCCGGTGCCGACGCCGCATTCGAGGATGCGACCGGAGGGCAGCTCGTTGACGAAGGATACCGCGGCGCGACGGCCCGAATCGAAGACATAGCCGAACACCCGATCATAGATCGGCGCCCAGCGGGCATAGGTGCTGCGGACCGCTTCCTCGTCGATCCGCGCCGTGCGCTTGCGGTTGTCGGCGAACGACTTCCACTTCCGCGCGACGTCCTCAAAAAATTCCGGCATTGCTCTCCCTCAAGCTGCTCTGACATTGTCCGGAGCGATCAGGCGGCGCAACGCCTGTTCCGCTTCGCCATTCCGCTCGGCGCGTCCGATCCAGCCGCCGCCGAGGACGCGCGCGCCCTCCCCCTCGCCGGCATAGAAGACGCAGGCCTGGCCGGGGGCGACCCCGGTCTCGCCATCCAACAACGAAACCTGGGTCTCGCCGTTCCGCTGCACGATCTCGGCGCGCTGCGGCGCCCGCGTCGAGCGGACGCGCGCATAGATCTCGACGCCCGCCTCGCCGATCGCCTCGATCGGCGCGTCGCCGAGCCAGTTGACGTTGCGCAGGATCAGCCGGCGGGCGGCCAGCGCCTCGCGAGGGCCGACGATGACGCGCTGCCGCTCGGCGTCGAGATGCAGCACATAGAGCGGGTCGGCCGCCGCGACGCCGAGACCGCGGCGCTGGCCGACCGTGTAGTGGATGATGCCCTCGTGCCCGCCGAGAACGCGGCCGTCAATATGGACGATGTCGCCGCCTTCGGCGGCGCCCGGCTTCAGGCGCTCGATCACGTCGGAATATTTGCCGTTCGGCACGAAGCAGATGTCCTGGCTGTCATGCTTGTCGGCGATCTCGAGGCCGAGCTCGCGGGCGATCTCGCGCGTCTCCGGCTTGGTCAGATGGCCGAGCGGAAAACGGATGAAATCGAGCTGCTCGGGCGTCGTCGCGAACAGGAAATAGCTCTGGTCGCGATCGAGATCGGCCGGGCGGAACATGCCGCGATGGCCGTTCGGAAGCAGCCGGCTCTGGACGTAGTGGCCGGTCGCCAGCGCCGCCGCGCCAAGCTCGCGCGCCGTCGTCAGGAGGTCTGAGAACTTGACCGTCTGGTTGCAGGCGACACAGGGGATCGGCGTCTCGCCGGCGATGTAGCTCGCGGCGAAGCTGTCGATCACCGACTTGCGGAAGCGCTCCTCATAATCGAGCACGTAATGCGGGATGTCGAGCTTCTCGGCGACGCGGCGGGCGTCGTGGATGTCCTGGCCGGCGCAGCAGGCGCCCTTGCGATGCGTCGCCTCGCCATGGTCGTAGAGCTGCAGCGTCATGCCGACGACGTCGTAGCCCTCGCGTTTCAACAGTCCCGCGACGACCGAGGAATCGACCCCGCCCGACATCGCGACGACGATGCGCGTGTCCTCGGGGCGGCCGGGTAGATCGAGACTGTTGAGCATGGTGGTCACTGCTTTGCCGTGTTGCCGCACGATTCTTTTTTACAAGCAGCGGCAGGAACGCATGGGGGCGGCTTCGCCGCGTAGGGCCGGACTATAATGTCGATCGCGTCATCTTCAAGGCGCAGCCGTCGCGATCGACCGTCAAAACGCGCGGAAAAGGCCGGGAATCCGCGATCGCCGGCCCGCATCATCCCATGCCAAACGGGAGCAAACCGCCATCGGCGATGGGTTGCAGGTCGTTGCAATCCTTACCGAATGATTGCCGGCGGTTTAGCCAATTTTTAAAGCCGACGTCGTAGTCTCGCTTTCGACAAGGTCAGGTTGAGTGTGAGAGTAGAATGACCGATCAAATGCGTCCGCGCGTCAAATACGTCATCGGACCGGACGGAAGTCCGCTTACGATTGCCGATTTGCCGCCGCGCGACACGAAGCGTTGGGTTATCCGCCGAAAGGCAGAAGTCGTCGCGGCGGTGCGGGGGGGCCTGCTCAGCCTAGAAGAGGCGTGTCAGCGCTATACGCTGACCGTCGAGGAGTTCATCTCCTGGCAGCAATCGATCGACCAGCACGGCTTGGCCGGGCTCAGGACGACGCGGATTCAGCAATATCGCCAGTAGATCGCGCGGCCCCGTCCGGGCCCCGCAACCAAAACTGAAAAGGCCGGCGCTTCGCCGGCCTTTTCTTTTGTTTCTTTGCCAGGGAGCGACAGCCCCTCACCCCAGCCCTCTCCCGCAAGCGGGAGAGGGAGCAGATGGCGCTCGATCCGTGAAGAGTGCCGGCCGAAAGCCCTCGCCCGCTTGCGGGAGAGGGTTGGGTGAGGGTGTTAGTGCCCCTCAGAGCGTCAGCGTCTCGCCGACGGCCGGCACTACGACCTTCGCGTCGGCGCCCTGCATGCCGGCGATGAACTTGTCCGGCGTCTGGTCGAGCAGCCCGAACGTGCCGTAATGGCAGGGGATCACCGTCTCGAAATGGAAGAAGCGCCGGGCCGCCAGCGCCGCGAGTTCGCCGCCCATGGTGAAGCGGTCGCCGATCGGCAGGATGCCGATCTTCGGCTCGTAGATCTCGTCGATCAGCGCCATGTCGGAGAAGATGTCGGTGTCGCCGGCGAAATAGAGCGTCTTCTCGCCGGGGGCGCGGACGACCAGGCCATGCGCCTGGCCGAGCGAGATGGCGATGCCGTTCTCGTCGACCGAGCCCGAGGAATGGTGCGCCACCGTCATCGAGACGCGGAAGGCGCCGAGATCGAGCGTGCCGCCGGAATTCATCGGCTGGACATTGGCGACGCCCTTGTGCGCCAGATAGGTGGCGAGATCGGCGTCGGCGACGACCGCCGCGCCATTCGCCTTGGCGATCGCCACCGTGTCGCCGACATGGTCGCCATGGCCGTGGCTGAGCAGGATGTGGGTGACGCCCTCGGTCCATTTCGAGGCGTCGCCGGTGAGCGTGGGATTCCCGGTCAGGAACGGATCGATGAGAATGACGGCGTCGCCGATTGCGACATGAAAGGCCGCATGGCCGAGCCAAGTAAGCTTCATGGTGCTAAATCCATTCCTTGTCAGTTTTTTCCGCCTCAATATGGCGACGGGCGCCAAATTGACCACCCCGCGCGTTCGCGTGCTTGCCGCGCCGGACGTGATCCTTGATAAGGGCGGGATCAACGACGGAGGAAATGTGACGGCATGGAAGCGAGCGCCCCGGAAATCCAGCGTCGCGGCATTATGAAGCGGCTGTTCGACCGGATCATGGTGATGTCGGCCGGGCCGCACGCTTTGTGGCTGCTGGCGGTCGTCTCCTTCACCGAAGCGTCCTTCTTCCCGATCCCGCCCGATCCGATCCTCGCGGCCATCGTGCTGGCGCGGCGCCAGCGCGCCTGGATCGCGGCGCTCGTCTGCACCGTCGCCTCGGTCGTCGGCGGCCTGTTCGGCTACGCCATCGGCTACGGCCTCTACGAGACGATCGGCGCGCCGGTCATCGCCTTCTACAATATGCAGGAGGCGTTCCATACGTTCCAGCTGCGCTTCGACGAATGGGGCGGCTGGATCATCGTCGCCAAGGGGCTGACGCCGATCCCGTTCAAGATCGTGACGATCGCCTCCGGCGTCGCGCACCTGAACCTCTGGACCTTCGTCATCGCCTGCATCATCACGCGCGGCCTGCGCTTCCTGGTGGTGGCGGCGCTGTTCTATGCCTTTGGTCCGCAGGCGCGCGCGATGATCGACAAGCATTTCTCCACCGTGATGATCGTCGGCACGATCGTCGTCATCCTCGGCTTCGTCGCCGTCATCTACATCTGAAAGCGCGGGCCCCATGACCGGCACGATCCTCGACCTGACCGAGCTGGAGGGGGCCTTGCCGCCGGCGGCGGCGCTGATCGGCCTCGACCTCGGCACCAAGACGATCGGCGTCGGGATCTCGGATCTCGGCCGCCGCATCGCCTCGCCGCTGGTGCTGATCAACCGGGTGAAGTTCACGCTCGACGCGGAAGCGCTGATCAAACTGATCGGCGAGCGTCAGGTCGCGGCCATCGTCATCGGGCTGCCGCTCAACATGGACGGCTCGGAAGGCCCGCGCGCCCAGGCGACGCGCGCCTTCGTGCGCAACCTGCTGCCGAAGATCGAGATCCCGGTCTCGTTCTGGGACGAGCGGCTTTCGACGGTCGCCGTGACGCGGACGCTGCTCGAGGCCGATACCAGCCGCAAGCGGCGCGGCGAGCTCGTCGACAAGATGGCGGCCGCCTTCATCCTGCAGGGCGCGCTAGACCGGTTGCAGAAGCTGGCGCGCGACCGGCAGGAAGCAGAAGACGACGACGATCAGCCCTTCGGGCAGATGTAGTCGACGAAGGCGCGCGCGTCGAAGCGGGCATCGAGCATGCCGTAGGTCGAGCGCCACGGCTTGCCGAGGCGTGATTCCAGGAAGGCATCAGCGACCACGGCCGGGAAGCGGCGGCGCAGCGCCGCGGCCGCGACCGTCATGGCGAGCTGCTCGACCAGGATGCGGGCCGATCCCTCGTCGGCGAGGCCGACGGCGGTCGCCGCGCGCAGCACGTTGAGCGTCGAGCGTGCTGCCTGGCCGAGGCCGTCCTCGATGACGCGGAGCACCGCCTCGAGCGAATCCGACGAGCGGCGCAGGATGCGCATCACGTCGAGGCAGAGCGTATTGCCGGGGCCGTCGGCGAGCGCCGGCGCCAGCGCGTCGCGATAGAGCCGCGCCAGGTGATTTTCCTCGACGAAGCCGTTGCCGCCGACGCATTCGATCGCCTCGGCGACGATCGCCGGCGTCACCTTGGTGATCCAGTACTTGACCACCGGCGTCATCAGCCGGGCGAAGGCCGCCTCGACGGGATCGTCATGCGAGCGGTCGACCGCTTCCGCCAGGCGGAAGGCGAGCGCCGCCGCGGCGGTGACGTCGAGCGCCATGTCGGCAAGCACGCGGGTCATCAGCGGCTGGTCGATCAGCGGCGCGCCGAAGGCGCGGCGGTGGCGGGCATAATGCACCGCCTCCGACAGCGCGGCGCGGGCGATGCCGGCGGAGGTCAGCGCGCTGTCGACGCGCGTCAGCGTCACCGTCTCGTTGATGGTGGCGACGCCGCGTCCCGCCTCGCCGATCAGGAAGCCGGTCGTGCCGGGGAATTCGACCTCGGCGACGGCGTTGGAGCGCGTGCCGAGCTTGTCCTTCAGCCGGGTGAGCCGGATCGGGTTGCGCTTGCCGTCGGCGAGGAAGCGCGGCACCAGGAAGAAGGAGAGGCCTTCCAGCGTCTGCGCCAGCACCAGCAGCGCGTCGCTCATCGGCGCCGAGACGAACCACTTGTGGCCGACGAGCCGGTAGCCGCCTTCGCCATTGGCGTCGGCGCGGGTGGTGTTGGAGCGAAGGTCGGAGCCGCCCTGCTTCTCGGTGGTGGCGAAGGCGAACATGGCGCCCGCCTTCTGCGACGCCGGGATGACGCGCGAATCGTAGCGCCGGGAGCGGATCATCGGCAGCCAGGTCTCGGCGAGCTTCGGCGCATGCGCGAGGGCGGCGACGCTGGCGCTCGTCAGCGACATCGCGCCGACATGGCCGGCCTCGACCTGCGCCGTCATGTAGATGCGGGCGGCGCGGGCCACGGCGCGCACGCTCGCCTCGTCGCCGCTGGCGTCCCAGATCGACGCCTGCAGGCCGGCGGCGACGCTGCGCCGCATCAGCGCGTGATAGGCGGGATGGAACTCGACGATATCGGCGCGCCGGCCGCTGGCGTCATGCGTCTTCAGCACGGGCGGCACGGCGTTGGCGAGGCGCGCCAGATCGGCCATCTCGGCCGATCCCCACTGCGCGCCATGCGCCGCGAGCCCCTCGACCACCGGGCGCGGCAGCCCCTCGACGAGAGCCGCCAGCACGGGGTCGGACGCATAGAGGTTCGCGCCGACGCGGAACGCGACCTGATTGTTGACTTCGTGCGTTTCGTAATCCGGCGAAACCATGCCTACCCTGCCCCGTCTTCAGCCCGCGTCTCTTATGGCCCGCCAAGTTTAATAGGGGCAAAAAGCGCAGGTGTCTTGCCTCAAGGCCATGAGATTTCCCGCGATCCCGTCGCCTCCCGAAGAAACGACCCGGGAAACGCCAGGATCCCAAACTCACCGTTCCCGCCGGATCTGTCCGGAAGGCCCGACGGCCTTCCGGGATCCCGGCTCAGTGGCGCTTGCCCCCGGGCCTGCCCTTGAACGAGCCGCCGCCCGGCCGGCCGCGACGGCCGCGGAAGCCGCCCTCGTCCGCCACCTTGCGCTCGCCCTTGGGCAGCATCTTGCCGTCCGACATCAGCTCGAAGCGGAGCGCGCCGGCGACCGGCGCCACCTCGACCAGCTTGACCTCCACCGCGTCGCCGAGGCGGAACATCTCGCCGGTGCGCGAGCCGATCACGGCCTGGCGCGCCTCGTCGAACTGGTAGTAGTCCGAGCCGATCGAGCCGATCGGCACAAAGCCGTCGGCGCCCGTCTCGTCGAGCTTGACGAAGAGGCCTGCCCGCGTGACGCCGGCGATGCGGCCGTTGAAATGCGCGCCGACGCGATCGGCCAGCCAATGCGCGACGAGACGGTCGATCGTCTCGCGCTCGGCCGCCATGGCGCGGCGCTCGGCGCCGGAGATCTCCTGCGCGATCGCCTCGAGATCCTTCTCCAGGCCGTCCTGCAGCCCGCCCTCGCCCAGCTCCAGCGAACGGACCAGGGCGCGGTGGACGATCAGGTCGGCATAGCGGCGGATCGGCGAGGTGAAATGGGCGTAGCGGCGGAGATTGAGGCCGAAATGGCCAATATTCTCCGGGCTGTAGATCGCCTGGCTCTGCGAACGCAGCACCACCTCGTTGACGAGGGCGGCATGCTCGCTGTCCTTCACCCGGTCGAGGATCAGGTTGAAGTGGCTCGGCCGGAGATTGCCGCTCTTCGGCAAGTTCATCTCGATCGAGGCGAGGAACTCGCGCAGCGCCTCGAGCTTGGCCAGCGACGGGGCGTCGTGCACGCGATAGACCAGCGGCGAGCCCTTGCGCTCCAGCGTCTCGGCGGCGGCGACGTTCGCCTGGATCATGAACTCCTCGATCAGCTTGTGCGCGTCGAGGCGTTCGGGAACGACGATCCGGTCGATGGCGCCGTCGGCGCCGACCACGACCTTGCGCTCCGGCAGGTCGAGATCGAGCGGCTCGCGATTGTCGCGGCCGCGCTTCATCACGGCATAGGCGGCCCAGAGCGGCTTCAGGATCGGCTCCAGCAGCGGGCCGGTCTTGTCGTCGGGCCGACCGTCGATGGCGTCCTGCGCCTGGCTGTAGGCGAGCTTGGCCGCCGACCGCATCATGACGCGATGGAACCAGTGGAACTTCTTCTTGCCCTCGGCGGTGAACTGCATCCTGACCGCCAGCGCCGGGCGGTCCTCGCCCTCGCGCAGCGAGCAGAGATCGTTCGAGATCCGCTCCGGCAGCATCGGCACGACGCGGTCGGGGAAATAGACCGAATTGCCGCGCTTCAGCGCCTCGCGGTCGAGCGGCGAATTCGGCCGCACATACCAGGCGACGTCAGCGATCGCGACGGTGACGAGGAAGCCGCCGGGATTCTCGGGATCGGGATCCGGCTCGGCATAGACGGCGTCGTCATGGTCCTTGGCATCGGCCGGGTCGATGGTGACCAGCGGCACATGGCGCCAGTCCTCGCGACCGCCGGAGATGACCGCCGGCTTCGCCCGCTCGGCCTCGTCGAGCACCGCCTGCGGGAAGACATAGGGGATGTCGTGCGCGTGGATGGCGATCATCGAGACCGCCTTCTCGCTCGTCATCGCGCCGACGATCTCGACGACGCGGACGCGCGGCGGGCCATAGCGCGTGGCGCGCTTCGGCTCGACGGCGACGAGATCGCCGTCCTTCGCGCCGTTCAGGTCGTCGGGATCGACGTCCGCCTCGCGCTGCTTGCGATCGACCGGATCGATGCGCGCGCCATGCGGCGTCAGGCGCACGACGCCGAGGATCGAGGCGGCGCGCTTCTCGATCACCTTGATGATGCGGCCGGTATGGGCATAGCCCGTGGCCTCGAGATCGGCGGGATCGACATGCGACAGCACGCGGTCGCCGATGCCGGGTGCGGGAACCAGCGGCTTGCCGCGATTGGCGCGAATCAGGATGCGCGGCGCGTCGCCGTGGTCCTTGTCCCAGTTGGCGGGCTGGGCGATGAATTCGCCGTCCTCGTCGCGCTCGACAATCGTCAGCACGGTGACGGGCGGGATATCGCCCGGACGCGTCAGCTTCTTGCGGTTCTTCTCGACGAGCCCGTCCTCGCTCAATTCCTTGAGCGTGCGCTTCAGCGCGATGCGGGCGCCGCCGGAAATGCCGAAATGCTTCGAGATCTCGCGCTTGGTCGCCTTGCCGGGATTCTCTGCGATGAAGGCGAGGATCGCCTCACGCGAGGGCATGCCGTTGGCGGGCGGCGCGACGGGGGCGACCAGCTTGCCGGAGGCCTTGGCGAAGGCGGCGGAACGCGTCGCGGATCTCGCGCCGGGCGTCCGGACCTTGGGGGATTTGGGGGGAGTGTCTGGCTTCTTGGCCAAGTAAATAATGTCCAGTTCGGAAATAGGGTGTCGGGACGCGGGGCCCCGGCTCTCCCGGAGGGAGAAACGAGAATGGCCGGCCGCGCCATTTCTGGCAACAGCCGGCCTTGAACGGTTCCGCGGCGATCGCCTAGTCGGCGTCCGCCTCGGTCTCCGCTTTCTTGGCGGCAGTCTTCTTCGCAGCCGGCTTCTTGGCCGCGGCCTTCTTGGCGGGCGCCTTCTTCGCCGGCGCATCTTCCGACGCGTCGTCCGAAGACGCCTTGGCAGCGGCCTTCTTGGCCGGAGCCTTCTTCGTGGCAGCCGGCTTCGCCGCCGCGCGCGTCTTCTTCACCGGCGCCTTGCCCGCCTTCTCGGCGATCAGAGCGACGGCTTCCTCGAGCGATACTGTCTCGGGCGGCAAGGTCTTCGGCAGGGTCGCGTTGACGGCGCCGTGCTTCACATAGGGGCCGTACTTGCCCGCATGCACGGTGACCGCCCCGCCCAATGTCGGGTGGTCGCCCAGCGTCTTCAAGGGCTCGGCGCCGGCGCGAGCCGGCCGGCCGCCGCGCGCCTTCTTCTCGGCGATGACGGCGACGGCGCGGTTGATACCGACTTCGAAGACCTCGTCGACGCTCTCGAGATTGGCGTATTTGCCGTCATGCAGCAGGAACGGGCCATAGCGGCCGATACCGGCCTGGATCGGCTTGCCGTCTTCCGGATGAACACCGACCTCGCGCGGCAGCGACAGAAGCGCCAGCGCCCGTTCGAGGTCGAGGGTCGCGGCGTCCCAGCCCTTGGGCAGGCTCGCCCGTTTCGGCTTCTCCTTGCCCTCGGGCTCGCCGAGCTGGACATAGGGACCGAAGCGGCCCGTACGCACGCTCACCTCGAGCCCGGTCTCGGGATCGGTGCCGAGCACCTTCGAGCCCTCGGCGCCGAGCGCCGAGCCGTTCTCGCCGTTCTCGCCCGGCGTCGCATCGTCGCCCGAGGCGGCGAGCTGGCGGGTGAAGCGGCATTCCGGATAGTTCGAGCAGCCGATGAAGGAGCCGAACTTGCCGAGCTTCAGCGACAGGCGGCCGGTGCCGCAGGACGGGCAGGCACGCGGGTCGCCGCCATCGGCGCGGGCCGGGAAGATATGCGGGCCGAGCAGGTCGTTCAGCGCATCGAGGACCTGCGTGACGCGCAGTTCCTTGGTGTCGCCGACATCAGCGGCGAAGCGCTGCCAGAACTCGCGCAGCACGTCCTTCCAGGCGATCTCGCCGGCCGAGATCTGGTCGAGCTTCTCTTCGAGATCGGCGGTGAAATCATATTCGACATAGCGCGAGAAGAAGCTCTGCAGGAACGCCGTGACCAGGCGGCCCTTGTCCTCGGGAACGAGGCGCTTCTTCTCGATCCGCACATATTCGCGGTCCTGCAGCACGCCGAGCGTCGCCGCATAGGTCGAGGGACGGCCGATGCCGAGCTCTTCCATGCGCTTCACCAGCGTCGCCTCGCTGTAGCGCGGCGGCGGCTCGGTAAAGTGCTGGGTGGCGGCGATCGCCTTCTTGGTCAGCGCCTCGCCCTTCTCCATGCGCGGCAGGCGGCCCTCGTCGTCGTCGCCGTCGTCGTCCTTGTCCTCGTTGTAGAGGGCGAGGAAGCCGTCGAAGACCATCACCTGGCCGGAGGCGCGCAGGTCGATCTTGCGGCCGCCGGCGTCGACGAGAATGTCGACCGCGGTGCGCTGCATCTCGGCCGATTCCATCTGGCTCGCGACGGTGCGCTTCCAGATCAGCTCGTACAGGCGGGCCTGGTCGCTATCGACATAGCGGGCGACGTCGCGCGGGCGGCGCTTCGGATCGGTCGGGCGGATCGCCTCGTGCGCTTCCTGGGCGTTCTTCGCCTTCACCTGGTATTTGCGCGGCGCGCCGGGCAGATGCTTGGCCGAGAAATCCTCGCCGATCACGCCGCGCACGGCAGCCACCGCCTCCGGCGCCATGTCGACGCCGTCGGTACGCATATAGGTGATGAGACCGACCGTCTCGCCGCCGATGTCGACGCCTTCATACAGGCGCTGCGCCAGCTGCATGGTGCGGTTCGGCGCGAAGCCGAGCTTGCGGCTCGCTTCCTGCTGCAGCGTCGAGGTGGTGAAGGGCGCGAAGGGATGGCGCTTGGCGGGCTTCGATTCGATCTCGGCGACCGTGTAGCGGCCGGCGTCGAGCGCCGCGCGGAAGGCTTCCGCCTCCTCGGCCGTGCCGACGTCGAGACGGCTGATCTTCTTGCCGTCGGCGCCGACGAGGCGGGCCAGGAATTCGTCGCCCCGCGGCGTCGCCAGCGTCGCCACCAGCGACCAGTATTCGCGGGGGCGGAAGACCTCGATCTCGTTCTCGCGGTCGCAGACGAGACGCAATGCCACCGACTGCACGCGGCCGGCCGAGCGGGCGCCCGGCAGCTTGCGCCACAGCACCGGCGACAAGGTGAAGCCGACCAGATAGTCGAGGGCCCGGCGCGCCAGATAGGCGTCGACCAGGGCCACGTCGATCGGACGCGGATTCTTCATCGCGTCGAGGACGGCCTGCTTGGTGATGGCGTTGAAGACGACGCGCTCGACCGGCTTGTCCTTGATCGCGCGCTTCTGCTTCAAGACCTCGAGCACGTGCCACGAGATCGCCTCTCCTTCGCGATCCGGGTCGGTTGCGAGGATGATGCGGTCGGCGGCTTTGGCGGCGGCGGCCATGTCGACGAGGCGCTTGGCGGACTTCGGGTCCGCCTCCCAGCTCATGGCAAAGTCCTCGTCCGGCAGCACCGAGCCGTCTTTCGACGGCAGGTCGCGGACATGGCCGTAGGAAGCCACGACCTGATAGTCGGAGCCGAGGTACTTGTTGATCGTTTTCGCCTTGGCAGGCGATTCCACGATGACGAGATTCATCAATGCCATTTACGAAAAGGCCGAACGGGCAAGGGCCCGTTCCGGCGGGAAATTGGAGCAAGGCGGTCCATCCGCCGATCCCACGAGGGTGGGCGCAGTCGGGCTGGACAATCCCGGAAAGCACCTTGCCTGTCAATGAATGGCTCGTTTGGCAACTGCGCAACCAGTCAGATTGCCTATAATTCAAGATTGGAATTATATTAGAATTATGGAAGCCAACCACCATCCGAGGTGACGGAATATGGCATTGCCGTTTGATGATGCAAGCGTTGCGGGGATGGCGCGGACCGAACCGATCGAAACGGTGCAGCGCTCCGTTTCCGGCTATGTGGCCGATATGGCGAAAGACCTCCGGGCCATCGCCACCAACGCAGACCTCCCCGTTCTCGCCTATCTCCTCTCCGTCGCCGAAGAAGAAGCCCGGTCCACGCACCGCTCCCTGCGCACCGAGACCACGGCCAAGGTCCTGGCCGATGCGGATGGGCTCTATCCCTCCCCGGACGATTCCTAATCCAATAGCGACACGCGCTGCCCGGCATGCCGCTCGATCCGCCCTCCGAGATCGAGCTCCAGAAGCAGGACATGCACCGTTCCCGCCGGCAGCCCGGTCCATCGAATCAGCGCGTCGATCTCGGTCGGCACCGGCCCCAGCGCCTCGATCAGCACGTCGCGATCCCTTTCGCTCGGATCCTCGCGCTCGCCGAGCCCCGAGACTTCCGGCGCGGTGTCCGGCCAGTTGGCCGCCGCAGCGTCCGGCTCGAGCATCGGCGCGAGGATGTCGAGGATATCGGCGACGCCGGTCACCAGATGGGCGCCCTGCTTGATCAGCCGGTTGGCGCCGGCGGCGCGCGGGTCGAGCGGCGATCCCGGCACGGCGAACACCACCCTGCCCTGCTCGCCGGCGAGCCGCGCCGTGATCAGCGATCCCGAACGCTCCGCCGCCTCGACGACGACGACACCGGCGGCGATGCCGGAGACGAGGCGGTTCCGCCGCGGAAAATCCCGTGCCCTCGGCTCCCAGCCGAGCGGCATCTCCGAAAGATGCGCGCCCCCGGACGCCAGGATGCGATCGGCGAGCGCCGCGTTCTCCGGCGGATAGAGCCGGTCGAGCCCGCCGGCGAAGACGGCGATCGTGCCGGATTGAAGCGCCGCCTCATGCGCCGCCGCGTCGATGCCGCGCGCCAGCCCCGAGACGACGACATGCCCCGCCTCGCCGAGGTTGCGCGCCAGGATCTGCGCCATGCGGCGGCCGGCGACGGAGGCATTGCGGGCGCCGACGACGGCAATGGCCGGGCGCGCGAACACGGCCGGATCGCCGCGAATGGCGACGAGCGGCGGCGGCGCGTCGATCTCGCGCAGCCAGGCGGGGTAGCCGGGCTCCCGGATGGCGAGGAACCGGCCGCCGAGGCGGTCGAGCGCCGCGAGCTCGTGCTCGGCCTCGTTGACGCCGGCGATGCGGATGCGGCGGCCGCTGCGCGCGGCAAGTTCGGGGAGCCCGGCGATCGCGCGCTCGGCGGTGCCGAAATGCTCGATCAGGCCGCGAAACGTCACGGGGCCGACATTCTCGCTGCGGATCAGGCGGAGCCAGGCCAGCCGCTCGTCATCGGAGAGGCGCGGCGCGTCGTTCCGGCGGTCGGCGCGGGGAAGATCCTTCGCCCCGCGCTCCATCGCGTCAGCCCTTCTGGCCGATCCGGCTTTCGCTGCCGGATAGCAGCCGGGCGATGTTCGGCCGGTGCTTGAGGAACAGGATCACCGCCAGCACGGCGAAGAGCAGCGCCTTCGGATAGTCGCCGACGGCGAGAAGCGTGAGCGGCACGACGGCGCTGGCGATCAGCGCTGCCAGCGACGAATAGCGGCTCAGATAGGCGACGGCGAGCCAGACGACGGCGAACAGCAGCGCCATTGGCCAGGCGAGGCCGATCAGCACGCCGAGATAGGTGGCGACGCCCTTGCCGCCCTTGAAGCCGAGCCAGACCGGGAAGACGTGGCCGAGGAAGGCGCCGAGACCGGCGAGGATCGCCGCCTCCGGGCCCCAGAAATGGCCAGCCAGCAGCACCGCGACCGTGCCCTTCAGCGCATCGCCGACCAGCGTCGCGGCGGCGAGCTTCTTGTTGCCGGTCCTGAGCACGTTGGTGGCGCCGATATTGCCGGAGCCGATGGCGCGGACATCGCCGAGGCCGGCGAAGCGCGTCAGGATCAGCCCGAACGGGATCGACCCGAGCAGATAGCCGAGGACGAGCGCCGCCAGGATGAGCGGCGCGCTGAGATCCCAGCCGATTGGCTGCGGCATGGTCATTCCCCCGAACTCAAATCAAATGCGCGAACGCCGGCATCACTGTGGCCGGCGTCGCGGACGCCCCCGTCAGTCGGCAGCGTATGCGTAGACGGTGCGGCCCGCAACGATTGTCCGGAGCACGCGACCCTCGAAGCGGGCGCCCTCGAACGGCGTGTTCTTCGAGCGCGAGCGGAGCTTCTCGCCGTCGCAGATCCACGGCATGGTCGGGTCGACGAGGATGAGATCGGCCGGCGCGCCCGGCGTCAGACGTCCGCCGGGAAGGCCGAGCAGGTCGGCCGGCCGGGTCGAGAGCGCGCGGGCGACGGTCAGAAGATCGACCTCGCCATTGTTGACGAGACGCAGCGCCACCGCGAGCAGCGTCTCGAGCCCGACGGCGCCGTCCTCCGCTTCCGCGAAGGGATGGCGCTTGGTGTCGACGTCCTGCGGATCGTGGCTGGAGACGATGACGTCGATCGTGCCGTCGGCGACGCCCTCGATCATCGCCAGGCGGTCGTCCTCCGAACGGAGCGGCGGCGACAGGCGGAAGAAGGTGCGGTACGGGCCGATATCGAGCTCGTTCAGCGCCAGATGCGTGGCCGAGACGCCGCAGGAGACGGCGAGCCCGGCCTTCTTGGCGCGGCGGATGACCTCGAGCGATTCCGCGCAGGAGATCTGCGCCGCGTGATAGCGGCCGCGCGTCAGCGCCGCGAGGCGGACGTCGCGCTCCAGCATGATGATCTCGGCTTCCTTCGGAATGCCCGAAAGCCCGAGACGCGTCGCCGTCTCTCCCTCGTTCATCACGCCCGAGCCGGTCAGGTCGGGATCGGCCGGATGATGCATGATCAGCGCGCCGAAATCGCGCGCATAGGTCAGCGCCCGGCGCAGCACCAGCGCATTGGTGATCGAGTGACGGCCCTCGGTGAAGCCGACCGCGCCCGCCTCGCGCAGCAGGCCGAACTCGGTCATCTCGCGGCCCTTGAGGCCCTTGGTGACGGCGGCCATCGGCAGCACGCGCACCAGCGTCGTGTCGCGGGTGCGGCGGGCGATGTAGTCGACCAGCGCCACGTCGTCGATCACCGGATCGGTGTCCGGCATGGTGATCATGGTGGTGACGCCGCCGGCGGCGGCGGCCTGACCGGCCGAGGCGAAGGTCTCGCGATGCTCGGCGCCGGGCTCGCCGACGAAGACGCGCATGTCGATCAGGCCCGGCATCACGACCGCGCCGCGGCAATCGAGGATCTCGGCGTCATCCGGCAGCGCCGCGCCATCGGCTTCCGGCCCGGCGGCGACGATCACGCCGTCGGCGACAACCACGCTGCCCCGCGCGTCGAGATTGCGCGAGGGATCGATGACGCGGACATTCTTGAGGACGAGCGGACGCTCGGTCGGGTTCAGGCGCTCGGCGTTCATGTCGCCCTCATCCGTTCGGAAGGTTCTGGGCCAGGGCTTCGAGCACCGCCATGCGCACGGCGACGCCCATCTCGACCTGGTCGCGGATCAGGCTCTGCGGACCATCGGCGATGGCCGAGTCGATCTCGACGCCCCGGTTCATCGGGCCCGGATGCATCACCAGCGCGTCGGGCTTTGCAATGGCGAGCTTTTCCGCATCGAGGCCGAAGAAGTGGAAATACTCCCGCACCGACGGCACGAAGGAGCCGTCCATGCGCTCGCGCTGCAGGCGCAGCATCATGACGATGTCGGCGTCGACGAGGCCCTTGCGCATGTCGGTGAAGATCTCGACGCCGAGGCGATCGAGGCCCTTCGGCAGCAGCGTCGACGGCCCGATGCAGCGGACCCGCGCGCCGAGCGCGTTCAAAAGCATGATGTTCGAGCGGGCGACGCGCGAATGCAGGATGTCGCCGCAGATCGCGACCGTGAGGTCGTGGATCGGGCCCTTGTGGCGGCGGATCGTCAGCGCATCGAGCAGCGCCTGGGTCGGGTGCTCATGCGCGCCGTCGCCGGCGTTGATCACCGAGCAGCCGACCTTCTGCGCGAGCAGGTGCACCGCGCCGGCGGCGTGATGGCGGACGACCAGGATGTCCGGGTTCATCGCGTTCAGCGTCATCGCGGTGTCGATGAGCGTCTCGCCCTTCTTCACCGAGGACGAGCCGACCGACATGTTCATGACGTCGGCGCCGAGGCGCTTTCCGGCGAGTTCGAACGAGGACTGCGTCCGCGTCGAGGCCTCGAAGAACAGGTTGATCTGGGTGCGTCCGCGCAGGACGGATTTTTTCTTCTCTACCTGTCGGCTGACTTCGACGGCCTGTTCGGCGAGGTCGAGAAGGGCGATGATCTCCTCGGGCAGGAGACCTTCGATGCCTAGCAGGTGGCGATGCGCGAACACTGCGGCGGGACTTGATTTGAGCGCGTTCATTTGAAGCGATCCCTATATTGAGAGTCGTCCCGGGCGACAAGGCCGCCGGGCCCGTTCCGCCGACTTTTGTCGCGCCGATCCGCCGTCCGCCCATCTCTGCCGCCCTGCCGCGCGAATGACAATCCATTCCCTCCGCCGTTCCCTGGCCGATCTCTCGCCGTCGCCCCGCCGACGCGGTGGATTGCCGCGTCGGCTTGTACCCCGGGACGCAGTCGCGATATCAACCGCGACGAGGAGAAGCGGATGAACGAGTGGATCAGCAGCGCGGCGGCGACGGCCCGGCCCAAGCGTCCGTTGGCGCAGGCCATGACCCGCGGCTTCCTGTGCCGTTGCCCGGCCTGTGGTCAGGGCCGCCTCTTCAACGGCTACCTGACCGTCGTCGATGCGTGCGCCGCCTGCGGCGAGGACCTGTCGCACCAGCGCGCCGATGACGCCCCGCCCTATTTCACCATCACCATCGTCGCCCACATCATCGTGCCGCTGATGCTGATCGTCGAGATGGCCTGGCATCTCTCCAACGCGACGCATCTGGCGATCTGGCTGCCGCTGACGGCGATCCTCACGCTTGGATTGCTGCGGCCGATCAAGGGATCGGTGGTCGGCCTGCAATGGGCGATGTACATGCACGGCTTCGATCCGGAAGGCGACCCGGACGAGCACGGCCTGGCGCCGCGTCCGCCCGACAACCGGTAGACACCCCTCTCGACCCCGCTGCGGGCAGCGTCTAGAACGGCGCGTCCTTCATGATGCACCGCATCCAAAGTCTCCGCATTCCAGTCTCCGAGGCGAATACATGACCATGGCACCCGAGCGACGGACCGATGGCGGTGGCATGATCGGCCTCGTCGCCGCCATCGGATCGGTCGCAGCCGTCGGCCTCGGCTTCTCGATCACGCTGCCGCTCCTGGCGCTGACACTCGAAGACCGGGGCATCTCCTCGACCTGGATCGGCCTCAACACCGCCACCTGGGGCCTGGCCGCGATCGCCATCACCCCCTTCGTCTCGAAGCTGGCGGCGCGAATCGGCACGGCGCAGCTGCTGGCGCTGGCGATCCTCGTCCTCGCCGCGACGCTGCCGCTCTTCTTCCTCTCGCCGTTCTGGGTCTGGTTCGTGCTGCGCCTCGTCGCCGGCGCCGCCGTCACCATCACCTTCGTGCTGTCCGAGTTCTGGATCAGTTCGGCGGCGCCGCCGGCGCGGCGCGGCGTCGTCATGGGCGTCTACGCCTCGGTGCTTTCCGGCGGCTTCGCGCTCGGCCCGGTGATTCTGTCGCTGACCGGCACGCAGGGCCTGTTCCCCTTCGCGCTCGGCTCGGTCGTGCTGACGCTCGGCATCATTCCGGTGCTCTGCGGCCTCCGCGTCGCGCCGAAGCTCGACCGCCGCGAGAAGCATTCCTTCGGCCGTTTCCTGTTCCTTGCGCCTGCCGCGACCGGCGCCGCCCTGCTCTTCGGCACGATCGAGACGGGCGCCTTCTCGCTGCTGCCGATCTACGGCCAGCGCGTCGGCCATACGCGGGAAATGGTGATCCTGCTCGGCATCGGCGTCACCATCGGCAACATCCTGCTGCAGATGCCGATGGGCATGCTGTCGGACCGGATGAACCGCAGGACGCTCCTGATGATCATCGCCGCCTTCGGCATTGTCGGCGCGGCGATCCTGCCGCTGGTGGCCGCCTCGTTCTGGCCGCTGATGATCGCGCTCGCCATCTGGGGCGGCGTCATCGGCTCGCTCTATACCGTCGGCCTCGCCCATCTCGGCTCGCGTTTCCGCGGCTCCGATCTCGCCGCCGCCAACGCCGCCTTCGTGTTCTGCTACTCGCTCGGCGGGCTGGTCGGCCCGGCGACGCTCGGCGTCGCCATGGACATCTGGAATCCGCACGGTTTCGCCGCCGGGCTGGGCCTGTTCTTCGGCGCCTACCTCCTGATGCTGATCATTCGCATGGGACGAGCGCGCCGGGCGCAGAACCTTCCTTGACTTTCGATCCTGAATCCGTAGGGTGCGCGCACAAAGGCGCCGGGCCAGTTCTTGCTACGCTGCGCGCAACAATTTTGAGGTTTGACCATGGCCAAGGCCACCACGATCAAGATCAAGCTCGTGAGCTCCGCTGACACCGGCTTCTTCTATGTCACGAAGAAGAACTCGCGCACGATGACCGAGAAGTTCTCGGCCAAGAAGTACGACCCGGTAGCGCGCAAGCACGTCGAGTTCCGCGAAGCCAAGATCAAGTAAGATCGGCTTCGACAGTTTCGAAAAAGGCGCCGTTTCGGCGCCTTTTTTGTTGCGGGACTGCTGCCGGGTCTGCTGCGGGCGGGCGCCGCGTTCGCCGCACGCTCGCCGTCATCCCTGCGAAAGCAGGGATCCATCGGGACGACGCACGGCGGAATCAGGGGCGCGCGCCACGGCGAAGGCGCCAGGACGACGAATTTCGAGGCGCTGCCGCATGGATCCCTGCTTTCGCAGGGATGACGGCGGAGGCGGATGACCGGGCAGCTCTACGTCGAGGAGCAGGCGGATGCGCCTTCTTCACCTCTCCCATGGGGAGAGGGGAAGGACGCGCGCCCCAGCCGGGCCGATACCTCAATTGTCGCCGATATAGGTTTTCACCGTCTCGATGAACTTGCCGATCGAGATCGGCTTGGAGAGGTAGGCCTCGCAGCCGCCCTGGCGGATGCGTTCCTCGTCGCCCTTCATGGCGAAGGCGGTGACGGCGATGATCGGGATGGCGCGCAGCTCGTCATCCTCCTTGATCCATTTCGTCACTTCCAGGCCGGAAACTTCCGGCAGCTGGATGTCCATCAGGATCAGGTCGGGACGGTAGGTACGGGCGAGCTCCAGCGCTTCCAGTCCGTTGCGGGTCTGGATGATGTTGTAGCCATGCGCTTCGAGCAGGTCGTGGAAGAGCTTCATGTTGAGCTCGTTGTCTTCCACCACGAGAACGGTCTTTGCCATTCGGCCCTTCTTGCAGCCCTCGATCCCGTCGACGGCGTCTACTAGATGGTATCGAAGTTGAATTTAGCGAAGATTCGTTTCGGAAAGGCAAATGCATGATCCGGCAGAAGGAGCCGCCGCTCGACCTCGAGGGCGCAGAGCGGCTGGCGATCGAGGCGCTGGCGTTCCTCGCGTCCGAACCCGAGGAGCTGGGCCGCTTCCTGGCGCTCGTTGGCCTCGGGCCGGAGACGCTGCGCGACGCGGCGAGCGACCCCGGATTTCTCTCCGGCGTGCTGGAATTCTTCCTGGAGAACGAGTCGCTGCTTCTCGTTTTCGCAGCGCGCGCCAACATCCGGCCGACGATGATCGCCGCCGCGCGTTACCTGCTCGACCGGGAAATCACGGAATGAGCGAGACGATCGCGCTCGACCTCGACGGCTATACCGACCTGCCGCCCGGCCGCATCGCCAATGTCGTCACCTATCTGGAGATGAAGGCCCGCCCTGCCCCATCGACCGAAGCGGAAACGGCGAGCAGCCGCACGGTGCGCCATGTCAAAAAGCCGGAGCTCGCCGCGTACCGCAAGCTCTATGCCCGCATCGGCACGGATTGGCTGTGGTTTTCCCGCGCCGTCATGACCGACGACGCGCTGGCGGCTGTTCTCGCCAGGCCGACGACCGAGATCCATTTCCTCGAGCAGGACGGCGAGCCGGTCGGCCTTGCCGAGCTGCATCGCGGCGAAGGTGGCCCGGCTGATGTCGAGATCGCGATGTTCGGGGTGGTGCCGGAAGCGACGGGCACCGGCGCGGCGCGCCAGTTGATGCTTGCGGCGCTTGCCGCGGCCTGGGGCGGAGGAACGGAGCGCGTCTGGCTCCACACCTGCTCCTTCGACCATCCGGCCGCCCTGCGCTTCTACAGGCGATCCGGCTTCACGCCGTTCAAGTTCGCGATCGAGGTGTCGACCGACCCGCGCCTCGACGGTCACCTGCCGCGAACGGCGGGCCCGCATGTCGCGTTGATCGATCCGGCCTCGACGGACTGAGGCGGCGACGCTCTTGGGTTAACGAAACGCTACCAGGAGCGGCGTTCGGCGGCGGACGAGCGGTTGGCGCGGCGGGCGGCGAGATCCGGCGCGGGCGGGCGCTGGCCGGGCGTCGCGGCGCTGCGTTCCCGGTCCTGGTCGCGGACCACCATCAGCTCGACCTTCTTCAGTTCGTCGAGGGCGAGGTCGAGCCCTTCCTGGGCGGCGGCGAGCTGGCTCTCGAGATCCTGCGCCGAGGCGCGGAGATTGTCGCGCCGCTGCATCGCCGCCTTGGCGAAGGTCGGATAGGCGAAATGGGAGGTATCGCGGATGCCGGCCCGCTCCTGCTCGACGTTGATCTGGTCCTCGAGATCGCGCGCCATGCGCTCGAACTCGGCGACCATCGTCTGGATCTGGTTTACCTGCCGGCGCTTTTCGTCGGCCTGGAACCGCTTCAGCCGAATGAGGCTCTCACGCGACTTCATACTCGTTACTCCCTGAACACTGAGACGCGGGCGCGCTGCGACGCCGGCAGCGCCGGATGGGGAGTTTTCCCCAATGTCGCTGCCAAATGGCCATCAGACTTGTCAAAACCTTAAGCCACGGACCTCGCGCTAACCTTTCATTTACGTCTCGCGTTAATCATGGCGCAGGAGGGCTTAAGGGCGGGTAAACCCGTCCTGCGGTGCCTTCATCCTAATTCCGTGAGTCCGACCAATTGGTTACCGGATTTCGTGCAATTGAATGAAATGGTGCAATCCACACCAAATCGTTCGGAATCTCAAAGACGTCAGGCGATTTCCGAATAAATCGCCTGAACCCCTTGTGAGCACGAATCAGAATTTGTTAACCATTAAGCGTTAGCCTTCGAATCGGGGTGAGCCGTTTTCCAAGCACCGGTTTTCGAGGCCGGAGCGCCAAGCCCAGGATAGGCAATTGAGGGGATTGGTATGCGAGTTCTGCTGATCGAGGACGACAGCGCCACTGCGCAGAGCATCGAGTTGATGCTCAAGTCCGAGAATTTTAACGTCTACACGACGGATCTCGGCGAAGAGGGTGTCGATCTCGGCAAGCTCTACGACTACGACATCATCCTGCTCGACCTGAACCTGCCCGACATGTCGGGATACGAGGTTCTCCGGTCGCTGCGGGTTGCCAAGGTCAAGACGCCGATCCTGATCCTCTCCGGCCTCGCCGGCATCGAGGACAAGGTGCGCGGTCTCGGCTTCGGCGCCGACGACTACATGACCAAGCCCTTCCACAAGGACGAGCTCGTTGCGCGCATCCATGCGATCGTGCGCCGCTCGAAGGGCCACGCCCAGTCGGTCATCATCACCGGCGAGCTGACCGTCAATCTCGACACCAAGACGGTCGAGGTGCATGGCAGCCGCGTGCATCTGACGGGCAAGGAATACCAGATGCTGGAGCTGCTCTCGCTCCGCAAGGGCACGACGCTGACCAAGGAGATGTTCCTGAACCATCTCTATGGCGGCATGGACGAGCCCGAGCTGAAGATCATCGACGTGTTCATCTGCAAGCTGCGCAAGAAGCTGGCAACCGCCACCAACGGCCTCAACTACATCGAGACCGTGTGGGGCCGCGGCTACGTGTTGCGCGAGCCCGATGAAGCCGAGATGCGCGCAAGCGCATAGCCGGTCCCTCCCCCGGCTCAGACTGAAACCCCGCTGCGGCGGGGTTTTTTGTGTCCGGATCCCAGCCCCGAGCTATCGCGGAATGGCGCGCGCCCTCCCCGGCGGACAAACAAAAACCGCGCCGATCGGGGATCGGCGCGGTCTGGAATTCTCAGGAAGATTGCGGAATCGCGCTAGACCCGGCTCACACCTCGGTCGAGGCCGGCGTATTGGCTTCGGTCGTCTCCGCGTCGGCCTTGGCTTCCGCGACGACTTCCGCCTCGGCCACAGGCTCCTCAGCCGTCGAACGCGCCGTGATGATCACGTCGGTGCCGTCCAGCACGGCGGCGACGGTCATGCCGCAGGTACGCGCCAGCAGACCGGCATAGTAGGGCTGCACGGCATGCGCATCGATGTTGACGTCGACGATCGCGCCGGGAATGAGCTTTTCGAACGCGGCCGGGATGCGGGCGCTCGGACCCGAGCAGTGGAAGATGACGTCCGGCTTGGCCGGCTCGCCGGTGATCGTCACCTTGATCAAGCCGCCGCGCGGCACGGCCGCGACCGCCATCAGCACCAGGTTGAGGATCAGCTTGACCTGGTTCTTCGGCATCAGCGCGCGCGGCGCCGTCCATTCGAACGCGGCCTTCTCGCCTTCCATGTAGCCGCGCGCCACCTTCTCGGCGTCGCCGATGTCGATCTCGGCGCCGGCGGAGCCGGCGGCGCCAAAGGCGAGGCGGGCGAACTGCAGCTTGGCGGAGGCCTGGCGCGCGCTCTTGCGGATCAGGTCGAAGGCGAAGCTCTTCATCTCCTCGCTGGTCTCTTCGTCGAGAACCTCGAGGCCGTTGTTGATCGCGCCGACCGGCGAAATGATGTCGTGGCAGACGCGACTGCAGAGCAGCGCCGCGAGATCGAGGGCTTCGAGTTCGATCTCATTGGTCATGACGCGTCTTTCCCTTGTTCCGGCACGAATCAGCCCATTCGGAGGGGCGCTTCGGGGATACACCGCCCCGCAGACGCTGCCAACCGCCGGCCGGTTGACCCCGGCGGGAGCCCGCGACTGAGATGCCCCGATGCCGCCTACATTGATTTCCATGCTATCGGTGATTCGCACGCGCAGCGCCGGTTTCCACCCGACGGGGTCGGGTCCCTGCCACTAATGCCGCCACGACCGACAAGGAGCCGCCCGAGATGTTTCGCAGCCTGCGTCTTACGTTCTTCCTCGCGCTGATCGCGCTGGCCGCGCCAATCCTCGCGCTCCGGCCGGCGCTTGCCCAGAGCCCCGACAGCTATTCCTCCGACGAGCTGGTCAATACCGGACACAAGTTCTTCGGCGAGGTGTCGGGCAGCCTCGCCTCGGTGGTCGAGCATGCCGTCTCGAAATACGGCCTGCCGAACGGCTACATTCTCGGCGAACAGGGCTCGGGAGCGCTGTTCGCCGGCCTGCGCTACGGCAACGGCACGCTCTACACCAAGAATGCCGGCCAACATCAGGTGTTCTTCCAGGGCCCCTCGCTCGGCTGGGACATCGGCGGCGACGGCTCGCGCGTCATGATGCTCGTCTACAACCTCCCCTCGATCAGCGCGATCTACGACCGCTTCGGCGGCGTCAACGGCTCGGCCTATCTGGTCGGCGGCGTCGGCATGACGGTGCTCTCGCGCGACAACGTCTTCATCGTGCCGATCGTCTCGGGCCTCGGCGCCCGCCTCGGCTTCAATGTCGGCTACCTGAAGTTCACCGATCGCCAGACCTGGAACCCGTTCTGATCCGCAAGTAATCCGGCTGTGATCCACGTCACGGCGTCGCGGCAACACAAGCGCTAGAACGAGTCTGGCAGACCGCGCGCACACGGTTGTTGCTGGACTCGCGGCTTCTTCCGATGTCATTAGGAAGATGCGCGCATGGTAGCGCCGAAGAGCCGATGTCTGCGGGACGAGCCTCGCCGGGCTTTCCTCGGGCGTGGTTGAGATTCCGGAGACGATGCGTTGATCGAAGCAGTGATGTATTTCGCTCTCGGCTTCCTGTCGGCGGGGATCGTCGCCCTGGTGCTCGGCCCGCCGCTCTGGCGCCGCGCGCTGCGGCTGTCGCGTCGCGACATGGAACGCACGCTGCCGATGACGCGCGCCGAGATCCAGGCCGAGAAGGACCAGATCCGCGCCGGCTTCGCCCTCTCGATCAGCACCCTGAACCAGACGATCGGACGGCTGAAGGCGCAGGTCGCCGAGCAGTTCATCGACATCAACCGCAAGCGCGAGGTGATCACCCACCTGACCGCGCAAGGGTCGCTCTCGGCCGACGACATCGTCGGGCTGGAGACGCGCCGGGTCGAGCTGGAGACGCGGCTGGCCGAATCCGACCTGGCGCTCGCCGCGAGCACGGCCGAGCGCGCCACGACCGAACAGAGCCTCGTCACCATCCGCTCCAACCTGGCGGCTGCCGAGGAAGCGATCCGCGACCTCGCCTCGGAGCGCGAGGCCCAGCGCCTCGAGATCATCGCCCGCGACACGGAGCTCGACAATCTGCGCGACACGCTGGCGGCGATGAAGATCGCGTCGACGGGCAGCGAGGTCGCCAGCGCCGACATCGAAAGCGAAATGTCGACGCTCAAGGCCAATCTGGCGATCCAGCGCCATATGAGCGAGGAACAGAGCGGCCGCGAGAACGAGACCAAGGCGGCGGTCGACGCCGCGCTCGCCGAGCTGAAGAAGCGCGAGGCCGACTTGAACGACGCGCATGCCCGAATTGAGGACCTGTCGCTGCGGCTGGTCGAGGCGGAAGCGGCCGAGATGGGCGCGATCGCCATCCAGGAAGAGAAGATCGGGCTCGCCAGGCAGATCGCGGCGCTCGAAGCCAAAAATACGCAGCTCGCGAGCGACATCGAGACACTGAAGCAGACCTCCGGCACGGCAAGCGCCGAGGAGACGGCGCTGCTGCGCGGCAAGCTGATCGAGTTCGGCGCCGCCGTCGCCCGCCTGGCGGCCGAGCGCGGCGACGGGCCGAGCCTGGTGACGGAATTGCCGCCGCCGCCGGAAGAGCCGGCGCCGACCAGCCTCGCCGACCGCATCCGCGCCCTGCAGCACGCCAGCGGCAGTCTCTAGAGCGCTCTCACCCGAAGTCCGGTTCGCGTCGAGAAACCCCTCCAGCCCCTGAGCGAGATCAGCGGACCGCGAGGCCGGTGCCGACCGGCCGGGGAAGCGCGACCGGCATGCAGCCCATGCCGCGAAGCGCCTCCGTCAAAGCCTCGATCAGCGGCGTATGCGGCTCCGCGCCCAAAAAGCGGACGAGCTTGCGATTGTCGAGCTCCAGCCGCTCGGTCCAGAGATAGCGCACCTCGATCAGCTCCCGGAACATCTCGACGAAGGGCGCCGCGAGATAGATCGCGAACCAGGGAAACCGGCCGATCTTCATGTCCGGCCGGCCGATCGCCGTCCGCACGGCCTCGGCGATGGCGATGCCGCGATCGAAATAATGGCCGCGGAAATGGAAGACCTCGAACGGCGCCAGCTCGTCCGCGCGCTCGATCAGCCGCAGGAAGGTCTCGGCGAGATCCGGCAGATAGGCCCAGTCATGCCCGACCTCGGGGCGGCCGGGATAGGAGATCCGCGTCACCGGCTTGCCCGCCTTGACGATGCCGGCGCCGAACCAGTTGTTGCCGGCCACGGGACCGAAGAAATCGCCGGCGCGGACGATCAGCACCGGCGTTCCCGCCGCCGCCGTCTCGCGCAGCCGCTTTTCCATGGCGACGCGGATTTTGCCCTTCCGCGTGGTCGGCCGCTGCGGCGATTGCTCGTCGACCGAGGGCAGCGCGTCGGGCCCGAAATTATAGATGGTGCCGGGAAAGACGATGCGCGCCCCGGCCGCCTTGGCCGCCGCGATCGTGCTTTCGAGCATCGGCAGCGCCAGCCCCTGCCAGTTCCGGTATCCCGGCGGATTGGCGCCATGGAAGACGATCGAGGCGCCCTTGGCCGCCGCGATGACGTCCTCGGCGTTCATGGCGTCGCCCTTGACCCATTCGATGCCCTCGCCGCCCGGCTTCCGCGCGGCCGCCTCCGGCTGCCGGTTGAGGCCGCGCACGGTCCAGCCCCGGTCGACCAGCGCGCGGGCCACCGCGCCGCCGATGCCGCCGGTCGCGCCGACAACCAGTGCGATCCTGTTTTTCGTCATGATCCCGATCCCTGTTCCCACCTTGATAAGGACAGGATGGCGCCGGACGACATCATGCGGAATTGTTGAACTTCGGATAGTTGTCATTCATTCTTGTATGATGACGCCATCCTGGGATCATCTCCGCTCGTTTCTCGCCGTGCTCGGCGACGGCAGCCTCTCCGGCGCCGCGCGCCTTCTGCGCCTGACCCAGCCGACGGTCGGCCGCCATATCGACGAGCTGGAACAGGCGCTCGGCGTGGTGCTGTTCACCCGGTCGCGCGCCGGCCTGACCCCGACCGAGGCGGCGCTCGAGCTGGCGCCGCATGCCGAAACGATGGCGGCGGCGGCCGAGACCTTGGTGCGCGCCGCATCGGCGGAAGCGAAGGAAGATCGCGGCACGGTGCGGCTGACCGCGAGCGAGGTGGTCGGCACCGAGATCCTGCCGGCGATCCTCGCGCCCTTCATGGAGCGGCATCCGCGGATCGCCATCGAGCTGGTGGTTTCCAACCGCAACGAGGATCTGCTGCGACGGGAGGCCGACATCGCCGTGCGCAATGTCCGGCCGACGCAGGGCGCGCTGCTGGCGCGCAGGATCGGCACCATCGACATCGGGCTGCATGCCCATCGCAGCTATCTGGCGCGACGCGGCACGCCGCGGACCCTGGCGGAAATGACCGGCCATACGCTGATCGGCTACGACCGTGATTCACCCGCCATCCAGGCGCTGCGGGCGCTGGGCCTGCCGCTCTCGCGCGAGATGTTCAGCCTGCGCACCGACAGCGATACGACGCAGTTGGCCGCGATCCGCGCCGGCCTCGGCATCGGCGGCTGCCAGAGCCCGCTCGCGGCGCGGGATCCCGATCTCGTCCGCCTGGTGCCGGAGGAGTTCGCCTATCCGCTCGAATGCTGGGTCGCCATGCATGAGGATCTCAGATCGGTGCGACGCATGCGCCTCGTCTTCGACCATCTCGTCGCCGGCCTCGACGCCTATGTGCACGGCCGCAATCCGGCGCCATGAAAAAGGCGCGCCCGGCTAAACCGGACGCGCCCTTCAATTACTGCGGGCAAGGCGACGAAGCGCCCTGCCCTCTGGCTGCTTGCCTTACTTGGCGGCGAGGAAATCCGCGACGTCGAGCAGGATGAACTCGTTGTTGGCGGCCTTGCCGATCTCGCGGCCGCCCGAGAACGGCAGGTTGTTGTCGTTCGCCACCAGGATGTGCTTGTCGTCGTAGAGCATCACGTCCTCGATGGTGAAGAACGGGAAGGTGAAGACGCCCGTGAGGTCGCGATCGGCGGCGGTCTTGACGATCGCCTTGCCGTCCGGATCGGCGATGTTCATCAGGTCGATCTGGGCGATGCGGCGGATGGCGCCGTCCTTGTCGATGCTGGCGGTGTCGACCAGGACGATGTTCTTGACCTTGGCCGGGATCGGATAGCAGGCCGACTTGTCGTCGGTCTTGCAGGCGAGGCTCGGATCGCCCTCGCCATTGTCGCGCTCGATCACCAGCGCGCGCGTGTCGTCGATGAAGTTGAAGTCGCCGATCGCGGTCGCGCCGTCGGCGAGGCGGAAGCGGTAGCTGTCGCCCGTCCAGGCGCCCTTGCCGGTGTCGAAGGTCATGACACGGAGGAAATCGCCCTCCGGCTTGCCGTCCTCGCCGAGCAGCGGCTTCTCGAGCATCGCCCAGAGCAGGTTGGTCTTCGGCTGCAGGGCCATGCCCTCATAGCCGCCGGAACGCTGCACGCGGAAGTCCTTGCCGGGAACGGCGGGAACGACGACGCCCGGCGTGTCGGGTCCGCGCAGGACCTCGCCGTCGAGGAGCGTCGGATAGACGGCGAGCACGCGACCGTCGAGCGTGGCGCGGACGATGTAGGGGCCGAACTCCTCGCCGATCCAGACTTCGTCGCCGAGCACCTGGATGCTCTCCGGATCGAAGTCGGCGCCGGTCAGGTAGCGGCTGTCCGTGCCCTCATAGGCGATGCGGAACGGCACCTTGTGGTCGGGATCGCGCAGGAAGACCGATTCCAGCCGCTCGACCTTGCCGGTCGCGAAATCCGGCTTCATGCGATGGAAGAACAGCATCGCGTCGGGGCTGTTCGCCTTGGTGCCGAAGCCGTTGTCAGTCAGCGTGTAGATCGAGCCGTCCGGGGCGCGGTTCATGGCGAAGCCCGACAGGCCCTGCACCGGCTGGCCGACGAAGGGCAGCGAGATGCCGGTCGGATGGCTGCCATAGGCGGCGCCGACATCGCCCATCACGCTCATCGGCACTTCGTTGCGCGTCTTGCCGGTGAACTTGCCGGAGACGATGGCGTCGCGCGGCGCGTCGGCCGGCGGCGCGATCAGGGTCATGGCCGGAAGATAGGCATGGCCGGCGAGCTTGGCGGGGAACGTCTCGGCTGCGACAGCCGCACCGGCGATCGTGGTGAGCGCGGCGGCGGCAATCAGGGAACGCAACGGCATCGAGCATCCTTTCTAGGTTGAGGAAAGCTCGCCCCGATTAGGAAGCCCGCATGACAGCGGTGTCTCGGCCGGATGGAAATCCGATGAAAAGCTGGCTCAAGTCCCCAGCCACGGCCGCCCGGCCAACGGCCGGACGTTCACGGCGAAACGCCCGCGAGAGCGGTCAAACGATCGAACTCAGATTGTCGGGGAGGAGGAGCAAATTTGGTACGCCCTAGGGGAATCGAACCCCTGCTTTCGCCGTGAGAGGGCGACGTCCTGACCGCTAGACGAAGGGCGCACATCCGTTTGCTTCGGATGACCGCGATATACCGATTGGGTCGGAGCTTGGCAAGAGCGTCTCGCCAAACTTCTTCAAACTGCCTGTGAAGAACTTTTTCCTCGCCCGGATCGCGGCCGGTCAGCGCGCCGTGCCGAGATCGAGGTGGCGGACGACGGCGCCAGTGCCGACATCGATGACGACGACGCGGGTCGCGCCGAAGGCCTCGATCGTCAGCGCCAGCAGATTGCCGCTGAGCGCCGTCGAGACGACCCGCGCGCCGGCCGGCAGGACGTCGGCGATCGTGACCGGCTCGGCGTTCGCCGGCAGAGCGGGCTTGCTTCGATCGGGAGCGATCTTGTACATGACGGCGAACAGCACGGCGAGAAAGCCGACCAGGACCGTCGTCCCCGAGACCAGGATCAACCGCCGCAGCTTCTGCCGGACGCGCTCCATCGCCGGATCGAGCGGCGCTTCGTCCTGTGGTTCCGAAGGATTGGGCGAGTGCGGGGCCGAAGAGGAAGAAGTGTGAGCCATGGACCAGTTTCCGGATGACGGCGAGGAAATCGTCGACCTCGTGGTCGAACCGGACGCGGCAGGCCGGCGCCTCGATGCCTATCTGGCCGCCGCGATTGCCGATCTGTCCCGCAGCCGCCTCAAATCCCTGATCGAGGCCGGTCACGTCTCGATCGGCGGCGCGACCATAGTGGAGGCCAAAAAGGCGGTCAACGCGGGCGACGTCATCCGCGTCGCCGTGCCGCCGGCCGTCGCGCCGGAACCGGAAGGTGAACCTATCCCGCTCGACGTCGTCTACGAGGACGACGACCTGCTCGTCATCGACAAGCAGGCGGGCCTCGTGGTGCATCCCGCCGCCGGCAACTGGAGCGGCACGCTGGTCAACGCGCTGATCGCCCATTGCGGCGACAGCCTGTCCGGCATCGGCGGCGTGCGCCGGCCGGGCATCGTGCACCGCCTCGACAAGGACACCACCGGCCTGATGGTGGTGGCCAAGAACGACCGCGCCCACAAGGGCCTCGCCAAGCAGTTCGCCGATCACGGCCGCAGCGGCCCGCTCGAGCGCGGCTACCAGGCGATCGTCTGGGGCGTTCCGGCCCTGCCCTACGGCATGGTCGACGCGCCGATCGGCCGCTCGCCGACCAGCCGGCTGAAGATGGCCGTGCTGAAGACGGGCGGCAAGGAAGCGATCACCCACTATACGGTGGAGCAGCGCTTCGGCGACAAGACGGCGCCGATCGCCAGCCTGCTCGATCTCCGCCTCGAGACCGGGCGCACGCACCAGATCCGCGTCCACATGGCCGCCATGGGCCTGCCGCTGATCGGCGACCAGGAATATGGCAAGGGTTTCCTCACCAAGGCGGCCCGCCTGCCCGAGCCGGCGCGCACGCTCGTGTCGCATTTCCACCGCCAGGCACTGCATGCCTGGCTGCTCGGCTTCGAGCATCCGACGACGCGCGAGACGCTGCATTTCGAATCCGAGCCGCCGGCGGATCTGGCCGAACTGATCGAAGCTTTCAACGGACTGTGAACCGAAACCGCGCCGCGCGGTCCTGTTAAACTTGTATTTCGTGCCTATATATCTCCACGCGGGCCAAAGTGGCCGCGATCGGCGCTGGCTTTCGGGGAGCGCCGTCAGAACGGAGGGGGCACAATGGCTGCCAGAGCAAGTCTTCCTGTCATCGCGTCCGGCGAAGCCGGACTGTCTCGCTATCTCGACGATATCCGGCGCTTCCCCATGCTCGCGCCGGACGAAGAATATATGCTCGCCAAAGCATATAAGGAGCATGACGACCGCAGCGCCGCGCACAAGCTGGTGACCAGCCATCTTCGTCTGGTGGCGAAGATCGCGATGGGTTATCGCGGCTACGGGCTGCCGATCGGCGAAGTGATTTCCGAAGGCAATGTCGGCCTGATGCAGGCGGTGAAGCGGTTCGAGCCCGAAAAGGGCTTCCGCCTCGCGACCTATGCGATGTGGTGGATCAAGGCCTCGATCCAGGAGTACATCCTGCGCTCGTGGAGCCTGGTCAAGATGGGCACGACCGCCAACCAGAAGCGCCTTTTCTTCAATCTTCGCAAGATGAAGAGCCAGATCCAGGCGCTGGAGGAAGGCGATCTGAAGCCGCACCAGGTCGAGCAGATCGCCACCAAGCTCGGCGTCACGACGGAAGACGTCATCTCGATGAACCGCCGTCTCGGCGGCGACGCCTCGCTGAACGCGCCGCTGCGCGCCGATGCCGAGGGCGGCGAATGGCAGGACTGGCTTGTCGACGACAGCGACAGCCAGGAAACCATCCTCGCCGACCAGGAAGAGGCCGACAACCGCCGCAAGCTGCTGCGCGACGCGATGGGCGTCCTGAACGAGCGCGAGCGCCGCATCTTCGAGGCGCGCCGCCTCGCCGACGAGCCGATGACGCTGGAGGAACTCTCCGCCGAATTCGGCGTCAGCCGCGAACGCGTCCGCCAGATCGAGGTGCGCGCCTTCGAAAAAGTGCAGAAGGCCGTGCGCCGAGGGGCGCGCGACCTCGAGCGCAACCATGGTGACGACGAACTGGCCGCGACCGACGCCTGAGCAAGCGTCGGCCGCGTTCGACCCCGCGCGTTGATATTTCACCTTTCTTTCGAAACGAACCTATTGCGAAAATCGTCGGGGTATTGTATCCGACAGCTGAGGCATGCCGTAGCGTAAGTCACGGATGCCTCCATGCTCATTCATTTCGGGATTGAGGATCAGCCATGGCGCGCCCGCGTCGTCGCCTGACAGTCATCGCCGCATTGGACGTGGTCGGTTATTCCGAGCTCATCCAGCGGGATGAGCTCGGCGCGATTCGGGAGATGCGTTCGATCTACCGGACGCTGGTCCGCCCGACGCTCGGCCGCTACGGCGCGCACATCATCAAGACGATGGGCGACGGCGGGCTGGTCGAATTCCCGAGCGTGCTCGACGCGGTCGAATGGACGATGGCCTTCCAGACCGCCATGGCCGCCCGCAACGCCGCGCGCGACCGTTCGCCGGTCGAGGTCCGCGCGGCCATCGTGCTCGCCGACATCATCCTGACCGGGGACGACCGGTTCGGCGCCGCCATCGGCTTCGCCATGCGGCTGCAGGCGGCCGCGCCGCCCGGCGGCATCGCCATCACCCATTCCGTCCGCTGGCAGCTGCTGGCGGAACCCGCGGCGGCGTTCCGCCCGGCCGGATTCCTGCACCTGCGCAGCGTGCCCTACCCCGTCGAGGCCTGGTTCTGGATGCCAGCCGGCAAGCCGCTGCCCAGCCTCCCGCCGACGCCCGGCCAGATGCTGACGCCCCCGAGGCTCGGCGTCCCGCAGCTGCAGCAGGCCCAGCCGCCGGACCTGCGCCCCCTCGCGGTCGTGCTACCCTTCGACGATCTGTCGCCGGCGCGTGACCAGGAAGGCTTCGCCGACGGCGTCGTCGAGGAGATGACGGCGACGCTGTCGCGCGTGCGCGACATCCGCGTCATCGCCCGCAACTCCGCCTTTACCTACAAGAACCGGCCGACCGACGTGCGCGCGCTGCAACGCGACCTCGGCGTGCGCTATGTCATCGAGGGCAGCGTCCGCAAGGCGGGCGACGTGCTGCGCGTCACGGCGCAGCTCGTCGAGGCCGAGACCGGGGCTCATCTATGGTCCGGCCGCAAGGACGGCACGGTGCATGATCCGCTCACCTTGCAGGACGACGTCGCGACGCTCGTCGCCGGCGCGCTCAGGCCGGCTGTGCGCGGCGCCGAGATCGAGCGGGCGCAGCGCAAGGCGGCCGATACGCTGAAGACGCACGATCTCGTGCTGAAGGCGATGCCGCATTTCTGGGCCCATCGGCGCGAGGACAACGCCGCGGCGCTGGCGCTGCTCGAGCAGGCGCTGGCCTCGGATCCCAGCTCCGGCACGGTGCTCAGCCTGAAGGCATGGTGCCTGAGCCAGCAGATCACCTATCTCTGGTCCGAGGACCCGGTGCACGACCGCAACATCGCGCTCGCGCTCGCCGAACAGGCGGCCGAGACGGCGGAGGCCGACCCGCTGGTGATGACGGCGATCGGCGCCACCTTCTCGATCCTGATGACCGACCAGGCGCGCGCGCTCGTCTATATCGAGCGCGCCATCGCGCTCGACACGACCTTCGCCTGGGCGTGGACGCGGCTCGGCTACGCCAAGGCCTATTCCGGCGATCCGGAAGGCGGGATCCTGGCCTTCGAGAAGGCGATCGCGCTCAGCCCCGAGGATCCGATCCAGTTCAACGCCTTCGCCGGCATCGCGACCTGCCATTTCCTGCTCGGCCGCTATGCCGAGGCGGCGCATTTCGCCGGTCGCGCCCTGCATGGCCGGCCCGGCATGGTCTGGGCCTACCGGCTGCTGGCCACGTCCGCCGCCCTCGCCGGGCAGATGACACTCGCCCGCAGCGCGGTTCGCCGCCTGCTCGCCGAGAATCCCGGCCTGACGATCGGCGGCATCGCCGCCGCCATCCGGAACCTGTCGGGCCCGGCGCTCGACCAATATCTGGAAGGCCTGCGCCTCGCCGGCCTCCCCGACGATCCGAAGCCCGAGTCCGTCGTGCTGATCACCGAGGCGGACGGCACCGCCGCCTGAGACGACCGGCCACCCGGGGAACGGATGGCCGGCCGCAACGTCCTCAGCGCGGCGCGATCGCGTAGCTGTCGATCGGCGGCACCGTGTCGAGCAGACCTCTCGCCTTCATGAATTCGCCGAAGCGGTCATAGCGGCCGATATCCAGCGCCGCCGGGCGCTTAGCGAAGCGCGGCAGCGTCGCATAGTAGGAATCGCGGTTGAGCTGGTTGTCGAGATCGCGATGCGCCTTCAGGAACACGGCCAGCGCCTCGTCCGGATGGTTGGTCAGGTAGATCGTCGCCTCCTCGATCGCGGCGAGGAAGCGCGCCATGCGCGGATCCCCACGCAGCTCGTTCCGCGTCACATAGATGAGCTCGTCATAGGACGGCACGCCGTGCTCCTCGAGGAAGAACGCCTTGCCGGGCTTACCCTCGAGGCCGAGCTGGATCAGTTCGACATTGCGGTAGCCATCGATGATCGCGTCGACCTGACCCGACATCAGCGACGTCGTCAGGTTGAAGTTGACGTTGACCATCTCGACGTCCTTCTCGGTCAGGCCGACCGTGGCGAGGACGGTGTCGATATAGGCGTTCTGCAGGCTCGCGACGGAATAGCCGATCTTCTTGCCCTTCAGGTCGGCGAGCGTCTTCACCGGCCCGTCCTTGAGCACGATCAGCGCGTTGAGAGGCGTCTCGATCAGCGTGCCGATGCGCGTGAGCGGCAGGCCTTCCTTGACCTGCAGCATCAGGTCCGGCTGGTAGGTGACGGCGATGTCGGCCTGGCCGGCGGCGACCAGGCGCGGCGGCGCGCTGGCGTCGGCCGGCGCGATCATCTCGACGTCGAGGCCGTGCTTCTCGAAGATGCCCATCTCCTTGGCGATCACCAGCGGCGCATGGTCCGGGTTGTAGAACCAGTCGAGCAGGACCGTCAGCTTGTCGGCGGCCTGCGCCGGCGCGACCGAGATCGCCGCCGCGAACGCGAGGGCGGCAAGGCGAGGGAAGCGTTTCATCGGATAGGGTTCCTTTGCGGATCGAGAGGTCAGGCGAGAGGTCAGGAAAGCGTTTCCGGCGCCCAGGGCGCGATGTGGCGGGTGGCGATGTCGACCGCGGCGCGCACCAGCACCGCCATCGCCGCGAGCAGCGCCAGCGCGGCGAAGACGACGTCGGTCTGCGCGCGGCCGTTCGCCATCAGCATGGCGTAGCCGAGCCCGGAGGACGCGCCGACCCATTCGCCAATCAGCGCGCCGACGGGGGCGTAGACGGCGGCGACGCGCAGCCCCGAGGCGAGCGCCGGCAGCGCGTAGGGGATGCGGAAATAGAGGATTTCCTGCCAGTTCCGGGCGCGATAGAGGCGGCTCAAATCGATCAGCCCGGCCTCCGTCCGCGTCAGCCCGTCATGGAAGGCGGAGGCGACGGGGAAGAAGATGGCAATCGTCGCCATGACGATCTTCGAGCCGATGCCGAAGCCGAACCAGAGCACCAGCAGCGGCGCGATGGCGAAGACGGGGAAGGCTTGGGTGACGATCAGGAGCGGCATCAGGATGCGCCGGATCGCCGGCACGAAGGTCATCACCAGCGCCAGTGCGATGCCGGCGAGCGCGCCGGTGACGAGGCCCGAGACGGTCTCGATCAGCGTGGTAACGGCGTCGCGCTGCCAGAGGTCGGGACGTTCGACCAGGGCCCGCCAGACGCGGGCCGGTGGCGGCAGCATGAAGGGCGGCGGCGCGAAGACGAGGATCACCGCCTGCCAGATGGCGATCAGCGCGACGGCGACGAGGAGCGCGCGCAGCACGCCGCCCAGCCATCCGCCCCCTCGATCGGGTGCGTCATATTCAGCCCGTGCCGCCATGGCGAAGCCGCTCCTCCGGAATACGGACGAGGCCATACCTATGGCGATGAACGAGCAGACGTCGTGAACCAGCTTCCCGTCCCTTCGCCGGCATGACCCGGATCAGGTTCGAAGGGTTCGGCCCATGGCCATCTCAGCTCGCGTCAGCGAACACCCCTCGGAATGGCCGGAGCATGGCCGAGGACGAACGCGGGCGCAAGAGCCATGCCCCGGGAAGCAGCTATGCAGGCAAGATTACCCGGCTATCGAAAGCCGAATGGAAAACGATCGCGCGGAGCACGGACCTCGCCCCTGCCCCGCGCGCGATCGTACCGGTCTATTCGGGCGACTACCGCCCCGCGTCGACCAGCCGGCGCGCCTCTTCGATCGCCTCATGCGCGATCCAGTCGGCGACGCTGAAGTCATGCGGGGCAAAGCCCCAGCGGACGAGGAAATCCTTCTGGTCCTTGAGCAGCGAGATCAGCTCCGGCGTCAGCGACGGCTCGAGCGCGGTGTGCACCGACGCCGAATAGGCCGCATCCACCCATTCCTCGGCGATGCTGCTGTCCCTGGCGATCTGGCGCTTGGCGTCGCCGGGATTGGCAGCGGCCCAGCGCGCCGTCTTGATTGCGCGGGCGAGGTAGCGCGCCACGACGTCGGGGCGGCTTTCCAGCAGTTCGCCGCGCACGGTGAAGGCGACCGGCGCCAGATTGTTGATGCGGCTCTTGACCTCCGGGAACGCCGCGATGTCGGCGACCACCTCGGCGCCGAGCAGGGCCTCGAACTCGGCCGCCTGCGACGACTGGTAGATGGCGTCGATCTCGCCGGTGATCAGCGCCTTCAGCTCCGGCCCCTGCCGCTTCCGCGTCACCCGCGCCGAGAAATACGAGCTGCTCAGCGCCTGCCCCTCGGGCGGCTTGCCGACCAGCGGCTCGTCCAGCACGATATCGACGAAGGTGACGTCATCCGATCCGAGGCCGACGCTTTCGAGCGCGGCGAGATAACCGCGCAGCGCCGTGGCGCGCGGGAAATCCACCGGATCGTTCGGACGCTTGATGAGGCCGAGGCGCTTGCCTTTCAGATCGCCGGGGTTCTGGATGCCGGAGCCCGGCAGCGCCAGGATGCGGGAATAATGCTCGATCCAGGAGAGGCCGATGATGCGGAGATTGCGGCCCTTGGAGCGGGCGACGATCGGCGGAATGTTGCCGCCCTCGCGGAACAGGTTCTCGTGCGACTGGTCGTAATGCGCTTCCCGGATCTTGCGGTCCGGATGCGAGCGGATCGAGTTGAGCGTCACGCCCGTTCCCTCGAACTCCGACGCATACTCGCCGCGCGCAAAGGCGATGCTCGCCGCGGAAGGCACCGGACAGACCGTGTACCAGATGTCCTGCGGCAGCGTCCCGGCGGAGGAGAGGCCGGGCGGCGGCGCGATGCTGCTCATGGAAATTCCTTTCTTCAGACGAGGAGGGCTTGGCGCGGCGGGATGCGGCCGTTGAGGATGAAATCGCCGATGTAGTGGTATTTCCACACCTCCGGATCGTGGAGCGTATGGGTGCGGGCATTGCGCCAGTGCCGGTGGAGGTTCCATGTCTCGTCGGCCGCGCTGGTGCCGGCGAGCGCGAACAGGTCGTTGCCCATCTTGACGCAGACGGCCGAGGCCGCCGCCTTGGCGGCCGCGACGAGGATGGCGAGATCGACCGTCGCCTTGTCGTCGCGCGGCGCCGCGCGGACGCGGTCGAACGTGTCGGCGGCGCGCAGCAGCAGCGACCAGGCCGCCTCGGTCTCGACATGCAGTTCGCCGACGCGGCGGATGATGTGCGGGTCGTCGCCCGCCCGCTCCAGCTCGGCGCCGTACCAGGGCCGGCTGCGCTCGCGGACATAGGCGACGGTATCGGCGAGCGCTTCCTGCGCGATGCCGATATCGACGGCGACATGCATGATCTGGCCGAAGGCCGGGCGCGTGCTCGGTCCGGAATCATACTGCCAGATCGGCACGACATCGCGCTCGCCGACGACGACCCCGCCAAAGGTCGCGGTTCCGCTCGCCGTGCCGCGCTGGCCCATCGCGTTCCAGTCGTCGACGATCTCGACGCCCGGCGCCTCGCGCTCGACCATCACCATGTGAGCGCGGCCGTCGCCGTCGAGGGCTGCCACCGGCAGCCACTGCGCGAACAGCGCCCCGGTGGTGTAGTACTTGGTCCCGTTCAGGATGTAGCCGCCATCCGGCCCCCGCTCGATGCGGGTCTTCATGTTGGCGTAACCGCCCTTGGGCGTGCCGCGCTCCGACAGCGCATTGCCCCAGAGCTGCCCGGCGAGGATGCCGCCATAGAAGAAGGCCTTCTGCTCGGGCCTGCCGAGCGCGCGGATGTTCTCGAGATGGGAGAAGTGGTTCTGCGGGATCTGGCCGATCGCCGGATCGGCGGCCGAGAGGATGCGGAACACCTCGACCAGCGTATGGATCGAGACTTCCGGCCCGCCGAAGGCGCGCGGCACGGTGATCCCGAGCAGGCCGGTCGCACGCAGCTCGGCGATCTCGGCCCAGGGCCGGGTCCGGTTCCGGTCGCGCTCGGAGGCGGAGGGACGGATGCGATCCGCATAGGCCTCCGCCACCGCGATCGCCTCGACGTCCGACCGGATCACCCGCGCCGGCTGCCGCAACGGTTCCGCCCGGGCGTTCATGACGTCGCCTCCGTGCACAAAGACCGTTCCTCGCGCTTGCGCACGAGCGGCAGCACGTGTTCGCCGAAACGCCGGAGTTCGGCCAGGAGCGGCTGGAACTGCAGCATGAAGAGGTCGATGCCGGCCTCGCGGAAGGCGACGATGCGGTCGGCGACCTGCTCGTAGCTGCCGACGAGCCCCGCATTGGTGCCGCCATTCGAGCCGACGACGGGCACGCCGGCATTCACCTTCATCATCTGCACCGCCTTGTCGGTGCCGGAACGCAGGCGGGCGATCTCGTTGCGGCTGACGAGCGACAGCAGATGCTGGAACTCCGCCTGCGCCTCCGCCTCCGTCTCGCGCGCGATGACGAAGGCCGAGAGCGCGAAGCGGAGCGGCGGCGCGGCGCCTCGGCGTGAGGCGAGATCGACGATCAGCTCCCGCGTCTCGGCGAGCGAGCGGCCGTTGACGAAATAGGTGTCGGCCTGCGCCGCCGCGAGCTGGCGCGCCGGTTCGGACTCGCCGCCGAAATAGATGGTCGGCCCGCCGGGCCGCAGCGGTCGCGGCCGCAGCGACAGCCCGTCGACCGAAAGATGCTCGCCCCGATAGGTGACGGTCTCGCCGGCGAAGAGCCGGCGGACGATCTCCAGCCATTCCGACGAATAGGCATAGCGCTGGTCATGCTCGCGGAGCGGGATGCCGAGCTGCTGGATCTCCGGCAGGAACCAGCCGCTCACCAGGTTGATCGAGAAGCGCCCATGGCTGATCTGGTCGATGCCGAGCGCCTGCTTCGCCAGCACGCCCGGATTGTGCAGGAACGGCTTGATCGCCGCGATGATCTCGATGCGGCTCGTCGCCTCGGCGATGCCGGCCGAGGCCGTCCAGGCGTCGACAACGTCCGATTCGGCATTGCGCGGGCTAATCGTGTGCTGCGCGATCAGCGCCGCGTCGAAGCCGAGGCGCTCGGCCTCGACCACGACTTCGCGATTGTGCCGGTAGCTCGCATCCGGAAGATCGTCCGGATGGCTGTCCGCGCCGAAATACCCGTGATGCGGGGCCCAGACCCCGAAGCGTATCCTCCCCTGCCCGCTCACGGCTTCGCCTCCGGCACGACGGGGTTGGCGATGGCGTCGTTGAAGTCGGTCAGGAAGAGGTCCTTCGCGTCGAGGCGACGGCGGATGATGCCCGAGTCGAACACCTCGTCGGCATAGACCTGCTTCTCGGCGAGGAAGGCGTCATCGATCCGCGCGAGGCCGCCGGAATTGTTGTTGAGCGCCGTGCGCACCGCGTTCTCCGAGACGCCGAGCTTCGGCGCGACGAGCTTCACATATTCGTCCGGATTGGCCTTGGCCCACTGGATGATCTTCTCGTATTCGCGGATGAAGGCGCGGATCGCCTCCGCCTTGTTCGCGACCGCATTCGGCGTCGCGAAGATGCAGTAGAGGTTCGAGATGTCGTATTCGTCGCCGCGCGCCAGCACGTAGCTGCCCGGCACCTTTTCCAGGATCTGCGCCGCGGTCGGTGAATTCTGCGAGGTGGCGTCCACCTGACCGGTGACGAAGGCCGACACCGCCTCGGCGCCGAGGATGTTGACCGAGGTGATGTCCTCGTCCTTGAGGCCGTGCGCCTTCAGGAGGTGCAGCACGAAGAGCTTGTGGTTGTTGTTCTGGGCATAGGCGATGCGCTTGCCCTTCAGGTCGGCGAAGGTCTTCGCCTCGACTTCCGGGCGCACGATCAAATTGGTGTTGTGCCCGTTCGGCCCGGTGCAGGCGACGACCTTGTTCTTCGAGCCGTTGGCGGCCATCTGGATCGGGCCGATCTCGCCCTGGTCCTCGATGTCGACGGCGCCGGACAGGATGGCGTCGTTCAGGTCCGCGGTGTTGGGGAAGTACTTGTACTCGACCTTCACGCCCGGAAGCTGGACGTCCTTCTGCCAGAGGGCTGCGAAATAGCCGAAGGCCTGCGGTACGCCGACCTTCAGGACGACATCCTCGGCAAAGGCCGACGACGAGGTCGCCAGCAGGGCGACGAGGCCTGTCGCGAGCGCGGTCATGCGGCGGCGTCGCGGACGGTCAGTATCGATGACGGACATGATGCGGTCCTTGTTGGGAGGGATCAGACGGTGGGCACGCCGAGTTGCGTGAAGATCCGCTCACGCAGGCGGCCGAAATCGGGATCGAGGCGGTTGCGCGGATGCGACGCCTCGACGGGGAACTGGTCGAGGACGCGCCCTTCGCCGAGCACGACGACGCGGTCGGCCAGCGTCAGCGCCTCGTCGACGTCGTGGGTGACGATGACGACGGTGAAGCCGTGCTTGCGCCAGAGGCCGAGCAGCAGCGCGTGCATGCGGATGCGCGTCAGCGCGTCCAGCGCGCCGAACGGCTCGTCGAGAAGCAGCGCCGCCGGGTCGCGGATCAGCGCGCGGGCGAGCGCGACGCGCTGCCCCTCGCCGCCCGAGAGCGTCCCCGGCCAGGCGTCGCGGAGATGACCGAGCCCGACCTCCGCCAGCACGCCGAGCGCCTTCTCGCGCTTCTCCCGCCGCGAGAAAGGCAGGCCGAAAGCGACGTTCTCCCACACCTTCAGCCACGGCATCAGGCGCGAATCCTGAAAGGCGACGGACACCTTGCCGGCGACGAAGACGGCGCCTTCCGAGGCGCTGTCCAAACCGGCGAAGAGGCGCAGCAACGTGCTCTTGCCGCAGCCGGACTCGCCGACGATCGCCAGGATCTGGCCGCGCGGCAGCGAGAGGTTGACCCCGTCGAGGATGGTGCGCTCGCCGAAGGATTTGCGGACGTCGATCGCTTCGAGCCCGATATCGGGGCTCGTCTGGCGAGACTGCCTCAGGGGCGCGTTCATCGCAGGAAGCTCCGGTTCCAGGGGAGCAGGCGCCATTCGAGCAGGCGCACCAGCGCCTCCATGGCGAGGCCGAGGATCGCGTAGAGGATCAGGCCGAGGATGATCCAGTCGGTCTGCAGCGCGTTGCGGCCCTGCGCGACGAGATAGCCGATGCCGCCCTGCGCATTGATGCCCTCGCCGATGACGAGGCTGAGCCAGGCGATGCCGAGCGAGAGGCGCAGGCCGACGAGCGCCGAGGGCAGAGCCCCGGGCAGGATCACCCGCGTCAGCAGCTCGCGCCGGCTGGCGCCGCAGATCTGGGCGAGCTCCGCATAGCGCCGGTCGATGCCGCGAATGCCCTTGTAGAGGTTGATGTAGAGGGGAAAGACGACGCCGATCGCGACCAGGCCGACCTTCACGCCCTCGTCGATCCCGAGCCAGATGACCAGGAGCGGCGCCATGCCGAGCGAGGGCATGGCGCGGATCATCTGCAGCGGCGGATCGATCGCCTCCTCGCCGACGCGGGAGAGGCCGGAGACCACGCCCATGAAGACCGCCAGTGTGCCCCCGATCGCGAGGCCGTAGAGCACCCGCCGCAGCGACGTGCCGATATGGACGAGGATCTCGCCGGTCGACGCCAGTTCGACGAAGGTGGCCCAGACCTGCGCGGGCGATTCCAGCGCGGCGCGATCCACCCATTCCCGGCTCGCCGCCAGCTGCCAGAGCGCGATCAGCAGGATCGGAACCACGGCGCGACGGGCGAAGGACGCGAGGATTTCCGCAGCCCTTGCCCCTTTGAACCAGGCCCGGACCTGGGCCCCGAGCGGATTGCGCCGGGTGGCTGGCCGGGTAGCTGCGAGGCGCTCGCCTGCGATTTCGGACATGACCCCTCCTTGGTCGCTTGCGCGATCAACATGAGGTCAATCCTATATATAGCGTCTATTTATAGGAGAGTTTCGATTCGAAACTTCCGGGCGGTCAGGAAACAGTTTTTCGCGAGAGCGCGGCCCCGCAGGGCGGGGAGCGCGAGAGAGCGGCACAGCGATGCCGGCGCGCCGCTCCCCTCGCGTTTGCGCGCGCGGGCGATATAAGTTGCGGCTCGGAACCGCTGAGATCGGCGGATAAAGGGGAAATCGGGTGTCACTCACGCTTCAGAAGCTGCGCAACTTCCTCGTCATCGCCGAGGAGGGTCAGTTCCTGCGCGCTTCGCAACGCGTAGGCATTTCGCAGCCGACGCTGAGCGCGCAGATCAAGGAACTGGAGAGCGAGCTGGGCGTCACGCTCTTCAGCCGCACCACCCGGCGGATCCAGCTGACGACCGAGGGGGAACGCTTCTTCGAGCGCGTGACCAAGATGCTGTCGGACCTAGAGGTCGCGGTCACGGAGGTTCGCGAGCAGGCGGCGCTGAAGCATGGCCGGGTCACCATCGCGGCGACGCCGTCGCTGGCGAACAGCGTGCTGCCGCCGCTGATGGCGGAATTCCGCCGGGCCTTTCCGGATATCGACGTGCGGCTGCTGGAGGAGATCTCGGAAGGCGTCGACCATCTCGTGCGCCAGGGCATCGCCGATTTCGGCGTCGGTCCGGGCATCGGCCGCCAGATGGATCTCTCCTTCTCGCCGCTGTTCGAGGAACGCTTCTTCGCCGTCGTGCCGCTGGAGCATCCGCTCGGCCGGATGGACACCCTGCCGCTCGCGGCCCTGCCGGAGCGCGAGCTGATCACGCTCGCCAAGGGCACGGGCATCCGCGATGTGCTGGAGCAGGTGCTACGCGACAACGGCATGGAGATCGGAACGTCGCACGTGCTGACGCGGGCCGATTCGGTCATCTCGCTGGTCGAGGCGGGCCTCGGCGTCGGGCTGCTGCCGGAGCTGAGCGTCGCGCGGGTGAACCCGAAGCGGGCCCGGATCATTCCGATCACGGAGCCGGAGATCTCCCGCAACATCGGCCTGATCGAGCGCAAGGGCGGCAGTTCGTCGAGCGCTTCCAGCGCCTTCCTCAGGATGCTGCGCGCCGGCGACATCCCCGAGCGCATCGCCGCAGGCTGACCGGCAAGCGTCCCGCAGGATATGGCACGCAGGATGAGCCGCGATTTCGCGGTTCATCCTGCCGGATTTGTGGAGGCCTAGTTGTTGCCCCAGGCGGCCATGGCCTTGTCGAACACACGCTGGCCCGGCGTTCCCTTCTCGAAGGTCAGGATGGCGCGCTGATCGTTGTTGTAGACGATCGGCAGGTCGATCCAGTTGCGCTCGCGCAGCAGGGCGACGTTCTGCGCCATCGGCTGGGCGTCGTTCGAGAAGGCGATCCAGAAGAAGCCGTCCGCGACCTTGGCCGCGGCGCCGTCGAGCGGCTGGCCGCGCGATTCCTCGGTCGGCTTCATCACCAGCGCCGGCACCGACTTGACGCCGCCACCGGCGAAATTGGCCGGCGTGTCGACGACGATCTCGACCAGATGGCTGGCCGGCAGCGCGCTGTCGTTGTTCTTGCGGATGTTCAGCGTCACCTTCATGCCCTTCTCGGGCACCTCGAGCTGCGCCTGGATTTCCGGGCCGTTCGAGGAGTTGGCGTTGAACTTCCACGTCGCCGTGGCGGGCACCACCTTGACGTTCTGGCTGCCGTCGGTCGGCTGCTCGTAGAGGATGGCCTTCTGGGCGACGAGCGAATCGTCGGCCGCGCCGGCATTGCTGTCGGCTGCGGCGGCCGGCGGCGCGGCGGGCGCGGGCTGGGCCGGGGCCGGCTCCGCGGCGGCGGAACGCGTTCCCTCGGGCGCCACCACGCCGGCGAGCGGATCGACCTCCTGGTCGCCCGGCGCGGGCTGCGCCTCGACGGTGCGAACCGTCTTCGGCGCATCGACGACGGGCTCGCCGCCAAGCCGGTCGGCATTCTTGGTGCTGGCCGGAGCGGGCTCGGGATTTTCGCTCAGCGTCGGCTTGGCACCGCCCTCGGCCGAGCTGATCAGATCGCCGATCACGTCCTTGACGACGCTGCGCTGCGACCAGGCGAGCGCGGCGATACCGCCGAGCAGCAGGCCGATCAGAACGAGAAGGATCAGCGTCGGCAGGCGCGAGGGCTTGCTGCGCTCGACATAGACGGCGGGTCGTTCGGCAGCCGGGCGGCCGCGTTCACGGCCTGCCTGACGGCCGGCGCGGGCGCGCGGCTCGTCGAAGCCGGCGTCGATCGTCGGCGCATCGCCGAACGTCGGCTCCGGCGCCCAGTCGGCGTCGGCCGAGCGGCGGCCCTGGTCCATATCGTCGTCGAGATCGAAACGCGGCTCGTCGAAGCGCGGCTCGTCATGATGATCGACGGAAAGCGTCGGCTCGCGCCGGCCGCCCTGCGGGGCCTGCCGATCAGCGGTGAATTCCGGCTTCGGCGTCACCTGCGGCCATTGCGGCTGGATCGGCGCCGGCTGGCGAAGCAGCGGCGCGGGCGCCGGCTCGGGTTCCGGCTCGTGCCACTCCGGCTCCAGCTCCTCCGGAAGCAGGACGTCGTCGTGGTGAAGCGCCTCCTCCTCGAGCGAGATCGGCGGCGGAGGCGGCGTCAGGACGGGAGCGGGAACCGGCGCGCGCGGCGTCGGGACCGGCGCCGGACGGGCAGGCTCCGCCTGCCGCAGCACCGGCTTCGGGGCCGGCGGCGGGGGTGGTGGTGGCGGCGGAGGCGAAACCGCCTCCTCCTGTTCTTCTTCCGGCTCGGGATCCTGCGCCTCGGCAGGCTCCGGCTCGGGAGCGGTGCCCAGTGCCTCGGCGACGGCGGCAGCCGCGCTGATCCGCACCGGCGCCGCGCGGGCGACGCTCGCCTCGCGCTCAACCTTGCGGATCGCCTCTTCCAGCTCCAGGCGCTGGCGGGAAATCTCGGACGTCGTCAGGGGAGGATCGATCGACTTCAACTGGGCGATCAGCGCGGTGCGCGCCTTGTCGTAAACCGAACGACGCGCGTCCCCGGATTCGCTGTCGAACCCGGAGACCGCCTTCTTCAATACCGCGTAATAGTCGGTCATTGTCCCATTCTACTAACTGACATGTCCGAACCGGCGCCTGAGATCGACAGCCTTAGTCCTGAAACGGATCCTGAACCAGAATTGTATCGTCGCGTTCCGGACTGGTCGACAGGAGCGCAACAGGCGCGCCGATCAGTTCCTCGACGTGACGCACATACTTGACGGCCTGGGCCGGGAGGTCGTTCCAGCTACGGGCGCCGGCGGTGGAATCTTTCCAGCCTTCCAGCGTCTCGTAGATCGGTTCGACCCGGGCCTGCGCCGCCTGGGATGCCGGGAGATAGTCGATCTCGCGGCCGTCGAGCCTATATCCAACGCAAATCTTGATTTCTTCAAGGCCGTCGAGAACATCAAGCTTCGTCAGCGCGATTCCGGTGATGCCGGAGGTGCGGATCGTCTGGCGAACCAGCACGGCGTCGAACCAGCCGCAACGGCGCTTGCGACCCGTGACGGTGCCGAACTCATGGCCGCGCGTGCCGAGGAAATCGCCGACTTCGCCGGTCTGCTCGGTCGGGAACGGACCCTCGCCGACGCGGGTCGTATAGGCCTTGGTGATGCCGAGCACGTAGCCGACCGCGCCCGGACCGACGCCCGAACCGGTCGAGGCCTGGCCGGCGACGGTGTTGGACGAGGTAACGAACGGATAGGTGCCGTGGTCGATGTCGAGCAGCGCGCCCTGCGCGCCCTCGAACAGGATGCGCTTGCCGGCCCGGCGCTCACGGTCGAGCAGCTGCCAGACCGAATCCATGAAGGGCAGGACCTTGTCGGCGACGGAGGCGAGCTCCTCATAGAGCGACTCGACCGAAATCTCGTCCTGGCCGAGGCCGCGGCGCAGCGCGTTGTGATGCGCCAGCAGACGCTCGATCTTGTCGCGCAGCGCCGGCAGGTCGGCGAGGTCCATGACGCGGATGGCGCGACGGCCGACCTTGTCTTCATAGGCCGGGCCGATGCCGCGCTTGGTGGTGCCGATGCGGGTGCCGGTGGTGCTGTTCTCGCGGAACGCGTCGAGATCGCGGTGCAGCGACAGGATCAGCGCGGCATTCTCGGCGATGCGGAGATTGTCGGGCGAAACCTTGACGCCCTGCGCCTCGAGACGGCCGATCTCGGCCACCAGCGCATGCGGGTCGACGACGACGCCGTTGCCGATGACGCCGAGCTTGCCCGGACGCACGACGCCCGAGGGAAGCAGGCTGAGCTTGTAGGAAACGCCGTCGATGACGAGCGTGTGGCCGGCATTATGTCCGCCCTGGAAGCGCACGACGATGTCGGCGCGCTCGGAGAGCCAATCAACAATCTTGCCCTTGCCTTCGTCGCCCCATTGCGATCCGACGACGACTACATTCGCCATTGAGACTTCCCTTTTCGACGTCCTGCCACACTCATGCCGCGCTGCGCGGCGCGCGATAGGCCTCGTTCCCGGCTAAGCACCGGGACGAAGCGCGCGGACTATATAGACTCCGCTTGGCCGGCGCGACCCCCCGCCGGCGCATCTCCGAGGTTCAATTCTCCCAGAACACATCCTGGTCCGATGGCCAGCTGATGGCGAAGGCGTGGACGATCTCCCGGGTCTCGCCGGCGGCGTAATCATAGCGCCAGGCGACCACGCCGCGCCGGCCGGCGACCGCCATTTCCGTCGGCGGCGTCGCGCCGGCCAGGGGCTCGACGGCGATCGTCTTCGCCTCAGCGACGGGGAGCTGGTCGAGCACCACGATCGTCATCGGCCGGTCGTGCCGGTTCTCCACCTTGATCTGATAGCGCCGCTCGTCCGTCTTCTCCGTCGAGATCAGTCCGCGCTCGCCGGTCTTCTGCTGTAGCTTGGTCCGCGTGACGGCGACCTTGTCGTCGATGCCGAAGCCGAGCGCGACCTCGCCGTCCGGCGCGGTGAAGTCGAGCGGCACGGTGCCGGCGAAGGCGCCGTCGCGATAGAGCACCGCCTCGCCGCCGACATAGGGCGCGCCGGAACTGTTCTTGAAGCGCGCCGTCAGATAGGCCGCGTCGCTGACCGCCGGCACGGCGCGGACTTCCAGCGTCGGCTTCAGGCTCTCCGTCGCGATCCTGACCGAGCGGCTCCCCTGCCCCGAGGCGACCGAGACCGGATCCGGGATGCGGTACTCGGCTCGGAAATCGCCGAAATCGGCGACGGCCTCGGAATTGGCCATCGCGCCATAGCCACCCGCCGCCGCATCGGCGGTGATCGGCGGCGCCGGGGCCGGCCGCGCCACGGCGAGCGATTCGCGGGCGACCTTGGCGTCATAGCGCGGAACGAATCGCACGACGCTCTCATAGGGCTCGGGCGCCTGCGTCCCCTCCGCCGGGCGCAGTGTCGACAGCGACAGCGCCACGCCGGACCAGTCCTCGCCGGTCTCCTGATGCAGTTCGGCGCGCCGGACGAGTTCGAGCTTCGGCTCCGCGCCCGCCTCGCCGAGGACAAGCGAAACGTCATAGGCCGGGCTCCAGCCGGCAGACTGGGTGCGATAGCCGAGCGTCAGCTTGCCGGTGGCGGCCTCGGCGGCCGTGACCTCGATCCGCGCCGAGAGCTTCGGCAGCACGGGCGGCAACATGTCGAGCGCCTTCCGGCGTCCCACGATCTGCTTCTCGAGGCCGCGCTTGTCCATCCGCACGGCGGTGCGCAGCGCGTCGATCTTCTCGCGCTCGGCCGCGAGCCCTTCGCCGGTCTGGGCCCAATTGTCGACGCCCTTGCCTTCAGCGAAGTTCTTGGCGAAACCCTGCGGCAGGTTTTCCGCCAGCCCGTCGATGAACTTCAGCCTGAGGTCGAGCGCGGCGAGCCGGTCGTCCAGGCCGCCGACGCGATCCTCCAGCGTCTCGATCTCGTCCGCGATCGCGTTGCGCACCGGATCGGCTTCCGGGTCGGCCGGCTCCGGGCGGGTCTCGACAGAACGGATGGTGACGCCGCCGGCGGCGAGGCCCTCGACGCGCAGGCTGTCGGTCGCCATGTCGGTCGGCAGGTCGCTCGCCACAAGGACGGAAACGCCGGCCGGCACCGCGAAGGAAGCCTCGCGCTGCACGGCCGCCCCCTGCGGATGCACCGTCACGGCGGTTACACGGCTGGCAATCGCGAGATCGCCGGCAAGCGCGCCGGCGCTACTGGCGGCCAGCGCCGCGAACGACAGAGCGAGGATCTTCATGGCCGTCCTGGCTACCCCTGCATGAGCAAGCGCCGCTACCCGTAAACTCCCGGCGACGCTCCTGCCGCATAACGGGCGATTGTGGTATCGCCGCGCCACAATTGCGCGCTTCTCGTGAAAATTGCGGCGACACCCCCTTCAGGCGATGCCGTTCTCCTTCTTCCACTTGCGCAACCGCCCGCGCGCATTGGCATAGGGCGAGGACGTGTTGAACTGGATCATCCGCCCCATGGTGTATTTCTCGTACCAGGGCGCGCCATAGAGCGCGGCGTCGTCGTGGCGCCCGATCAGCGCGACGAGGCTTTCCTTGGCCTCGGAGAAACGCCGCAGCAGCGCGTCGAACGGCAGCGCCTCGTAATCGGCATAGAACTTCTGGGCGAGCGCCCCGAGCTCGTTCCATTTGTAGCCGGTCTCGGGGAATTCGACGGGCTCTCCCGCCTCCCGCCGCGCATGCCATTTCAGCACCAGCTCGTTCCAGCCGGTCAGATAGGCGACGAGATCATGCACGCTCATGCGTGTCCCCTGCGCATGGCCTTCGAGCGTCTTCTCGCCCGAACGGTCCGCCGGCACCGTAACGAGGTCCTTCATGAGCTTGTCAAAGTTGGAGCCGATAGCTTCGAGAAGCTCGTCCTTGCTCGCTGGTACGGCCATCCGATTCCCCCATGACGCGCGGTAGAAGCCATAACCCGCATAACGGGTGTCGCCGGCACTTGCCAGCGCCATCGCCTCGACCGTCCCCTCCCCCTTGTGGGGAGGGAGAAAAGGGCGCGACCGCGCCGCCTCTTGGCAGCGACGGTCGGACGAGGCTATCCAGACATTCCGCTGTCCGAGGCCAGTCCATGTCGCTCCTCTCCCGGGCCTTCACCTGGTTGTTCAACCGGCCCTACCTGCTGCTCGCGCTGACCTTCCTGTTCTGGGCGATCAACATCGTGCTCGGCCGCTATGTAGCCGGCTCGATCCCGCCGGTGGCGCTGGCGCAGATCCGCTGGCTCGGCGCCTCGCTGATCATTTTGCCCTTCGCCTGGCCGCATCTGAAGCACGACTGGCCGGCGATCCGCGGCAGCCTCGTCATCATGCTGCTGCTCGCCGCCTCCGGCATCGGCGCCTACAACACGCTCGCCTATTACGGGCTGCAATATACCGAGGCCCTGAACGGCCTGCTGATGCAGTCGATCGCGCCGCTCGTCATCGGCGTCTGGTCGCTGATCCTGTTCCGCGACCGCATGTCGGCCGCGCAGATCACCGGCGTCTGTCTGTCGCTCTGCGGCGTCGTGCTGATCATCTGCCGCGGCGATCCGGCCGTGCTGCTGCACATGACGCTGAATGTCGGCGACATCATCATGCTGGTGGCGATCTCTTGCTACGGCTTCTATTCAGCGCTTCTGAAGAAGGGCCCGCGCATCCACTATCTCTCGATGCTGGGCTTCACGATTCCCGCCGGCGCCATCATGATCCTGCCCTTCTCCATCTGGGAAATGATGAGCGGCCGGTACATCCACGCGACGCCGCTGACCTTCGCGGTCCTCGCCTATGTCGTCGTGCTGCCCTCCGTCGTCGCCTACATGTTCTTCAACCGCGGCGTCGCGCTGATCGGCCCGAACCGCGCCGGGCCGTTCTTCCACCTGCTGCCGGTGTTCGGCTCGATCATCGCCATCCTCTTCCTCGGCGAGCAGCCGCGCTGGTTCCACGGCGCCGGCTACGCCCTGATCCTCTGCGGCATCGCCATCGCGCAGCTGAGTCTCGCCAGGATCCGGGCGTTCGGGCGGTAGTCTCGCCCTCCGGGGGTTCCCGCCCTCTCCCCACCCTCGCCGTCATCCCGGGCTTGACCCGGGATCCATTCAGCCGGGTTGCTGGCGGCGTGAGACGCCAGAAAGCGCGGCTGTATGGATCCCCGCCTTCGCGGGGATGACGACGGTGTCTGAACCAATCCGGACCAACCAAAAGAAAGAGGCGACGGTTGCCCGTCGCCCCTCTTCATTCCGGCAATGAAGCCGTCGGTCAGAACGTCAGGCGCTTGGCCTGGACGACGCCTTCGAGCGCGCTGACGCGGTCGATGACGCTGTCCGAGATCGCCTCGTCGACGCCGATCAGCGCAATCGCGTCCTCGCCCGGCGCCTTGCGGCCGAGGTTGAAGGTCGCGATGTTGATGCCCTCGCCGCCGAGCAGGCTGGCGAAGCGGCCGATGAAGCCCGGCTTGTCCTTGTTGGTGACGTAGAGCATGTGGGGGCCGAGCTCGGCCTCCATGTTGATGCCCTTGATCTGGATGATGCGCGGGTTGACGTCGCCGAACACCGTGCCGGCGACCGAACGCTCCTGCCGTTCGGTCGTGACCGTCAGGCGGATGTAGTTCTCGTACGCGCCCTGCTGCTCGCGACGGACTTCCTCGATCGCGATGCCGCGTTCCTTGGCGATCGCCGGAGCCGAGACCATGTTGACCGACTGCAGCTGCGGCCGCAGCACGGCGGCGAGCGCCGCGGCGGTCAGCGCGCGGACGTTCATCTCCGCGACCTCGCCCTCATATTCGAGCTTGATCGCCTTGATGCCCGTCTCGGTGAGCTGGCCGGCGAACGAGCCGAGCTGCTCGGCGAGCTTGACGAACGGCGTCAGGCGCGGCGCTTCCTCGGCGGTGATCGACGGCATGTTCAGGGCATTGGAGACAGCGCCCTTGACCAGATAATCGGCCATCTGCTCGGCGACCTGCAGCGCGACATTCTCCTGCGCCTCCGTGGTCGAGGCGCCGAGATGCGGCGTCGCGACGACGTTGGGCAGGCCGAACAGCACGTTCTCGGTCGCGGGCTCTTCCTCGAACACGTCGAAGCCAGCGCCGGCCACCTTGCCGGACTTCAGCGCCTCGGCGAGGTCCTTCTCGACGACCAGGCCGCCGCGCGCGCAATTGATGATGCGGACGCCGTCCTTCATCTGCGCGATCGCCTTGGCGTCGATGATGCCGCGCGTCTTGTCGATCAGCGGCGTGTGCAGGGTGATGAAGTCGGCGCGGCGGAACAGTTCCTCCAGCTCGACCTTCTCGACGCCGAGATCCACGGCGCGGTCCGGCGACAGGAACGGATCGAAGGCGATGACGCGCATCTTCAGGCCGACGCCGCGCTCGGCGACGATCGAGCCGATATTGCCGCAGCCGATGATGCCGAGCGTCTTGCCCGTCACCTCGACGCCCATGAAGCGGTTCTTCTCCCACTTGCCGGCCTGGGTCGAGGCGTTCGCCTCAGGGATCTGGCGGGCCGTCGCGAAGATCATCGCGATCGCGTGCTCGGCCGTGGTGATCGAATTGCCGAAGGGCGTGTTCATCACGATGATGCCCTTCGCCGTCGCCGCCGGAATGTCGACATTGTCGACGCCGATGCCGGCGCGGCCGATGACGCGGAGATTCTTTGCCGCCGCGATGACCTTCTCGGTCACCTTGGTATTCGAGCGGATGGCGAGACCATCATAATTGCCGATGATCTCGAGCAGCTTCTCCTTGTCCTTGCCGAGGTCCGGCAGGTAGTCGACCTCGACGCCACGATCCTTGAAGATCTGGACGGCGGTCTTGGAGAGCTTGTCGGAAATGAGAACGCGCGGTGCCATGTGCTTTGTGTCCCTGGTTACCTAGCGCCGTCGTCATCCCGGACGAAGCGAAGCGTAGATCCGGGATCCATGCAGCCGAAGCCTGGGGCCGTATGGATCCCCGCTTTCGCGGGGATGACGCCTGAGGGCGTGCGGACGCTGGTATGAAAACTGGAATGTCGAGCGAACGGGCGGGGCCGAGGCCCCGCCGTCTGAAACTCAGGCGGCCTGCAGGGCGGCCTTCTGCGATGCGAAGGCCCAGTCGAGCCACTCGGTGACGATCTCGAGATCCGAAGCCTCGATCGTCGCGCCGGCCCAGATGCGCAGGCCCGCCGGGGCGTCGCGATAGGAGCCGATGTCATAGGCGACGCCGGCCTTGTCGAGCGCGGTCGAGATCGCCTTGGCGAAGGCCGCCTGGGCCGCGTCGTCGAGCGCCTTGACCGCCGGATCGGTGATGATCAGGCAGACCGAGGTGTTGGAACGAGTGTTCTCGACCACCGGCAGGAAGTCGATCCAGTCGGTCTTGGCGACCCAGTCGGCCAGCACCTTCAAGTTGGCGTCGGCGCGCGCCTGCAGAGCCTTCCAGCCGCCGAGCGACTGCGCCCAGCCGAGCGCGTCGAGATAATCCTCGACCGCCAGCATCGACGGGGTGTTGATCGTCTCGCCGACGAAGATGCCGTCGATCAGCTTGCCGCCCTTGGTCATGCGGAAGATCTTCGGCAGCGGCCAGGCGGGCTTGTAGGTCTCGAGACGCTCGACGGCGCGGGGCGACAGGATCAGCATGCCGTGGGCGCCCTCGCCGCCGAGCACCTTCTGCCAGGAGAAGGTGACGACATCGAGCTTGTCCCAGGCGAGATCCTGCGCGAAGGCGGCCGAGGTGGCGTCGCAGATGGTCAGGCCGGCGCGGTCGGCGTCGATCCAGTCACCGTTCGGGACGCGCACGCCGGAAGTGGTGCCGTTCCAGGTGAAGACGACGTCGCGGTCGAAATCGACCTGGCCGAGATCGGGGAGCTTGCCGTAATCGGCCTTGAAGGTCCGCACGTCCTCGAGCTTCAGCTGCTTGACGACGTCGGTGACCCAGCCCTCGCCGAAGCTCTCCCAGGCCAGCATGTCGACGCCGCGGGCGCCGAGCGCCGACCACAGCACCATCTCGACGGCGCCGGTATCCGAGGCCGGCACGATGCCGATGCGGTAATCCGCCGGCACGCCGAGAACCTCGCGAGTGAGGTCGATCGCCTTCTGGAGCTTGGTCTTGCCGATCTTGGCCCGGTGGGATCGGCCGAGAGCCGCATCCTTGAGCGCTTCGAAGGTCCACCCAGGACGCTTGGCGCAGGGGCCGGAAGAATAATTGGCGTTCACCGGCCGGCGGCCGGGCGTGGCGAGATCTGCCATAGTCTATCCTCACAGATAGTAAGCGCCTCGTTGGGGAGGCGTGTCCCGCCGACGCGTTTACGCCTGGGCCGGGACGAATGCAAGGGCGATCCGACAACAAAAAGACGCGCCCCGTCGCCGGGGCGCGTCTCCGAACTCGTGCGGTGCGAGCCGCCTCAGTTGAACTGGTAGCGGATGCCGAAGTTCACGTCGTGCGAGGTGATGTTCTTGAACTGGAAGCCGTCGTTCGGACGCGAAAAGGCCGGGTTGATGTTGTAGGCCGTATCGGTCTTGGCGTTGCCGAGATCGACATAGGAATAGCCGAGATCGAAGATCAGATTCTCGGTGACCTGGAAGCCGAGGCCGGCATGCAGGGCCCAGGCGAAGTTCCACTGCGATGCGGAGCCGGCATAGCCGCCGGCGTTCAGCTCGTTGTTGACGTCGCGGAAGTCCGAGATGGTGTTGCGCGACGCGCCGATGCCGGCGCCGACATAGGGCGTGATGCCCCTGTAGGTGCCGAGGTCGACATAGCCGTTGGCAAGGAACAGCCACTCCGACTTGCGCGCCGTGTAGTCGTCCGTGAAATAGCCCGGCAGATTGGGATTGATCGTGTTGGTCACGCGCTGCGCGGCAGAGAAATCCGCCTTGCCGCGATACTGGCCGGTCAGGTCGGCGCGGAACCAGTCGTTGAACTTGTAGCCGGCGCCGAGGCTGAAGGTCGGGGCGGCCGAGAAATCGCCGTCGTTCATCCAGTCGGTGACGTAGCCCGGCTCGTTGAAATACTGGTAGTCGAGGCTGCCGAGCTGCTGGTTGCTCATGCCGATGGCGCCGCGCAGATACCAGCCGCCGACGGCGAGCGGCACCGGCTCGACATAGGGCTCCAGATCCGCCGCGACAGCCGAGCCAGCGAAACCGCCGCTGACGCCCGCCGCGATCGCCAGGGCGATCACCATGGTCCGCGAAGTGTTCATTTCACAACCCCCTCGAAGGTCGAACCGCGACGCGCGCGATCCTGAAGATGTTCATCGGGAGGATTTCAACCAGAACTCTTTAACATTGGATTAACTACAACTCTTAACCACGATCTTTCCGCCGTAAGGGAAGCTTAAGTATAAAACCATGGCAGCGCAGCCACATGGGAGCCCGGCCGAGCTCCTACCAAACATGAAGAAGGCGCCGCGCGGGAAGGCGCGGCGCCTCTTTTGCAATCCGGGATAGGTGGCCGGCGAATCAACCAGCGATCGGCTCAGGCGACCTCTTTCAGCGCGCCGATGATGTCGTCGACGACGGCCTCGACCAGCGAGTGGTCGTCGCCTTCCGCCATGACGCGGATCAGCGGCTCGGTGCCGGAGGGGCGGATCACCAGACGGCCGGTTTGGCCGAGGCGCGCCTCGCCCTCGGCGATCGCCGCCTGGACGCTCGCCGCCTCCAGCGGCTTGCCGCCCCCGAAGCGGATGTTCTTCAGGATCTGCGGCACCGGCTCGAAGCGGCGGCAGACCTCGCTGACCGGCTTGCCGGTCTTGCGCACCACGGCGAGGATCTGCAGCGCCGAGACGAGTCCGTCGCCGGTGGTGCAGAAATCCGACAGGATCAGATGGCCGGACTGCTCGCCGCCAACGTTATAGCCGTGGCTGCGCATGTGCTCGACGACGTAGCGGTCACCGACCTTGGTGCGGGCGAGCGACAGGCCGAGCGAGCCGAGATAACGCTCGAGGCCGAGATTGGACATGATCGTCGCGACGATGCCCGGCTGCGACAAGAGGCCGTCCTCGGCCCAGGACTGGGCGACCACCGCCATCAGCTGGTCGCCGTCGACGATCTCGCCGTTCTCGTCGACGATGATGACGCGGTCGGCGTCGCCGTCGAGCGCGATGCCGATATCGGCGCGCACCTCATGCACCTTCCGGCGCAGCGCGTCCGGCGCCGTCGAGCCGACATCCAGGTTGATGTTGAAGCCGTCCGGCTTGTCGCCGATGGTGATCACCTCGGCGCCGAGTTCCCAGAGCGCGTCCGGCGCAACCTTGTAGGCGGCGCCATTGGCGCAATCGATGACAACGCGCAGGCCGGTCAAGTCGAAGGCCTTCGGCATCGTCCGCTTGGCGAACTCGATGTAGCGGTCGCGCATGCCGTCGATGCGCTTGGCGCGGCCGAGATCGGCCGAGGCCGCCAGCCGGTCGGAGAGATCCTCCTCGATCAGCGCCTCGATCTTGGCCTCGGTCTCGTCAGAGAGCTTGTAGCCGTCGGGACCGAACAGCTTGATGCCGTTGTCCTCATACGGGTTGTGCGAGGCGGAGATCATGACGCCGAGATCGGCGCGCAGCGAACGCGTCAGCATGGCGACGGCCGGCGTCGGCATCGGGCCGAGCAGGAACACGTCCATGCCGGCGGCGGTGAAGCCCGCCGTCAGCGCCGGCTCGATCATGTAGCCGGAGAGGCGCGTGTCCTTGCCGATCACCACGCGGTGCCGATGGCCTCCGTTCCGGAAGGCGAGCCCGGCGGCGATCCCGACCTGCAACGCGAGTTGCGGCGTGATCGGAAAGGTGTTGGCCTTGCCGCGGATGCCGTCCGTGCCGAAGAATTTGCGTACCATGCGTAGAATCCGTCCCCGTCGATAGGCGCGCAGTCATAGACCAGCATTGCGGCGAAAGAATTCAAAAATCGTGAGCGTCTGTTACACGCCCCGATGGCCATGCCCAGCCCGGGACCGACCAGCGAGCGAGCGGCGCCACGCCTGACCGTGTTTTTTGACCATAAGATACAGATTTGATTGAAGATTTCGCGTTTCCGCCATCGCTGGCTGGTTCGGCGCCCGAATATTACAGCTCGATATGCAATGTGCTTTTCCCGACGACAGGCGGAGTGGCATGGGAGACCTCCCTTCCCCCGTACCGGAGCAGGCCATGAAGGCTCTCATCGTCGTCGACATGCTGAACGACTTCTACACAGGCGTTCTGCAGAACGAGGCGCATGCCTCGAAGATCGTGCCGGTGATCCGGCAGCTGATCGAGCACGCGCGCGGCCGTCCCGACTGGATGGTGGTCTATTCCAACGACGCGCACCGCGCCGATGACGGCGAGATTGCCATCTGGGGTCCGCATGCCATGGCCGGGACGAAGGGCGCCGAGGTGATCGAGGCGCTGGCGCCGATCGGCGCGCCGCGCGAGATCGTCTCGCCCAAGCGCTTCTACGGTGCGTTCGACGAAACCGGGCTCGACGAGATCCTGAAGCAGTATGGCGTCACCGACGTGGTGATCACAGGCCAGCACACCCATTGCTGCGTTCGCCATTCGAGCTATGGCGCGTTCATTCGCGGCTACGGCATCGAGATCCCGGCGGACGGCGTCTGCGTCTTCGACGGCGTCGACAACGAGGCGGCCATCGAATACCTGCGCACCATCTATGGCGCCGTGATCACCGACAGCGCCGCGATCCTCGCCGCCGACGGGGCCCGCAAGGCCGCCTGAGCCGCGCGGCGCCGCAACGAAAAAGGGCGCGACTGCGAGGTCCCGCCCTTTTTGTTTCCTTCGATACCCGCCGGTCAGACCTGCGGCTGCGGCTCCAGGCCGGTGTCACCCTTCGGACGACGCGTGGTCGGAACCACGGACGGGCGCGAGGGCGGCACGTCGTCGCCGGTGTCGCGGATCGGCGGCTTGCCGTCGAGCAGGTTCTTGATCTCCTCGCCGGACAGCGTCTCGTATTCGAGCAGCCCCTCGGCGACGGCGATGAACTTGTCGCGGTTCTCGGTGATGAGACGCCGCGCCTCGCTCTCGCCTTCCTCGATCAGCTTGCGAACTTCCTCGTCGATGATCTTGGCGGTCTCGTCCGAGATATTGGTCGACTGCGCCACCGAATGGCCCAGGAAGACCTCCTGCTCGTTCGAGCGATAACGCACGCGGCCGAGACGCTCCGACATGCCCCACTCCATCACCATGGAGCGCGCGAGGCTGGTGGCCATCTGGATGTCGCCGCTAGCGCCGGTCGTCACCTTCTCCGGACCGAAGGTCAGGATCTCGGCCTCGCGGCCGCCGAACAGCATGATCAGGCGCGACTTGGCCTTCTCATAGGTCCAGTTGTAACGGTCCGACTCCGGCAGCGTCATCACCATGCCGAGCGCACGACCGCGCGGAATGATGGTGGCCTTGTGGATCGGGTCGATCGTGCCCGAGAGCAGCATCGCGATGATGGCGTGGCCGGCCTCGTGATAGGCGGTGTTGCGCTTCTCGTCGGCGGTCATGGCGAGCGACTTGCGCTCGGCGCCCATCATCACCTTGTCCTTGGCGTCCTCGAACTCAGCCATGGTGACGATGCGCTTGTTGCGCCGCGCCGCCAGAAGGGCCGCCTCGTTGACGAGGTTCATCAGGTCGGCGCCCGAGAAGCCGGGAGTGCCGCGGGCGAGCGTCTTCAGCTCGACGTCCGGCGCCATCGGCACCTTGCGGGCATGCACCTTCAGGATCTTCTCGCGGCCGACGACGTCGGGGTTCGGGATCACGACCTGGCGGTCGAAACGGCCGGGGCGCAGCAGCGCCGGGTCCAGCACGTCCGGACGGTTGGTCGCGGCGATGATGATGACGCCTTCGTTCTGCTCGAAGCCGTCCATCTCGACCAGGAGCTGGTTCAGCGTCTGCTCGCGTTCGTCATTGCCGCCGCCGAGACCGGCGCCGCGATGACGGCCGACCGCGTCGATTTCGTCGATGAAGATGATGCAGGGCGAGTTCTTCTTCGCCTGCTCGAACATGTCGCGGACGCGGGACGCGCCGACGCCGACGAACATTTCGACGAAGTCGGAACCCGAGATGGTGAAGAACGGCACGTTGGCTTCGCCGGCGACGGCGCGGGCCGTCAGCGTCTTACCGGTGCCCGGAGGGCCGACCAGCAGCACGCCGCGCGGAATCCGGCCGCCGAGACGCTGGAACTTCTGCGGGTCGCGCAGGAACTCGACGATCTCCTGCAGGTCTTCCTTGGCCTCATCGACACCGGCGACGTCGTCGAAGGTGACGCGGCCATGCGCCTCGGTCAGGAGCTTGGCCTTGGACTTGCCGAAGCCCATCGCCTTGCCGCCGGCGCCGCCCTGCATCTGCCGCATAAAGAAGATCCACACGGCCAGGATCAGGAACATCGGGAACCAGGAGATCAGAACGCCGATCAGCGACGTGCCGCCCTCGGTCGGCGGCTTCGCCGTGATCGAGATGCCCTTGTTCTCGAGCCGCTTGACGAGATCGGCGTCATTCGGCGCGAAGGTCTGGAAGCTGGCATTGTCGGTATAGCTGCCGGTGATCTGCTGTCCGGCGATCACCACGCTTCGGACGCGGCCGCTGTCGACGTCGCTCAGGAACTGCGAATAGGCAATGTCCTGACCGGCCGCGCGCGGTCCCGGGTTCTGGAACAGATTGAACAGGGCGATCAGCAGCAGGCCAATGATGACCCACACTGCGAAGTTGCGAAAATTCGCGTTCATCAGAATCCCTTCAAGGGCAGGATGCGGCCGGGTGCCGCTCATTTGTAGCTAAGATAGGTGGCCCGACCGCGTAAGCCAATACGAGCATCGCCAATGAAAACGCGGAAAATGCGGCAATGGTTTAGATCAGGCCGCCGGATCGTCATGGCGGGCGGGATCGCCAAGCCGCGCCGCAACCAGCGAGGTCGCCGAAAAGGCGACGCCCAATGCCGGATCGGCCGCCACGCCGAGACCCGGGCAAGCCAGGATCTCCGTGCCGCGCCATAGCGCCGGCAGCGCCTCGATGGCGCGCGGCAGGCCCTGCGGCAGGCAGACGGCAAATTGTCGCCGTCCCGCCTCGCCAAGCGCCGCGATGGTAAACGCGGCGCCCTTCGGCCCCTCGAAACGGAAGCGGAAACGGCCGTCCCAGACGCCCTCCCGCGCCCCCTCGACGGCGAGCATCGCCAATCCGTCGCGGCCGAGCTCGCGCTGGAAGCGGAACTCGCCCTTGCGGCAATCGACGAGCGTGCCGGCGAGCGTCCGCGCGGCGAAATTCGCCGGCACGCGCATCGCTTCCTCCAGCGCCTCGACGCTTTCGAGGCGCGGGACATAGGCGGCGCCGCCGACGGCGCGCAGGATCCGGGCCAAGGCGCGCAGGCGGATCTCGTCTGGCTCCAGGGCAAAGGCGTCCGCCCACAGCCGCACCGCGCCAGTGGCATCGACGATGGCGGCAGCGTCGAACAGGCGGCCGACATAGAGATCGAGCGCGGCGGCGGCGCGGGCGAGGCGGCGGGCGGTCGCCGCGAGCGTCGCGGCATCGAGCCCCTCGGCCGCGACGATCGGCAGGAGTTCGCGGATGCGGACGCGATCAAAACCGCGATCGCGATTGTGCGGATCCTCGACCGGCGCGAGGCCCGCTTCGCGGACAACGGCAACCAGGTTCTCGTGCGGGATGTCGAGCAGCGGCCGGACGAGATGGATGCCGCCGCGATCGACATCGGGCGCCATCGCGGCGAGCCCGTAGACGCCGGACCCGCGCGCCAGCCGCATCAGGAAGGTCTCGGCCTGGTCGTCGCGGTGATGCGCGGTGGCGAGATGCGAGGCGCCGAGCGAACGGCAGGCTTCGATCAGGAGCGCATAGCGGGCAGCGCGGGCAGCGGCCTCCACGCCGGAAGTCGGAACGGGACCGGCCCATCGCAGGCTTCGGAAGGCGAGGCCGTAGCGGGCGGCGACGTCGCCGACGAACCGCGCTTCATCCGCCGATTCCGGCCGAAGGCCGTGGTCGACGGTCAGCACGACGAGATCGGCTCCCCGCTCGCGGGCGGAACGCCAGCGTTGCGCGAGGATCAGCAGGGCGAGGGAATCGGCGCCACCGGAAACGGCGAGCGCCAGGCGCTCGAGATCGGCGAACGGCGCGAAGATCGCTTCGAGCGTCGCGTCCGCGATTCGTCCGGGGTCTTCAGCAGCTGGCACTGGCCTGTTCTTGCTTGACCCGCTGCAGCAGCGCGTTGGAACTCTTCGGGTACTGCTTCAGCACCTCGGCATAGGTGGCGCAGGCCGCCTCGCGCTGGTTCAGGCCGGAAAGCGACATGCCGAGCTTCAGCAGCATGTCGGCTGCCTTGCCGCTCTTCGGATACTGCTTGTAACCGGACAGGAACGCGTCAGCCGCGCCGCGGAAATCCTGGCGGGCATAAAGGCTCTCGCCGAGCCAGTACTGGGCGTCGGCGGCCTGCGGATCGCGCGGGTGCGCCTGCAGGAACTGGCGGAACGAGACCTCGGCGACGTCATAGTCGCCCTTCATCACCAGGGCATAGGCCGCCTCGTAGTCGCTGCGCGCGTCGCCGGTCGGCTGCGGCGCGGCGCCGTGCGGAGCGCCGCCGCCCTGCGAAAGGTCGATCGGCGCGTTGGGATCGAGCGTCAGCTGGCCGAGCGCGCGCGGCGGGGCGCCCTGCCCCGGATTGCCGGCGCCCGGATCCATCTCGCCGTCGGTGGAGCCGATGGCAGCCCCGATCGCGTCGGCCGGCGGCGGGGCGGCGCGCTGCGCGGGCGCGGCGTCGGCGCGGGGCTTCGCCGCCGCAGGCGGGGCTTCGGAACGCTTGCCGCCGCCTTCGACGCCCTTCAGGCGGAAATCGGTATCCTGCTGGGCGCGCTGCAACTGCTCCTGCAGCTGGCGGACCTGGAAGGTCAGCTGCTCGATCTGGCCGGTCATCTCGCGCATCTGCTGCTCGATGCGGTCCATGCGCATGGCCGACTGCCCCTCGTTCTGGGGCGACTGGACGTTGACGACGCCGCCGACATTGCCGGGCGGCTGCGGGCTCTGCTCGGCATTGTTGCCGCGAAGCTTGTCGAACAGGCCGGCGTCGGCGGGTCCCGTCGTCGCAAAGGTCAGTCCCGCCGCGAAGAGCATCGCGGTCAGGATCGGAATTCTCTGTCTCATCAGCCCATCCGTTGAACGATTGTGGCGGCGCGGCTTCGCCGCATCGCACCCATCCGTCTATCTGGGGGGCTTGAGTTCGGCCAAATTGGGGCGCGGACGAACAGAAACGGCGGCCAGAGGCCGCCGTTTCCGTCAAACTCGTATGGTGGACGTCGATCAGGAACCGGCGTTGTTCAACACCGTGACAGCGCGGCGGTTCTGCGACCAGCACGAGATGTCGTTGCAGACCGCGACCGGGCGCTCCTTGCCGTAGGAGATGGTGCGGATGCGGTTCGGCGCGATGCCGCGCGAGACCAGGTAGTTCTTGGTGTTGGTGGCGCGACGGGCGCCCAGCGCGATGTTGTATTCACGCGTGCCGCGCTCGTCCGCATGGCCCTCGACCGTGACCTGGTAACGCGGATACTGCTGCAGCCACTGCGCCTGCTTGTCGAGCGTCGACCGGTTGGCCGACGAGATGTCGGTCTGGTCGGTCTCGAAGAAGATACGGTCGCCGACATTGACGACGAAATCCTGGGCGCTGCCCGGAGTCGCCGAACCGATGCCACCCGCACCGATGCCACCTGCACCACCGGCTCCCGGCTTGTTGGCGCAAGCGGCCAGCGCGAGAGCTGCGCCAATGAACACGACGAACTTGGCGCCGCGCAGAATGGATAGAGAATTCGCCATGAAGATAACTCCTTGTCCACCATACTCGGACATGAGGCGGTCTTAGCAGCCCGTTGGTTAAGCACGGGTTCAAGAACGTGGTTGAGCGGAAGTTAACGCCGTCCGCGCGCGGACAGCCCGATGGTGGATAAAGCAAGGCCCCGTCTGGGTTTCCCGGTGCCTAGCGTGGCCGGGAAACATCGTTACCGAATCATGTTCGGCATAAAAAATGCCGCCGGCGCGGTGCGTCGGCGGCATGGAAATTAACCAAGCTGGCCTAGTTGATCAAGGGCGACCAGGCCGGATCCGAACCGAATGCGGGGGTCGGCACCTTGAACTCGTTGTAGCCGGTCAGATCTATCGACCAGAGCTGCGGTCCGCCATTGGCGCCGGGAGTGTCGCGGAAGAACATCAGCACGCGTCCGTTCGGCGCCCAGGTCGGGCCTTCGTTGTGGAAGCCCTCGGTCAGGATGCGCTCGCCGGAGCCGTCCGGCTTCATCACGCCGATGGCGAATCCGCCGGGCGCCTGGCGCGTGAAGGCGATCAGATCGCCGCGCGGCGACCAGACCGGCGTCGAGTACGAGCCCTTGCCGAAGGAGATGCGCTGCGGGTTGGAGCCGTCGGCGCCCATCACGTAGATCTGCTGGCTGCCGCCGCGATCGGAGGTGAAGACGATGCGCGAGCCGTCCGGCGAGAAGGACGGGCTGGTGTCGATCGAGGCCGAGTTGGTCAGCCGCGTCGTCCGGCGCGAGCGCAGGTCCATCGCGTAGATGTTGGCGTTGCCCTGGTCCTCGAAGCTCATGACGATGCGCTGGCCGTCCGGCGAGAAGCGGGGCGCGAAGGTCATGCCCGGGAAATTGCCGACCAGCTCGCGCTGGCCCGTCTCGATGTTGAGCAGATACACCCGCGGCTGGTCGGAGCCGTAGGACATGTAGACGACTTCCTGCGCCGAGGGATTGAAGCGCGGCGTCAGCACGAGGTCGTTGCCACGGGTCAGGTAGCGCGAATTGGCGCCGTCCTGGTCCATGATGGCGAGGCGCTTGACGCGCTTGTCCTTCGGGCCGCTCTCGTCGACATAGACGACGCGGCTGTCGAAATACCCCTGCTCGCCGGTGAGGCGCTCATAGATCGCGTCGGCGATGATGTGGGCGACGCGGCGCCAGTTTTCCGGCGTCGTGTAGAACTGCTGGCCCGCCATCTGCTGGCCGGCATAGATGTCCCAGAGGCGGAACTCGGCGCGCAGCCGGCCGTCGGACTGGCGCGTGACGCCGCCGGTGACGAGCGCCTGCGCGTTGATCACGGTCCAGCTCTGGAAGTTCGGCGTCTGGTTCGGATTGGTGATCTTCTCGATGAAGGCCGCCTGGTCGAGCGGCAGGAACAGGCCCGAACGCTTCAGGTCGGCCGCGATCACGCCGGAAACGTCGGCGGCGAGCTGCGCGTCCGCCTGGGTCCCGCCGATGAAGGTCGGGATGGCGATCGGCAGCGGCTGGACGTTGCCCTGGGTGACGTCGAGCTCGATCAGCGCTTCGGCGCGCTGGGTGAACGGAACGGTCGCCATCACGAAGGCCGCGGCGAAGAGCATGGCTGCTCCGAGGCTTGTTCGTGCGAAGCGGCGCGAAGCGGCCGCGGCGCCTTTGTCGGGGGCGTGAACCGTCATGGTGCTGTTCCTGTAATCCAAATCTTCTGTGCTGTTGCGGTTGTGGCCCAAGATAACGGCAGAGCAGTGACGGGGGCGATCATCCTTGCGGCGAGAAACGCATCTGGATTTCGCTCCAGAGTTCGTATTTCTCGGCCGGAAGCTGGTAGGGGCCGCACTGCATGACGGCCCGGACCGCGCTCTCCGCCGCCACGGTGCCATACTGGCTGGCCGGGTATTGCTGGATCGACGGCACGCCGCTGACGCTGCCGTCCTGGTTCAGCTTGAACCGGATCGTCACCGTGACCTCGCTCGGATCGGTCCAGCCGACCGGGATGTTCCAGCAGCGCTGAACCTGGGAGCGCAGCGCGTCGATCTCGCTCTGCGTCATCCGCGCGCTCGGGTTGCGGGCCTGCTCGGCGCCGAAGGATTCCGGCTCCTGGCTGGCGGTCTCGCCGCCGGTCGGCTTCTGACGGTCGAGCAGCGCCGCGATCCGGTCGGCGTCGAAGTCCGACGAGGTCGTGCTCTGGGTCTGGTGCTGGCTGGTCTTCTCAGCCGGCTTCTTCGGCGCCTCGGCCGTCTGCACGGGCTTCGGCGGCGTCGGCTTGACGCGCGGCTTCGGCGCCGGCTGCGGCGGCGCGGCCTCGGCTTCCTTCGGCGCGGGAGCGGGTTCGGGCGCTGGCGTCGGCTCGGGCTTCGCCGGGGCGGGCTCGGCCTTGGCGGGCTCGGGCGGGGCCGGCTCCGGCGGCGCGGGCGCAGGCTCGGGCGGCTTCGGCGCGGGCGGCGTCGGCTCGGACTTCGGCGGCGGGGGTGGCGGCGGCGGGGTCGCGGGCGGGGTCGGCTTCGGCGGCGCGGGGCTCGGCTTCGGCGTTTCCTTCTCGGCCGGCTTGTTCGGCGACGGCTTGTCCTTGACCTCGGCGGTCTTCTTGCCCTTCTGCAGGCTGGTCACTTCGGAAATCGGCACCAGCTCGACCGGCATCGATTCGACCATGGTGACGTCGAACGGCTTGCTGCTGGGCAGCCCGATCAGTCCCCAGGCCAGAAGCGAGAGGTGGGCAGCGACGGAGGTGACGAGCCCGGCGCGCATCGATCAGCCGTCCACGGCCTCGGTAACGAGACCGATATTGTGGTAGCCGGCGCTGGAGATGGCGCCCATGACGCGCATGATCGCGCCGTAATTGCTGGTCTTGTCGCCGCGCACGAAGATGCGCTCCTCATAGCCGGCGGCGGCGATCGCCTTCAGCTTGGGAACGAGCTCGTCGAGCGGGATCTCGGTTTCCTGCAGGAACACCTTGCCCTCGGCGTTGACGCTCACCGAGATCGGATCCTTGTCGGCGGTCAGCGCCTTGGCCTGGCTCTGCGGCAGGTCGAGCGGCACACCGGCCGTCAAGAGCGGCGCCGACACCATGAAGATGATCAGCAGCACCAGGATGACGTCGACGAAGGGCGTGACGTTGATTTCGCTCATCACGCCGGTCGAGCGACGACGCCGGCGCCCACCGCGCCCGCCACCGCCTCCAGACCGTCCGCCGACCGACATGCCCATGCTCAGGCCCTCTCGTCGATCTGACGCGACAGGATGGCCGAGAACTCATCGGCAAAGCCTTCGAGGCGGCCCGAGATCTGGCCAGCGGCGCTCGACAGCTTGTTGTAGGCGATAACGGCGGGAATGGCCGCGAACAGGCCGATGGCGGTCGCGAGCAGCGCTTCCGCGATACCGGGCGCCACGACGGCGAGCGACGTGTTCTTGGAGGCGGCGATTGCCTGGAACGAGGTCATGATGCCCCAGACCGTGCCGAACAGGCCGATGAACGGGCCGGCCGAACCGACGGTGGCGAGGAACAGCAGGCGGCTCTCCATGCGCTCGGCCTCGCGGGCGAGCGTCACGTCGAGCACCTTGTCGATGCGCATCTGCAGGCCGATCGGCGACTTGGCGCCGGCCTCGAACGAACGTTTCCATTCGCGCATCGCGGCGACGAACAGGGCGGCCATGCTGGTCGCCGGCCGGTTGGAGAGAGAGCGATAGAGCTCCTCGAGCGACTGTCCCGACCAGAACACCTTCTCGAACCGGTCGATCTGGCGACGGATGCGGCCGAAGAGCAGCACCTTGTCAACGATGATCGCCCAGCTCCAGATCGACGACACGATCAGGCCGAGCATGACCAGCTTGACGACGATGTGAGCCTGCAGGAACAGGGAGATAAGCGACAGGTTCGCCGGCGCGTCGAGCGCTGCCTGGCCCACGTCGACCGGATTCATTCGCGTACACCCTCTCGGAGTTGATCACTCGCGACCGGCGCGAGGACAGGAGCTGTATCCACCGTCGAAACCTGCCACGGAACTTGTCCTGCAAGCATCGGGCCGGACACGACAATCCGGGGTGGTGTCTCGCCTTCAAATTTGTTCATTTGAGGGCGTTTCAGCCAGTTCGCCCATGCTGCCGCGATGCTTCTCTATAGTCTCGGCATGGTTAAGCAATGGTTATTTTGGCGCCATTGCAAATCGGGCGGCGAGGCTTTCGGGAATGCGCTGGGCGCGACCGGCGCGATTGACCAGCACGACCGTGACGACCGCCTCGATCAGGATCTCGGAGCCCCGGCGAATCGTCTGCGCCAGCAGGATCCGCGCCCCGCGAATCTCCTTCGGACGGGTCAGCACCTCAACGACGTCGTCGATCCGGGCCGGCCGCTTGAACTCGATCTCCATCCGATGCACGGCGAAGGCGATCGGCTCGCCGGTCTCGCCGGCGTCGAGCTCGCTGTGGTGCACGCCGAGCAGGCGGACATAGTCACTGCGCCCGCGCTCGAGAAAGCGGACATAGGAGCCGTGATAGACGACGCCGGAGAAATCGGTGTCCTCGAAATAGATGCGGACCGGCAGGACGTGGCCTTCGGGCGTGTGTCGCCCGGCGAGATGCGGGTAGTCGTCGGTCATCGAAGGCCTCTGCGCGGCTATTTGCCGGGGTCGAACATCTGAATCTGGGCCGCAATTTCGGTGGTCGGCACGGCGAGACCAAGATGACGAAAGGCGTGCGGCGTCAAGAGGCGCCCGCGCGGCGTCCGCTGCACGAAGCCCTGCTGGATCAGATAGGGCTCGACGATCTCCTCGATCGCGTCGCGCGGCTCCGACAGCGCCGCCGCGATCGTCTCGATGCCGACCGGTCCGCCGCCGAAGGAGACGGCGATGGTCGACATGTAGCGCCGGTCGAGCGAATCGAAGCCCATGCTGTCGACCTCGAGGCGGAGCAGCGCCCGGTCGGCGACCTCGCGCGTGATCGTGCCCGGCCCCTCGACGAGCGCGAAGTCGCGCACCCGGCGCAGCAGCCTTCCGGCGACGCGCGGCGTGCCGCGGGCGCGGCGGGCGATCTCGGTAGCGCCGTCGGCCGTCATGCCGACGCCCATCAGCCGGGCGCCGCGCGTGACGATCAGCTCGAGCTCCTCGACCGTGTAGAACTGCAGCCGGACGGGAATGCCGAAGCGATCGCGCAGCGGCGTCGTCAGGAGGCCGAGGCGGGTGGTCGCGGCGACAAGCGTGAACTTGGCGAGGTCGATCTTGACCGAGCGCGCCGCCGGCCCCTCGCCGATGATCAGGTCGAGCTGGAAATCCTCCATCGCCGGATAGAGGATTTCTTCCACCGCCGGGCTCAGCCGGTGAATCTCGTCGATGAAGAGGACGTCGCGCTCCTCGAGATTGGTCAAAAGCGCCGCGAGATCGCCGGCCTTGGCGATGACCGGGCCGGAGGTGGCGCGGAAATTGACGCCGAGCTCGCGCGAGACGATCTGTGCCAGCGTCGTCTTGCCGAGGCCGGGCGGCCCGACGAAGAGCACGTGGTCGAGCGCTTCCTTGCGCCCGCGCGCCGCCTCGATGAAGACGGAGAGATTGGCGCGCGCCTGCGCCTGGCCGACGAAATCTGCCAGAACCTGCGGCCGCAGCGTCCGGTCGACGTCGTCTTCCTGCGGGGCTCCGTCAATCAAACGGCTGTCGCTCATCGTTCCTCCTGCGACAGCACCGGCCGCGTGAATGATCGTCCGTAGCAGACGAATCCGGCCGGCACCATGTCCGTCGCCTTCTCCATCGTCGTGACCCAGCCGTCACGACGCGCGGCGACGGCCGTCATCGCGCCAGTTCCTTCAGGCCGAGGCGGATCAGCGTCTCGGTCGTCGCGTCCTCGCCAGCCGAGCGCGCGGCGGCGGCGACGGCGGCGCTCGCCTGCACCTGCGGATAGCCGAGATTGGTCAGCGCCGACACGGCATCGGCGACCGGCAGCGGCGCGCGGCGATCGGCAAGATCTTCCTGCAGCGAGATCACGGCCGGATCGACGCTGGAGAAGGCCGGCGCCTTGTCCTTGAGTTCGGCGACGATGCGCGCCGCGACCTTGGGGCCGACGCCGGGCGCGCGCGCCACCTGCACCTTGTCCTGCAGCGCGATGGCCGTGGCGAGATCGGCCGGCTTCAGGATGCCGAGGATGGCGAGCGCCACCTTGGAGCCGACGCCCTGCACCGTCATCAGCAGCCGGAACCATTCGCGCTCGACATCGGCGCCGAAGCCGAACAGCTTGATCATGTCCTCGCGGACATAGGTCTCGATCGCAAGCTGCGCCGCCTCGCCGGGCGACGGCAAGGCCTGCAGCGTGCGGCTCGAGCAATGCACGAGATAGCCGACGCCGCCGACATCGAGGATCACCCAGTCGTCGCCAAAGGAGTCGACGATGCCCTTGAGCTTACCGATCATGCTCCACCCGTCTCTCGCGAGCCTGCCCGGATGCCGGGCTGCGCCTTGCCTGATGTCACGCCGTCCGCATCATGCGGGCGAGCGAGACGCGATGATGAACGTGGCAGATCGCGATGCCGAGCGCATCCGCCGCGTCGTCGGTGTCGAACTCCGCCTTGGGCAGCAGCACCTTCACCATCATGCGGATCTGCTCCTTGTCGGCGTGGCCGGCGCCGACGATCGTCTTCTTGACCGCGTTCGGCGAATATTCCGCCACCGACAGTCCGGCGAGCGCCGGCACCAGCAGCGCGATGCCGCGCGCATGGCCGAGCTTCAGCGTCGCGCCGGCGTCCTTGTTGACGAAGGTCTGCTCCACCGCCGCCTCGTCCGGGCTGTACTGCGCCATCACGGCGGTGAGGCCCTGATGCAGCGTCACCAGGCGGTGCGCCAGCTCGCCGTCCAGCTGCGCCTTGACCGTGCCGGAGGCGACGAAGGAGAGCTGGTTGCCGCGGCTGTCGACGATGCCCCAGCCGGTGCGCCGGAGGCCGGGGTCGATGCCGATGATGCGAATCGTATGGTTCATGCCAAAGGCCTAGCCGACCCTCGCGCACTTGTGAAGAACATTCGGAGAACATCGGCGCGCCGCATCGACCGCGCGCCGATGAAAACAGGCGGTCAGGCCGCCGTCAGAGCGGCTTGACGCCGTCCTTCTCGGCCTGCACGGCACGGGCGCGGAGGCTGCCGTCGGACGCCTTCTCGACGAAGAGGGAAACGGCGGCGCCGGGCTTCAGCAGCGCGCGGTCGCCGGGGATGATGGCGACGATCCGCGCCTCGGGGCCGACCTCGATGTCCTGCTCGCCGCCCTTGTATTTCAGCCGCAGGGTCTGCCCCGTGGGATCGGCGATCACGGTGGTGACGGTGGCGTTGGTCATCGAGCGGCCGGCGCCCGACATCGGCCGCTGCCCCTCGCCTGCCCCACGCATGCTTTCGGCGAAGATGTGCACTTCCTGCGCATGCAGCTTGCCGTCGGCGCCCTTGACGGCGGCCGAGCCGACATAGTCGCCGGCCTTGATGTCGCTGAGCTTGCGGTTGACCAGCGCGGTGACGTTGACCGAGGCCGGCAGGTTGACCGTCTCGGACTGGCCGTCGGCGGTCTTCATGGTCAGTTGGTCGCCGCTGAAGCTCACGACGGTGCCGCCGACCCGCTCGGGCATGGCGCCCTGCGCCGATGCGGTCACGGATTGCAGCGCCAGAAAGGCGGTGGATGCCAGTATTGCCAGTCGCATGATGGGCTCCCAGGCCGGATCGGCCGAACGCGAGGATCGCGTGGGAGCAAGTAGCGCGCCGGCGCCCGCCGTCGAGCGGCCTGCGGCAAGGTGGCCGGCCCTGCCATGCCACCCTCGACCGTCATCCCGGCGAAGGCCGGGATCCAGACACTCAGGCCGGTGGCCGATAGGCTGAGCCAAGCTTTCGAGGACGGTGTTTATGGGCCCCGGCCTCCGCCGGGGCGACGATGCCCTGCCGATGGGCCGCGCAGCTTGGTCGGCATCGAGCCGCCCTCCCGCCAAGAGTCACGCCCCAATAAAAAAACCCTCCCCGAAGGGAGGGTCTTGCCTTCGCGGAATGACAGGCGATGCCTCAGGCGGCGGTCAGCTTCTGCATGACTTCGTCGGAGACTTCGAAGTTGGTGTAGACGTTCTGGACGTCGTCATCGTCGTCGAGCGCGTCGATCAGCTTCATCACGCCGGCCGCCTTTTCCTCGTCGACGGGGACGAGGTTCTGCGGCTTCCAGATCGCCTTGACCGATTCCGGCTCGCCCAGCGTCTCCTCGAGCGCCTTAGAAACGTCGCTCAAATTCTCGAAGGCGGTGATGATCTCGTGGCCGTCCTCGCTGCTCTGCACGTCGTCGGCGCCGGCTTCGATCGCCGCCTCGAGCACCTTGTCGGCCGAACCGACCTCGGCCTTGTACAGGATCTGGCCGACGTGATCGAACATGAAGGAAACCGCGCCGGTTTCACCGAGCGCGCCGCCGGAGCGGGTGAAATAGGAGCGCACCGCGCTCGCCGTGCGGTTCTTGTTGTCGGTCAGCGCCTCGACGACGACGGCGATGCCGCCGGGGCCGTAACCCTCGTAGCGCATCTCGTCATAGTTCTCGCCATCGGCGCCGGCCGCCTTCTTGATGGCGCGATCGACAACGTCCTTGGGCATGTTTTCCGCGCGGGCGTTCTGGATGGCCAGGCGCAGGCGCGAATTCATCTTCGGGTCCGGCAGACCGAGCTTGGCGGCGACGGTGATTTCACGCGCCAGCTTGGCGAAGGCTTTCGAGCGCTTGGCGTCGGCGGCACCCTTGCGGTGCATGATGTTCTTGAATTGTGAATGTCCGGCCATCGGAGGCGTCCTATCAGCAAATAATTGGGCGGCGCAGCACCGCGCGATCGCCCCGCTTATAGGGGGAAGACGACCTGAAATAAAGTCGTCTACCCCCCGGCGGGCCAGCGTTCCGCTGCGATCTCGGCCGCCTTGCGGTCGGCGTCGGAGAGCTTGGAGACGAAATCGTCCAGCCAGGCGTCCTTGACGCCGAGCTTCGAGGCGATCAGGTGCCAACGCGCCGCCTGGACCGGATCGCGCGGCGTTCCCATGCCGGTGGCGAGCACGCGGGCATAGCGGTTCTGGCCGACCGGATTGCCGGATTCGGCCGCGCGACGGAACCAGCCGGCGGCGGCGATGATGTCCTTCTTGGTGCCGATGCCGTTGAACAGGCGGATGCCGTATTCGACCGCCGCGTCGGGATGGCCGGCCTTTGCCGCCTTCGCCATCCACATCGTCGAGATGCCGTCGTCGAGCAGCACGCCCTCGCCCTCGGCATAGAGCTGCGACAGCGCGAACTGCGCGTCGATGTTGCCCTGCCCGGCCGACTTGCTGAACAGCGACGCCGCCTTTTCGGAATCCTTCGGCCGCACCGTGCCGTCGAGATAGAGCAGGCCGAGATTGTAGAGCGCCTGCGGCTCGTTCCATTCGGCCGCCTGCTCGAACGCGTCGGCCGCCTTGGCGCGGTCCTTCTTGACGCCGCGGCCGTCGAGATAGAGCAGGCCCAGCGCCAGCTGCGCGTTGGGATCGCCGGCGAGCGCCCCCTGCTGGTACCAGGCGGCGGCGGCCTTGTCGTTCTGCTTGACGCCGAGGCCCTCGCCATAGAGGCGGCCGAGCAGCGTCGCCGCCGCGGCGTCGCCGCGTTCGGCCCGCGATATCGCCACGGTGAAGGCGGTCAGATAGAGCCCGCGCTGGAAGGCGCCGAAAGCCTGGTCGCCCTCGCCCTCGTCGTTGAGCGCGCGGCCGGACTTCAGGAGGTCGTCGGCGTTCGGCATCAGCCCGGCGGCCGGCGGCGGAACGCCGAGCGTGCTGCCGCCGAGCACCGGTTCGACCGTCACCGGCTTCTGCTCCGCCGGCTTCGTCGAGCCGGTCGTCAGCCCGCCGCTGGCGGTGGCCGGCTTGGCGACCGGCACGGGCGGCGCCTTCTCGGCGCCGATCGCCGGCAAGGCCGTTCCGAGCAGAAGCACAGCAAGGATCGCGGCCCGGCTTGTCATGGGGCGGTTTCGGCCTGGCGCGCCGCGAGGATGCGGTTGACTTCGGCCACCGCCGCCGCCGGACCGTCGGCATGGTTCCAGATCGCCGAGCGCAGCGCCACGAACTCGATATGGGCGTCGACAGCGGGCTCGACCGAGGCGAGCGTGTTGCCGCCCATCACGATCGCGGGGATCTCGAACATGGCCGACCACCACGCGGCGAGGTCGAAGCTCTTGTCGAAGCTCTGCGGGCCGGTGTCGCCGTCGAAGCGGCCGAAGAAGATGTAGTCGCAGTCGGTTTCGGCCGCGAGCATGGCGTCGTGCCGCGTCGCGACGCCGCCGGCGCCGACGATATGGTCGGGCCTCAGCGCCTCGATGGCGTCCTTCAGCTCGGCGAGGCCGGTATCGACATGCAGGCCGTCGGCGCGGGCGCGGCCGAACAGGCGCGTATCGTTCGCGACGATCGCGGCGACGCCATTGGCCTGGGCAACCGGCACCAGCGCCTCGGCGATGCGCTGCAATTCGCCGGAGTTCGACGTTTCGGAGACGATGAACAGCGTCGCTACGTCGCCCGCCTTCAGCGCGGCGTCGAGCACCGGCGCGAAAGCCTCGGGGTCGAGACCCGCCGGCGTGACGAGGCAGAGGCGCGCAAACGGCTCCGGCGGAGGGGCTTTTTTCTTCTTGGCCATGGTCGCTTTCGAGAACGCTCCGGAAAAACGCCACAGCCTTATGGCGAAAGCACGACGGGGTTCAAGCCGTCGCGCTCCGCGGAACCGATCAGCGGGCGGTGATGGCGGTGAGCAGGCGGGCCTGGATCTTCTCGTTGCCGGCGCAGATCGACTTGGTGTCGATCATCTTCTCGCCGCCCCAGAGATCGGTGCTCTTGCCGCCGGCCTCGCGGACGAACAGCGTGCCGGCCGCGATATCCCAGGGCTGCAGGCCTTCCTGCCAGAAGCCGTCGAGGCGACCGGCGGCGACGGCGGCGAGATCGAAGGCCGGCGAACCGCTGGCGCGCAGGCCCGCCACTTCGATCATGACGTTCTGCATCTTGCGGATGGCGCCGGCATGGTCGGGCGTGCCGAGATGGGGAATGCTGGTGCCGATCACGGAATCGGCGAGCGCGACGCGACCGGCGACGCGCAGGCGGCGATCGTTCATGAACACCCCGCCGCCGCGCTCGGAGACGTAGAGATCGTTGGTGACCGGATTGAACAGCACGGCCGCGACGATCTGCCCTTCCCGCTCCAGCGCCAGCGCGACGCCGAAGACGGGAATGCCGTGCAGGAAGTTGCTGGCGCCGGCGAGCGGGTCGAGGATCCAGCGGTGGGTCTCGTCCGAGCCGGCGAGGACGCCGCGATCCTTGGTCAGGAAGCCGTAGCCGGGGCGGCCCTTGGTCAGCTCCGCCACCAGCGCCTGGCCGGCCTTGCGGTCGGCGGCGGCGACGAATTCGGCCGGGCCCTTCATCGAAACCTGCAGGTTCTCGATCTCGCCGAAATCGCGGGCGAGCGGGCGGCCGGCCTTCGTGACGGCGTTGACCATGACGTTGAGAAGGGCCGAGCGGGCCATGGGCGAAACTCCTGCAGCATCGTCCGGCGGTACCCGCCCGGACGGAGCAAATCTGAAATGGGGGAAGCGTTTGCCTCTCCCATCACGGAATGACGACCGCCGTCAACCCCAGAAGGTCGGCAACCGCTCCTCGAGCACGCCGCCGAGGGCGAGCGGCGAGACGGCGCGGGCGAGCCCGGTGGTGTCGTCGACGTCGACGCAGAGCCCGCACAAGGTCGCCGGGCCGTTCGAGGGCTGGAAGCGGCCGGAGGGGATCTTGGTCAGGAAGCGGCGCACCGGCTCTTCCTTGTCCATGCCGAGCACCGAATCATAATCGCCGCACATGCCGGCGTCCGACTGGTAGGCGGTGCCGCCCGGCAGGATGCGGCAATCCGAGGTCGGCACATGGGTATGCGTGCCGACGACGAGGGTGACGCGGCCGTCGAGATGATGGCCGACCGCCTGCTTCTCGCTCGTCGCCTCGGCGTGGAAATCGATGATGATGGCGTCCGCCTGCTCGCCGAGCGGACAGGCCGAGACCTCGCGGTCGACCGCCGCGAACGGATCGTCGAGCGCATCCATGAAGACGCGGCCCATGGCGTTGACGACGAGGACGCGGGCACCGTTGCGGGCGATGAAGAGATTGGCGCCTTTCCCGGGCGTGCCGATCGGATAATTGACGGGGCGCAGGAAGCGCGGCTGCCGCTCGGAGAAGACGAGCGCCTCGCGCTGGTCGAAGGCGTGGTTGCCGGTGGTGATGACGTCGGCGCCGGCGTCAAGCACGTCACGGACGATGTCCTCGGTCATGCCGAAGCCGCCGGCGGCATTCTCGCCATTGATGACGACGAAATCGAGCCTGTAACGGTCAATCAGCCCCGGCAGCTGGTCGATGACGGCGTTGCGGCCCGTCCGGCCAACGATATCCCCCAGGAAAAGCAGTCGCACACGAACCCCCTTGATCGGTCAGCCGGATTTCAGCGCAGTGATCCGTTCAGCCTCGGTCAGGATGTAGTCGAGGGGGATGTCGTGCGTCTCAAAAGGAACTTTGTCGACCTCCTGAACCGCGAAGGCAAGCCCGACCAGAAGCGGGCGTGCGCCGGACGCGAAGATGGCGGCGACGGCGCGGTCATAGTGGCCCTTGCCGTAGCCGATCCGGTGGCCGCGCCGATCGAAGGCGGCGAGCGGCAGCAGGATGACATCCGGCATGACGAAGGGCGCGTCCGCCGACGGGCCGACGGTGCCGAAACCGGCCGGATGCAGCTCCGCCCCGGCCTCCCAGCGGCGGAAGCGCAGCGTCTCGGCATCGACGAGCACGGGCAGCGCGATGGTGGCGCCGGCGGCGCGCGCGCCTTCGATCAGCGGACGCGGATCCGCCTCGCTGCGAATCGGCCAGTAGCCGGAGACGATGCGGCCCGCCGGCTCGAACCACTCGACGCCGTGGCGCAGGAAGCCGTCGACGGCGTGCTGGCGCGCGGCAATCGAGAGCCCGTCGCGCCGGGCGAGCGCGGCGGCGCGCAGCTGATTCTTGGTGGTGGTATCCGTCTCGGTCGTCATGTCAGCCCGGATCGTCGCGGCGGGGTCGGAAGCCACGGCCATAGAACGATTGCGGGAGAGAAGGAAGGGTGGCGAGCCACGATGGGCCGATGGAGTGATCGATCCCGGGAACCTACAGCGTAGGTGGGCGCCGTATGTCCGGAACCAGGGCTCCGGTCAGGGACAGCTCCCTTTTGGATCGATAAGGCCCCGGGGAATTGTGATCTCCTGTCGCACCGCGCAGCCTCGCCGAGGACAAATATAGGCGACCGCAGGACGCTTAGCCAGCGATCTCGGCACGATCAGCTGGGAAGGTCTCGCTTTTCCAGTGCTGCGACGGCGGAAGGTCGGGATCAGTCGCGCTTGTCGCCGGCGACGAGCTTCTCGGCGAGGCTCTCGAGGCGGCTCGCCGCGAGGTCGACGACGCGCGCGACGTTCGCTTCCGCTTCCTCGTAGCGCGCGATGACAGCCGCCTTGGTCTCGTTCATCGCGGCGAGCTCGGCCTCGAGCCGGCGGACCTGGCGCCGTGATTCGGCGAGGTCGTCGCCCATGGTGATCGCCGCCATGACGGTCAGGCGCTGGTCGCCGATCTCGCCAAAACTCTGGCGCAGCTGGCCGATGATTTCATTGAGACGATCGGCGAGGCCCTCGAGATGGGCCTCCTGGCCGTCGTCGCAGGCCATCCGGTAGGTCTTGCCGTTGATGGTGACGCTGACCTGCGACATGGCTCAGCCGTCCTGCCGTTCGAGCACGGAGCGAATCGTTTCCATGGCGGCGACGAGACGGCGGGAGACTTCCTTGTTGGCCTCTTCGAGCCGCTCGGAGCGGGCTTCGGCCGCGTCGACTGACTGCGCCAGACGCGAGCGATCAAGGCCGATCCGCTGCATTTCCGTTTCGATTTCGCCGAGGCGCACACCGGCGTTGAGCCGTCTGTCGACCGCTCCCTCCAGCCCGTCCAGCGCCGCACTCAAGCGCCGCAACGCACCTTCAATGGGCGACGCCCCTCGCATTCTCGGCGGAATCTCCCTGTCGCATGCGGTCAGAAATCGTTCCGGACATTAGGCAGGCCCGAAACAGGGCGTCAATGGCTTATCCTGGGCTTATCCGGAAGCGGCCGTTTTCCCGGATTTCCGGGGGCTCGCGGCGGTTGCAGCAGGCTCTCTGCGACAGGTCGCGAGATTGACTCACAAGGGGGGTCTGTTATTTGTCGCAGCGCCTTTCCGCGACGGTCCGGCGGCCTGGTAGTTACCCCACAGAACAACGCGGCCGCGCGACTGCCCGACAAGCGAGCAGTGGCCCGGCCCACAAGCGTGGAAGCAGAGATGACAGCTCCTGAAACTCACAAGCGCATGGCAAACGCCATCCGTGCGCTCGCGATGGATTCGGTCGAAAAGGCCAAGTCCGGCCATCCCGGCATGCCGATGGGCATGGCCGACGTCGCCACGGTGCTGTTTTCGCGGTTCCTGAAATACGATGTCAACGCGCCGTTCTGGCCCGACCGGGATCGCTTCATCCTGTCGGCCGGCCATGGCTCGATGCTGATCTATTCCGTCCTGCACCTGCTCGGCTCGAAGGAACTGCCGATCAGCGAACTGCAGAATTTCCGCCAGCTTCATTCGAAGACCCCGGGTCATCCCGAGAACTTCATGACGCCCGGCGTCGAGACGACGACGGGTCCGCTCGGCCAGGGTCTCGCCATGTCGGTCGGCTTCGCGCTGGCCGAGCGCATGCTCGCCGCCGAATACGGCGCCGACCTCGTCGATCACTACACCTATGTGATCGCGGGCGACGGCTGCCTGATGGAAGGCGTCAGCCATGAGGCGATCGATCTCGCCGGCCATCTGAAGCTCAACAAGCTTATCGTCCTGTTCGACGACAACGGCATCACCATCGACGGCCACACCGATCTCTCGACCTCGGTCGACCAGGTGGCCCGCTTCAAGGCGAGCGGCTGGAACGCCGAGCGCGTCGACGGCCTCGATCCGGAGGAAGTCGCCGCGGCCATCGAGCGCGCCCGCAATTCCGACCGCCCGACCCTGATCGCCTGCAAGACGATCATCGGCTACGGCGCGCCGACCAAGGCCGACAGCCATGCCTCGCACGGCTCGGCGCTCGGCGACAAGGAAATCGCCGGCGCCCGCGAGGCGCTCGGCTGGCCCTACGCGCCGTTCGAGATCCCGGACGACGTCTACGCCGCCTGGCATGGCGCCGCCGCCAAGTCGGCTGAACCGCGCGCCGCGTGGGAGGCCCGCCTCGCCGCCGCCGACGCCGCCGTGCGTTCGGAATTCGAGCGCCGCATGAAGGGCGAGCTGCCGGCCGGCCTCGACGCCGCCGTCGACGCCTACAAGAAGACCCTGTCGGAGACGAAGCCGAAGGTCGCCACCCGCAAGTCGTCCGAAATGGCGCTCGACATGCTGGCGACCGTGGTTCCGGAACTGGCTGGCGGCTCGGCCGACCTCACCGGCTCGAACCTGACCCGCGCCAAGGCGCAGCAGCCGCTGACCCCGGACGACTATTCCGGCCGCTACATCCACTACGGCATCCGCGAGTTCGGCATGTCGGCGGCGATGAACGGCATCGCGCTGCATGGCGGCTTCATCCCGTATGGCGGCACCTTCCTGGTGTTCACCGACTATGCCCGTCCGGCCATCCGCCTGTCGGCGCTGATGGGCGAGCGCGTGATCTACGTCATGACGCATGACTCGATCGGCCTCGGCGAAGACGGCCCGACCCACCAGCCGGTGGAGCATGTCGCGGCACTCCGGGCGATCCCGCATCTGCGCGTCTTCCGTCCGGCCGACGCGGTCGAAGTGGCCGAAGTCTGGCAGATCGCGATCGAGAGCCCGCACAATCCGTCGGTTCTCGCGCTGTCGCGCCAGAACCTGCCGACGCTGCGCACCGAGCACGTCTCGGAGAACAAGTCGGCCCGCGGCGCCTATCTGATCGCCGGTCCGGAGACCGCCGACGTGACGCTGTTCGCGACGGGTTCCGAGGTCGAGATCGCCGTCAACGCCAAGGCGAAGATCGAGGAAGCCGGCCGCACGGCCCGCGTCGTCTCGGTGCCGAGCTTCGAGCTGTTCGAGCTGCAGGACGACGCCTACAAGGCGGCGACCATCGGCAATTCGAAGGTCCGCGTCGGCATTGAGGCCGCCATCCGTCTCGGCTGGGACCGCTTCATCGGCGTCGACGGCATCTTCATCGGCATGAACGGCTTCGGCGCCAGCGCGCCGGCCGACCAGCTGTACGAGTATTTCGGCATCACGGCGCAGCATGCCGCCGATGCGGCGCTGGCGCGGTTGAACACCAACGCCTGAATCACGAACTGAACCATGGCCGGGCAAATGCGCCCGGCCGAAACGGACGAAGGCGCGGCGCGCGCCTCAAGGAGAGCGAATATGGCGGTGCGGGTTGCTATCAACGGGTTCGGCAGGATCGGCCGGAACATCCTTCGGGCGATCGTCGAGTCGGGCCGGACCGACATCGAGGTCGTCGCGGTCAACGATCTCGGCCCGGTCGAGACGAACGCCCACCTGCTCCGCTTCGATTCGGTCCATGGCCGCTTCCCGCATGAGGTGATCGTCGACGGCGACACGCTCGTCATCGGCGACCGCCGCATCAAGGTCACGGCGATCAAGAACCCGGCGGAGCTGCCGCACAAGGAGCTCGGCATCGACATCGCGCTCGAGTGCACCGGCATCTTCACCTCGCGCGAGAAGGCCGCCGCCCATCTCGCAGCCGGTGCCAAGCGCGTCATCGTCTCGGCTCCCGCCGACGGCGCCGACTACACCGCCGTGCTGGGCGTCAACCATGAGGGCCTGACCAAGGACCACCTGGTGATCTCGAACGGTTCCTGCACCACCAACTGCCTGGCGCCGGTCGCCAAGGTCCTGCAGGACACGGTCGGCATCGAGCACGGCTTCATGACGACGGTGCATTCCTACACCGGCGACCAGCCGACGCTCGACACCATGCACAAGGACCTCTACCGCGCCCGCGCGGCGGCCCTTTCCTCGATCCCGACCTCGACCGGCGCCGCCAAGGCGATCGGCCTGGTGATCCCGGAGCTCAAGGGCAAGCTCGACGGCTCGTCGATCCGCGTGCCGACCCCGAACGTCTCGCTCATCGACCTGAAGTTCGTCGCCAAGCGCCCGACCACGGTCGAAGAGATCAACGCGGCGATGAAGGCGGCGGCTGCCGGCCCGCTCAAGGGCGTCCTCGCCGTCACCGACCAGCCGAACGTCTCGCACGACTTCAACCACGACCCGCATTCGGCGACGTTCCACCTCGACCAGACCAAGGTCATCGACGGCACCTTCGTCCGCGTGCTGGCCTGGTACGACAACGAGTGGGGCTTCTCGAACCGCATGGCCGACATGACGGCCTATTTCGCCAAGGTCCTCTGAGCGAATTGGCAAAGACGATTTGATCCGTCGAAACGAGATCAGCTAGAACCTGATGGCCCGGACACGTTCCGGGCCATTTTCACATTTGAGGGCGCATTCGCCCACAAGGAGAGAGCGCGCATGTCGACCTTCCGCACCCTCGATACCGCCGAAATCAAGGGCAAGCGCGTCCTGATCCGCGTCGACCTGAACGTCCCGATGAAGGACGGCCGGGTCACCGACGACACCCGCATCCGCGCCATCCTGCCGACGGTGCGCGACGTCACCAAGCGCGGCGGCAAGGCGATCCTCTTGGCGCATTTCGGCCGCCCGAAGGGCGAGCGCGTCGCCGACATGTCGCTCGCGCCCGTCGTGCCGGCGCTGGAGACGCTGCTCGGCAGCCCCGTCGCCTTCGCCAATGACTGCATCGGCAACGACGCCGCCCAGGCGATCGCCAAGATGTCGGACGGCGACGTGCTGCTCCTGGAAAACACCCGCTTCCACAAGGGCGAAGAGAAGAACGACCCGATCTTCACGGCGGCACTCGCCGAGCTCGGCGACGTCTATGTCAACGACGCCTTCTCCGCCGCGCACCGCGCCCATTCCTCGACCGAGGGCCTCGCCCACCAGCTGCCCGCCTATGCCGGCCGCTCGATGCAGGCCGAGCTGGAGGCGCTGGAAAAGGCGCTGACCAGCCCGAAGCGCCCGGTGATCGCCATCGTCGGCGGCGCCAAGGTCTCGTCCAAGATCGACCTCCTGGAAAACCTGGTCGGCAAGGTCGACGCGCTGGTGATCGGCGGCGGCATGGCCAACACCTTCCTGCACGCGCAAGGCCTGCCGGTCGGCAAGTCGCTCTGCGAGAAGGATCTCGCCGACACCGCCCGCCGCATTCTGGCCAAGGCCGAGACCGCCAACTGCGCCATCATCCTGCCGGTCGACGCCACCGTCGCCTATCATTTCGAGGCGCATGCCCCGAACCAGACCTATGGCGTCGAGGCGATCCCCGAGGACGGCATGATCCTCGACGTCGGCGGCCTGTCGGTCGAGCGCATCAACGCGGCGATCGACGACGCGGCGACGCTGGTCTGGAACGGCCCGCTCGGCGCTTTCGAGCTGGAGCCGTTCGATCGCGGCACGGTCGAGGCCGCCCGCCACGCGGCGAAGCGCACCAAGGAAGGCCACCTGCTCTCGGTCGCCGGCGGCGGCGACACGGTGGCGGCGCTCAATCACGCCGGCGTCGCCGACGACTTCTCCTATGTCTCGACGGCCGGCGGCGCCTTCCTCGAATGGCTGGAAGGCAAGCCGCTGCCCGGCGTCGAGGTATTGCGCCGCAACACTTAAATCGTTTTAGTCCGCAGCGCAGCAAAACTACGGTCTTTGCGATAATTTGATCAGGTCGATCAAACAACTTCCGAGCTCATCGAGTTCGGAAGTTGTTTTATTTTGCAGTGCAAAATCTAACATGGCGAGTTATGCAACTGCCGGGAGACCCGGACGGTCCGGGTCCGCGCTTTGCAAGAGATCGCCCCGCATGACCGAAAGCCTTCAGGATATTGCCCGTCGTCTCGTCGCGCCCGGAAAGGGCATTCTGGCGGCGGATGAGAGCTCGAGCACGATCAAGAAGCGTTTCGACAGCATCAACCTCGCCTCGACGGCCGACGCCCGCCGCGATTACCGCGAGATGCTGTTCTCGGCCGACCAGGCCATGCGCAACCACGTCTCCGGCGTCATCCTGTTCGACGAGACGATCCGCCAGCAGGCGAAGGACGGCCGGGCGCTGGTCGAGCTGATCACCGCGACGGGCTCGATTCCCGGCATCAAGGTCGACACGGGCGCCAAGGCCCTCGCCTTCCACCCCGGCGAGACCGTCACCGAGGGCCTGGACGGCCTGCGCGAGCGCCTGGTCGAATATCACAAGCTCGGCGCGCGCTTCGCCAAGTGGCGGGCGGTGATCACCATCGGCGAGACCCTGCCGACGCCGGGCGCCCTCTCCGCCAACGCGCACGCGCTCGCCCGCTACGCGGCGCTCTGCCAGGAAAACGGCATCGTCCCGATCGTCGAGCCGGAAGTCCTGATGGACAACCCGAACGCCACCCACACGATCGAGACCTGTCACAAGGTGACCGAAGCAACGCTGCGCGTCGTGTTCGACGAGCTCGATCGCGCCCGCGTCGATCTCTCCGGCATCATCCTGAAGCCGAACATGGTCGTGCCGGGCAAGGACAGCGGCCAGAAGGCTTCCCCGTCCGAAGTGGCCGAGCGCACCGTCGCCGTGTTCCACGCCGCCGTGCCGACCTCGGTCCCGGGCATCGCCTTCCTCTCCGGCGGCCAGTCGGACGAGCTGGCGACCGAGCATCTCTCGCTCATCAACGCCATTGGCGACCTGCCCTGGGGCATCACCTTCTCCTATGGCCGCGCCCTGCAGGCGGCGGCGCTCAAGGCCTGGGGCGGCAAGCCGGAGAATGTCGCGGCCGGCCAGCAGGCCTTCCTGCATCGCTGCCGGATGAACGGCCTCGCGGCGCTCGGCCAGTGGAACGCGGAACTGGAGCGCGAGGTCGCCTGACCCCGGCTCCCGTCGCGGGAGGAAAGCGCCGCCTCTTTCCGAGGCGGCGCGTTAATACGGCCCCTAGGCTCTTCCTATCCTGCGGCAAATCACGCTAAACCTTGAGCGCCGGGGCGTGATCGGCTTCTTCCGAGGCCCCGGCACGGACTTGGCGCGTTTCTTCGGCCACGGTTCTGGCCGATGCGTGCAGGGTGAAACGAGACGCAGCGCGATCCGGCGGAAACCAATGGCAAGAGATTTCGACCCCTACAAGCTTGCCAGTCCGCAAGTGTATCTCTGGCGGATGATCGTATTCCTGGTGATCGCCGCGTTCGTCGCCCTGATCCTCTATCGCCAGGTCTATACGTCCTTCCTCGCCAATCCGGCGCTGAACGGCGTCATCATCGGCGTGCTGTTCATCGGCATCCTGCTGGCCTTCCGCCAGGTGATCCGCATCTTCCCGGAGATCCGCTGGGTCAACGGCTTCCGCAATTCCGACCGCTCGATCGAGCTGGAACGCGCGCCCGTGCTGCTGGCGCCGATGGCGGCGATCCTCGGCGATCGCATCGGCCGCATGTCGATCTCGACCCAGACCATGCGCTCGGTGCTCGATTCGATCCTGATGCGCCTCGACGAGGACCGCGACACCTCGCGCTACTTGACCGGCCTGCTCATCTTCCTCGGCCTGCTCGGCACCTTCTGGGGCCTGCTCGAAACGGTCAGCGCCGTCGCCGACGCCATCCGCAGCCTCAACATCGGCACCGGCGACAGCGCCGTGATCTTCGAGGATCTGAAATCCGGCCTCGAGGGTCCGCTGACCGGCATGGGCACGGCGTTCTCGTCCTCGCTGTTCGGTCTCGCCGGCTCGCTGATCCTCGGCTTCCTCGACCTGCAGGCCGGCCAGGCGCAGAACAAGTTCTATACCGAGCTGGAAGACTGGCTCTCCACCGTCACCGACCTCGATCCGAGCATGCTCGACGTGCGCGAGGGCGCCTCGACCGGCGAGGACCTTCGCGTCGCGATCGAGCGGCTGACCGCGGCGGTGCAGGAGGGCGGCGGCGGTTCCGGCGGCTCCACCCAGCGCGCCACCGCCGCCATGGCCAATCTCGCCGAGGGCATCCAGGGGCTGGTGCAGCACATGCGCAGCGAGCAGCAGGTGGTGCGGGGCTGGGTTGAGCAGCAGGCCGAGCAGCAGCGCGAGATGCAGCAGCTTCTGGAACTGATCGCCAAGGCCCTCAAGCAGCCGGCCGGAGAGTAGCGTGGCCGCCCGCGGACGCCGCCGTGAGGCCAGGACGGACGTCTGGCCCGCCTTCGTCGACGTGCTGTCGAACCTCCTGCTCGTCTTCATCTTCCTGCTCTCGATCTTCGCGCTGCTACAGTTCCTGCAGAGCCGCGAGATCACCGGCAAGGACACGGTGCTGAACCGGCTGAACAGCCAGATCGCCGAGCTGACCGAGCTCCTCGCCATGGAGCGGGCCGGCAAGCAGGATTCGGCCGACCAGCTCGCCAACCTGCAGGCGAGCCTCGCCTCCGCGGAAGCCGAGCGCGACCGGCTGAAGAGCGCCGCCGACAGCCAGTCGGCTGCCGCCGGATCGGCTGAGGGCCAGATCGCCATCATCACCAAGGCGCTGGAAAACGAGAAGGTCGTCAGCCAGAAGGCGCTGTCGCAGGTCGAGATCCTGAACCAGCAGATCGCCGCGCTCCGCCGCCAGATCGGCGCGCTGGAGGAGGCGTTGAACGCCTCGGAGAAGCGCGACACCGAGAGCCAGACCAAGATCGCCGATCTCGGCCGCCGGCTGAACGTCGCGCTGGCGCAGCGCGTGCAGGAACTGTCGCGCTATCGCTCCGACTTCTTCGGCCGCCTGCGCGAGATCCTCGGCAACCGGCCCGACATCACCGTCGTCGGCGACCGCTTCGTCTTCCAGTCCGAGGTGCTGTTCCCGTCGGGTTCGGACGAGATCAACGCCGAGGGCCGGGTCGAGATGACCAAGCTCGCCGAGGCGCTGAAGACGCTCGAGGGCGAGATCCCGCCTGAGATCGCCTGGGTGCTGCGCGTCGACGGCCACACCGACGCCCGGCCGCTCTCCGGCTCGGGGCGCTTCCGCAACAACTGGGAACTGTCGTCGGCCCGCGCCATCGCGGTCGTCCGCTTCCTGGTCGAGCAGGGCGTGCAGCCGATCCACCTGGTCGCCGCCGGCTTCGGCGAATACCAGCCGCTGGAACAGGGCTCGACCGAAGCCGCCTACGCCAAGAACCGCCGCATCGAGCTGAAATTGACGGAACGGTAGACCGCGGTTTCTGTCAGACGAGCCTTCGCACGCCTCCCCCCGTCATCCCCGCGACGGCGGGGATCCATTCAGCCGGGTCCCCGGGAGGATCGACACCCCGCGCTTCGGCTGCATGGATCCCGGGTCAAGCCCGGGATGACGGCGAGCGTGGACGATCGCCGGCGCGCAATCGCTACCAGTCGGCAGGTCTGCTAGCTGCTCTCGCCGAGAGCGTTCTGCCAGTCTGAATTCCCAAAACTCAGCCATCATCCTGAGGTGCCCGGCGGAGCCGGACCTCGAAGGAGGGTCCAGGAGGCTACATTCGGGAGGCGGTTCGGATCTCGGTTGTTTCGGAGCTTCGCTGGACCCTCCTTCGAGGCTTCGCTGGCGCGAAGCACCTCAGGATGATGTCGGAGCCGATCGATCTGCCTGGAAGAGCCGCCCCCCGCCCCTCAGGCGGCGTCCTCGCGGAACTGCAGGCGGGCCAGGCGGGCGTAGAGCCCGCCCTGGCGCACCAGCTCGTCATGCGTGCCTTCCTCGACGATGGCGCCGCCATCCATGACGAGGATGCGGTCGGCCTTCAGGATGGTCGCGAGCCGGTGCGCGATGACGATCGTTGTGCGGCCGACCATCAGCTCGTCGAGTGCCGACTGCACCGCGACCTCGCTCTCGGCGTCGAGCGCGCTCGTCGCCTCGTCGAGCAGCAGGATCGGCGCATCCTTCAGGATGGCGCGGGCGATGGCGATGCGCTGGCGCTGGCCGCCCGAGAGCGTGACGCCACGCTCGCCGAGCTCGGTCTCGTAGCCCTCCGGCAGCGCCTGCAGGAAGCTGTCGGCATAGGCAGAGACGGCGGCGTGGCGGATGGCGCCCGGATCCGCGCCCGGCCGGCCGATCGCGATGTTCTCCGCCGCGCTGGCGGCGAAGATGACCGTATCCTGCGGCACGATCGCGATGTGGCGGCGCAGCGCCACCGGATCGAGCGCACGGACATCGACGCCGTCGACCGTCACCCGCCCCTGCTGCGGATCATAGAAGCGCAGGATCAGGTTGAAGAGCGTGCTCTTGCCCGCGCCGGAGGGACCGACGACGGCGACCCGCTCGCCCGGCTTAACGTGGAAGCCGACATGGTGAATGGCGGCGCCGCGCCCGCCCTCCGGATAGCCGAAACCGACGCCCTCGAAGGCGATCGCGCCCTTGACCGGCTCGGCGAGAGAAACCGGCCTCGCCGGCGCGGCGATGGACGGCTTTTCCGCCAGGATCTCGGCCAGCCGCTCGGCGGCACCGGTGGCGTTCGCAATGTCGCCCCAGACCTGCGAGAGCTCGCCGAGCGCGCCGGCGGCGATCACGGCATAGATCAGGAACTGGCCGAGCGTGCCGGGGGTCATCCGCCCGGCGAGCACGTCCTGCGCGCCCCACCAGAGCACGGCGACCATGCTGGCGAAGACCATGAAGATGCCGAAGCCGGTCAGCGCCGCGCGCGCCATGGTCGAGTTGCGGGCGGCGATGAAGGCGCCCTCGACGCTGGTCGCGAAGCGCCGCGCCACGCTCGCCTCGGCCGTGAAGGCCTGGATGATGCGGACCGCGCCGATCGCCTCCGAGGCATAGGCGGAGGCGTCGGCCAGCATGTCCTGCGCCTTGCGCGAGCGCATCCGGACGCGGCGGCCGAAGCCGACCAGCGGCAGCACGACGATCGGCAGCGCCAGCAGCACGAGGCCGGAGAGCTTGGGACTGGTGACGATCATCATCGCCACGCCGCCCATGAACATCACCACATTGCGCAGCGCGATCGAAATGTTGGCGCCGGCGACCGCCTTGATCTGCGTCGTGTCGGCGGTGAGCCGCGAGGCGATCTCGCCGGAACGGTTGCGGTCGAAGAAATCGATGCCGAGCGCCGCCAAATGACGGAAGACGTCGGCGCGCAGATCGGCGACGACCCGTTCGCCGAGCCAGGTGACGAAATAGAAGCGCAGGCTGGAGGCGACGGCGAGCACGGCGACGACGCCGATCAGCGCCATGAAATAGACGTTGATCGTGCCGGCATTGTCGGCGGTGAAGCCGTGGTCGATCATGCGGCGGACGGCGAGCGGCACGGTCAGGGTCGCGAGCGCGGCGGCGACGAGCGCCAGGCAGGCGCCGAGGAGCTGCGGCTTGCGGCGGAGCACATAGGGCACCAGCATGCCGAGCGGCCTGAGCGAACGGCGGCGGGCCTTGGCGTCGTCGCCAGCCTTGGCGTCATCGCGGGCCTTGGAAGGATCGGCCCGGTCGGCAGCGCCTTCCGCGTCTCTAGCCATCGTGTCTCGAACCGCCATCGGCACCCGTCTCAGTCGTTCGCGGGGGCTTTTGCCCCGATGGCGCCTAGATGCACTGCTGGCGGCGGTGTTTCAAGGCGAGCGGGCCCTTGTGCCGGCCCGAACGCTGGGCTATATCGTCGCCCCACAGGACGGCCCGTCGCAGGCAGCCGTTTTTCCCATTGATCAGGACGGCGCCTCCGCTTTGGCGGGCGACGACCATGCGGTCCCGAACGGACCGAGCCGCGAGGACCAGACGATGAAGAAAGACATTCATCCCGACTACCACACGATCAAGGTCGTGATGACGAACGGCACCGAGTACTTCACCAAGTCGACCTATGGTGAAGAGGGCGCCGTCATGAACCTCGACATCGACCCGACGACGCACCCGGCCTGGACCGGCGGCAACCAGACGCTGCTGGACCGCGCTGGCCGCGTCTCGCGCTTCAACAACAAGTTCAAGGGCTTCATCGGCGGCTAATCCGCCCGAAGCGCTTTCGGAATGCAAAACCCCGGCCTCTGGCCGGGGTTTTTGTTTGCGTGGGGTTTCACAGGTCCCCTCACCCCATACGGCTCCGCCATGTCAGCGGCGTGGAACCAGCACGGCCATCATCCTGAGGTGCCCGGCAACGCCGGGCCTCGAAGGAAGGTCCAGGAAACACCTCTGAACGCAAGCGGATGCGTCTGCAAGGCGCAGAGCCCTGCTGGACCCTCCTTCGAGGCTTCGCTCACGCGAAGCACCTCAGGATGATGGTCGAGTTTTGGAAATGCAGTGCGGGAAAAGGTCTCGGCGACCGATCGGCCGCCCCGCCCCTATCGCGTCGAGGTCTCGGCGCTACGAAGCCGGCCTCGGCCTACTCGCGCCCGCCGCCAAAGGCGCGCGCCAGCTGGCCGAGCTGGCGGCTGACCGGGTTTTCGGCCGGCGCGTCGGCGTTGGCGGCGTTGTAGATGGCGTCGTCGAGGCGGATCACGCGTTCCTGCAGCCGGACCGAGCGGCCGATCAGGTCGCGCAGCCGCTCCGGCAGGTCTTCCCAGCCCGGCCCCTCGGCGATGGAGCCGAAGCCGCGCAGCCGCACCTTGGCCTTCTCGGCGCCGGCCTGCTCGAAGGTCATCTCGCCCTCGTTGACCGCGCGCTGCAGCAGCAGCCACGAGGCGAGCTGCATCAGCCGCGTCGTCAGCCGCATCGATTCGGTGGCGTAGGTGAGCGAGCCGCCCTTGGGCAGGTCGCGCGATTCGACGCGGCCATCGCCATCGAGATAGGCGGCGGTCTCCTCGACGAGCAGCATCCCCTCCCGGAAAAGTCCGCGGAAGGTGTCCGAATACGCGAAGCGCTGGCCGAATACGATCGGCGCGTCGACGGGCCCAGGGCTGTCGTCTGTCATGGAATCATTCCGTTGCGTCAACACGTCAATCCCGAGCGGGTTCAGACGGAACGCAAGTTTTGCCGATTTTGACGCCTATGAAGACGGAAGTCAAAAAAAGAGCCGCGGGAAACGGCTCTTGTGAGGCAACAGAGGGAGGAGTCCAACAGAGAAGTTACCACTCACGTCCAGATCGCTGGACGAAACGATTACGCGCCCCTAACCTTAACGAATGGTTAATGGCCGCCGGGGGCGCCTTTCGCCCGCCGCCGTTCAGCTCTTGAAGAACGACGAAGCCGCCGCGCGCGACGCCGTTTTCGCCTCGATCGCCTCCCGCAGCCGCCCGATCTCGCCCTCCAGCAGGGTGATCCGCTCATTCAGTTCGTCGATCGACAGGCGCCCCAGATCCTCGCCGATCCTGTGTGGCGCCGGCTTTTCCACCGGCACGTCGTCGAATAGGGCCATTCCGCACTCCGTCTCGTTTTTGGCTCCCGTCTGGTCCAAAGATAGCAAGATTGCCCCGGCCTGCCAGTCGGGCGCGAAGCCAAGACGCTGAACCAAGAGGAGACGGCCCGTGACTGCGATCCCCGAAACCATGACCGCCATGGCCATTTCGGAACCCGGTGGACCGGATGTCCTGCGGCCGGAGACCCGTCCGGTGCCGCATCCCTTCGAGCACGAAATCCTGATCCAGGTGGCGGCTGCCGGCGTCAACCGGCCGGACGTATTTCAGCGCCAGGGCCACTATCCGCCACCGAAGGGCGCGTCCGACCTGCCCGGCCTCGAGGTCTCCGGCCATGTCGTGGCGCTCGGCCGCAATGCGAGCCGCTTCCAGCTGGGCGCCGCCGTGACGGCGCTCGTCGCCGGCGGCGGCTATGCCGAATATGTCGCGGTCCACGAGAGCAACGCCCTCCCCGTCCCCGCCGGGCTTTCGCTGGTCGAGGCGGCGGCCCTGCCGGAGACCTTCTTCACCGTCTGGCACAATGTGTTCGAGCGTGCCGGCCTGAAGCCGGGCGAGACCTTGCTCGTGCATGGCGGCTCGTCCGGCATCGGCACGACGGCGATCCAGCTCGGCCGCGCCTTCGGGGCCACGGTGCTGGCGACGGCCGGCTCGGCAGAAAAATGCGCCGCCTGCATCGAGCTCGGCGCCAACCGCGCCATCAACTATCTCAAGGAGGATTTCGTCGTCGCGGTGAAGGACGCGACCGAAGGGCGGGGTGCCGACGTCATCCTCGACATGGTCGGCGGCGACTATATCGAGCGCAATTTCGACGCCGCGGCGACCGACGGCCGCATCGCCCAGATCGCCTTCCTGAACGGCCCCGTCGTCGAGGTGAACTTCAACAAGCTCCTGATCAAGCGGCTGACGCTGACCGGCTCGACGCTCCGCCCGCGCACCGCCGCCTTCAAGGGCGCGCTGGCCGCCGCGCTGCAGGAGAAGGTCTGGCCGCTGATCGAGAGCGGCGCGATCCGCCCCCGCATCGACGCCACCTTCCCGCTCGCCGAGGCCGCCGCCGCGCACCGCCTGATGGAGAGCTCCGGCCATATCGGCAAGATCGTGCTGACGGTCTGACCCGGAATGCGTGATTGAAGGGGTCCGAATACGCTTCCCTCACCTCTCCCTGAGGACCCATTAGCGCAACACCGCCTTCATAGCGTGGATCAGAGCTTGCCACCCTCCGCCGTCATCCCGGCGAAGGCCGGGATCCAGACACACCGGCCAGTGGCCGATCGGCTGAGCCAAGCTTTCCTGGCCGGTGTTCATGGGCCCCGGCCTCCGCCGGGGCGACGGCGCCCTATCCCATGGGCCGTGCATGGCGACCTTGAGGTGTTCTGCGAAGGTCTCCCTCAGGGAGAGGTGAAGGGCACCGCGGATTCTCGCGAGAAATCGAGCTACTGCGCCCCCGAGCGGCAGGAAATCTGATCCGCTCGTGAAACCGGATCGCCCCGCCACCGTTGGTTGCCGTGCCGGCGGGGGGTGCGTGGCGGGGCAAGATGCCCTTGCGTTTCCGGCGTCGTCCGCCTGTCGAACGCGGCGACGGGAGGCTCAAACAGGGCGAAATCATATCGTCCGAGGCCGAAAACGAGTAAATTTCCGCAGCCGACGAAACGTAATGACACGTTTCCTCTTCGTGGAACGGGTTGATTCGATGTAAGATTGGGACTGCCGGTGCAGCTCGCACCCCGGAGGACAACATGCAACGCCAAAATACTTGGGTCTGGGTCGTCGTGGTTATCATCGTTCTGGTGATAGCCTATTTCTGGTGGAAGTCGCGGACACCGGTTGTTCATCCCACGCCGCCGGCCGCCGAGCAGTCGACCCCCGCGCCCGCTCCTGCTGCCCCGAAGCCCGCCGAACCGGCTCCCGCTCCGGCCGCTCCGAAGCCCGCCGAACCGGCTCCCGCCCCGGCCCCTGCTCCGGCAGCCCCGGCCGCTCCGAGCACCCCGTCCGAGCCGGCAAAGCCCCCGGCGACCACGCCGTAGCGCTTCCAGGCCCTGAATGCCGGCGCGCGTCGAGACGCGCCCGGCAAGTGGTCAGGCAAGACGTCGGAGGTTGGCAAGACGTCAGCGCCCCTCACCTCTCCACAAGAGGGTGAGGGGCTCTCCTCGCATCGACCGGACATTCCGCGCTGGGGCCGCAAGCCTTCCCGAACCCACTGCGACGGCCTCCGGTGGAGATCCGCGCACGCGGCCGGCGGCCACCGCTTCCGGCCTGGTCACGGGTTTTTGAGATCGGCCGGGACGCAAGCTTTGTTTGCGTCAGGCGAGGCGGCGGTCTATATATCGGCCATCCCCGTCATACAGACGCTACGTTCAGCTCCTCCGGCCACCACCGGGAGAGCGACCAGGAGAGAATTATGTCGACTATCCCGCTGATGCCGAAGGCAACCGCCGTTTGGCTCGTCGAGAATACCTCTCTCGGCTTCGACCAGATCGCCGACTTCTGCAAGCTGCATCCCCTCGAGGTGAAGGCGATCGCCGATGGCGAGGCGGCCACCACCATCAAGGGTCTCGATCCGGTGTCGACGGGCCAGCTGACGCGCGAGGAGATCGACCGCGCGCAGAAGGATCCGAAATACCGGCTGAAGATGGCCGAGACGCGCGTCCGCGTGCCGGTGCAGAAGCGCAAGGGTCCGCGCTACACCCCGGTTTCGCGCCGCCAGGACCGTCCGAACGCCATTCTCTGGCTTCTGAAGAACCATCCCGAGCTGAAGGACGCGTCGATCATGCGCCTCGTCGGCACCACCAAGCCGACGATCGATTCGATTCGCGACCGCACCCACTGGAATTCGGCCAATCTGGCGCCGTCCGATCCGGTGACGCTCGGCCTCTGCTCGCAGATCGATCTCGATTTCGAAGTCGAGAAGGCCGCCAAGAACGCGCCGCCGCGCGAGCCGGGCGCCGAGGGCGAAGTGCTGCTGCCGGCGGAAGAGACGACGGCCGCCGACGCGCTCGCCGCCGCCGCGCTGCGCTCCTATCGCCGCGAGGAGCCGAAGGACGAAGAGCTCGACGCCGATGCCGTCTTCGCCAAGCTGAAGTCGCTGAAGGGCCCGGTCGACGAGGACGAAGAAGACCTCTGAGACGGGATCGCGCCCTGCCCGCACGGGCGGCGCGCCGACGACAATCGAAAGGCCCCTGCTTCCGGCGGGGGCCTTTTCTTTTTCTCCGAGCACGCGGACGACAACCGGCCAACGACTCGGGCCGCGCCCATCCGGCGCCGCCCGGCGCCGATTCTCTTCGCGGCGTCCGATCCGGCCGTGACGAATCCGCCGCGCATCACGGGAACTTGCGGCGAAAACCATCCGGCGAACGGCAAAATCGCGAAAATCCCTTGTTTCGTCGGCTCTCTGCTTTGACATTTGCGTCAAGCTTCTGCTATGAGAGCGACCACATTCGGGACGAAGTTTCCTAGCGGCTTTCGCTGCGCTCCTCGTCTCGCCCGAGAATTCATCCGGATCGGATCAAGATAGGACGCTCCCGCGTGCAGGTACTCGTTCGCGACAACAACGTCGATCAGGCGCTCAAGGCTCTCAAGAAGAAGATGCAGCGTGAAGGCATCTTCCGTGAGATGAAGCTGCGCAACTTCTACGAGAAGCCCTCGGAGAAGAAGGCTCGCGAGAAGGCGGAAGCCGTCCGCCGCGCCCGCAAGCTGGCTCGCAAGCGCGCCCAGCGCGAAGGCGGTCTGGTCGCTGCTCCCAAGCCGAAGCGCTGACGAGCGGGGCCTCGGCCCTGCTTTCGCCTGCTTTTTCGCTTTGAAGTTTCAAGGTAACGAGCCCGGTTCGCCGGGTTCGTTGCTTTTTGATGTCTGCGCCCATCTTCTACGCCATGGGCGCCCGCTTGGGAGCAAGGCTCATGATGGTGCTCAGCAGGATTTCGGCCGCCAACACGCCCGCGACAGGGCCCGGACGCGTCCGCGCGCCGGCCTCTGTCATGGGCGTGTTGTCCGCCGCTGGCGTGTTGCTCGGCGCGCTCGCACTCGCGGGCTGCCAATCCGCCGGGCCGCATGATTTCGGCAACGACGTCGACCGCGCCATGGGCTCGGAAGCGAACATCTCGTCGCTGAGCTCGGTCGTGAACCAGAACCCCAGCGACGCCTCCGGCTACAATGTGCGCGGCACCGCGCTCGGCCGCGCCGGCCGCTACGACCAGGCGCTGGCCGATTTCAACCGGGCGATCGAGATCAACCCGGGCTTCTACCAGGCCTATTCCAACCGCGCGCTCGTCCTGCGCAATCTGAAGCAGAACGGTCAGGCACTCTCCGACTACAATCGCTCGATCGAGCTCAATCCGAGCTACAACGAGGCCTATGTCGGACGCGGCAACCTCTACCGCTCGCAGGGCCAGATCGACCTGGCGCTGAACGATTTCAGCAAGGCGATCGAGCTCGAGCCGACCGATCCCAAGGCCTATAACAACCGCGCCCTCATCTATCAGGGCCAGGGCCGCCACGACGACGCGATCGCCGACTTCACGTCCTCGATGACCTACGCGCCGAACGCCGTCGCGCCGCATCAGGGCCGCGGCCTGTCCTATCTCGCCACCGGCGACTACAAGGCAGCCCTCGACGATTTCAACGCCGTCGTCCGCGCCGACAAGGACAACTACCAGGGCTGGACCAACCAGGGCCTGGCGCTGGAGAAGCTCGGCGAGCGCGACGCGGCGCACAACGCCTTCGCCCGCGCCCAGACGCTCAACCCCGGCTACCCGCCCGCCCGCGACGGCATGCGCCGCACCGCCAAGGCCGGCGCCTGACGCCCCCTCCCCTTCGGCCGCTGCGCCCGGCGATCAGCGCCGGGTCGTGAGATCCAGCGCCAGCAGGATCTCGTCGTGGAAGACGCCATCGACCAGCAGCGCCTTGCGCAACGTCCCGATCGTCTCAAAGCCGAGCGTCGCATAGAGCGAGGCGGCAGATTTGTTGCCGCTGGTGACCCCGGCCTCGAGGATCAGCACGTGCTGCGCGGCATGCTCGATCACCCGCTCGACCAGCGCCCGCGCGACGCCGCCGCCGCGATACCCTCCCGCCACGAACACGCCCCATAGCAGCCCGCGATGCCGGCGCTTCGGGCCGCTCTGCGCATGGAAGCCGGCCGTGCCGATCATCGCCGCGCCGTCGAAGGCCGCGAAGACGGCGTCCGGAGCCGTCTCGAGCCGCTCCCGCACCATTTCCAGCGATCGTCCGGCCTCCTCCTCCACGCTGGAGGCGAAGGCCGTCGGCACCTCGCGCAGCGCCTGGAGGCGCAGGGCCTGAAAGGCGGAGGCGTCCTCGCCGCGCACTTGCCGGATCGTCTCCCGGACGGTCGTCATTCTCTGTCTCCGGATCTCGAATGCCTTTGGGATCACCAACAAAAAAGGCCGCCCCAAGGCGGCCTTTTCCGTTTTCGCGATGACGATCTCGACCTTAGTCGAGCGCCTTGACGATGCTCTCGACCATCTTCTTCGCGTCGGCGAAGAGCATCATCGTGTTGTCCTTGAAGAACAGCTCGTTCTCGACGCCGGCGTAGCCGGAGCCCATGCCGCGCTTGATGAACAGCACCGTGCCGGCCTTCTCGACGTCGAGGATCGGCATGCCGTAGATCGGCGAGGTCGGGTCGGTCTTGGCGGCCGGGTTGGTGACGTCGTTGGCGCCGATGACGAAGGCGACGTCGGCCTGGGCGAACTCCGAATTGATGTCCTCGAGCTCGAAGACCTCGTCATACGGCACGTTCGCTTCCGCCAGCAGCACGTTCATGTGGCCCGGCATGCGGCCCGCCACCGGATGAATGGCGTACTTCACCTCGACGCCTTCGGCCTTCAGCTTGTCAGCCATTTCGCGCAGCGCGTGCTGCGCCTGCGCCACCGCCATGCCGTAGCCCGGCACGATGATGACCTTGGAGGCGTTCTTCATGATGAAGGCGGCGTCCTCGGCCGAGCCCTGCTTGACCGGACGCTGCTCGACCGCGCCGCCGGTTGCCGCCGCGGCCGTCTCGCCGCCGAAGCCGCCGAGGATGACCGAGATGAACGAGCGGTTCATGCCCTTGCACATGATGTAGGACAGGATCGCGCCCGACGAGCCGACCAGCGCGCCGGTGATGATCAGCGCCGTGTTGCCGAGCGTGAAACCGATGCCGGCCGCGGCCCAGCCCGAGTAGGAGTTGAGCATCGAGACGACGACGGGCATGTCGGCGCCGCCGATCGGGATGATGATCAGACCGCCGAGCACGAGGCTGACGATCACGATGAGCCAAAAGACCAGGTGGCTCTCGGTGAAGACCAGCACGACGATCAGCGCCACCAGCAGGATGGCGAGGCCGGCATTCACGATATGCCGGGCCGGCAGCAGGATCGGCTTGCCCGACATGTTGCCGTTCAGCTTGGCGAAGGCGATGACCGAGCCGGTGAACGTGATCGCGCCGATGGCGACGCCGAGCGACATCTCGACCAGCGCCTGGCCGTGGATGTGGCCGATCTCGCCGATGCCGAAGGCGGCAGGGGCGTAGAGGGCCGCGGCCGCCACCATCACGGCGGCGAGGCCGACGAGCGAGTGGAAGGCGGCGACCAGCTGCGGCATCGCCGTCATGGCGATGCGGCGGGCGATGACCGCGCCGACGCCGCCACCGATGGCGAGGCCGAGGATGATCATGCCCCAGGCGCCCGCGCTCCTGGGCGCGGCGAGCACCAGCGTGGTCAGGATGGCGATCGCCATGCCGACCATGCCGTAGAGATTGCCCTGGCGCGACGTGGCGGGGCTGGAAAGCCCGCGCAGCGCCATGATGAACAGGACACCCGAGACGAGGTAGAACAGCGCCGTGATATTTGCGGTTGTCATCGGCGCGGCCTCACTTCGACTTCTTCTTGTACATGGCAAGCATGCGACTGGTGACGAGGAAGCCGCCGAAGATGTTCACGCTGGCGAGGATCAGGGCGATGAAGCCGAAGCCCTGCGCCCAGGCGTGGCCGGAGGCCGAAGCCGCGTCCACCGCCGCGTCGACACCGACCGCGAGCAGCGCGCCGACGACGATCACCGAGGAGATCGCGTTGGTGACCGACATCAGCGGCGTGTGCAGCGCCGGCGTGACGGACCAGACGACATAGTAGCCGACGAAGATCGCCAGCACGAAGACGGAGAGGCGGAAGACGAAGGGGTCGATCGCGCCACCGGAGACCGCATGCGCCACGGCGCCCGCCGCGTCGCCGAGGCCGCCGGCTGCCTGCTCGGCATAGATCTGCGCGGCGGCGGCCGCTTCCTTGGCGGCGCTTGCCGCGGCGTTCGCCGCGTCCGCGGCGGATTGGGCGGCGCTGGCCGCCTGCTCGGGCGTAAGACTTGCCATGATCAGTTGGCCCCCTGCTGGGCGACGAGAATGGGCTGGGATTCTTCCTTCGGCTTGAAGGCCGGGTGGACCACGGCCCCGTCGCGCGTCAGCACGGTTGCCTTGACCAGTTCGTCGTCCCAGTTGACGGCGACGGTCTTGGCCGCCTTGTCGATCAGGGTTTCGGCGAAGGCATAGAGGTTCTTGGCGTAGAGCTGCGACGCGGTGGCGGCGATGCGGCCGGCGACGTTCAGGTGGCCGACGATCTTCTTGCCGTCGATCGAGACGACTTCGCCGGGCTTTGCGCCCTCGACATTGCCGCCGCGCTCGACGGCGAGATCGATCAGGACCGAGCCGGGCTTCATCGAGGCGACCATGTCGGCCGAGACGAGGCGCGGCGCGGCGCGACCGGGGATCAGCGCCGTCGTGATGACGATGTCCTGCTTCTTGATGTGCTCGGCAACGAGCGCCGCCTGCTTGGCCTGGTATTCGGCCGACATCGGCTTGGCGTAGCCGGCGGCGGTCTCGGCCTGGCGGAATTCCTCGTCCTCGACGGCGACGAACTTGGCGCCGAGCGATTCAACCTGTTCCTTGGCGGCCGGACGCACGTCCGTCGCCGTCACCACGGCGCCGAGGCGACGGGCGGTGGCGATCGCCTGCAGGCCGGCGACGCCGGCGCCCATGACGAAGACGCGGGCGGCCGGCACGGTGCCGGCGGCGGTCATCATCATCGGCAGGGCGCGGTCATATTCGCCGGCGGCGTCGATGACGGCCTGGTAGCCGGCGAGGTTCGCCTGGCTCGACAGCACGTCCATGACCTGGGCGCGCGTGATGCGGGGCATGAATTCCATGGCGATCGCCGTGACGCCGGCGGCAGCGAGCGCGTTGACCGCGTCCTCGTGGCCATAGGGGTCCATCGTCGCGATGACGAGGGCGCCCTTCTTGTAGAGCGGCAGCTCGTCGGCGACGGGCCGGCGCACCTTGAGCACGATGTCGGCATTGGCGACGGCGTCGGCGGCGGTCGCCGCGATCGTCGCCCCGGCGGCCGCATATTCGGCGTCCGGGATGCGCGACAAGACGCCGGCGCCGGATTGCACGGCAACCTCGGCGCCGAGCGCGATGAACTTCTTTACGGTTTCAGGCGTCGCGGCGACGCGGCTCTCGAGCCCGTCAACCTCCGCCGGCACACCAATCTTCATGGCGTTTTCCTGTGGAACGGCGGGGCCGCAACGCGCCCGCACAGCCAAATCAGTCGGGTATCGCGACAATCCGGCGGAAGGCCCGCCGGATGAATTTATGTCGAATTCAGAGCAGGAAAATCGCCATCAGCACGAGAATCGCCACGCAGGCGATCGTGCCCCATTTGGTCAGGCCCGTGAAAAACGCATAGGTTCTCTCGTGCTCGCGGTAGTCCATCGGGCTATCGGCCATGGTGTCTCAGTCCTTCAGCGCAAACCAAACGTGAGCGGCCTTTACAACACTTGGCGAGGGCGGGCAATGCGACATTGCCGGCCGGGCCAGGACGCTGCCGGAGGCCGTCCTCCTTAGTTTTAGCATAGCTAAATTTCTGGTCGAGACTTTATCCGGCAGCCGTAGGGTCCGCACTCGTCAGAGCAGGCCGACGCCGCCGAGCGCCGCCTTCTGGCGATAGTCGAGCATGTCGCGGTCGAAATCTTCGATCGTCTGCGCGAACAGGCGGTGAAAATTCAGTTCGGCCTTCAGATGCAGGAACACCGAGCCGAGTCCGATCGCCGCCCGGTCCATGAACACAAACTCGCGCGGCACGGTGACGGGGCCCTTCTCGCGCAGCACCTGGTGCACCTGGAAGGCCTCGCGGCGGCCATAATCGGAAGGCGCCACCCCGTCGGCGATGGTGCGGACCCGGTCGTCCAGCAGCGGGCCGTAGATGAAGCGGGCCCAGATATTCAAGGCCTCGATCAGCTCGTTCGAGAGCCCGCCGAAACCCCAGACCTCATAGGCCGAGACGATGCGGTCGCGGTCGTTCTCGCGCAGGCCGTGGAACAGGTTGACGACGCCGGCGACGAAGGCCGCCGGGAAGATGCGCACGCAGCCATAATCGAGCAGGTTGATGCCGGCCGCCTCGCCAGCCTCGTTCTCGAACACGGTGTAGTTGCCGAGATGCGGATCGCCATGGATGACGCCGTAATGGGCAAAGGGCGACCACCAGGCATTGAACATGGCGGTGGCGATGCGGTTGCGCTCGTCGAGCGGCCGGTCGCGGTAGTCGAGCAGGCGGTTGCCGTCGAGCCAGTCGAGCGAGAGCAGCCGGTTGGTCGAAAGGCGCGGCTCGACCTCGGGCACCCGCACCAGCGTCTCGCCGTCGAGCATGATCTTGTAGAGCAGCGCATGCCGCGCCTCGCGGCCATAGTCGAGCTCCTCGCGGATGCGGCTGCCGATCTCCTCGAAGATCTCGCTGGTGTCGATCGAGCGGTCGACGCGGCGATAGATCGAGAACAGGATCTTCAGCTGCGCGAGGTCGGCTTCGACGGCCGACTGCATGTCGGGATATTGCAGCTTCACCGCCAGCGCCCGGCCGTCCTTGGCGATGGCGCGATGCACCTGGCCGAGCGAGGCGGCGGCGGCCGGCTGGTGCTCGAACAGCTGGAAGCGCTGCTCCCAGCCGGGGCCGAGTTCGGACTGCATGCGGCGCTTGACGAAGGGCCAGCCCATCGGCGGCGCGTTCGCCTGCAGCTGCGCCAGTTCCTGCGCATATTCCGGCGGCACGAGATCGGGCACCGTCGAGAGGATCTGGCCGACCTTCATCAGCGGCCCCTTGAGCCCGCCGAGTGCGGCCGCCAGCTCCGCCGCGTTCTTGCCCTTGTCGAGATTGCCGCCGAACATCCGCGCCCCCGCCACCTTGGCGGCGACGCCCCCCACATTCATGCCGACGCGGGCATAGCGGGAGAGACGGCCGGTAAGACGGTTGCGTTCGGAATCGGACATGGGGCGAGCTCTCTTGGGGAGGACAGGCGCATTCGATGGCGTGCCCCTAAGATGCGGTGCCCAACGTTATGCGCAAGCCGCGACCGACAAATCATCCCGCGCTACTCCGTCGCTGGCGGGAGATTGGCGCGGATCCAGCGGGTGAGACTCTCTTCCGAGATCTCGCCGGCGGCGAGGCCGAGGATAGCGAGCGTCGCCTCCGGCGGCGGCGGCGCGAATTGCACGCCGTTGAGGCGCAGGAACAGCATCATCGCGACGAAGGCGGCGCGCTTGTTGCCGTCGATGAAGGGATGGTTGCGCGCGATGCCGAAGGCGTAGGCCGCGGCGAGGCTGGCGAGATCGATCTCGCCATAGGCAAATTTGTTGCGGGGGCGGTCCAGCGCCGATTCCAGCGCGCCCGCATCCCGTATCCCCGCCGGCCCGCCGAACCTCGCGATCTGCCGCTCATGCGCGACCAGCACTTCCTCGAGGGTGAGCCAGCGCGGCTCGCTCACTTCGCCAGTTCCCGGAGCGTGTCACGGTATTCGTCCATGATGTCGTCGACGATCCGCATCGCCTTGTCGAATTCCGGATCGAAGGGCGAAAGGCGGATCGAACCATCGGCGTTCTCGGTCACGTTCAGCCATTGGCCCTGCTGCAGGTCGAGCCGCGTCAGCAGTTCCTTGGGCAGAATGAGACCGGTCGAATTGCCGATCTTCTTGATCTCAAGCTTCATGACGGCACCTCCGTTGTACGGATTGTACAACAATCCGCATCCCATGGCCACAACCACTGCCGAAAGGCCACGGCCGCGCGCAGCGCGCCGGACATGGCGCGACGTGCTACATTCCTCGAGCTGCGCGCCCCACGCTCGCCGTCATCCCGGACGCAGCGCAGCGGAGATCCGGGATCCATTCAGCCGGAGCCTTGGGGATTTCATCCAGAAGGTCCTGCGACAGGGGTACCCCAGAGCCCGAGAACCCGGCTGCATGGATCCCCGCCTTCGCGGGGATGACGGGGAGCCAGCCGAGATTCAAAGCACGAAAAAGCCCGGCGCCATCCGATCAGGACAGCACCGGGCTCGGTATCAGAGCGAAGATAGAGGCCTACGCCTCCATCGCCTCCAGCTCGCTGATGAAGCCTTCGAGCACGGAAAGGCCCTTCTGCCAGAAGGAGGGGTCGGTGGCGTCGAGGCCGAAGGGCGCCAGAAGCTCCGAGTGGTGCTTGGTGCCGCCGGCCTTCAGCAGGGCAAAATACTTCTCCTGGAAACCGCTCTCCGACTGGCGGTAGACGGCATAGAGCGAGTTCACCAGGCAGTCGCCGAAGGCATAGGCGTAGACGTAGAACGGCGAATGGATGAAGTGCGGGATGTAGGTCCAGAAGGTCTCGTAGCCGGGGCCGAGGCGGATCGCCGGGCCGAGGCTCTCGGCCTGCACTTCGAGCCAGATGGCGTTCAGCTGGTCGGCCGTCAGCTCGCCCTCGCGGCGGGCGATGTGGACCTTGCGCTCGAACGAATAGAAGGCGATCTGGCGCACGACCGTGTTGATCATGTCCTCGACCTTGGAGGCGAGCATCGCCTTGCGCTGGACCGGGTCGGTCTGGGCGTCGAGAAGCGCCCGGAAGGTCAGCATCTCGCCGAACACGCTGGCCGTCTCGGCGAGCGTCAGCGGCGTCGGCGCCATCAGCGCGCCCTGCGGGCCGGCCAGCACCTGGTGCACGCCGTGGCCGAGCTCATGCGCCAGCGTCATCACGTCCCGCGTCTTGCCCTGGTAGTTGAGCAGAACATAGGGGTGCACCGACGGCACGGTCGGATGGGCGAAAGCGCCCGGCGACTTGCCAGGGCGGACCGGCGCGTCGATCCAGTTCTTGTCGAAGAAGTCGCCGGCGATCTCAGCCATCTCGGGGGCGAAATCGCCATAGGCCGAGAGCACCGTGTCGCGCGCCTCGGTCCAGGGGATGGTGCGGCTCGGCACCTTCGGCAGCGGCGCGTTGCGGTCCCAATGGTCGAGCGCGTCCTTGCCGAACCACTTCGCCTTCAGCTTGTAGTAGCGGTGCGACAGGCGCGGATAGGCCTCGCGCACGGCGGCGACCAGCGCGTCGACGACTTCCGGCTCGACCCGGTTGGCGAGATGGCGCGAGGCGGCGACGTCCTCGAAGCCGCGCCAGCGGTCGGCGATCTCCTTGTCCTTGGCGAGCGTGTTGGTGACCAGCGTGAACAGGCGGATGTTCCGGCCGAAGGTGGCGGCGAGCGCTTCGGAGGCGGCCTTGCGCTTCGCCTCGTCCGGATCCTGCATCAGATTGAGCGTCGGCTCGAGCGTCAGCTCCTCGCCGTTCACGTCAAAGCGGAGCGAGGCCATGGTCTCGTCGAACAGCCGGTTCCAGGCGCCGCGGCCGGTCACCGACTTCTCGTGGAAGAGCTGCTCGACCCGATCCTCGAGCTGGTAGGGCTTCTCCTTGCGGACGTCCTCGATCCACGGACGGTAGTGGTCGAGCCCGGCATCGGCTGTTATCGCCGCCTCGAGAATCGAATCGTCGACCCGGTTCAGCTCCAGCGTGAAGAACAGCAGATGCGTCGAGGCGTCGGTGATCTTCTGCTGCACGTCGCCATAGAACTTGGCGCCGACCGGATCGGTGGTGTCGCCGGAATAGACGAGGCCGGCATAGGAGATGATGCGGCCGAGCAGCTCGTCGAGCGCCTCATAGGCGCGGATCGCCGCGACCAGGCCGCCGTCGCGGGCGAGGCTCTCCAGCTTGCCCTTGTAGGCCGCCTCGAAGGCGAGCGAATCGGTGTTGGCCCGCGCCAGGTCGGCGAGGAGCTGCGGCGATTCCATGCCCGGATAGAGATCGGCGAGATTCCATTCCGGCAGAGGCCCGAGCGCCGCCGCGTCGGCGGGCTGGGTCGCAAGCGTGGAACTCATCGGAAGCGGTGTGTTTGGGAACATGGGGGATCCGGTCGCACGAGAATGGGTGCTCTTACTTAGGGGTCTCCCCCCGCCCGGATCAACCCGCGACCGCCGCCGCCGAGATTTGCCGAGGGATGGCGGTGCGCGTTGCCGGAAGGGTAACAGGGCGTTAACGCCCAGCCCCGATCATGCCTCGGCGACGCCGTCCCTGCCGGGTCCGCCGCGCCTCCTCCGGTCCCTGCAAAGCGCCCTCCCCGATGCCCGCCCAGATCCTCATCGTCGACGACGATCCCGCCGAACGGCGGCGGCTCGAAGCAGCGGTCGCCGGGCTCGGCCATGTCGCGACGGCGTTCGGCGACGGCGAGGCCGCTCTTACGCGGCTCCGAGCCGCCGACGGGAAACGCTTCGATCTGATGATCCTCGATCTCGTCATGCCGGAACTGGACGGCATCGGCGTGCTGCGGCGGCTTGCCGAAATTGGCTGCCGGATCCAGGTGATCGTCCAGGCGGCGCCGGGCGGCATCGACATGGCCGCCAGCGCGATCAAGGCCGGCGCCACGGATTTCGTGCTGAAGCCGGCGAGCCCGGAGCGGCTGGCGATCTCGATCCGCAACGCGCTGCGAATCGGCGCGCTGGAAGGCCAGATCGCTGGAATGAGCCGCTCGGCCTCGGGAAAGCTCGATCTCGGCGACCTCGTCGCCACCGGCCCCGCCATGCAGCGCGCGCTGTCGCTCGGACGCCGCGCCGCCGCCTCCGCCCTGCCGATCCTGCTCGAAGGCGAACGCGGCACCGGCAAGGCCCGGATCGCCCGCGCCATCCATGGCAGCGGCGATCGTCGCAACAAGCCCTTCGTCGCCGTCGATTGCCGCGCGGATCAAGCACTTGGCGCCATCGAAACGGCGCAGGGCGGCACGCTGCTGCTGCGCGAGATCGGCGATCTTGCGGCAGATGCCCAGGCACGGCTGCTGCGCCTCCTCCAGGACGGCGAGGCCGAACCGACGTCGTCCAAGCGCGCCGCCCGCGTCGACATCCGCCTGATCGCCACCTCTTCCCGTGAGCTGATCACCGAGGTCCGGCAGGGCCGCTTCCGCGAGGATCTCTTCTACCGGCTGAACGCACTGCCGATCCGCGTGCCGCCGCTCCGCGAACGGCGCGAGGACATCGTGGCGCTCGCCCAGCACTTCGCGCTCCGCATCGCCGCCGAGGAAGGCCGGCCGGCGCTCGAAGGGTTTTCTGCCGACGCGTTGGCCCTGCTCGGCCGGCAGGCCTGGCCGGGCAATGTCCGCGAGCTCGAAAACGCCGTCTTCCGCGCGGTGGCGCTCGCGGATGGGCCCTGGCTGACGATCGACGATTTTCCCCGCCTCACGGCCGGATCCGGGCCCGCCAGCGTCCCGGCCGAGGCGCCGGTGGCCCCCTCCCCGGCCGCTCCGTCAGCCCGCCTCGCACCGATGCCTGCGCCAGCCTTTCTCGAGGTCGGCCACATCCGCGCGATCGGGCCAGACGGCGATGTACGAACGCTCGCCGAGATCGAGGCGGCCATGATCGAGCTGGCGCTCGAACGCTACCGTGGCCGCATGGCAACGGTAGCCCGGAAACTCGGAATCGGACGATCCACCCTCTATCGCAAACTCAAGGAACTCGGCATTGCCGGGGACGAAGAGAAAGTTGCGGCAGAGTGACCGGGATCGCAGCGCGGCGGGCGGAATTGATGTTTCTAGAGGCGCAAGCCTGAACCGAAGGGCCCCCAAACCCGTTGGTTCGAAAGGTATGGATGCGATGAAGGGTTCGAGCGACATGATCCTGAAGGCGACGAAGGCATTGCTGGCGAGCGTGGCATTGATCGGACTGTCGGTCGGCGCCGCTCATGCCTACCTGCCGGAAGGCAAGACATTCCGCGAGCGCGCCGGCAGCGCCGCCAGCCTCGCCATGGCCGACGCCGCCAGCGATCCGGCGGCGCAGGCGCTGAAGACCCTGCTCGCCGCGCAGCCGAAGACCGGCAGCTTCCTCGAGAAGCGCGACCGCGCCGCGCTCACCGAATTCTATGCCGAGCGCGACTACCAGCCCGTCTGGATGGTCGGCGGCGTCTACACGCCGCAGGCCCACAAGGTGATGGAGCGGATCGCGGCGGCGGCGGAGGACGGCCTCGACCCGGCCGCCTACCGGCTGCCCGCCTCGGCGATCGGCGCAAACGTTCCGGCCGGCGCCGAGATCGCCGCTTCCGTCGACCTGGTGCTGAGCCAGGCGGTCCTTCTCTATGCGCGGCAGGCCTATGCCGGCCGGCTCGATCCGTCGTCGATCAGCAAGCTGATCACGCTGAAGCCGCTGCTGCCCGATCCGATCGAAGTCCTGACCACGGTCTCCTCCGCTCCGGACGGCGCGGTGGCGATCGCCAGCTACAATCCTCAGCACGAAGGCTATCTGCGCCTGAAGAAGGCGCTCGCCGCCGCCCTCGCCACCGAGACCGTAGCGGACCATCCGCGCGTGCCGGAAGGCAAGTCGATGAAGGTCGGCCTGTCGGATCCGCGCGTGCCGCTGCTGCGCGCCCGCCTCGACGTGCCGGCGCCGAGCCAGGCCCCCGAGGTCTATGACGAGGCGCTCGCGCAGGCCGTGAAGACCTTCCAGGCCGGCAAGGGCCTGCAGGCCGACGGCATCGCCGGCAACGCCACCGTCGCCTACATCAACGGCACCGGCAAGACGAACACCGCCGAGATCGTCGCCAACATGGAGCGCTGGCGCTGGATGCCGCGCGACCTCGGCGCGTTCCACATCATTGCGAATGTGCCGGAATACAGCGTCCGGGTGGTCGAGAACGGCAAGGTCATCCACACCACGCGCTCGGTGGTCGGCAAGGTCACCAACCAGACCCCGATCTTCTCCGACGAGATGGAATCGATCGTCGTCAATCCGAGCTGGAACGTTCCCGCCTCGATCACGATGAAGGAAATGCTACCGGCCGTCCGTCGCGATCCCGGCTACATGACGCGCAAGGGCTACCAGGTGCTCGCCAATGTCGACGGCAAGTACCGGCCGATCGACCCGCAGATGGTCGACTGGAGCAACGTCAACCCGCGCCAGATCATGATCCGCCAGCCGCCGGGCGACGACAACGCGCTCGGCAACGTCAAGTTCCTGTTCCCGAACGAGCACTCGGTCTACCTGCACGACACGCCGTCAAAGAGCTTCTTCAAACGCGACGTGCGCGCGCTCAGCCATGGCTGCGTCCGGGTGCAGGACCCGCTCGAATTCGCCGACGTGCTGCTCGCTCACCAGGGCGGATGGTCGCAGCAGCGGCTCCGGAAGATGGTCGGCGGCAAGGAAAAATGGATCAATCTGCCGAATCGGATCCCGATCCATCTGACTTATTTCACCGCCTTCGTCGACGATGACGGCCGGCTCGAGACCCGTCCCGACATCTATGGCTTCAACGCCAGGGTGGAGAAAGCGTTGGGCCTGTAACGGCCGACTTCCGCCATTTCGTCCGGTTTTCGGACGGGCGGGACGGTCGACACGAGACCCGGGATCCGACGCCCGGGTCGACAGATGCTCCGGAAGATGCGAAACCGCGCAGGGTTCGATTTCCTGCGCGGTTTTCTTTTTGCCCCTCAAATGCCACGATCTGCTCCGCATGATGGATCGATGACATTGCCGTGATCGGCAGGTGATGCCCTCGGTGAGGCGCAAAAAGGTCGATTACGGTAAATGCTCGTTAACATTCGTGAAGCATTCTGCCCTTACGGGGGCCCACATCGGGCAAGGACGCAGAAGCACATTGATTAAGCAGATCGATCAGTATCGGCGAGACCGGGGCTTGCTGCAGCGTTGCGGTGCCGCTCTTCGCCTGCTCCTCGCCACGGCCGTGTTTACCGGCTCGGTGGTCGCAACGGTGCCCATGGACAAGGCCCAGGCCGCAGCGGGTGACCGCGCGCTGAAGCTTTACAACATGCACACCAAGGAATCCGCGACGATCGTCTTCAAGCGCGGCAACCGGTTCGATCCGGACGGGCTGAAGCAGCTCAACAATTTCCTGCGCGACTGGCGTCGGAACGAGCCGACGAAGATGGATCCGCAGCTGTTCGACCTGATCTGGACCGTCTACCAGCAGAGCGGCTCGCGGCAGCCGATCCATGTCGTCAGCGGCTATCGTTCGCCCGCCACCAACGGCATGCTCCGTTCGCGTTCGCGCGGCGTCGCCCAGAAGAGCCAGCACATGCTCGGCAAGGCGATGGACTTCTTCCTTCCGGACGTCGATCTCGCGAAACTGCGCGCCATCGGGCTGCGCATGCAGGTCGGCGGCGTCGGCTTCTACCCGACCTCCGGCTCGCCCTTCGTCCACATGGACACCGGCAGCGTCCGCCACTGGCCGAAGATGACGCGCGACCAGCTCGTCCGCGTCTTCCCGGATGGCAAGACGCTGCATATTCCGTCCGATGGTCGCCCGCTCCCCGGTTATGAGCAGGCGCTCGCCTCCTACAAGGCCCGCAAGGCCGGTGGTGGCGCCGTCATGATGGCGAGCGCAGCGCCCGCCAAGAAGGGCAAGTCCTGGTTCGCCCGCCTGACCGGAACCGACGCCTCGGACGAGGACGATATGCCGGATACGCCGGTCGAGGCCGCGACCCCGACCGCGAAGCCCGACAAGGTCAAGCCTGCCGTCGTCGACGCCGTCCAGGTGGCCGCCGTCACCGCGGAAGAGCCCGAGCAGGTTCCGTTCGCAACCGCCTCCGCGCCGCTGCCGCGCCCGTCGCCGAAGCGCGGCGCTGAGCCGGCGGCCGACGCTTCCGTCGTGGTCGCAGCGGCCGACACCGAGGCCGGCCTGCCGCCGGCGCCGCGTCGCTCGCCGGTCGTGCGGCCGATGATGGCGCTCGCCAGCGTCGCGCCGATCCCGCAGCCGGCACCCCAGCCGACGCCGAATTACGGCACCGGCATCACGGATACGCTCGCCGCGATCGAGGAAAGCTCGGCCGGCGCCACGCAGACCGCGGCCCTTCCCCGCAAGCCGGGCACCGCCGCCGACGCCATCGCCGATGCGATCGGCCAGGGCAAGCCGGCCAGCGACGCCATCATGGCCTATGCCGCGCCGCTGACGGTCGATGAGTCCGGCACGCATATCGATGCCGCCACCGGCGCCATCGTGAGCGGCGAGGCCAACGGCCGCCCGGCAGCGAAGACCCAGGCGCCCCGCGTCGCCTCGCTCGGTGGCGACATCGGCATCGCCGGCGCTTCGCCTGCAGCCTCCCCCGGCCGCGTCGCGGCGGATCCGCTGGCCCGTCTGACGCCGGTCGCCTATCAGGCGACGACGATCGAGCTCGTGACCCGCTCCGGATCGACCCGCCAGAAGGCCTATGCCGACCTGCAGATGCCGCATCCCTTCGCGGTGCCGGAACTGTTCACGGCGCCGGAGCGCTCGATCCGCCTCGGCTTCGGACGGATCGCCTATGAGGGCCTCCGCACCGACCGCTTCGCTGGCCCGCTGGTCCACCGGCTCGGCACGATGGAATTCGCCTCGCTGGAGCCGATCAGCCGGACGGCGCTTCTGAAGCGCTGATCCCAGCCAATCCTCGATTTCAAAACGCCGCGGCCCCGCCCGCGGCGTTTTTTTTTTCGGCGGAGCTGATGCTTGCACGGAGCGATTGCGAACGGGGCGATCGCCGGTTCGCGTCAAGCGGACGCTTCAAAAAGCTGTCGGGGCCGCCTTCGGGTTGCTATAGGCTGCACATCAGCCCCAGAGGAGGTGTGCCATGAGCGAACCGACCGAGCATTTCAAGAAGGCCGCCCGCCGGAAGTCGGCACCCGTCAAAAAGGTGGCGCTGTCGGCGGAGGCCCGCCAGGCGTACGAGGAACTGGTGCGGAGCCGCGATGAGCGCGACCGCAGCTATGGCCAGTTCCTGCCGTCCGAAAACAAGGGGAAATAGCGCCTCCGGCCCCGCGAGGGGCCGCGCGGATCGACCGACAGGGATCCGCTATGACGGCGAAAAACGAGCGCGGCGGCGCCGATGGGATCATCGGGCCGTCCGCCGCTCGGAACCCGGCGATTCCGCCGGGAAGACAGGTCACCGGGACCGAAGCCCCGGACCAGCTGGTCCTCAGACCATGCCCAGCGCGTTCTTGTAGAGCTCGAGGATCGCCTCTTGCTCTTCGCGCTCGTTGGCGTCCTGCTTGCGCAGAGCCACGATCTTGCGCAGCGCCTTGGTGTCGTAGCCATTGGCCTTCGCCTCGCCGTAGACGTCCTTGATGTCGTCGGCGATCGCCTTCTTCTCTTCCTCGAGGCGCTCGATGCGCTCGACAATGGACCGGAGCTGGGCGGCGGCGATGCCCTGGACTTCGTCTTCAGCCATGTTGGGAAACCTCAATAGATTGGCGCAGGCGAGCGTGAGTGCCCGACTTGGGCGTGGGGGTCAAGCCCGCTCCGGGCGCAGCGGGACGTCAATGATCGGGGCGGTTGGCCGCGAAGGCCGCCAGCGTCTCCGGCGAGGCCTCGGTCTGGTTGCGGTTCTGCCATTCGGAATAGGGCATGCCGTAGATGATCTCGCGCGACTCATCCTTGGAGAGCGCGATGCCCTTCGCCTCCGCCGCCTCGCGATACCAGTTGGCCAGGCAGTTGCGGCAGAAGCCGGCGAGATTCATCAGATCGATGTTCTGCACGTCGCCGCGTTCGCGCAGATGCGCGACGAGTTGCCGGAAGGCGGCCGCCTCGAGCTCGGTCTGCGTCGCCGTGTCGAGGGATTCGGGGGTGCTGGACATGCTTTGAACCTTCTAGTCGACCAGCGGACCGGTCAGGGAACCGAAGAACTCGACGTGATGCGGCGCGGTGCCGATCTCGAGCGCCGTGAGGACGGAGGCGAGGCGCTCCGACCATTCGTCGACGCCGGCCGGCTCGGCGATTAGGTCCTGCCGGATCTCGACCAGCGCATGGGCGAGCCCGCGCCTCGTGGCGTGGCGGTAGAGCGTGTCGCCCTTCAGGGCGCCATGATAGGGCTCGTTGTCGCCGACGACGATTGCCGGATCGCGGGCGAGCCCGGCGATCAGCGGCCGGGCGAGGCGCGGATCGGCGTCCCACAGGATGCCCGCATGCCAGGGGCGCGGGATCCCCTTCCAGAACGGGGTGAAGCTGTGGATCGACAGGATCATCGGCAGCCGGCCGCTGGCGATCCCCGCCTCGATCGCGCCGTTCACCGCGTCGTCATAGGGCTTGTAGAAGCGGGCGATGCGCCGCTCCCGCTCGGCCCGGTCGATGCGGGCATTGCCGGGCACGACCGCGCCGTCGGAGAGCCGCATGATCAGGGTGGGGTCGTCGAGCCCGCGATTGGGATCGATCAGCAGCCGCGAGAAATGCGACAGCACGGCCGGAACGCCGAAGCGCGCCGAAAGGGCGCGGGTCAGCGCCGCCGCGCCGATGTCATAGGCGATGTGGCGCTCGAATTCGGACGCCGGCAGGCCGAGCGAGCCGTATTCGCCCGGCACGTGGCTGGAGGCATGGTCGCAGAGAAGGATCAGGCCGGCGCCCGCGTCGCCGGGCAGGATCTCGAACGCGGCCGCCGCGCCGTCGGCGGCGAAGCCGGAATTTGAATGAGTGCGCATGGCGGAATGATAGTGACCCCGCCGGCCGGCTGCCATAGGAATGTGCTCTGCCCGCTTTTCCGAGATTGCCGTGTCCCGCACCCTGCCATCCGCCTCCGCTCCCGCCTCGATCGCCGCCTTCGCCATCCCCGCCCTGATCCTCGGCGCCATGGCGATGGGCATCTCGCCGATCTTCGTCCGGCTGACCGATGTCGGCCCGTTCGCGAGCGCCTTCTGGCGCGTCGGCGGCGCGCTGCCGCTGCTGCTCGCCTGGGCCGTGTTCGAGGCTCGGCGGTCGGGCGCGCCGCTCGCCTCGATCCTGAAGGTCGATGGCGCGATCCTCGCCGCGGGACTGCTGTTCGCAGGCGACCTGATCTTCTGGCATCTCGCCATCCTGAAGACGAGCGTCGCCAACGCCACCTTCCTCGCCACCATGGCGCCGGTCTGGGTGGTGCTCGGATCCGGCCTCTTCATCGGCGAAAAGGTCGGTCGCGGCGTGCTGGCCGGCCTCGCGCTCTGCCTGCTCGGCGCCGCCTTCCTGATCGGCATGAGCTGGAGCGTGCGGCCGGACCATCTCGACGGCGATCTCTTCGGCATCGCGACGTCGTTCTTCTTCGGCGGCTATTTCCTCGCCGTCCGCGTGGCGCGCCGCCGGTCGTCCGCCGGCAAGATCACCTTCCTGTCGACGGTGATCACAGCCGTCGTGCTGCTCGCCATCACGCTCGCGACCGAGCCGCGCCTGCTACCGCAGACGGTCGAGAGCGCCGCGTCGCTCGCCGGCCTCGCCTTCATCAGCCATGCCGGCGGCCAGGGACTGCTCGCCTTCGCGCTCGGCCATCTGCCCGCCGCTTTTTCGGCGCTGGTGATCTTCCTGGAGGCCGTCGCGGCCGCCGTGGCGGGCTGGCTCTTCCTGGGCGAGGCGGTCTCGGTGGCTCAGCTCGTCGGCGGCGCCATGATCCTCGCCGGAATCGGCGTCGCACGCCCGCGACGACCCGGTTGATCCGGGAGTTTCAGCCATCATGCCGCCGCGTTTGTTTTGAACATCAGGCTCATGCGATTCATCGGAATGAAACCTGCGGCCCGCCCGCGCAACGAGCCGGCCGCGCCCCCTGCTGCACCAGAGCAGCGACGGTTGACAGCCGGAAAGCGGCGACGGCATAAAGCTGCCTCCTACGTCAACCGGTTCGCGACCCTATCGATGCGATCATCCCTGCTTCGACATTGGCCGCGGCCGGCCCTATTGGCCCTTGCGCTCGCTTTTGCCTCTCTGTTCCTGTTCGCGGAGCCCGCCTCCGCAGACCTTCGCCTCTGCAACAAGACGCCCAGCCGCGTCGGCATCGCCATCGGCTACAAGGACAAGAAAGTCTGGACCACCGAAGGTTGGTGGAACGTGCCGGTCAATAGCTGCGAGACGCTGGTCAGCGGCACGCTCGTGTCACGATACTATTACGTCTATGCGGTCGACTACGATCACGGCGGCGAGTGGAGCGGCAAATACGTGATGTGCACCAAAGACAAAATGTTTACGATCGAGGGCACGGAAGATTGCGTGCCGCGAGGCTTTAATCGGTCCGGTTTCTTCGAAGTCGACACCGGCGAACAAACCAGCTGGACGATCCAGCTCAATGAACCTGCCCAGCAAGGAGCTAATCGAAAATGAGACGGTCGCGTAAGGTCAAAATTCTCGCGACCCTGGGCCCAGCATCCTCCGACAAGGCGACGATTGAAGCCCTGTTCCGGGCCGGCGCCGACGTCTTCCGCATCAATATGAGCCACACGGCGCACGACAAGCTCAACGAGCTGGTCCGCATCATTCGCACCGTGGAAGCCGATGTCGGCCGTCCGATCGGCATCCTTGCCGATCTTCAGGGTCCCAAGCTTCGCCTCGGCACGTTCGCCGACAAGGCGGTCGAGATCACCGTCGGGCAGAATTTCGTGCTCGACAGCGATCCGACGCCCGGCACCACCGGCCGCGTCTTCCTGCCGCATCCGGAAATCCTCGAGGTCCTCGAGCCCGGCCATCGCCTGCTGATCGACGACGGCAAGGTTCGCCTCCGCGTCATCTCGGCCGACGGCAAGAGCGCGCTGACCACCGTGGAAGTCGGCGTCAAGCTTTCGGACCGCAAGGGCGTCAGCGTTCCCGATTCGACGATCAAGACCGGCGCGCTGACCGAGAAGGATCGCGCCGATCTCGATGCGGCCCTCCAGGCCAATGTCGACTGGATCGCGCTTTCCTTCGTGCAGCGTCCGGACGACGTCGCCGAAGTGCGCAAGATCGCCGCCGGCCGCGCCGGCATCATGTCGAAGATCGAGAAGCCGCAGGCCGTGCAGCGCCTCGCGGAGATCATCGAGATCTCCGACGCCCTCATGGTCGCCCGCGGCGATCTCGGCGTCGAGATGCCGCTCGAGCAGGTTCCGGGCATCCAGAAGCAGATCACCCGCGCCTGCCGCCGCGCCGGCAAGCCGGTGGTCGTCGCGACCCAGATGCTCGAATCGATGATCACGGCGCCGGTCCCGACCCGCGCCGAGGTGTCGGACGTCGCCACCGCGGTCTACGAGGGCGCGGACGCGATCATGCTGTCGGCCGAATCCGCCGCCGGCGCGTTCCCGATCGAGGCCGTCGCGACGATGGACCGGATCGCCACCCAGGTGGAGCTCGATTCGAACCACAAGAACATCATGCATGCCCAGCGCACCGAGCCGGAAGCAACCGGCGCCGATGCGATCTCGGCGGCGGCCCGGCAGATCGCCGAGACGCTGAACCTCGCGGCGATCTGCTGCTACACGGCATCCGGCTCGACCGGCCTTCGCGCGGCGCGCGAACGGCCGCAGACGCCGATCATCGCCCTGTCGCCGATCGTCTCGACGGCCCGGCGCCTGTCGGTCGTCTGGGGCCTGCACTGCGTGGTCAGCGACGACGCCTACAATCTCGACGACATGGTGAACCGTGCGTCCTTCATCGCCAATCGCGAGGAATTCGCGAAGCCCGGCGACCGGATCATCATCACCGCCGGCGTGCCGCTGCGCACGCCGGGCGCCACCAACATGCTGCGCATCGCCTTCGTCGGCGCCAGCACGGAGGAAGGCCGCCGCTAGGCGGCCTCGGCAGGCCGCGCAAGCGCCCCTGCCGGACCCCACGACTATCCCGCCCCTCCTTCGGGAGGGGCGGCCCCAGGCGGCTCCTCAGCGGCCTGCCTGCCGCCAGCCGCGCACCAGCGCCGCCGCCGCGTCCCCCAAAAAAATCCCGTTCTGAAAGTACGTCTGCCGCCCCGCGAGGCCGCGATCTCGCGCGTTCGCGATTCCTTGGCGTTCTTAGGCGCGCTCCGGCGCTCTGGGGCGTTCCTGGGCGCTCTGCGCCAGTATGCGGCTAGATCTGCCGGCCCTCGACCTCGGGCTCCAGCGTCTTGATCGCGTCGCGCACCTGGTCGTCGAGATAGGGATCGATGGTGAGCGCCTTGCGGAGGGCGGCGAGCGCCTCCTTCTTGCGGTCGATCTCGTTCAGGATCATGCCGAGACCCGCCAGCGCCCCGAAGTGGCGCGGCTCCAGCGCCAGCACCTTCTCGATGTCCGAGAGGGCCTTGCCGTATTCGTCCTGCAGGAAGAAGAGGGTCGCGCGCCGGTTCCAGCCCTCGGCGAAATCGGGCTTCAGCGCGATGACGGCATCAAGGAAGTCATAGGCGCGCGCATAGTCCTTGGTCGCGATCGCCTCGGCCGCCCACTGCATCAGGAGATCGATCGTGTCGCTGCCAGACTTGAGCCAGCGCCGCTGGATCTCCGCCTCGGCGGTGGAGCCGGCGGTCTCGTCGCCCGGCTTGCCGAGCGTCTCGAACAATTGATCGATGCTCTGGTTGGCGAGATCCCCGCCCACGACGATATCGGGCCGGTCGCTCGTCGACGCGAGAGACGGCGAAACCAGAGCGGCCAACGCAACGAGAGAAACGACAAATGCCCGCATGGAGGCCATCATAGCCGCCAAACGGGCATCGTCAAAACCAAATCCGCAAGGCGTGCCATGGCACGCCCAGACATTAGCCCTGACGGGCCTTGTAGCGCGGATTGACCTTGTTGATGATGAAAACACGGCCCTTCCGGCGGACGAGCCGGTTGGCGCGGTGACGCCCGAGCAGGGACTTGAGCGAGTTCTTGATCTTCATGGCGCGACGCTCGCGAAAGGGTTCTGGGAACGAAACGAGCGCCCAAGGCGCCCGCTCGAAAATTCGGCCGGACCATAGGCAGCGAGGCCCTGCCTTGTCAACACGAGGGGGCCAGAATCCTGAGATTTCGGCCTGAGACACCCTGTTATGCGGCAAAGTTCGGAACGATTGGCGCGGAAGGGGGTTTTCAAGCCGGACGGGGTTCATTGGAGTGAGCGACATGCCCAACAAAGAGCACCGCGGCGGATCCGGAAACTTCGCCAACGACCCGAAACGAGCCTCTGAAATGGGCAAGAAGGGCGGCGAACAGTCCGGGCAGCGCCAGCAGGCCCAGACGACCGAAAAGACCCCACAGCAGGGTTCCCAGCAGAAGAAGGGCGACATGCCGAAGGGCGGTCAGCGCTGATCGATCCACGGATCGAGACCTATCGAACCCGTCCCCTCGCGGACGGGTTCTTTTTGGTCTCATGCGGCCCGTCCGCGCGAATCGTCGGCATCACACGCTCCCGATTCTACGCCGGGCGCCGCGTCGACAGCACGTTGCGGATGGCGAAGCTCGAATGGATGCGGGCGACGCCGGGGAGCGCCGACAGAATCTCCTTGTGCACCCGCTCGAAGCTCGCCGCGGTCTCGACCTCGACCCGCAGAAAATAATCCGAGCCGCCGGTCATCAGATAGCACTCGCGGATCTCGGGATGCTTGCGCACCGCCGCCTCGAAGCGGTTCAGATAGTCCTCGGTCTGGCGCTCGAGCGTGATCTGCACGATGACGGCGATCCCCTCCCCGGCGACGCCGCTGCTCACCAGCGCCGTATAGCCCCGGATGACGCCGGTCTGCTCCAGGATGTTGACCCGCCGCAGGCAGGCGGAGGGCGACAGGCCAACCTCCTCCGCCAGCTTGGCATTGCTCATCCGCGCGTCGAGGCGGAGCAGCCGGATGATGTTGCGGTCGATGGCATCGAGGCTGGACATGAATTTTCTTTCAGGGGCGGCATGGAAGATTGCGCTGGTTGCCCACGGATCGCAGGAACTTGCGCGAATAGATCAGACGTTCGCACGACGGCGCAATATGATGGAGGGATCGATGGGGCGACGCCGGGACGGTCGCCGGCAGGCCGATGACAATCGGCACCGGGCGCCGCCGGCGCGTGGGCAAGGAAAGCCATGAAAGTCACCATTCTCGGCGCGGGCGTCATCGGCGTGACCTCCGCCTATTATCTCGCGAAGGCCGGTCATCAGGTGACGGTGGTGGACCGCCAGCCCGGCCCGGCGCTGGAAACCAGCTTCGCCAATGCCGGCGAGATCTCGCCCGGCTATTCCTCGCCCTGGGCCGCCCCCGGCATTCCCCAGAAGGCGGTGAAATGGGTGTTCATGAAATACGCCCCGCTGATCATCCAGCCGATGCTCGACGCCGATACCTGGCGCTGGGTGATCGCCATGCTCGGCAATTGCACGTCCGCCCGCTACGCCACCAACAAGAGCCGGATGGTGCGGCTCGCCGAATATTCGCGCGACTGTCTGATCGCGCTGCGCGACGAGACCGGCATCCAATATGATGGGCGCGCCCAGGGCACGCTGCAGCTGTTCCGGACGCAGAAGCAGCTGGACGGCATCGGCAAGGACGTCGACGTTCTGAAAAGCGACGGTGTGCCCTTCGAAGTGCTGGACCCGGCCGGCTGCGTCGGCGCCGAACCGGGCCTCGCGCATGTCCGCGACAAGATCGTCGGCGGCCTCCGGCTGCCGCATGACGAGACCGGCGACTGCTTCAAGTTCACCAACGAGCTGGCGCGGCGGGCCGAGGCGCTCGGCGTCGTCTTCTGCTATGGCGTCGACATTCTCGGCCTCCGCACCGAGGGCAAGCGGGTCGTCGCCGTCGAGACCTCGGCCGGCGAGCTCGCCAGCGACGTCTTCGTCGCGGCGATGGGCAGCTTCACGCCGCGCCTCCTGAAGCCGCTCGACCTCCGCGTGCCGGTCTATCCGGTCAAGGGCTATTCGATCACGGTGCCGATCGTCGACGAGACGCGCGCGCCGGTCTCGACCGTCATGGACGAGACCTACAAGATCGCCATCACCCGCCTCGGCGATCGCATCCGCGTCGGCGGCATGGCGGAGATCGCCGGCTTCAACCGCGACCTGCCGCCCTCGCGGAAAGCCACGCTGGTCTATTCGGTCGAGGATCTGTTCGGCGGCGCCGGCGACCAGTCAAAGGCGAGCTTCTGGTGCGGCTTGCGGCCGATGACGCCGGACGGCACGCCGGTGATCGGCGCGACGGGCTACGGCAATCTCTATCTGAATACCGGACACGGCACGCTCGGCTGGACCATGGCCTGCGGCTCGGGCCGGCTGCTCGCCGACCTGATCGACGGCAGGACACCGGACATCCGTTCCGACGATCTCGGCCTCGCCCGCTACGACGGCCGGTGAGCGGACAGACGGGCGGGACGGCCCGCGACGCTCGCCGTCCCGCGAATTCTGACAAGTCTACTCGACGCTATCGATCTAGTAGCTCGTGCCCTTGCTAGGCGCCATGGTTCCCTTGGGCGCCATGGTTCCGCTCGACGGCGTGAGGTTGTGATGGGTGGGCGTCTCGCAGCGCCACACATGCTTGCCCTTCTCCATCACCCGCGTCGCCTGCGTGCCCGCCTTGCAGCTCAGGCCATGCGTCGAGGCCGCCGACGCCGGAGCGCCAGCCGTCAACGCGAAGAGGGCCAAGGCCGAAGCGGTTGCGAGTGCGAGTTTTGTCTTCATGATTTTCCTCCAACTCCGCCAGAGTCGTTCAGCCCATACCGGGCAGGAGGCGACACCAGCCTGAAACTGAAGTGGGGCGCCGTCGCGACATGGCAATTCCACGCGCCCGGCGGGGGCACGCGGATCGGCGGGGATCGACGGGGACAGGCCGGCCCGGACAGGGCACCGCACCCGATGCAACCTTGAATAAGCCAGCCTTTGCAGTGCGTTAGGCGGTGCGTCCACCGCGGCGGCAGACCCGCCGCCACGGCCGGGAGCCCAGATGTCCGCGCGGTTAAATTTCGGACATCTTGGAGATCCGCCTGTTTCGCCCGCGACGGCCTCAGTAAGGCGGCGAGTTGACCCAGACGATGCGGGCGACGACCGTGCCGATATTGCTGTAGCTGTGCGGCAGCGACGACTGGAAGAAGAACGAGCTACCGGCCCCGATCACCACGGCATGGCCGTCGACCACGAGCTCGATCGTGCCCTCGATAACGTAGCCGACCTCCTCGCCGACATGGCGGAGGATGCCGTTCGATCCACCGCCCGGCGGCACGACATGGATGTTGGCGTTGAGGGTCCGGCCCTCGGCATAGGGGATCATCCGCTCGAAGCTGGCGAGCGGCGGGCCGGAGTCGCGGCGCTCGAGCTGGAGGACCGGACGCTCGCCGCTGCGATAGACGGTGAGCGGCGCCTTCGGCGTATCGCTGAACAGCGCCTGCACCGGCGTCCCGAGCGCCTCGGCAAGCCGATGCAGCAGATGCAGCGACGGATCGGCGCGGTCGTTCTCGACCTTCGAGAGCATGCTTTCCGAGCAGCCGAGCTCGGCGGCGAGATCCTTCAGCCGCAATCCCTTGAGCCGGCGAAGATGGCGCAGCTGCGCTCCAAGCGACGGTGTCTCCACGTCGTCGCCGGCAGCCATGGCCTTGTCCAATTCACGCATTGCCGAGTTCACACCTGAACCGAGGTTGAATGAACTTGTACCGCATGCAACGCCTCGAAAACAGCGTCCGCTTGCTCAGATTTTGACTGGGCATGATCAGAAATTGCCCTTGACCCCCGGCATGACTTTCCTGACATTCAAGTGCATTCAATTTTTTGGTCAACCGTGCCGAGGGGGCGCGGAAGCCAATCCGCGAATGGAACCACATCGCGGAAAGCGTTCGATTGCAGGGAGATCGATCCGACATGACACATCATCGGCGCGCGACGGTAAGCCGTCGTTTCCTTCTGAAGGCCGGCGTCGCGGCGGCGGCCGTGATGGCCGTCGGGATGCCGCTCGGCATGGCTCCGGCATTCGCCGAGGAGCCGGTGCGCGGCGGCGTGCTGAAGCTCGCCTTCTCGGCCGATCCGGCCGGCTTCGATCCGGCGCGCGGACCGAGCGGCATGTCGCATGTCGTCATCGAGCAGATCTATTCGACGCTGATGTCGCTCGATCCCGACGCCCAGCCCTATCCCGACCTCGCCACCGGCTACGAGGTCTCCGAGGACGGCAAGACCTACACCTTCAAGCTGCGCGAAGGGGTGAAATTCCACAATGGCGACCCGGTCACGGCCGAGGACGTCAAGTTCACCTTCGACCGCCTGCGCGCGCCCGACAGCGGCTATTCGTACGCCTCGCAGGTCGAGACGATCGAATCGATCGACGTCGTCGATCCGCTCACCGTCCGCTTCAACCTGTCCAAGCCGACCGGCCCGTTCCTGATCTACATGGCCTTCCCGGGCTCCTCGATCGTGCCGAAGAAGCTGGTCGAAAGTGGGCATGACCTGAACTCGCAGCCGGTCGGCAGCGGTCCGTTCAAGTTCGTCTCCTACACACCGCGCTCGATGATCAATTTCGAGCGCAACGCCGACTTCTACGAAGAGGGCAAGCCGTATTTCGACGCGATCGAGATGCACCTGATCGCCGACGTCACGGCGCTGACCAACGCGCTGATCTCCGGTACGGTGAACTTCTCGAACGAGATTCCGGCCAAGGACTGGGCGACGATCTCCGCCACCCCCGGCCTCACCGGCCAGACGCTGGAAGGCTCGCGCTACTACTGGCTGCTGCCGAACAACACCACGGCCCCGCTCGACAATCCGAAGGTTCGCCAGGCCATCGCGCATGCGATCGACCGCCAGGCGATCACCGCCGGCACCTTCTTCGGCCAGGCGACGCCGATCCTCGGCGGCGTCATCCCGGAGTGGAACTGGGCCTATGCAGACCTGAAGGAGTTCACGCCGGCCGCCAACCCGGAGAAGGCCAAGGCGCTGCTCGCGGAGGCCGGCTTCCCGGACGGCTTCGAGACCTCGCTCACCATGGCCTCGTCCTTCCCGGCCATGGTCGCCATGGCGCCGATCATCCAGGCGAACCTCGCCGCCGTCGGCATCAAGGCCAAGATCTCGACCATGGAAATCCCGCGCTACTGGGACGAGGTCTGGGGTCCGAGCCAGTTCGACATGACGACGATGTACTGGGTCAGCCCGCTGGCCGATCCCGACGATTTCGTCACCAGCAACTATTCCTGCAACACCGGCATCAACGTCCAGAAAAGCTGCTCGGACGGCATGACGGCGATCCTCGCCGAGGCCAAGTCCGGCACGACGCTCGAGGCGCGCAAAGCGTCCTACAAGCGCCAGCAGGAGCTGTCGCTCGAAGAGATGCCAATCGTGCCGCTGGTCAATGCGTGGATCCTCACGGCCCATACCGACCAGCTGAAGAACTACAAGCCGATGCGCACCGGTTTCCTCAAGACCATCAAGGACGCCTGGCTGGCTCCCTGATCGTTTCCTGAGCCCGCCGTCGGCCTTCGTCCCGACGGCGGGCTTCCTCTTTTTCAGGTCGCTCCCCCTCCATGATCAGGCTCGTTCTGACCAGGCTCGCCGGCTTCGTGCTGACGCTGTTCGCGGCGTCCGTCGTGCTGTTCGTCACAATCAACGTCCTGCCCGGATCCGCCGCCAAATCCGCGCTCGGCATTCATGCCACCGCCCAGGCCATCCAGCGCTTCGAGGCGCAGCACGGCCTCGACCGGCCGTTGGTCGTCCAGTACGCCGAATGGCTCGGCCGGACGCTGCGCGGCGATTTCGGCACCTCGTTCCAGAACGGCGTCGCCGTCGGGCCGGAGTTGCTGAAGCGCCTGCCGGTGACGCTGGAGCTTGCGACCTTCGCATTCATCATCGCCAATCTGATCGCCATCCCGCTCGGCGCCTGGGCGGCGCGCCGGCACCAGAAGGGCGCCGACCGCTCGATCACCTTCCTCGCCACCATCCTGGGCGCGATCCCGAATTTCTGGCTGGCGACGCTGCTGGTGCTCGTCTTCACGCTGACGCTGCGCTGGCTGCCGCCCGGCGGCTTCACGCCGTTCACCGTCAACCCGGTGATGAACCTGAAGCAGATGATCATGCCGGCGCTGTCACTTGGCATCGTCTCGTCGGCGCTGCTCATCCGCATCATGCGCGCCTCGATGCTCGAAGTGCTGTCGACCGACTATGTCCGCACCGCCGAGGCCAAGGGCGCCAGCAGCCGGACCATCGTGTTCCGCCATTCGATGCGCAACGCCTTCATCCCCTATCTGAACGTTGCCGCCGTCGAGTTCGGCTTCCTGTTCGGCAGCGTCGTCGTCATCGAGGACATCTTCCTCTTGCCGGGCGTCGGCTCCTTCGTGCTGGTCGGCATCATCAACCGCGACTATCCGGTGCTGCTCGCCGGCGCGCTCGCCATCACCCTGTTCGTGCTGACGCTGAACCTCCTGGTCGACCTGATCGCCAGCCTGCTCGATCCGCGCCAGGTCAAGGCGAGGAGCTCGTGATGTCAGCTGCAGCCGGTTTCGATTTCCGCCGCTGGCGGCTGGTGCTCCTCGGCGGCCTTCTCGTCGGGGTAGTGCTCTTCGCCGCGATCTTCGCGCCGTGGATCACCCCCTATTCGCCGCTCGAGCTCGACGTCACCAAGATGCTGCAGCCGCCGAGTGCGGGCCATTGGCTCGGCACAGACGAGCTCGGCCGCGACGTGCTCTCGCGCGCCATCTTCGCCGCCCGCGTCTCGATGCAGGTAGCGCTGCTTGCCGTCACCGTCGGCCTCGTCGGCGGCACGCTGATCGGCATGACGGCGGCCTATTTCGGCGGCATCGTCGAGCAGGTCCTGATGCGGGCGATGGACCTCCTATTCTCCTTCCCCGCCATCCTGCTCGCCGTCGTGCTGATGGCGAGCCTCGGCACCAGCGTGCTGAACGCGATGATCGCGATCGGCATCGTCTTCATCCCGGGCTTCTCGCGGCTCGCCCGCGCTTCGACGCAGGCGGTGCTGCGCCAGCAATACATCGAGGCGGCCCGCTCGATCGGCATGAGCGACGCGCGCATCATCTTCCGCGAGATCCTGCCCAACATCATGGCGCCGCTGATGGTCGAGGCGGCCGTCGCCTTCGCCTATGCTGTTCTGCTCGAATCCGCCCTCTCCTTCCTGGGCCTCGGCGCGCAGCCGCCCGACCCCTCCTGGGGCAACATGCTGAGCACGGGCCGCGGCTTCATGGCCCAGGCGCCGTGGCTGTCGATCGTTCCCGGCATGGCGATGTTCATCTGCGTGCTCGGCTTCAACCTGCTCGGCGACGGTCTGCGCGACGTCACCGATCCGCATATGAGGGAGTGACCGACATGGACATCCGCTCCCGCGCTCTCGAAAATGGGCGCCCGACCCTTTCGGTCCGCGACCTCACCGTCGATTTCCCGAAGCGCAGCGGCTCATTCCGGGCGGTCGACGGTGTCTCGCTCGATGTCTGGCCCGGCGAGATCGTCGGCGTCATCGGCGAATCCGGTTCCGGCAAGACAATGACGGCGCTCTCCACGCTCCGCATGCTGCCGAAGCGCGCCGTCGTCTCCGGCTCGATCGAACTTGGTCCGCGCCGCATCCTCGACCTGTCGCCGGCCGAAATGCGCAAGCTGCGCGGCGACCGCCTCTCATTCATCCCGCAGGACGCCATGCGGGCGCTGAACCCGACCATGCGGATCGGCCGCCAGGTCGGCGAACCGCTGGTGCTGCACCGGAACCTCTCCTTCAAGGCCGCCGTATCCCGCGCCGTCGACCTGCTCCGCGCCGTGCATGTGCGCGAGCCGGAACGGCGGGTCGAGGACTATCCGCACGGCTTTTCCGGCGGCATGCAGCAGCGCGCCATGATCGCCATGGGCCTGGCGCTGGAGCCGGAACTGATCATCGCCGACGAGCCGACCACGGCGCTCGACGTCACGGTCCAGGCGCAGGTGCTGAAGCTGCTCAAAGAAATCCGCGATCGCGAGAAAACGTCGATTCTCTTCATCACCCATGATCTCGGCGTCGTCGCGGAACTCTGCGACTGGGTCTATGTGATGTATCGCGGCAAGATCGTCGAACAGGGCTCGGTCGAGCGCATCTTCACCGAGCCGCGCGAGGACTACACCAAGATGCTGCTGGCTTCGACGCCGACCCTGTTTCCGAAGGTGGCGTCATGAGCGACACGGTGATCCAGGTCGCCGGCGTGACGAAATCCTTCGTGCGCGGCGTCAACGCGGTCGACGACGTGACGCTGTCGGTAGCGCGCGGCGAGACGCTCGGCATCGTCGGCGAATCGGGCTCCGGCAAGTCGACGCTGCTCCGGATGATTCTGCGCCTGATACGCCCGAGCGCCGGCGCGATCACGCTGGACGGGCGCGACGTCTGGGCGGCGTCCGGCCGCGATCTCAAGCAGGCGCGCCGCCAGATGCAGGCCGTCTTCCAGGACCCGGCCTCGTCGTTCAACCCGCGCCAGAACATCGGCACGATCCTCGCCGCGCCGCTCGAAGTGCACGGCATCGGCGACCGGGCGTCGCGGGCGAGACTGATCGGCGAGACGCTGGAGCGTGTCGGCCTGCCGACCACGACCATCACCCGCTATCCGCACCAGCTTTCCGGCGGCCAGCGCCAGCGCGTCGCGATCGCCCGCGCCGTCATCCTGCGCCCCGCCGTCGTGCTCGCCGACGAGCCGACCTCGGCGCTCGACGTCTCGGTGCAGGCGCAGGTGCTGAAGCTCTTCCGCGAGATCAAGGACGAGCTCGGCCTGACCTCGGTCTTCGTCAGCCACAATCTGGCGGTGATCCGCGAGGTCAGCGACCGTGTCGCCGTCATGCGGCACGGCAAGCTGATCGAGATCGGCACGGCCGAGCGCGTGTTTTCCGCCCCCGAGAGCGACTATACGAGGGCGCTGATCGACGCGGTGCCCGACCCCTTCCGCCGCTTCCGCGCACCCGTTGAACTGGAATCCGGATCATGATCGAGCTGAACACCTTCTCCGTCTCCGCCCGCTGCCCGCGCAGCGGCATGCTCGGCGTCGCCGTCTCGACCGCGGTGCCGGCGGTCGGCGGCATCTGCATCTTCGCCGACGCCGGTGTCGGCGCCATCGCCACCCAGTCCTGGGTCAATCCCTATCTCGGCATCGACGGCCTGGAATTGCTGCGCAAGGGAATGTCGGCGCCGGAAGCGCTGGCCAAACTGATCGCCGAGGATCCCGGCCAGTCGGTGCGCCAGCTCGGCATCGTCGACGGCGAGGGCCGCACCGCCGCCCATACCGGCAGCGACTGCGTTGGCTGGGCCGGCCATATCGAGGGCGACGGCTTCACCGTGCAGGGCAACATGCTGGTCGGCGCCGCGACGATCGACGCCATGGCGGAAGCGGCCGAGCGCAGCGCCGGTTTCGACCTGCACGAGCGGCTGATGCTGATCCTCGAAGCCGGCCAGGCCGCCGGCGGCGACAAGCGCGGCAAGCAGTCGGCGGCGCTCAAGGTGTTCAAGGAGGAATCCTTCGCCTGGCTCGACCTGCGCGTCGACGAGCACCGCAACCCGGTCGCCGAGCTGCGCCGTGTGTTCGAGATCGCCAAGCACCAGTTGCTGCCCTTCATCGACGGCATGCCGTCGCGCGAGGATCCGATCGGCGGCATCCCCGCCCCCGTCACCGCCATGCTGCTGACCCCGCCGCCCTATCGCCCCGGCGGCAGCGGCGGCGCGTGAGGCGAGACGATCCAGCCTGTATAGTGAAGCGTATGACCAAGACCCAGACCACCCGCGAGATCCTCGCCGATCTCGTGGGCTTCGACACCACCAGCGCCCGTTCCAACCTCCCCCTGATCGAGCATGTCCGCGCCTATCTCGCCATCCATGGCGTGACGGCCGAGATCTTCCCGTCGGCGGACGGCCGCAAGGCCAGCCTCTGGGCGACGATCGGTCCCGCCGGCCCGGGCGGCATCATCCTCTCCGGCCACACCGATTGCGTCCCCGTCGAGGGCCAGGCCTGGACCAGCGATCCCTTCACGCTGACCGAGCGCGACGGCCGCCTCTACGGCCGCGGCGCCTGCGACATGAAGGGCTTCGACGCCGCCGTGCTGGCGATCGTGCCGGAGCTGGTCGCGGCGAAGCTCGAGCGGCCCGTGCACATCGCCTTCTCCTATGACGAGGAAGTCGGCTGCACCGGCGTGCGCGAGATGATCGCCATCCTGAAGGGTCGCGGCGAGGCGGCGGCCGCCTGCCTGGTCGGCGAACCGACCAGCATGCAGGTCGTCGTCGGCCACAAGGGCGGGCGCGGCTATCGCTGCCACGTCACCGGCCAGGAAGCGCATTCGAGCCTGGCGCCGCGCGCGGTCAACGCGATCGAGTATGCGGCCGAGCTGATCGTTTTCCTGCGCGATCTCGCCGGCGAACTCGCCATCGGTCCGCGCGACGAGGCCTTTGACGTCGTCCACACGACCATCTCGACCGGCCTGATCTCGGGCGGCACGGCGGTCAACATCGTGCCGAACGCCTGCTCGTTCACCTTCGAATACCGCAATCTGGTCGAGGTCGACCCGGATTCGATCTTCGAGCGGATCGTCGATTTCGCCGAGACGAAGCTGCTGCCGGAAATGCGCAGCCGCGCGCCGCAGGCGTCGATCACCTTCGAGCCGATCTACGACTACCCGGCGCTGGCGATCGACCCGTCGCACCCGCTGGTGACGCGGCTGAAGAACGTCGTCGGCCACAACGGCCATGGCAAGGTCGCCTATGGCACCGAGGGCGGCCTGTTCCAGCGCGACCTCGGCGTGCCGACCGTCGTCTGCGGCCCCGGCTCGATCGACATGGCGCACAAGCCGGACGAGTACGTCACGATCGAGCAGCTCGACCGCTGCGACGCCGCGCTGCGCAAGCTGCTGCTCTGACGAAAGAACGACGCGCCCTAGCGGCGCGCCGCCTCGCGGCCCGAGAGCAGCAGCAGGGCGAGGATCAGCGTGCCGAACAGAATGCTGCGCCAACCGGGCGACGCGTTGACGACGGTGATCAGCGCCGTGATCGTCACCAAGAGGATCGCGCCGGGAATCGAGCCGGCATAGGTGCCGAGCCCGCCGAGGATCGACGTGCCTCCCAATACGACGGCGGCAATCGAGGCAAGCAGGTACGGGTCGCCGATGCCGACATAGCCCTGGCCGTTCATGCCGAGCACGAGAATGCCGGCGAGGCCCGCCATGAAGCCGCTGATGCCGTAGACGGCCATCGTCGTCGTCGCGATCGGCACGCCGGAGAGCTTGGCCGCGAGCGGCCCGGCGCCCATGGCGAACAGCCGCGCGCCGAACGGCGTCGCATGCATCACCACCAGCACGACGACCGAGATGACGACCCAGACGAGGATGCCGGCCGGCACGCCGAACGGCCTCGCATTGCCGACCCAGCTCACCAGCGGATTGGCGGCGGTGACGGCGCTGCCGCCGGCGATGATGATCAGCAGCCCCTGCAGGAAGGTCGCCATCGCCAGCGTCATGATCATCGGGTGTACGCGTAACAGCGCCACGCCGAGGCCGTTGACGAGGCCGATCGCCGTCGTCATGGCGAGCACGGCGAGGATCGGCGTCAGCCCGGTCGGGTCGGCGTCGATGGCGAAGAGCGGCAAGCCGACGGCAGCAACGGTGACGATCGCCGCGACCGACAGATCGATGCCGCCGGCGATGACGACAAAAGTCTGCCCCGCCGCGACGATGCCGATGACGGCGGCGAGCTCGACCAGATAGCGCAGATGGCCATAGGCGCCGAAGCCGCGCGAGACGAAGCTGGCGACGATCCAGACCAGCGCCACGATGGCGAAGGTCAGGAACGGCCGGCTGGTGACGATGGCCCGGATGCGGGACCTGGACAGGATTCCGGCGTCGCTGATGCTCATCGGGCCCTCATGCGGAATTGGGGAATGGCGACCGCGCCGATGATGATCAGGCCCTGCGCCACATATTGCGCGACCGGCGTGAAGCCGAGGAAGAACATCACGGAGATCATCAAACTGAGCAGAAGGCTGCCGGCGAGCGCGCCGCGCATGGTGCCCTGCCCGCCGAGGAAGCCGATGCCGCCGAGAACGGCCGCCGCGATCGAGTTCAGCGTGAACGAGGTGCCGATGATCGGATCGCCGGAGCCGGTCTGCGCCGCGACGAACAGGCCGGCGCCGGTGCAGAGCAGGCCGCTGATCGCATAGGCCGCGATGCGCGCGGCATCGACCGGAACGCCGGAGCGATAGGCGCCGACAGGATTTTCGCCGGCGGCGTAGAGGCTGAGGCCGAGCGGCGTCGCCAGATAGAGCTTCCAGAGAAGCACGATGACGACCAGAACGGCGAAGGCGGCCGGCGTGTTGCCGGCGAGCAGGTTGGAGAGCCAGTCCGGCATCGCCCCGCCGGGACGCGGCAGGACAAGCAGCGCAGCACCCGCGATGATGAACGAGCCGGCCAGCGTCACAACGATCGCCGGCAGACGCAATTTGACGACGATCAGCCCGGTCACCGCCCCGATGCCGAGGCCGGCGAGGCCGACCAGAGCCGCGCCGCCGGCAACGCCGAGCGGACCGGTCATGGTCGTGGCGGCGATCACCGCGCCGAGGCTGACCAGCGCGCCGATAGCGAGGCTGATGCCGCCTGTCAGCATCAGGATCGCCTGCGCCATGGCGACCAGCGCCAGCGGGAACCAGCTCTGGGTGAACTTGGCGAAGCCAGCCGCCGTGAACAGGCCCGGAAACAGCACGCCATAGGCGATCAGGAAGGCGAGGACGACGAGGAACAGGCTGCGGACGCCGATGTTGCGCTTGGCCTGGACCGCGAGATAGAGCGCGTTGCCGCGTCCGGGCGCGGAGATGGAGGGATTGCTCATGCCGCTTGCCTTTCGCGCTCGGCGCCCATGGCGGCGGCGACGATCGCCTCCTCGCTCAGGCCGCCTCGATCGAGCATGGTCACGATCCGTCCCTCGCGCACGACGGCGACGCGGTCGCAGAGATGGACCAGCTCCGGCGTATCGGAACTGAGCAGGACGACCGCCTTGCCGGAGGCCGCGAAGGCGCGAAGCATCTGATAGATTTCCCGCTTGGTTTCGACATCGACGCCGCGCGTCGGATCGTTGAGGAGCAGGACGGACGGGTCGTGCGGCATCCATTTCGCCAGCGCGACCTTCTGCTGGTTGCCGCCGGAGAGCGCCTGCGCGGCACGGCCGAGATCGCCCTTGATGGAGAACTGGACCGCCAGCCCCATCGCCGTCTCGCGCTCGGCCGCGCGGTTGCGCAGCTTCAGCGCCGGCATGCGGGCGAAGGCCGGCAGCATCAGGTTGGTGATAATCGGATGGATCAGATGCAGGCCCTCGCGCTTGCGGTCGGCCGGCACATAGGCGAGCCCGCGCGCATTGGCCTGCGGCACGTTTCCGGGCAGGCCGGACTGGCCGCCGATCGTGGCCGACGCGACCTTGGCGGGAATGGCGCCGTAGAGGCCGAGCAGCAGGTCTTCCTGCCCCTGGCCGACCAGCCCGCCGATGCCGACGACCTCGCCCGCCTTGACGTCGAGATCGACGTCCTGCATCGCGCCGGCGGAGAACTTGGTAACGGCCACGGCGGTGGTGTCGGTGAGCGTGCTGTCCCAGCGCGGAAAAAGGTCGCCGGGGTCGCGACCGACCATCAGGCGCACCAGGCCGGCCGCGTTGACGCCCTCGAGCGAGCGATCGGCCGTGCAGGTTCCGTCCTTCAGCACGGTGACGTGCTGGCAGAGCTGCATCACCTCTTCCAGCCGGTGCGAGATATAGAGGATCGCGATGCCCTCGCCGCGCAGCTTCTCCAGCAGCGCCGTGAGAATGCGCGTCTCGGTGGCCGACAGCGACGAGGTCGGCTCGTCGAGGATCAGCACGCGGGGCTTGCGATAGAGAGCCTTGGCGATCTCGACCATCTGGCGCCGGCCGAGCGACAACTCGCCGACCGGCGTCGCCAGCGGCTCGTGCAGCCCGACGAGATCGCAGGCCGCCTTGGCGCGGGCGGCCAGCGCGGTATAATCGACGAGGCCGAAGCGGCGCGGATAGGCGCCGAGGCCGATATTCTCGGCGATCGAGAGCGAGCTGGTCAGGCTCAGCTCCTGCTGCACCACGGCGATACCCGCCCGGCGCGCGTCCGGCGGGCTGTGGCGACTGACCGCCTGCCCGTCGATCTCGATGGTTCCGCTGTCCGGACGCAGCGCGCCGGACAGCAGATTGATGAGCGTGGACTTGCCCGCGCCGTTCTCGCCGAGCAGCGCATGCACGCGCCCCGGCATCAACTCGATGGAAACCGAGCGCAGGACGGGGTTGCCGAAGAATGCCTTCGACACCCCGCGCGCGGCGAGGATGGGTGCGGGCGAAGCCACGTGGATCGTCCGATTTACTTCTGGGCCAGAAGCTTGGCGAAGAGTTCCCGGTCATACGGCGAGAAGATATAGCCGTCGGCCGGGAAATCCTTGGCGCGGGCCAGGTACTCGTCGATGTTGGAATTGTCGATGACCGGCAGCGGGATCTTGACGAAGGCCGGCACGTCCTTGCCTTCCAGCGCCTGCACGGCGGTGTAGGCGGCGAAGGCGCCGAGCCAGTTCGGCTGCATCGTCGCCCAGCTCTTCAGGCCCTTGTCCTTCCAGAGCTCGAGGAACTGGCGGGCGTTCTCGCCGGTGATCGGAACCTGCTCGCGACCCTGCTTGTCGAGCGCCAGCACGGCGCCGGCCGAAAGCGCGCCGCCGAAGGAGAGAATGCCGTCGATCTCGGGATTGGCGAACAAGAGGCTGGTGACGGCCTCCTGGGCAGGCGCGACGTTGTAGGCAGTGTTGGTCTCGGCCAGGACCTGGATGTCCGGATTGGCCTTGAGCAGGTCGTTGGCGCCGGCGCGACGATCGTCGCTGACGGAGACGCCGGCCGGGCCGTTCAGGATCAGGATCTTGCCCTTGCCGCCGAGCGAATCGATCATGAACTTGGTCGCCTGCTCGCCCCACTGATGCGAGTCGGTGTTGACCTTGGCGGTCACGTCATCGGTGTCGACAAGACTGTCGAAATTGATGATGGCGATGCCCTTGGCGCAGGCGTCGGCCAGCACGCGGGCCGGCGCGGTCGACGAGCCGGCGATCAGGATGATGGCGTCGACATTGGCGTCGATCATTGACTGGATCTGCTGGATCTGGACGTTGGCGTCGCCCTGCGCGTCGGTGACGACGAGCTTGTCGACGAGGCCTTCCTTCTTCAGCTGCTCGACCTCGGCTTCGATCGTGCCCTGGGTCTGCTTCATCCAGGTCGGCACGGAATAGATGTTGGCCCAGCCCAGCGTGTAGGGCGCCTTGCGGTCGCCCTTGATGCAGTTGGCCGCGGCGTCGGCCTGAGAAACGCCCGCCACGCTCATGAGGAGGCCGAGTCCCAGCATGCTTGCGGATGCAAAGAGAGAAGATTTTTTCATCACGTTTCCCCTGGAAGGTTGTGCCGCGATGCGCCGAAAAAAGGACAAGCCGGCAACGCGCCGTTCACGACGACGCTCTCCCCTGCCAGGTGCCCCAAATTCTCCGCCCGGGCCCTCTTTAGTGTCCGATATACTGTACATCTTGCTTATATATCGGACACATACGAAGCTAGACCCAGTCCGAACATCTTTCAAGCGTCTTCCGGCGCGACCCTGGAAACATGAACGAGCAGGCCTGACATGACGGAAACCGCGTATCCGAGTGACACCCGACAGGAGACGGCGGCCACCGCCGGCGGCGAGCGCAAGCGCGGCATCGACCGGGTGATCATCCTGCTCGAGGCGCTGCTGCGTCATCGCGCGCCGATGCGCGTCGGCGAGATCGCGCGGCGGATCGGCGCGCCGCGCTCGACCACCTACGAGATCGTCAACCGCCTGCTCGAGGCGGACATGCTGGAGACGGTCGGCGCCGACGGCCATGTCTATTTCGGCCGCGCCATGCACCTTTTCGGCTGGGCCTACAGCCACCACAACGCGCATTATCCGCGCATCGTCGAGGCGCTCGACCGGCTGGCCGGCGACAGCGGCGAGACGGCGCAGCTCTGCGGCCTGCGCGGCAACAAATATGTCGTGCTCGACTGCCGGGATTCGACCGGCCCGTTCCGCATCTCCAGCCAGATCGGCGTCGAGGTGCCGATCCCCTGGACCGCGTCGGGCCGGCTGCTGCTCACCCACATGAGCGACGAGGCCGTGCGCGCCTTCGTGCCGGCCGAGGACTATCGCCTGCCGGACGGCCGGCTCATCCCGCAGGAGGAGTTCCTCGCCGACATCGCGCTTGCGCGGCGACAGGGCTACAGCGAGAGCGCGGCGCTGGCCGATCGCTTCACTTGGTGCCTCGCCGCCCCGATCCGCGACGCGCGCGGCGGCGTCACGCTGACGCTCTGCTTCGTCCTGCCGGTTGATACGCCGGAGCCCCGCCGGATCGAATTGCTGGCGATGCTGCGCGAGCGGGCGGCGAGCCTGGACCTGATGGGGGAATAGCGCCGTCATCTTGTCGCGCGGTTCCGCGCCTATCGTCTTCCGTTGCGGTCCCTGACGAGAAACGGTAAAACGATTTTTTATAAATCGTTTTTGCGACCCTCCCAGTCGGGATCGCCGCAACCGAGGAGCCGGGCGTGACGGAAAAGCCGATCTCCATCCGCGACGTCGCCGAGCGGGCCGGCGTCTCGCCGGGCACGGTCTCGAACGTCCTGAACGGCAGCCGGCCGGTCAATGCCGCGCTGGCGCAGCGCGTGCGCGAGGCGGCCGAGGCGCTCGGCTACCAGGCGGATCGCGCCGCCGCGCTGCTTCGGACCGGCAAGGCGCGCATCATCGCCGTGCTGGTTCCAGATCTCGACAATCCGTTCTTCACGGCGGTCGTGTCGGAGCTGGAAGCCAATCTGCGCGACCAGGGCTATGAGCTGATCGTCGCCAGTTCCCGCGGCGAGACGGAGGTCGAGCAGTCGCGCCTCGCCGCCATGCTCGCCTGGCGCCCGGCCGGACTGGTCGTCATCCCGAGCTCCGACGAATTTCCGGCGCGCGCGCTGATCGAGAAGGCGAACGTCCCCTATGTCATCGCCGACCGCATCACGCACGACCCGGCCGCCGACACCGTATCGGTCGACAACGAGGACGCCGGCGCGATCGGCATGCGCCATCTCGTCGAGAACGGCCATCGCGACATCCTGATCGCCGCCTCCATCCTGCGCCTCGCCAACATCCGCGAGCGTTGCGCCGGCGCGGGAGCGGTCGCGGAGAGCCTCGGCCTGCCGCCGCCGACCATCGTCGAGACCGGCGGCGATTTCGGGCTCGCCTCCTCCCGGCTGGCCGAATGGCTCGGCAAGAACCCGGCGCCGACGGCGATCCTGGCGCTCACCAATTTCACCACGCTCGGCGCCCTCTCCGCGCTCGCCGAACGCGGGATCACCATTCCCGGATCGATCTCGCTGGTCGGCTTCGACGACTATGCCTGGATGCGGGCGCGGGCGACGCCGCTGACCGCCATCCGCCAGCCGATCGAGGAAATCGGCCAGGCGATCTGGTCGCGGCTCAAGGCGCGCATCGACGGCGACACGTCGCCGCCGGCCCATATCCAGCTCAAATGCACGCTGCAGGCGCGGGCCTCGATCGCCCCGCCGGCGCCGCGGAAGGGAATCTAGACAGGGCCGCAAGAGCCCTGAACCGAAGAGGGAGGAAACCATGAAGAACAAACTGGGCGTTCACGCACAGGTCTGGGTCGGCGGCTGGAGCCACGAGGAAGCCGAGCGCGCGATCGCGAGCACCGCCGGCCTCGGCTACGACTATATCGAGGCCCCTGCCCTCGACCCGTCACTGATCGACATCCCCTTCACGGTGAAGGCGCTGGAGAAGCACGGCATCGGCATCACCACGTCGCTCGGCCTCGACGACAGCTGCGACATCTCCTCCGGCGACGCGGACAAGAAGGCGCGCGGCGAGGCGCATCTGAGGAAGGTCGTCTCGACGACGCGCGACCTCGGCGGCACGCACATCACCGGCATCCTCTATTCCGGCTTCCAGAAATACTTCACGCCCGCCACGACGGAAGGCGTCGCCGGCGCGGTCGAGGTGCTGCGTCGCGTCGCGGAGGAAGCGGCAAGGAGCAACATCACCCTCGGCCTCGAGGTGGTGAACCGCTACGAGACCAACGTCATCAACACGGCAGCCCAGGGCGTCGAGCTCTGCAAGCGAGTCGGCATGCCGAACGTCAAGGTGCACCTCGACTGCTACCACATGAACATCGAGGAAGCGGACGCCGAGCGCGCCATCATCGAGACCGGCGATTATCTCGGCTATTTCCACACCGGCGAATCGCATCGCGGCTATCTCGGCACCGGATCGATCGACTTCACGCGGATCTTCCGTGGCCTGGTGAAGGCGAACTACCAGGGTCCGATCGCGTTCGAATCCTTCTCTTCCGCCGTCGCCGGCGAGCCGCTTTCCGGAATCTTGGGCATCTGGCGCAATCTCTGGACCGATTCGACCGATCTCTGCCGCCACGCCATGCAGTTCACGCAGGCGCAGATGAAGGCGGCCGAGGAAGCGCAGGCGATCCGCACCGGCGCCGACTGGTAGTCCAGACACTGGTAGTCCCGATATGCATCGGGCGGCCGCCGGGCCGCCCGATCCACCTCAACCCCGCCCTTCCCTCAGCCCGGGCCGATATCGATGCCCTTGGTGCCGGAATCCGGCAGCGAGCCGGTTCCCGGCGTCTTCTCGTGATCGGTCAGGTCGGGACGGGCATGCGGCCCTTCCGGCGGCATGGGCTCGACCTTCCGGGTCGTCTTCTTGTCCGACTTCGGGTCCGCGTCCCTGGTGTCCCGCTTGGCGTCCGGCATGGAAACCTCCATCAAGCCTCACTGACAAGTGAACGCGCCGGCGCCGGATTCGTTGCGAGATCAAGGCCCTATCCCGCGGCAACCTCCGCGAAATAGCCTTCCGGCCCCTCGACCTCGACCAGCCTCTTCTTCTCGATCCGCCAGAACCGGTTGCCGACGGCGCGCACGAAGCTGCGGTCATGCGACACCAGCAGGCAGCTCGCCTCGTGGCCGAGCAGTTCGCTCTCCAGCGCTTCCTGCCCCTCGATGTCGAGATGGTTGGTCGGCTCGTCGAGCAGGTAGAAATTGGGATTGGTCAGCCGGAGCACCAGCATGCCGAGCCGCGCCTTCTGCCCGCCGGAGAGGCGGCCGATCGGGCTCGCCTGCCAGTCGATGCCGATGCCCGCCCCCGCCAGCAGGCTGCGGCCGCGCTGATCGCCGAGCTCGAAGCGCCGGGACAGCGCGCCGAGCGGCGTGTCGGTATCGGCGAGATCGGAGAGGCCCTGGTCGCCATAGCCGAGCACCAGGCTCGGCGTAGCCTTGACGGCGGGGTCGGCGCCTTCCGGCGCCACGATCGCCTGCCGCACCCGCTCGATCAGCCGCGACTTGCCGGCGCCGTTCAGCCCGAGCAGCACGATCCGGTCGCCCTGGCGGATCCAGAGCTTGCCGGTCCGAAACAGCAGCGTGCCGTCCGGCGTGGTGATGGGCGCATCGTCGAGCGTCACCAGCACCTTGGCATGGGTGCCGCGATTGGCGAGGCGGATGGCGCCGGCCGAGCGCTCCTGGTGCGCGGGACGCGCCGCCTCCTCCAGTCTGTCGGCGCGCTGCCGGAGCTGCTTGGTCTTGATGACCAGCAGGTCGCTGCCGGAGTTGATGCCGATATTGTTGAGCTTGGCCGCCTGGCGCCGCAATTGCTGCGCCGCCTTCATATCCTTCTCGAAGCGGTTCGCCTCGGAGGCGTCGACCTCGTCGAGCGCCGCCCGCGCCCGGCTGTAGGGGAGCTGGAAGACGCGCGAGGCTTCCGGCCGCAGGAACAGGGTCCGGTTGGTCACCGCATCGAGAAAGGCGCGGTCGTGGCTGCAAATCACCAGGGTCGTGTCGCGCGGCTGCGCGTTCAGCCAGCCTTCCAGCTGGCCGATGCGGGCGAGATCGAGGTGGTTGGTGGGCTCGTCGAGCAGAAGCACGTCCGGGTCGGTGACGGAGACGCGGGCAATCATGGCGAGGCGCTGCCAGCCGCCGCTCAATTGGCGGAGCGGCTTCCGCCGCATCGCCTCCGGCACGTCGAGCGAATCGAGCACGACATCCGCCCGCCAGCCTTCGCTATCGCGCTGATCGGCCGGCAGCGCCTTCAGCACCGCGTCGTGGAAGGCGACATCGGCCAGCGCTTCGGGAACGTTCTGCTCGACATGCCCGACGCTCAGGCCGCGGGCGCGGGTGACGTCGCCGGTCGTCGGCTCGATGCCGCCGGCGATCGCCCGAAGCAGCGTGGACTTGCCGCGCCCATTGGCGGCGACGATGCCGAGCCGGTCACCCGGCTCGATGGCGAGGTTGAGATTGGAGAAAAGCGGTGCGCCGAGGGTCACGCCGAGCGCGCGCAGATGAATCAAAGCCATGGGAATTCTCGGGTCTGTCCGGACCGCCGCCGACGCCCCTGCACGGGGTACGCATTCAAAGGCAAAAGAAGTCCGGTGATTGTCACGATGCCGGCGCGCGAACAGGGTTCAGCGCGGCATCACCACGAAGGGCAGACCGAAAAGAGAGGCGCCTTGGCGCTCGCCGGGGTCAGCCCTGCAAAAATCCTTGCAGGGCATGAACAGGGCCGCACTGACGAATGTTGCGAAAGAACGTACGCACGCAGCCCTCCTTTGTTTGGCGCGAACAATGGCCGGACCATAGCGGCGGCGCTCCGGCGTGGCAACCGGCGGGTCGCCGAGCCCCCTCCCGGACCGCGTTCCCAACTCGGCCGTCATCCTGAGGTGCCCGGCGAAGCCGGGCCTCGAAGGCGGGCCAGGGAACAGCGGATTCGGATCCCGGGGCGCGCCTCGCCGGACTTCGCCTGCTCAATCCTCCTTCGAGGCTTCGCTGACGCGAAGCACCTCAGGAGGATGGCGGAGGGGGCCTATCGGCCGGAAGGCTCGGAGGGAGGTGTCGCTTGAAGTACTTCGAATATGGCCCGAGACAAGCCCAGCGGCCCTGCGATCCCGCACGCTTGCCGATCGGCTTCGGATGCTGCTACGTCGCGCTCCCGCGCCTCGTGCAACCGGAGACATCGTGCGAAGCCTCTTGATCAACCTCGACAGGTCGACGGAACGCCTAGACTGGATGAAAAGCCAGTTCCGAGGGCTTGGCGCAACGCTTGAACGGGTGCCCGCCGTCGATGCCAGGCACCTCGCCGAGGCGGAGCTCAGGCACCATGCCAAGCCCCGCGCGGATGGCGAAAGGCTCTCGGCGGCCGAGGTCGCCTGCTTCCTCAGCCACCGCCGATGCTGGCGGATGATCGCGGAGGGCGATTCGCCCTACGGCGCCATCTTCGAAGACGACGTCCTGATGATCGCGGAGTTCGCTCCGTTCCTGTCGTCGCACGCCTGGATCCGGCCGGAGGTTGAGATCGTCAAGCTGGAGGCGCCTCACCCCGACCTGTACAGGGGAACGCCCGGCAACGGATCGGGCAGGCTTCGCCTCTACCCGACGGAAAAGTCATGGGATGGCGCCGCTGCGTACATCCTTTCAAAGAAGCTCGCGGCCCGGCTCGCAGCGCAAGAAGCATTCACGTGCCCCGTCGACCAGTTCCTGTTCGACATCACCCGGGAGGGTCGCGATTTCGCCTCGCATGAGGTCCGGCCGGGCGTCTGCATCCAGGCTGGCAGGCTCGAAGGATCCGACGACTTTCTGACCAGCACGATCGGCGCCGACCGCATGAACACGGTCGTGATCGAGCCAACGAACATTGTGCTGCCCGAGCCCCGAGCAGTCCCGGCGCCAAAGATCAAACCGGGGCTGCCGGCAAAGCTCGTCCGGGAAGTCCGGCGCCCGTTCGAGCAGGTCCAGTTCTGGCTCAGGAAGCAGGCCGACATGCGGTACGCGCCGCCGATCGCCCTCCCCCGAAAGCGAAGCCGGCTCTGACGGGAAGCCTGCCCGCGAGCGCGCGGTGCGGCGCGACGGAGCGCGGCGGACCGGACGCGCTTGCGCCGGGCGGTCGGCGAAATCGTGAGGCTCGATCCCGGGGACCGGGAAGGAAATTCGCTAGGCATTTCAAGGGAGGTGGGAAGGATGGTGGGCGTGACAGGGATTGAACCTGTGACCCCTACGATGTCAACGTAGTGCTCTCCCGCTGAGCTACACGCCCATCCTTCTGATCGCGACCGGCGGGACCGGCGGCGTGAGCGGGTGTATAGCCGGGTGTTTCCGAAGGTTCAAGCCTCGTGTTTCCCGACCCTGTTGAAAACTTCCTCAGGCGGCGAGCAGACGCTCCACCTCGTTGACGAGATCGCGCAGGTGGAACGGCTTCGACAGCACCTTCGCATCCTTGGGCGCATTCGAATCCGGGTTCAGCGCCACGGCGGCGAAGCCGGTGATGAACATCACCTTCAGGTCGGGATCGAGCTCGGTGGCGCGGCGCGCCAGCTCGATGCCGTCCATCTCCGGCATGACGATGTCGGTCAGGAGCAGCGTGAAGGGCTCCTCGCGGATCCGTTCATAGGCGCTGCGGCCATTGTCGAAGGAGACGACATCATAGCCGGCATTCTGCAACGCCTTGGCCAGAAAGCGGCGCATGTCGTTGTCGTCTTCGGCAAGCAGGATGCGGTTCATCAGGGAATCCATGGCTGGACGGCCGGTCTCGGTCGAGATTCGATCGGGCGCCTCGCGGCACCTTGTGATTTGGTTATCGAATTACGGCTGAACGAAGTAAATATCGGGTGAATGGGGGCGAAATTTCCCGCTCCCTGCCGCGCCGGTGGACAGCTGCCCGCCATATTGGCACCATGATGCGGCGCAGGTATCCGTTCCGCGGACCGGCGCCAAGTTGGCACCCCGTTGCGCGTGCCAGAGAACTGGGAGAACGACCATCGACGCCGCGCCGGACCTTGCGAATGCGCTTCCCTTCGAAGTGATGGCTCCGGCCGAGCAGCGCATTCCGTTCGTGTTCAACTCCCCCCATAGCGGCCGCGTCTATCCGGCCGATTTCCTCGAGGCGTCGAAGCTCGACGAACGGATGATCCGCCGCTCGGAGGATACGTTCGTCGACGATCTCTTCGCGTCGGTCGTGCCGCTCGGCGCCCCTCTGATGCGGGCGCATTTTCCGCGCGCCTGGCTGGATGTGAACCGCGAGCCCTACGAGCTCGACCCGCGTATGTTCGACGGCGAGCTGCCGCCCTATGCCAATGTGCGCTCGCTGCGCGTCGCCGGCGGCCTCGGCACCATCGCCCGCGTCGTCTCGGAAAATGTCGAGATCTATGCCGAACCGATCCCGGTCGCGGATGCGCTCCTGCGGATCGAGACGATCTACAAGCCCTATCACGAGACGCTGCGGCAGCTTCTGGCGACGACGCACCAGCGCTTCGGCTTCTGCGTGCTGGTCGACTGCCATTCGATGCCGTCCTCCGTCCGCGCGGCGCCCGGGCGGGCGCGGGCCGACATCGTGCTCGGCGACCGCTACGGCACCAGCTGCGCGCCGGCGATCTCGGAAGCGGCGCACGCGATCCTGACCGACGCCGGCTATGCGGTCGCGCGCAACAAGCCCTATGCCGGCGGCTTCATCACCGAGCATTACGGCCGGCCCGGCAACGGGCTGCACGCGCTGCAGATCGAGATCAATCGCGGGCTCTATATGAACGAGCGGACGCTGCAGCTGAATTCCGGCTTCGAGCGGCTCGCCGCCGACCTCGCCCGCTTCACGGCGGCGCTGTCGAGCGTGCCGGACGCCGCGCTCTATCCCATCGCCGCCGAGGCGGCCGAGTAGAATTCCGGGCAGAAAAAAGGGCCGCTCGTGGATACGAGGCGGCCCAAGTCTAGGGAGGAAACGCCCAAGAAGGGCAGCGGTAGATCGACGCCAATCGACGTACCGCACCGCAATAAATTGCGCTTGCAGTGCAAAAAGATCAAGACCTCTTTCCCCATCCGGCCTTTCCCCGCGACAATTCGGCAACATCCGACGGAATCACCCCGCCGCCGCCTTCAGGGCGGATAAAAATAGACTTTTAAAATCATCCTGTTAGATAGCCACCTCTGAACGGGACGGAGGCATGCACAGAATGCATGCCCCGCATGCAGAAGCCTCTGGAGCCGCCATCATGACCGATTCCGCCCTGATCGCCTTCCTCGACCAGCTGGCCGATTCTGCCGGAAAAGCGATCATGCCGCATTTTCGGGCACTCGATTTCGTGGAGAACAAGGCGGCGTCCGGCTTCGATCCGGTGACGGTGGCGGACCGGGCTTCGGAGCAGGCGCTGCGGGCGCTGATCAACGCGCATTATCCAGATCACGGCATCCTGGGCGAGGAATTCGGCGACGAGAACACCGACTCCGAGAATGTCTGGATCCTCGACCCGATCGACGGCACCCGCGCCTTCATTTCCGGCCTGCCGGTCTGGGGCACGCTGATCGGCCTCGTCTCCGGCGGCAAGCCGGCGCTCGGCATGATGGCGCAGCCCTTCACCCGCGAGCGCTTCGCCGGCGACGGCAGCCGCGCCTGGTATACGGGGCCGGACGGCGACCGGGCGCTCAAGACGCGCGCCTGCGCCGAGATCGCCGACGCGGTGCTGTTCACCACCACGCCGGCGCTGTTCAAGGGCGCCGATCGCGACGCCTATGACCGCGTCGAGAGCCAGGTCCGGCTCGTCCGCTATGGCTGCGATTGCTACGCCTATTGCATGGTCGCTGCGGGCTTCGTCGATGCCGTCATCGAGGTCGGCCTGCACCCCTACGACATCGTTGCCCTCATCCCGGTGATCGAGGGTGCCGGCGGCCGCGTCACCAACTGGGAAGGCGGCCCGGCCACCAGCGGCGGCCGCGTGGTGGCAACCGGCGACGCCCGCCTGCACGAGAAGATTCTGGAGACGCTGAACCGCTGAGCCGGCTGAGGCAGGGCGCCGAGGCGCCCCACCCCACGGCACTCAGATCGACTGCAGCAAGCCGCCGTCGACGGCGATCGCCTGGCCGGTGATGTAGCTCGCGCGCTCCGAGGCGAGGAAGGCGGCGAGTGCGGCGAATTCTTCCGGCTCGCCGATCCGGCCGGCCGGGATCTTCGGGCCGACCGTCGCGCTGGTGACGCCGAGCTCGGCCATGCGGTCGGTATTGGTGAAGCCCGGCAGCAGCGCGTTGACGGTGATACCCGCCGCCGCGACGTCGCGGCTCAGCGCGTTGACGAGGCCGAGCAGGCCGGCGCGCAGGCCGTTCGAGACGACGAGGCCGGGCATCGGCTCCCGCGCCGCGACCGAGGTGACCGCGAGGATGCGGCCAAAGCCCTTGGCGCGCATGGCCGGTAGCGCCGCGCCGACGCTCTCGACGAAGCTCATCCAGAGATTGTCGAAGCCGGCCTGCCAGGCGGCATCCGAGATCGCCTCGAAATTGCCGGGCGCCGGGCCGCCGGTATTGGTGACGAGGATGTCCGGGCCGCCGCCGAGAAGCTCGGCCGCCTGCTGCACCAGCACGCGGCTCGATCCCGGCTTCGAGACATCGCCGGCAAGGCCGATCGCGCCGATCTCCGCCGCCACCTTTTCCACCCGCGCCGCGTCGCGCGCGACGATGACGACCTTGGCGCCCTCGGCCGCCAGTTCCGCCGCGACCGCCCGGCCGAGGCCGCGCGATCCGCCGAAGACGAGTGCGGTCTTGTCGTTGAGTTTCAGATCCATGGCGATGCCCTGTTGTTCGAGGATGGCGGAGGCTCGCAAATCCCCCGGAGAAAAACCAGCCGTCGAAACAGAGACTTGGGGCGGCGAGCGTCGGGAGGTCTAGTCGTTCGAGCCCGGAATGAAGGCGTCGAAGGCGGCCCAGAACAGCCCGCGGATCGGATCGCGCTCCATCAGGATCTCATGCCGCGATCCCGGAATGACGATCTGCGCGCCGATCCGCATCTCGCGGGCGAAGCGCTCGATGGCGAGCGGCGACACCACGCGGTCCTCGCCGGCCGCGATCAAAAGCGTCGGAATGCGGATGCCGGCGGCGAAGGCCGGGTTGGCGGCCTCGTTCATCGCCCGGCAGGCGGCATGCAGCCAGGCAATCGTCGGTGCGCCGACCCCGAGTTCGGGCTGCGCCTTGCTGACGGCAAGGGTGCGGGCGAAACGGCGGGGATCGCTGGTCAGCGGATTGCCGGAGAAGCCGCGCTCCTCGACCTGGGCGATCTTGGCGCCCGGCGGGAAGGCATCGCCGAGGCCGAGCAGCGAGAAGGCGCCGGCGGTGAAATTGATCACCCGGCGCGACGGGGCGAAGCCGCCGAAATCGAGCAGCGGCGCCGCGAGCACCATGCGCGAGAAGACCTGGCGCGAGCGGCGCGCGACGCGCAGGCAGACGAGACCGCCGGTCGAATGCGCCAGCGCGAAATAGGGTGGCGGGCAATCCGGCAGCGCGACCTGCTGCATGAACGCCTCGAGGTCACGCTCATATTCGGAGAAATCGTCGACATGGCCCTTGAGAGGATTCGGAAGCCGCCGCTCGGAACCGCCCTGCCCGCGCCAGTCGAAGGTCGCGACCGCGAAGCCGCGCGCCAAAAGCTCGCCGACCACCTCGTAGTATTTCTCGATCGCCTCGGCCCGGCCGTGAACGAGACAGACCGTACCCTTGCGCTGGCCCGACGGCCGCCAGACCGCGGCACGCAGGCGGACGCCGTCCTCGGTCGTCACCGTCTGCTCGACCGCGCCGGCCGGAATCGGATTTTCGGAAAGGGTGATCAGGCTCATCCGCCGCGCAAGGTCCGCTTTCGAGGGTCTTTCGGGTTTAGCCGAGCCGCCCGGGGGCCACAAGCAAAGCGAGCAAATGAAAAGCCGGCGGCACCTTGCGATGCCACCGGCTGTCGGGCCGTTCTCGTGCGGGGGGCGGATCGAGACCGGCCGACGGTCGAAAGCCGAGGGAACCCGGCGATACGACTACCAGCGGCGCCAGTCGTCGCCCCAGCCGCCATGCCAGCCGCGATCGCCGCGCCAGCCATTGTCGACCACACGGCGGCGGAGGATGTCGCCGCTATAGGCATCGACCACCAGGATGAAGTCGCGGCCGCGCGCCGAGGCGCGGACGATCGACACGTCGCGCCGGTCGCGGATGATGTTGACGTCGTAATAGCCCTGCGAGCGGACCGCGCGGAAGATCTGGCGCGGGCTGAGCGGATAGCGCCGGTCGTCGCGATAGACCGGACGCGGACCGCCGCGTCCATCCTCGTAGCCGCCGCGGCCGCCTTCGAATCGGTAGTCCTGGGCCTGCGCCGCCATCGGGGCGGCGAGCGATCCGATCAGGACTGTCGTGGCGAGAAGGACCTTGATCATGTTCTGTCTCCGGGTGGGCCGGACGAGCAAGTCATCGCCGGCATTGAGGTGAGCTTGCCACCGGGCGCCTGAACACCATCCGAATTGGTCGTTCATGTGGCGTTCAGCGAGCCGGCGCACCGAATTCCGGGCGGGCCGAGGCCGGCGCCGGCGCGGGGCCGCCTAGCCTCTTGAAGACGTAACGGAAGGTTCCCACATCCAGTCTGCGGATGCCGATAGCGGGTCCGCGAGACGCGTGATGCCGGCCGGAAATGGCGGCAATGCGTGAGTTTTGATCCTATGTCGCTCTGAAGGAGGACACCCCATGCGTACGTTTGATCTGAGCCCCCTGTATCGCTCCACCGTCGGTTTCGACCGTCTCTTTTCGCTGCTCGACCAGACCACCGGCGTCGAAGGCGGCGTGCCCGGCTATCCGCCCTATAATATCGAGCGCACCGGCGAGAACGCCTACCGCATCACCATGGCGGTCGCCGGCTTCAACGACAGCGAACTCTCGATCGAGTCGCGTGAAAACACGCTGACCGTCAAGGGCGAGAAGAAGGTCGAGGACGGCCAGGACTCCGAGGTGCTGTATCGCGGCATCGCCGCGCGCTCCTTCGAGCGCCGGTTCCAGCTCGCCGACCATGTCGAGGTGAAAGGCGCCCGACTCGAAAACGGACTTCTCCACGTCGAACTCGTCCGCGAGATTCCGGAAGCGATGAAGCCGCGCACCATCGCGATCACCAGCGGCAAGTCCGCCGGCCAGCAGATCGAGGCGAAGGCCGCCTGATCCGAACTGCGATACAAGCCTGTTGATGGGGCGCCCCACGAATGTGGGGCGCCTATTTTCTAGGCGTCGACTGCTGAAATTATTCGCACGAAATTCTCGACTTCCTCGACGCGGGTCCGGAAGCTCGTGACCAGGCGAATGGCGACGAATTCGCCGCGCCGGTCGCGCTCGACCAGCCCTTCCGGCGACCACTCATAATAGACGGCCCCGGCCGCCCGCAGCCGCGCGTCCAGTTCGCGCGGGATCACCACGAACAGCTCGTTGCCGTCCGGCTCGAAGGCGAGCGAGGCTCCCGGCGTCGCCGTGATGCCGGCCGCCAGCCGGCTCGCCATCGCATTGGCGTGCGCCGCGAGCTCGAGCCAGTGACCGTCGGCGAGATAGGCGGAGAACTGGGCGGAGACGAAGCCGCTCTTCGAGAACAGGTGGCCGGCCCGCTTGCGGTGGAATTCGAAGCCGCGCGCCTGCGCCTTGTCGAAGAAGATCACCGCCTCGGCGGCGAAGCAGCCATTCTTCGAGCCGCCGAAGGAGAGCACGTCGACGCCGGCGCGCCAGCTGGCCTCGGCCGGCGAGACGCCGAGCCCGGCAACCGCGTTGCCGAAGCGCGCGCCGTCCATGTGCAGCGGCAGGCCCGCGCCGTGCGCGACGGCCGCCAAAGCGGCGATTTCCGTGGGTTCGTAGGCGGTGCCGGCCTCGGTCAGCTGGCTGATCGAGACCGCCACCGGCTGGCCGTGATGCACCGCCTCGGCCGGATAGAGCGCGATCGCCGCCGCGAGATCCGCCGGATGCAGCTTGCCATCGGCGCCGTCGATCCGGTGCAGGCGGGCGCCATTGCCGAAGAACTCCGGCGCCCCGCCCTCGTCGACCGCGATGTGGGCGTCGCGGTGGCAGAAGACCACCCCGCCCGGCCGGCCGAACTGGGCCAGCGCCAGCGCGTTGGCGGCGGTTCCGGTCGCCACGAAGAAGACGGCGACGTCGCGCTCGAAGACGCGCGCGAAGGCCGCTTCCACCGACGCCGTCAGCGGATCGTTTCCATAGGCCGGCGCGCGGGCGCCGGCGGCTTCGACGAGGGCGGCCGCCACGCGGTCGGAGGCCCCTGTCCAGTTGTCGCTTGCGAAGATCATCGCGCCATATCGCGGCGGAGCGGTACGAAGCGCAAGCCCCCTTATGCGGCGAAGTGGCTCGAATGGCGCCGCCTAATTCCACGGCGGCCGATGCCTAAAAATGCAGCAAGAAATGCGCCCAAATCGACCAACTCGGTGACGCAGCGTCAGACACACGTTTCGCAATTTTGTTACGTTCAGGGCCGACATTCATCAACGAAACTGTGATGGCCACGTACCTTTCGAAACAAACATAATGCGTGATCATCAGCGCGCTTGCCGTGGGGAAAGAGTTCTGGCATTTTGGCGCGCCGTCAATTAGGACAGCCTTACTGTCCCATTATCGAGTGCAACGCCAAGCGATCATGGGCATTGGGAGACGGGGCAAGCGGGGGTCGGAATGAACCTTGCTTGCGACACGGACGCGGCCCGGAAAGGTCGTCGTCGCGCCCCTTCCGGCGCGGCGGAGGATTTGGACGCGAAGCGTCTCAAGTATCGAATGCGGCGGGTACGCCGGTTGGTCATCCAAACGTCCCCAGGGACGGGCGGGAGAGCGGCCGGTCGAGACGTCGAATGATGAACCATAGAGGATGAGAGGGCACTCAGATGCCGAAGGTCTTACGCGAAGCGGAAATGCAGATGGCAGCAGCGGCAACGGCCCGCGCGGCCAAAAGCACGGCCGCCCGCAATAAGGCCGGCGGAATCGGCGCCCAGGGCCTTTATGATCCGCGCAACGAGCACGACGCCTGCGGCGTCGGCTTCATCGCGAACCTGAAGAACGAGAAGTCGCACCGCATCGTCCAGAGCGGCCTGCAGATCGTCCGCAACCTCGAGCATCGCGGCGCGGTCGGCGCGGATCCGCTGATGGGCGACGGAGCGGGCATGCTCGTGCAGATTCCGCATCGCTTTTTCGCCGAGGAAGCGACCCGGCTCGGCTTCGCCGTCGGCGAGCCCGGCTCCTATGCCGTCGGCTTCCTCTTCCTGCCGCAGGACGCGGAAGTCCGCGCCGGCATGGAGAAGATCGTCGAGGAAGTCGTCGCCTCCGAGGGCCAGGAGTTGCTCGGCTGGCGTAACGTGCCCGTCGACAACTCGTCGCTTTCCAAGGCGCCCGAGATCGCGGCGACCGAACCGCACCATCGCCAGGTCTTCATCGGCCGCGGCAAGGGCATCGCCAACGAGGCCGAGTTCGAGCGGCGGCTGTTCATCATCCGCAAGGTGATCTCCAACCGCATCTACGCGGCCTATTCCGGCCTCGACAACGACTTCTACGTCGTGTCGCTGTCGGCGCGGACGATCGTCTACAAGGGCATGTTCCTGGCGGAGCAGCTCGGCGCCTATTATCTCGACTTCCACGACGAGCGCTTCGAGAGCGCGATCGCGCTCGTGCACCAGCGCTTCTCGACCAACACCTTCCCGTCCTGGCGGCTGGCCCACCCCTACCGCATGGTCGCGCACAACGGCGAGATCAACACGGTTCGCGGCAACGTCAACTGGATGGCGGCGCGGCAGGCCTCGGTCGACAGTGAGCTCTACGGCAACGACATCTCGAAGCTGTGGCCGATCTCCTATGAGGGGCAGTCGGACACCGCCTGCTTCGACAACGCGCTCGAATTCCTGGTCCAGGGCGGCTATTCGCTGCCGCACGCGGCCATGATGCTGATCCCCGAGGCCTGGGCGGGCAACCCGCTCATGGACGAGCAGCGGCGCGCCTTCTACGAGTACCATGCCGCCCTGATGGAGCCCTGGGACGGGCCGGCCGCCGTCGCCTTCACCGACGGCGTGCGGATCGGCGCGACGCTCGACCGCAACGGCCTGCGGCCGGCGCGCTACCTCGTCACCGAGGATGGCGACGTGCTGCTGTCGTCCGAATCCGGCGTGCTGCCGATCCCGGAAGAGAAGATCATCACCAAGTGGCGGCTGCAGCCTGGCCGCATGCTGCTGATCGACCTCGAGCAGGGCCGCATCGTCTCCGACGAGGAGATCAAGACCGAGCTCGCCACCAAGCTCCCCTACCAGGAGTGGCTGGCGCGCACCCAGATCGTGCTGGAAGACCTGCCGCCGGTGCCGCCGCGCGCGCCGCGCACCGACGTGACGCTGCTCGATCGCCAGCAGGCCTTCGGCTACACCACCGAGGACCTGAAGCTCCTGATGGCGCCGATGGCCACCACCGGCCAGGAAGCGGTCGGCTCGATGGGCACGGACACGCCGATCTCGGTGCTCTCCGACAAGTCGAAGCTGCTCTACACCTACTTCAAGCAGAACTTCGCCCAGGTGACGAACCCGCCGATCGATCCGATCCGCGAGGAGCTCGTCATGAGCCTCGTCTCGTTCATCGGGCCGCGGCCGAACCTGTTCGACCTCTCGGGCGCCGGCCGCCGCAAGCGGCTGGAAGTGCGGCAGCCGATCCTGGAGAACCCGGATCTGGAGAAGATCCGCGCCATCGGCGAGCTGGACGACAACCCGTTCCAGTCGAAGACGCTCGACATCACCTATGCGATCGCACAGGGCGCCGAAGGCATGGCCGACGCGCTGGAGCGGCTCTGCGAGCGCGCCGAGGCGGCCGTCCATGGCGGCTACAACATCATCATCCTGTCGGATCGCATGATCGGGCCGGACCGGATCCCGATCCCCGCCCTGCTCGCCACCGCCGGCGTTCACCATCACCTGATCCGCAAGGGTCTTAGGACCTCCGTCGGTCTCGTTATCGAGACGGGCGAGGCGCGTGAGGTGCATCATTTCTGCGTGCTGGCCGGCTTCGGCGCCGAGGCGATCAACCCCTATCTCGCCTTCGAGACCCTGACCGACATGAAGAAGGACTTCCCCGAGGAGGTCGACGACGAAGAGATCGTGCATCGCTACGTCAAGTCGATCGACAAGGGCATCCTGAAGGTCATGTCCAAGATGGGCATCTCGACCTACCAGTCCTATTGCGGCGCGCAGATCTTCGACGCGATCGGTCTCGCTTCGGAATTCGTCGACCGCTACTTCTTCGGCACCGCCACCACCATCGAGGGCGTCGGCCTCAAGGAGATCGCGGAAGAGACCGTCCGCCGCCACGCCGCCGCCTTCGGCGACGGCGCGATCCTGCGCAACACGCTCGATATCGGCGGCGAGTACAACTACCGCATCCGCGGCGAGAAGCACGCCTGGTCGCCGGACTCGGTGGCGACCCTGCAGCATGCCGTCCGCACCGGTTCGTGGGAGCGCTACGACGACTTCGCCAAGGCGATGAACGAGCAGTCCAAGGCGCTGTTGACGCTGCGCGGCCTGTTCGAGATCAAGATGGCGGAGGACGTCGGCCTGACGCCGGTGCCGCTCGACGAGGTCGAGCCGGCGGCGGAGATCGTCAAGCGCTTCGCCACCGGCGCCATGTCGTTCGGCTCGATCTCGCGCGAGGCGCACACCACGCTCGCCATCGCCATGAACCGGATCGGCGGCAAGTCGAACACCGGCGAGGGCGGCGAGGAGGCCGAGCGCTTCCTGCCGCTGCCGAACGGCGACTCGATGCGTTCGTCGATCAAGCAGATCGCTTCCGGCCGCTTCGGCGTGACGACGGAATATCTCGTCAACTCCGACGTGATGCAGATCAAGGTGGCGCAGGGTGCCAAGCCCGGCGAAGGCGGTCAGCTGCCCGGCCACAAGGTCGACGCGACCATCGCCAAGGTCCGGCATTCGACGCCGGGCGTCGGCCTGATCTCGCCGCCGCCGCACCATGACATCTACTCGATCGAGGATCTGGCCCAGCTGATCTTCGATTTGAAGAACGTCAACCCGGAAGCCGACGTCTCGGTCAAGCTCGTCTCGGAAGTCGGCGTCGGCACGGTCGCCGCCGGCGTCGCCAAGGCGCGCGCCGACCACATCACGGTGTCCGGCTTCGAGGGTGGCACCGGCGCATCGCCGCTGACCTCGCTGAAGCATGCCGGCAGCCCGTGGGAAATCGGCCTCGCCGAGACCCAGCAGACGCTGGTGCTGAACGGCCTGCGCTCGCGCATCGCCCTGCAGGTCGATGGCGGCTTCCGCACCGGTCGCGACGTCATCATCGGCGCGCTGCTCGGCGCGGACGAGTTCGCCTTCTCGACGGCACCGCTGATCGCGGCCGGCTGCATCATGATGCGCAAGTGCCATCTGAACACCTGCCCGGTCGGCGTCGCCACGCAGGACCCCGTCCTGCGCAAGCGCTTCAAGGGCGAGCCGGAGCACGTCATCAACTACTTCTTCTTCGTCGCCGAGGAAGTGCGTCAGCTGATGGCGGCGATGGGCGCGCGCAGCCTCGAGGAGCTGATCGGCCAGTCCGACCGGCTCGACAAGGTGGCGGCGGTCAATCACTGGAAGGCGTCGGGCCTGGACTTCACCAAGCTGTTCCACAAGGTCGAGGCCGGCCCGGACGAAATCCGGCACACGCAGCGGCAGAAGCACCCGATCGAACATGTGCTCGATCGCAAGCTGATCGCCGAGGCCCAGCCTGCGCTTGCCACCGGCAAGCCGGTCCAGATCGAGGCCGCGATCCACAACACCGACCGCTCGGCCGGCGCCATGCTCTCCGGCGAAGTCGCCAAGCGCTATGGCAATGACGGCCTGCCGGACGACACGATCGCGATCACGCTGCGCGGCACCGCCGGGCAGAGCTTCGCCGCCTTCCTGGCGCGCGGCATCTCGATCGACCTGATCGGCGAAGGCAACGACTATGTCGGCAAGGGCCTTTCCGGCGGCCGCATCGTCGTGCGGCCGGCCGAGAACAGCCGCATCGTGCCAGAAAAGTCGATCATCGTCGGCAACACCGTGCTCTACGGTGCGACCGAGGGCGAGGCCTATTTCCGCGGCGTCGCCGGCGAGCGCTTCTCGGTCCGCAATTCGGGCGCGATCGCCGTCGTCGAAGGCTGCGGCGACCATGGCTGCGAATACATGACCGGCGGCATCGTCGTCGTCATCGGCAAGACCGGGCGCAACTTCGCGGCCGGCATGTCCGGCGGCATCGCCTATGTGCTCGACGAGGACGAAACCTTCGCCGAGCGCTGCAACCTGTCGATGGTCGAGATCCAGCCCGTCCAGGAAGAGGACGACCTGCTCGAGAAGCTGCACCACCATGGCGGTGACATCGAGCACAAGGGCCGGATCGACATCACGTCGAACATGAACCGCTTCGATGACGAGCGCCTGCACCGCCTGATCTCGCAGCATCTCCACTACACCGGCTCGAGCCGGGCCAAGGAGATCCTGGAGCACTGGGAAAGCTATCGTCCGAAATTCCGCAAGGTCATGCCGGTCGAGTATCGGCGCGCACTGATCGAGATGGAACGCGCGCGCTACGGCGTGGCGGCGGAGTGAGGGGAATAAAATGGGTAAGGTAACGGGCTTCCTCGAAATCGACCGCCAGGACCAGAAGTACCAGCCGGCTGCGGACCGCATCCGGCACTTCCGGGAATTCACCCTGCCGCTCAGCGACCAGGACGTGTCGCGGCAGGCGGCGCGCTGCATGGATTGCGGCGTTCCCTTCTGCCATGGCGACACCGGCTGTCCGGTGCACAACCAGATCCCGGACTGGAACGACCTCGTCTATTCCGGCGATTGGCAGGAGGCCGCGCGCAACCTGCATTCGACCAACAACTTCCCGGAGTTCACCGGCCGCATCTGCCCCGCCCCGTGCGAGGAAGCCTGCACGCTGAACCTCGAGAACATTCCGGTCGCCATCAAGTCGGTCGAGCAGTCGATCGCCGACAAGGCGTGGGATCAGGGCTGGATCAAGCCCGAGATCGCCGCGGTCAAGACCGGCAAGCGGGTCGCGGTCGTCGGTTCCGGCCCGGCGGGCCTCGCCGCCGCGCAGCAGCTCGCCCGCGCCGGCCATGACGTCCATGTCTTCGAGCGCGAGCCGAAGGCCGGCGGCCTGCTGCGCTACGGCATTCCGGACTTCAAGATGGAGAAGCACTTCATCGACCGGCGCGTCGCGCAGATCGAGGCCGAGGGCGCGACCTTCCACTACGGCCAGAACATCGGCGTCACCAAGCCGATGGCCGAGCTGGTCGCCGACCACGACGCCGTGCTGCTGACGGGCGGCGCCGAGGCGCCGCGCGATCCGAAGCTGCCGGGCGCGGAACTGGAGGGCGTGCATTACGCCATGCCGTTCCTGGTCCAGCAGAACCGCCGCGTCGGCCGCGAGGAGATCCACGAGGAGCCGATCATCGCGACCGGCAAGCGCGTGGTCGTCATCGGCGGCGGCGATACCGCGTCGGACTGCGTCGGCACCTCGTTCCGCCAGGGCGCGCTCGCCGTCACCCAGCTCGACATCCGCCCGATGCCGCCGGTCCAGGAAGACAAGCTCGCGGTCTGGCCCTACTGGCCGACCAAGTTCCGCACCTCTTCCTCGCAGGCCGAGGGCGCCGAGCGCGAGTTCGCCTGCGCGACGCTCGGCGTCGTCGGCAAGAACGGCAAGGTCACGGGCGTGCAGTGCGCCCGCGTCGACGAGAAGCGCCGGCCGATCGAGGGCACGGAGTTCATCATCCGCGCCGACTTGGTCTTCATGGCAATCGGCTTCGCCCATCCCCTGCACGAGGGCATGCTGACCGAACTCGGCGCTGATCTCGACAAGCGCGGCAACCTCGCGGCCAACACCCGCGACTACCGCACCTCGGTCGACAAGGTATTCGCCGCCGGCGACATGCGCCGTGGCCAGTCGCTGGTCGTCTGGGCGATCCGCGAGGGTCGCCAGGCCGCGCATTCGATCGACAAGCACCTGATGGGCGCGACCAACCTCGCCTGGTAGGCGACGCCCTATCTCTTAAAACGAAGAAGCCCCCGCCGGTCGCCGGCGGGGGCTTTTTCATGTCGGGTTCGACGAAGCTATTTCCGAGGCTGCATTTCCAGAACTCGACCATCATCCTGAGGTGCCCGGCGGGCCTCGAAGGAGGGTCCAGGAAGCTCCCTTCGGGAGCAAACGGCCAGCGCGGGAGTTTCAGAGCTCCGCTGAATCCTCCTTCGAGGCTTCGCTACCGCGAAGCACCTCAGGATGATGGCGGAGTCGGTCAATCGGCCTGGAAGACTGGGCTGTCTGGCGGCCTCTTCACCTCTCCCTGAGGGAGAGGTCGACGCACGAAGTGCGGCGGGTGAGGGTTTAGGAAACCATCCGGAGAGGCCGTAAACCCTCACCCGGAGCTTCGCTCCGACCTCTCCCTCAGGGAGAGGTGAGGCCTGAGCCCTGCATTCATGCTTCGGGTTCTCTCCCTCAGAGGAACCTTTGCAAAACACCACCCCCATCATGCTGAGGAGGCCCGCAGGGCCGTCTCGAAGCACGCAGAGCGGCCGTGCCATCGACAGGCTGCACATAGACCGTGCGTCCTTCGAGGCTTCGCTGGCGCGAAGCCCCTCAGGATGATGGAAATCGAGCGCCGCAGGGCTGCCGGACAGCGATGCGCCACGATCAGGAAGAGGTGAAGCGCCCCGCCCTATCGCAGCGCCGGCGCCAGTTGCGGCACGCCGGCGGTCGGGGCCGGCAGGATGACGATGCCGTCGACGATGCTGCCCGGCGCGTCGGCCGTTTCGTCCTCGGCATGCGGCGGCTTCCAGGCGAAATCGTCGACGCGGCCGGGCTGGGCGGCCGGCGACTTGCCCTCGACGGTCAGCTTGTACTGGACGCTGTCCGCCGCCGGGCCCGGCACGGTCTGGTCGCGAGCGCCGATCAGCTTGCCGTCGGCCGCGCCCGGCTCCGGATCGGTCAGCGAGATGACCGGGCCGACCTGGCGTTCCTTGCCGTCCGGGCCGATCTCCATCGTCGCATTCGGATTGGTCGGCGTCACCGAACTCATCGGCAGGCCGAACCCGCTGCCCTGGCGGATGTCGCGCTCGACGAAGAAGGCGAGCTTGCGCCGTCCCGCCTTGGTGAAGTTGATGCCGTCGCTGCCGCGCAGCGTCCGCGTCTGGCCCTCGACATCCGGGCCGCGCGCCACGAACTGGCCGCTCTCGTCGGCGAACCCGTCCCAGATGTCGATGAAACTGCCGCCGACGGCCTCGACCCGGCCCTTGAACAGCGTGTTGAGGAAGGCCATGTCGGCCGAGGCGTCCTTCGACCGCATCGGCGGCACGCCGACCCAGTAGACCGGCTTGCCATAGGCCTGCAGCGCTAGCAGAAAGCGCTCGACGCGCTGCTGGTAGGCCTTCTGCCATTCGTCCGAACGCGGCGCGAACCGGCCGTCCTTGGTCCGGATCTGCTGGCGGTCATTGGTTCCCATCAGCACGACGACCATGTCCGGCTTGTCGGCGACGAGCATCTCCGAGATCTTGCCGGCCCAGTCGAAATGGTCGTCGCGGACAAAGCCGGACGGACCGTCCGAGCGGTCGACGACGGCGAGGCGCGGTTCCTCGGCGAAGGCCTGGTCGAGCCCCCAGGCGAGGCCGCCGGCGACGAAATCGCCGACGACAAGCACCTTCTTGGCGTCCGGGTTCTTGGGCTGGATCTCCAGCGCCGGATAGACCGGCTCGGCCGGCGCGGCCGGCCGCTTCTTGCGCGGCTGCTCGTCGCGCGGCGCCCTCTGGGCGGAGGGCGGCCGCTGGCGGCCGATCTCGCCCGGCGGCACGGGGTAGGCCCCCGGCGGTGGCGGCCGCTCGATGCCGAACAGGCGATCGAGAAAGCCGGCGGGGCCCCTAAACTGCGCCGAGGCCGGCTCCATCACGCCAACCAGGGCAAAGGAAACCAGCAGGACGACGGCGACGGCGCGGAAGAGACGAACCAGCATGGCGATATCCGGCGGGAAGGACCGCCTGCCCTCGGCGGCCTTCCCTTGAGGAAAGGATCTTAACTGCCGGAGCGCAGGCGCTGCAACAGCCCCGTTGAGGCATAGCCGTCCGGGATCATGCCGGCCGACGCCTGGTAGGAGCGGATCGCCCGCTTGGTCCCGGCGCCGATCTTGCCGTCGACCGCGCCGGAATAATAGCCGTGCCGGCCGAGCAGCGACTGCAGTTCGGCCCGCTCGGACGCCTGCAGCGGCCGTGCGTCGCGCGGCCAGCCGGAGACGAAATCATTGCCGCCGCGCAGCCGGTCCGACAGGTGGCCGACCGCGAGCGCGTAGGCATCGGCGTTGTTGTAGCGCTTGATGACGCGGAAATTCTGCAGGAGCAGGAAGGCCGGGCCGCCGGCGCCCGCCGGCGCATAGAGGCGCGCCGGTTCGTTCGAGGCCGGGAACGGCCGGCCGGCGACGCGGTGCAGACCGAGCTTGCGCCACTGGTCGAGCGACAGCGTCTCGCCGGAATCGGCATGGCGCCAGTCGAAGCCGGCCGGCAGCTCGACCTCGTAGCCCCAGGTCTGGCCGTGCCGCCAGCCCATCTTGGCGAGATAGTTGGCCGTCGAGGCGAGCGCGTCGACCTCCGAGGTCCAGATGTTGCGCTTGCCGTCGCCGTCGAAATCGACCGCATAGGCCTGGTAGGTGGTCGGGATGAACTGGGTGTGGCCCATGGCGCCGGCCCAGGAGCCGACCATGCCGCGCGGCGTCACGTCGCCGTTCTGGATGATCTTCAGCGCCGCGATCAGCTGCTGGCGGCCGTACTTGGCACGCGAGCCGCCCTGATAGGCGAGCGTCGCCAGCGAGCGGATGGTGTTCTTGACGATCTTGTCGTTGGTCAGCACCTGGCCATAGGAGGATTCCATCCCCCAGATCGCCACCACGACGCTGCGGTCGACGCCGAAGGCCTGCTCGATCTGGCGCAGCTGCCGGTCATACTGCTTGAGCATGTCGCGGCCGTTCTCCAGCCGTTTGGCCGAGACGGCGCCGTCCAGATATTCCCAGAGCGGCTTGACGAATTCGGCCTGCGACTGCGCCTTGGCGAGCACGTCGGGGTCGGGCGTGAAATTGCCGAGGGCGGCGTTGTAGACGCTGCGCGAGATGCCGGCCTTCTGCGCCGTCGGCCAGAAGCTCGCCACCCAGCGCTGTCCGGCGGCGTCCGCCATGGCCGGCAACAATCCGGCCAACAGCATCAAGACCAGCAGGAAGGCGCGGGTTCCGGCAGCGCGGATCGGCTGCATCGCGGAAACGGGCGGGCTCCAAAATGCCATGTCGCAGAATTCTCCTCAGGTTCGCTTGCTATCCGCTCCGGATCGGGGGGACCGGAGCGCTCCACGCCGGGGGGCGCGTTCAATCGCGCTGGTTTCGTCTTCCCAGCGCCTCTTCCCATGCCAGCGCCGTCGCGACGCACTGGTCGAGGTCGTCATGTTCGGGTCGCCAGCCGAGCTTTGACCGGGCGCGTGTCGAATTTGCGACAACCGCAGGCACGTCACCTGCGCGTCGCTCGCGCGTCGTCACTTCGAAGTCGCGGCCGGAAACCCGGCGCACGGCGTCGATCACCTCGCGCACGCTGTAGCCGTGGCCATAGCCGCAATTGGCGACCAGGCTGTCGCCGCCGGCGCGCAGATAGGCGAGCGCGTCGGCATGCGCATTGGCGAGGTCGGAAACATGGATGTAGTCGCGCACGCAGGTGCCGTCGGCCGTGTCGTAGTCGGTGCCGAAGATCTCGATCCGGTCGCGCTTGCCGAGCGCGGTCTCGCAGGCGACCTTGATCAGATGCGTGGCGCCCTTGGTCGACTGGCCGGTGCGGCCGCGCGGATCGGCGCCGGCGACGTTGAAATAGCGCAGCGCCACATAGCGGAAGTCATGCGCGCGCGACGCATCCTCCAGCATCATCTCGGTCATCAGCTTGGAGCGGCCATAGGGCGACAGCGGCGAGAGCGGCGCGCCCTCCTCGACCGGCTCGGTGCCGGTGTCGCCATAGACGGCGGCGGTCGAGGAAAAGATGAAATGCTTGACTCCGGCGCGGATCACCGCCGCCATCAGCGCGCGCGATTTGACCGTATTGTTCAGGTAGTACCCGAGCGGGTCGGCGACGGAGTCCGGCACGACGATCGAACCGGCGAAGTGAATGACCGCATCGATGGCATGTTCCGCCACCAGCCGCTCGACCAGCGCCTCGTCGGCAATGTCGCCTTCAACAAACACCGCCTCGGGCGCCACGGCCCACTGGAATCCGGTGGACAGGCGATCAAGAACGACAACGGCCTCATGAGCGTCAACAAGACGCCACACCATGTGGCTACCGATATAGCCAGCACCGCCCGTCACCAGAACAGCCACTTTGAAAGTCCCAACAGATTCGTATTGTTAATGAACTATGAATAGGTGAACGAAGTCTTGATGCGGCCGAAATTCACACTTTTCCATTAGCGTTATCGATAGAAATCTGCCGATATGCTCCCCGTACCGATGCATCCGTGAGGCGTCTATGAACCCGAAGATTCGCAAGGCCGTTTTCCCCGTCGCCGGTCTTGGCACCCGCTTCCTGCCTGCGACCAAAGCCATGCCGAAGGAAATGCTGACGGTCGTCGATCGTCCGCTGATCCAGTACGCCGTCGACGAGGCGCGCGAAGCCGGTATCGAACACCTGATCTTCGTCACCGGCCGCAACAAGGCGGTCATCGAGGATCATTTCGACGTCCAGTACGAACTCGAAGCCACGCTCACGGATCGCGGCAAGAAGGAGGCTCTGAGCCTCCTCGCCAAGGACCTGCCGAAGCCGGGCTCGACCTCCTTCACCCGCCAGCAGGTTCCGCTCGGCCTCGGCCACGCCGTCTGGTGCGCGCGCGAGATGATCGGCAACGAGCCCTTCGCCGTGCTGCTGCCGGACATGGTGATGAAGGGCGAGCCGGGCTGTCTGAAGCAGATGGTCAAGGTCTATGAGGAATGGGGCGGCAACGTGCTCGCGGTCGAGGAATGCGACCCGGCCCAGACGCACCAGTACGGCATCGTCGGCATCGGCGCCGAGATCGGCGGCCCGGCCTTCCGCATCAACGCCATGGTCGAGAAGCCGAAGCCGGAAGTGGCGCCTTCCAACCTCTACATCAACGGCCGCTACATCCTGCAGCCGCAGATCTTCGACCTGCTCTCGAAGCAGGAGCGCGGCGCCGGCAACGAGATCCAGCTGACCGACGCCATGCTGCGCCTGATGGACCGCCAGTATTTCTACGGCTGCCGCTTCGACGGCCAGACCTATGACTGCGGCAACAAGGTCGGCTTCCTGGCGGCGAACGTCGCCTTCGCGCTCGACCGCCCGGATATCGCCGACGAGTTCCGCCCCGAGCTCGAGAAGCTGCTGGCGCGCTGAGGCGATCGTCCGGCTTGCATCGAAATACGGCGCTCCGGTTCTCCGGGGCGCCATTTTTTTGCGGCTGGTGGTCAGGCCTGATTGTAGGCCCACGTCCCGCTGGTGCCGAGCGCCTGCTCGAACGCCCGGCGCCCGCCGCCCGCGAGCCACGTCCGGAATGTCTGCAGCTCCGGATTGATCCGGCGCAGGGCGGCGAGGTCCCCCTCAGCTGACAGTCGGCCGTTGTCGACCAGGGCGGTCAGCCTGGCGAGGAACGGGTTCTCCGCCAGCACCGCCTCGGTAAAGCGGGCATAGGCGATCGGCCGGCCGGCAGCCTGCGTGAACAGGGCTTCCAGCTCTGCCCCGGTGAGAACGTCACCGAACAGGTCGAGGGTCTCGCCGCCAAAGCGCGCGGGATCGGCGAAGACGGCGGCAACGAACTTGCCGATATCCTCCACCGCCACGAAGGGCATCGACTGGTCCCGCCTGAGGAAGAAGTCGAACCGCGCCGCGTCCAGCCCGAAGCCCGGCATCGCCAGCATCTCCATAAAACTGCCCGGCCGGACGATGGTGAAGGTAGTGGGCAGAGCGCGGAGATGCGCCTCGATGCGGATCTTGCTGTCGAAATGGCCGAGACCGGTGGGCGCGTCGCCGCGATGGATCACGGAAGTGTAGACGACGTGCCGGACCCCGCTCTCAACCGCGAGATCGGCGATGGCGGTGCCGAAACGCTCCTCCTCCGCGTCGCTCACCGTGCCCGATGGCGAACTCGGCTGCACGCTGAAGACCCCATACGCGCCTTCCATGGCGCGCCGGATCGCGGCGGCATCCTCGAGCCGGCCCTCGACCAGCTCGGCACCGGCGTCCCGCAGCGCGAGGGAATTCGGCGAGGCCGGATCCCGAACGAAGGCGCGCACCGGCCATCCGGCCTTTAGCAGCGCCGCCGCGACCGACCCACCCTGCTGGCCGGTCGCCCCGAACACCAGGATCGGCTTTTGATTGTCAGACATTGGAAAACACCCTCGTGCTTGAGCAAGGGTTACTCATATATACCCATGGAAATGCGGCGGAAGACGGCACATTTCTCAGCCTCAGGCACAAGGATGATAGGATTGGATCGGCTGATACACGGACGGCCCTACGAAGAGACGCAGGAGGGTCCACGATTCAGGCCCTGCGCGCCGAACGGCGTCCTCGCCCGGCTCGGCGACAAGTGGACCATCCTCGTCATGTCGCACCTGGCCGTAGCGCGAGGCCATCGGCTGCGCTTTTCCGAACTCAAGAACGGAATCGAGGGCATCACCCAAAGGATGCTGACGCTCACGCTCCGCAATCTGGAACGCGACGGACTTCTCGTGCGCCACTACTTCCCCGAGGTGCCCCCGCGCGTCGAGTACGAACTGACCGAGATGGGCGCCAGCATGCTGCCGGCCCTCGAAGGGTTCACGTCCTGGATCCGGGAGAATTGGCCGCACATCGAGGCGAGCCGCCACGCCTATGACGCGCGACCGTGAGGCCGACAGGTCATAGGCAGGCGGATTAGCGGCCCCCTACAGCCTGCCGATCTTGCGGCGGACCTTGGCCAGGTAGCGCGCCCGGCTTTCGGGCGTCGAGCTGTCCATCTTGTAGTGCGCGAGATAGAGCGTGCGGCAGAACGGGTGGCAAAGGCTCCGGATACCGCGCAACAAAATCCGCCGGCCCGGCTCGCCGATGAACTTCGACAGGATCCAGCTGGCGCCGCAGCTCGTCACCACGGCGAGCTTGCGGATGTTCTGCATCGCCGGCCGCGAGCCGCGCGTCGCCGTGGGCATGATGAAGGTCGCATGCGGCACCCAGACCCGCTCCAGCCAGCCCTTCAGCATGGCCGGCGGGCTGAACCACCAGGTCGGATAGACGAAGACGAGGATCTCGCACCATTTGATCAGCGCGAGATGCTCGGCGATCGGGATCTCGTTGATATCAGGCTCGTTGTAGACGCGCCGCTCGTCGGCGCGCATGACGGGATCGAAGCCGGAGGCGTAGAGGTCGAGCAGCCTGACCTCATGCCCCGAGGCGCGGAGCGCCTCGAGGGTGGTGTCGCGGAGCGCGGCGCCGAAACTCTCCGGCACGGGATGAGCGTAGACCACAAGCGCGCGCATGGCTCAGCGCGCCGCCGTGATCATGTGAAAAAGCGAGAGGCCCCCCCGAGCCATCTCAGCCGACTGCCCGGATGCCGGGGAACAGGAAGGTCTTGGTCGACGTGAAGTCGAAATCCGGATCCTCCCAGGCGATCATCTTGCCGGGGTTGAGCAGGCCGTTCGGATCCGCCTCGCGCTTGAAGGCGAGCTGGGCGAGGTCCGTCTGCTTCATGCCGCCCTCCTCCAGCGTGTAGCGATGCGGATTGAAGATCGGGCAGCCATGCTCCTCGTGGATCCGGATGATCTCCTCCAGGCGCTCTTCCGTCGTATAGCGCACCATCGGCAGGCCCATCGGCGTGATCTTGCCGTCGAAGCGGACGAATTCAAGATGGCCGGGCACCTCGTCGCCGAACAGCTTGGTCAGCGTCTCGATCTTCTCGATATGGTGCGGCGGCGGATACATCGACTGCAGATAGGTGATCGACGGGTCGACGCGAATGGCGCGGAGCGTCGTATGGTTCCAGCCGAGCTCGTAGTTCGGCGGGATGCCCTTCAGATCCTCGGCGGTGTCCGAGCGGAACACCACCTCGCCCTTGCTGCGCGAGGTCAGCGCCAGGAAGGCGTCGACCGCATGCGCCGCGACCGTGACGATCGCCAGCGACTGGCCGGGCTTCAGGAACTTCTGGTGGCGCAGGAAATAGTCGTAGGGGATCGGCGCCGCGACGGTCGCGAGCTCCTTGATCAGGAGGCCGTCGGAATTGCCGACGCTGTCGGCATAGCGCACCGCGTCCATGTAGTCGTCGAAGCCGACCAGGACGTCGACCCAGTCATAGGCCGTCGTCAGCGGCATCTCGACTTCGGTGATGATGCCGTTGGTGCCATAGGCGTGCATCACCTTGTGCAGTTCCCAGCCGGTCAGCTCGAGAATGCGGGGCTCGGCCTCCATGGTGACGACGCGCAGCCGCAGCACGTTGCCGATGTCGCGCAGGCCGCCCCAGCGGATCGAGCCGACGCCGCCGGAACCGCCGGCGATGAAGCCGCCGATCGTCGCGGTCTTGGCGGTCGAGGGATGCAGGCGCAGTTCCTGGCCGGAATGCGCCTTCGTCTCGGCGTCGAGCTGGGCGATGACGGCGCCGGGCTCGGCGATGACGCGGCCGGGATGGATCGCCTTGACCTTGTTCATCTCGGCGAGGTTGAGGATCAGGCCGCCGGAAAGCGGCATCGCCTGGCCGTAATTGCCGGTGCCGGTGCCGCGCGGGGTCACCGGTACGTCATGCTTGAAGGCGGCCTTCAGGATGCGGATCACCTCCGCCTCGTCCTTCGGCGTCGCGACCAGGTCCGCGGTGACGTGGTCGAGCTGGGCCTTCAGGACCGGCGAATACCAGAAGAAGTCGCGGCTCTTCTGCTTCACCAAAGCCGGATTGTCTTCGAGCGCGATGCCGTCGAGCTCGGCCCTCAGCGCTTCGAAGTCGTTTCTGAATTGATGAGCCATGATCAGTGTCCAAACAGGGAATCGAGTTCACGATAATCGGGCAATGTCCGGTCGATCGCCTTGCCCTGGCGCAAAACGATGCGGTCGGATTGCGGGCGCGACAGGAATTCGGACCAGCTGCGGGCCCGGAACAGCACCAGATCGGCGGGATCGCCAGCCCGGATCCGTCCGAGATCGGAGCGGCGCAGGATGGCGGCGGGGTTGGTGGTGACGACGCGCGCGGCGCCGTCGAGCGGGTGGTCGAGATGCAGGATCCGAACCGCCTCGCGGAAGACCTCGACGGCGTCGAGGTCGCCATAGGCGTAGAACGGGTCCCGCGTGTTGTCGGAGGCGACCGCCACGCGGATGCCGCGCTCCTCCATCTCGTTCAGAAGCGTCACCCCGCGCCAGCGCGGCGTGCGGCCGGGATGGCGGTCCTGCAGGTAGAGATTGCACATCGGCAGCGAGACGACGGCGAGGCCCGCCTCGGCGACGAGGTCCATCGTCCGGTCCGCCTCGCTCTCGTCCTGGCGGGCGAGCGAACAGCAATGGCCGACCGTGACCTGCCCCTCATAGGAGGTGCGGATCGCCGCGTTGGCGATCGCCGCCAGCGAGCGGGCATTGGGATCGGCGGTCTCGTCGACATGCAGGTCGATGTCGAAGCCGTTTTCCGACGCCATGGCGAAGAGATGGTCGAGCGCGGTGTCGAGGCCCGGCGTCATATAGGTGAAGCCGCCGAGCACGCCGCCATAGGAGGCGACGACGTTGGTAAGGCGTGCGCGCACCGTCTCGTCGAGATAGAGCTCGATCGGCGACAGCGCCACGCCCTGCAGGTCGACGCGGCCCGCCCAGACGTCGCGCGCCTCGGCGAAGGCCGGCCAGGACGCTGGAAACTGCGGCGGCACGCAGTCGATATGGGTGCGGATCAGCCGCGTGCCGTGCGCATAGGCGGAGCGGAGCGAGAACTCCATCCGCGCCCGCACGTCCTCCGTCGTCCAGTGCGCCTCGCGGTCGGCGTCGACCGCGGCGAGCGCGTCGGCGAAGCTGCCCGAGGGGTTCTCGCGCCGCGCCCAGATATGGCCCTTGTCGAGATGGGTGTGCATGTCGACGAAACAGGGCCAGACCTGGCCGGCATCGAGATCGAAGACGGGTGCGTCGTCGACGCTGCCGGCCGGCCGCAGCGCCTCGATCCTGCCGTTCGCGACGACGATGTCGGCCCGCATCAGCCCCTCGCCGACGTCGCGCCCGTCGAAGCCGTCGACGGTCACGGCGGGCAAGGTGGCGTTGGCGAGCACATAGCGATCCGCATCCGGAAGCGCGGCAAAACCCTTCGTCATCTCAATTCTCCCGCCGGATCGCGCTTTCGTGCCAGCGGCGCAGCAGCAGATGCGAGATCAGGCTGGTCGCGCCATAGATCACGACGCCGGTGGCGCAGAGCAGGATCAGCGCGGCGAACAGGCGGGGGATGTTGAGACGGTACTGCGATTCGAGCAGGCGGAAGGCGAGGCCCGAGCCGGCGCCGGCGGAACCGGCGGCGAACTCGGCCACCACGGCCGCGATCAGCGCGAGGCCGCCGGCGATCCGGAGGCCCGCCAGGAAATAGGGCAGCGCTGCCGGCAGCTTCAGGTGGATCATCGTCTGCCAGCGGCTGGCGCCGTAGAGCTCGAACAGGTTGAGCAAATTGTGGTCAGTGCTCTTCAGGCCCTGCGTCGTGTTGGAGAGCACGGGGAAGAAGGCGACGATCCAGGCGCAGATCAGAAGCGCGGACTGCGTCGACGGCGCGTAGATCAGGATGAGCGGCGCGATGGCGACGACGGGCGTCACCTGCAGGATGACCATGTAAGGCGACAGCGCCAGCTCGATCCATTTCGACTGGGTGAGCAGGATGGCGAGCGCGACGCCGCCGACCAGCGCGATGGCGAGCGCCAGGAAGGTGATCTTCAGCGTCACCAAGAGCGCCGTGCCGAGGATCGGCCAGTCCTTGATCAGCGACTGCGCGACGAGATCCGGCCCGGGCAGGATGTATTTCGGGATGTTGTAGGCGGCGACATACCAGGCCCAGAGGCCGATCAGCATCGCCAGCATCACCAGCGGGATGAGCACGCGGAGGATGCGCTCGCTGACGGGCATGGTCGGGATCGGCGCGGGCGGCGTGTCTTCATGGGCGGCGGCCTGCGCGGTCGGGGTCGCGGCGGGGCCCTGGTCGATGCTGGTCATAGATGGTCTGCCGCTCCGATGGCGGAAAGAAGGGATTCCGAGGTCCGGCGGCAATATTCGCCATAGGCCTGCGAGGTGCGGAAGCCGATGCCGCGCGGATGCGGCGCATCGACCTCGATCTCGTCGATGACGCGGCCGGGGCGCGCGGCCATGACGACGATCCGGCTCGACAGGTAGACGGATTCGAAAACCGAATGGGTGACGAAGACGATCGTCCAGCCGAACTGCTCCCAGAGCCGGAGCAGGTCGTCATTGAGCTTCTGGCGGGTGATCTCGTCGAGCGCGGCGAAGGGCTCGTCCATCAGCAGGATGCGCGGACGCGTCACCAGCGCGCGGGCGATCGAGACGCGCATCTTCATGCCGCCGGACAGCTCGCGCGGATAGGAATCGACGAACTTGTCGAGGCCGACCATCTCCAGCGCTTCCATGACGCGCGGCCGCGCCTCGGCCTGCGAGACGCCCTTCAGGCGCAGCGGCAGCCAGACATTCTTGAACACCGTCGCCCACGGCATCAGCGTCGGCTCCTGGAACACGAAGCCGATCTCGCCCTCGCTGCCCTTCTTCGCCGCCTTCGCGCCCTCGTCCGGCCAGACGATGCTGCCCGAGGACGGCTCGCCGAGGCCGGCCAGCATCCTGAGCGCGGTCGACTTGCCGCAACCCGACGGACCGAGAAGGCTGATGAACTCGCCGCCGCGGATCGTCAGCGACATGTCCTTCAGCGCGATCGTCCCGTTCGAAAACGTCTTCGAGATGTGTTCGAGACGAACGATGGGCCGTCCGGACGCGGCGGATGGCGGGCTACTGGTTGCGAGAGACAAGAAATCCGTTTCCTCAACTTAAGTGGCGAAACGCGCCACCAAACTGGCGATGGCCAAACGGGCGATGGCCAATCAGGCAATGGCATTGCCGGGCCTGAGCCCGGCAATGCCTGGAGGCGTGACGCCCTTACTTCTTCAGTTCCTTGCCGACGCCCTTGCAGGTGAACTTGGTCGTGTAGACCTTCGACAGGTCGAGATCGGCCTTGGTGACCTTGGCCTTGACCATCTTCTCGTAGAAGTCCTTGACCCGCGCGTCGGTGATGCAGCCGATGCCCTTGTCGAGCGTGTCGCCGGAATCGACCAGGCCATAATCCTTCATGGTCTGGATCGTGTAGGCGATCTGCTCATCCGTGATTTCCGGATTGTCCTTCTTAATCAGGTCGTTGGCAGCCTTGTTGTCGCCGTACAGGTAGTTGTACCAGCCGACGATCGAGGCATCGACGAAGCGCTGCACGATGTCGGGATTGGCGTCGGCATATTCCTGCGTCGCCTCGATCAGGGTCGAATAGGTGCTGAAGCCTTCATCGGCGAGCAGGAACAGCTTCGGCTTGAAATCGGCCTGCTTGGCGATCTCGAACGGCTCGGAGGTGATGTAGCCCTGCTGCGCCGACTTCGGATCGGCGAGGAACGGCGCCGGATTGAAGGTGTAGGGCTTGAACTGCTCGTCGCGGAAGCCCGGGAAAGCCTCCTTCATCCACTGGAAGTAGGAGGCATAGCCGTCCTTCGACAGAAGCAGCGTGTCGAGCTTGGCCAGGTCCTCGAACTTCTCGACGTCCGGATGGGCGATGATGACCTGCGGTTCCTTCTGGAAGATCGCGGCGACCTCGACCAGCGGAATGCCCTCGTCGGCGGCGGCGAAGGTCTCGACCAGGTTGCCGGCCATGTTGAACTGCGTCTTGCCGGCGAGCATCAGCTGGCGGTTGGCCGCCTGCGGTCCGCCCTGCACGATCGTCACCTTGAGGCCGTACTTCTCGTAGGTGCCGTCGGCGACGGCCTGGTAGAAGCCGCCATGCTCGGCCTGAGCCAGCCAGTTGGTGCCGAAGGAGACCTCGTCGAGCGCGAAGGCCTGGCCGGAAAAAGCCACTGCCGCCGCGCCGGCCGCCATGCCGATGAACCTTGTCTTGAGCGATGTCATGTCGTCTACGCCTTCCCCTTGTCGCGACAGCCTTGGCGGTCGCCCCCAGTTTTTTCCCCGAACCGATGCGCCCCGGTTCCTTGCTTCCCGGCGCTTCGACCGGCCTTCGTCGTCGCAAAACGCATGCCACGCCGGCCGCTTGTGCGCCTGCGCCGATAGTGCCGTCCGCTCAGACGTCGGGAAGTGCCCGCATATTATGCGACGAAGCCTGCCCAAGATAGCGGCAGAGGCCGAGAAATTGAGCGCTTCCGTCGAAACATCGCGGTGGAACATGCGCTTCCGGCGAAGCGGCATGGCCTTGCCAGCGATGCTATCGCCCCCCTACCCTTTCCATTCCCTTACGCCGAACCGGAGCCCCGCGCGGATGAACGATTCCCTGACCCCGAAGACCATCCGCCCGCCCTTCGGCCGCTACAGCCACGGCGTCCAGGCGCCGGCGGGAAGCCGGTTCATCTTCACCTCCGGCCAGCTCGGCATCCGAAGCGACGACAGCGTGCCGGAGGACATCGAGGAGCAGGCGGAGATCTGCTTCGAGAACATCCGCGCGATCCTCGCCGAGGGCGGCATGGACCTTTCCGACATCGTCCGCTTGAACGCCTTTGTCACGCGGCGCGAGGACATGCGCCGCTACATGAACGTGCGCGACCGCTATGTGGTCGAGCCGCTGCCCGCCTCGACGCTCTACATCGTCTCGGGCTTCACCCGGCCGGAATTCCTGGTCGAGATCGAAGCCGTCGCCGCCAGGGTCGACTGAGAAGGACGGAAGCGGTCATGACGAACACCGGGACGAACACGGGGCGGGTCTGGCTCCGGGATCCGATCGCCGTGCTGGCGGACGGCGCCGAACGCGGCGTCGTCATCGCGGACGGCCGGATCGTCGAGCTGGTCGGCAAGGGCGCCGAGCCGCTGCATCCGGTGCAGAAGATCTTCGACGCCTCGCGCCATGTCGTGACGCCCGGCCTCGTCAACACGCATCACCACTTCTTCCAGACGATGACGCGGGCGCATCCGGCGGGGGTCAACAAGTCGCTCTGGCCCTGGATCACGTCGCTCTATCCGATCTGGACGAAACATGTGAACGCCGACAATTTCCGCCTCGCCGCCCGCCTCGCGGCGACCGAGCTGATGCTGTCGGGCTGCACCTGCGCCTCCGACCACCACTACATGTTCCCGGACGGGCTCGAACATGCGCTCGACATCGAGGCGGAGGAAGCGGCGGCGGTCGGCCTGCGGATGACGCTTTCGCGCGGCGCGCTCGACGTCGGCGGCGATACGGCCGAGGCCGACAGCCAGGCGGTCGCGCCCGGCGGCGCCATCCAGGATACCGACGCGATCCTCGCCGATTGCGAGCGCGTCATCGCCCGCTATCACGACCGCTCTGACGGCGCGATGACCCGCGTCGCGCTCGCCCCCTGCGCCCCCTTCGACGTCTCGCTGCGGCTGATGCGGGAGACGGCGGCACTGGCCGAAAAGCATGATTGCCGGCTGCACACCCATCTCGTCGAGACGAAGCAGGAAGCCGACTTCGCCCGCGAGAAGCACGGCATGTCGGCGGTCGACTATCTCGAGGAATGCCACTGGCTTTCGGACCGGACCTGGCTGGCGCACGGCATCCATTTCGACGATGCCGAGGTAAAGAAGCTCGGGCGGCACGGCGTCGGCATCTGCCATTGCCCGACCTCGAACATGGTGCTGGCCTCCGGCATCTGCCGGACCAAGGAGCTGGAGGCGGCGGGATGCCCGGTCGGCCTCGGCGTCGACGGCTCCGCCTCCAACGACAATTCGAACCTGATCGAGGCGGCGCGCCACGCGCTGATGATCGGGAGGCTCCGCTACGACGCCGAGGCGGTGACGGATCGCGACGTGCTGCGCTGGGCGACGGAGGGCTCGGCGCGCTGCCTCGGCCGCGACGACATCGGCGCCATCGCCGTCGGCAAGCAGGCCGATTTCGCCTTCTGGAACCTCGACGAGCTACGCTTCTCCGGCGCCGGCGACCCGATCGCCGCCCTCGTGCTCTGCGGCGCGCATGCCGCCGACCGCGTCATGGTCCAGGGCGAGTGGCGGGTCGAGGACGGCCAGCCGGTCGGCGTCGACCTGGCGCGCCTCCGCCATGAACACCACCAAGCCTCCAAACAGTTCCTGGAGGCTCTCTAAAGCCGAGGAAGGCGCAGGCGGATTCCCTCCCCCTTGTGGGGAGGGTTAGGGAGGGGGTACCTCCTCCCCCCTTGAAAGTCTGACCTGCCCTTGCTCAGTATCGCCAACGCCCGAGGCCGGCGCTGGTACCCCACCCCGCCCTCCCCACAAGGGGGAGGGAGCAGAACAAGCCACCGAGAAAAGAGACTTCCGATGTCCCTTCCCCGCCCCTACTGGCACGAAATGCAGGCGCCCGACTTCCTGGGCGGCGACAAGGACTGGATCGCGGTCCTGCCGATCTGCGCCATCGAACAGCACGGCCCGCATCTGCCCGTCTTCACCGACGCCTGCATCGGCGAAGGCATGGTGAAGCGCGTCGTCGAGCTCCTGCCCGAAGGCCTGCCGGCGACGTTCCTGCCGGTGCAGTCGATCGGCAAGTCGAACGAGCACATCTCGTCGCCGGGCACCCTCACCTTCACCTGGGAAACCGTCATCCGCATGTGGCTGGAGATCGGCGACAGCATCGCGCGGGCCGGCGTCAAGAAGCTCGTCCTCGTCACCTCGCATGGTGGCAACATCCCGGCCTCCGAGATCATCGCCCGCGAGCTGCGCATCAAATACGGCATGCTGGTGGTCTCGACCGGCTGGACCGCCGTCGGCGAGCCGGAGGGCCTGGTGCCGGAGGAGGAATATCTCTACGGCATCCATGGCGGCGACGTCGAAACCTCGATCATGCTGCATTTCAGGCCGGACCTCGTGAAGATGGACAAGGCCGAGGATTTCCGCTCGACCCAGCTCGATTTGCTCAAGGAATTCAAGCGCCTGCGCTTCCACGGCGCCCCGGCGCGCGCCGCCTGGAAGGCGCAGGACCTGAACCCGCATGGCGCCGTCGGCAACGCGTCGCGGGCTACCGCCGAGCGCGGCAAACTGATGGTCGACTACCAGGCCGCCGCCTTCGTCGAACTGCTCGAGGAGATGGCGCGCTTCGACCTCGGCCGGCTCTGGACTTCGCCTGCCTGACCGGTCGGCACCCTTTCGGAAAACGCTTGGGAAAGCCGGCCGTCTGTTGCTAGCATGCGGGGCATTGCGACAGCATTGGCCTGAGCGCATGTCCGGGGGCGGGCGTGGTCGACATCGTAATTTCCGAGTTCATGCACAAGAACGCGGTCGCGGATCTCTCCCGCGACTTCGAGGTCCTCTACGAGCCGACGCTGGGGATGGACCCGCCCGGCCTGACGAAGGTCATCCGTCAGGCCAAGGCGCTGCTGATCCGCGACCGGACGGTCGTCGACATCCCGCTGCTCGCCAAGGCGGCCGATTTGCGCGTGATCGGGCAGATCGGCGCCGTCTCCGACAATATCGACCTTCTCGGCTGCGAGGCGCGCGGCGTCTCGATCGTCCGCTCGCCCGACATGATGGCCGACGCCATCGGCGAGTATGTGATCGCCAGCGCCATGATACTGGTGCGCGGCGCCTTCTTCTCGGCGCGTGACGTGATGGCCGGCAAGTGGCCGCGCGGCCATCTCGTCGGCCGCGAGATCGGCGGCCGCACGCTCGGCCTCGTCGGCCTCGATTTCGGCGCCCGCGCGGCGGCGACGCGGGCGCGCGCGCTCGGCATGCGGGTCATCGCCTGGGACCCGTTCCTGAAGCCGACCCATCCGGCCTGGAGCGACATCGAGCGGGTGGAGTTCGAGCCGCTCCTCGCCGAGGCCGACGTCGTCAGCGTGCATCTGCCGGCCCGCCCCGAATTCATCGGCAAGCTCGGCACCACCGCGCTGTCGCGGCTGAAATCCGGCGCCGTGCTGATCTCGGTCGGCGGCGGCGGCATCGTCGACGAGGCGGCCGTCGCCAACATGCTGTCGATCGACCGCCTGCGCGGCGCCGCCTTCGACGGCTTCGAGACCGAGCCGCTGACCTTCGAAGCCGGCTCGATCTTCGCCGCCGTCCCCAATTTATTGCTGACGCCGCGCATCGCCGACCTGACGCTCGAATCCCACCACCGCTCCTCGGCGGCGATCGTCGCCAAGGTGCGCGGCGCGCTCAATCTTTGATCAACCGGCAAAAATCCCTCTTGCAATAGCGCTTCGGCTCGGCTCGACTGTGGCTTTCCGCCCACGAGAGGTTCCAGCAAGGAATCCAGCTGCGGGGCGGGCTTAAAGCGCTTTGGAAAGCGCAAGCCAGGGGAGTTCCGGAATGAAGAATTATGTCCGCCTGTTGGCGGCGACCATGCTTGTCACGGGTCTCGCTTCCGCCGCCGGGGCCAAGACTTTGGTCTACTGTTCGGAAGGCAGCCCGGAGAACTTCAATCCGCAGATCAATACGACCGGCACCTCGCTCGACGCGGCGCGGCCGGCCTTCAACCAGCTGGTCCAGTTCGAGCCCGGCACGACGAATGTCGTCCCGGCGCTGGCCGAGAGCTGGGACATCTCGCCCGACGGCACGGAAGTCACCTTCCACCTGCGCAAGGGCGTCAAGTTCCACTCGACCAAGACGTTCACGCCGACGCGCGACTTCAACGCCGACGACGTGCTGTTCTCGTTCGAGCGCCAGTGGAAGACGGACAACCCGTACCACAAGGTCTCCGGCGGCGCGTATGACTACTTCAACGACATGGGCATGCCGGACCTCTTGAAGTCGATCGAGAAGGTCGACGACCACACGGTCAAGTTCACGCTGAGCCGCCCCGAGGCGCCCTTCCTCGCCAATCTGGCGATGGACTTCGCCACCATCTTCTCGGCCGAGTTCGCCGACGCGATGCTGAAGGCCGGAACGCCGGAGCAGCTCGACCAGGTGCCGGTCGGCACCGGTCCCTTCTCCTTCGTCACCTACCAGAAGGATTCCGTGATCCGCTTCAAGGCGTTCGCGGATTATTGGGGCGGCCAGCCCAAGATCGACGGCCTCGTCTTCGCGATCACCAAGGATCCGACGGCGCGCTGGTCGAAGCTGCAGAAGGGCGAATGCCAGATCATGGCCTATCCGAACCCTGCCGACCTGGAGGCGATCGGCAAGGATCCGAACGTCAACCTGTTGCAGCAGGCCGGCCTCAACATCGGCTACCTCGCCTTCAACGTGCAGAAGAAGCCGTTCGACGACAAGCGCGTCCGCCTGGCGATGGCGCATGCCATCGACAAGGACACGATCCTCAAGGACGTCTATCTCGGCGCCGGCCAGTCGGCCAAGAACCTGATCCCGCCGACGATCTGGAGCTACAACGACAAGGTCGTCGACTACGACTACGATCCGGAAAAGGCCAAGGCGCTCCTGAAGGAAGCCGGCCTCGAGGGCGGCTTCGAGACGGATCTCTGGTGGATGCCGGTGCAGCGTCCGTACAACCCGAACGCCAAGCGCGTCGCCGAGATCATCCAGGCCGACCTCGCCAAGCTCAACATCAAGGCCAATCTGGTCTCCTATGAATGGGGCGAGTACCGCAAGCGCATGCAGGCGGGCGAGCACCAGATGGGCCAGCTCGGCTGGACCGGCGACAATGGCGATCCCGACAACTTCTTCTTCCTGCTCAGCTGCGAGGCGGCCCGCCCGGGCGGCCAGAACCTGGCCAAGTGGTGCAACAAGGAGTTCGACGACCGGCTGAACAAGGCCAAGACCCTGTTCGACAAGGCCGAGCGCACCAAGCTCTATGAAGAGATGCAGGTCATCCAGCACGATGACTATCCGGTGATGCCGATCGCCCACTCGGTCGTGTTCGAACCGACCCGCAAGGAGGTCAGCGGCTACAAGGTGAGCCCGCTCGGCCGGCATGAGTTCACGGATGTCGAGCTGAAGTAAGGCTCTCAGGCGATACCGGAGCGGGCGGCGGCGACACCGCCCTCCGCTTCGGTCATCTGTTTCTGGACCAGGCGGCGCAGTCTCTGCGCTCGCCCACCACGGGTCCCCAAAATGCTCGGTTTCATTGTTCGACGGGTTCTGCTCGTCATCCCGACCTTCATCGCGATCGCGTTCCTGACCTTCATCGCCATCCGCCTGGTTCCCGGCGACCCGATCGAGGTCCGCACCGGCGAGCGCGGCATCTCGCCGGAACGGCTCGCGCAGTTCCGTCACGAGCTCGGCCTCGACCAGCCGGTCTGGAAGCAGTTTCTCGATTATCTCTGGCAGCTCGCGCACGGCAATTTCGGCACCTCGACCTCGACCCATGCGCCGGTCCTGACCGAGTTCCTGACGCTGTTCCCGGCGACGCTGGAGCTCGCCATCAGCGCCATGCTGTTCGCCACCATCCTCGGCATCCCGGCCGGCGTCATCGCCGCGACGAGGCGTGGCACCGTCGTCGACTACGGGCTGATGGGCGCGGCGCTGACCGGCTTCTCCATGCCGGTGTTCTGGTGGGGCCTGCTGCTGATCCTGCTGTTCTCGGTCAATCTCGGCTGGACCCCGGTCTCCGGCCGCATCGACCTGCTCTATTATTTCGAGCCCGTCACCGGCTTCATGCTGATCGACAGCTGGCTCTCCGGCGAGGAAGGCGCGTTCAGCTCGGCGGTGTCGCATCTGATCCTGCCAACCATCGTTCTCGGCACCATCCCGCTCGCCACCATCGCCCGCATGACCCGCTCGGCCATGCTGGAAATCCTCGGCGAGGACTATGTCCGCACCGCCCGCGCCAAGGGACTTTCGCCGTTCCGCGTCGTCGGCGTGCATGCGCTCCGCAACGCACTGATCCCGGTCGTCACCGTGATCGGCCTGCAGGTCGGCGCGCTGATGGCCGGCGCGGTGCTGACCGAATACATCTTCTCCTGGCCCGGCGTCGGCTCCTGGCTGATCGAATCCATCAACCGCCGCGACTATCCGGTGCTGCAGGGCGGAATCCTGCTCGTCTCCGCCATCGTCATCCTGATCAACATTCTCGTCGATCTGCTCTACGGCGTGCTCAATCCGAGGATCCGCCATGCCCGCTGACAGCACCGCGACCGCCGCCGCGCCGCGGCCAAAAGCGCCGCCCGGCCCGTTCGTCTCGTTCTTCCGCGACTTCTCCGAAAACCGCGCCGCGCTGGTCGGACTGATCCTGCTGTCGCTGCTCGTCTTCGTCGCCATCTTCGCCAATGTGATCGCGCCCTATTCGCCCTACGAGCAGTTCCGCGAATTCACCCGCATCCCGCCAGCCTGGGCCGAGGGGGGCAACCGCGCCTTCCTGCTGGGCACCGACGAGATCGGCCGCGACATGCTCTCGCGCCTGATCTTTGGCGCGCGGCTGTCGCTGTTCATCGGCCTTTCGGTCGTCGTCGCCTCGATGGCGGCCGGCATCGCGCTCGGCCTGGTCGCTGCCTTCGCGCCCGGCTGGCCGTCGATCGTCATCATGCGGGCGATGGACGTCATCCTGTCGGTGCCGAGCCTGCTGCTCGCCATCGTCATCGTCGCCATCATCGGCCCGAGCCTGACCAACACGATCATCGCCATCACGGTGGTCTACCTGCCCTATTACGTCCGCCTGGTGCGCGCCTCGGCGCTGCAGGAGAAGACGCGCGACTATGTGACGGCGGCCCGCGTCGGCGGCGCCGGCACGTTCCGCATCATGTTCCGCACCGTGCTGCCCAACTGCATGGCGCCGATCATCGTGCAGGCGGCGCTGACCATCTCGAACGCCATCCTCGAGGCGGCGGCGCTCGGCTTCCTCGGCCTCGGCGCCCAGCCGCCCTCGCCCGAATGGGGCGCGATGCTCGCCTCGGCGCGCGAATTCCTGCAATCGGCGCCCTGGATCGTCACCGAGCCCGGCCTCGCCATCCTGATCACCGTGCTCGCGATCAACCTGGTCGGCGACGGCCTGCGCGACGCGCTCGACCCGAAGATGCGGAGGAGCTGACCATGCCGCTTCTCGAAATCAACGACCTGACGGTCGACTTCCGCACCGGCTCCGGCCAGTTCCGCGCCGTCGACGGCGTTTCGCTCAGCGTCGATCGCGGCGAGATCCTCGCCATCGTCGGCGAGAGCGGCTCCGGCAAGTCGGTTGCCATGCTCGCCGTGATGGGGCTGCTGCCCTGGACCGCCACCGTCACGGCGAAGACCCTCGCCTTCGACGGTCGGGACCTGCTGACGCTGACGCCGCGCGAGCGGCGCCGGGTGATCGGCAAGGACATGGCGATGATCTTCCAGGAGCCGATGTCGAGCCTCAACCCGTGCTTCACGGTCGGCTATCAGATCGGCGAGAGCCTGAAGACGCATCTCGGCCTCACCAAGCGCGAGCGCCGCGAACGCTCGATCGAGCTTCTGAACGCCGTCGGCATTCCCGATCCCGAGCGCCGGCTCTCCGCCTTCCCGCACCAGCTCTCCGGCGGCATGAGCCAGCGCGTGATGATCGCCATCGCGCTCGCCTGCCGGCCGAAGCTGATCATCGCCGACGAGCCGACGACCGCGCTCGACGTCACCATCCAGGCGCAGATCCTCGAACTCCTCGTCTCGCTGCAGCGGGAGACCGAGACCGGCCTCGTCCTCATCACGCACGACATGGGCGTCGTCGCCGAAACGGCCGAGCGCGTCTCGGTGCACTATGCCGGGCAGAAGATCGAGGAGCAGCCGGTCGGCCCGCTCTTCGCCGATCCGCATCATCCCTATACGGCGGCGCTGCTCGCCGCCCTGCCGGAGCGCGCCAGGGGCAAGCTCCTGCCCTCGATCCCCGGCGTCGTGCCCGGCCAGTTCGACCGGCCGCCGGCCTGCCTGTTCGAGCCGCGCTGCCGCTTCGCCACCGACCGCTGCCGCACCAAGGTGCCGCCGCGCCAGGGCGCGATCGCCGGCTTCGCGCTCTGCCACTATCCGCTGACGCATGGCCGGCCGATCGGCCATCCCCACCCCGAAGGCAGGGAGGTCGCGGCATGAACGCGCCCGTCGTCCTCGAGGCGAGCCATCTGGCGCGCTTCTATTCGGTGAGCCGCGGCGCCTTCAAGCCGGCCGCCACCGTCCGGGCCTTGGCCGAGGCGAGCTTCACGCTCGAGGAAGGCAAGACGCTCGCCGTCGTCGGTGAATCCGGCTGCGGCAAGTCGACCCTCGCCCGTCTCGTCACCATGATCGAGGAGCCGAGCGAAGGCCGGCTCGTCATCGGCGACACCGACATCGTCACCGCCGACAAGGCGGCGCTGAAGAAGCTGCGCTCGGAAGTGCAGATCGTCTTCCAGAACCCCTACGGCTCGCTGAACCCGCGCCAGAAAATCCTCGACGCGCTGGCCGAGCCGCTCGTCATCAACCGCCGGGATATGAGCGCGGCCGATCGCAAGGCGGCCGTTCTCGACATGCTGAAGCGCGTCGGCCTCAGGCCCGAGCACGCCAACCGCTATCCGCACATGTTCTCCGGCGGCCAGCGCCAGCGCATCGCCATCGCCCGCGCGCTGATGCTGCGGCCCAAGATCCTCGTGCTCGACGAGCCGGTCTCGGCGCTTGACGTCTCGGTGCAGGCGCAGGTGCTGAACCTGCTGGTCGAATTGCAGGAGAGCCTCGGCCTCTCCTATCTCTTCATCTCGCACGGTCTTTCCGTGGTGCGGCACATGGCCGACGAGATCCTGGTCATGTATCTCGGCCGCGTCGTCGAACGCGCGCCGCGCGAAAAACTGTTCGAGCAGCCGCTGCATCCCTATACGCAGGCGCTGCTCTCGGCGACGCCGATGGCCGATCCCGAGCGGCAGCGCGAGCGCATCCGCCTGAAGGGCGAGCTGCCCTCCCCGTTCAACCCGCCGAGGGGCTGCGCCTTCCATCCGCGCTGCCCGCGCGCCTTCGACAAATGCCGCGTCGAGCGGCCGGAACTTCGCTGGCATGGCGAGACGGAGGTCGCCTGCTGGGCGGTCGAGCGCGACGATCCGGTGTCCTAGACAGCGGAGAAGTCGTCAAGGCGCGCCGGGGACGACCATACGGCGCAGCGTGCCGTCGCGCAGCCAGAACTGATGGTAGAGCGCGGCGGCGGCATGCAGCGCGATCAGGACGATGAACGCCGGCTTGCCGAGTTCGTGGATGCCTCCGAACGACCGCGAGACATAGATCGCGAGCAGCCCGGTGACCGGTACGGCGACGAGGAGGACATAAAAGGCGACGTGGGCGGCGCTCGCCAGCCGGGCGGCGAGGCGCCCCGCCGTTTCCAGCGGGCGCGGCGTGCTTCGGGTCAGCCGAAGGGCGAGCCGGAGCAGGACGAGAATCAGGATCGCGATCCCGACCCAGTAATGCGCCGTCGCGAGCGCCGCATCCGAGGCGGAGACGGGCGTGCCGCGCAGGGCGCCACGCTGGGCGTGGCTCATGCTCTCGCCGAAGACGAGCTGGAACAGAACCAGCAGGGCTATGACCCAATGCAGGCCCACCTGCAGGGGCGAATAGCCACGAACATCGGAACCAGTCATGCGTCTCTCTCCAGGCGAGCCGGCGGGCGGCCGGCGGCGCAACCAGATCAAGATTAGATTCGTTCTAAATTAAGGCGCGAAGCGCCCGAGCGCTGACCCATCGCAATCGGCGCCGACATCCCTTATATCAGGCGGCAACCCATTCCCCCCTTTTGCGCGGGCTGATGCTCCGCGCCGGAGATCTCTCATGACGGAAACCCAGATCCCGGTCACCGTGCTCACCGGCTATCTCGGCGCCGGCAAGACGACGCTTCTGAACCGCATCCTGTCGGAAAACCACGGCAAGAAATACGCCGTCGTCGTCAACGAGTTCGGCGAGATCGGCATCGACAACGACCTCATCGTCGAGAGCGACGAAGAGATCTACGAGATGAACAATGGCTGCGTCTGCTGCACGGTGCGCGGCGATCTGATCCGCGTCGTCGAGGGACTGATGAAGCGCCCCGGCGGCTTCGACGGCATCCTGGTCGAGACGACCGGCCTCGCCAATCCGGCCCCCGTCGCGCAGACCTTCTTCATGGATGACGACGTGCGCGCCAAGTCGCGCCTCGACGCCGTCGTCACCGTCGCCGACGCGATGAACCTTTTGACCCGGCTCGACGACGCTCCGGAAGCCGAAGAGCAGATCGCCTTCGCCGACGTCATCCTGCTCAACAAGTCCGACCTCGTCGACGCCGAGAAGCTGGCCGCCGTCGAGCGTCGCATCCGTGACATCAACCCGCACGCGACGATCCACCGGACCGAGCGCTGCGCCATCGACCTCTCCAAGGTGCTCGATCGCGGCGCCTTCGATCTCGACCGCATCCTGACGCTGGACCCGGAATTCCTCGAGGGCGAGGATCACGAGCACGTCCATGACGAGAATTGCGGCCACGACCACCATGGCCACGATCACCATCATCATGACCACGATCACCACGATCATGATCACGACCATCACCACCACCATCCGCGCCACGACGAATCCGTCTTCTCGGTCTCGCTGCGCGGCGGCACGCTCGATCCCAACAAGTTCTTCCCCTGGATCCAGGAAGTGACGCAGGTCGAAGGCCCGAACATCCTGCGCCTGAAGGGCATCCTGGCGATGGACCGCGATCCCGATCGCTACGTGCTGCAGGGCGTGCACATGATCATCGAGGGCACGCATCAGCGTCCGTGGGCGGAAGGCGAGAAGCGCGAGAGCCGCCTCGTCTTCATCGGCCGCAAGCTGAACGAGGAGGCCCTGCGCAAGAGCTTCGAAGCCTGCCTGATGCCGGCGGCCTGACGGCCGCATTCCCTTCGACCGCATCGCTCCGGCCCCGGCCGGGGCGATCGACGACCTAGCTGACCGGCATTTTCTTGCCTCGAAAATGCCCTGCACGACATCGACCGGAAGAGCCTCTTGCCCACCATCCAGTCCTTTCCTCTCGACGCCTATGTCGTCGCGGCGCAGTTTCTCGGCGCCGAGCCCGTCTTCGCGCTTGGCGACGGCGCGGTCGCCCGGGTCGACGGCCCCTCGGCCGAAAAGCTCAGCGTTCATTCCGGCGGCCTGCTCGCCGCCGCCCGCACGCAGGACGGCGCGCGCCTGATCACCACGGGCGATGACGGCCGCGTCTGCGCCATCGACGCGAGCGGCAAGGTCACGGAACTGGCGAGCCAGCCGAAGAAGTGGATCGACCAGGTCGCCTGCGGCCCGGACGGCATCATCGCCTATGCCAGCGGCCGCCAGGTCTTCGTCCGTTTCGCCGACGGGCGCGAGCGCGTGCTCGAGCATGAGCGCACCGCCGCCGGCCTCGCCTTCGCGCCGAAGGGGCTCCGCCTCGCCGTCGCGCGCTACAATGGCGTCTCGCTCTGGTGGATCGGCACCGACGCCAAGCCGACCGAATTCGAATGGAAGGGCTCGCATCTCAGCGTCACCTTCTCGCCGGACGGCAAGAGCGTGATCACCTCGATGCAGGAGAATTCGCTGCATGGCTGGCGCGTCGCCGATGGCGGCGGCCACATGCGGATGTCCGGCTATCCCGGCAAGGTGAAGTCGATGTCGTGGTCGCCCAAGGGCCGCTTCCTCGCGACCTCTGGCGCGGAAATGGCGGTGCTCTGGCCGTTCCACTTCAAGGACGGCCCGATGGGCAAGCAGCCGCTGCAGTTAGGCACCCGCGACCAGGTCGTCACCTTCGTCGCCTGCCACCCGACCGAGGAGGTCGTGGCGATCGGCTACAAGGACGGCATGGTGCTGGCGGTCCGTTTCGCCGACAGCGACGAGGCGATCCTGCGCAAGCCCGGCGAAGGCGGCGCGGTCAGCGCGCTCGCCTGGGACAAGAAGGGCGTCCGCCTCGCCTTCGGCACCGAGGGCGGCGAAGCCGGCGTGATCGACCTCGCCGGCTGAGGGCGTCCCGAAACACGGCCCTCATTCAGAGGTCATCGAAGGCCGTCATGCCGTCTGCGGCGCATGACCAGGACGCGTCGCCCCGGCGGAGGCCGGGGCCCATAGACACCGACCGAGCAAACCGTGACCGGCCCTCTGGTCATAAGCCCGTGGGTATGGATCCCGGCCTTCGCCGGGATGACGGCGGAGGCTCACGGCATAGGTGAAGGAAAGCCCTCACGCCCGGCTTGGCGTGCGGCCGAAGATGGCGACGGCGAACAGCACCATGCCGAGCAGCGTGATGATCGAGCCGGCGATGACGATCGGTTCGCCCGACGGCGCGCCGCGCAGCGTCAGCACGAGGCCGGGGATCATGATCCAGAGGCCGATCGTCGACACCCAGAACTGGATGGTCGCGAGCCGGCTCGCCGCCTTGGCCGGATTGGCGTTGTAATAGAAGCCCATCAGGGCGAGCGACACCCAGCCGATCAGGTTGAGATGGGCATGCGCCGGCGCGAGCGAGAAGTCCTGCTGCGCACCCATGATGATGCCGCCGATCATGCCGACGATGACATAGATCACGGCCGTTCCGATGAACCACTGACTGATTTTCGGCATGTCGTCCCTCCAGACGGACAGGGGCCGACTCAGCCCCGCGAGCGCCCCTCGGCATCCGCGGTACGACGTAACGTAAGGTGAGTCAAAATCATTCTAAACAGCGCTGTGACAGGCGTCACAGGCGGGCGCGATCGGAGCGCCGGGCCGGAAAACCGGCCCTGAAATGAGCGACGCCGGCGCGCGACCGGGAGCTGTACGAGAGCTCGACACGGTCGCGTCTGCCGGCGCCTTACGCGGTCTGCGCGGAAAAGAAAAACGCCCGTCGGGGAGGAGGTCGACGGGCGTTTAGAGGGTGGCGCGTTGTCGGGGAGGAGGTCGACGCGGCGCCAATCGCAGAGAACGGAGGGAGGAGGGGATGTCCTCTGCGAATTCCTTGAAGTCTCTAGAAGTCTTAGTAACCGACGGCCTGCTTGGCGACCCGCTCGATCTCGCCGCGGTGGATGCCGAGGTCAGCAAGCTCGCGGTTGTTCAGGCGGGAGAGCTCGTTGTAGGTCTCGCGGAACTTGCGCCAGGTCTTGTAGGAAGCGAGGATATTGAGAGCCATTTTCGGATGTCCTTTGAATTCGGTCTGATCTCTGTCGAACTAGCGCCGGATTTCTCTGTCGCCGTTCTTGTTGACGTTGATATAGGCGGTTGCCAGCGAATTGAGCACTGCGAAAAAGCTCATGCCAGCGATGCGCCTAACGCAGAGCAGCATTAATTCTGGCGTCATATTGCAGCGCAGCATTAAGGGATACGGCCGGATTGCGGCGGATCGGCGGGGATCAGGTCGCGATTGCGGCCGCCACCGGGCCGAGACATGACGCTGATGCATGTCGAGGCGGCGAAGCGCCCTGCCCAATCCTTCGGCAGCATCCGGCGCGGCGCCCTGTCCCGCGCCGCCCTCCCCAGCCAATGCATAAAAAAGACCGGGCCAGAGGCCCGGTCTCGATGATCTTCCGACAGGAACCGGCTGAACGATTTGTTAGGTCGCGTTTTCTTCACGCGAACCGGTGTCCACTTCGCTCGAAAACGCTCTAGCCGAGCTGGTGCACCAGCACGTTGCGGAACTGCCAGGGATCGCTCTCGTCGATGTCTTCCGGGAAGAAGCCGGGACGGTCGGTGAGCGGCGTCCAGTCGGTGTAGATGCCCTCGACGGTGCCGAGATATGGCTTCTGCACCCGGAGGCACAGGTGGTAGTCCATCTCGTCCGCCTCGACGATGCCGCGGTCCGGATGCGCCAGCGCCCAGGCCATGCCGGCCACCACCGCCGACGTCACCTGCATGCCGGTGGCGTTCTGGTAGGGCGCGTTCTCGCGCGCCTCGTCGATGGTGAGGCGCGAGCCGTACCAGTAGGCGTTCTTGGCATGGCCGTAGAGCAGCACGCCGAGCTCGTCGCGGCCGGCGATGATCTCGTCCTCGGAGAGGATGTGGATCTTCGACTGCCGCTTGCCGGCGCGGCCGAACATCTCGTGCAGCGACAGCATGGCGTCGTTCGACGGATGGTAGGCGTAGTGGCAGGTCGGCCGGTAGATGACCTCGCCGCCCTCGCGCAGCGTGAAGTGATCGGCGATCGAGATCGCCTCGTTATGCGTCACGAGATAGCCGAGCTGCGGGCCGGGCGTCGGGCACCAGGAACGCACGCGCGTATCGGCGCCGGGGCCGAGCAGGAAGATCGCAGCGCCACTGCCGGTGTCATGCGTGCGGGCGTGCGCCGGGATCCAGTTCTCGTGCGTGCCCCAGCCGAGCTCGGCCGGCTGCAGCGCCTCGGAGATGAAGCCCTCGACCGACCAGGTGTTGACGAAGGTGTCGAGCTGCTTGGCGACGCGGGCGCGCTGGGTGTCGCGCTCGGCGATGTGGATGCCCTTGACGCCGGTCGCGTGCATGAGCGCCGCCCATTCGCGCCGCGTGGTCGGCTCGTCATGCTCGATGCCGAGGTCGCGGGCGATGTCGAGGAGCGCCTGCTTGACGAACCACGAGACCATGCCGGGATTGGCGCCGGAGCAGGAGACCGCCGTCGGGCCGCCGGGATGGGCGCGCTTCTCGGCCAGCAGTTCCTCGCGCAGCGCGTAGTTGGAGCGCGACGCCGGATCGGCCTTGTGGTCGTAGTAGAAGCCGGGCCACGGCTCGATCACGGTGTCGATGTAGAGGCTGCCGAGCTCGCGGGCCAGCTTCATGATGTCGAGCGACGACGTATCGACCGAGAGGTTGACGCAGAAGCCCTGGCCGGACTCGCTCGTCAGAAGCGGCGTCAGGACTTCCCGGTAATTCTCACGCGTGAGTGCGACCTTGACGTGTTTGACGCCGAAAGTGGCCATCAGGCCGGCGTTTTCGTCGGTCGGCTCGATGATCGTGATCTGGGGTTGGTCCAGGGCGAAATGGCGCTTCAGCAGCGGGAGAAATCCGCGTCCGATCGAACCGAAGCCTATGATGACCACGGGGCCGGAGATGCGACCGTAGACAGGCCAATTCGTCATTGCGAGACACTCCTCAAGGTCGAAATCAACAAGTGGGGTACCGTACCCTTCCTTCATGACAAACAAAAAGCCGTGGATGGAGGGGCATATGCCCTTCCATCCACGACCGGTTTGGTGCGGGGGAACCTAGCGGCTTGCGTCGACGAGGTCGAGCCCGGAAGGGCTTGCAACCATCGGAAAGTCCGGCCCGGCGAGCGGCGGGGCCGACCAGTCGCCTGTCGCGACCAGCATTCCGGCGGCGCCGTCGAGCGCGCCTTCCCGGAGTTCCAGGGCCAGGAACCTTCTGCGGTCGACCGGCCCCGGCATCATCAGGCTCTGCGTCGCCGCGGTCGAAAAACCGAAGCGCGCATAGTATTCGGCGTCCCCCACCAGGATGACGGCGGCATGGCCGAACATGGCGGCGCGGTTCAGCGCCGCCCGCATCAGCTTGCCGCCGAGGCCCTCGCCCTGGCGCTCCGGCGCGACCGCGAGCGGGCCGAGCATGAGCGCGTCGCGGCCGCCGGCCGAGACGTTCCAGAGCCGGACGGAGCCGACGATCTCGTCGCCGTCGCGGGCGACGAGCGCCAGCCCGGACGCCGGCAGGCGATTCTCGCGCAGCCGCTCCGAGGACTTCAGGTGGCGGTCCGGGCCCATGGTCCGGTCAAGCAGCAGCTCTCGGGCGCCGGCTTCGCCCGGCGCCTCCACGTCGATATGGATCATCGATGAAGTCCTTCAGATCACGAAGGCTTCGAGCGGCTTGAAGCCGTTGAAGGCGACGGCCGAATAGGTCGTCGTGTAGGCGCCCGTGCCTTCGATCAGCACTTCGTCGCCGATCGAGAGCGACACCGGCAAGTGATACGGCGCCTTCTCGTAGAGGACGTCGGCGGAATCGCAGGTCGGGCCGGCGAGCACGCAGGGCGTCTTCTCGTCGTGGTCATGCGCCGTACGGATCGGGTAGCGGATCGATTCGTCCATCGTCTCGGCGAGGCCGCCGAACTTGCCGATGTCGAGATAGACCCAGCGCAGGTCGTCGGCCGAGTCGCTCTTCTTCGAGATCAGCACGACTTCCGTCTTGATGATGCCCGCATTGCCGACCATGCCGCGGCCCGGCTCGATGATCGTCTCCGGGATGCGGTTGCCGAAATGGCGCTTCAGCGCGGCGTCGATCGACGAGGCGTAGTTCTCCACGCCCGGGATCTCCTTGAGATACCGGGTCGGGAAGCCGCCGCCGAGATTGACCATCGAGAGCTGGATGCCCCGCTCGGCCAGCGTCGAGAAGATGCCGGCCGCCGATGCGAGCGCGCTGTCCCAGGCCTCGGTGTTCGCCTGCTGCGAGCCGACATGGAACGACACGCCATAGGCGCGCAGGCCCGAGCGATGCGCATGCTCGAGCACGCCGACAGCCATTTCGGGCTCGCAGCCGAACTTGCGCGACAGCGGCCATTCGGCGCCGGCGCCGTCGCAGAGGATGCGGCAGAACACGCGGGTGCCGGGAGCGGCGCGGGCGACCTTCTCGACCTCGGCCTCGCAATCGACCGCATAGAGGTCGATGCCACGGGCGAAGGCGGCGGCGACGTCGCGCTCCTTCTTGATCGTGTTGCCGAAGGAGATGCGGTCGGGAGTCGCGCCGGCGGCCAGCGCCATGTCGATCTCGGCGACCGAGGCGCAGTCGAAGTTCGAGCCCAGCGAGGCGAGCAGCGACAGCACTTCCGGCGCCGGGTTGGCCTTCACCGCGTAAAAGACGCGGGTGTCGGGCAGCGCATGCGCGAAGGCGAGATAGTTTTCCCGCACGACATCAAGGTCGACCACGAGGCACGGGCCGTCGGGACGTCGGGTGTTGAGGAAATCGATGATGCGTGCGGTCATTTGGAGGGTCTCCCCGTGGCCTGCCAAGGCCAAAAAACGTTGCGAAAGCGATGACGAAACCGGAGCGCAGCCCTCGCGCCAATCGCTATGGACGCGATCGGAACGGTGACGACGAGCCGTTTTTGCCGGGGTGAGCCGGCAGTTTTCGCGGGTAGCAGTCGCTTGGACGAACGGGAGCGTTCATCGTGAGCGCTGCCTTCGCTTGGAACGGGAGACCCGATCCGCACGCCCGGCAAGGATGTAGTGCCTCTTCAGTGACCACGGCCTTTGGAGAGCCGGCAGAGACCAAAAAAGCCCGCTACGTCGTTGCTTCAAGTCGCGTCCTCCGCGGAGACGGAGTTCACCGGTTTCGCTTTCCGGCTGCCGACCTTTCTCGGGATCGCTCCCGAACTCCTGGGACCCTCTTGCGGAGGATCTTGGGCGTCGCTTCGGCCTCTTGTCCGAAGCCCCACCGGTCGGCACGCAACCACAGGCACGTGCGATAATTGGGCGAGGAGGTACGTATGCTTAACCCGCTTCACATTCAAGCGGATTTTACGCCTCGGGCACAAATTTCATGCATGGGCCGCCTGCATATACGGCATGGCTCCGAAACCCGGCAATTCTGCCACATTTTTGCAGGTTTGGCTGCCCCTTCCGCCGCCGCCGAGACGGTCCGCGACGCCGCTTTCCGCCTCTGATTCGCGCTTCCTGCCACCTGTCGTTTCGCCTATGCAGGAACGGCAAACAGGAGAGACACGCGTGAGCGAAACCATCGTCGGCGAAAAGGGTATGGTTGTGGCCCCGCACCGGGCCGCCGCGGAGGCCGGCGCCGAGATTCTCCGGGCCGGCGGCAACGCCATCGAGGCGGCGATCGCCGCCGCCGCCACCATCGCCGTCGTCTATCCGCACATGAACGGCATCGGCGGCGACGGCTTCTGGCTGATCCGCGAGCCGGGCAAGGAGCCGCGCTATCTGGAGGCCTGCGGCGCCGCAGGATCCGGCGCCACCATCAAGGCCTATCGCAGCAAGGGCTATGACACGATCCCGACGCGCGGCCCCGACTCGGCGCTGACGGTCGCCGGCGCGATCTCGGGCTGGCATACGGCCTTCGAGCTGTCGCAGAGCCTGGGCGGCCGGCTCGACCGCCCCACCCTCCTCGCCAACGCCATCGCCCACGCGCGAGACGGCATCACCGTCACCCGCTCGCAGGCGCGGCTGACCGCCACGCACCACGCCGTGCTTTCCGAACAGCCGGGCTTCGGCGACGTCTTCCTGGTTGACGGCAAGGCGCCGGAGACAGGCGCCCAACTCCGCCAGGAACGCCTCGCCGACACGCTCGACCATCTCGCCCGCGCCGGCTTCCTCGATTTTTATCGCGGTGACGTCGCCAGCGAGATCGCGGCCGACCTCAACCGCGTCGGCAGCGCCGTCACACGCGGGGATCTCGAAGCACATGAGGCGCGGCTGCGCGCGCCGCTCTCGGTCCGGTTCCAGCAGGGCACCGTCTACAATTCGCCGCCGCCGACCCAGGGCCTCGCCTCGCTCCTGATCCTCGGCATCTTCGAGCGCCTCGGCGTCAAGCGCGGCGAAAGCTTCGAGCATGTGCACGGCCTGATCGAGGCGACCAAGCGCGCCTTCCTCAAGCGCGACCAGCACGTCACCGACCCGATCTTCGCCGGCGACCTCTCGATGCATCTTTCGCCGCGCATGCTCGAGCGCGAGGCGGCCCAGATCGACATGACCCGCGCCGCGCCCTGGCCGCAGCCGGCGAAGAAGGGCGACACGGTCTGGATCGGCGCCATCGACGCCTCCGGCCTCACCGTCTCCTATATCCAGTCGATCTTCTGGGAGTTCGGCTCCGGCGTCGTGCTGCCGGCGACCGGCATCACCTGGCAGAATCGCGGCGCCAGCTTCTCGCTCGATCCGAAATCGCTCAACCCGCTGGAGCCCGGCCGCAAGCCGTTCCACACGCTGAACCCCGCCATCGCCCGCTTCGACGACGGCCGGATCCTGAGCTACGGCACGATGGGCGGTGACGGCCAGCCGCAGACCCAGGGCGCGGTCTTCACCCGCCATGTCCTCTTCGGCATGGAGCTCGGCGAGGCGATCGCCGCGCCGCGCTGGCTGCTCGGCCGCACCTGGGGCTCCGACCACACCAACCTTCGCGTCGAGAACCGGCTCGATCCCGACATCATCCTGGCGCTGGAACGCGCCGGCCACGAGGTCGAGGTGCTGGACGAGGCCTATTCCGACACGATGGGCCATGCCGGCGCGCTCGTCCGCCGCAAGGACGGCCGCATCTTCGGCGCCAGCGATCCGCGCTCCGACGGCGCGGCGGTCGCCGCCTGAGACGGCGCCGCCGGATTTTGGCAAAGGCGGCGGAATAGCGTTATGAATCGGGAGAACGCGGTGCCGCCGGCGCCGAGCCGATGTCCCTCCACAGGAAATCGATAGAGCCCATGCTTCTCGCCCAAGACCCGGTCAACGCGTTTCTCGACTATCCCGCCGTCGAAGTGCCGTCGGCGGCGACCGGCCCGCTCGCCGGGCTCACCATGGCGGTCAAGGATCTCTATGACGTCGCCGGCTATCCGACCGGCGTCGGCCATCCGCTGAAGCGGGCCGAGAGCGACATCAAGACGGTGACCGCGCCGGCCGTGCAGGTGCTGCTCGACGCCGGCGCCCGCTTCGTCGGCAAGGTGCACACCGACGAGTTCGCCTATTCGATGAACGGCGAGAATTTCCATTACGGCACGCCGATCAACGTCCGCGCGCCGGGCCGCATCCCGGGCGGCTCCTCCTCCGGCTCGGCCGCCGCCGTCAGCGCCGGCCTGGTCGATTTCGCGCTCGGCACCGACACGGGCGGCTCGGTTCGCGCGCCCGCCTCCTATAACGGCCTGATCGGCCTGCGCCCGACGCATGGCCGGATCGACATCTCGCGCGTCGCGCCGCTCGCCGAGAGCTTCGACACGGTCGGCTGGTTCGCGCGCGACATCGACACCTTCACCCGCGTCGGCGACGTGCTGCTCGGCGCGGACGTCGCCGGGCCGCCGCTGACGCGCTTCCTCGTCGGCGACGACATCCACGCGCTGCTGCTCGGCGAGCTGGAAGAGGCCGCCGTCCGCTCGGCGACGCCCCGCATCGCCGCCCACCTGACGCCGGCCGGCGCCGTCATCGTCTCGCCGGACGGGCTCGCCGCCTGGCGGATGATCTTCCGCACCATGCAGGCCTATGAGGCCTGGCAGGCGAACGGCGAATGGATCACCAGCCGCAACCCCGTCTTCGGCCCCGGCGTGCGCGAGCGCTTCGAATGGGCGAGCCACGTTTCGCGCGAGGATTATGAGGCGGCGGCGCAGCGCCGCGCGCAGGTGCGCGAGCGCCTGGACGGCCTGCTCGGTGACGATACCGTGCTCGCCATCCCGACCACGCCCGGCATCGCGCCGGAGCGCGGCCGCGACGGCGACGAACTCGAATCCTACCGCAACCGCGCCCTCGCCATGACCTGCACGGCGAGCTTGACCGGCCTGCCGCAGATCAGCCTGCCGCTGGCCGAGCACGAGGGCTGCCCGCTCGGCGTCTCGCTGATCGCGCCCAGGGGCCGCGACAAGGCCCTGATCAAGCTTGCAGCCAGGATCCTGGCCGGCTAAGGCGCTTCATCATTTCGCGAATACGATGAAATGCTCTAGGTCTTTGTTCTATCGCGTTTTCTGCACGCGAACCGACTTTCCACTTCGCTCGAAAACGCTCTAGGCGGCAGTATGGACACGCTCACCCGAATGAAGACCTTCGTCGAGGTCGTCGAGGCCGGCGGCTTCTCCGCCGCGGCGCGCAAGATGGGCCGCTCGAAGGCCCTGATCTCGAAATATGTGCGCGAGCTCGAGGACGAGCTCGGCGCCCGCCTGCTCAACCGGACGACGCGGACGCTGTCGCTGACCGAGGTCGGCCAGGGCTACGCCCGCGACGCCACCGAGATCCTGCAGCGGATCGAGGATCTGCAATCCTCGGTCGGCGACGCGCATGCCGCGCCGCGCGGCCGCCTCAAGGTCTCGGCGCCGCGCACCTTCGGCGACGGCGAACTCGGCCGCGCCATCATGGAATTCGTCGTCAGCGAGCCGGAAATCTCGCTGGAGCTGCATCTGGAAGACCGCTTCGTCGATCTGGTCGACGAGGGCTTCGACGTGGCGATCCGCATCTCGACGCTCACCGATTCGAGCCTGATCGCCCGCCGCCTGTCCTCGTTCCGCATCGCCATCGTCGTCAGCCCGGAACTGCTGGCGCAATATGGCAGGCCTGAAACCCCGGAGGATCTCTCGGGCAAGCCTTGCGTCATCGATTCCAACGTCGCCTACCGCACCAACTGGCCGTTCATGATCGACGGCGAGCGCATCTCGGTGCCGGTGAAGGGCCGCGTCGAGGTCGACAGCCCGAACGCGGCGCGCCAGGCGGCGCTCGCCGGCCTCGGCTTCGCCATCGTGCCGCATCTGGTGGTGAAGGACGACCTCGAGGCGGGCCGGCTGATCGCCGTGCTGGAACCCTACGAGCCCGCCAGCGCTGCCATCCACGCCGTCTATCCGCATCGGCGCCATCTCTCCGGCAAGGTCCGCAGCTTCATCGACTTCCTGGTGAAGTGGTTCGACAAGAAGACGTCCGAGGGAAACCCCTGCTAGCCGCGCAGCGCGGGGCGCGGTGCGACCTTGCGCCGCCTTCCGGCACCCCCGATCGGCGCGAGCCGACACGATCTGGCCGTACTTGTCTGGCCCCCTCTGGCTCCGTCCGCCGCAAAGACCCATCATCATGATCCGAGCTCTGGTCGCCTTCGTCTTCTGCGCGCTCGTCGCGACCGCCGCCGAGGCGCATCCGCATGTCTTCGTCGACGCCAAGGAAGAAATCGTGTTCGACGCGACCGGCAAGATGACGGCGATCCGCCACATCTGGCAGTTCGACCCGGCCTTCACCGCCTTCGCCGTACAGGGCCTCGACAAGAACGGCGACGGCAAGCTCTCCGACGACGAGCTGCAGCCGCTCGCCAAGGTGAACGTCGAATCGCTCAAGGATTTCCACTATTTCACCCGGCTCAAGGTGAATGGCGTGCGCGCGCCGGTCGAGGCGCCGGACGAATACTGGCTCGACTTCCACGACGCCCGGCTGACGCTGTTCTACACCTTGCCGCTGAAGACGCCGACGGCGGTCGGGCCGAACACGACGCTGGAAGTCTTCGATCCCGAGTATTTCGTGGCCTTCAACTTCATCCCCCAGCACGCGATCACGCTCACGGGCGCGCCGGCCGGCTGCAAGGGCCACTACACGCCCCCCAAGGAACTGGACGAGAAGACGATGTCCCTGCTCGCGGCCGTCCCCGCCGATCAGCCCAACCTCCCGGATGACCTCGCCGACATCGCGGCGACGCTTGCCAGCGTCATCTCGATCCGGTGCCATTGATGCGTCGCCTTGCCAGCCTGTGGGCGGGCGCGCTCGTCGCGCTTGCGCCCGTCGTCGCGCTCGCCGCGCCGAGTCCGTTCGGCATCGCGACACCCGACGGCTCCGGCTCGACCGCCTGGGCCGGGCCGTTCGCGCCGATCTTCGTCTGGATCGCCCGCCAGCAATCGGTGTTCTACCGCGACCTGACCTCGGCGCTCATGCAACTGACGCAGAGCGGCCACGCGGCGACGGTTCTGATCGGGCTCTCCTTCCTCTACGGCATCTTCCACGCCGTCGGCCCCGGCCATGGCAAGGCGGTCATCTCATCCTATCTGCTCGCGACCGGCGACCGGCTGAAGCGCGGCGTCGTCATCTCCTTCGCCTCCGCCCTCGCCCAGGCCGTCACCGCCATCCTCGTGGTGTCGATCGGCACGCTGGTGCTGAACGTCACGGCGGTCACCATGACGCGGGCGACCGACGCGCTCGAGATCGCCAGCTACGCGCTGATCACGCTCTGCGGCGCCTGGTTGCTCTGGACCAAGCTGACCGGCCGCGGCCACAGCCACGCCGGACATGACCACGCCGGACATGACCATGCGGGCCATAGTCATGCGGGCCATGATCACGCCGGGCATAGCCACGCGGCGCACAGCCACGCTCACCACGACCATCCCCATCATGACCATTCTCACCATGATCATGACCACGGCCACGATCACGCGCACAATCACGAGCATGGCCTGACCTGCGACTGCGGCCATTCGCATGCGCCGGATCCGGCGACGCTCGACAAGCCGCTGACCCTCGCTCGCGCCTGGACGGCGATCCTCGCCGTCGGCGTGCGGCCCTGCTCGGGCGCCGTCATCGTCCTCGTCTTCGCCGTATCGCAGAAGCTCTACTGGGCCGGCATCCTGTCGGTGCTGATGATGGCGCTCGGCACCGGCATCACGGTTTCGGCGCTGGCAATCTTCGCCGTCAAGGCAAAGGACATCGCGCTGCGCTTTTCCGGCGGCGAGAGCCGCGCGCAGGTGCGGATCGTCAACGGCCTGCAGATCGTCGCGGCAAGCGGCATCCTGATCTTCGGCCTGCTGATGCTCGGCGGCGCGATGGCGATGGCGTAGCGGCTCCTTCACCTCTCCCTGAGGGAAAGGCCGACGGCCGAAGGCCGGCGGGTGAGGGTCTACGGCGTCGAAAGTCTTGCCTCGCAACCGGCCCCACGCTCGCCGTCATCCCGGCCTCCGAGCCGGGATCCATTTCCGCCGGGTTGCCAGCCGTCGAGGTTACCGCGGCGGAGGCATGGATCCCTGCTTTCGCAGGGATGACGGCGGAGGGTTCTGCGGCGGGGCCGGCGCAACGAGCCGTGTCGAAGGCGGCACAACGGGCAAGCCGTGCCCCCCTCCTCAGCTCAGCGCGAGGAAGAAGGCGCCAAGCCGCCGGAAGCGACCCGCCCCTACTCCGCCGCGACGCGCTGCGTCTGAGCCGCGGCGCGGGCACGCATCGCCTCGCCGAAGGCGCGGAACAGGCGCGCCGACGGCGCGTCGGTCGTCACCCAGTATTCGGGATGCCACTGCACGCCGACCGCGAAGCCCGGCGCATCGCGGACGCTGACCGCCTCGATCGTGCCGTCGGCGGCGACCGCCTCAATGTCGAGGCCTTCCGCCAGCTGGCCGATCGCCTGCCTGTGCAGCGAATTGACCGCGATCGTGTCGCGATCGAGGATCCGCGCGAAGCAGCCGCCGGGCACGATCTCGACGGGATGGCGGATGGCGAAGCGCTCCTCCTGGATCTCGGAGGCCGGCGACCGGTGGTCGTCCCGGCCGGGCAGGTCCTGGATTTCCGAGGCCAGCGTGCCGCCGAGCGCGACGTTGAGCTCCTGCTGGCCACGGCAGATGGCGAGCAGCGGAACGCCGTTGCGGATGGCGGCGCGGATCAGCGGCAGCGTCGTCGAGTCGCGCGCGGGATCATAGGGTTCGGTGCGCGCGTCGACCGCCGCGCCATAGAGCGCGGGGTGGACGTTGGAGCGGCTGCCGGTCACCAGCACGCCGTCAACGCGGGCGAGCAGCGCCTCGATGTCGAGCGCGTCGCCGAGCGACGGCACGATGACCGGGATGCCGCCGGCGCCGGTCAGCACGGCCTTCACATAGGTCTCGGAAGCCGCGTGCCAGCGATAGCCGTCGGCGTCGCGCACGTCGGCCGTCACGGCGACGAGGGGCGAAAAACTCTTCGGGTCGGTCATGGTCCAGATCGCATTCTGTCGGGCGACAGGAACGTCGCCACCGTCGCGGGCAGGATACCGCCGCCGCTCCGCCGATGTCACGGCCTTTCACGGACCGAATGGATCCTCCCGGACGTATCGTTGCCCGCTTGCAACCAAGCCCGACGCTGCGTCATCTTGACCATGGAAGAGCGGAAAATCGCGTTGACACTGTCACCGTGCATGCGATTGGTCAGGCCCCGGCAATCGCGGACAGGAAGGTGTCTAACCATGCGCTCGGATCTCCTGAACCGGCGACGCTTCCTCCGCTCGGCCGGGCTGCGCTCCGGGACGGCGCTGGCGGGCGCCGCGCTCGGCGCGCCGGTCCTGGCGACGCCCGCGCTGGCGCAGGTGCTGCCGACGGTGCAATGGCGGCTGCACTCGGATTTCCCGCGCGCGATCGGCGCCACGTATCGCGGCGCCACCGGCATCGCCCGGACCGTCGCCAGCCTGACGGACGGCCGCTTCCAGATCGAGATCCGCACCGCCGACGACGTCGACGGCGACCCGGCGCGGACGTTCGACGCCGTCGAGGCCGGCGCCATCGAGGCCTGCCACACCCTCTCCGCCTACAATATCCGGCGCGACCCGGCCTTCGCCTTCGGCACAGCCCTGCCCTTCGGGCTCAATGCGCGCATGCAGAATGCCTGGATCGCCGAGGGCGGCGGCCAGTCGCTGCTCGACGATTTCTACGCCAGCTACAATCTGGTCTCCTTCGCCGCCGGCAATACCGGGGCGCAGATGGGCGGCTGGTTCCGCAAGGAGATCAAGAGCCTGCCGGAAATCGCCGGCATGAAGATGCGGATCGCCGGGCTCGGAGCGCTGGTGATGAACCGGCTCGGCGTCGAGACGCAGACCCTGTCGCCAGACGAGGCCCGCAAGGCGCTCGAGAGCGGCGCGATCGACGCGGCCGAATTCGCGGGACCGGCGGCCGACGAGGCTTTCGGCTTCCACGAGGTCGCGCCCTATTACTACTATCCGGGCTGGTGGGAAGGCGGGCCGTCGCTGCACCTCTTCGCCAACAAGCCGGCCTTCGAGGCGCTGCCGCCGAGCTACCAGGCGGCGCTCCGGGCCGCCGCCGCGCAGGCGAACGTGACGATCCCGGCCCGCTTCGACATCCAGAACAACGCCGCCATCCGCCGCCTCGTCGCCGACGGCGTGCGGCTACGACCGTTCCCGCAGGATCTGCTCGACGCCGCCTACAGGGCGTCGTTCGAGCTCTATGCCGAACTCGCGGCTAAGAGCCCGAGCTTCAAGACGATCTACGAGCCCTGGAAGCATTTTCGCGACGAGATGTACCAATGGTACCGCGTCGCCGAGCACGCCTTCGACTCATTCGGCTTCGCCCAGCAATCGCGGGGGCTGTGAGGGTGGCGGGTGAGGGTCTACGGCCTCAACGGCCGATCTCCATCCTCGTAGTGAGAACGGGCCTGCAAAGCCGATAGTCCACCCTCCGCCGTCATCCCTGCGAAAGCAGGGATCCATGCCGACCCACGCTCGAGCGCCACGTGCGACAAACAACCCGGCGGAAATGGATCCCGGCTCGGAGGCCGGGATGACGGCGAGCGTGGGGCTGGGAACGAGGCCCGGTCCCCTCCGCTAGTTGAACAAAATCCGTCCCTCGACCTTCGGCGCGATGGTCTTCGCCGTCGTGACGTAGTCGATCACGTCGCTCGCCATCAGCTTGGCGTCGACCGGGCTGATCAGGCGCGCAGCGTCCTTGAAGGCGAGGTAGCCGTCGCCGCCGCCGGCGAGATAGTCGTTGGTCGCCAGCGTATATTTGCGCTCGGGATCGAGCGGCGCGCCGTTCACCAGCACGCTGCGGACGCGCATGCCCGGCAGCTTGGAAAGATCGACCTCGACGACGAGGCCCGAGACCTGCGGGAAGCGGCCGGCGGCCGCCTCGGTCAGGCTGAAGCCGCTCTCCAGCGCCTGGCGCAGCTTCTCGCCGGTGACGACCAGCTTCACCGTCTTATTGCCGAAGGGGAGTTCGGCGAAGACGTCGGCCCGGGTCAGCGTGGCGCCGGCCGGATATTCACGATCTGCGCGGATGCCGCCGCCATTGGTGATCGCCACCTCGGCGTCGACGGCGTGGCGCATCGCGTCGGCGATCAGATTGCCGATCGCCGCCTCCTCGCCGCGCACCGTGGCGCGGCGGCTGTCGAGTGCCGTCTCACTCGTGCCGATCGCGACCTTCAGCTCGGCATCGAGCTTGTCCTGGTAGGATTTCACCACGGCGGCGATCTCCGGATCCGGCGTCACGGTGGCGCTGTCGACGATCTCGAAATGCGGCCGCCAGTGGACGGTCGTCTTGCCGTCCTTCTCCTGCTTGTCGACGGTGACGCGGGTAATCACGATGTTTTCGGCCTGCGCGCACGATTCCGTCAGCACCGTCTTGCCGTCATAGAAGGCGAGCAGATGCTCGTCATGGCCGGAGAAGACGAGGTCGGCGGCGCGATTGCGCACCAGCGCCATGTCGAGGGAAAGCGGCGTGTGCACCACGGCGACGACAAGATCGGCGCCGGCGGCGCGCAGCGCCTCGCCCTTCGCCTTGCCGGTCTCGATCGACGAGTTGAAGATCGTGTCGCCGGGCGAGGCGACGGTGCGGGTGTCTTCGGTGGTCAGGCCGTAGATGCCGATCCTGACGCCCTCGATCTCGACGATCCTCTCGTCGACCGTGTTCTTCGGCTGGCTGCCGTCCGGCTCGCGGATGTTCGAGGTCACGACCGGGAAGGTCGCCTCGCCGATCCGGGCATGGAAGACATCGGGGCCGAAATCGAACTCGTGATTGCCCGGCGTCAGGACGTCGAGCTTCATCCGGTTCAGGATGTCGATGATGTGGACGCCCTTATCGATGCCGGAGAGCAGCGACGGCGAGATGGTGTCGCCGGAATGGACGAAGAGCGTCGGCCCCTTGGCCCTCTCGGCCGCGACCACCGTCGCGAGCCGGGCGAAGCCGCCGCGACCGTCCAGATCCTCCATGCGGTCGATGTCGTTGGTCTGGACGAAGGAAATGGTCACCGGCTCGGCGAGCAGCGGCCCCGTGGCCAGCGTCGCGAGAAGGAAGAGACCCAGTCCCAGGCTGCGCGTGCGTCCGATCATGCGAGCGATCTCCCTATGGATGTCCCGGCCAGTATGCCCGTGAATTGCTGCATCGGGATAACATCGAACGAGAAGCGCCGAAACGGCGCCGGCGCTGCGACAACGCGCAACGGCCGAAAATGCACCCGGCCCCTTCGCGGCGGAGCGGGGAACCGCTAAGTTCCGGCACGATGACCAGCCAGATGACCGCACCCAGCACAACCGCCCCCGACAGCAAGCCCGCCGGCCATCCGCCGGTCGCGGCCGCGAAGGTCGGTGTCCTCCTCATCAATCTCGGGACGCCCGACGCGACCGACTACTGGTCGATGCGGCGCTATCTCAAGGAATTCCTCTCCGATCCTCGCGTCATCGAGATTCCGAAGCTCGCCTGGTGGCCGATCCTGAACGGCATCATCCTGACGACGCGGCCGTCGAAGTCGGGCAAGAACTACGCCTCGATCTGGAACAACGAGCGCAACGAATCGCCGCTCCGCACCATCACGCGCGCACAGTCGGAAAAGCTCGCCGCCGCCTTCGCCGGCGAGGGCAAGATCGTCGTCGACTGGGGCATGCGCTATGGCACGCCCTCGATCGCCGAGAAGATCGACGGCCTGAAGCGCGCCGGCTGCGACAGGATCCTGATCGCGCCGCTCTATCCGCAATATTCCGCAACGACGACGGCGACGGCGAACGACAAGGCCTTCGACAAGCTGAAGACGATGCGCTGGCAGCCGGCCGTGCGCACGCTTCCCGCCTATCACGACGATCCCGTCTATATCGCGGCGCTCGCCACTTCGGTCGAGCGCTCGATCGCGGCGCTCGATTTCGAGCCGGAGATCGTGCTCGCCTCCTTCCACGGCCTGCCGAAGCGCAATCTGGAGCTCGGCGACCCCTATCACTGCCACTGCCTGAAGACGGCAAGGCTGCTGCGCGAGCAGCTCGGCTGGCCGGAAGGGAAGCTGCGCGCCACATTCCAGTCGCGTTTCGGCAAGGCCGAATGGCTGCAGCCCTATACCGACAAGACGGTCGAGGCGCTGGCGAAGAGCGGCGTCAAGCGCATCGCCGCGGTGATGCCCGGCTTCTCGGCCGATTGCGTCGAGACGCTGGAGGAGATCGCCGGCGAGAACGCCGAAATCTTCCGCCACAATGGCGGCGAGCATTTTGCCGCCCTCCCCTGCCTGAACGACAGCCCGGAAGGCATGGCGGTCATCGAACACATCGTCCGCCGGGAATTGCTCGGCTGGGTGTGAGGGGGCGGGTCTTCTTAAGCACCCTCACCCCAACCCTCTCCCGCCAGCGGGAGAGGGAGCTCGCTTCAGCGCGCTAAAACGCCCGAGCCGATGCAACGCCCGGACGGAGCCCTCGCCCGCTTGCGGGAGAGGGTTGGGTGAGGGTCTTTCCGTTCACGCCACGCCGATGCGCAGCAGGTCGTGCATGTGCAGCACGCCGACCGGCTTGCCGGCCTCGACGACGAAGAGCACCGTGATCTTGGCGCCGTTCAGCCGGTCGATCGCAGCCCCCACCAGCATGTCGGGCGGGATCGTCTTCGGCGCACGCGTCATCACCTCGTCGACATTGCGCGAGAGCAGGTCCGGGCCGATGTGACGGCGCAAGTCGCCGTCGGTGATCATGCCGATCAGCGCGCCATCACCGTCGACGACGCCGAGGCAGCCGAGCCCCTTCGCGGTCATGGTGACGATCGCCTCGGTCATCGGCGATCCCGACGAGGCGACCGGCATCGAGGCGCCCTGGTGCATGATGTCGCGCACGAAATGCAGGCTGGCGCCCAGCTTGCCGCCGGGGTGGAACAGGCGGAAATCCTGCGCCGTGAAACCGCGCGTCTCCAGCAGCGCGATGGCGAGCGCATCGCCCAGCGCCAGCTGCATCACGGCTGACGTCGTCGGCGCCAGGCCGTGCGGGCAGGCCTCCTCGGCGCGTGGCAGCGTCAGCACATGCGTCGCCTGGCGGCCGAGCGCGCTGTCGGCGTTCGAAGTGACGGCGATCAGCGGCGTGCGAAAACGGCTCGCATATTCGACCACGGGGCGCAGCTCCGCCGTCTCGCCCGACCAGGAAAGCGCCAGGATGATGTCGTCACGCCCGACCATGCCGAGATCGCCATGGCTCGCCTCGGCGGCATGGACGAAGAAGGCCGGCGTGCCGGTCGAGGCGAGGGTCGCGGCGATCTTGACGCCGACATGGCCGCTCTTGCCGACGCCGGTGACGACGACGCGGCCGGCATGCTCGCGGATCAGGCGCACGACGTCGCCGAACGGGGCGGCGAGCGGTCCGGCAAGCGCCCCGGCGAGCGCATCGAGGCCGGCGCGCTCGCTCGAAAGCGTCCTCAGCGCCGATTCGACCGACTGGTTCGCGCGTTCCGCGTCCGGCTCGTCCTGAACCCGCATCCTTCACTCCAAAACTGTTTGCGCGCGGGCTTTTAGCACGAGCGTGCGGCCATCGTCGCTCGAAAATGCCGCCGGACAAACGGGGCCACGACAACGATCCCTTAACCAAGCCCGTTTACGGTTCGGAAACCATAGGGTCCGGCACGCCGGATCCCGGCTTCAACATGCAAGGGTCACGGCAAGCGGCAATGCAATTTCCTGTCCGGCTCCTCCTGTCGGCGGCGCTCCTCGCAGCGCTGGCTCCGATGACGGTTGCCGTCGCGCAGGACGCCACTGCGCCGGTCGGGCCGTTCGACGCCGATGCCGATTTCGGGCGCCTGCGCGGCAGCGACGGGCAGGAAGCCGTCGACCTGTTCAACACGACGCTCACGAACCAGCCACTGCCAACCGAGACGCCGGAGGCCGGACGCGCCCAGCGCGGCGAGCGGCTGGCGCCGACGATCGCGCAGGAGGACGAGGCGCCGCTTCGCCCGCGCGCCCGCACCGCCGACGCCCGCGACGCCTCCGCCTATGACCCGCTCGGCATCCGCGTCGGCAGCTTCGTCGTGCTGCCCTCGATCGAGATGCGCGGCGGCTACACCACCAACGCCGCCGGCTCCTCGACCGGCGGGCCGTCCGCCGTCTGGACGCTGGTGCCGGATTTGACCGTGCGCTCCGACTGGAGCCGGCACGAGCTCGGCTTCGTGCTGCACGGCACCTACGATTATTTCTCCGATACGTCGGTGGCGCCGCTGCCGACCGTCAACGCCGGGGCCAATGCCCGCATCGACCTGCCGCGCGACTGGGCGCTGCGGCTTCGCGGCAATTACAACTACCAGACCCAGTCGATCTCGAGCCTCGACTATCCGACCGGGGTCGAGAAGCCGCCGGGCATCAACACCTATGTCGGCGGCGCGACGCTCGACGGCAGCGTCGGGCGCACCGTGCTGCAGCTGCGCGGCAACGTCGCCTATTCGCAGTATAATGATGGCCATGTCGGCGACATCGTCGTGCCGCAGGGCGACCGCGACAACACGCTGGTGAGCGGCGCGGCCCGCGTCGGCTACGAGGTGACGCCGGCCTTCACGCCCTTCGTCGAGGCGGAGCTGTCGGACCGCAGCTTCAAGCAGAAGATCGACAACAACGGCTTCAACCGCGCCAGCCAGGGCGTGACGCTGCGCGGCGGCATCGCCTATTCCGCGGCCCCCGTCCTCACGGGCGAGGTCGCGCTCGGCTGGCACCACGAGCGTTACGACGACGCGGTGTTCAAGCCGTTCGACGCGATGACGGTCGACGCCTCGGTGATCTGGTCGCCGACGCCGCTCACCAACTTCACGCTGCGCGCCGCCACCTTCGTCAATCCGACCACCGATCCGAACTCGGCCGGCTCGATCGTCTACGACGCCGGCATCCGCGCCGAGCACGCGCTCCGCCGCAACCTGACGCTCGAGGGCGACCTCGGCTGGCGGCGCGAATATTACGAAGGAATCAATGTCGCCGACGTCACCTACCAAGCCGGCTTCGGGGTGACGTGGAAGCTCAATCGCGAGGCCTGGGTAGTCGGCCGCTTTTCGCAGGAATACTATCATAGCGCCGTGCCGGGCGGCAGCTATCCGACGACTACGGTCAGTGTCGGACTCCGGCTCCAGCGCTGACGATCGTTTGCCGTGTCATCAACCCGACACGTTTACCCGGTATGCGGAGCATCATGGCTTTTAACCACCGCAAAACGATCACCTTCCGCCTCGCCCAGTCAGCTCGCGCTGCCCGCGCGCGCTCGGGCGGTCACCTCATGCGGATCGGCCTCCACCCGGGCCAGGAGAGCGTGCTGAAGGCGCTCGCCGAGCAGGACGGGCTGTCGATGAGCCAGCTGGCACAGGCCCTGTCTGTGCAGCCCCCCACCGTCACCAAGATGGTGAGCCGTCTCGCCGCCCAGGGCTATGTCGAGCGCAAGGCCTCGAAGGGCGACGGCCGCCAGGCCCATGTCCACCTGACCGAGCAGGGACGCGGCACGCTTGTCGACATCGACAAGGGCTGGAAGCGCCTCGAGCGGGAAGCGCTGGAAGGGCTCGACGACAAGGACGTCAAGAAGCTCCGCAAGCTCCTGCGCCAGATCGAGCGCAATCTTTCCGCTTCGTTCGACGACAGCGCCGAGCCGGGCGACGAAGATGCCGAGCCCGAGACCGAAACGCCGGCGGCCGAGCCGGTGGAGAGCGTCGCTCCCACGACTTGAGCGACGCGGTGCAATCTGATTGAGTACAGGCGGCCCGATCTTCCGATAGCGCCTGCCCTCTGGGCAATTTCCTGATTTCCCGGAGTGCGGATGTCCCCGTTGCCGACCGCGGATGCGGAGGCTCAGCAGCGCCTGCGCGGCATCGGGCTTTATTGCCTGGCCATGCTCTGCTTCACCATGCTCGACGCCAGCGCGAAATACGCCAGCCAGTTCATACCGGTGCTGTCGATCGTCTGGGTCCGCTTCGCCGTCCACGCGCTGCTTGCGCTCGTCGTGTTCCAGCCCTGGCGCCACTGGGTGCTCTACCGGACGAAACGGCCGGTGCTGCAGGCGCTGCGCGCCCTGTTCCTCGCGGGCTCGACCTTCTTCAATTTCCTCGCCGTGCACGAGCTGCAGCTCGACATGACGATATCGATCGGCTTTTCCGCGCCCTTCATCACGGCGGCGCTGGCGGGGCCGATCCTCGGCGAATGGGCGGGCCCGCGCCGCTGGGCAGCGATCATCGTCGGCTTCGTCGGCGTGCTGATCATCACCATGCCGGGCTTCGGCGATTTGAACCCAGCCGTGTTCCTGTCGCTCGCCGCCGCCTGCTGCAACGCTTGCTACATCCTCTCGACCCGCATGCTCACCCGCTCGGATTCGAGCGTCGGCATGCTGCTCTATTCGGCCGTCGTGCCGCTGATCCTGGTGACGCCGGTGGCCGATCCGCTCGCCGCCGCCCCGCCGAGCGTCGTGGTCGGCATCTGCCTCCTGCTCACGGGTTCGCTCGGCTTCATCGGACACTGGTTCCTGATCCGCGCCCACCACCATACCGCCGTGCCGGTGCTGGCGCCGTTCATGTATACCGGGCTGATCTGGATGATCCTGCTCGGCTATTTCATCTTCGACGATGTCCCCGCGCCGCGCACGCTGGTCGGCGCCTCGATCATCATCGCGAGCGGCCTCTATCTGCTCTATCGCGAGCGCGTCCGCGTGCCGGGCGAGGCCTGAACGGCCGCAGAAAGCTGCGGCGCGCCAAACTAAAACGCGCTACAAGCTCCCTGCCCGCCTCGATGCCGTCATCGTCCGGACCACCCCGCATACCATCCCGAACAGAGCGCCCCCAGCGCTTCCGGACACCCCATGGACCGCCCCGCCAATCGCCAGGCGCGCTTCTTCGTCGCCCTCGCCATCATGGTCGCGCTGCTGAACAGCACGGCCGCCTCGCCGCTCTATACGAGCTACCGCGTGATGTGGTCGCTCGACGCCTTCACCGTGGCGTTCATCTTCGCGATCTACGCCGTCGGCACGCTGATCGCGCTGTTCGTGCTCGGGCGCCTGTCCGACCGGCTGCCGGACCGGCGGCTCCTGATCCTGCTTTCACTCGGCATCGTCATCGCCGGCGCGCTGATCTTCGCCTCGGCCGGCAATCTGCCGACGCTTCTCGTCGGCCGGCTTCTCGCCGGCGCTGGCACGGGCGGGCTGACCGGCGTCGCCAACGCCGCACTGATCGAGCTCGACCCCAAGGCCGACGCGCGCGCCAACGCCGTGCTCGCCACCGCCGTCTTCACCGCCGGCTGCGCGCTCGGCCCGATGATCAGTTCGGCCGCGCTCTATTTCGACGCCTGGCCGCTGCAACTGCCCTTCATCCTGATCGCCACGCTGGCGCTGATCGCCATTCTCGGCCTCGCCACGGCATCCTGGCAGCCGGCGCCGCGCGCGCTGCCCGTCGCCTCGAGCCCGGCCGGAACCGCCGCGCCGGCCGGCCGTTACACAGCCTTCGCCGTCGCCGCCGGCGCGGTCATCCTCGCCTGGGCGGTCGGCTCGACCTTCGCCGGCCTCGGCGTCACCTTCGTGCACGAGCTGCTGAAGGTCGAAAGCCAGGCGGCGTCGGGCGTCATCGTCGCCGCCTTCCAGCTCGTCGCCGGCATCAGCCAGCTCGCCAGCCAGCGCGTCGATTCGAACCGCGCCATGGTCTGGGGCACGACGCTGCTCGCGCTGGCAATCCTGCTGTGCGCCTTCGCGATCTGGACCGGCTCGCCGCTGCTCTTCGTGCTCGGCACGGTCGGCAGCGGCATCGGCTACGGCGCCGCCTTCGTCGGCTCGGCCGGCATCGTCAACCGCATCGCGCCGCCGGATCGCCGCGCCACCTGGGTCTCGGCCTATTACATCACCGGCTATCTCGCCAACGCGCTGCCGGTTCTGGCGCTCGGCTTCCTCGGCGACAGGCTCGGCCTCTTCGGCGCCTTCCTGTGCCTGACCGCCTTCACCGCGATCGGCACCGTCTTCGTCAACGGCGCGGCGCAGATCGTGCTGCGGCCGGCGTCGCGCCGCCGGCCGTGATCGTCAGTCGAGTTCCTGCGTGCCGCCGCCGGAGACGGTCAGCACCTGGCCGCTAATCCATGCGGCCGCCGGCGAGCAAAGGAACAGCGCCGCATTGGCGATGTCCGAAGGCTGGCCGAGCCGGCCGAGCGGCGTGTGCTTCAGCATCGCCTGCTCGATCTCGGGCGTCAGCACGCTCTCGAGCGCATCGGTCTTGGTCGCCCCCGGCGCGATCGCGTTGACGCGGATGCCCATCGGGCCGAGATCGAAGGCGGCGTTGCGGGTCAAATGATTGACGGCAGCCTTCGAGGACCCATAGGAGGCCATCCGCTGGTTCCTGTTCTCGCCTGCCATCGACGAGATGTTGAGGATCGCCCCACCACCGGCTTCGCGCATGTGCGGCGCGCAGAGCTGCATCAGCCGAAACGGCGCGAAGACGTTCAGCGCATAGGCCCAGTGAAAGTCCTTCATCGGCATGTCGAACGGCTTCGGGCCGCCGCCGCCGGCATTGTTGACGAGAAGCGTCAGCCGGCCATAGGCGGCAATCGTCGCGTCGACGACGGCAGCGAGATGCGCGTCCTCCGTGACATTGCATTCGAGGCCGATCGCCCTTCCGCCCGCTTCGGTGATCGCGTCGGCCACCGCGAGCGCGCCTTCGAGCTTCAGATCGGTGACGACGACGGCGGCGCCGGCCTCGGCAAAGGTCTGCGCGATGGCGCGACCGATACCGGCCGCGGCGCCGGTGACGATGGCGACGTCCGAACCGAGATCGAGGAGATGGTTGATCGGCATAAGGCACCTGAGCTTTGACCAGACAGGAAAGTCAGTCTGGCATGGCCGCCCGCCGCCGTCATCCGCGCCGCCCAGCCCCGGTGTCTGGCAAGCCGGGCGTGCCGCCGCGTTTCCCTCTTAGGGAGAGAAGCCAAGCAAGCCCCTCACCCTACCCTCTCCCGCAAGCGGGCGAGGGTTTCGGCCGGCACCCCTTTAGCAATCTCATTGCGTAGCGACGGGCGCAGGCGATCCCCCTCTCCCGCTTGCGGGAGAGGGTCGGGGTGAGGGTCTGCCCTTAGCCCTCAGATCCCGGCATACCATTCGTAGCCGCGATCTTCCCAAAACCCGCCCTTGCCGCCGTCGATGTCGGCGAAGCCGGCCACCGCCTCGATGCGCATGACATATTTCGCCATCTTGTAGCCGAGCTGGCGCTCGACCCGGAGCCGCAGCGGCGCGCCATGCGGCACCGGCAACGGCTGGTCGTTCATCTCGTAGGCGAGGATGGTCTGGGCGTGATAGGCGTCCTCGAAGCCGAGGCTCTCATAGTATTTCGAGTCCCCCGCCAGCGTCTGCTCCAGCGTATCGGCGCAGTAGAACACGATGTAGCGCGCCTCCGGCTTCAGCCCGGCCTTGTCGAGCAGGAGCTTCAGCGGCACGCCCTTCCACTTGCCGATGCAGCTCCAGCCCTCGACGCAGTCATGCCGGGTGATCTGGGTGCGCGACGGCATGGCGCGCAGATCCGCCAGCGACCATTCCGCCGGCCGCTCCACCAGCCCGCCGATCTTGAGCCGCCAGTCGACGAAGCCGTTCGCCGAGAGCGCCAGATAGTCGGCGTCCTGCGGATCGATGCTGCCGTTCGGCTTGAAGTCGGGCGAGATGTCCGCCTCGCTGTATTCGCGCGCCATGTCGTTGGGTCCGAGGACGGCGCGCTGCGCCGTGCGGGTCAGCGTTTCCGCCCGGACCAGCATGCGGCGGACCCAGTCGACATTCGAGAGTTCCTCGCAGCCGGAGAGCAACAGCGCGCCGCCGAGGACGAGCGACCGCTTCAGAAAGCCGCGACGATCGAGACCCTTCTCAGCGCGCATCGGACTTCTCCTCGGGCTCGATGACATAGCGGCCGGAGATCATCGAGCGCAGATTGTTGAAGACGCCGGAGACCAGCACCATGACGAGGTGGACGACGATGAACAGCACCACCAGCGTCGCGCAGATGAAATGGATGGTGCGCGCCGTCTGGCGGCCGCCGAAGAGATCGACCAGCCAGGGAAAGGCGGCGTCGACGCCGGGCGACATGGTGAGGCCGGCGAGCACCAGCAGCGGCAGCACGACGAGGGCGATGCCGAAATAGGCGAGCTTCTGCAGCACGTTGTAGTGCCGGGCCTCCTCCCCCTTCGGGAAGCGGAGCCGCATGTGCTCCCATATCGAGCCGCCGATATGGCGGAGCTGGTCGCGCGAGGGCACCAGCTCGCGCAGATGGCCACTGGCCGCGCTCCAGGCGAGATAGACGAGGCCGTTGGCGACGAACAGCCAGGCGAAGAAGAAGTGCCAGCGCCGGCCGGTGGCGAGATCCTGATAGCTAGGCAACGTCGCCCAGCTCGGGAAGCCGCGCTCGACCCATTCGCCATTCTCGCGCGACACGCCGAGCACGCCGGTGGTGGTGAAGTCGTGGCCGAAAACAGTGGTGACGCCGACCGGCTTTTCCGTATCCGGCCCCTGCCGCATGGCGAGCACGGGGTGGTCGAAATGCGAGCGCTGGCCGAGATAGAGCGCCGGGTGGGCGTTGAAGATCTGCATGCCGCTCATCAGCAGCACGGCGACGCAGAGGACATTGATCCAGTGCGTGATCCGGACCGCCAGCCGGTGGCGATAGATCAGGCGGCGTTCAGGAACGCCTTCTTCGGAAATCGCAGACATGGCCGGACTCCGCCGACCCGGCACGCGGTCAAAACGGCCGCCCTCTTTCCGGGCCCAACCATTCTACGCCGATTTTGCCCAAGAGGTTTCGCTGGGGAGGCTCCCCCTCCATCCAAACATCAAAAGCCATCATCCTGAGGTGCCCGGCAAAGCCGGGCCTCGAAGGAGGGTCCAGGGAATGCCTACAGGACCGTGAGCCGGATCCGACCGCAACCCGGAGCTACGCTGGAGCCTCCTTCGAGGCTTCGCTCCCGCGAAGCACCTCAGGATGACGGCGGAGCCGGGCCAGTCGACCTGGAGGGGTCAGAGGTCGGGGCAACCGCCGCACGCCAGCAAGCCGAAGGACGCCCGGCGGATATAGCGCCTGACCTTCACCTCTCCCATGGGGAGAGGTCGACGGCCGAAGGCCGGCGGGTGAGGGGTTGGGAATTCTCCGGAGAGGACGTACCCCCTCACCCGGACCTGCGGTCCGACCTCTCCCCATGGGAGAGGTGAAGGCAGAGGCTGCTCCGCCGTCCCCCGCCCACTCCCCGTCATCCCGGCGGAGGCCGGGATCCATACGGCTGCGCCCTCGGGAGGATCGCGCGGTCAGCAACCCGGCGAAGTGGATCCCGGGTCAAGCCCGGGATGACGGCGAGCGGGGCACGTGGGCCGGTGCGTGAGAGGTTCGTGAATCCACCGGAGAGCACGTACCCCCTCACCCGGACCTATGGCCCGACCTCTCCCCATTGGAGCAGTGAAGACAGAGGCGAGCAGCCCCTCAGTCCTTCAGCTTCGTGCCGTTCTGCGCGGCGATGAAGTCGGCGATCATCGGCACGAACTTCTCCGCCTGGCCCGACGCCGCCATGGCGGCGAAATTGTTCTTCACCGCCTCGCCCAGCGTGTTCACGGCGCGGGCGTCGTCGGCCATCGAGGCGAGGTAGCGCAGGTCCTTGTAGGCGTTCGAGATGGTGAAGGGATGGGCGTTCTCGTTGCGGTCGATGACGTAGTTCATGAAGGTATCGTAGAAGCCGCAGCGCATGCGGCCCTTGCTGATCACCGAATGGAACGTGTCCGGCGTGATGCCGACCTTCTGGCCGACGGCCAGCGCCTCGGAATAGAGCGCGGCATAGCCGAGCGACAGGAAGTTGTTGAGCAGCTTCATCTTGTGGCCGGCGCCGACGGGGCCGACATGCACGATGGTCGCGGCCCAGCAGGCGATGAGCGGCTCGATCGAGGCGAACACCTCGTCGGAGGCGCCGACCAGCGCCTGCAGCGTGCCGGCCGCGGCGTTCGCCGGCGTGCCGCCGAGCGGCGCATCGACGAAATGCGCGCCGATCGCCTCCAGCCGCCCGGCGAGGCGGGTGGTCGAGGTCGGCTCGGCGGTCGAGCAATCGACGACGACCAGGCCCTTGCGCGCGCCGGCCAGGATGCCGTCGGCGCCCTCGATGACGTTTTCGACGTCGGAAGAGCCTGTGACGCAGAGGAAGATGACATCGGCGCCGCGCGCCATTTCGGCCGGCGTCTTGACCTCGCTGGCGCCGAGCGCGACCAGGCGCTCGACCGCCTCGCGGCGGCGGTTGGCCATGACCAGCAGCGGATTGCCCTTGGTCAGGAGGTTGGTCGCCATCCCCTCGCCCATGAATCCAAGTCCGATGAAGCCAACGGTGCGGTTCGCCATTGCAGCAACCCCTTCCTGGGTGTTTGCATTTGATTTCGTTCGCAGATTAGAGTGCGTCGCGGGTTCAGGACAAGGCGGCGAGCGGCCTGTCCGTCCAGGAATGTCCATCGAATTCGATCGTCCGGCCGTTTCCCGACGCGGCGATCGGATTTTCCTGTTATCGATCACAGCGATCCGGCCGAGGCACGCGCCGGCCGGGATCGCGCGCAGCCACATCCAAGGAGCGTCCATGTCTCGGCCAGAACTTCTCATGCCCGGCCGCATGCAGCAGAACATCAACGATGCCCTCGACGCCAAGTTCGTCGTGCATCGGCTCTACGAGGCGAAGGACCCGGCCGCGACGCTGGCCGAGATCGCGCCGCGCATCCAGGCTGTTGCCGTCGGCGGCGCCGTCGACGCGGCGCTGATCGACAAGCTGCCGAAGCTCGAGATCATTGCCTCGTTCGGCGTCGGCTATGACGCGGTCGACGCCAAGCATGCGGCGACCAAGGGCGTCATCGTCACCAACACGCCGGATGTGCTGACCGAGGAAGTCGCCGACACGGCGCTCGGCCTCCTGCTGATGACCGTGCGCGAGCTCTCTGCTTCGGAGCGCTATCTGCGCGCCGGCAAGTGGCCGTCGGGCAACTACCGGCTCAGCGGCTCGCTGCGCGACCGCACCGTCGGCATCGTCGGTCTCGGCCGCATCGGCAAGGCGATCGCCCGCCGCCTCGAGGCGTTCGACGTCAAGGTCGTCTACCACAACCGCCGCCCGGCCTCGGACGTCGCCTACAAGTACTATGCCGACCTGACCGAGATGGCCCGCGACGTCGATACGCTGCTCTCCGTGCTGCCGGGCGGCGCCTCGACTGAGAAGGTGATCAACCGCGCCGTCCTCGACGCGCTCGGCCCCGAGGGCGTGCTGATCAATATCGGCCGCGGCACGGTGGTCGACGAGCCGGAACTGATCAAGGCCCTGCAAGAGAAGCGGATCCTCGCCGCAGGCCTCGACGTGTTCGAGAAGGAGCCGCAGGTTCCGGCCGAGCTGATCGCGCTCGAGAACGTCGTGCTGCTGCCGCATGTCGGCTCGGCCTCGGTCTATACGCGCAACGCCATGGGCCAGCGCGTCATCGACAACCTCTTCGCCTTCGCCGACGACAAGCCGCCGCTCAGCCCCGTCCACGAGACGCCGTTCACCGGCTGGAAGAAGAAGTAAGGCGCTCCAGGCGTTCGAAGTCCCCTCTCCCGCACGCGGGAGGGGGTTTTCCTTCACCTCTCCCTGAGGGCGAGGTGAATAGAGTGCCGGCCTGGAGTCACATTCCGGCCTTTCGCGCCGCCGTCGCCCCACGCTCGCCGTCATCCCGGCCTCCGAGCCGGGATCCATTCAGACGAAGCCTTGGGGAGTTCGCACGCCCCGGAACCCGGCTGCATGGATCCCCGCCTTCGCGGGGATGACGACGGAGCATCCCCCCGCTGACAGCGCCCCTCAGAGCGAGAAGCCGCCGTCCGACAGGTAGACCTGGCCGGTCGTGTAGCGCGACTCGTCGGACGCCAGGTAGATCGCGAGCGACGCGATTTCCTCGGCGGTGCCGAGGCGGCCCATCGGCTGGCGGTCGATGAACTGCTGGCGGATTTCTTCCACCGTCTTGCCCTGCTTTTCCGCCTGCTCGGCGATGCGGCCGTCGAGCGAGGGCGACTGGATCGTGCCGGGCGCGATCGAATTGGCGCGGATGCCCTGGCGGATATAGTCGGCGGCGATCGCCTTGGTCAGGCCGACGACGGCGGCCTTCGACGCGCCATAGGCGTAGCGGTTCGGGATGCCGCGCACCGAGCTCGCGCCCGACGAGATGTTGATGATCGAGCCCTCGCCCTTTTCCAACATGCCAGGCAGGAAGGCGCGGATGGTGCGGTGCATCGCCTTGACGTTGATGTCGAAGGAGAAATCCCAGTCGTCATCGGACGTCGTCAGCACCGTGCCGTGATGCACGAAGCCGGCGCAGTTGAAGAGGATGTCGACCGGGCCGACTTGTCTCGACAGCGCGTCGACCGCCTCGGTCGAGCGCACGTCGAGCGTATGCACCTCGGCGACGCCGCCGGCCTTCAGATCGGCCATCCCTTCCGCCTTCAGGTCGGTCGCGATGACGTAGGCGCCCTCGGCCGCGAAGGCGAGCGCCGTGGCATGGCCGATGCCGGCGCCCGCCGCCGTCAGAAAGGCGCGCTTGCCCGTGAGACGTCCCGTCATGAATTCTCTCCCGTTCTTCTCAGCTTGTTGTCTTGATCATATGAATGAGAACGCGATCGGCGAGCGCCTCCCGCCTTTCGATCGCGTAGCCGTGTCGCCGGTACCAGGCGATGTTGTCGACGAGCTTCTCGCCCGTGTAGAGCCGGAGCGTCGAAAGCCCGAGCTCGCGCGCCCGCGCCTCGGCGAAGGCGAGCAGCCGGTTGCCGACGCCCTCACCCCGCGCTTCCGGCGCCGTCGCGACGCTCCAGATCAGGAGGTCCTCCGGCCGGACTTCCAGCACCAGCGCGCCCGCGAGGCCCTCGTTCCCGTCGAGCAGCCAGAATTCGTGGCTCGCGAACAGGCCCGCATAATCGGCCAGAAGCGGCAGCGGCTCGACGCCGAGCCTGGCGCGGTTCGGCGCATAGGCGGCCCGCTGCAGCGCCTCGATGTCAGCGCGATCCTCCGGACCGCCGCGACGCGGCTGGCTCACGTCTCCGCCCCGCAGTCGAGGCTCGTCTTCTGCTTCCCCTCGGCGTCGAAATTGGCGGGATCGAGCCACGCCTCGAAGCCCTTTTTCACGCGCGGCCATTCGTGGTCGAGGATCGAGAACCAGGCGGTGTCGCGGTTGCGGCCCTTGATGATCATGTGCTGGCGGAACGTGCCCTCGTAGCGGAAGCCGTAGCGCTTCGCCGCGCGCCGTGACGGCGCGTTCAGGTCGTTGCACTTCCACTCGTAACGGCGATAGCCGAGATCGTCGAAGGCATGCCGCGCCATCAGATACATCGCCTCGGTGGCGCCGATCGTGCGCTGCAGAGCGGGCGTGAACAGGATGTTGCCGACCTCGATCGCGCGATCCTGCGGCGCGATGCGGAGATAGGTGGCGTGCCCGACGGCCTTGCCCGTCGCCCGATCGAGGATCGCGAAGAGGAGCGGATCCTCCTTCTTCGCGGCCGCCTCGTAATGGGCCGAAAAGCTCTCGAAATCGGCGAAGGGTCCGTGGCCGAGATAGGCCCAGAGGCCGTCATTGGCGGCGCCGGCCGACAGCTCGTAGATGTCGCGGCCATGCGCCGCGAGATCGAACGGCACGATCTCGACATAGCGGCCCTCGAGCGGCACGCGATCGGCGAGCTCCTCCCGCCGTTCGATCGCGTAGCCGTGTCGCCCGTACCAGGCGATGTTGTCGACGAGCTTCTCGCCCGTGTAGAGCCGGAGCGTCAAAAGCCCGAGCTCGCGCGCCCGCGCCTCGGCGAAGGCGAGCAGCCGGTTGCCGACGCCCTGCCCCCGCGCGTCGGGCGACGTCGCGACGCTCCAGATCAGGAGGTCCTCCGGCCGGATCTCCAGCACCAGCGCGCCCGAAAGCCCCGTGTCTCCGTCGAGCAGCCAGAATTCGTGGCTTTCGAGCAGCCCCGCATAATCGGCCAGCAGCGGCAGCGGCTCGACGCCGAGCTTGGCGCGGTTCGGCGCATAGGCGGCCCGCTGCAGCGCCTCGATCTCCGCGCGATCCTCCGGACCGCCGCGACGCGGCTGGCTCACGTCTCCGCCCCGCAGTCGAGGCTCGTCTTCTGCTTCCCCTCGGCGTCAAAATTGGCGGGATCGAGCCACGCCTCGAAGCCCTGTTTTACGCGCGGCCATTCGTGGTCGAGGATCGAGAACCAGGCGGTGTCGCGATTGCGGCCCTTGATGATCATGTGCTGGCGGAACGTGCCCTCGTAGCGGAAGCCGTAGCGCTTCGCCGCGCGCCGCGACGGCGCGTTCAGATCGTTGCACTTCCACTCGTAACGGCGATAGCCGAGATCGTCGAAGGCGTGCCGCGCCATCAGATACATCGCCTCGGTGGCGCCGATGGTGCGTTGCAGAGCGGGCGTGAACAGGATGTTGCCGACCTCGATGGCGCGGTCCTGCGGCGCGATGCGGAGATAGGTGGCATGCCCGACGGCCTTGCCCGTCGCGCGATCGAGGATCGCGAAGAGAAGCGGATCCTCCTTCTTCGCGGCCTCGGCGTAATAGGCCGAAAAACCATCGAAATCGGCGAAGGGCCCATGCCCGAGATAGGCCCAGAGGCCGTCATTGGCGGCGCCGGCCGATAGCTCGTAGATGTCGCGGCCGTGCGCCGCGAGATCGAACGGCACGATCTCGACGTGGCGGCCCTCGAGGGGCACGCGAGCGGGGCGCGGCGCGGGCGTCGGGTCGACGGCGACGCCGACCGGATAGGTTTCAGACGATGTCACGATTGGGAACCTCCGGCGAAGGGCGCGAAGAAACGGTTCAGCTCGGCGCCGGGCTCGGCATGGGCGAGTTCGGTCAACGTGCCGGACCCGGCCACCTCGCGCGCGAGGCGCAGGAAGCCGCCATAGGCGGCACGCGCCAGCGCGGTCGCGAGCGAGACACGGCGGACGCCGGCCTCGGCGAGATCGGCGATCGACTGCGCGGGATCGAGCGCGATGACGTTGACCGGCTTGCCGCCGGCGGCGTCGATCACCTTGGCGATCGAAGCGGCATCGGGCTTGCCCGGCACGAAGAGCACGTCGGCGCCGGCCTCCGCGAAGGCGGCGATGCGGCGGCAGGCCTCGTCCAGCCCGCCCGGATGACCGGTGAGCAGCGCCTCGCTGCGCGCCGTCAGAAGCACGTCCGGTCCGGCCGCGTCGATGGCGGCGCGCGCCGCGCGCACCCGGGCGACGGCGTGGTCGAATTCATAGAGCGAGCGATCCGCCGCCATGTCCTCGACCGAAAGCCCGGCGACGCCCGCCTCGACGCAAAGCGCGACATTGGTCGCGACCGCCTCGGCGGCGTCGGCGAAGGCGTTGCCGAAATCGGCGTTCACCGGCAGCTCGGTGGCGGCGACGATCTCGGCGATATGCGCCAGCATGGTGTCGCGGTCGACGGCGCCGTCCGGCAGGCCGCGGCTGAAGGCGAAGCCGCCCGAGGTCGTCGCCAGCGCCGGGAAACCGAGGCCGGCGGAAAGCCGGGCGCTGCCGATGTCCCATGGATTGGGCATGACGAAGCAGCCCGCGTCATGCAGCTTGCGGAAATTGGCGCGACGCGCCGCGATCGATGTCATGGTGTTCCTCGCCCTCGACCCCCGCCGATCTTAGCGATCAGGCGTCCGATGTCGATGCATCCGCGCCGCTTTCGCGCCGTTGCGGAAGGTTGATCCCCCGCCGCGCCAGTTCCTCGGCGATCCGGCGGGGCACGGCGCGGCAGCCGCAATTCGCGGCATGGGCGAGATGCCAGTCGACGCGCTGGTCGAGCGTCGGGTTTCGCGGCATCGGATGGGCCTCGTGCCAGGCGGCGTTGAGTTTACCCATGACGTTCCTCTCCCGATGCGCCCGGCTCAGAACCGGGCTTCGATGTCCCAGTCGTCGTCGAGTTCGTCGCGGATCGCGGCGACCAGCATCTGCCCTTCGGCGCGCCAGACCACTTCCGCCTCGGCGCTCGGGAAACGCGAGCCCTTCGGATCCTCGGGATCGAAGATGGCGTCGAAGGCGTCGCTCCACGCCTCGATCCGGTCGAGCAGATCATCGGAAAGGTCGAGATCGTCCGGCTCGATCGCATAGGCGGGCTTGTTGTCCGGAACCAGCCAGAAATGCGTGCCGATGCCCTCGGGCGAAATTCTCAGACGCGGCAAGAGAGCCTCCAACGGAATGGGAATGACGACAATTAAGACAAGATCGGTCCGGATGATATCCGTCCCGGAGCGATCCTCAGAGAGCTTTGCCGGGCGCCTCAGGATGAGGCGCGGCGGTGGCTTTCCCCCTCCCCCTTGTGGGGAGGGTCGGGGTGGGGGTACCGGCACCGACCCGTCCGAAAGCAATCCACTCTTTCCGGCGACCCGCGAGGTGGTACCCCCTCCCTAACCCTCCCCACAAGGGGGAGGGAATGCGGGTCGTTCCCCTGCCCCGGGGCGAGGCCCGGCTTTGCCGGGCACCTCAGGATGATGGTGGAGTCTCGGGAATGGGGAAAAATCCCGGCGACGTCCTCTGCCGTCATCCCGGCGAAGGCCGGGATCCAGACACACCGGCCCAGAGCTGGGCCGAATGCTTCCTGGCCGGTGTTCATGGGCCCCGGCCTCCGCCGGGGCGACGGAGCCCTGCCCGTGGACCGTGCTCCGCGTGGCGACCTCTCTCCCCCTCCTTCACCTCTCCCTGAGGGAGAGGTCGGCTCGAAGAGCCGGGTGAGGGTTTAGGAAACCCTCAGGATAAGGCGCGAGGAAGATCTGACTTTTGAGGCCGTAAACCCTCACCCGCCGCACGTCGTGCGTCGACCTCTCCCTCAGGGAGAGGTGAGGAAGCAGCTCGCCAGAAACGACATGACCGGCCGCAAGGGCCGGTCATGCAATGTTGGAAACACTGGGAAAGCCGGGGCTTTCCGAAACCACGCGTCAGTGGTTGTCGCGCGGGATGCCGTAGGTCTGGTGGACCCGCTGGTACTTGACCGCGGGCTTCAACACCATGCCGTCGGCCAGCTGGTCGGTCAGCGCGCGCTGGATCTCCTGCCACGGCGTCTGGCTCGGCGGGATCGGGAAACCGCCGGCGGCGTTGAGGGCCGCGCGGCGAGCCGCCAGTTCCTCGTCCGAGATCAGGATGTTGGCCGAGCCCTTGTTCAGGTCGACGCGGACGCGGTCCCCCGTCTGCAGCAGCGCGAGGCCACCGCCGGCGGCGGCTTCCGGCGAGGCGTTCAGGATCGACGGCGAGCCCGACGTGCCCGACTGGCGGCCGTCGCCGATGCAGGGCAGCGAGAGGATGCCGCGCTTGATGAGGGCTGCCGGCGGCTGCATGTTCACGACCTCGGCCGCACCCGGATAGCCGATCGGGCCGGTGCCGCGGATGAACAGGATGCAGTTCTCGTCGATGTTCAGCTCGGGATCGTCGAGGCGGTGGTGGTAGTCCTCCGGACCGTCGAACACGATCGCGCGGCCCTCAAACGCCTCCGGATCGTTCGGGTTCGACAGGTAGCGGTCGCGGAACTCCTTCGAGATCACGCTGGTCTTCATGATCGCGCTGTCGAACAGATTGCCGCGCAGCACGATGAAGCCGGCGTCCTGCACCAGCGCCGTCTCGAAGGTGCGGATGACGTCCGGCAGCTCGATCTCGGCGTTGCGGCAGTTGTCGCCCATCGTCTTGCCGTTGACGGTCATCGCATTCTCATGGATGAGGCCGTGCTTCATCAGCTCGTTGACGACGGCCGGCACGCCGCCGGCATGCTGGTAGTCTTCACCCAGATACTTGCCGGCCGGCTGCAGATTGACCAGCAGCGGCACCTTGTGGCCGACCGTCTGCCAGTCGTCGACGGTGACGTCGACGCCGATGTGACGGGCGATGGCGTTGATGTGGATCGGCGCGTTGGTCGAGCCGCCGATCGCCGAGTTGACGACGATGGCGTTCTCGATCGCCTCGCGGGTGATGATGTCGGACGGCTTCAGGTCTTCCCAGACCATCTCGACAGCGCGCTTGCCGGTCTCGTAGGCGATCTGCTGGCGCTCGCGATACGGCGCCGGAATGGCGGCCGAACCGGGCAGCTGCATGCCGAGCGCCTCGGCGAGCGAGTTCATCGTCGACGCCGTGCCCATCGTGTTGCAATAGCCGGTCGACGGCGCGGACGAAGCGACGATCTCCATGAACTCTTCATAGTCGATCTCGCCGGCGGCGAGGCGCTCGCGCTGCTTCCAGACGATCGTGCCCGAGCCGGTGCGCTCGCCCTTGTACCAGCCGTTCAGCATCGGGCCGACCGACAGCGCGATCGCCGGGATGTTGACGGTTGCCGCGGCCATCAGGCAGGCCGGGGTCGTCTTGTCGCAGCCGATCGTCAGCACGACGCCGTCGAGCGGATAGCCGTAGAGGAGCTCGACCAGGCCGAGATAGGCGAGGTTGCGGTCAAGCGCGGCGCCCGGACGCTTGCCGGTCTCCTGGATCGGATGGACCGGGAATTCCATGACCAGGCCGCCGGCTTCGCGCACGCCCTCGCGGACGCGCTCGGCGAGCACCAGGTGGTGGCGGTTGCACGGCGACAGGTCCGAACCCGTCTGCGCGATGCCGATGATCGGCTTGCCGGACTGCAGTTCCTTGCGGGTCAGGCCGTAGTTCAGATAGCGCTCCATATAGAGCGCGGTCATGCCGGGATTGTCCGGATTGTCGAACCAGGACTGGGAACGAAGCTTGCGGGGTGTGGTGGACGACATGGTAAGAGGCTCTCCCGGAAAATCGGATTTGATTTTGGCCTGAGGATGCGCTGAAACATCATACGAAATCAATGGCCGTGTCGTCGCGGCCATCAACAAAATCATACCCCGCAAAGACATAGCCCGGGAGGAAAGAAATGTTCCAGACAGTCGCCAACTTCGAACGCATCGGCGAGGAGAACGCCTTCGCCGTGCTCGCCCGCGCCACCGACCTGGCGCGCCAGGGCCGCGACATCATCAATCTCGGCATCGGCCAGCCCGATTTCCGCACGCCCGACCATATCGTCGAGGCGGCGGTGAAGGCGCTGCGCGACGGCGAGCACGGCTATACGCCGGCGACCGGCATCCTGCCGCTGCGCGAGGCCGTCGCCGCCGACGTATCGAAGCGCACCGGCGCGCCGGTATCGCCCGACAATGTCGTGGTGGTTCCCGGCGGCAAGGTGACGATGTTCGCGGCGATCCTGATGTTCGGCGAGCCCGGCGCCGACATCCTCTATCCGGATCCTGGCTTCCCGATCTATCGCTCGATGATCGAGTTCACCGGCGCCAATCCGATCCCGGTGCCGATCCGCGAGGAGAACGGCTTCGCCTTCTCGGCCGAGGAGACGCTGGCGCTGATCACGCCGAAGACGCGGCTGATCATCCTGAATTCGCCCGCCAACCCGACCGGCGGCGTCACGCCGAAGGCAGAGATTGACAAGCTCGTCGCCGGCCTCGCCAAGTGGCCCGACGTCGCGATTATGTCCGACGAGATCTACGGCCAGATGATCTATGACGGGCTGGAGCACACCTCGCTGCTCTCCTATCCGGAGATCCGCGACCGCGTCATCCTGCTCGATGGCTGGTCGAAGACCTATGCGATGACCGGCTGGCGCATGGGCTATTCGGTCTGGCCGACGGCGCTGATCGACAAGGTGCGCAAGCTCGCGGTGAACTGCTGGTCCTGCGTCAACGCCCCGGCGCAGTTCGCCGGCCTCGCCGCGCTGACCGGCCCGCAGGACGCGGTGCATGCGATGGTCGCCGAGTTCGACCGCCGCCGCGCCGTCGTGGTCGAGGAGATGAACAAGATCTCCGGCATCACCTGCGCGACGCCGAAGGGCGCGTTCTACGCCTTCCCGAACATCAAGGCGACGGGCTGGAAGGCCAAGCCGCTCGCCTCGGCGCTGCTGGAACAGGCCGGCGTCGCCACCATCGGCGGCCCCGATTTCGGCGTCTATGGCGAGGGCTATATCCGCCTCTCCTACGCCAATTCGACGGAAAACATCCGCAAGGCGATCGCCCGCATCGACGAATTCCTGCAGGCGAACATCAAGGCGGCATAGTGCGGGCTTCGAGGCTCGCTGCGCTCGCACCTCAGCCTGATGAGACTGGGTGCGAGGCGTATCTCCCTCAGGGGGAGCCGAAGAAAAACTCCCTCTCCCGCATGCGGGAGAGGGTTGGGGTGAGGGTCTTCCTTAGGCCGACGCGCCGGCGACCGCCTTCTCGATCGACGCCTTCAGGTCGGCATCGAGGCCGAGGCGGGCGGCGAGCATGTCGAGATAGCCGCGCTCGGCCGGATGATCGGGATTGATGGCCAGGATCGACGCGGCATAAAGCTGGATCGCGTGCTCGGGACCGGTGGCCGAATCCACGATCTTGTTGATGTCGAGCGGAGCGGCGAACTCCTTGTTGAGGAACTCGCGCTCCTCGCCGGTCAGGCCGCCCTCGCCGAGCTTGCCGAGGATCCTCTGCTTCTCGTCGGCGTCGATGCTGCCGTCGGCCTTGGCCGCCGCGATCATCGCCGAGACGATCGAGAGCGCAACCGCATCGGAGCCACCCGGGGCATTGGCGGGATGGAAGGCGGAATCGGCCGGCGGCAACGCCGCCGGGGTGCCGGTCGGCGCCGAACTCGCCGGCGCATCGGGATTGTTGACCTTGTATTGCTGGTAGGCCTTGTAGGCGAGCGTGCCGATCGCGGCGAGACCGCCCAGCGTCAGCGCGTCGGCCTTGAGCTTCGGACCCTTGCCGCCGAACAGCACCGCCGCAAGGCCACCGGCCGCGGCGGTCGAGAGACCGGGATTCTGCTTGGCGTATTCGGTCACCTTGCCGACGACGTCGCCGATGCCGCCCCCGCCGGAGCCGCCTGCGGCCGAATTGCCGTTGCCGCCCAGAATGCCGCCGAGGAGATCACCAAGACCGCCGGCACCGCCGCCCTGGCCACCGGCCTGACCGCCTTGGCCGCCGAGAACGCTGCCCAGAAGGTCGCCGAGGCCGCCCGCCTCGCCGCCGGCCGGCTGGCCGCCGCCGCTGCCGAGCGAGCCGCTCATCCGGCTGAGATCACCGAAGCTGCCTTGTCCCTGGCCGCCGCCTGCCCCGGTTGCCGCGCCGAGTAGCTGGTCGAGAATGCTTTTGCCGTCGATCATCTCACTCTTCCCTATCTGGAACCGCGTCCATACGCATGGGGGAAGTAGTGAGCACCGATTGCCGCGACAAGGCAAGATGGCGACCGAACGGACAGAATCCTTCCGGCGAGATCGTTCGTCGCGAAAGAAAAAGGCCGCCCCTGCACAGCGCAGAAGCGGCCCGTTTGTCTCATCCTGCCGTTGCGGAGCGGGCCTTCCGGATCCCTGGAGATCTTTGCAGGCAGCTCTCTTCTACAGAAGGACGATCCGTAATTCAGGCGGCGCGGAGCTCGAACGCTTCGCGCGCCAGCGTGGTGATCGCCGCCCAGTCGCCGGCAGCGATCGCGGCGGCCGGGGCCACCCACGAGCCGCCGACGCACATGACGTTCGGCAGCGACAGGTAGCTCAGCGCGTTCTTCAGGCTGACGCCGCCGGTCGGGCAGAACTGCAGCCCCGGCAGCGGCGAGGCCAGCGCCTTCAGATAGGGCGCGCCGCCGGCCTGCTCGGCCGGGAAGAATTTTGCCGCGCCGTAGCCTTCCTCGAGCAGGAACATCGCCTCGCCGGCCGTGGCGACGCCCGGCAGCAGCGGCACCGGCGAACCGGCCGCATGCGCGATCAGCTTCGGGCTGGCGCCGGGGCTGACCAGGAAGCTGGAGCCGGCCGAGACGGCCTCGTCGAACTGCTTCGGGTTCAGGATGGTGCCGGCGCCGACATTGGCGCCCTCGACCTCGGCCTTGATGGCGCGGATGCAGTCGAGGGCGGCCGGCGTGCGCAGCGTCACCTCGAGCGCGGTCAGGCCGCCGGCGACGAGCGCGCGGGCCAGCGGCACGGCGGTCTTGACGTCTTCGATGATCAGCACCGGGACGACCGGCGCGGCTTTCACGATCGGGAGAAGGGCGGAGAGGTTCTGGGTCATGAACTGCTTTTAGCCAAAGGGGGTCTCAGGGCGGAATCGCTGCCGGATCGTATCCGATGAGAGGCGGAAAAAATACCGGCGGACGGATGGGCGATACTGGTAGCGCCAAGACTACCCTCTCTCGGAAGACCTTCGCTGAGCGCCGCCCCACGCTCCCGCGGTCGATCGGTCGCCGAGACCGTCCTCCCGAACAAACCTCCCCCATCATCCTGAGGTATCAGGCGAAGCCGGGCCTCGAAGGAGGGTCCAGGGAACACCTGGAGACTGCGGGCAGATTTCGTCCGAGCATTGCAGTGCCCTCTGGATCCTCCTTCGAGGCTTCGCTGACGCGAAGCACCTCAGGATGATGGTGGAGGCGGTTGATCGGCTGGAAGGCTCCAAGATTTGGACAAACCTGCCTTCCCAAGCAGCCCCCTCACCCCACCTTCTCCCGCAACGGGAGAGGGCTTTTGGCCGGCGCGCTTCATCGATTCCGAAACGCTGCGACAGGCACAGACGCGCGCCCTCTCCCCTTGTGGGAGAGGGTTGGGGTGAGGGTTCTTCACCCCACGCTCCGCCGTCATCCCGGCGAAGGCCGGGATCCATGCAACGGAAGACCGTGACGGCCAGATCCTTGGTCCTCCTCGAGCAGGCAAGCCTCAAGCAAGGCCCTCACCCGACCCTCTCGTGATAAAATTCCGCCAGCCTGTCGAAGTCGCCGCCCCTCGTTCGTCGGGGTTGCTGTAGGGCAGCGGTCGGTTGCGCCCGTGCGAAGTCCCTTTTTGAAGGATACACAGCATGACCGGTTTCAATCGCTGGCTCGTCGTCTTCGCGGGCGCCTTGATGGGCTGCGTCGCCATCGGGGCCATGTTCTCGCTCGCCGTCTTCCTCGATCCGATGTCCACGGACACCGGATGGTCGCGGGCCGGCATATCGAGCGCCATGACGCTCAACTTCCTGATCATGGGCGTCGCCGGCATCGGCTGGGGCGCGGCGAGCGACCGTTTCGGGCCGCGCGTCGTCGTGCTGATCGGCTCGCTTCTGCTCGGACTGGCGCTCGTTCTCGCCAGCCGGGCGACCTCGCTTCTCGCCTTCCAGCTGACCTTCGGCATTCTCGTCGGCCTCGCCGCGAGCGCCTTCTTCGCCCCGGTGATCGCCGCCGTCACCGGCTGGTTCGACACCAACCGCAGCCTCGCCGTCTCGCTGGTCTCGGCCGGAATGGGCATGGCGCCGATGACCATCTCGCCCTTCGCCCGCTGGCTGATCACCGCCTATGACTGGCGCGTCGCCATGCTCGCGATCGGCATCGGCACCTGGGTCGTGCTGCTGCCGGCGACGATGCTGTTGCGCACCCCTCCCAGGACCACGGCTCCCGCCGCGATCCCCGCCGCCGACGGCTCCGCGGTCGGCGGCATGACGATGCAGGGCGCCCTGCGCTCGCCGCAGTTCTGGATCCTCGGCCTCACCTTCTTTGCCTGCTGCGCGGCGCATTCGGGGCCGATCTTCCACATGGTGAGCTATGCCATCGTCTGCGGCGTCTCGCCGATGGCGGCCGTCAGCATCTACAGCGTCGAGGGGCTTGCCGGGCTCGGCGGCCGCATCCTGCTCGGCGTCGGCGCCGACAGGCTCGGCGTCAAGCCGGTGCTGGTGGCGGGACTGCTGGTGCAGGCCCTCGTCATCGCCGCCTACAGCCTCGTCGGCCAACTCGAGCAATTCTATCTGCTGGCGCTGATCTTCGGGGCCGCCTATGGCGGCGTGATGCCGCTCTATGCCGTGCTCGCGCATGATTATTTCGGCCAGAAGAACCTCGGCGCGGTGCTCGGCGCGGCGACCCTGCTGTCGAGCCTCGGCATGGCGCTCGGGCCCTGGATCGGCGGCTGGATCTTCGACACCTACCAGAACTATGCGTGGCTCTTCATCGGCTCGTCGATCGTCGGCCTCGGCGCGGTCGCCATCGCCCTCACCTTCCCGCCGCTCCGCCAGAGGCAGGCGCAGCCGGCCTGAGGCGCGACCCGACAGGAGGCGGGAGCGTCAACAAACGACGCTCCCGCCTCCAACGACGATTTGGCTCGCCGTTGGACGAGACCATCATCCAGCCTTTGAAGGAGCGCCCGTCTTCCTGCATGATGGGAAGATCCCGCCTCGGCGGGCTGGATGAAGCCTACCGCTGCCGGAAGCGCATGGAACGCCGCCATCCAACGTTCCTGCGAATCCGAGAGTGTCGATGCACTGGCAGCCCTTTCCGCAAGGTCCCTTCCGTTTCTTCGCGCTGGATGTGGAGACGGCCAACAACGATCGAGGCAGCATCTGCCAGATCGGCGTCGCCTGCGTGCGGGCCGATCATTCGATCGAGACATGGGTGACCTGCGTCGACCCGAGGACCGATGTCTGGCTCTGGAGCGGCCTGCACGGCATCACGGCCGACAAGGTGCGGGGCGCTCCGACGTTCCTGGAGGTTCTGCCCGTTCTGGAAACCGCGCTGGACGGCGCGATCATCTATCAGCATTCCGGCTTCGACCGCAGCGCCATTTCCGCCGCCTGCACGAATGCGGGGCGTGCCGCGCCGAGCTGGTCCTGGCGCGACAGCGTTCAGGTCGCCCGGAACGCCTGGCCCGAACTGAAGGGCAATGGCGGGCATGGATTGGCCCATCTCAAGATCCATCTCGGGCTTGAATTCCATCACCACGATGCCGGCGAAGACGCGCGGGCCGCGGCGGAAGTGGTGCTGCGCGCCGAAGGCATCACGCCAATTCGCGTCCCTTCCAGAGCAGCAACCGTGGCGGCGATGCTGGATAGGCCCGACGGGATCGGCAATCTCGACGAATTCGTCGTGCGCAGCGCCTCCCCCACCTGCGACAATTGACCCGGCGAAGGACACGCTCTATCGCATGCGGCATCGCACAATCCGCAAGCGGGGGCCGAAGGCTCAATGATCGTGCTCGAAGCGGTCAGCCATGATTTCGATGGCCGGCCCGTCCTGACCGGGATCGATCTCGCGCTCGCCGAGCGCCGCATCGGCATCGTCGGCGCCAACGGCTCCGGCAAGAGCACGTTGGCGCGGCTGCTGAACGGGCTGGTCCTGCCGAAGGCGGGGCGCGTGCTGGTCGACGGCGTCGACACGAGGAAGGACGTCAAGGCGATCCGCCGCAAGGTCGGCTTCGTGTTCCAGAACCCCGACCACCAGATCGTCATGCCGATCGTCGGCGAGGACCTCGCCTTCGGGCTGAAGGCGCGCAAGATCCCGAAGGCGGAGATCGATGCGCGCATCGACGCGGCGCTGGCGCGATACGATCTCGGCCATCTGCGCGAGCGGCCGGTGCATCTGCTCTCCGGCGGCGAGAAGCAGCTGGTGGCGATGTCGGCGGTGCTCGTCACCGATCCCGAGATCCTCGTCTTCGACGAGCCGACGACGCTGCTCGACCTCCGCAACCGCAACCGCGTCGCCGCCGCCATCGACGCGCTGCCGCACCCGGCCCTCGTCGTCAGCCACGACCTCGAGCTGATCGCCGGCTTCGAGCGCGTGTTGATGATCGAGGATGGCCGCGTCGCCGCCGACGGATTGCCTGGCGAAGTGCTGCCGTTCTATCGCGAGCGGATGCGATGACCATCGGGCTCTATCATCCGGGCCATTCGAGGCTGCACCGCGCGACGGCCGGCGCCAAGCTTTCGGCGCTGCTCGTCATCTCGCTGGCGCTGTTCCTGGTGCCGTCCGAGATCGCCGTCTTCGCCAGCGTACCGCTTGCCTTCGCCGTCTATCTCTCGACCGGCGCGCCGTTCCGCAGCCTGATGGCGCAACTGCGCGGCCCGGCGATCCTGCTCGGCATCATCTTCCTGTTCCATCTCGTCTTCGGGTCGATCGCGGAAGGCGCGCTTACCGTGGCGCGCTTCGCGACGCTGATCCTGCTCGCCAGCGCCGTAACGCTGACGACGCCGGTCTCGGAAATGGCGGAGCTGGTCGAATGGCTACTTGGGCCGTTCCGGCCGATTGGCGTCAATCCGGAGAAGGTCGGGCTCGCCATCGCGCTCGCCATCCGCTTCGTGCCGCTGATATCAGAGGAATTCCGTCATATCCGCGAGGCGCAGGCGGCGCGCGGGCTCGCCGCCAATCCGCTGGCGCTGATCGTGCCGCTGATCATCCGCACGCTGAAATCCGCCGACGAACTTGCCGACGCCATCGAGGCGCGCGGCTACGAGACTTGAAGACTAAGCCTTGGGGATCCTGGATCCCCCAACAGGAGACGACAATCCGATGAGCCGGGACGTTTCGACGCGTGACATCGTTTATATCGCGCTGTTCGCAGCCCTGATGGCGGCGATCAATCTGGTGCCGGCCTTCCAGGTCGGCTTCCTGCCGGTGCCGATCACGGCCCAGACGCTCGGCGTCATGCTGGCCGGCAGCCTGATCGGCGCCAAGCGGGGCGCGCTCGCCATCCTGCTCTTCGTGCTGCTGGTGGCGCTCGGTCTGCCGCTGCTCTCCGGCGGCCATGGCGGCCTCTCGGTCTTCTTCGGCCCGACCGCCGGCTTCATCATCGCCTGGCCGTTCGCCGCCTTCGTCACCGGCTGGCTGACCGAATTGAACTGGCGGCGGATGAACGCCGTCTGGTTCTTTGTCTTCTCGGCGATCGGCGGCATCGGCGTGGTCTATCTGATCGGCATCCCCTGGCTCGCCATGGTCGCCAAGCTGTCGCTCTGGGATGCCGCCAAGGGATCGCTGATCTTCGTGCCGGGCGATCTGATCAAGGCGGCCGTCGCCGCCGTCATCGCCGAGACGGTCCGGCGGTCCTACCCGCTGATGCAGGCGGCGCGCTAACGCTTCGCTACCGGAACGCTAACGCGATCGGCGCTGTTAACCGGCGCCGATCCCGCCGGCTCTAGCGATCAGCTCGATCGAGCGCAGCCGCGCGGCATGGTCGTAGACATCCGAGACGAGGATCAGCTCGTCGGCACCGGTCTCCTTCACCAGCGCCTGCATGCCCGCCCGGACGGTATCCGGTGAGCCGACGATCGAGCGGGCCAGCATCTGCCTCGCCTGCGCCCGCTCCATCGGCGACCAGTAGGTCTCGATATCGTCGATCGGCGGCTTGGAAAGGCCCCGCGCACCGCGAAAAATGTCGGCGAACGACATCTGCTGCGTCGTCGCCAGCCGCCTTGCCTCGTCGTCCGTCTCGGCCGCGATCACGTTGACGCCGACCATGGCATAGGGCCGGTCGAGCTGTTCCGAAGGCTTGAAGCGGCTCCGGTAGATTTCGAGCGCCGGCAAAAGCAGGTCGGGTGCGAAATGCGAGGCGAAAGCGTAGGGCAGGCCCAGTTCCGCCGCCAGCATGGCGCCAAAGTTGCTGGAGCCGAGGATCCAGAGCGGCACCTCGGTTCCGGCCGCCGGCACGGCGACGATGCGCTGGCTGGGACCGGCCGGCGCCAGAAACGCCTGCAATTCCAGCACGTCCTGCGGAAAATTCTCGGCATTGTCGGGCGAACGGCGCAGCGCCCGGAGCGTGATCTGGTCCGTTCCCGGAGCCCGGCCGAGGCCGAGATCGATGCGGCCGGGGAAGAGCCTGGCCAGTGTGCCGAACTGCTCGGCGATCACATAGGGCGCATGGTTCGGCAGCATGATGCCGCCGGCGCCGATGCGGATGGTCTTGGTGCCGGCCGCGATATGGGCCAGCACGATCGAGGTCGCGGCGCTGGCGATGCCCGGCATGTTGTGATGCTCGGCAACCCAGATGCGGTTGTAGCCCCAGCGCTCGGCATGCGCCGCGACATCGCGGGCGCTGTCGAGCGCGCCGCGCGCATCGGTCTCCTCGGTCACGCGGACGAGCTCGAGAATGGACAAAGGCGTCATTTCAGTCCCCCGATCGTCCGGCCGAAACCGGGAAAATTTCGCCCGGCCGCGACCGGCCGGGCGAAAACATCAATCCTCGCCGCGCCTTAGCGCGCGACGCGGACGCCGATGGCGATCGGCTCGTCGAGCAGGCTCGTCTCGGAGACGAAGCCCTCCGGCTGGCCGTCGGTCGGGCGCAGCGTCTCGGCCAGCGTCTCGGCGCGGACCTGGTCCTCGTGCGCGAGGATCGCGGCGGCGGCGCCGTTGGCGATCTTCACCTCGATGTGGATCCGGTCCGAGATGTTGAGGCCGGCTTCCTTGCGCGCCGTCTGCACCAGGCGGATGAAGTCGCGGGCGACACCCTCGCGCTCCAGCGCCTCGTCGACATGGGTATCGAGCACGACCACACCGGCGGCGCCGTCGAAGGCGACCGCGTCGAGGCCTTCATTGGCCTTGAAGCGCAGCTCGTATTCGCCCGGCTCGATGGTCTGGCCCGCGACCGCATAGCGGCCGTCGCCGAGATCTTCCCACTCGCCGGCCCGCGCCGCGTTGAGCACGTCCTTCAGACCCTTGCCGAGCCGCTTGCCGATCTTCGGATCGACGGCGAGCACGACCTGGCCGAAGGCGGACGGATCGACCGCCAGCACGACTTCCTTGACGTTCACCTCGTCGGCGATGACGTCCTTCAAGAGCGCCAGCTTCTCGAAGCCCCGATGCGCGACGGTGAGGCTGCGCAGCGGCAGGCGCGTGCGCAGGTTCTTGACCGTGCGGATCGAGGCGGCTGCCGACGCGACCGTCCGGGCCAGATCCATGCGCTCGACCAGCGCCTTGTCGTCGACCAGCGCCGAAGCGTCCGGCCAGTTGGCCAGATGCACGCTCTCGCCGTCGACCAGCGCCCGATGGATGTGCTCGGTCAGGAACGGCAGGAACGGCGCCAGGGCGCGCGTCATCGTCACGAGCACGGTGTAGAGCGTGTCGTAGGCGGCCTGCTTGTCGGCGTCCTTCTCCGACTTCCAGAACCGGTCGCGCGAGCGGCGGATGAACCAGTTGTTCAGCGCCTCGATGAAGGGCGGGAAGGCGTTGGTCGCGCCGGCGAGGTCGAGCTTTTCCATCGACGCCTCGATGCCGCGGATCAGATCGGCGGTCTTGGCGAGGATGTAGCGATCGAGCTCGGCGTCGGCGGTCGTGACCAGCCGGCCCTTGATGCCGTCGATATTGGCGTAGAGCGTGAAGAACGAATAGGCGTTCCAGATCGGCAGCATGACCTGGCGCACCGTCTCGGCGATGGCGCGGCCGTCCTTCGGCATGGCGAGATCGCCGCCGGAGAGCAGCGGCGACGACACCAGATACCAGCGCAGCGCATCGGCGCCATAGGTATTGAAGACCTCGATCGGGTCCGGATAGTTGCGGAGCCGCTTCGAGAGCTTCTGCTTGTTCTCGTCGAGCACGACGCCGTGGCAAACGACCGAGCGGAACGGCGCCTTGTCGAACAGGGCGGTCGCCATCACCATCAGCGTGTAGAACCAGCCGCGCGTCTGCGCGACATACTCGACGATGAAATCGCCGGGGAAGTGGCCCTCGAACCAGTCCTTGTTCTCGAACGGGTAATGCACCTGCGCGAACGGCATCGACCCGCTCTCGAACCAGCAGTCGAGCACGTCCTCGACGCGGCGCATCACCGACTTGCCGGTCGGATCATCCGGGTTCGGGCGGGTCAGGTCGTCGATATAGGGCCGGTGCAGATCCTTCGGGCGCACGCCGAAATCCCGCTCGAGTTCGTCGAGCGAGCCATAGACGTCCAGGCGCGGATAGTTCGGATCATCCGACTTCCAGACCGGGATCGGCGAGCCCCAGAAGCGGTTGCGGCCGATGTTCCAGTCGCGCGCATTCTCCAGCCACTTGCCGAACAGGCCGTCCTTGATATGGCCCGGCACCCAGTCGATGCCCTGGTTCAGCTCGACCATCCGATCCTTGAACGCCGACACCTGGACATACCAGGAGCGCAGCGCCTTGTAGATCAGCGGCTGGTCGGTGCGCCAGCAATGCGGGTAGTTGTGGTCATAGGTCTCGTGGCGCAGCACGGCGCCCTGAGCCTTGACCTCGCGGATCACTTCCTTGTTGGCGTCGAAGACGTTCTGGCCCTCGAAGGACGGCGCCTCGGCGGTGAAATTGCCGGCGAAGTCGACGGGGTCGACGACCGGGATGCCGTTCGACTGCGCCAGCGCCATGTCGTCCTCGCCGAAGGCGGGAGCGATATGGACGACGCCGGTGCCGTCGGTCATCTCGATGAAGGCGGCCGCATGCACGCGGAAGGCGCCCTCTTCGCGCTTCGAGGCGAAGAAGGGGAACAGCGGCTGGTAGGTGCGGCCGACGAGATCGGCGCCCGAGACGGTCGCGACCTCCTGGTAATCGGCCAGCTCATGCGCGTAGTTCGCCACCAGCGGCGCGCCGAGGATGACGCGCTCATTGCCCTTCTGGAGCACGGCGTAGTCGGCATCGGCCTTGACCGCCAGCGCCATGTTGGACGGCAGGGTCCAGGGCGTCGTCGTCCAGGCGAGCAGGCGCGTCGGCACGGTCTCGCCCTCGACGGGATCGAGCAGGAAGCCGACCGTCAGCGCCGGGTCCTGGCGCATGCGGTAGGAATTGTCGAGGCGGGTCTCGAAGTTCGACAGCGGCGTCTGCGCGGCCCAGCTATAGGGCACGACGCGGTAGCCCTCATAGATCAGGCCCTTGTCGTGCAGCTGCTTGAACGCCCACATGACGCTCTCCATGAAGGAGAGGTCCATCGTCTTGTAGTCGTTCTTGAAATCGACCCAGCGCGCCGAGCGCGTGACATAGTATTCCCAGTCCGCCGTGAACTGCTGCACCGAGGTGCGGCAATGCTCGTTGAAGCGGGCGACGCCGTATTTCAGGATCTCGAGGCGACCGGAGACGCCGAGTTCCTTCTCCGACTGCATCTCGGCCGGCAGGCCGTGGCAATCCCAGCCGAAACGGCGGTCGACGACCTTGCCGCGCATCGTCTGATAGCGCGGCACCAGATCCTTGACGAAGCCGGTGACCAGATGGCCGTAATGCGGCAGGCCGTTGGCGAAGGGCGGTCCGTCATAGAAGACGAATTCCGACGCGCCCTGCTCCCGACGCTGTTCGATCGAGCGCTCGAAGATCTCGTTCTCTTTCCACCATGCGCCGATCGCTTCCTCGATCTTGGGGAAGGAGGGCGACGACTCGGCGGCGGGATAGACGGTCTTCGGCTCTGTCATGGCGAATGTCTTTGTTCTTGTCGGAAATCGTGGGCGGAAATCGGGCCTTCGATAGCGCCTTTGCGGCAATGGCGCCACCCCTGACGGCAAGGGCCCTGATATGGGAGCCGGCGCAGGAACTTGAAAGGGTCGGGATTGGCCGGCCGTCTAGGCAAAAGGCAAGGAAGCCCCCTCACCCAACCCTCTCCCGCAAGCGGGCGAGGGCTTTTCGGCCAGTGCCAGTGTCGATATCGGCACCGTGTGATGCGCTCCCTCTCCCGCGTGCGGGAGAGGGTTGGGGTGAGGGTCTTACGCGCCCTTGGGCGAAATCCGGTTCACGTGCCCCATCTTGCGGCCAGGTCGGCTCTCGCTCTTGCCGTAGAGATGCAGCCGCGCGCCCGGCTCGGCGGCGAGATCCAGCCATGCATCCGCCTCGGCGCCGACCAGATTGGTCATCACCGCATCCGAATGGCGCTCGGTCGAGCCGAGCGGCCAGCCGGCGATGGCGCGAATATGGTTCTCGAACTGCGAGACCAGGCAGCCGTCCTGAGTCCAGTGGCCGGAATTGTGGACGCGCGGGGCGATCTCGTTGACGAGGAGCCGCTCCGAGCCCGCCTCCTCGACGACGAACATCTCGACCGCCAGCAGGCCGACATAATCGAGCGCTTCCGCCACTTTAGCCGCGATCGCCCGCGCCGCGTCGGCGGTCGCGTCCGAGAGCTGGGCCGGCACGGTGGAGGTGGCGAGGATGTGGTTGCGGTGGACGTTCTCGACGATGTCGTAGACCGCCGTCTCGCCGCTTCGGCCGCGAACGACCAGCGCCGAAACCTCGCGCGCGAAGGTGATGAAGCCTTCGAGCACGGCCGGCTTGCCGGCGATCGCCGTGAAGGCGGCTGCCGCGTCGTCGCCGGCGCGGATCGCCACCTGGCCCTTGCCGTCATAGCCGAAGCGTCGGGTCTTCAGGATTGACGGCCGGCCGAGCGCGTCGAGGGCAGCCTCGAGCCCGGCGACATCATCGACGGCGGCAAAAGGGGCGACCGGAATGCCGAGGCTCCGCATCAGCTCCTTTTCCGACAGCCGGTCCTGCGACACCGACAGCGCGCGCGGCCCGGGTAGAACCGCGACCTGCTCGCCGAGAAAGGCGGCGGTGGCCGCCGGCACGTTCTCGAACTCGTAGGTCACGACATCGACGGATCCCGCGAAGGCGGAAAGCGCACTCTCGTTCTCATAGGCCGCGACGGTTCGGGCCGCCGCGACGTCGAAGGCGGGACTTTCGCCGTCCGGGCAATAGACATGGCAGCGGAAGCCGAGCTCGGCCGCCGCGGTCGCCAGCATCCGGCCGAGCTGACCGCCGCCCAGGATGCCGATGGTGGAACCGGGCTTCAGCATCGCATCAGCCTTCATCGGAAGGGCTTTCGGCGACGCGGGCGGTCTGCGCGGCGCGCCATGCGTCAAGCCTGCCCGCCAGCTCGGGATCGTTCAGGGCGAGGATCGACACGGCGAGCAGCGCGGCGTTGATGGCGCCGGCCTTGCCGATCGCGAGCGTGCCCACCGGGATGCCGCCCGGCATCTGCACGATCGAAAGCAGGCTGTCCTGACCGGAAAGCGCCTTCGATTCCACCGGCACGCCGAGCACCGGCAGCGGCGTCATCGACGCGCACATGCCGGGCAGATGCGCCGCGCCGCCGGCGCCGGCGATGACGACCTTGAAACCCTGGTCGCGGGCGGATTTCGCGAAGTCGACCAGCCGGTCCGGCGTCCGGTGCGCGGAGACGATCCGGTCGTCATGCGCGACACCGAGCGCGTCCAGCGTTTCGGCCGCGTGCCGCATCGTCTGCCAATCGGATTGGCTGCCCATGATGATGGCGACTGGCGCCGTCTTGTCTGCCAAGTTCTCGTCTCCGACCTTGGGGGAAGGCGGCGGATTATAGAGAGGGACGCCCCGGCCGCAAGGCGCGGTTCAGGACTTACGCGTCGTTAACCAGAATTGAACCAAGCCACGGCAAAGATTGGCCATGTCCAGCGCCCCGGCTCCCATCCCCCGTCCCCAAACCCCGATCGAACGCGATCCGGCCCCCGCTTCGCGCCGTCGCGAAATCACGTCCAACGACGCCTTGCCGGACCTGCCGGTCGAGCAGCGCTCGCTGGTCATGCGCCTGGCCGAAGAGGTGGCGACGCTCCGCCGCGCGCTCGACGCCAGCCAGCACCGCATCGCGGCGCTGGAGGTCGAGGCAGCCGAGGAACCGATCTCCGGCCTGTTCAACCGGCGCGCCTTCCTGCGCGAGATCGAGCGCGCCATCGCCTTCCAGACCCGCTATCCGATGACCTGCGGCATCGCCCTGATCGACATCGACGGCCTCGACGCCATCCGCTCGGCCGGCGGGCAAGGCGGCCTCAATCGCGCCCTGCGCGCCATCGGCCAAACGCTGCGCGCCGGCATCCGCTCCTGCGACGTCGCCGCGCGGACGGGCAACGAGCAGTTCGCGGTCGTGCTCTGGAACTCGACGCCGGCCGATTGCGGCCATCGCGTCAACGGATTGCAGCGGGCGATTGCCGGCCTGCAGCTGTCGGCCGACGCCGGCATCACGTCGCAGTCGGCGGTCGTGATGATCGAAGCGGGCATGACGGTCGACGGGCTGATCGCGGCGGCAGAAACGCTGTTGCCGGGAAGCGGCGGCTGATCAGGCGATGATATCCGGCAGAAGCTGATCCTCCAGCGAGACCATGCGGTCCTTCAGCGCCAGCTTGCGCTTCTTCAGGCGCTGGATGCGCAAGGGATCGATCTTGCCGGTTTCGGACATCACCGAAATCGCGGCATCGAGGTCGCTATGTTCCTGGCGGAGCCGTGCCAGTTCGAAGCGGATTTCCTGTTCTTCTTCCTCGGTCATTCACCCCAACCTTGCCGAGTTTGGACGGCCCTGGCGCCAAGGATACATGCTTGGCCCCGGCCAAGCGAGAGGCGGATCGCGCCTTGCCCCCTTGAACCTCGCCTCCCCGGGCCACAGATCAGAAGAGAGCCGGGGTTGCCACGACGACGTCCCGTGACGTGGTCGTGCGTCAGTTCCGGTTCGACAGCAACCCGCGTCCATGGCACGATCGCGTGCCGTCATCGATCAACGAAGGGAGGCAGTATTAATGTCCATCGATTCGCATCTTGCCGAACTGGAACGGCGCCACGAGGCGCTCTCCAGGGAGATCGACCAGGCAGCCAACCACCCGAGTGCCGATACGCTTGAATTGGCTGCCATGAAGAGACGCAAGCTGCAGCTCAAGGACGAGATAGCCCGGTTGAAGGGCAACAGCACCGTTCACTGATTGGTGACATCTTACTTGCGAAGCGCCGCGAATTTCGCGGCGCTTTTGCTTTGACGAGCTACTCGGCCGCCACCATGCCGGACGAGTTCGCCCCGCTCGGAGCCGTCTCAGCCGCCGGCCGGCGCTTCGGCTGCGGACGGATCCAGTCGAGATAGGCGGCCAGCGCGAACAGCGCGGCGAGCCCTGCGCCGATCAGCACCGTGTCGGCCACAAGGCTGTAACCCGTGAAGATCGGATCGTTCGGCAGCCCCAGCACGTTCTCGCGGACGATATGGCCGGCGACGCTGAGCAGCGTTCCGAGCCAGAACACCGGCAGGGTGTGGCGCCCGAGGCGGACGATCCAGTTGCCCTCGTCGAGCCAGCGCTTCAGGATCCCCGGCAGCGGGCTGAAGATCACGACATAGGCGAGCGACAGCACATGCAGCAGGCGGAAGACGCCGACCCATGTCTTGTTGAAGCCGGACAGCCAGAACCACTCGGGCAGCCTCGGGAACGTGCCCCAAAGGCCGCCATAGACCAGCCCGGCGGCCGCGACGAGATAGAACAGCGCGAACCAGTAGACGGCGCGGGAAAATGGCAGTCGCTCGCCGCGACGGAGCAGGACGCCGCCGACGAAGCCGATCGTGAACAGGAACTGCCAGGCGAGCGGATTGAAGTACCAGCCGCCATCGCCCGGGAAGTTCGGGATGGTCAGGCGGAAGATGTTGGTGACCAGCCAGAGGGCGAAGCTGGCGCCCAGCACCAGTCCGAGATGGACGCGGGCGAGCAGCATCATCAGCGGCAGCATCGCCATCATGACCATGTACATCGGCAGGATGTTGAAGTTGCCGGTCTGGTAGGTGAGCATGCCGATGCCGGCGAGCGCCTGGACGGGCTGCTCGACGAGCCAGTGCCGCTCGTCCGGCAGCATCAGCCCCGGCGCATCGAGCGAGATCGAGGCGGCCGCGTAGATGGCAAAGCCCGCCGCCATCGCCGCCAGATGGGCGATGTAGAGCGTGCCGATCCGCTTCCCCACCAGTCCCGTCGAGGCCACCGCCTGCCCCGACGCGAAACGCGGGAAATAAGCGAGCGCCGCGGAGACGCCGGCAAGCAGGACGAAGATCTCGGCCGCGTCGGAAAGGCCAAAATTTCTATGCGTGAAATTCGAATACAGATTGCCGGGAATGTGATTGACGAAAATCGAGATCAGCGCCAACCCGCGGAAGAAATCGATCCGATAGTCACGCGGCATGGGATTGGGAAAGGCGCGATACATACGAGAACCCTGGAATTCCGGCGATCCGTTACGATGTCGCCGAACTAGCCGGCGAACAAGGCGGGCTTACGGCAGCGGCCCGGCTTCTTCAATGCCAGCTCTTCAATGAACGAGCAGGGACATGGCTCCGTCCCAGGTCAGCTTCAGCCCGATCACGGCGACGAAAACATAGGAAAGACCGTAGAAAAGGGTCTGATCGATGACCCGCACGATCCAGATTCCGGCCACCGTCATCAGCGCCGCGAACGGAAAAAGCACCGCCGCCGTCGTGAGATTGGCCGTGTCGAACTGGCCGAGGAAAAAATACGGGACGAGCTTCACGGCGTTGGTAACCGCGAAAAAGATCACCGAGGTGCCGACGAAGACCTGCTTGTCGAGCCGCAGCGGCAGCGCATACATCTGGAAGGGTGGCGCCCCCGCGTGGCTGACGAAAGATGTGAACCCGGCGATCCCGCCCCAGAACGCGCCCTTGGGTCCGCTGGACGGCCGGGGCTCGGCCCGCAGCCGGTCGCCAAACCAGTAGTTCAGCGCGAACAGGATGGAGATCAGGCCGACCAGCAATCGAACGAAATCTTCCTTCACGTAGGCGGCCGTCATCCACCCGACGGCGATGCCGAGGATCGAGGCCGGCAGCATGACATGGAGCGTCCGGCGATCGAACATCCGCCGGTAGAAGAACAGGCTGATGCCATCCATGACGAGAAGGATCGGCAACATGATACCGGCGGCCTGGATCGGCGAGATCACGAGGGCGAGCACCGGAACCGCCAGCATGCCCATTGCGCCGCCAAAGCCGCCCTTGGACAGCCCGGCAAGCGCCACGGCAGGCAGCGCGGCAGCATAAAATGCTATATCGGTGAACATGCGGAAGGCGATTGGCGGAAAGGGCTAGGTCTTCTTGAATCGATTTATCCTGCTTCGCCGTCGAAATCCACCATTTCCCCCGTTTTCCGCGCGGCCGGCCCAATAAAGTCACATTGCGTAATATTCACGAGCTTATTATATAGGTAGTCATGAATACTCCGCCCTCAGAGAATGATCTCGGCTTCCTGATCAACGACGTTGCGCGTTTGATTCGACGTGCCTTCGATCAGCGGGCGCAGAGTTGCCAATTGACGCGCGCCCAGTGGCAGGTTCTGGCCTATTTGTTCCACAATGAGGGCTCGAACCAGGCTTCGGTCGCCGACGCGCTCGACGTCGAGCCGATCACCCTCTCCCGTCACATCGACAGGCTGGAAGCGCTGGGCTATGTCGCGCGCGTTCCGGATCCTGCCGATCGTCGGGCCCGGCGCCTGCACCTGACCGAGAAGGTCCGCCCCCTTCTGGACCAGATGAAGATCATCGGCTCCAACGTGATGGCGGAAGCTCTCGAAGGCGCCTCCGCGTCCGAGACCGAGCTGATGGCCAAGCTCCTCGGCCGCATGCGCAGCAACATGACCGGCCGCGGCTTCGAAACGCTGGTGGCCGAGCCGGCCAAGAGCCCCGCGATCAAGGTGCCGCAAAAGGTCGTCTGACCGGCGCCTGCCAGGTACGAGCGGCTAGCTGCCGCCGCTCTACCGCGCTTTAGTGGATCCACCACCCGCCGAAGGCCGCGAACAGAACTACGCCCCAGGCCGGAATGCGCGCCGGGACGAGCAGCGCGTAGCAGGCGAGCGCCAGCAGCAATTCCCGCATCCCGTGGATCGCCGTCGTGAAGACGGGATCATAGAGCGCCGCCGCGAGCAGGCCGACCACCGCCGCGTTGATCCCCGCGAGCGCGCGACGGACCGGGGCGATCCGCCTAAGGGATTGCCAGAACGGCATGACGGCCAGGACAAGCAGAAGCCCCGGCGCGAACAGCGCCAGCACGGCAAGCAGCGCGCCGGAAACCGGGTCCGGCAAGCCGGCGGCAACCCCGATCCACGCCGACAGGCTGAAGAGCGGCCCCGGCATGGCCTGGGCGGCGCCATAGCCCGCGACGAAAGCGCGATCCGAGATGAAGCCGGGCGCCACCACGGCATCCTGCAGCAGCGGCAGGACGACATGGCCGCCGCCGAACACGAGCGCGCCCGAGCGATACAGCCCGCCGAACAGAGCCAATTCCGGCTGCGAGGCGAGATGGGCGGCGAGCGGCAGGCCGAACAACAGCAGGAAGAACACCAGCAGCGAGGCGAGCCCGGCCCCGCGCGAAATGCCGGGATGCGCCGCGACGACAGTCGCCGCGCCCACGGACGGCCCGAGAGCATAGCCGGCAAGGCCGGCGGCGAGCAGGATGGCGATCTGCGTCGCGCCGCCCGGCGACAGCACGACAAGGATCGTCGCGGCAACGGCGATGCCCCCGAGCCACCAGCCTCGGGCGAGCGACATCGCCATGCCGCGGACCGCTTCCGCCACCACGGCGACGGCGACGACTGCGAGCCCCGACAGCACGCCGGCGTCGAGGCGATCGCCGCCGGCGGCGAAGCCGAACGCCAACACCGCCATGATCAACGCGGAGGGCAGCGTGAAGCCGACGAAGGCCGCCAGCGCCCCGCCCAGTCCCGCCTTTTCGAGGCCGATCGCCATGCCGAGCTGGCTCGAGGCCGGTCCGGGCAGGAACTGGCACAGCGCCAGCAGATCGGCGAAGGCTTCTTCATCCAGCCATCGCAGGCGGCGGACGAAGCGATCGCGGAAATAGCCGATATGCGCCACCGGCCCGCCGAAGGAGGTCAGGCCGAGCTTCAGGAACTCCAGGAAAACCCGGCCGGCCGACACCTCTGGGGGCGGCTCGGATGGAAGGGGGCCGGTCCGAAGTTCGTTCATGCCGTCAATCTGACCCATCGTCATGACGCGGATACGAAAACGGCGCCCTGGGGCGCCGTTTTCTTTTCGGTTGTCAGTGGGCCGGAGCCGGTGTCTCGCCAGAGGCGGGCGCCGTCGGCTCGTCCTCTTCGCGCTTCGCATGAGCGCTGGAGAGGTAGGTGTAGAACATCGGCACGACGAACAGCGTGAAGATGGTGCCGATCGACATGCCCGTCGCGATGACGAGGCCCATCGAGAAGCGCGCCTTGGCGCCTGCGCCCTCCGCGAACAGCAGCGGCACGACACCGAACACCATGGCGGCCGTGGTCATCAGGATCGGCCGCAGGCGAACGCGGGCCGCCTCGACGATCGCGTCATGACGGTTGAGACCACGCTCCTCGCGCTGCTGGTTGGCGAACTCCACCATCAGAATGCCGTGCTTGGTAATCAAGCCGACAAGGGTAATGAGGCCCACCTGCGAGTAGATGTTCAGCGACGCCGCGCCCAGATTGAGCGGTATGAGCGCACCGAAGATCGAGAGCGGCACCGACATCATGATGATGAGCGGATCGCGGAAGCTCTCGAACTGCGCCGCCAGCACCAGGTAGATCACGATGATGGCGAGGCCGAAGACGATCAGCAGCGAATTGCCGGTCTCGAGCTCGGTACGGGACTGTCCGGCATATTCGATGAAATAGCCGGGCGGCAGCACCTGGCTCGCGATCTGCTGCAGCTCCGCCAGGCCATCGCCCGACGTCACGGTCGGCCGCGGCAGCGCGGCCAGCGTCGCCGAGTTGAGCTGGTTGAACTGCTCGATCGCGGGCGCCGAACCGACCGTGTCGATGGTCACGACCGATGACAACGGCACCATGGCCCCCGATTGCGCGCGCACGAAGAAGGCGCCGAGGCTCTCGGGATTAAGCCGGTACTTCTCCGGCACTTGGGTGATGATGTCGTAGGCGCGAGCCTCACGGTCGAACTTCGAGATGCCGTTCTCGCCGACGAGGAGCGTCAGCGTGTTGCCGATCTCCGCGACCGAGACGCCAAGCGCGGCGGCGCGGTTGCGGTCGATCACGACGTTCACCTTCGGCGTATCGAAGGAGAGCGAGTTCTGCACCACGATGAACTTGCCCGACGCCATGGCGCGGTTCTTGATCTCCTCGGCGACCGCATAGACGCGGTCGGCAGGCTCGGTCGACTGGACGACGAACTGGATCGGCAGGCCGCCGCCGGTACCCGGAAGCGAGGGGACTGCGAACACGAAGGCCTGCACGCCCGACACGGTGTCGAGACGTCCCTGCACCTCCTGCTGCACCTGCGCCTGCGAACGCGTGCGCTCGCCCCAGGGCTTCAGCACCAGGCCCGAGAAGGCCGAGTTCGCGGCGCCGCTGCCGGCGATCGAGAACAGCGCCTGGCGCTCGGGAATGTCGGCGGTCTTCTGCGCGATCTCGTCGACATAGAGCTGCGTGTAGTCGATCGTCGCATATTGCGGCGCCGTGATCAGCGTGAACATGGCGCCCTCGTCCTCCTCCGGCGCCAGTTCGGTCGACGTGTGGAGGAACAGGAACACCATCGTGCCGAGGATCGCGATGACCATCATCAGCGTGATCGGACGCACCTTCAGCGAACCGACGAGCCGACGCGCGTACCAGTTGCCGAAACGGTCGAAGACCCCGTCGATGAAGTGCTGGATGCGCCCGCCGCCCGGCTTCAGGATGCGCGCCGACATCATCGGCGACACGGTCAGGGCGACGAAGCCGGACAGGATCACCGCGCCGGCCAGCGTCATCGAGAATTCGCGGAACAGCGCGCCGGTGACGCCCTGCGTGAAGGCCATCGGCGCATACACCGCCGCCAGCGTGATCGTCATCGCGATGACGGCGCCGGTGATCTCCTGCATGCCGACGATCGCCGCCTTCATCGGCTTCAGCCCCTCCTCGATGTGGCGGTGGATGTTCTCCACCACCACGATCGCGTCGTCGACGACGAGACCGATCGCCAGCACCATGGCGAGGAGCGTCAGCGTATTCAGCGAATAGCCGAGCGCCCAGAGGATGAAACAGACGCCGATCAGCGACAGCGGAATCGTGACGATCGGGATGATGACCGAGCGGAACGAACCCAGGAACAGGAAGATGACGACGACGACGATCGCGGAGGCTTCCAGGATCGTGCGAGCCACTTCCTCGATCGACGCGCTGATCGCCTCGGTCGAATCGTAGACGAGTTCGATATGCATGCCCTCGGGCAGCGACTGCGCGATCAGGGGCAGTTCCTTGCGCACGCCCGCCGCCACGTCGAGCGGGTTCGCCGACGGGGTCTGGAAGATGCCGAGGAAGACGCCTTCCTCGCCGTTGAACCGGACTTCGGTATCGGTCGAAGCTGCCGCGAGCTCGATCGTCGCGACATCGCGCAACCGCACGATCTCGTCGCCGTTCGAGCGGATCGGCAGCGCCCCGAACGTCTCGGGATCCTGCAGCGTCGTCTTCGCCTCGATCGAATAGGCGTAGAACTCGTTCTTGGTCTTGCCGGGCGCCGACAGGAAGTTGGAGCCCTTGATCGCCGCCAGAACGTCGGTCGCCGTGACATTGCGCGACGCGAGCGCGACCGGATCGATCCAGACGCGCATGGCAAATTCCTGCGCGCCGAGAATGTCGGCATTGGCGACGCCATCGACCGTCGCGAAGCGCGGCTGGATGACGCGGATCAGATAGTCGGTCAGCTGCTGCGGGTTCATGTTGTCGCTGCGCGCAGCGAGATACATCAACGCGAACTGGAAGCCGGTGCCCTTCTGGATCACCGGGTCCTCGGCCTCCACGGGCAGCTTGCCGCGCACCTGCTGGACCTTGGCGATGACCTCGGTCAATGCCTTGTCCGGATTGGTGTTCAGCCGCATGAAGACGGAAACCGTCGACACGCCGAGCGAGCTCTTCGACGTCACATAGTCGACGCCCTCGGCCGACGACACAGACTTGGCGATCGTCGAGGTGATGAAGCCCTGGATGACGTCGGCGCTGGCGCCCGGATAGATCGTCGTCACCGTCACCACGGTTTCGTCGACCTTCGGATATTGCCGGATCGACATCGACAGGATGCCCTGCGCACCAAGCAGCAGGATCATCAGGCTGACGACGGTAGCGAGAACCGGACGGCGGATGAAGAGTTCCGAAAAGCTCATGACTTCGAAGCCTCCGGGTTCACCGTGGCGCCCTTGACCGGCGTGACGGAATTGTCGACGGCGACCGGGCTGCCGCTCGACAGCTTGTTCTGTCCCGAGGTGACGATCCGCATGCCGGGCGTGACGCCCTCGACGATCTCGATCAGGTCGCCGGAACGACGTCCGGGCTTGACGAAGATCTGCTTGGCAATGAGCGCCGGCTTGGCGTCCGCGGGCTTCGCATCCGCAGCCTTGGCATCCGCCGGCTTGGCGTCCGCAGGTTTGGCATCAGCCTTCGCATCGGCCTTGGCGGGGTCCGCCGTTGCCTCAGGGGCGTCCTGCACCGCATAGACATAGGCGCCATAGAGGCTGATCGTGACGGCCGTCTGCGGCAGCGCGATCACGTTTTCCTCGACCGGCAGGTCGACCCGGACGCGAATGAACTGGCCGGGACGCAGCGTGCCGTCCGGATTATCGAGGATGGCCTGAACCGTCACCAGACGTGATGCGGCGTCGATCTTCGGATCGATGCCGGTGATCGTGCCCTTGAAGCTGAGATCGTCCTCCCGGAGGCCGAAGCGGGCGGTCTGGCCGATCTTCAGCGAGCCCAGATCCTGTTCCGGAACGGTGAAATTGACCTTCATCTTGTCGAGGTTCTGCAGCGTCGCGACGACCGTACCCGGCTGCGCGTACTGGCCGACATCGATCTTCGGAATACCGATCGTGCCGGCGAACGGCGCCTTGATCGCCTTTTGATCGAGGGTCGCCTCGAGCTGCTGAAGCGCGCCCTTGGCCTTGTCCAGATTGTTCTGGGCATCCTGTAGCGAGGCGACGGTGCTAACATTGCGCTGCAGCAGCGCCTGAGCGCGGCTCAGCGCGTCCTGGCTGACCGCGACGGCGGTGTTGGCGCTGACCAGGCCCGCGCGCTCGACCGCATCGTCGATCTGGACCAACAGCTGTCCCTGCTCGACCTTGTCGTTCGCCTTGAACAGGATCTTCTCGACAATGCCGCCGGCCTGGACCGCGACGTCGACGCCTTCCGAGGCGGCGGCCGTACCGACCGCCTCGATCCCCGGCGTCCAGCGCGCGGGTTCGACGGTCACGGCCGAAATGGTTACGACCGGCGCCTTCATGGTGGCGAAGAACTGCTCGATCATCTTGTTTCGGAAGAAATTGAACCAGATCAGACTGCCACAAATAGCCACGACGACGATCAGCAGGATCGCTGCAAGGATGAAGCGCTTCATGTTTGGCAATCCAATAAGGCGCGAAGCGCGTCGGGGGACAGGCTGGCGCACGAAAAAGAGAAAGGCCGCGGAGACATGCCACCCGGGCTTGCGTCCTCGATCCTCAGTGCGTAATTAGTGTACCGCGGGCACAGATCTGTCAACGCGCACTGCGGCTTTTTGGCAACTTAGCGCCCCGGCCGTGCCCCGACGGCAACACCCGGTGCAGGCGAAGGGCGGCGGTAGTGCACGCGGGCAGCGGGGTCGCCGCCCTGCCCCACTCGCTTCTCCGCGCTCGCTCGCGCGACCTTCACGTGCCCCCTCCTCCGCATCTTGGCGCGGCGGGCTAGCCAGTGGCCCGGGCGGATCGCTCTTGCCGGCGTCGTCGTTCGCCCGGCCGTTCTTTCCCTCTCCGTCTGGGAGGGGTCTGGCGAGTGGGTGGCTTGTCGGCTCTGTCTGCCGGGGAGGCCGGCGATGGCATATCGGCCGTTGGCTCGGCCGCGGCCACCCGGTTTTGAGCTTGCGCGCTTGTGCGGGTCTATTCCGGGCTGGCGCTTTTCCGTGCCGTGGGCTCTTTCACCCCGCCCGGCCGTTGCCCTGGCGCTTTTGCCCCTCTTCCGCGCCTTGCTTGTGGCGACGTCCGGCCGGTTTCAGCGGGCGTCCGGCGTGATGGCGTCGATTCCCGGCGGTTTTCGTGGTGTTTAAACGCAAAAACCCCGCCGGCGAGTTTATCGCGCGGCGGGGTTTTTGGTTGTTTTCATCGTAGAGAGAGTTTTCGAAGGGTTTCTGTGCTTTGCAGGCCTGGCAGCGACCTACTCTCCCGTGTCTTAAGACAAAGTACCATTGGCGCGGAGGAGTTTAACGGCCGAGTTCGGAATGGGATCGGGTTCAGGCTCCTCGCCATGACCACCAGGCCGGCGAAGCACAGAAGAAACTGGTTTTGCAGGGTTAGCTGCTTTTGTCGTCGATGATCATTCCCGCGGATCTCGAGAGATCCGCTTGGGATGAGCATGGATTAATGGGAGTGATCAAGCCGATCGAGTTATTAGTACCGGTAAGCTGCATGCATTGCTGCACTTCCACACCCGGCCTATCAACGTGGTGGTCTACCACGACTCTCAAGGGAATACTCGTTTTGAGGTGGGTTTCCCGCTTAGATGCCTTCAGCGGTTATCCCGTCCGTACATAGCTACCCTGCAATGCGGCTGGCGCCACAACAGGTCCACCAGAGGTACGTCCATCCCGGTCCTCTCGTACTAAGGACAGATCCTCTCAATATTCCTACACCCACGGCAGATAGGGACCGAACTGTCTCACGACGTTCTGAACCCAACTCACGTACCACTTTAATCGGCGAACAGCCGAACCCTTGGGACCTTCTCCAGCCCCAGGATGTGATGAGTCGACATCGAGGTGCCAAACGATGCCGTCGATATGGACTCTTGGGCATCATCAGCCTGTTATCCCCAGAGTACCTTTTATCCGTTGAGCGATGGCCCGTCCACGTGGGACCACCGGATCACTATGGCCGACTTTCGTCTCTGCTCGACTTGTCAGTCTCGCAGTCAGGCGGGCTTATGCCATTGCACTCGACGACCGATTTCCGACCG